>CAZWCE010000015.1:64685-95588 GCA_964632505.1 uncultured Planctomycetaceae bacterium | reverse complement strand
TTGTCGTCGATATCGATTGGCTCGGCTCGGATTCACCAACCCAAGCAGGGGGGGGCGTTCCCTGCTGCGACCTCCACCATCTCCGCCTCCTGGAGGCCTGCGGCCGTGCGGGTGCGAGGCGAAGATGGCTCCGGCCGAAGCAGGGGACGAATCGAACACTTTTTATGCATGACAATTGGATTCGCGTATCATTGCACTTCGGCACTAGCCATTATAATCCGTGAAGAGCCGAAAAAGAAACGACGTTGACCTTTCGGGATAAGGAGGGGCCAACGTCGTTTCCGGAGGTCGCTCGTTTTGGATCCCGGAGGATCCAAGCGAAATTTGATCCGATGCCGAAGGAAACGCCTATTTCACCGGGACCGCCTGATTCGTCTTTCTCGCCTTTTCCTTTTCGCTTTTTTCAATGCTTTGAGCGATAAAGGTTTTGACCGCATCGGGAGATTTTCCCCCAATCACCTTGCGGACTTTCCAGCCCTCTTCCGCCTGGCGGAACACCATCAACTGCGGAATTTTCCCCCCTTCGGTCAGTTGCTTCGCCAGGTTTCGTTCGGTGTCGTAATCAACTTCCGCGTAATTGACCTTTTTGAAGATTTTCGATTTCTTCACCTCGGGAATCGTCTTCTTTTTCATGGTCACACAAGCGGGACACCATTCCGCGCCGACGAGAATGACGAGGGGTTTCCCCGTCTTCTCCGAAAGATCTCGGGCGTGCTTGTACGACTCATCGCCGGGAGAGACGGGGGCCAGGGTGGTCAGTTGCAGGGCTAGGGTCAATACGAGATTCATTTAGCAAGCTCCTTTTCTAATGCTCATTCATCTCTGGGCTGTCCATTGAAAAAGAGCGTCCTTTCTTTTTTCCAATATCGTCCTTGCGACAAACAAGTCGCCGCAGGCTTTCCAACAGCAGCATGGTGGTGGGGAAGTGAATCTTCTTGTCACATGAACGGCCCGCGAGTGCATCAGGCCGGCAAGGGGACGAGAAGTTCCCTATTCAGAGAGCCGATACCATGCAAACACGAGGCCAAAAAACCGTTCCGGCGGAAAGAAAAAACCGCGGGGTGGGAACCTATCCTTACAAAGAATTCCTTTGATGCAGGGAAGGATAAATATAACAAATATTCCGGCCAAAAGGGAGGGTTGGAAGCGAGAAAAGGCGAAAAAGAACGAGTTTCGCCCTATATTCACAGGAGAAAATAAAAAAATAGAGGCTTCCAAGAGAATAGGGGAGGGCATTCCTACGGCGGAGAAATGGTGACCGGTTGTGGATTTTCTTCATCAAGGGCATTCCGGCATCGTTGAAGAATCGCCACATATTCGAAGCGACTTTTCTTCAAGCCGGCGGCTCGGTCCCGACTTTACCGAGATGCGACCTCAAAGCGAAAAGCAGGAAGAGGAATCAGACACGAAAGGGCCAAAGTTTTACGATTGCTCAGTCGTAGGGTGCTCAGCTATCGGCGATCGCCTTGTCGGAGATGTCCTTGCGACACCAGGCTCCCTCCCAGCGGATGTTCTTAACTGCTTGGTAGGCGTTTCGTTTCGCCTGGCTGATGGTGTCGCCGAGGGCCGTGACGCCGAGCACGCGACCTCCGGAGTTGACGATTTGCCCTTCCTCTTCACGCGTCCCGGCGTGGAAGACTTTGACCTGATCGCTATCGGCATCTTCCAGCCCCCGGATGGGAAACCCCTTTTCGTAACTTCCGGGATAGCCCTTGCTCGCCATGACGACGCAAACCGCCGTGCGGGGATCCCATTTCAGAGGCCCGACTTTTTCCAATCGCCCTTCGGTGGCCGCAAGCAGGATTTCGAGAAGATCGGATTGAAGACGCATCAGCAAAGGCTGGCATTCGGGATCGCCGAATCGTACGTTGTATTCGAGAACTTTCGGGCCCTGTCGCGTCATCATGAGGCCGGCGTAAAGCACGCCTTGAAATGGGCATTTTTTGCGATTCATGGCATGGACGGTGGGAACCAGCACGTCCCGCTCGATCCGGTGCAACGTCTCATCGTCGACCAGCGGAGCGGGACAGTACGCGCCCATGCCGCCCGTGTTGGGGCCTTGATCGCCGTCGAAAGCGGGCTTGTGATCCTGGGCCGGTTGAAGCGTGACCAGGGCGTGGCCATCGGTGATGGCCAGCACGCTGGCTTCTTGGCCATGGAGTCGCTCCTCGAGTAGGAAACGGTCGCCCGCGTTGCCGAATTCCTTTTGCCGGGCGATACGGTCGATCGCCTCGATCGCTTGTTCGCGGTGATCGCAGACGATCACCCCCTTGCCGGCGGCCAGCCCGTCGGCCTTGACGACCACCGGCATGTCGCGATCGGCCTCTAGATACTCGATCGCCTCCTCGGCGTTGTAAAAAACCCTCGAATTGCCCGTCGGGACGTCGCCTTTTTTGAGAATCTCCTTGCAGAAGATCTTGCTTCCTTCCAGTTGGGCCGCGTTAGCGGGGGGGCCGAAGACCGGCAGCCCTTCCGCTTGGAAGGCGTCGACGATTCCATCGACCAGCGGGGCCTCCGGACCGATCACCGTCAGACCGACGTTGTTCTTCTTGGCGAAATCGATCAACGCGGGGAAGTCGTTCTGAGCGATCGGAATGTTTTCGGCGTCCCGGGCGGTTCCGGCGTTGCCGGGAGCGACGAAGACCCGCTCTGCTTGTGGGCTTTGTCCCAATTTCCAAGCCAAGGCGTGTTCTCGTCCTCCGCTTCCGACAACCAAGATATTCATATTTTGCCTTTCTTCATCGACCTACGATTCAACGATTTCATCAGGAGATCTTCCGGCAGAACATGCCTCGGCCATCCACGGAGCCCGAGCCCCTCAGACGATGGGGCAAGGAAGAGGCATCGTGCCGGGTGCCTTTTCTGAGAGCATTCTCAGTATATCCTTTTGTGGCCTGGAAGAAAGAAGGGGCCAAGGGAAAAGACCCGCCGCGCTGATGCGACGGTGAAAGCCCCATGCGATTCAGAGGCCCTAAGAGGACGATTCGCCAAGATGGAACGGTCACCATGGAACCGATCAGATCTCTCGCCATCGGGTGTCCCGTTCCGATTTCTCGGCAAGGCGACTGACGACGAATTTGAGGATCACTTCGGGGATTTCCAGCTCGGTGACCCCCAGAAGGGCGATTCCCTGACGTTCGGTATTGTAGGCCCCCAGAGGGACGGGAGAGTCGAACCCTCGATTCGAATCGCTTTGGGAATCGAGCATCTCGCTACGAATCTTCATCGCACTTTTGTAACTTTCCGGGTCAAGTTTGCCGACCAGGATCATCGTGTCGATGTCTTCCTCGAAGGGGTTCGCGGTGATCGTGTTGGCGATCTGAGAATAGTGGGGAGAAATCATCACCACCACTTGGACATTCCTCGCCGCCTTTCCTCGCTGGGTCCAGTCGGTTTTTCCCCAGATCGCAGCGACCGAGGCGCCCATTCCCGCCCCGATCAGCGTGAGCTTCTTTATGTTCAAACGTTCACTGTTGTTTTCGTAGAGAAGGAACTTTTTCATCAGACGGACATCGTAACGGGCCATATCGGCAAAATCGTCCGCCTCGAAATTCTCCGCATCGAGATCGATTTGCTTGAGTGTGCCCCGCGGGCCACCTCGTCGCTGGCGAATCCACTGCTTGGTGCTTTTGCCGTGCCCTCGGAGATCGGGGACCAGGACCGCCATTCCCTTGGCATTGAGATTTCGGGCCATATCATCAAGCTGTTCTTTCGAGCCGTAAAGATCGTGGAGCAATACGACCGGAATGGTCTCTTTCCCACGTTTGCCGGGGTAATAATTCATCGACATCTGAACGCCGTCGGCCGTAATGAACGCTTCGCCCTGGAGGTGGCGAACCCCGTCTTCTTTTTCTGTTTCTTCGGCGGACGAGGAGGTCGCCTCCGGCGCATCGTCCGCTTTCTTGATCTCTTGGGCCGAAAGACAGCAAGAGAAAGCAAGCGCCAAGGCGAGGAATAGGGGAACCGCCCTCTGGCGATCGACGATCGCCGGTTTGTGGGTGGCGGGCGCGACGAGGCCGACCAAACGACGGCGTGGAGTTTGGGTGGGCTGAATTCTCATGGAATGACCTCCCTAAGGTTATTCTGCGACTCCGTTCCATGAATCACTTCTACTATTTCCATTGTAACAACGAACGCGGAAAATCGCCAGTTCCGCCTCGGCGAAAAAGGAAGCTTCCTCCATGCGGACAGAAAAAAACCTGAGCATCGCGATGCGACACCCAGGGAGTGGGGGAGGAGCGTCCTGCGGATGGGGAGATTCCTTCCGCAGTCGTGGATCCGTGTTCGAAAACGGCGGGGGATCATTCCTGCGGGAAACTCATGCTCGCCAGGACCGGATAGGATCCGTCGACCAGCACCTTGCAAACGACCGATTCGGTGCTGTCGGGCAACTCGGGCATTCCGGTGCCGGTTTCGGGAACCTGGAGGGTGAATTTTCCGAGGATATCTTCCAGCAGGAGCATCATCCGGCCGCCGAGGACGTTGGTCAATTCGGCGATCATATCACGGAGGACGGGACTTTCGGTCGTCAATTCCTCACCGGCGTACATCGTTCGCGCCAGTTCCATCGCCAATTGCGAGGAAGCGATGAACCAGATCGAATCGATGTCCGGGGAGTTGACTTTCAGGCGAGCCCAGCAGAGTTCACCGCTTTCGATCAAGCTGTCGAAATCCACCTCCTCGGTGGAAGGAGTTGCCCCCTGGGCTGCCAGTTCGGGAGGGGGACCTCCGGCCGGTTCCCCCCAACTATCGCCGGCCGGGGCGGCGCCGGGCGAAGCTCCCCATGAGTCGCCGGCGCTCGGCTGAGGCGCAGGGGCTCCCCAAGAATCTCCCGAGGAATCCGCCGAGGTGGGAGCGGCGGGAGATTTCCACCCGCCATCCTGGTTGTTCGTCTCGGAAATGCCCGCGGCTTCAGGCGGGGCGGCGGCATGCCCGCTGCAAGGGACGACTTCGGCGAAAGCCATGGTTTCGAGCGTTTCTCGCAACGCATCGAACAATAGGTTGCCAAACTTTTGTTCTAACATCGGAATCCTCTCTTAAGGGAAGATTAAGGGGTACACGCTTCGTGTTTTTTTATTCCGTGATGGATTCGGAAATCAAGCGGGTTTCAGCCGTCGGCATCGGCGTGGACCGAAGGCCCGTGGCGCGCGATGCGCTTTGCTGGAACCTGGGCGGTCTTTTGCGTCCGGCGATTGGCTGAAGATCTTACATTTCCGAGGTGCAGGGCAGGATATTGTTGATCGCTTCCACGATGACCGGTGGACTGATCGGTTTCGACAGAATGCGCGAAGCCCCCAGTTCGGTCAATTCCTTCCGCTGCTCTTCGTTTCCGGCACTGGTGACGACCATCACGGGAGTCCCGCTCAGACGCGGGCTGGCCGACAAGTGTCGCAACAGCTCGATCCCGTTCATGTTCGGCATGGTCAGGTCGGTCACGAGCAGATCGGCCATGACTTCCTTCATTTTTTCCAATGCTTCTTTTCCGTCCGACGCTTCATGGAACGTTGCATCGCTGAGTCCGGCAATTTCCAGACACCTTTTTATGAACATTCTCGCCAGCGCCGAATCGTCGGCGATCACGATGTTTTTCATCTTTTCCTAGCCTCCTGGATACTTCTGGTGCTATAGCAGATGGGTTTCTGTTTTCGGTTGATGGATGAACTAGATTTCCCAATCCGGCCGGCCCGGACAGGAAATCACGATACGACCAGAGTCCCGGTGAAGCGTGACGGTGCGACTGTGAAAGCCTCCGACATCTTCGGCGACCGGACCGAGTCCATATTGCCACAAGATCTTTTTCGTGGCCAGGACGTTCCGTTTTCCTATGTTGAACGTGTTGTTCGGATCGGCGACGTTGGCCCCTCCCGCCAGTTTGACGATCAATCCGGAAGGACGCGAGATCGATCCCGCCGCCTTCCGCATCGCTTCCATCAAAGCGGGGACACCCGTGTCGGCGAAGTATCCCGGACGTTGTTTCGCTCGGTCGGGAGAAACGGTCGATTCCGGAAGTGCGATGTGATCCATCCCCACGCACCGGGTATTGCGATCCAGAATCATCAGGGCGATGCACGAACCCAGGGCCATCGTTTTGATCAGCCCGCCCGGTTCGGCCGTCGCACCGTATTCTCCGACGCCCAGCATCATTTTCGTCGGTGATTGTGTTAGCATTGAAAAACTCCGTTATCCACTCACTTCAAAAAGTTAAGTACGGTTGCTGAAATATTGCCGAGCGCAACGAGACGCTCGGCGCCCCCTCGCTCGTAAGCTTCTTTCGGCATTCCAAAAACCACGCAACTCGCTTCATCCTGGGCGATGCAACGTGCTCCTGCATCTCGCATCGCCTTCATCCCGTTGGCGCCGTCGGCCCCCATGCCGGTGAGCATCACTCCGACGGCGTTCGGCCCCACATGCTTGGCGACCGATTGCATCATCACTTCCACCGACGGACAATGTCCGCAAACCAACGGGCCGGGGTGAACCCGCACATGATACCGGCCTCCGCTCCGGTAGACTTCCAATTGCTTGCCTCCCGGCGCGACCAGAATCCTTCCCGGCATGATCCGGTCGTTGTTCTCCGCCTCCTTCGCCGACATCTGGCACAGGGAATTGAGCCGATCGGCGAACATCTTCGTGAAACCGCTCGGCATATGCTGGACGACGACCACTCCCGGAGCGCTCCCCGGGAAGCGGCACAGCACGTCCTTGAGCGCTTCGGTCCCCCCGGTCGAGGCCCCGATGGCGATCACCTTGTCGGTCGATTCCGCCAAAGCCTCCGAGGGGATCGGGCGTCGGACCGGTTCTCGACGTTTCAGCTTCCAGTGGGATACATTCGCCGTCGAAGCGATCTTCACCTTCGTCCTCAGTTCGTTCATCATCTCCTGCAAACCGGCCGTCACGTTCGCCCGGGGCTTGGTCACGAAATCGATCGCGCCGGACGACATCGCGTCGAGGGTGATCTTCTTTCCCCGCTCGGTCAGACTGCTGACCATCACCACCGGCAGCGGGTATTGCGGCATGAGTTTTTTCAAAAACTCCACGCCGTCCATCCGCGGCATTTCCACGTCGAGCGTCAAGACATCGGGCGTGTGTTTGACGATCGCATCCCGGGCTTGGTAAGGATCCGAGGCCGTCGCCACCACTTCGATGTTCGGGTCCATCTCCAACCCCTCGGAAAGGATCTGGCGAACCAGCGAGGAATCGTCGATAACCACTACTCTTATCTTGCCGCGCATCGCTCGTGCTACTCTCTTTCACGATACTTTTTGGTAAACCGCCGGGCGGATGTATTTCCAGGAACTCTTGCCTCGGCCGAGCGATTCCGAATGCCCCACGAACAAATATCCCCCCGGTGCCGTCACGTTGTACAGACGTTGTACCAACTGGTCCCGGGTCGGTTGGTCGAAATAGATCATCACGTTGCGGCACCAGATGCAGTCGAACGGCTTTTGGAACGGAAAATTGGGTTGCATCAAGTTGAAGTTCCGGATGACGATCTCCCTTTTCACCTTTTCGGAAATCGCCCAGTGACCTCCCGTTCCCGACTGAAAATAGCGGTGCAGGATCGCCTTGGGGACGTTTTGCAATCGGGCCGGGTCATAGACCGCGCGACGCGCTTGTTGCAGGGCCTTCTCCGAAATGTCGGTCGCCAGCAAACCGGCGTCCCATTCCGAGTAACGATGCCCGAAGTATTCGAGCATCGTGATCAGAATCGTATAGGGTTCTTCTCCGCTCGAGGCCGCCGCGCACCAGATACGCAGGTCGCGGCTGTGTCGGGCTTGATGCTTCGCCACCATTTCCGGCAACACCACCTCGGTGAAATACTTGAAATGGTCCGCTTCACGGTAGAAAAACGTGTGGTTCGTCGTAATGCGGTTGGCCAGTTCACTCAGGGCCTTGTCGGTTTTGTCCGAAACCAGGTAGGTGTAATAGTCGTTGAAGGTTTTGAACCCTTTTTCGCGAAGCATTTTCTGCAATCGCCCCACCACCATGCTCTTCTTGCGGTCGGTCAAATTGATGCCGAAGCGATCGTAGACCAGGTCCCGCAGTGCCTCGAACTCGCGGTTGGTGATCTTCATCATCTCCGCGTTCGGAGACATTTTTCCCTGGGATCGGGAATGTTCCGTCGATGAACTCATCGCAAGAGTCCTTTATCCTTGAATATGTTTCTTGCTCGACCCTCTCGGTTGGCGAAAAGGGATGACCGTTTAGAACGTTCCAGCCAGTTCTTTGTTTTGCTCTCTGGATTCCGAAGATGGCGACCCCGTTTCCTCGGAAGCGGAAGCGTCATCGGTCGGGAAGTCATCGAGCGAGATGATTTGCGATGCGTCTTGGGCGTTTGGTTGTCCGGCGCCCGCATCGGGCGTTGCGTGGCTCGCCACGTATTGCCCTTTCATTTCCGGCAGCGAACCGATATCCAGAATCAAACTCACCGAACCGTCGCCCAGAATGGTGCACCCGGAGAATCCCCGAGCGCGGCCGATGTAGTCGGACATGCCCTTGATGACCGTTTGCTGCTGGCCGATGATCTCATCGACGAACAAGGCGAACGAGCGACCGCTGTCCTCGGCGACAATCAGGATGCCGTCCTGGAGGACTTCGGAATCGGGCTTCTGATCGAACAGGTCGTACAGACGATAGACTTGCAGCATCTCCTCGCGGAGTCGGAGCACTTCCCGCCCGTCGGGAGTGATCGTGATCTGCTTTTTCTCCGGGACCAGACTCTCGCGGATGGACAGCGTGGGAATCATGTACCGGGCATTGCCCACGCGAACGAGCATGCCGTCGATGATCGCCAACGTGAGCGGAATTCGGAGAATGAATGTCGAGCCTTCGCCTTCTTTACTGGAGATGTCGATGCGGCCGTTGAGCTTCTCGATATTTCGCCTCACCACGTCCATGCCGACACCGCGACCGGAGATGTCGGTGACTTGTTCGGCGGTGGAGAAACCCGGTTCGAAGATCATCTTGAACACCCGTTCATCGGACCAGTCGGTCGGGTCTTCCTCGATCAACCCCCGCTCCTTCGCCTTGGCCAGAATCCTTTCGCGGCTGAGGCCGTTGCCGTCGTCCTTGATGAGAATCCAGACTTCACCGCCCTCGTGGCGACCTTCCAGTGTGACCGTTCCCGTCTCGTCCTTGCCTGCCGCGACGCGTTTCTCCGGTGTTTCGACGCCGTGATCGCAACTGTTGCGGACGATGTGCACCAGCGGATCGGCGATCTGTTCGATCACCGTCTTGTCGACTTCCGTCTCCTCGCCTTCGAGATTCAGCTTGATCTTCTTGCCCGATTTCGTCGCCAGATCGTGCACCAGCCGAATCATTTTCCGGAAGGTGGCTGAAAGAGGCACCATGCGGACCGACATGGCGACGTCTTTCAGATCGTCGCAAATGCGGCGGAGCTGGTGTTTGGCCCGGTTGTAGTATTCATCTTCCACGTG
Organism: uncultured Planctomycetaceae bacterium; assembly: GCA_964632505.1. Classification (GTDB taxonomy): domain Bacteria; phylum Planctomycetota; class Planctomycetia; order Pirellulales; family Thermoguttaceae; genus CAZWCE01. The sequence goes on along the minus strand of CAZWCE010000015.1, from coordinate 86,151 downwards.
AGAAACGGCGGGGCATCGGGTGACCATCGATTCGGCGATGACCAGCTCACCGACGAGATTGATCAGGGAATCGAGCTTCTTCAAATCGACACGGATATCTTGTTTGACCGACTTTTTGGCCGCGGCGGATGGGTCTTTTTTCGAGGAGGGGCCTCCCGAACCCGTCCCGGGGCCGCTTGCTTTGGCTTCCTGCGGCGCGGTGGCCTCGGAGGAGCCTTTTTTCTCGGTTCCGGAGTCCGCCGTTCTCGCCGGCAATGAGAGATCCATGATGGAAGAAAGCGTGCGGATGTATTCGGCACAATCGGAAATGTCGCCGGGGTTGCCGTGTTCGATCATGCCGACCGCGTCGCGGAGCACATCGACCAATTCCAGAAGACGCCCGATATTCTCTTCGTTCGGTTGGGCCTCGTCGTTCCGCATGGCATCGAGGACAGTTTCCATGCTGTGACTGAGCATCTCCAGATCGGCGAATCCCATGAATCCACAATTTCCCTTGAAGCTGTGGATGCAACGGAACGCTTCATGGAGCTGCTCGGCGACCTCGCCGCCTTCGAGCACTTGAAGCATGGCCTGTTCCGAACCGTCGATCTGATCGGTGGCTTCCTGGACGAATCCGGTTCGCATCTCCGGCGAGAGGGTCAGCGCGGCCATCTCCTTTTCTTGGTCTTCGGTGGCACTCTCCGAGGGGGCTTCCGCGGCCGGCTCCTCCGTGGGGGTGTCGGCTTGACTGAAGGATACCAGCTTCCGGACCACTTTCTCCGCCTGGGTCTCGAAACCGTTGTCTTCGCCGGTCTCTTCGATTGTCTCGAGCATCTCCCGAAACAGATCGAGCGCCTCGCAGAGGGTCTCGGTGATTTGTACGGTAAGGCTCGACTGCCCTTTTCGGATCATATCGAGCAGAGTCTCCGCCTCGTGGGTGACCGAGGTCACCGTGTTCAGGGCCAGAAAACCGGCACTCCCTTTCATCGAATGGAAGAGTCGGAAAACGGAGTTGATCAGCTCCGGATCCACTTCTCCGAGTTCATCGCTGCCTTGATAGAGTTCGATGAGAGTCGGTTCCACCTCTTCGATGTACTCTCGAGCTTCCTGAACAAATTCCTGAATGAGCGATAGGTCGTTCATGCGATCGACTCCAAAGTCTTTCCTTTTTCGGTGGGACGTCGCGTGGGGTCACGGAGCGACGAAAGAGGAAACGATAAAGGATGGAAAAAATGATGGTCTGGAGCACGGAAACAATACTACCGGTCGCGAATTTCCATGCACGATTCCCGGCATCCGCACCCCCATGCTTCGTTCATCAGTACGACTCTCAGTGGCAGGCTCATCGAGGTGGGCGAGGCGAAAGGGTAGGATGCTTCCCTCCATGCTCTCGGGGCCGTCCCTCTTTTTTTTCAGAAGGAAGGGCGCCCCGGAAATGGGCGGGGCATTCCAATCATTTCATGAAGCTGGGCTGCATTGATCGGGGGGGATTGAATTACACTTTCGCGGCACAATAAAAAATAGGCCATATTTTTTTCCGTGCAAATGATTCCCTAATCTTTTCGCAACTTCTCCAGCTCCTCCCCTCCCACCTTATGGGTGTAAAAAATCGATCATACGATCCTTGAATAATATAGCACTGGATTGGTGGGGTTTCTGGAGAGAAGAACCTATTTCGTGTTTTTTTGGAGGGGCAGATGTCCCCTCCGTGGAACTGAACCATGCGTTTCGATGAAATACCGTCGGAGAAGGAACGACAAGGAACGACCGAAAACGGTGAGAAACGGAGGAGAAAAGATGGTGGAAAATCTAGAGGGAGGCGGTTGCGGGAACCGATTTTTTGGTGTATGCTACCAATACATCGGCGGAAGGGAAATGGATGCGCATGCGTCTCTAATTCCTTGCGGCCAAAGCACTTCGGGCGTATAGCTCAGTTTGGTTAGAGCGCATCCCTGATAAGGATGAGGTCCCTGGTTCGAGTCCAGGTACGCCCACGTTTGGGGGGTTGCAAGAGATTGCAAGCCCCTTCTTTTTTGCGCATGAGTCGGCATTCTCAAAATTTTTACTTCGATGTTGCCGTCTATTGCAATCCAATACCTTCGGGGGGTGGTCCGTGTTATGGCCCGCCTGAAGTGGTCCGGAATATGGTCCGCTTTTTTCTCAGAGAGTAGTACGATTCATCAGAGAAATGCGATGTTTCGCTATGGTGCTGAGGGACCTTAGTCGCTTTGATTGGCCCGATGGGATACCAGCCGCTTAAGGTTCTGGTGACCCAACAAAAAAAGCGGCCCATCTCTTAGAAAAGAGACGGACCGCCGCTTCAGATCGATCATTTCGTCGGATTCGCGCCGGGACTCAATTACCGGTCAACTCGAAATCGACATCGAGATTTTCCCCTTCCTTGACCGTGACCTTCAGCCCGGAATCGATCGGGTCGGCGTATCGTTCTGGAAGGTGATGTTTGATTTCCGTGTCCTGCGAAAGGCCGGACTCGTCGAACGATTGGCCGGATTCCTCCAGCTCTTCTCGGGAAAGGGCTTCACCGACCACTTCGCTTTTTTCGATCATCACATAGTATTCTGCCGGAATCGTGCCGGCCCCATGTTCCGCCGTGGCGTCATTTGCGGTTAAGGTGTATTTGCCTGCCGCATCCGTCTTGCCGGTAGCCGAAATGCCGACTTGCGGGTCCACCGGGCTGAAGAATACTTTCGCGCCTTCGACCGGTTTATCGTTCAGTGTCACCACGCCTTCGACATAGGAGGTGTCCAGCTTCTCTTCGCCACAACCGGTCAGGATAACAGAAAATGCCACGAGAACGCAGGCGAGCAATATACGAATTCGAACAGCTTGCAACATATGATGAATCTCCCTTCGAACGTTGTTGTGAAGTACTGAATAAGGGGCGACGGATCCATCCACAGCAGAAAACGATAACGAGGGGCGAAAGATGTCCATCGGCCTTTCGCCCCTCGCGCTATGAGCTGCGATCGGATTCCGTCGATCCGTCAGATGCTAGAATTCCCCAAGCGTTTCGCCGGAACGCGAGGAGCCGAGGGCGCCCCAAGTGCCGTAGAGCGACTCGCCCATGTAGTCTTGAGGACGGTCGGGCTTGAAGTCCGCCACGGTAGCGTTCGGGTCGCCGGCATTGATCGTTTCGGAGATGAAACGAACGGAGCCGTCACACAACACGGCGTTCACTCCTCCCGGGTGATAGCTGCTCGCGGTCATGAGCGCCCAGTTTTCCGCATTGTTTCCGCAGGAGGGGCCGTTCGGGGGCAAGACGGCATGGAACTGCGTATAGCAGCTGTGCGCGTCGGCCCATCGCCAACCTCTCTGCCAATCGTTGCCGGAGACATTGCCGGTGTACTCGCCGTTCGGCCCGACTTCCGCCAGACAGATACTCGGCCGGGCACCGTTTCCGGCTGAAACACCGGTTGCGATTCCGCTCTTCACTCGACGATCGCCACGCGATCGTCCGACACACATCTCGGAAATCATCATCGTGTTGCTCGTTCCGTCACGAATCATGGCGAGGTCCATCACGATGCGTTCGCCGTTACTGAACACGCCGCGGCATTCATACCAGTCCCAGTTGAGCCAGTAGTCACCTCGATTGCAGTGATAGCTCGTTCGAGCCCGGTTGCCGTCCATTTGTTTCACCGCTCCGTCCGAAGGACACATCAGGGCATTCAACCGACCGTCGCTTCCCCAGGGGGTGCTTCCGCCGTTCCACGGGCGAGGGACGGAGTCCTGCTGCAGAAGCTCGCGGCACTCTTCATAGAGAGCGGTCTGCTCCAGGAACGGCAGGAGAGGCGGGATGAAGCTGAAACGGTTCCGTGCCTCATTTCCTGTGCCGACTCCCTTCGATTCGGCAATTTCCACACAGAGGCCCACTTGATGCGAAGCGTTCGGTAAACGCTTATGGGTATCATGGAAGTTGTGGCAAGCCAGCCCCAACTGCTTGAGATTGTTGGTGCACTGCATACGACGAGCCGCCTCACGAGCAGCCTGTACAGCAGGCAGCAACAACGCGATCAAGATACCGATGATCGCGATTACGACCAGAAGCTCTACCAACGTAAAGCCGGGTCGGCGCCGAAAAAGATTACGCATGATACAGATCCTCCCATCAAAAAAGGAATAAAATAAGCGGTCCCATTCAAAAAAACGGCCCACGCGCTGCATGACAAGCTTACCGAATGGCCACGAATCGACGCAGCGCGGAGAAGATGTCAAGTAAGACCACACACAATAAGGTTAAATGATTACGAGCGAAATGTGTACGAATTGTACCGGTGAGAGGCGCAAATGCAACGTGTCCTTGGAGGAGTTTCAGCCCCGCCGCGATGGCAAGGGAGGGGGCCCCTCATCGGACAGAAATGATGTGAAGAGAAATTGATAATAGGAAAGTCGTTTCATGGGAATTTCTCATTCAAAAAATTGGTGAATCGTCCATGAAATCGTCAAATCTCTAGATCTGTGTTCAATTTTAATGGAAAGCACCATACAAAATCAACACAATATGAAAAAAAATCGAATAATCGCCGGAACGGCCCTGGTGGGGGGGGGTGTTTTTTCTGGGGGGGCGTTGCCATTTTTGTTTTTTTAACTTTGCCGCTTCAAGACTTTCCGTTCCTGCTCTCTGAATGCCTATACGTGTACATATTTTCATTCAATGTCTCTGGAGATGAGCAAAACGCTCGAGGACCACTCTTGGAATGTGTTTCGCTATTCCAATTTGAGCTGCGAGCGGGGGACCAGCAGTGGGGAGTGTCGCCCCGGAATCGCGAAAAAAAAGAGAGACTTCGCGATCGCGAAACCTCCCTTTTATGAAGAATCTCCTTCCGGAGATATTTCCGTGATTCGCACGGGGTTGTCCCAGCCATCCCAAAGATGTGACGAGACACGTCTTCTGGGAATTTCAGGTGTACCGGGGTGCGAAAAAATCATGCATTTTTATCGATGCATCGTCGAGCGAACACCCTATAACATGTGGTCCGCCATCGACTCGAAATGGAAGACGGTGATGAGCCTTCGCTTTTTCGAGCGGCTCCCGGTTGGGGGCTCTACGCACCTTCGTCGGTGGCTTCGGTATCGCCGGTGTCGGCGTCGCCGTTGGCGTCGGTGCCCGTGCCGTCATCGGTCGTTTCGGTGGCCGTGCCGTCATCGGTGGTGCCGGTATCTTCGGCCGGGGCGCAACCGAGGGTCAGACCGCTCGCACAAACAACCATCAGGAACAGAGAAAATAAGCGTTTCATTGTTTTCACCTTTTCTGAAAGAAAGAAACATCGGTTCAATGCACGCCTCCGCGGCGTGCAACCATAAATGTCAGCCTCGCGACTGACGAAATACTATCCGGTCCAACTCGGCTCGAGAAGACAGGTCTTCCAGGGCCGAGGTCCCAGCTCGACGATGAAATATCTGGTCGTTCTGATTTTGTATTCGAGGATCCCGCATTATTATTGCCGATCGATGCGGAAAAAAAGGTTTTTCTTCCATTCCCTCTGCCGGAGATGCCCGTGCGCTGTCCGGATTCTCCTCCGACTGATTCAACAGCTCTTCCAGGGAGTAGACCACGAAATGGCGATTCCAGTAGACCGCCGGCAAGTCGAGCCATACGCGCCGACTGGCGAGGATGTACTGAAAATCATGCTTTTTCGCGAGCCGAACCACCTCTTGGCGGCTTCGCCCGGCGAGAGCTTCTGAAAGCGTATCATACCACTTCGGAAACTTTTGTCCAGTGGCGTAAAAATCCTCCATGGTGTCGTACCAATCGACAATGGAGGGAGCATCTTGCGGGATTTCCTTCCACACCGCCACTTCCGGCTGCCGGGCAAACCACTTGAATGAATTGCTGTATCTTGGAGTCAGGAACCGGGCCCCGGGGGGGATCTCTTCCGATTGCCGCACCCACCGGCAGACCTCGATCCAACTGTTGTAAGCGCTGCCTTGGGGCGTGGTGCGGGGATATGTCCAATGGCTTCTCAGCTCGGCGTACACCAGTGCTTGACGCAACGGTAAAACGACGGCGACCACCATCGTCATGCCCAAAAGCGCCAAGGACCAGCGGGTTGTTCCTTTTAAGCTCTGCTCGGCATTACTGTTCGTTTGATCAGTTATTGATGGTTTGCCTCGTTTCCGGAAACCGATGATTTCAAAGACCAACGCGAATGCGAGCAGGATTGCCGCCAATCGGACTGATGGTCCATATGATAGCATTGTATTGATCAAAAAGTCAACCAATGCCATCAAAAGAAATGCGGCCAGCAGCAAGAATGCGACATTTCCGATGAGGTCTTCGGCGTTTGGGCCATCTTTTTGAAAAATTCGGATTCTGAGGATTTCGTAAAACAGAGCGACGGAACCGAGCGCTACGCCCATCGGAACGGCGATGTCGGAGAGCCGGAACCAGTAGAATCGCAGCAAGCCCGCCGTTGATTCGTGGGGGAGTAGGGAAATCGCAAATCCAATGGATGCAAGGAGTAAGCTCGAAAACACGAACGCTTCGAGGCGCCGAAAACCGACGAAATTCGCGCGGGCGGGCGGAGCTTCTTCGGCATGCGTCCATCTCCAAGGTCCCCCGTGGCGATGCAAGCGGCAGAAGAGGGCCCAGAAACCGGCCAAAAAGAGGAATCGGAGCGGAAACATCGAGGGTAGGGTGGTGGGGACGAGGTGATGGGCAATGCGTTCGTACACGTAGATTTGATGGGCAGTGAGGCCCGATTCACTGATTTTCGCCGCCGCCGGGACTCCGAGATCGAGCATCAGCGCCGGCACGAGCCCAATAAGTGAGATGAGTCCCCCGATCACCAAGGACGGCAACATGGAGAGGAAAGAAGGGCGGAACCGCTTTTTTTCGAGCATCCAGGTGAGTAGGGCCGCTACGACCGACCACCCCCCCACCAACACATGGAATGCCGAGGCAAAGCCGAAGAAAATCCATACACGTCTCCAGCGGTTGCGGACCATCGCCTCGAGGCCCAGAAAGACGAAAATATAGGCGAATCCCTTGCCCTCGACCCCGCCGATGAGCCATTCTCCGGCCATGTGGAAAGTATCGAGATAATACGCTAATCCGGCGGCCGAAGCGACCGCAAGCCAGCGAACCGGTAAGAGCGTCACACTCAAGCGACGCCAGCTCCAGGCCAAGAGCGACCAGGTGAGCAGCCGACCGGTCCAGGCCATGACCGCGGGGGACATCACGAAAGAGAGCAGGCCGAACGTGGCGTAGAACAACCAGTGGGAGTCCTGGGTTTCGAGGAAGGTGTCGTTGGGAATCCAGTCGGGATGCCAGAAATGGATCGCCTTGAGCACGTAGTACGGCTCGTTTTTGTCGGGAACCGGCCATGCCCCGTAGACAAAGAACACGAGCAGGATGCCCCCCCACTCGATCCAGGACTGCCTTTGCGAGAACGATTCCTGCCGGAAGGGGGTGTGATCACTCGAAGGAGAGGAAGGCGGAGTGGTGTATTCCATGATTGCGGAGTCGAACTCTGAGCCAAAAAAGGCGGGGATCCGTCTGTCGGGACTTTTCGAAATTCTACCATCTGCAGGCATCCCGGTCGGAAAACCGTCCGAAAAAGATGGGGGAGGGGGATTGCGATCCGTCGCCCGTCCTTATTTGTGTGGTGGCGTGGCCCGAACCCCCTCCGGAGAGAGGTTTCAGGATTCGAGCGAGGCGATGCGCTGGAAATCGTCCTTCAGCGATCGATAGAGTTGCTGATAAATCGGAAACGCGCGATCGTAGTGATTGCGTGCCTTGGCCTGGCTGGGCGTCTTCTTCTCGACTTTGATGGTCGCCTTGCAGGCCTCTTGAATGTTTTTGAAGGCACCGGCCCCGACCGCCGCCAACAACGCCACGCCATAGGCGGGGCCTTCCTCGCTGTTGATGGTGCAGACTTGTTGGCCGAAGGTGTCGGCCTGGATCTGTCGCCAGAAGGGGCTCCGCGAACCACCCCCGGAGGCACGGATTTCGCGAATGGGGATTTCCATCTTCTTGAAGATTTCCAAACTCTCCCGTAACGAATAGGTCACCCCTTCCATGACCGCACGGAGCATGTGGGCGCGGCTGTGGGCCAATGTGAGCCCGACGAAGCACCCGCGGGCGAGGGGATCGGCGTGGGGGGTCCGCTCCCCGGAAAGGAAGGGCAAGAAGAAAAGCCCTTCGCTGCCAACCGGCGCTGTTTGGGCCTCTTCGGCCAGAATATCATACACTTCGATCTTCTTTCGCCGGGCACGTTCGATTTCCGCCTGACAGAGTTGATTCCGAAACCACTGCAGCGAACCGCCGGCCGAAAGGGTCACTCCCATCATATGCCACTTGTCGCGTACGGCATGGCAGAACGTATGCACGCGGCCCTCGGGATCGATCTTCACCTCGTCGCTGTGCACGAACATCACTCCGGAGGTTCCCAGCGAAGTCGAGAGGATGCCTTTGCGGACGATGCCGTTTCCGACCGCTCCGGCGGCACAATCGCCGGCCCCGCCGACCACGACGCAATCGGTCGAGAGCCCCAGTGTCTCGGCGACCTCCGGGGTGAGTCGGCCGGTGACGTCCTCCGATTCGTAGCAGGGTGCCAATAGATCGATGTCCAGATCGAGCAGTCCCAGCAACTTTTTCGACCAATTCCGCTTTTTCATGTCGATCAGGAGCATGCCGCTGGCGTCGCTGACCTCGGTGGCGAACTCCCCGGTGAGACGACGGCGGATTTCGTCCTTGGGAAGAAGAATTTTCCGTGTTTTTTCGAAATGCGTCGGTTCATGATTGCGAAGCCATAGGATCTTCGGTGCCGTGAAGCCGGTCATGGCCGGGTTGGCGACCAGGCGAATGAGCTTTTTCCGGCCCCCGGCGGCATCCTCGATCTCCCCGCATTCGGCCGCCGTCCGCTGATCGTTCCAGAGAATCGCCCGGCGAATCACGCGGTTGTCCTTATCGAGAAACACGGAACCATGCATCTGGCCCGAAAGGCCGATCGCCTTGACGTCGGCCGGCTTGAGCTTCGCCTTCTCGACCACCCCACGGACGGTCTTGATCGTCGCTTTCCACCAATCTTCCGGATCTTGTTCGCTCCAGAGCGGCTTGGGGGCATGGCAGGGATAGGTGGCCATCGACTCGGCCAGGATGTTGCCCTGTTCATCCATCGCGAGGGTCTTCGTGCCGGAGGTGCCAATGTCGATTCCTAAAAAAACGCTCATCGTTTCGATTCCTTCCTTTTCCGTTGCTTATGGCGGAGAGGGCGAACGCTCGGTCCAACGACCGCCATACCGCTTCCCGTTTCCTTCCATCGCGAGAAAATGACTTGGGACGATTCTAACGGAACCGTCGAGCTTCCGCAATTGATTCGGAGCGGCGCGGCTGGAAGATTTTTCTTGCGATCCCCTTTCGACCATGAGGCGTTCCGGCAACGTTTTCCCGCCGGCGTGAAGGATTTCGGCAACACCGTGAGAGAAGCAGTCGGCGCGATCCCAAAAAAAGAATTTATCTCTGGGTCTGTATTTTCAGGGGTTGGGACGCTTCCCTTCGACGGCCCTGTTCGATTGGCATCTGCTTTGCAATTCTCGTTCTGCTGAAATGGATACTGCCGAAGGAGAAGCCAGATGGGGAGCCCGGTCCCCTCCCAACCGGTTCCCCGTGCTTCTCTGATTTTCTCCTCTGAAAAGACATTCTCTCATTCTCCTCCCTCCGGGCACGGATGCCATTCTTTTTTCACTCGGCAAAGGCATGAAAAAAATGGTGATGACGCATCGTCAGTCCATTCCTCCGTCTCGCTCGGCACCTCGAACTTCTGTAGGAAAAGCCTCCTTTGCCGTATGCGGGGACACGAATCCGCCGCCGGGCGTTGGTTCCCGGATTCGCTCTTTCCCGTGGGCGATGCCGTTGGTGTTTTTCGTGGCGCTGGGAGGGACCGCCGGATTCTACTTATTCGAGCAAGCAGAGTTCGCCCACGCCTCTCTTCATCGACAGAGCGATTTGTGGCGCTATACCGCCACCGGCTGGGAGGAGGCGGACTGGATTTCACCGGAAATGACGGAAACCTCCCGCCATGACCGGAAGGATCCATGGCGATACACCGCCGCCGGCTGGGAAGAAGCGGACTGGGTTTTGTCGGAAAAGGATGTGGAGTCACGCGTCGAACGTGTGGGAATCCATCCGCTCTACTTGGGAGGATTGCTGCTTGTTTTACTGGCCGGCATTTTCGGGATGGCGTCCCTCCGTGGAAGATCGCACTTCACCTCCGCGTGCATCGCCGGGCGAGAATCGCGGTCCCCTTACTGTCGATCGAGCAGAGAATCAGCACCGCCCGACGGTCGCCCTTGAGTTTGAGTTGGCGGCGAAGCGTTTCCGGAGCGACGTCGACCGATCGCTTTTTGATCTCCAAGTGACCTATATTCCGTTCGGAAATCAACCGTTTGAGCTTCTTGCGGTCCAACGGAAGTACTTCGAGGATTTCGAAGACGTGAAAGAGAGGGTGGTCGCAGAGGTGGTCGCCCGTGAGGTAGCTTCCGGCGTCGTCGAGCATCTCCAAGCGGCAATATTCGCCCAGTGCATCGGTCAAGTTCGCTGCCTTGACGGCTGACTCGGGTTCCATCAAATACCGGCCGGGGCGGATCGCCGTCATGATGCGGGCTTCCGGCGAGCCCTCGAACGTATGCGTGACGAGCCGGTCATCTTCGGAATGCTCCACGACCGTCGCGCGACACATCCCTTCGGCGCGGGCCAGTGAGCCGAACCAGGAGACGAGCTGACGACATTGGCGGCGATGCCCGATCCATTCCAGTTCGGCTTCTCGCTGCCAGCTTTCCGGAAAGAAGGCCCCCGGCGCCATTTTGATCGCCCCATCTTCGCATTGATGACGCAATCGTTCGATCGTCTCCACTCCCGGTCGGGCGAATTCGGCTCGCGTCGTGCGATGCCCGTCGGGACGACGGTCCGGATCGAGGTGCCAGGCGCAATAACCGTGAAGATCGAACTCTTCCACTGTCCCGGCATGAACCGAAACATTTTCCAAGTGGCGACAATTGTACTCCGCCAGTTCGACCATCGCTTGCTGCGCGTCGACGCCGGTGACCCGTCCCGGAGGAAACTGCCGGGCCAGCGCTTCGCCCAAGGCGCGCAGGTCGCCCCCGAGACCGCAACAGAGGTCGGCCACGTTCTTTCGGCCGACGAAACGCTCCGATTTGTATCGGGCGATCTTGTGATCGGTCGCCTGCTGTAGGGCGAGTGGAGAGAATCGCATCCGGGACGGCTCGGGGAACTTGTCTTCTCCCCGCCGAGCCAATTCCAGTTGCTGCAAGACGAGATGAACTTCCTCAGGCGAAAGCGACTTGCGGAGTTGAGCGACCTGCTCGACCGTCGAATGAGAATCGAGCTGTTCGGCTCGCGCCAGGGCTTCTTCTCCCTCGGCGCTGGTCACCCAGGCGGCCTGATCGGGAAGTAGTTCCCGGCGTTGGGAGGGATCGTTCGGCGGCATGGTTTCCTCTCCGTCGGATAGGGAGGTTCCATCTGAAGGGGATCTCGCGATATTTCGGTTCCTATGGTTCTCTTCGACGCAGGAAATCAATGAAGAGAATCGTTCGTTTTTGAACCGATGGAAGTTCTTGCGTTGTTCCGGTCACGAGGGCCACGGGGGGGAATCGCCCGAGAAGCCACGCGCGGCCTGATCAACCGTCACAGACGGTAAACCATACCATTGCGGAGCGGCTCCGGCCAGAGGGGAATCATGAAAGGGATCGATATTCTGAAAATCGGACTGCTTTCCACGCTGGGATTCTTGGCCCCGATGTTGTTGATCGGGGGCAAGGACACCCTGAAGCATTTTGGCGACTACCTGCCCGATTGGTCCGCTCCGCCGGTGAAAGTGGTGGATAAGACGAACGAGCCGGCCACGAATTCGGCTGGTTCCGAGCCCAGCGGGATCGCAAATCCCGATTCTCTCGAAGTTCCGGAGGCCCCGGTCGTCCAGAAAATTGAACCGGAACCGGCGCGGGCCGTCGAGTACAATGAAGCACCGAAGTTGGATCTTCGAGAGGTTTTACGATTCGACATCACTCCCGCCTGGGTGGTCGATCGATGGCCGAGGGTATCGGCCGCCATGCCGGAAATGAAACTGCAAGGATACCGGGTTCCTTTGATCACCGGTGCCGCGATGGATGACATCGCAGGGGCACTGACCTACTATTTCGATTCTCAGAAATTGCAACGGATCACCTTCCGAGGCACCACCGGCGACTTTCGCAAAATTTCCGGGTGGCTGGCGACGCATTACGGTTTCGTGCTTCGCCCGACCGAAAGTCCGGGCGTGATCGTGTACGAAAAGCCGGCTCCGGAAAAGGAACGCGCCGAAAGTTTCCTCTGGATTCAGCCAAGTCGCATCTTCACCGATGAGGATTCCCACCGTCGCTTCGACTTGACGCTCGTGCTGAAGCGTCCGGGCGTGTGACGCTTTCGGGAAGCCTGGGGGATCAGGACTGTTCGAAGCCGGGGGGTTCGAATTCGAATTCCCGCCAAACCATCGGGCGACGGTGGCGCGATTCGATGCGGAGGACGCATTCGCCGTTCTGGAAGATGCGGACCGTTCCGTTGGACTGGCTCACGGCGATGGCGACCGCGCGGGTCGACCGACTGACCGCGGCGGCGGCCCAGTGCCGGGCACCGAGTCCCTTGGAGAGGGTGATCGTCGCGGTCGATGTGTCGAGATAGCGGCAAGAGGCCATGACCGTCGCATCGGCCGAAATGATGAACGCGCCGTCGAGCTGGGCGACTTCCTTCATGCCCTCGCGGACTCGGGCATCGGCCAGATTGCGTTCTTTACGTTGGTATCCCCGCACCGGGTCGAATCCGGCCGGTTTGCTCATGGAAAGGACCTTGCGGGAATCGCCCACCACGAACAGAGCCCCGACCGATTTGCCTTCCCGACCTTCGCGGCCGATCTGCACCGCCAAATCGACCACCAGTTTGAGCGACTTCAGTGGGACCCGGGTTTCGAGTTTTCTCAGATCGCGGCCGGTCAGCCGGTCGAGGTGTTCGCCGAGATTGATCACACTGATCGAATCGAGCAGGTTCGGATCGAAGCCGCTGTAGATGGCGACCACACGCGAGCCGGGGGGGAGCAGATCGTCGGCCACCGCTTCCAGAATCGACTGCGTCAGGCGGTCGTAGACGGGCGACTCGATCCCCATATTCAGCAGAACCGAGGAAAAACCGTGCTCTTCGGCACCTTGGAGATTCTCCTCCTCCGAAGCCGCGACGAGAACCGGCGTGTCCTTGGCCAATTTCTTCAGGCGATTCCAATCGACCGAGCCTTCCAGCAGCAGCAATACCTGAGAGGAGTCCGTCCGGCGATACATCCGGACCGCCATTTGGAAGAGTTCCTTGAAATATTCCGTGAATTTCAGCGGCTCCATCGAAGTACGGGACTCCTTAACACGTACGGAATCCTCCCCCTCGGCACGCGCTTCCTCTCGTGGAAAAGAAGGCAAAAAAGGACCCATGCCGGGGGTAATGATGTCGAACGTGGGGTTATCAGTGGTAGAAAATCCTTCCATATAACATACTACGTTTTTTCTTGAAATCCGCAACCTCATTCCCAAAGAAAAATTGTCTTTGCGCTGCGATAGACAGGATTTGAGAGAAACAGCGGCCGATTTTTCGCGATCATGCCGTCCTGAGGAATTTTTTCCGGATCGAGATTTCAGCAACTTGGGACGCAACGGATTGCCGCCACCCACAGGATATTTCGATCGCTCAAGCGGTTGTCGAATCGCTGGTTCGGCAGGCCGGCGGCACCCTGTTGATGCGCGACCAAAATGATGGTGAACGAGGGCGGGATCAACCGATCGCCGGTCTCAGAACGCTTTCCCACTTCGGAAAGGTTTTCTCCGTTCGGAGTCACGGAATAGGCGACGCCGAGAACGTGATAAAATGATCGGTACTGCAACCATGATCAGAACTGCCCATCCTGCGACGCTGATGCACCCGCCGAAAAAGAACGTCCGGGGGCGATATCGCATGACGATCCGGTGGGAGCCCGCCTCCAGCGGCAACCCCCGCATGAAGCGGTTCGTCCGCAGAATCGGAATATTCCCCCCGTTCCCCGTGGCGACCCATCCCGGCCAATACTGCTCGGGCAAGACAACCAGAGCGGTTTCTTCGAGTTCGATCTGGAGCGTCAGGTGTCCGGGACCGACTTCCCGCACTCGGCACTTCTCGCCGGGAAGCGGTCCGGAATCGTTCCCTCGGGTCAGTCGCTCGAGGAGGTCATCGAAACGCCCCGTTTTCTGAGGATGGCCGCGATATTCCACGACAGCGATGCGACGCAACCTTTCCGAGAGGGGAAGTTCACGAATCTCCTTCGAAAAAAGCGGCTCCTCGGACGATGGGGCATGCTCGGAATCTCTTGGGAGGCGATCGGGAAAAAAGATCTCGAACGTCCTTCTTCTCGCTTCCTCCTTCGCCGTCGTGGGAATCGGATCGTCGAGAGTGACGCGGTGAACGATCCACGCTCGGGGAAGGGCCGTGGGGAGTTGCCGGAGAGCGACCCCTTTTGGCCATCGGAGAGCGACCCCTTTTGGCCATGGGGGAGAAGGCTGCGTTCCCGATGCAAGATCCTTCCCTCCGGTCAACGAGACCCCTTCAGGAAAAACGGCCACCGGAGCGGCCATCGCCGAAAGTTCTTCCGCCGAAAACCGTTCCCGGTGAAGCACCCCGTTGGCGTAGTCGAGAAAGTCGGAGGCCATCATCGTCCCGCGGACATCGGTCGTCGCCTGTCTTTCCAGGAGAGGATACTTCGGCCAGAGCGAGGCTCGATCCCACCGGACGCTTTCGGCGAGGCGCTCCCGGGAAGCGGTCTCGGCAAACGTACGCGGATACCAGAGCGGAGTGCGATACCAGCGGCGGACCATGTTCGAGGAGTCGGTCTGGAGATCGGGTTCCGACTCGACGAATTCGACCAGCGGCGAGCGGCGATGGAAGCATTCCCGGTCGACGGTGGCGACCATCCACCCGTTGGCCACCGCCAGATCGATCCCCAGGAGCACCAGCAACAGAAGTTCCCCATTTCGGAGGATCGTGTTCGAAATCTTGGAAGGGAAGGAGCGTTGCCGCGGTGCGAGTGTCGTTTTGCCTCGCGCAGCGAAGAGGATTCCCGAGGCCGCCAGCAATATCAGAAGCGGTTGCCACATCGATTGCAGGAACGATCGTAGGGCTTCTTCCCCTTGAAACGGACCGAAAAGCGAACAGGCGGGCACCTGTCTTGTGACCGTTGGCCAAAGGGATGGGAGGGTCGACAGGAGGGCGCCGACGACGAGTCCTCCCAGACAGAACGCCGCGGTCATCAGGGCGAGCCAACCGAGACGCCGGCGTGTCTTCGAGGCGGTGTCTCCGGGACTCGTGGGTTCGATGGCGGACGGCTTTTTCCATAAAAAGGAGCTCTGAGCGAGATCATCCCAACCGATCGCCGCCAGTTGCGAGAGCGGAAAGGCAGCGAGCGTCAACAGTTTGGCCGGGTAGCGAAACATCGGATATCCCGGCAGGAGCAGGTTCATCCACCAATAAAGTCCTCCGACCGGTCCGCCGGGCGCCGCTTCGCCCAGGGGAGGCATTCCCAGCAGTCGCCGTGCTTCCTCCACCAGCCAAACCGGCCCGAAGGCACCCAGGGAAGCCACGACGGAAAGGACCAGGCTCCAGGTGAGCCAAGTTTGCAAAGGGAGCGATTTTCTCGTCGTCCATCGCATCGCCGCCAGTGCAAGCAGGATGGTGAAGATGCCCGCGTAGAACGACGGCACCCAAATGCGTCCCTCGGCCGGCAGGATTTCGATCCATCGACTGTGCGTGGGGAATTGTCGACCGAAAATGTTCGGGAAAAAATACTCCGCGCCGCGCCAGGGCCCTACGCTGAAATGGTATCGGTTTTGGGCATGACCGTACGCGTCGAGATTGCGGCAGAGCATTCCGTTGGCGAGATCATCCAGCCCCTTGCCGGATGCCAAGGCTCCGTAGAGGGAATAGAGCGAATGGGGTGCGGCGTGAGGATTCCGATCGGATCGGGAGGACATCTCCATCGAAGGAAGAATCTGTACGGCCGCCAAGATCGCCGCCGTCAGGGCCGAGGCCGCCAGCAGGACGGGCCGGAAACGGAACCAGGATTTCGCTTGCCTCGCGGCGGAGACCTCGCCCGATTGCCGGCGATCTCTTTTGTCCTTTCTCCACAAGAGGAAGGCATGGAACGCGGCGAGCAGCCCGGTATGGTAGGCCGCCTGGGGATCGCCGCCGAGAACCATCCATGCCAGGAGGAGGCCGAACACCAAAGCCGTCCGGACTTTTCGTTGAGTGAGCATCCGATGGGCCGCCAAGAGAGCTTCGGGAATCCAGGCCGCCCCGATCAGGAAAACGACATTGGTGTACTGAAAAAGCACGCAGCCGCCGAAGGCGTATGCCAGCGCCGCCGCGACCGCGGCCGAAGTGCTGCGTCCCGTGCCTCGAGCGAATCGGTAACTGGTCGCCGCAGCCAGCAACAGATGTCCGAGGATGTACAGTCGGAAGAGGGTGTCGTAGGAAAACGGCAGGAAAAAAAGCAGCTTCGGTGGGTAAAAAACGCTCGAAGTGGCGTTGGCCGAAAGCGGTTGCCCGACGTTCTCCATCGGGTTCCAGAGGGGGAGGTGTCCCCCACGCCATTGATGCTGGATGTACTCGAAGAGCGGGTAATAGAAATGGGCCACGTCGCGAAAGGCGAACATTTCGTCGCCGAAGAAGACGTGGCGGAACATTCCCACCATCACTCCCCCCACAAGCAGGCCGAAGAGCAGGGGAGCGGGGGAGGTTTTGGAAAAGGGGGAGCTGCTTCGCCGGGGGGGCTTCATGGGGAGAATTTCCCGAAAGGGGAGACGAAGGAGGTTGGAAGGTATCGCCGTCACTGACCAATCTTGGCCCCTGGATGCAATCTTGGCAAGTCGAAAAGGGCTTTTTCTTGGCGGACCCTTGCACGTTTTCGACAGAATCAATAGAATCGGAGCGGTCGGAGAGATGGCGTTCTTCTCGATGGGAGGTACCTTCGGCGATGATTCCGCGTCGTTTGAATTCACCGGCTTTCAGGGAAATGAGGTCGCAGGCAGTATGAATGCACCGGCAGCACAGGATTGGGGACCGATCCCCGATGCTTGGACAAGACGTCACTTGCTTGGTTTGGAAGATATGAGCGCCGAAGAGATCACCCTGATACTCGATCAGGCCGAGCGTTTCCGAGAGAGGATCATTTCGGGGGATCGGAAAATTCCCCTCTTGACGGGGACGACTTGTCTGAATCTCTTTTTCGAGAATTCGACCCGGACCCGTCTCAGTTTTTCCCTTGCGGCCCGTCGTCTCGGAGCCGACACCCTCGATTTCACCTCCACCACCAGCAGTTTATCCAAGGGCGAGACGATCATCGACACCGCCAGGAACATCGAATCGATGGGCGTCGACTGCGCCGTGGTGCGTCATCGCTGCCCCGGTACGCCGCATCTGTTGGCCCAACAGCTCGATTGTGCGGTGCTCAACGCCGGCGACGGGCCACACGAACATCCGACGCAGGCGCTTCTGGATATCATGACGATTCGGCAGCGGATGGGCCGTGTGGAGGGGTTGACCGTGGCGCTGGTCGGCGATATCGCGCACAGCAGGACCGCCCGGTCGAACATCTGGGGCCTGAAGGCCCTCGGTGCCAAAGTGATCGTATGCGGTCCGTCGACACTCGTTTCCCCGCGTTGGGAAGAATTGGGCGTGGAGTACAGTCATCATCTCGACGATATCCTTCCTCGGGTCGATGTCTTCAATCTGCTGCGGATCCAGTTCGAACGCCAAGTCACCCGACCGTTCCCTTCGGTCCGCGAATACGCCTATCTCTACGCGATGGACGGACCTCGTTTGAAAAAAGCCCGCGATCATGTCCTGATCATCGCGCCCGGTCCGATCAACCGGGGCGTGGAGGTCACGCCGGAGGTTTCCGACGGTGAACATTCGGCGATCCTCGACCAGGTGACCAACGGGGTGGCGGTGCGCATGGCGGCCCTGTGGCTGCTCCAAGGGGTCCGCGCGCGGCAGGCAACGTGACCGATCGTGAATGATGATTTTTTCGTCCCTCTCAGGCGGATCGATCCTTCCCCCGCTTGTTGCTTTGTTCATCTCGTTGGAAGACTCTTTACGGAATCACTATGAGCAATATCTTGATTCAAAACGGACGCCTCATCGATCCTTCGCAATCGATCGATCGGACGATGTCGCTAAGAATCGAAGGGGGCAAAATCGTCGCCTACGATGTCCCCCCCGCCGACGGCGACCAAGTGATCGATGCCTCGGGCAAGATCGTCGCACCCGGATTGATCGACATGCACGTCCATTTCCGCGAACCGGGGTTCGAAGAGGACGAAACGATCGAAACAGGGACCCGGGCAGCGCTCTCGGGCGGGTTCACCTCGGTGGCCTGCTGTCCGAACACGATTCCTCCGATCGACACGCAAGGCACGGTGGAGTATATCCGACAGAAGGCGGCGCGGGCCCGGCATTGCCACGTCTTCGTGATCGCGTGTGTGAGCAGGAATCGTGAAGGGAAGGAACTGGCGGAGCTCGGTCAGTTGTTCGAGGTGGGGGCGGTGGCTTGCAGCGACGATGGTTCGCCGGTCGAGAACGCCGAACTGATGCGCCGTGCGTTCGAGTACGCCTTGATGTTCGATCGTCCGGTGCTGAACCATCCCGAAACGCCGTCCCTGACCGCCAACGGCGTCATGCATGAAGGGAAGGTTTCCCTGCAACTGGGGCTCCGGGGAATTCCCGCGGCCGCCGAAGACGTGATGGTTAGTCGCGACGTGACGCTCGCGGAACTGACCGGAGGCAAGCTCCACGTGATGCACGTCTCGACCTCCGGCAGCGTGCAGGCGGTTCGTCGGGCCAAAAGCCGCGGTGTTCGAGTGACCTCCGAGGTGACCCCCCATCATCTTTGCTTGACCGATGAATCGCTGCGAAGTTTCGACGCCAATTTTAAGATGAATCCACCGCTCCGGGGACGCGAACACGTCGAAGCCTGCATCGAAGGGCTCAAGGACGGCACGATCGATGCGATCGTCACGGATCATGCCCCCCATGCGGTGGAGAAGAAGATGCGAGAACTCGACGAGGCGCCGTTCGGCATCATCGGCCTGGAAACCGCCTTGGGCGTGTTGGTGACGCACTTGATCGAACCGGGGCATCTCGATTGGCCGACCTTCCTCGAAAAACTCACCCGTCGTCCGGCGGAGATTCTCTCGCTCGAAAAGGGAACGCTGCAAATCGGTGCCGACGCCGATGTTACGATCATCGATCCGGCCGTGAAATGGACCGTCTCCCCGGACGAACTTTGTTCAAAAAGTCGAAACACCCCCTTCCTGGGAAAAGAATTGACCGGCCGAGCCACCCATGTGATCGTGGACGGGGAACTCCGTTTTTCTCGAACCTGAATCCCCAAACCGAAACGCGAAAAAGGAACGTCCCATTTTTTGCGATTCCCTCCAAAGATGGGGGGCCGTCTTTTTCCGGCAACGCCACCGACATTCCGCAAATCTTGTTATCCAAGTGAAGCACGCCGTCAAATCTCATTGCATCGCGTGTGGTGGTGATTCTTCCTGCATATTTTCTATTGGAAACGACGCCTCGGAGGGGGTTGGGAAAGGTTTTTTGCAGAAAAAAAACAAGATTTCTTACAGGGTAAAGGGCCGAATTGTAGCTTATAATTGGATGTGTGAATATGAAGAATGGTGAGAAATAGGGCAAGATGGTGATTCTCGCGATCGATCGATATCGTCTCGGGAGGTCGTCGTCGCTGTTTCCACCGCTCTCATTTTTTCTTTGCTGGAACTAGTCTGAACGTCTCTTCCGGAATCTCCGAGAATCGTTCTTCTCCACGGAGTGACCGCGGGGAGTCGTTGAAAGAAGCTGAGTCCGCCAGAAACGTTTCCTGAAGCAGGGCGGGATGTGGCGTCAATCTGAATCGAGAGAGGAAAACTCATCATGATGCGAACCAAGTCAGAGAACAGGTGTGCGATCCGGTGGTGGACCGGGGCTTTTGCCGGGCTGATGCTGCTCAGTGCAATTAGTGGAACGAGCCGGGCCCAGTTCGTGGCTGCGAATCAGTCGGCCGTCGGCGGGGTTTCCATCGATGCCGATGGTATTTTGAGCAATGCCACGGAAATGCAGCGTCGGAACCTCCGCGGCGAATTGCAGAAACAGCTCAGCGCGATTCCCGAAGGATTGAGCGAGCAGGTGCCCATGCGGAAGATTTCTCTGAAGTCGATCGATCTGGCCGTTCGCCAATGCATTGAGGAGCAGCGCCCGATTCCGGATGCGATTCGCTATCTCGGTGGTTTGCAGTCGATTTCTTACGTCGTTGTCCAGCCGGGCGAGAACGATCTGGTGCTGGTAGGCCCGGCCGAAGGTTGGACCGTTTCTGCCGAGGGAACCGTGGTGGGACAATCAACCGGCGCCCCGGTGTTGCAGTTGGAAGATCTGGCGACCGCCCTTCGGGTCTCGAACACCCAACGTCCGGAAGTGATCACCTGCTCGATCGATCCGACGCAGCAAGGGCTCGTTCGCATGCAGAACCTCATGCGGAAGGTTCCGCGGGGAGCCAACCCGGCCCGAGTGGCGCAGGCTCTGGAAGAAAATCTCGGGATGCAGCAGGTCACGCTCACCGGCGTGCCGGCCGGCAGCCGTTTCGCGCAGGTGCTCGTCGCCGCCGATTACCGGATGAAACGCATCGGTCTCGATCTGGAACCCGCGCCGATCGCCCGGTTTCCCAGCTACATGCAGATGCTTTCCGGTTCGCGAAAAGTAATCTCCCCGCGTTTCTGGCTGGCGCCCGTCTACCAGACCGTCTCGCATGATCCCGAGAAGCTGGTTTGGAATATCGAGGGCCTGGAAGTCCAGACGCTCACTCAGAACGAATATGTCGATTCCCGAGGGATCCGGCACGAGTCGGACCGGACCGACCTGACCGCGGAAAAATGGGCCGAGTTGATGACCGAGCGCTACGATGAACTGGCCAAGGCCGATCCCGTTTTCGCCGAACTGAAGAACTGCATGGATCTCGCTCTGGTCGCCGCGTTGGTCTTTCGGGAAGGTCTGATTCAGAAGTCCGGTTGCGAACTTCCCGCCTTGCTCGATGCCAACGTCCTGGCGCTGCCCGAATATGCCGCCCCCAAGGAGATCGCCAGCCGAGCGAGCATCGTCAAGAAAGGCCGCCACACGTTGATCGGAACCGGCGGCGTGGAGATCAATCCCTGGACCGCCCTGGAAGAAACGACGGAGAACGCGAAGCTTGTCCAGCTTCAAAAGCAGGTCTCCTTCGATGGCTCCCAGTGGTGGGCCAACTGATGAATCGAAGTTTTCAGTACTGAAAATACATACAAGCACGGGAACTCTTTCCCGTCTCTAAGCCAAAGGACGCCGTTTCGACGCGGCGTCCTTTTTTTGCGCGCTTTTCGA
>CAZWCE010000015.1:0-64585 GCA_964632505.1 uncultured Planctomycetaceae bacterium | reverse complement strand
AATGCGTCACCTCGAAATGCGTCACCTCGAAATGCGTCACCTCGAAATGCGTCACCTCGAAATGCGTCACTTCGGGGAAAACGGATGTAGAAGAACTTTTTCTTCAGCGACCCCCGGCGGTTGTTGCTCCCTTGAAAAGAAGCCTTTATAATGGAAACGTTCCCTTCTCCGGATCGATCGAAGTGGTCCGGGGAGAAGCAAGCGTGTGGGTCCACTTGAAAGAATAGAAACCGCAACACTTGAGGGAGATGGTATGAGTCAAGGGCCGAAAAAAGAAAATTGGGGCTCGAATTGGGGAGTGATTCTCGCGGTGACCGGCAGTGCCGTGGGGCTGGGGAATTTCCTTCGCTTTCCGGGCCAGGCCGCCGAGCATGGTGGCGGCGCCTTCATGATTCCTTACATTTGTGCCTTTCTCTTCTTGGGGCTTCCCCTGGCTTGGGCCGAATGGACCATCGGCCGCAAGGGCGGAGCGATGGGCTTCAACTCCGCCGCCGGCATCTACCGGAAAATCTGGAAAAACCCCGTCGCGCCGTATTTCGGCGTCCTGGCGATGCTCATCCCCGTCATTATTTATATGTACTATGTGTACATCGAAGGGTGGTGCCTCGCCTATGCCATTCGGTATCTGCTCGGATGGATGGACTTCGGCGCCGATCCCGGGAAGTATGAGAATTTCTTCGCGAAATTCGTCGGGCAAAATCAAGACGGAAGCGTCGGCATCCTTCTGCAGGGGAATGTTCTCGACTCGGCGGTCTTCTTTCTGCTGATCAGTTTCGTCTTGAACTTCATTCTGATTTACCGTGGGCTCACCGCCGGGATCGAATGGTTCTGCAAATGGGCAATGCCGGCACTGTTGATTTGTGCACTGATCATCCTCGTGCGCGTGCTCACCCTGGGGACGCCGAATCCCGAACAGCCGGAGCAGAATCTCGTCAACGGGCTCGGGTACATGTGGAACCCCACCCTTTCCGGCAAGACGCTCCTGGAAACGCTCAGCGATCCGGCGATTTGGCTCGCCGCGACCGGGCAAATCTTTTTCTCTCTCTCGGTCGGATTCGGCATCATCGTCACCTACGCCAGTTACATGAAAAAGAACGACGACATCGCGCTGTCGAGCATGACCGCCGCCGCGGGAAACGGTTTTTGCGAGGTGGTTCTGGGGGGCATGATGATCATCCCCGCCGCGTTCGTGTTCCTCGGGCAGTCGTTCGTGGCCGACCCACCCGGCACTTTCGGAATGGGCTTCGTCGCCTTGCCGAACGTTTTCAACCAGATGTGGGGAGGGCAGTTTTTCGGTTTCGTGTTTTTCTTTCTGCTCTTCCTCGCCGCGGTGACCAGCTCGCTCTCGATGCTCCAGCCGGCGATCGCCTTTCTCGAAGAAGGGCTGGGATTGAACCGCAAGTCGTCGGTCGCGCTGTTGGGATTCATCACCGCCATCGGAGGAGCGTTCGTCGTGCACTTCTCCAAGGATCTCATGGCTTTGGACACGCTCGATTTCTGGGTCGGAACCTTCGCGATTTACGTACTGGGGATGTTTCATGTGCTGCTTTTCACGGTGGGCTTCGGTTGGGAATACGGCCGCGGCGCCCTCCGACGGGGACGGGAGATCGGCGTCGCTGTCTTCGTGGCCATCGGACATACCTTCTGGTACGGATGGCGTGACGGCATGGCGGAACTCCGCAAGGGCGCGGAAGTGAAGATCCCCAATTTTTACAAATACATCATCGGCATCGTCTCGCCGCTCTACTTATTGGTGGTGTTTGTCTTCTGGGTCATCGGGGAGTTCAGCAAGGAGGGGAAGGAATCGCGGATTTATCAGGCGATGCACGATCCGGTGGCGATGAATTCCATTCTCTTGATCCTCCTGGTTGCCGTCTTGTTCTTGATTCTCATCAATATCGCGGTGAGGCGTTGGAAGACCCAGGAGGAACTCGCCGAAAAGGAACTTCTCGCTGAAGGGAAGGAGGAACAGTCATGACCATCGGTGGTATGATTATCATGTGCGTTTCGGTTTTCGGCATGACCGGCTTCCTTGTTTGGTGCGTGTACAAAGTGTTCTCCATTCCCGGAGCCGCCGAGCACGTCCATTCCCAGGCCGACATTCAGCCGCCCGATGTCGACGAGGATTATTGAGAGTCGCATCAATAGTGAACCCAGGGCGAACATCGAGAGCCCGGCCCTGCGGCTGTCAATGCATGAACCAAGGGGGCACTGCTTATGCGAACATGAATAAAGACTTCTCCTGGAAACCGTTTCGCTATTCTCTCGAAAGGAGTCAGATAGATGACTTGGATGGAAGACCGTACCGTTGTCGTCCCGATCGATATGTCGGAGTTCTCTCTCAAGGCGGTGCAAACAGCCGATTCGCTCGTGCCCGACCGCAAGCAATTGAGAATCATCTACGTTTTGCCGGTCATCGAGCCGGCCGAGCCGGGCGTCCTCTGGACGACGATCGATGAACGCGAACGGCTGGAACATGCCGACGAGGCGCTCGCGAAGTTCCTGGAGGATCACGGCTACAGCGATCTGGACGTGGAAACCCGACTCGGCGACGCCGGCCATGAAATCGTCGCTTATGCCGAGGAGATCGACGCCGGGCTGATCGTCATCTCCTCCCATGGACGGAACGTCTTTCAGCGGATGCTGCTCGGATCGGTGACGGATCGGGTCGTGCATCTGGGACATTGTCCCATTCTCGTGTTGAAGGAAAAACGCGATTCGTCGAAACAAGAACACTCGGAGAGCAAATAGTTTCATCCGGGCATGGCCGAAACAGGGATGTCGCTTCTCGGAAACATGATGTTCGGATGTCGCTTTCGGGCAACGTCCGCAAGAGGGTTCTGACACTTCTGACCGTGGTAGTTCTGCGCCGTTTTCTTTTTTCTTGTCTACCGGCGATTTCTCGCGTCGCCGGCGATGCAAAGAGGTAAGAATTCAGTAGGAATCGCCTTTGCGCGAATCCGTCGACTGATCTCTTCGGGGACTTCATGCATCGCGCTTTTCAGGTTTGCGATGGAGGTCGGACCCGCTATCTTTTCTGAAATGCTCTTCGATGAAAAGGCACCAAGATGCGCACACTCAAGGACCATTCTCTTCTGATCGTATTGTTCGTCGCGTTCCTGTTGACCTGGTGTTCGTTCCACCTCTTTTCTCGTTCCTCCGATGCTCGTTTTCTCAGTCGGGAAAGTCTTCGGGCTTATCGGCAAGGGCAAATGCACGAGGCCCTGGCGAAGATGGACCGGGCCGTCGCTCACGAGCCTTCCGACCCAGCGTGGTATTACCAGCGGGGGAAAATCCACCAAAGGCTGGGGGAATGGGAGAAGGCACTGGAGGACTATTCGAAATCGGTACGCTTGGCGCCTGAACGGGCCCTCCCACGACTGGCTCGGGCCGATCTGTATCTGGGAATGGGCAGGGCCGAAGACGCTTTGGGGGACTTGGATCGGATTTCGCGGCAAGAATCGCCTCCGGCGGAGGTCTATTTGTTGGGAGCTTCGGCGAGACTTGCCCTGGGAGAACTCGCGAAGGCGAGGGAGGATTGCGAACGGGCCTTGCAGTTGCTCCCGGAAGATGCCCGCTGCTGGATCAATCGGGGAACACTCTTCCTCTGGCAGGGAAAGGAGGATTTGGCCATCGCCGATTTCGACCGCGGATTGCAATGCGATCCCGAAAATGCACACCTCTACGGCAAACGAGGGTTGGCGTGGATGGAGAAACGGCATTTTTCCAAAGCGCTGGCCGACTTCGATCGGGCGGTCGATCTTGTCCCCGATCGAGGCGAGTGGTACATGCTTCGCGCCGAGGCGAAGGCCGAGTGTGACCAGGTTTCTCAAGCGTTGGAGGATTATGATCGGGCCGTGCTGCTGGATCCCGAAAATCCCTTGATCTACCGATCTCGAGCCGGTTTGTACCGCATGATGGGCATGGGGAACCAGGCGAAACGCGATGACCGAGTCGCCGATCAATTGAGCAAGGAACTGCCGTCCGGCGGAGTGCTCGTCCGCATTTCCGGTGCCGAAAGATGATAACTGTTCAGGAGTTCCCTTCCAAGTGGGATTGCCGAGCGACATGCCGGTAGAAGGAATCGACCAGTTCGCGGAATTCCTGTTCTGAAACGGCTCGGCAAACGGCTCCGCGGAACTTGCGGGCGCCCGGCTTGCCGTGGACGTAGGCGCAGGCGAATCGCCGCACTTTGGAGACGGCGTTTTCCCATCCGAATTGTTCGGTGAGGAGTTGATGGTATCGCAACAGCCGGTCACGCTGTTCTTCGAGAGAGGGTGGGGCCGGGGGCTCGTGGCGGAGCAAAGCTTGAATCTCTCGAAAGATCCACGGACGATTCACGCCGCCCCGGCCGATCATGATGCCGTCGACGGGGAAATCCTGCAAGGCGCGCGCCGCTTCTCGGGCTGTCGTCAGGTCGCCGTTTCCGATCAGTGGAATGCGGCGAAGTGCTTCGCGGATCTTCCCGATCGCGTCCCAATCGGCCTTTCCGCAGTACATCTGATCGGCGGTGCGGCCATGGACGGTCAGGGCACACGCTCCGGCGGATTCGACGGCCGAGGCGACTTCCCCGGCGTTGATGGATTCTCGGGTCAGGCCCAGGCGGATCTTCGCCGTCACAGGAACGGGCGTGCACACTGAAACGACCTGCGCGATCAAGCGTTCCATCCGATCGGGATAAGCCAGCAGGGAGGCGCCGCTTTGAGACTTTTCGCGAATCACACGTGCCGGACAACCGAAATTCAGGTCGATCACGTCGACTTTGTATTCCGTGACGAGCCGATGCCCCATTTCCATGAGTGTTTCGGGAACATTGTCCCAGATTTGAACGGCCAAGGGGCCGGTTTCCTTCCGCACGCCCCAGAGTCGTTCAGGGGGGGCTTCCCGCCGGGAGTCCTTTTCCACGAACGCTCGGGCACTGACCATTTCGGTCGTCAAAAGCCCGGGGCCCCCGATCTCCCGGAGGAGTTGCCGGTAGGCGTGATTCGTGAAGCCCGCCATGGGAGCCGAGATCACCGGAGGTTGAACGACGACCGGTCCGATGTTGATCGAAGGAAGGCGAGGTCTACTGTCTAGGGATAAGTACATGGAAAGAAACGGTTCATCGATTCCCGACCGAAGGGCTCGGTGAAGGAGATCCGATGGAAGTCGGAGGGGGGGCGGTCGCGGGAGCAGGGCGATTCCGGGAAGGGATTCTCGGGGTGTTGGAGGAAGGATCGTTCGGGAGAACCTCCCGGCGATCTTGCGAGGGGGGAATGGCTTCGACCGCGGAGGCGGGAACCACGTCGTTGGCGGGGGAGGATAATTCTTGAGGCCCGCTTGGAAGGGGACGGGTTTCCACGACCGGTGAGAGAGGAGATTCAGCAGTGCGATTGATCGTTTCGCGACGTTCGATTTCCCGGTAGGGGGGCGTTTGCGTCGTGATGGAATGAGACGACGTTTCGAGAGGACGAGTATCGATCGGGGTTTTCGTTGAATCGGACCTCGCCGGCGTGGGGCTCGATTCGGGAAGGGGAATGAGGGTTGCGATGAACCGGGTTCCGGTGACTCCCGGGCCGACCACTTCGGTGACGTAGTTACCGATCGTCTTATTGTAATTGATCACCGAACGTACCCAGTCGATTTTCGTTTCGGTTTGGGTCGCGATCGCCTTGCACTGATCTTCGAGACCGAGCGAATTCACGCCGGTAGGTCCCTCGGGAGACTGGGAAGCCGTTTCGACCGCCTGCATGTGCATTCGAATCGCTTCCAGTTGCATGGGAAGTGTTTGATCGGCCATTTTGGCTTCCGAGGTCAGTCCCCGACCGTTGGCGATCGAGTCGCTGTTGGTCGAGTAGCTTCCAATATGAGGGGCATCCACCGGCACGGGCAAGGAGCCTTCCGTGATGGAGCTGCTGTTTGCCAGGATTGCGTTCACCTCGAATTGTGCACGTCGGGTTGCGAGCTTTGCTTCCTGTAGCTTGGCGGAAAGCCGGCTCGTTCGTACGCGAAGATGCCGAACCGCCGTCGAGGAACCGGAGGTGATTCCCTGGTTGACCTGGGAATGCAGAGAAGAAAAATGTTGATATTGCTCGCTCAGGAGTTGCTCGACCGCCATCGCCTCGACGAGATCCCAATAGGCATGGATGCGCCGTCTACGATCGGTGGATTGAAAGCTCTCGTTGAGCAAATCACGCAAGGTGAGGGGAAAGGCTTTGGCAAGTTCACTTCCCGCGGCGTATGCTTCTGGAGAGGGAATCAGCGTATCGAAGGGATTCTCCCGTTCGGCGGACGATCGGAGCATTCCTTCATTATTGGGCCGGTTGTTGAGCAGATTTGATTCGGCCGGCGAGAGAGGCGTTGAACGTGTCGAGTCCAATGCGGACGGGGAAGTCGGGGAAGAGCCGGGTTGATGGGGGGTGGCATTTCCCTCGCGAAGAGGTTGCGTTTGGCGGTGAGGAGAAATGGTGGCCGAATTCTGATTGTCCAAGAGACCTCTGACGGCAGAAGAATCCGGCGGAGAAGTCGAGCCGGAATTGGCGGCGGGAATTTCCGCGGTGGAACGGGGCGGGGGTGCGGCGGAATCAGTCGGATTCCGTGGGATGGTCCTCGTTGAAGGACTTTGCGGATTCTGCGGCGTCGCGCTGGAGGTGATTCCCGGCACCGAAGAAGGAGATGACGCGTTCGGATTGGAAAAACGGTTTGAATGATTCGGGGGCTGCGTGTCGATGGTCGTTTGACCCGCACACACCCGAAGGCCGCATTCTGCCGAGAATATCAGGGCCGATAGAAAAAGGGAGTAGAAAATACACGGGAAGAATCGTTGTCTTTTTGTGTTTTTCGGCATGACATCCTCGGAAAATGGAGCTTCGGCTATCCTTTTCAAAACACCGTCTTTATTGTATATATTGAATGTTCGAGTTTGTAAAGGTTCACTTTCTGTGGAAATTATTCCGAACCATTTTCCATGTTCGTGCGCATGAATGAAAGAGGATGCGGATCCGGCCCATTCTCGTGAAGCTTTGCGAATCATGACAAAATTGGATCGCCCCTTTAACGGTACTCGCCTTCTTATGACGACATCTCGCTCTGAAATCGTTTCTTCAACCCGACATGGGGAGATTTCCGCCGAATCGACTTCCGAGTCCGGGCCGAAACGACCTTCCCGGCAGCGAAAATGGATTTTTCGCCTCCTCATCCTGCTGCCGCTTTCGTCGCTGTTGGTTCTGGGCATCGTTCTTGCGGTCTGGGCGATTCCGGTCTTCGGGCCGATGCATCCCGAAACGGCCGACCTCGGTTTATTGCGTCAGTGGTTGGTCTTTCGAGATTTCCACCAACAATCGCCCGAGGTGCATCGCGAGTTACTGGAACGGTTCACGACTCTTCTGGGGCCCGATTCCGGCATGAAACCCGAGGTGAATCTCTCCGAGCTGGAGAAGAAGTATTCCGAAGACTTCGGCAAAGAAGAGGGGATGGCCGACCAGAATGCACGCCTGATGGTCCGTCTCTGGTTCCGCGAGCGGGCGAAAGAGTATCATTCGGCTGGTGAAATCGAAAAAACGCATCTTTTGGACCAGGCCGCCGAAGAAATGGATTGGTGGGAGACCTTCTATTTCGAATACCTCGAGGAGGTCGGCAAAGAGGCCCCTTCCGTGGTGGAGATGCTCGGCGATCTGAACCAAGTGATGGAAAGGATCCGGCAGGAGGTTTCCCCGGAAGAGTACGAGAAAGTCCGACGGTTTAAGGATCAGCTCCAGGCCCGCTTGGTTTGGAGAAGAGCCACCAAAGCGCTCAAGGGATTGGGATTGCCGTTGGGAGGGGACCCGAAGGAAGAAAGAAACGACCGGTAACGACTCACCGGGATGGTCGAAAAAAAGGCTCGCCCCCGACCATTCGGAGGCAAGCCTCGCGCATTATCTTCTCCTGGAGAATGGTTTTCGGTCTTTCTCGTGAGGCGATTCCATTCGTGGCCATGGTTGCCGCCATGGGCCGTCGCGAAAACCATCCTTCTCAGCGGGGTTTCTTTCGCCCGTCGTATTCCACGATATGGGCGGGCATTTCTTTGAGTTCTTCACGATCTTTCGGGTGCCAGAGTGGATGACCCTTTCGAATACGATCGGCCATGACGCTGACTTTGGCTTTAGAACCGGGCATCGCTTCGGTATGGTCGAAATGCTCTCCGGCGACGCTGTTGGGCTCGTAATCCCATTCTCCGGATTTGATGGCTTCGAGAATCGATTTGGGCACGATGAAACCTCCTTGTCATAACTTTAATTATGTTATGGAGTTAGGAGCCTGGTTCGTGCTTCCAGGCGGACGGTAACCTCTCGGCGTTTTCTGGGCCCCTTCATTGATTCACGACGAGGGGCTTCTCACACGAGAGGGAAATAAACAGGCCGCCGGCGTGAAAATGCCGGGGATGTCTCCGGATGAAGGAGACGCCGTTCGTTGCAGCGGCTGTTTGCCGTGATGTTCTCCGGAATCGAGTATTTCGATTCATAAGAAACATCAGCATTATGTTTTAGTGAAAAAATGCATGCTGTCAAGAGGTGGGGGGTGATTCTAGGTTATTAGTGGGGGAAATCAGGAAAAAAGACAAAAAACAGTTAAAAATAAATCGTATGCGCAAAAAGGGTGGTCTCCAGTGGGGGTGTCTTTATGCAAAGGTTGTGTGGTTATGTTTCTGCTGATTCTCTCTTGCGCTTTTTCACGACACCTTTTGCGTATCCATCCAGGTGAGCGTTTCTCTATCGCAGGGGGGATGCTTTGTGACTGGAGGTCTTTCTGGTCTGGTTTCCTGGTAAATTCCGTTGGATCGAAGATCGCTTCCACATGATGATGCCGATTCCGGTCATCGCCATGCCTTTTTCCTCTGAGAATCGCCAGAGGCACCCTTTCCGCATCAGCGGGTTCCGAGTACGATGAAGGTTTCCCTCCTGGGGAACAAAGGAAAGAGCCTCGCGGAGGCGAGGTCGATGAGTCCCGTTTCGGAGAGTGAGGTTGGTCCGTGTCTTATGCAATGATCGACAGTCGCGAACAACTGGCGGCATTCGTGGCCCGCGTTGATCCCGAAGATCGAATCGCCTTTGATACTGAATTCATTTCCGAGGGACGCTACCGGCCGCAACTTTGCCTGATCCAGGTGGCCACGGGCCGAGAAATGGCGATGATCGACGCATTGGCCGTGGAGGATCTCACCCCGTTCTGGGAGCTTCTGGTCGGAAAAGATCGCGAAGTGATCGTCCATGCCGGGCGGAGCGAAATGGAATTTTGCTATTTGGGAGTGGGGAAGATTCCCGAGCGGGTTTTCGATGTACAACTCGCCGCGGGGTTTGTGGGCATCGAGTATCCGGCCGGCTTTCGTACCCTTGTCAGTCGTCTGGTGGGGATCGATCTTCCCAAGGGAGAGACGCGAACCGACTGGCGGCGGCGTCCACTGAGCCAACGGCAAATCGAGTACGCGATCAACGACGTGCGCTATCTGCATCAGATGGCGGCCACCCTCCAGCAGATGCTCCTCTCAGCCGGGCGAATGGGGTGGTACGAGGAAGAGTTCGCCACGCTTCGCGCTCGCCTGAAAAACGATCTGGTGGTCGCCCGGTGGCGGTCGACCTCCGGGATCGGCTCCATGCGACGACGAGAGTTGGCGATCGTGCGGGAACTGTGGCTGTGGCGCGATCGAATCGCCCAGGAACGGAATTGTCCGCCCTCGCGGGTGTTGCGTAATGACTTGATCGTCGAAATGGCTCGGCGCCGAACGGCCGATCCCAAACGGATTCGTGCCGTCCGCGGGCTGCACCGTTCCGATTTGAAGAAGCATCTGGAGGCGATCTCCGAAGCGATCCAGAAGGGGCTCGATCTTTCCGAGGAGAAACTTCCCAAGCAGGCGACCGCCGCGACTTATCCCCAGTTCCCGCTGTTGGGTCAATTTCTCTTTTCCGCTTTGGGCTGCATCTGCCGGAATCAGTCGCTTTCCTCCGGCCTGGTCGGGACGACCACCGATATTCGGGAGCTGGCCGCCAGCCGGCTGGGGTATCTTCCGGCGAAGCATCGGCCGAAGCTCGATCAAGGGTGGCGGAAAGAGGTCGTCGGGAATGTGGTCGACGATCTTCTGGCGGGCAAATACGCTCTCGGCATCGCCGATCCCCGCGATGATCAGCCTCTGGAGCTTTTCTCTCTCGAAGAAAAGACCGTCAAGCCGACTTCGCCGTGACGGACTGTTGACGAAACGGCTTTCCGCCCTTGTCTCTCTTGAAGCGTTTCGATTTTTCCGCCGAGTGTGAACTCGTGAAGATTACCGTGCGTACTGTGTGCTCCCCGGTGTGTAGGATGGGGCATTCGGCTGGAATGATCCACCAGGGGATGGTTGTTGCCAGGGAGGCGGTGTGCTGGAATAGGCGGGATTTTGCGACCGGGAGAGCGGGTGATCGGATGGCAGGGCCGGGGGAGGTCCGTATTGGCTGGGAACGGGAAGGCGACGCCGGGCATCGTCGTCGATTTCGGCGGCGATTTCAGGGTGTTCCAGCGAGGGAGCCGGCTCTTGCGGAGCGGCCGGCGGTGAGGTTTCTTGAGATATCTTCGGGACCGAAACGATGCGGGCCTCTTCTTTCGGGGGAGAAGAATTGCCCGGCGGCTTTTGGGCTACGGCGTTTTTCGCCGGAGGATTGCTTTCTTTCTTCGATACTTTTTCCGGTGTCTCCGGCGAAGCGATCTGCGTGGATTCCTTCAGCGATTTCGGCTCGATGAAATATGCTTCGCTGGTCAAATCGAGCTGCCTCTTGGATTGTTTCCCTTTGCGGAGATCGACCAATTCGATATCGGGGAGGATCTTCTGACCGGCGAAACTGGTCCCTTCGTATATGTTTCCTTTTTGGAAGGGGCCGGCTCCGAAGACCCAAAGCGATTTCGCCTTGCTTTCCGAAGGGATGTTCCCCGATTGCCAGATGGGGCTTCCGGTGTGTCGATTGTAGGCAAATAACGAGACCTTCACGACTCCGGTCTGCTTCGTCTTTTTGATGAGTGGAATTTCGGGAATCTGGGGGATGGATCCGCCGGTCCCCATCATGGCCAGGGGAGCGGGGACCTGGACGGCGGGGATCCCGTAGAGGAGATCATGGTGATCGGTGCCGATCGCTCCGGAGCGGATTTCGAGGATGTAGTCGGCGTCTTCTTCCTTGTCGCAAATCAGCCCCCCGCTGGCGGCGGTGTGTTGTCGGATCAGGCTGACAAGGTAATCAGAGTCGGTCGCCTTGGCGATCGGGTCGTCGTTCACGTAGACCTTCTTGTTCGCCAGAGCCCGGAGATCGAGCTGATTGACGGCTTGGTCCATCGCGTTGCTCAAGAGCAACTGTTCGGTGGCTGTCCGTGAAGTGTCGGTGTATTTCGTCGTCCCGCAGCCGGAGAGTATTCCCACAGCCAAGAAAGCCGATCCCAAAAAAATCGTGAAAAAGCGGCTCGAGATTCTTCGGCGGAGTACGCCGTAGCGTTTCGGAAACGGGAGGAAGTCGTTGGTGTCGCTCGGGTATCGCTGGAGCATGGAAACCGGATGTTTCTGAAATAAAAGGAACTTCCGCCAAGGGGTTGACCGTTGGCATGGTTTGGAAAACGACTTGTCGGTGAGGTTGGAGTATAGGAAAAACCTTTTCGAGAGGGAATATTGATTTTCTACTTTGACGTTTCTTCCCGGCGAACCTCCGTGGATGGAAAACTTCCACCGGCTGTGTTATATTGTGAGGCACTTGATGCGGGCGGCACGAATCCGGAAGCAATGAGTCGGATGGTTCAGGAACCCCCCGACCGCGTATGTCGAGTGGTTGAGGAATCCCATTCCGGGTGAATGGGGGAGGAAGGAGAACATGAGCCTCGAAAGACTGAAAGAATACAGGAGATAGGAGATGCGTGCATTTTCCGATGCGGAGAAAAAGGCCGTGTGGTGCTTATCGAGTAGTGTTTTGATGCTCTTGCTTTTTGAAGGTGTCTCGGTGGGGCAGCCCCCCTCGGAAGAGTCCTTGAAGCTGGAGGATCCCGCTGAGGTGATCTCGCTGATCGGCGACGATCTTTCGCATTGGCGTCAAGATTCGGGCGAGTGGGAGATCGTGGGCAACGTTTTCCTTTCGCCGGAAGACCCGAAACGTTTTCGAACCACGCCGGGAGACGGTGTCGCGGTGAACGGAAAGACAGGAAGAACGGTCAATCTTTTTTCGAAGCTCGAACACGGCGACGTCTACCTGCATGTCGAGTGGATGGTTCCTGAGAATTCCAACTCGGGCGTGTACTTGCAAGGACGCTACGAGATCCAGATTCTCGACAGTTGGGGCGTGGAGGATCCTCATTACAGCGATGCGGGGGGGATCTACCAGCGCTGGCGGACCACCCCGGAAGGCAAAGGCATGGGGTTCGAAGGATATCCCCCTCGTGAGAATGCGGCGCTCCCGCCGGGCGAGTGGCAGATTTTCGACATTTGGTTCCGCGCCCCGCGTTTCAATGCGGAGGGCGAAAAGATCGAGAACGCCGAATTTCTGCGTGTTTTGCATAACGGCGTCTTGGTGCACGATCATGTCGAGGTGACCGGTCCTACGCGGGCGGCCGCCTTTCGCGACGAAAAGCCGTTCGGTCCTTTGATGCTCCAGGGCGATCACGGTCCAGTCGCGTATCGCAATGTGACGATCCGTCCGCTCCGGCCGGGAGAAGGAGAAGCGATCGAAGAACCGGCCGTGCGAGTTTTCAAAGGCGAGACGAAGGAGGCCACGAGATGAGCGAACAGGAATCTACCCATGAAACGACCACTGAGGTGAAGGAAGCGGCTTCGCAGTCGGCGGATCCGGAACTGAAGAGGATACTTCGGCGGATTTCGCGTCTGCTCGGAGCCATCGCGACGGCGGGAATGCTCATCGCGGTGGCTTCGATTGCCGAAGTGATCAACTATTTCGGAGCCGATACCTTGATCTACAGTGTGTCGGTGGTCGTAGCGGCCCTGATTGGAATTTGGTTCGGTAGCCTGGGAAGCCGCGTTTGATTCGGCGGCGATCGGGAATGCCCCTTTCGGCGTCAAAAAGGCCGATCGAAAACGATCGGCCCGTTCGGATCATCCGTCCAATCCTCTTGCCGTTCTACTTGACGGGGCTGAGTGATTCTTACTGATGGCTCGGCGGCGCCCCCAGGGTTTGGAAGGGAACCGGGCGATCCGGCTGAATTGCGCTCCGGTTGGAACGATTCGGTGAGTTTGCCGCCCCGCCGGATGAAGTTCCGGACTCCAGTGGCTGCGGATTCCGGGAAGGGAGCGTGGAGGCCGGCTCGCCCGAAGAGGACTGCGAGGGCAGCGTTCGAGGCGGAGGCTGATTCGGTGAGGGCGTTTGCGACGGTTCTTGCCCGCCCAAGTTTTGATTCGTTCCGCCTTGAGGCTGCTCTTTTTCGGTCTTTTCCGAGTCGCCGTTTTGACGGGAGGCGATCTTGGCCGGGGGCTTGGTGCTCGGCGTGGCGGCGTAGAAGTGGGTCGTTTCTTCACCCATCAGATGGGTATCCAGAGTCGTGCAGATCAGCTCGGCCCGGAATTTGTGGTTGCCCGGCTGATCGGCCCTGGCACGGATCTTGTAGGTGATCGTTTGCCCCGCCGAGAGGACCGGAATTTTTTCGAAGACGACCTGTCCGTCGGTGATGTTGCACATGCCGCCTTCGGCATGGACCGGCTCGATCCCTCGGGAGAAAAACGCGACGATCTCGATATCTTCCGCCCCCTTGGTTCCTCGGTTGGTGACGGTGAGCAGGTATTCGGCATCTTTCCCCACCGCCACGGCACCGGAAGGATCGGTCACGTCGAGGGAGAGGTCGGCGATCGCCTGGACGCTGACTTCCGCCTGGGCGGTGGCGCGGAGACCGCAATCGGCCGTGCTGGTCACTTCCAATGCGGAGCTGCCTTCGCGTTTGAGCTCACAGGTCAATGTGAACGTCTTTTCACTCGACGGTTCCAGGGTGTTCTTCTGCCAGATGATTTGATTCTTGGTGGGTAAAATGCGCCCGTTGTCGCTGTTGGCGATGTATTTGGCGATGAGTGGAATGCCGGCGACGATTTCGACGTTGGTGGCCGGGGCGTTGCCCACATTGCGGACATGAATCTGATAGGTAAGCTGACTTCCCACAAATTCGATCGGCGGTGCATCGACCGAAACGACCAGTTCCGGACGGCGTACCATCACTTTCTTGGTGGTTTTCGACTCTAATCCGTGAGGAGCTTTCGCCTGGACGTTGATGACCAGGAACCCCGATTCCCTGGGCGTCACGGCGACTTCGAGTACTTTTTCATCGCCGGCGCCGAGCGCTTCGAGGGTATGAGTGGCGGCGAGTTTGTCGTCGCTGCCGATCGGCGCGAGCGCGAGTTCCACCGATTCGGCCATGCCGGTACCCGAATTCTTTACATGCAGGCGATAGACTTCCTCCTGGCCCCAAAGCACTTCATCGGGACCTTCAAGGAACATCTCGATCTTCGGTTCCTGCACCTCGATCATCGCTTGCGACGTCGATTGCCGGAAATCCCATTCTACTTTCAAATCGAACGGCTTGCTCTGTCGCGGAATGAGGTGCAAAACGAGCAGCTCTTCCTCCTTGCCTTGGAGTCGGCCGATTTTCCAAAAAAATGTATGGTTCGATTGATCGGCGGGGGTCACGTTGGTGGCCCCGATGCTCACTTCGGCCCCTTGGATGTCGGTCCAGACCGGGAGATCGATCCGCAAAGTGACATCTTCGGCGGCGACGGGACTGTCGTTCTGAACTTTCACCTGATAGGCCGATTCGTGGCCGATGATGATTTGTCGCGGACCCATGGTGGCGACCCGCAAGATGGGACTTTCCCGGGTGACCAGCAGTTCGCGCGTGTCACGCGATCGGGTGTCGGCGACTTTTTCGGGCCGGCCTTCATTTCGCAGGGGATGGGCTTTCCGGGGAGAATTTTTCGACGTCGGCTCGGAAGAAGCATTGTCTTTGGCCAACGACGGGCCGTTGATTTCCCGGGAATCGGGGAGGTGCGTCGGTTCGCTCGATGGGCGAGAAGTTTTCACCGTTTGCGGTTCGGTGGAAAGCTGTTTCGGTGCTTGTTGCTGTTGGGTCGTCAGCGTTTGTGGGGTCGTCTCGATCGATTGAGCGTCGGTTTGTTTTTCCGCAATATTCCCGGGAGCGGGGGGCTCCGGTTCGCGTGATACCGTTTGTGGTGGGGTCGCCTCGGTGGGAGCCGTTTCCTCAGCAGGGGAGGCCGCCCGTTTCGAGCTTTGGTCCGATTCGCTCGCGAGAATGGAGGAAGGAGTTCGGTCGGGCTCTGTTTCCTCGGCGCTCGGCTTGGTTTTCTCCGCCAAGGTGGGCGATTTTTTCTCGGGCTCCATGGGAGGCATGTCGGCGAACAGGTCCTCCTTGTCGTTGCCGTCGTCGGGATGGCTGAAGACCGATTGACGCATCGATTTCAGTCGTTCATAGAGGCGGCTGGTGGAAGGATCCTCATCGCCGGAACGGGAGCGCTCTCGGGAGGTTTCTTCGTCGCTCTCACTTTTCGTCGATGTATTTCTCGCAGCCCGGGGCAGATCGGCGTTTCCTTCCAATTGGGAGATGGTCTGCGAACGATCGGAACGTCCGGTTCGGCTCGACGGCGCACGCGGTTGCGGCGGGGTGAGGCGTTTTCCCGAAGAACCGGATGAGGCGGAATAGGAAGGATGCCTTGAAGGACTCGGGGCGTGACGCGTCGGCGTTTGTCCCGGTTGAAAAACTCCGTGATGCTGTTGCTGTCGGCCTCCGTTGCCGGGAAGTTGGATCGACTTCAGACTCCGCTGGAGCGTTCCCCAGAGTGAAGGAGTTTGGGAATGCTGCTGCCTCGGCGCGTGCTGATGTTGATGTTGTTGATGCTGTGGCTGCTGCGGATGCTGATATTGCGGTGTCGCCGCTTGTTGGTGTTGCGAGTGTTGTTGAGGCTGGGGCGGGTTCTGATTGAATGAAGGAAAGAGATTCAGCCTGGGTTTGGCGCCGCCTGCGCTCTGAGCGGATTGTCCGAGCACGATTCCATGCGGGACCAGGGTGATCGTTACCAACAACAGAATGGGGGTCAGCTTCCGTGGCATCATTCTATTCTCTCTGAAAAAAAATCGTTCGTCTCGAGGAAAAGGAGCCGCCGAAAAAGGCTTTTCCGCGACGACGAATTCTTGCCCTGTGATGAGTTTTATCTTTTCGATAAAGTATAAAAGAGGGAATTGAGATCCCCAGCAAGTGGCTTATTCCATTGTCCGTTATCGGTGGGTCGGCTTGTGTGGGTTTAGTCATCTTTTCGTAATTGCGCGAATAATCGGCTTTTGTGCTTCAGATAAGATTTTTCGGTGAAGAAGTCGGTGGCGTTTTGGGGATATGCATGTTATGCGTTGTTTGTAAAAAAGCCTCCGCGATTCTATGTGAACCGGGAGGCTTTTGGGAAGCTATGTGTTTTGGGTAAATTAGGAAGCCATGACGTCCAGCAGGTCGATCATTTCCTGCGGGACCGTCTTGTGACCGGAGAACGACTCTTCGATGGGAGTCAGCACGAGTCGATCGGCGATTTTCCCGGCCACTTTTTTCGTTTCTCCCTCCAAGAGCGATTTCACCGAGAAATGGCCCAACTCCGAGGCGAGAATTCGATCGGCCGGAACCGGTCGCCCACCGCGCTGGAGATGCCCCAGTACGACGACCCGAGTGGAGAAGGGGCAACCGGCCTTTTGGAGAGCCTCGTTGATTTTTTCCGCCCCTCCCTGGTCGTCTCCTTCGGCGACCACCATGATCAACGATGTCTTTCCCCGATGTTTCAATTGATGAAGGTAGTCGACGATCGCGGGGATTTCCGTCGGTTGTTCGGGAACGAGGGCATATTCCGCTCCGGCGGCGATGGCGGTGAATAAGGCGATGTAGCCGCTGTGGCGTCCCATCACTTCGACCAGGAACATGCGGTCGTGGCTCCCGGCGGTGTCACGCAGTTTGTCGACCGCTTCGACCGCGGTTTGCACGGCGGTGGAGAAGCCGATGGTGTAATCGGTGCCGAGCAGGTCGTTGTCGATCGTGCCGGGCAGCCCGATGATCTGGCCGTCCCAGTAATCGCTGAACTCGAGGGCTCCCCGCAGGGTTCCGTTGCCGCCGATGGTCAACAGGGCATCGATTCGGTGCTTCCGGAGATTTTCCGCCGCTTTTTTCATCCCCTCGGGTTCGCGGAATTCGGGACAACGACTGCTGTGGAGGATGGTGCCGCCTTGCATGGAAAGCCCTGAAACCGAGCGGAGGGACATCGCTTCCTCGCCCCACGGGGAGGTGTAAATTTTTTCGTGAACAATGCCTTGCCAGCCGTGCATGAATCCGACAACCTCGTTTCGGCTGGAAACCGCGGCCCGAACGATGCCTCGCAAACAAGGATTCATTCCGGGCGCGTCTC
This sequence comes from uncultured Planctomycetaceae bacterium, assembly GCA_964632505.1. GTDB lineage: Bacteria > Planctomycetota > Planctomycetia > Pirellulales > Thermoguttaceae > CAZWCE01. The sequence goes on along the minus strand of CAZWCE010000015.1, from coordinate 47,184 downwards.
CGCCACTGCACATAACGCCAATTTTCATGGAAACCTCTTTAGAATGGGAGTAATGGGTGATCTTGACCGTGAATAATATGGGTTGTTCTCAGTCGAGCGCGACGATGGGCAAGGTCTGCTTTTGGATGAAAGCGTCGGCTTCGTTGCGAGTGAAAACGCTTTCGGTGGTTCCGATGCCTCGGACGCTGCTGGCTCCCAGGGCACTCCCCCACTTCAAACAGTCTTCCGGGGAAGCTTCTTCGAGCAGGCCGGAGATGAACCCCGCGGCGAACGCATCGCCGGAGCCGGCGCCGCTGACGAAATCGATCGAATAACACCCGGCATGCAGCCGCATCTGTTCGGTCACGTAGTAGGTTCCCTCTTCGCCGCAGGTGAGGATCACGGCGCCCGCGCCCGCTTCCAGAAACCGTTTCGCCTGTTCGAGGGGATCGTCCAAACCGGTGATCAGTTCCGCCTCATCCCGATTGGGCATGAAGTAGTCGACCTCGGGCAACAGAGGCGCGATGGCATCCCAGTACGGTCGGTCGCCGAAGAGGACGACATCGAGCACGGTTCGAATCCCCCGGCTTCGGACCCGCCGCAGATAGTCGACTGTCGCTCGGCTTTCCAGATTCGGCATCATCAAAAAGCCCCCGAGATAGAAAATCCCCACTTCCTCGAGCATCGTTTCCGGCAGGTCGCTCAGCTCGTAATGCGCGTTGGCGCCGATGGTGCTGATGAAACGTCGGTCGTGCCCTTCGACGTTGACCATCATCGTCGTCCCCGGACCGGAATGTTCGATGCGCCGGAGCGTATTGGGATCCAATCGGTGGTGGGCCAGTTCCGAAGCAAGGAAGGAACTGAACGAGTCATCGCCGATGCAGCCGGAAAGCCTCACGGGAATATTCAGTCGCGAAAGGCTGACGGCCACGTTCGCCGCGCAGCCTCCCATGCTCAACTGAATACGGTCGGTCGCCACCAACTCCCCTTCGGCGGGAAGATGCGAAATGGGAGAACAGGCCACGTCGGCGAACAAAATTCCGGCACATAAACAGCGTCGGGTCATGTTCCTCCTCCAGATGATAGAGATATAAGGTCACGCAAGAGTGTCCCCTCGATTCCCGTAGGGTTCCCCCGCGAAGTCGGGTTTCCGTTCGTCGCCTTTGGGGGACATCTCATGCGACGTATTGCAAAGGGATTTCCGGTCGTCTTCCCGACTTCAACCGATCGGTCGATCGAAGGACGGCCTGGAGGACAAGCGAGAAATCGGTAAACTCTGCATTGTATAATAGAATCGATCGCGTTCGTCAAGACACCGGTAGTGTTTACATTGCCATTCCACTGACAGTGAGTCGTGTTCCTTGCCGGGGAAGTGAATCACACGAATCGGTACGGAACCGAAACGATTCTGCTTGTTTCGGCATTGTCAACGGCGATTTTTCCGGTATGATGTTCGCAGATTCTTTCTCCAGGAAGCCGACTCCCATCGTAGAAGAGGACTTCATGCCCAACTCTGCCCATCCTTCGCGGGAAGCGTCATCGGTCGATCTCGGTGGCTCGGAACCCGCTGTTCCGGCACCGCCGTCTTCTGGATCCGACACAAACGCTGCCCGAGTGGATGCCCCGCATCACCGCGTGCCTCGTCGAGATGCATCTCTTCTCCACCAGGAAGAGAATACCTTCGATGGGGTCAAGATCGCTCCCACCTCTCATGGGCGAGGGCTCTTGGCGACGCGGGCTTTCCCGAACGGGGAAGATATCGGCCGGGTCACCGGTGAGATTCTTCTCGGTACCGGCTACGGTTCGGATTACTGTATTGAGTTCGGAGAAGAAGCTTCCCTGGAACCGGGGCCTCCCTTCTGCTATTTGAACCACTCCTGCGAACCCAACTGCGAATTGGTGCATTATTTTTCCGAGGAGGAAGCCTCCGGGGAAGAAGCGCAGGGGACAGGCTCAGGCCCGGAGGATCTTGGAGAGATTTGGGTGCAGGCGATCCGGCCGATTCACCCCGAGGAGGAATTGACGATCGATTACCAATGGCCGGCCGAACAGGCGATTCGCTGCGGCTGCGGAAGCCCCCAATGCCGCGGATGGATCGTCTGTCCGGATCAGCTCGATCAACTGATGGAACTCGATTCCGAAGAAGGATGAACGGCGGATCCTCTTCGCCTGGAAACGCAGGATCGGCACCCCCGGCCGGCCTCGGTCTACCTTCCTGAATGCCTCTACTCGCTGGTGGCCAAGGAGTCCTCTTGCTCCATCTCTTCGTCTTCTCTTTCGTCCTCTTTGAATTTCGGGGGAGAGACGCCCGGCAGTTCGTAATGTTGCAATCCTTCGATGATCCCCCCGGCGTATTCCGCTTTGGCGAAGTAGACGCGGTGGGACTTTGATTTCTTCAGCGAAGAAAGCTCCGGGGTGTGGTTGGCGACGACGATCCCGGCCGTTTGGCCGATGAGCATATCGCGATCGTTTCCGGAATCGCCGGCGGTGGCGATGCGCTCCAGCGGGATGTTCCATTTTCCCGCGAGGTATTGAATCGCCTTTCCCTTGGAGGCGCGGTGGGGGAGGATATCGATGAACGAGCCGTGCGAGAACACGAGGTTATAAGCTGCCCGGGCCTTGGCCAGGGCGTCGTGGATTTGCGGGAGCGCTTCCTTGTAAGGGACGCTGTCGTCGAGATAGTAACTGATTTTGAATTCGCCCTGGGTGTGCTCTTCTTCCTGCAAGGTGAGGAATTTCAGGGTTTTGAGCGCTTTGTGGATGCGGTCGGGGCGCCATTTCGAACGGAGATGGCTGGCCCAACCTTTGTCGCGGACATTCTCTTTGCCATAGTAGATTTCGGTTCCCACCGAAGCGATGATGACGTCGATCTCCTCGATGCCGTTTTCCTTGAGCACTTCGCGAACGAGGGGCAGGGAGCGGCCGGAAGCGACGCCGAATCCCATATTGCTGCGGTTGTCTTTGAGCAAGTCCCGGAGTTTGGCCAGGGGTTCCTCTTCGCCGACCAGGGTGGCGTCGATGTCGGTGATGAGCATCGAATTGACTGAGGCAAGCCGTCTTCCGGGAGCGCTGCGTCCGGTCGCCGAAGGAGTCTTCTGGGGTTCCTTGCAGACCTCTTTGAGAGCCGCGAGATAGTTTTTGCAATGCGTTTCCCAGGAATAGTGTTCGCGGACGCGGTTGATCCCGTTGGTGGAATATTTTTCCCAGAGCTTGTCGTCGGTGAGGAGCTTGAGCATCGCTTGGCCGAACTCCTCCTCGTCGGTGACATCGACCAGGATGCCGCTGTCGCAGTTGGCGACGATGTCCTGAGGTCCCCCGTTCACCGTGGCGACAAACGGCAGTCCGGTGGCGGACGCCTCGATGGCGGTCAACCCGAACAGTTCGGTGAAGGCGCTGTTGACGAAGATGCCCCGATTTTCGGCGGCGATGCGGTACATTTCCGGCACCTCGTGCTCGGAATCGTGTCGCTTGGGGATGGCCAGCTTTCCGTACAGATCGTAACGGTCCATCATCAACAGCATGTCGGTGAGGACCTCCTTTTCGCTCTCTTTCATCGTCTCGATGTTTTCGCGGATCCCGGCAAAGACGGCGAGATTGGCCAGTGCCTGAAGTTCCTTGTTTTTACCGTATGCCTTGATCAAGGCGCCGATGTTCTTGCGCCGGTCGGGACGGCAGAGCGTGAGGATCAGGGGTTTGTCGGAATTGAAATGGAATCGGTTCAGCTCGGAGAGCATGTGGATGCGGGCCTGTTTGTACACCGGCTCCACTTCGACGCCCGGCATCTCATATTCATAGTAGGGGAAGAACCTTTCCAGATCGGTTCCGGGAGGAATGACTTCGAAGCGAAGATTTTCATCACGATGATACTTGATGTACTGAGTATCGCGTTCGTGCCTGGTGCTGGTGACCACCAGGTCGGCGACCGAAAGGGCGGTCTGTTCCTGACGAATACGCAGATCGATGTTGTATTCCCGGTTGGCGGCCTCTTCGGTCCAGCCTTCCTGAAGGAGATAATCGAGTTTCGGTTTGCCGAGGGAATGGCCGGTGAAGACGAAGGGGGCGTCGAAGACCGAGGCCACTTCCTTGGCGACATAGCCGGCGTCGGCGTAATGGCCGTGCACGACACTGGGAGTCCTGCCTTCGCTTCGGGTGAAGGCGATCATGGCATCGACGTAATCATCGAGATAGGGCCAGAGTTTTTCCTTGCGGATATATTTTCCGCCGCCGCAGGGCAACCGCACGATGCGGCAATTGGGACCCAGCTCCTCGATCTGTTTGCTGTAGTCGGGGGAGACTCGCTTGTCGCGGATTCTTCGCGTGAAAAGATCGACGCCTTCCACTTCGTCGAGGGAACTTAAATGTTTGGCGAGTTCGAGTACATAGCGGATTTGACCTCCGGTGTCCGCATCCCGCCCCATTTCGATATTCTTGCTTCGAATGAGGCCGTGGATGCTAATCATCTGAATGTACATGCGACAATTCCTCCTCCAACATTGACTGAGCTCTCGGTCGGTAGACTGTATGGTAGAGCGTATGGATGTATTGATCCAACGCCGAACGATTCATCACATCGAGATAATTCCAGTAGGAATAGACGTTGGTCATTTTCAGGATGCGTTGGGCATGGGTCACCCAACTGAAGTTTTCGTTGGAGCGTTTGATGCCGTTGATCGAGTATTTTTCCCACACATCTTCCTGGCGGAGGATGCGCTGCAACGCTCCGGCGAACGCTCCGTGCTGGTTCGGATTTTCCACTTCTCCGCAAGAGCCGGGCACGACGATCTCCGACGGACCGCCGAAGCAGGTGACGACGACGGGGAGGCCGCAGGCCATCGCCTCGACGACCGTCAAGCCGAAGGTCTCCATCAAGGCCGGTTGGGCGAACACTCCCTTGCGGTCGGCCACGATCCGGTAGATCTCGCCCGTCTCCACCTTGTTCAAGCGGGCGGCGCACCAACGGATTTTGCCGTCGAGCCCGTGCTGCTCGATCAGGTGGTAGATCCGATGGATCTCTTCGATCTCTTCCTGGTCCTCCGATTTCGCCGCATCGATCAACGAGGAGACGATGAACAGGTTCGCCGATTCCTTGAGCTCGGCACTTTGGGCGTAGATTTCCACCAGGCCGGAAAGGTTCTTGATCTTATCGATTCGGGCCATCGCGAAGATGGAGGGTTTGTCGGGGTCGTTCAGAGTGCCGACGGCGTCGTGTCCGGGATTCTTCTGGAAGAATCGGGTGATCATCTGATCGGTCAACGCCTCGACGCGGCGTTCGGTCTCCGTGTGGGGGAAGAAATATTCGTTGCTCGCTCCCGGTGGCACGATGTTGTGGCGCGCCAATTGAGGATCCATTCCGGAGACGACCCGGTAAAGCCCCGGCATCGAAAACGTCTGATACGACTCGAACATCCCCATTTCGGTATCGCTTCCGGCGATTTCCCGGTAGGAGCTGGAGATGATGAAATCGGAGGAATTGTAGGCGATCAGGTCGGCGGTGAACTGCAGCGAGAACCGGTAGTCGTGTTCCATGTCGGCCCAGTACATGTCGCTGAGCAGGTACTTGGTTTTTTCCAACGCATGGACCGCCGCGCAATGGGTGGTTTCCAAGTCGTCGGCCAGGCGGTGGGCCACAAGGTTGCCGTCGCTGTAGTGGCCGATGATCAAGTCGGGGCGGCCCTGGAGTTCGTTGACCACCACCGCCTTCGACTCCTCGGCGAACGTTTCCAGGTAAGGCCAGATTTTGAAACGCGAGATCCATTCCGGGATGATCTCGCCGGAATTGTCGCGGAACGGAACCCGCACGATCCATGAGTTCTTGCTCCCGTGCACCATCTCGGTGGGCAAGTTGCAGGAGGTCCCTTCGGCGTTCGGGATCAGACGGGTGAGGATCACCACCCTAGGTTCGATGTCGATGCCGGAACGCTGGAACTGATTGCGCAGCGCCCGTTCGATCGCGCGGACCTGGTCGAGGACGTAGGTGACCTGGCCACCGGTATCCGGCTTACCGAGCACGTCGTCCTGGGCGAACCACCCGTGGGGTGAGACCATCAAAACGGTCCGCACCAGCGGCAGGCGGCCGAGGAAGTGTTCGAATCGGGTCGGGTCGGGCGACTCGAGCAGCCGGGCGAGCCGCGAGAGACTTTCGTTGATCTCACGAACGGTCCCTCCCCATCCGGCTTCGAAACCGTGGACCCGAAGGTCGTGGGCGATTTCCTGGTAGTTTTCCTGAGGGTGGTGTTCGGAGAGGATGTTTCGGGCCGAGTCGAGCTCTTCGAGAAAGACATCCGGAGAGGTGAGGTGTTCGTTGACGAAAACGTTCAACCCGTCCAGGTCGATGTCCTGTAAAAACTGCAAGAGAGCCCGCTTGAAGACCTCGGGGTTCTGATACATCTGTCCCGAAAGGTGGCGATTCAAAAAGGAGATCCCCTCCCCCATTTCCGAGGCCTCGCGGACCTTGGGGAACTTGTGAAAGAAGGGGGAAAAATCGAGCACCAGCCCTTTCAAGGAAGCTTCTTCGTGTCCCTGGACATAGGCGTCTTTCACCTGGAGGTAATCGAGGCGGTTCACATATTCGAGCGCTTCGGATTCCGGATGGATGCGGGCGAAGGCTTTGATGCCGACCTTCGGCCGCAAAAGGGCATAGGTGTAGTCGGCATCGAGCACGATCTCTTGACAGCCGCGAAACAGACGTTTCAATGCGTTGGCGGAGCGTCGACTAAGCTCCTCGCAAGATTCCATCTCGCAGGTTTCCAAGAATTCCTCGACCTGACGTTCCACCTGGTCGGCCAGGAAAAAAGATTGATCGGTCGCTTTTAAGGCCGCGCAGAAGCGTTTGACAAGAGGCAGATGCTCTTTGGCGATCAAGCTGTTGACGCGAATCCGTTCGGAGCTGGTCTTTCGGGCGGTAGCGGAATAAAGCATATCGATCATTCTCCAGAAAACTGATTTTTCTTGTATGTTTGAAAGCGGAAAAGGGGAGCGCAAGTTTCAAGGATGAGTTTCGTGGCGTTCCTTCCCCCCCCCTGCGAAGAGCCGTGTTTCTCACATTTCTGGCTCTTTAGAGGGGATGGAGAAGTTGTCTTTCAGCTTCCAAAACATAGCATATCTTCGCTGGCTGTTATAAAGTCATTAAATAATAGAAATAATAGCGTCATTTGCATGGATGAAAAGGGGCAATCGCCGCGGATCGCTTTCCTTCCGTGATGATCCGTCCGTGCGCTCGGCGATACCAACGCCGTGAGAAGAACTGAAATTGCAGCTTCGAACCGGGCTTCACCCCAGTGGATCGGATGGGGATTTTTCGAATTTTTTAGTTTTTTCGTTTGCTTTTCCGTCCATCATGTTCGCAATCCTTTGGAGAACGGAAAGGATTTGGGTGCGTTCCCAATCTTCTAACCGATGAAGCGAATCGATGAACTGTTCCTGTAAAAGCGATGGTGCCGAACGGAGCGTTTCGGTGCCGGACTCGGTCAGGGAAACCATCACTGCTCGTCGGTCCTTCCCGCTACGATGACGCGAAATCAGGTTGCGTTGTTCCAAGCGATTGAAAATGCCGTTGATTGTCGCGGGGCTCAGGTGAATGTGCTTCGCAACTTCTGAAATGGTAACAGGTTGCAATCCTCCTACCGCCCGAAGCGTCGCCAATTGCGGCAACGTCAGTCCGTACTGCTGCAAGAGAAATCTCGAATGAAGGTCTACTGATCGACTGATCTTACGGAGAGATGCCAGTACTTCATTCTCGATTCTCAGCTTCCCGTTGTTTGTGAACATGCGTTTCTTCACCCGAGCTCGAGGTTCGGAAGTCATCCATACAATTGGATCATAGATGGCGTTTTTTTAGCACACAAAGCATTTCTTGTCAACCAGTCGGCAATGGCCGCCGAGAGAAGCGGCTTTGGGTTGGTGGATCGCGCGATCGACGACTTCAGCCGGGCTAATCGACGGGCTAATCTGCTTTTTTGGTATAAGCAATCCTAATGGCGATGAGGCTCCTTTGCGGTATGTCGAGGGGGAGTTTTCGGTGGTCATGAGGAATTTTCGGCCTATGAAATCGCTTGAATACTTTGTGTACTGCGTGTACTGAAAAAGGAGATGCGGAAATGGAAGGAGGGCCCCCTCCCTATGGTAGGGGGCTGTCGAGGGGGGTTGTGGGATCTCTCTCGGCCAGGGAAAATAAAAAGGTTCTCTCCTCTTACTTTTCGACACGACGAGATTCCAGAGGTTTCCATGAAGCGATTTCTTCTGATTTACGACACCGGGGAAGGGCAGACTCGGGTGATCTCTCAGTTCATCCAAAAACAACTCGAAAAGCATGGGGAGGAAGTCGCCGCCTTTCCCTTGAAACGATTTCGGGAAGAGGGCCTTTTCCTATCCAGCGACGCCATCCTTATCGGCGGTTCCGTCCACATGGGAAAGCATTCCGGACGTTTGATGGAGTTTTTGCGGAAGCATCGTGCCGCTCTGGCGGAGAAACCGAGTGGCCTTTTTTCGGTGAGTCTTTCCGCCGCCGGCGACGAAAGCGAAAGGAAACAAGCGGAAGAGTACGTGACCCAACTTCTCGAACAGGTTCGATGGCAACCGGATCGCGCCGTGACGTTCCCGGGCGCACTGCGATACCGGGACTACGGATTCATGAAGCGATGGATCATGAAGAAGATCGCCGCCGATACCGGTAAGGAGACCGACACCTCGAAAAACCATGTCTTCACCGATTGGGGAGACGTCGAGGCGTTTGTCGAAGATTTCCGAACGTGCGTCGAGAGCGATCGAGGAGAATCGCATTGATCTCAAGGAGGACTTGCATTTCTGTTTTTCCGACCGCAATGGAATCGCGAGAGATCATTGGTCGGATCGGTCAGTGATCGGCCTTGAGTTTGTCAAGCGTTTCGAATGGGATCGGGTCCTTCTTCCTGAGGCTCGCGATGATGCCGAGCGTTTTTTCCGAAGGATCGAAAAGCTCGACCAGTTCCATGGTGACATCGACGATTTCCACGTTATCGGCGGAATAATCCATCCCGAAGACGATCGCATCGAGCCCCTCTTTTTGCGCGATCGCCGGGAGCTCATCTTCGATATGTTTCAAAATATTATCCACCGGGAACCTGCCGAATCCCTGGAAATGCAGCTTCCGCTGCTGTGTCTTTCCCCATTGCTCGAGTTCTTCGACGCGCTCGGTATCGCCGGCCTCCTTCGCCTCTTGGTATTCCTTCATCTTCTTCTTGGGAAATTGATGATACTTCGACCGCGCGAACGCGATGGCGATTGCTCGATTATCGTAGGTCCCGATGTGAATTTTCGGCGGCAGGTCGTCGGAGGAGGGGTTTTCCTCGGGAGTCGGTGCTGCCCGTCCCTGGGCCAGTATCGAAAAAGGAACCGCGGTGCAGAGAACCAGCATGATAGGGGCGAGAATTTTCTTGTGAGCCATGATCCTTTCCTCTCTTGATTTCACACATGGATAAGATGGAACGTCGAGCAAACCAATACGGCGCTGAGAAACGCAGTCTGCTTCTGTTCATCAGGCTCGTTTTTTTTCGCATATCACGGATAATCCGGATTTTTCTCCACGATCTCGAAACTTCCAATGAAGTGCTTCGCGTCCACCTCCAGAAAAAGATTCCGGAATATCGGCCGTTTGGCGGGAAAGAAGCCGCAGGGCTTCCCAAAGTCTTGCCCATCGTGCCCGATTCGAGCCGAAAAGTTGCATAAGGGGATGCGATCCCTAGGGCCTTCATGGTCCGGGCCTCTTGTCTTCAGCTCCCTCGGAATTTCGGAAGGATCTCCATTAGTTTGCGGCGCTGCTCGCAATATTGATATCTGCCGACCACGTTCAGCCATGAGAAAAGATGAAGAAAAATATTTTCAAAAAGTGGTTCTTGGCGTCGTCGCAGTAACTTGCCCAAGAAGAGAAGTGTGGAACGGTAGAGAAATCCGAGCAGACTTCTCACAAGGTCCCGGAATTTGATTTCTTTTGCATTGGGACGGCTACGTTGGAAGCACCTGCCGCGTTCGATTTGTGTTCGTATTTGCCAGGAAAGATTGCATTTCCTTGGATGTACAAGATGGCGAATTTCAATGGAACCAACATAGTTGATCTTCCATCCCTTGGCTTTGGCTCGTTCGAACCATTCTGTTTCTTCTCCCCAACCTGCCTGATCTCCCTTCATTCCCAGAGTATGGTTGAAAAAACCGATATCCTCAAAAACATCACGGTGAAGTATCATATTTCCTCCGGAGATGCGACGCATTGAATTCTCGATTTCAAAGCTCTCCGGACCATAAGCGTTTTTGCAGAGCTTCTGGGGAAGCCAAAAGGGTTTCTTCTCTAAAAAGTAAGGATAGTAAGGGCCGCCAAAAATCTTGATATCGGGGTTCTTTTTCTGAAACTGTAAAATACTCGTCAACCAATCGGGTGAGGCGATGGCGTCATCGTCTAGAAATGCGATCCAATTCGTTTGGGATTCCTTGACCGCTCGATTTCTCGCATGAGACAAACCTTGCTTCTCTTCGTTCATTAATCGTAGATTTGGGAACTTGTTGGCATAAGAGTGGACGACCTCTACCGTTTCATCTGTGGAATTGTTATTAATTACAATGATTTCGCAATCTTCCATCGGAGCATTCTGCTGGAGAAGAGAATCGAGGCATAGTGTCCCGATATATTCAGCCCGATTGTATGTGCAGATAGCAATGGAAATATTGGTCATATTGAGTATCGAAAAAACAATGAGAAAAAAGTTCCTGGCATTTCAATGAGGAGACTGCAGGGGACTCGATCGGTGCGCGACTGCTCGCCGAATGAACTCGTAATAATCCATGCTGCATTTTTCTTCATCGAGATCCAAAGCCGTTCGTCGGGCATTCAAGGCGATTCGGATCTTCTCTTCTGGAGGAAGGTTGAATATTCTTTGTAAAATCGCCTTCAGCTGTTCGACATCTCCGGCCCGACAAACGAAACCGTTTTCCCCATCGCGGATGATGCCGTCCACACCCCAATCCTTGCTGCAAATCGTCAAGCACCCGCTCGCCATCGCTTCTAGGTAGACCAGCCCGAATGTCTCGGGCGCAGAAATCATTACGAATATTTCGCGCTCTTGCATTCGAAGCAGCAATTCCTCTTTCTTAAGCCATCCCGACACCTTGACGCGCTCCTGCAGATGATGTTTTTCAATAGCTTTTTCGATGTTTGAAAGCTCCTCACCATCTCCCGCTAAAAAAAAATGAAAGGGATAACGAGTTAATTCAGCAAGGGCTAGTATGTTTTCTAGAAAATACTTTTGAGGAATCAAACGGCCAGCGGAAAGTAGGTGATTTTTCCCATCGCGATGCTTTTGAATGACCGGTGCTTCGTCGGCGACTAGACTCGATGGTATCCCGGAATAAGCAATCATCTCCTCTTGCGGCATCTCAGCGCGGGAGATCACCCTATTACGGATCGCCTCGGATCGATAACTCACTGCGGTCGCTGATTGAAATATTCGTCGAAGAGTTTTAGCCTTCGTCGATTGAGGTTTGCTAAGTGCTTGTGAATCAGACATGTGAAGACCTACGATATGCGGGATATCCATGATCTTCGACATTTGATGCCCGATGATGTGCGACTCTCTGCAATGTGAAACAATCACGTCGAAGCTTTCTCGCTGGAATATGTGTTTTCCCTTGAAAGTGCAAATATGATTCCAACGCGGAAAGTAAAACGCGCTTGAGTGACAAACCTCGAAATCGCCGATGTGGGTTTTACTAAAATGAGGATAATGCAGCGAGCGAATTCCAGAAGGATACAATCTCCAAATTTGCAGGTCTTCAAGTGGCCAATACTTCACTAGATCATAAAGAGCCCAAGGACTTTTGGTATCGAGTTCATGTTCCGGAAAGAGGTTTGTCATCAACGCAATTTTTGGTTTTGACATAGGAATCCAATCAAAAGTGAATGATTTCTCCCCGATGTGATGCTGAAAAAATATGGACGAAACTACTTTTATGACCTATGGTGCGGCTGAGTAGTCGAAGAAGATAATTCATGAGAACTTGCAACTTCCATTTCCACTGAGCATTGAAATGAAAAAACAACTTGATAAACCCAAATCTCATTTTTGACGAACTGGTACGATAATATGAATAAGCCGTTCCGAGAAGGACGGTGTTGAGAGAATTATTATCATAGATTTTCATCGTCATATTGTTTTTTAAGATTTCGTTAACAATATAGATGCACTTTTCCAACGATTCCCGATCTGGCTTTCTGGTCTTTCGGATAATCTCTTCGAAAAAATGGTATTCAGTAGAAGAGATTGTCGTTCCTAATATCTCTTCTAACTGTGTTTGCCTTATTCGTGCTGCGAAATAGTCCTGCTCTTGCCTATTGCTATTCGATATAGAATTCTCGTGGATACGTTGATGGCAAAGCACTTCAGGAATATTTGCCAAATCGGCATATTTGGCGATCTTTACCCATAAATCGAAATCTTGAGCATACTTAAACTCGTTGGTGTAATAAATGCGATGTCGGCGGAGTATCGCCGCTCTTATGAATGCAGTTGGGTGGAATATCTTGGGTCCCGTCAATAGACCGGCGTGAATCATATCATGATTGCAGGGATATTTCGCAATATCGCTCTTGTCATTGAAATGTTTAACAAGATAGCTACCAACAACACCTACCTTTGGATGAGCATCCATGTAAGCGATCTGCCTCGTGAATCTTGTAGGGAGCGAAAAGTCATCGGCATCCATGCGGGCGATATATTCACCTTTTGCAAGATCGATTCCTCGGTTGAGGGATCTCGTCAGACCGATGTTGTTCTCGTTGCGAACGACGCGAATCCGTTTGTCTTTTTTGGAATAGCGTAGGAGAATCTCGGACGTATTGTCGTTAGAGCCATCATCGATGATCAAAAACTCGAAGTCGGTGAAGGTCTGTTGGAGAATGCTCTCGATCGCCTCCGATAGATGAGATTCGCCGTTATAAACCGACATTAAGACAGTGATACGGGGGTCAGTTCGCACCAAATTTCGCTCCATCGGATCTCAAGGTCCACAATCCGTAAATCCGCTTTTTGCATTTCCGCCTGAAATGATTCAAGGGTGTACTCCGTGTAATGCGTGGTATCCAAACGCCATTCACAGCCTAATTCCTTTTTTAGAGGAACTCTCCAGTCCCTCTCGAAGAGCGGGACTCTTATAAGCCATTTCTGCGATTCCGCAGTACCGGAGATATTGCGCAGAAATGCAACACGGTCATCGATGTGCTCCAGGACATTTGATAGTACAACGACGTCATACTTCTTGTTTGGAAGATCATAAGGAGCGTTGCCATGGAGATACTCGATATGAGGATGATTGTGAAGTCTTTGAGCTTTTTGGATATTTTCCTCGCGCATGTCAATGGCGGTAACATACGCTTTGGATTTCTCAGCGATCGATTTTGCAAGGGCCCCATGCCCACAACCAACATCGAGCACCTTTTGCTCGGGATCAATACGTTTACAGAAGTAATCATGGTATTTCATAAGTCGATGTTTAGAATGGATGTTTCCTTCATAATCAATAGCACATCGACTGGTTATACGATATAACTGATCATCGAGTTCAAATAGAAAACATAGTGCCTCTTTGGGATTCTGTTGGTTGGCATACTTTCTACAAAGATAAGCAATGAAAGAAGCGATTTGCCGTTGATTCGCAAAATGGCAAACGCAGGAAAAAGGAAATAGAATGATTGCGAAAAATAATTTTCTCATGAGGTTGTATGATAGGATTCGATAGCTTGTTGATAAACGTCCATTTCCTTTTCGCATGCAATGTCTAAGGAATAATGGTCCTCTATAAACTTTCTCGCATTATCACCAAGTTTTTTTCGGAGATTGTCATCAGAAAGAAGAGTTTCAATGGCACTCCGAATAGATTCCGGTTCAGTGGATTCGCAGAGCCATCCTGTTTTCCCGTGTTGAATCACATCACGATTGCCGGGAACATCGGTTGCAATACAAGGAAGACCGCAAGCCATCGCTTCACAGAGTGTTTTGGGATGGCCCTCGTATAATGAGGGCAGGATAAAAATGTCGGCCTCATTCAATAATTCGGGAAGCCTTTCATTCGGAAGACTACCGAAAAATCGAATATTTCCCCGTGCATTTTTTGCTTCTTCACGTAATTCGTCTTCCATAGGACCTTTGCCTATAAGAGTCAACTGGATATCAAGGTCAGAGACAGCATGAATCAGCGATTTCTGGTTTTTCTGAAAATGGTGCCTTCCCACTGTTATCAAATGGGGTTGTGGGTTAGTTTTTTGGATGTTGCAAGGAAAAAAATTTTCTGTGTTTACGTAGTTGGGAATGACGTGAACCTTGCTCTCGTTTATGGGAAGCCGATCCACGATCATCTGCTTCATCGAATCTGTTGTTATAATAATTCGTGATGCGTGGAGAAATGCATCATTTTCGATTTGGATTGCGCGACGTGTCTCGGGTGACCTGAGACCCTTTTCTTGTGAAAGGAAATATGACCACATAAAGCCACATCTCGCAATGAAAGGCTTCCGGAAATGCCTCGCACACTGCAGAGCAAGGCTTGCGCTACTAATTTGATTTGTTTTAATGACGGCAACATCTTTCAGTTCTTTCTTGTGAACTCTTTTAATAGATGATTCATAAATGCCATTCATCAATGGCTGAAGAAGTTTTGGAGTTTTGAGAGTGCATGGAAATGATTTGCCGCATGCATGTCCTCCAGCAAGTTGATTGCGAATCAACTCTTGTTCGCATTTTTGAAGGCCCCAAGAAAGAAATGTGGTACGAATTCCCTTTTTGTGCAGATGACGATAAAGGGCAATCTCTCGTTGAAACATCCCAAGATCCCACCATTTTTGAAGTGACATGCCTCGGGTGAGAAATAGACCAAGATGTAATTCGTGTTTAATCATTTTCTTTCGAGGAGCGCCCATAATGTGCCAACATACAGATTCTTGATTTTGAAGCCTTGTCGAACCAGCTTTGAGATCATTAGCCGCATGAAAAATCGAGTAGCTATATTTCCTTTCTCAGTCGCAATGGCCTCGAAATCCATTTGGAGTATTTTGAAGCCATTCTTATTGGATCGGTATTCAATAAATCTCTCTGCCTCTTCAGGAGAGTAGAACCATTTATGCCGATCGTCAGGGGGTTCAACTGGCAAATTGTAGAATTTCATCGGGCGGTCCTTTGAATATTGCTTATGTCTTAGCATTCGATAAAAATCTCGATAGGGATTGGGCAGAGAGATTAAAACATGTTTTTTTGAAACACGACACAACTCATCAAAGACATCATGAATGTTTTCCAAATGCTCCAGCACATCTAAGCATAAGACGCAATCATAGGATAAGTCCGAGAAAGGTAGACTATTTTTCTCAAGGTCGAGCTGAATATCTGGGGTACCGCCTAACCCAACTCCAATATATTCTGATTGTTCTGTTAAGTGCTTTTTTAAATACTTTTTGTCAGCACCTACGTCTAGGATTCTTCCTATCAATATAGGTTGATACTTTTTCCTTACATATTCAGCTTTGGTTTCACGATCACAATATCGGTATTGTGTGGTATATTTTAATATCATAAGCCTTTTTCTACTGAGCGTCGTACTATATAGTGGATCCCCGGCGAACAGCGAGAACCCGGCCTCATGGTCGTCACTGCATGAACCGAGGGCCACTATTTTGCGAACGCGACTAAGTTAGAGAGATATCTGTTCATACCTTACCCTGAGTTGATGAGGGACAGGCTTAAGACGTTTTTGTGCAAATATTAATGTCGTCTTGATGATCTCTTTCGCTTCAAATGAATAACTTGGTGTAGCTCACAGTATTTACCGTGATCAGAATTCGCAATATATGTTAGAACAGTTCTGCCTAAGGTAAATGCTTAATGTATTTTCAATAGCACAGGATCCCATCAAAGAACGCATTCCATTTAGGAAGTAGCTGATCGTATGATATTGATAATGCTGTCTCCCTTCCTTTTTTCAAGATTCGGACTCTTTCCGGTTGACTCATTTCGATTGCCTCAACACAACAAAAGGATAAATGCTCAAAATCTTCAAGATCCGCTAGCCAGCCATTTATTTGATGTTCGATGAGTTCCTGAGCCATTCCCACTTTCGTAGAAACAATAGGAACACCACATGCCATTGACTCCATGACTGCTTTGGGGCCTCCTTCATCTCTTGATGTGACGAGGCATAAATCAAGGCAATGATATAGTGACGGCATTTCATGGTAATTCGAAAGGAGTACGTTCCGATACGGTATTTTCGCTGCATCTAGCCCTGCTTTTACATACCCACGTGATGGACCAGAAAGAAGGACGAATAACTCCGGCACGTTTTCTCTAAGATGTGTCAATGTCTTTAGAAGTATATCAGGGCCTTTGACCCATTTCGGAAGATTTCCCTTTTGCCATCCAGCTCCATCTTTTTGCATGGATCCGATAACAACTGCATTTTGGGGGATGTTGTATTTCTTTCTTAGGCTTTTCTTCGTCTCAAATGAACATGGCTGAAATAAACTGGTGTCGATTCCAATAGGAATCAATTGGACTTTTTCCTCCGGTATTCCTGTCTCTTCATGGAAAAGATCTTTGAATCTCTGATTTGTAATCTGCACCCTATCTATAAGGTGATGTTTATTCTTAATGATTTTAAACCGATCATCAAATTGTGGATTACCTTTTTTCGGAATTCCATGGAAAAATGCACCAGTGATTTTTCCTGGTCTTTCAGAGATACTGATGGCATGACATAAGTGATGTGCAGAAGGCAAAAAAACAACCTGATTTTCAAGGTATCGATATGGCACATTGCTGCAAGTAGGAATCTTGAGCTTAGATAATATTCTTTCTAAATAGACCATCTCATGATAAAGCACCCACTGTGCGCGACCGTAGTATAAGCCCAATGTGCTGTAATGGGGCCGGAGATATAAAAGTGGCGCGTAGCGAATGTGTAAAAGGGCTGATTTTGCCTTGTTGATTATTCTAGAGATCATTTTCTTCGGACTTGTTGCGAAATCATGGTTTAGGTAATCGCCATTGGAACCTGTTCTTCTCCAGGATCTTTTGTATCAAAATAATTGCCCATGAAAATAGGGTGGTACCATGAATATCAGCTGTTGAATGATATCCATGTGTAATCGGAGCTCCGTAGTAATGTGTCTGTGATTTGTTTAGGAAATAGGAAAAGCCATTGTCCTTTTCAATATAGTGCTCAAGAATAAGCGATAGAACGGATTTGCAATATAGTTGACATTCCTTTTTCCGGTAACTGGTTTCTTGCAAGCATTGGTGGAGAACATAGATGGCGTCGACTATATGGCAACCATCTTGTCTAGGTTTTGAGGAAAGGACAGTATCAATCAAGTTTTCTGGTGCATGGGGAGGCACGCCCAGCCAATCTAATGCCGTAAGAACCTTCATGGACCCATTAATTAATTGGCTAGTGGAAGGTTCGGAGTGGCAGGTGAAATATGCTCCAGTAGGTTTATCAATCCTTTTCTCAATATATGAACACAGCGCCTTGATTAATTGATCGCTTGCTGCCTGTTCCATAAAACGGCTTGCTTGAGTTGTGGCAAATACCGATTGCACTGCGAAATGAGCGCCGGCCGCCCATGGTCTTGACCAATCCAAGCCATTGAGATACCGCTCCATCAATTCTGGCGTATGAGGAAACCCTTTGTAAGGAAGCTTCGGATCTCTACTGACATCATGAAGCACCGTAATTGCTTGCTTAGTTTCTGCATGAAGGATGCGTTGCCAAATATTGCAACCCTTTTTTTTTACTTCACATTTTGTATTTGAATGACCTCGCATCATTCTTGCTGGTTTTTTCAACCAATGATATTTTGACCAACCTATCAGTGGGAATCTGGAACGAGAAAAATTGTGATATTCTTTCAAGGCAGGATCAATAAAAGCGTTCTCTTCATATGAGGCTTTTTTGTCTGAGTGATCTGCCTGAAATGATTGGATGAGACTAATCCAACGCTCTTGTTGATTGTAGGGCAATTCTTCCCATAAACGCAACATGAAGAGAATGCGGAGGGCGAAGCAGGAAAAACCTAGCGATAATCGTTTTCCAAGTCTGGTCACTCCACGTAAAGCCGGGAGGCAGCCATCTGAGGTGATCACCTTTTGCAAAAAACAAAAGGAGCTTTCTTGTAGGCGGCATAAAAAAACGTCTTCATTCAGTAGTTGAGTCATTGGTTTTCCATCTAGAATAAACCCTTTTAGTGATTGATAGTACCATTTTTTTACGTGTTCGAATCTCTCTTGAAAACGAAAAATCACGCATTTTTTGGAAACGCCATTTCCAATACCTTGATGAAGCTCTTTCAGCTAATATCTCTTTCCTGTTACTCAGAAGTCGTTCAAATAAATGTAAATATTCTTGGCACATTCTATCGGCAGTCCAAGGGTAGTGGGGCATTTTATGAAAATAGTCTTCGTATTTCAAGATGATTTCATCTAGCTTTTCTTCGAAATCATTCTCGTCGAATGCAACCCCATAATTTTCACAGTATTCAGGCATGCTCGCATTGTTCAGGTAAAGCAATGGAAGGCCGCATAAGGCTCCTTCATTCTGGTGGTTAGACCCCGGTTCAAAGCGAGAACCTGTCACGTAAACATGATGTTGTTTCAGTTTGCTCGCTAACGTACTACCAAAAAGGGGAGGGCAATGATTTGCATTCTTGAAGTGAAACCCTTTGGGGAGATTGCCAATATATGTAAAGAGAATGCGATTCCGATAACGTTTGTCTTCTAAAAGGCGATCAATCTTATTGTATGTATCAAAACCTTTGTTCCACGAAGCGCTCCAGTGATGGGTAACTAATCGTAACGGTTCCTTGCGATTCCAGTGGTTCCTATCATGACAGGAAAAAATATTCTGATCGGAACCGTTGTATATCGTTTGCTTGATGTTGCAGGGATAGGAGCGGTAAATCGCTGACAGCCATTTCGATACGAATATGCACGCATCGACAATCAAGCCGGCATTCTTAATGCGACGATTTCTGTTGATGGTATTTCTACTCTTATCGCAATCATTGATCCGTTGATCGCAATCATTGATCCGGTGTACGACAATGGCTCTTGAGTTCACATGACGAATATATTTTTGTATTTCATTGTCAGTATAAGCACAAGACTTCATCCATCGGAAGGGGGTAGTTAGTAGGATCAAATCCAGATCTGGCGAACGCAAATCGAAGTGTACCTTGTGGCCGTTGTTAGTAAGGTGAGTCGCTAACACATTGGCAAATTGATTGCCACCCCCCCAAGGGCCGTTAATAATATTGCTTCCTATTGATATGTGCATTGTCGATTGGGATTGTTATTGCTGTAGTGGGCAAAGGTTGTTTTGATTTAAATCATCATCTTGAGTGCGGTTACCTATATAGTGAAACGGAATACCTCTCGATTCGCATTCATTCATTAAATAATGGCGTCTTGGACCTGCGAGAAGGAGAAGGAATCGATCTTTGGGTTGATATTCAAGGATGTCTGCCAGGATATCAGGCCCTTTTTGCCATTTTGGTTCATTCAGATTTGAACCCAGAGAGTCTCGTTGAAATGATCCGATCACTAAGCGATTTTCAACTTTTTCTTGAGGGATCCCGTACTTCTTAATGAGGTCCATTCGCTGAAAAGAGGGGGGAGGTGGGAAAAATGTCTTTTCACTAACCATAAAGGGTAAAAGATAACTCCGAAGACCGAGAGATTCCAGGATTCTTTGTTGTTTTCTGCTTGGAGCGATCCAGCCGGTTGCGAGACGTGAAATTGTATCGAGTTCTTTTTGAAGGTGAAAATGAGGATTATCTGGATCGATGAAATTACTAGCAGTTACCAATACGCAAGGGTGGATTCTTGATATCCATCGCATTTTGTATGATTTCAGTAACATGTTCCACCATGTATTGTGAATGATATGCGATTTAAGTGAAGATGAAGATGCTTGGCAGCCAATCCGCTCTAGGCAGTGCAAAATATGTCGTCGATCTTGATCAATGCTCCAGCCTATACCATCGGATCCATGAACAAATACTTTAATACTAGAGGGATCGAATTTTGTCGGAAAAAACCAACTTTGCACAATATGGATCCTAATAAATGTATCAGATTGTATTCTGGAAATAGTTAGCAGGCATGCAAGAAAATACACTAAAATTGATGTGCAAAGGAATGCTAACGAGGTAGTTTTGGGCACTAGAGAGAAGCGATGATGCAGAGTGACTGAAGCCTCGAGTCTTGAATTCATTTAAACTCAGGTAGCTGATTGTCTTGAGGAGTTTTCTGGAATAGCATCGCATCTTACTGTGAAATGATAACTACCTTTAGCCGTGTGTTTCATGTCTGATAGCTCGATTAATGGGGATTTCTAAGCAAACTCTATGATGATTCAAGACTATTTTCTCCTTCTTGCGATAACACCATAGCCTGTAGTAGCTTTTTCTTTGCCTATTTGTTTGGCTTCTAGCCGATATACAATAGGTAAACTTCTTTTAAGCCATTTGCGAGTTCGTTTTTTCCAAGGGGTCGGGCCTCCCGGACTTGAAATGCTATAGAAGAGATCCCATACAACAGCCCAAACTCCTCCCATGGATTGGAAATCCTCTATGAGCAATCCTCTTTTCTCCTCCAGCTCCATAAGTAGTTTTGTCTTAGTCCAACGTTGGTAATCATCTGGGTCTCCGTGAAAGCTATATATAAAAGGCGCCAGTAATACGAGCCTTCCACCCGGCTTCAGGACACGTATCATTTCATCAAGCGCACGATATGGATATGCCAAATGCTCAAGGACCTCAGCACAGACCACCCAATCAAAACAGTGGTCCTCTATAGGCATTTTCTCAGCTGGACATAAAAAATCTGGATTGGTTGTCGGGTCGATATTTGAGTATTCCCAAGATTGGATGCTTTGGCGAGGTGGGCGAAATCTCCCTCTTTTCGATTCCTTTTTGCCTCCAATATCGATAACCCTGCCGGTAAACGGAACGTTTTCCAGGTAGGTATCAATGTATTCTCTACGAAAACTGATAAAGTGTTGGAATCTATTTCTTGGCATAAGGTCGCGGGAGTTGTGCTTTTCTGGATCTTCTAGCTTCCGCCATCTCCGAACGAGAATTGTCATCATTGAAGAGGTGAGCTATGAATTTGGTTGCGTGAAGATACGGTGACAATGGAGCATTTTGAATGTGTCTTCGTTGGATTGCCATGAAAGCGGCTATTCCACCGATGGCAGCTTATTATCCCATGGCTCATTTAGGGATAAGTATTTTCTGTAGGCCATCGTAAGGTTCATAATGTAGGACAAGTCGCGAAGCTAGCACTTCATTGTTTCTTGGCTAGGCTAATAGCGTGGAAAATTGAGTCATCGGGCACCAGCGTATGGTTAGTAGGTATGTGTTTATCGCCAATTCGGTTCATCACTGCATGTATGGCGATAGCTCTGGAATCAATGCGTTACGGACGACCCAAATAGAATTATTGACATTATAACAGAATTTGAAGGATCGTCTGCGACATTTGATTTATTTCTTAGCAGCTTCGCCAGAACTCTGATTTTGCCGAGATGGACATAATTCTATTAGTGTATTTTTTGATCCATGACGCCGTCTTCTTTTGCGTACTTTTTGAAAGAAGAGATGTTGCTTAATGCCTGGACCTTCCTTAAGAGATGTGTCATATTCTGAGGAAATCGACGGCCATTTCTCTGGTTTTCTCGAAGCAATATGAAAAAGATAACAGTTGCCCTCGATCGATTCATTCCACGACAAATATATGGTTTTGTATGAGTATATTTCAAAGAGGCGGATCATCGCTTTTGGTGATAGCCTCCAGTAGTCATCATAAAGTCCGAACTCATGGTGATATGCCTGCCTCCAGGGAACGACGCTAATTGCACAATCTTTTGATGCTAGGCATATGTTCTTTACGGCTTTAGGTATGTCAAAGACATGTTCCAATACCGTGTGTGAAAACACAAGGTCATACTCCCGTTGCAAGTGAGAAGGTAAGTCCTCTTCAAGATCGATAATGTGTTCGATGGTCGCTCTTGGAGAAGAGGAAGTCATGCATTGTTTGTAGTTAGAAATGTGATATTCCGTTGATGAAGAAAAGTACTCTTGATAGTTGCGACCTTCTTTGTCTTTGTCGTTTCCGGCACTGATATTCAAAACTTTTCCGTCGAAAAGGTGCGCAAATTTCATTAGTTCGTTATTGGACCATTTCCGTGCATCAGAGATATTTTCGTCTTCCCGATGATATCTTATAGCCCTTGTTATGTCTAGTAGACGGCGGAATATTGTTATTTTTCTCATCCATTCTATATTGTAACGAGCCCCTTGTCAGGCTTGATTACTTGTCAGGTCTAATTATTATGAGTGGAATGCAATGGTTAGGTCACGTTGGCCAGTCCCGATCTTGCATGCGAATCCCAATATTCAAGAATAACGAAATGTCAGGCTATCATAAAGAATACTCATTATTAGTATATGTAAGTGTATCTAAATATATGATAGTTCTCTTGTGGTTGCCATATACTTATACTTACCACATTATGAATGGGAATGGTAAATAAAATAGGAATAACTCTACTGCAGGAAGAAAAGCCTATCACGCTGAAATTCTTTCAGCTGACACATTTCTTCTTTGTTCACAACCAATTTTAACTTCAAGAGAGATTGGGGTTTTTTTAGGTGTGATGCCCTTGAAAGCACAATTGCGATTTGCATATCCTTCCTGGACTGTAATGGAGCCAGCTTCCCTAACAAAATCTAGATAGGAATGGCCTTGTTTCACTACAAGTGTTATGGAGTATTCTCCTGGATTGAAAGGCAGCGAATCAATGAAAAAGCTGAAATTGCCCTCTTGAGGAGCTCTTGTCAGTATCTGACCTTTAGTTCTAGCTGATGCCATTACTAAAGTGTAATTGTCCATTGTGGAGATAAGAAATCCGGGATTAATGTTTTCAAGTTCCCTCTCCGCTTTGTAGGATACACGTATGGTGAAAGAGTCACCAGTTCTTACGAATTGGGTAGGCTTACCTTGGACATCCTCGATTTGGAAATCAGTGAATCTGAGTTTTCCATTTCCTGCTCGATCAGTTCGTTTTGCCAACGGAATCGTATTCATGGTTTTTTTGGATTCCGATATGTAGCGGTTTATTCCTTCAAAGGTTCCACCCAAAAAGGAGAGAAGGCCATTTTGGATGATGCAACAACGGTTGCACAGAGCTTCCACTGAGGCCATGTTGTGGCTGACGAACAGAATGGTACGGCCTTCGCCCTCGCTGACTTCCTGCATCTTGCCTACGGCTTTTTTCTGAAACTCCGCGTCCCCGACGGCGAGGACCTCATCGACGACCAGGATATCGGGTTCCAGATGCGCGGCGACGGCGAAGCCAAGGCGGACCTTCATGCCGCTACTATATCTTTTAACAGGTGTATCGATATAGCGTGCGACTCCTGCGAAATCGACGATGGCATCAAGCTTTTTTCTGATTTCACGGCGGGTCATGCCCAGGATGGCCCCATTGAGATAGATGTTCTCGCGGCCGGTCATTTCGGGGTGCATGCCGGTTCCCACTTCTAAAAGCGAGGCGAGGCGGCCTTTCACGTTGATAACGCCCTTGGTCGGTCCGGTGACCTTGCTGAGAATTTTGAGCAGGGTCGACTTGCCCGCTCCGTTGCGGCCGATGATGCCGATCCGATCGCCCCGTTTGACCTCGAGATCGATATCTTTCAGTGCCCAGACGTAATCGCTATCTCCGCTTGCTTCGCGATCGTTGGTTTCGCCGATTTTCTGGTAGGGATCTTCCTTTCCCCGAAGACGGCACCACCAGCGGTTCAGGTCATGGGCCAAGGTGCCCGTGCCGACCTGGCCGAGTCGGTACATTTTCGAGAGATTTTGGATCTGGATGACAGTGTCACTCGAAGTGCTCATCTAGACGGTATCCATAAAGTTCTTCTCGGTTCGATTGAAAACGATGATCGCCACCAATAGCAGCGTAAAGGAAAAACAGGAGGTGTAGAGCAGGTAAGATAGCTCGAACGCCGATTCACCGAAAAAGCCTTCTCGAAAGCATTCCACGATGGAAGTGATCGGATTGAGGGCCACGGCCCATCGCCATTTTTCCGAAACCAGGGATAAGGGGTAAATGATGGGAGTGGCGTACATCCACAATTGAATTCCGAACGTGATCAAAAAGACGAGATCACGGTATTTGGTCGTCATCGATGAGATGATCATCCCGAAACTCAAGGAAAGGCAAGCAAGGAGAAACACGAGAAAAGGCGACCATAGCAGGTGGAGGTTCGGGTGAAGATCGGCCCCGCGAAAATAGTAGACCAGGTAGAATAGCAAGAAAAGGCCGATTTGGATGACGAATTTCATGAGTCGACTGACGGCGATGGAAAGCGGCACCACGATTCGTGGAAAGTAGACCTTCCCAAAGATTTGCTGATTCGTACGGAAGACTTCGGTTGTGGTCAGTAGGCATTCGGAAAAGTAGCCCCAGCAGACCAAGCCGGCGAGGTAGAAAAGCGGCTTGGGAACCGTGTCGGTGGAGATGCCGGCGAGCATGCCGAAGATCACGGTGAACGTGAAAGTGGTGAATATAGGCTGGATGAAGAGCCATATCGGCCCTAGGATCGTCTGTTTATACAGTGTCACGAAGTCCCGGACGACGAACATCCAGAGAAGATCGCGGTATCGCCAGATCTCTCTCAACTTCAGTGAAAAGAGAGCATCGCGAGGTTGAATCGTTTCGGTCCAGGTGGTCTCTTGCATGGGATCGGAAGGAAGAATCGGCGTCAATGCGAAAAGGGCTGTGTATATTCGCCATTTGTCCTGGCTGGAAAACTCGATGCAGCCATTCTAGAGAGAAGGGCAATTTCTCACAAGATCAGTTTACCCTTTCAAGAAGAGTTTTTTCAAGAAGAGTTTTCGCAACCGCGCAGGCCGGTAGGATATGTTGAATGGAGAAAATGGAAGGGGGTGGGGGTCAAGAGAGGTCCTGGATTGCCTCTTTGGCATGTTGAAGCCACCACATTTTGGCTTTTTCCGGATTCCACTTCCCGGCATCCCGACATTGGGAGAGCGCCTCGCGAAGCTCGCGGACGTTCTGGTAGCGTTCCCGTGGGTCCCGTGCCATGCACTTGAGAATGACCGCCTCGAGGTCTTTAGGAATCTCGGGGCGGATGGTCGAGGGAGGAGCGGCGTCCGCTCGAGTGCGCGTTTTCAAGAGCGCAGCGACATTCTCTCCGATGAAGGGAGGTTTTCCGGTCAGAGTGAAATAGGCCGTCGCGCCGAGTGAGTAGATGTCGCTCCAGGGGCCGATGGGAGTCTCGGCGGTGATCTGCTCGGGCGACATGTACATTGGCGAACCGCTGACGCTTCTCGGTTTCGAGAGGTCGTCCTGGTCGGGGGCTTCGACGCCTTGTTGCGTGACCAGTCCGAAATCGAGGATTTTCGCCACATCGTAGAGCCCTCCGCGCTTGGAGGCGAAGATGTTGGCGGGTTTGATGTCGCGATGAACGATGCCGAAATCTTCGTGGGCTTCGGTGAGGGCCCGACAAATCTGTCTCAACAGGTAGATCGCTCTTTCCGGGGCCATGAGGCCGTATCGGTCGACCAGTCGCTGGAGACAGAGGCCCGGCAATAGTTCCATGGAGTAATAGAAAATGCCGTCGGCGGTGTATCCGTAATCGAAGATATCGACGGTATTCCAGTGCGAGAGTTTGGCATTGGCGCGGACTTCTCGCTCGAATCGGGTCAGGATGTTGGCATCGGAGTCGGGAGACAATTGGATGAGCTTGACGGCGCACGGTCTCTTCAGGAGCACATGTTCGGCGGTGTAGACTTCGCCCATGCCTCCGGCCCCGAGTTTTTTTTGCAAACGGTACTGTCCCAATTGCCTTGCGGCGAACGCTTCCCGACGGATCGACTGGATCAGATGCGAAATATAGACCGCCGCCGAGAAAGCCAGGAAGGGAAGGGGGATGGGAACGACGAAGCGGTTCAGGTCGAAGATTGCCGCCGCCTCGGGACTCACCCAGCGAAGATAGAGCACATTCAGGTACGGGATCGCCGCGAAAGGGAGCAGGACCATCGCCGCCCGGCGCCACGAATTGGGAATGAACATGCCGTAGAGCAGGATCAGAACCGACCAGATCGTCAGGATCATGGCGCGGCCGAAACTGGTCGAAGCGACATCCCCGATCTCGGCGAAACGCAGGATTCTCTGAGAACTGGCCAACAGGAGTGTCAGCCCGATGGCGGCCAGTACGGCGATTTCGAGCCATCGCAACGCTCCCAAAGGAAGTTTGGATTGCTTTCTCAAGAAGAAATAGGCGGTCACCAGTCCGCCGAGGACCGCCAGCCGAAGGAGCGGAAAGGGAGTGTGAAACACAAAAAGGTCTGGAAACGGCAAGATAAAACTGCTGCAGAGTCCGAGCCCCATTACCACGGTGAAAAAGAGCACGAAGGCCCGGAGTCGTTTTTGCAGAATCCGCGCGATGATCTCCGCCAGTTGAGGGCCGGTACCCTGCTGGATTCCGATGAATCGATTGACTTGCGAAGGCGGCGACGGTCGTGTTTCACGAACGGAATGATCGCCGGAAGGCACGAAATCGCTTGTCTTTTCGAGTTGGAAATCTTCCGTGGATTCATGCATAAGGCGGGGATTTCAAAATTTGGAGGCATGATCGGGGCAGGGCGTTGGGTGAGCCGGCTCTCCCGGACTCATTTCAGGACTCTTGTCGTGCCGCGGCGAGCTCGGCGAGTTGGGTGAGCGATTCGGAACGAATTTTCGATTCCGCCTCGACTTCCAGGCAGCTACTCCGGGCCCGCCAGGTGGTGTAACCTCCCAGCGGGAACTGGTCGGCGGGGGGGATGTAGCCGAACCAACCGTTGGCCATCGAGATGCTGAAGGTAGAGGGCAGGGGGGAGTGCGCCTTGATTGCCAGTCCCGTGCTGCCATAGACTTCGTTCGGAAGGCCCACGATGCCGAGTTCGCCGATGCGAAGGCTCTGTATCTTCAGTTCCCGGGTGGGGGGCATTTCACTCAGCACGACCGTCTCGTTCGCGTAGACCTGTTCCATCGTTTTCGGCAAGCCCTCGGGCACGTTTTCGCGTAAGTACGCTTTTGCTTCTTCCACTTCCTCGGCTTCCGGCACGCGGACCTTGAGCGTCAGCAGGCTCCGGACCGCCTCGAGCGAGACTTCCCGGTGCTTGGCGATCTTCTCCTGGGCACGCATCGCCGCCCGGGCGACATCTTCTCCGACGGAGTGGTAATTGAACTTCCGTCGCGGCGAGGTGAAATCGATGCAGTTGGCGTCCCCGCTGGTGCCGTTGGTCATCAGTCCGACGAAGTCGTCGTCGGCGTCGAGAAACCGACCGATTTTTTCGCAGAAGACGCCGAAATAATCGGAGGAAAGCGCCGGTGAGCCGGCGTAGTGGGTGGAGTAATTCCCCAACAGAGCGAGCGGTTTGCCGGAAGCGGTCTGCACCGAAAGGATGGAGACCTCCGTATCGCGGGGACCGGTCCGCTCGATGGCGTTCGGATTCTGGTGGCCGGGGTTCATCTGCGCCCGATCGTTTGTCGAGCCGGTGAATCGGCAGGTCTTGGCGGTGCCGGGTTTCATGAGAAAACGTCGGCAGAAGACGTTTTCGGGGTCTTCGTCCTTCGCCCATCCGACTCGGGCCGGTTGCAATCGCTCTTGAGCCGACTCGATCGCCTTGGCGATGCGTTGCGGAAGCCACTCGGCGTAATCGTTCTGGCAAGGAGTTCCCAGACAGGCGGCGACCGACGGCGCGGAGTGGGTGTGCGTGGCCGAAAAAAAGATGTTCTCCTCAGGGATTCCGGTCGATCGGGCGGCGATCGCCTTGGCTCGATCGAACAGTTCTCGGGGAACGACGCAGTTGTCTACCGTTCCGATCGCGATTTGCGTCGTCCCGTCGTCCAGCACCAGGCATCGCGCGAAGAGGGGGTCGACGATCTTTTCCACCGTTCGGGCCCGAAATCCGCCGTTGACGAACACGGGAAACGAAGGCGGATCAATGCTCACCTTCGCCGCGCCGGCTTGCATCGACGATCCGACCGAGCCGTAGGCGAATCGATTGCGATGGGTCGACCAGGGCCCTGTTGTGGATGCGGCGGCAACGCTTCCGGCAGCCAAAGAAAGAAAGCGACGACGGCTGAGAGATAAGTTCATGGCGACACTCCCGAAAGGAAAGTGAGGGAACGGGAAATCCAAAAAAAAATGCGACCACTCTGCCGACGGGGAGACCGGCATTGTTGTCATTTTAGACACCGGTGAAGGGATTGTAAACCAAAACGGTTTCTTTCAAAGTGGATCTTCGCCTCGGTAGCATGGGGGCGGTGCTGATGGGGGGGGGCGGTCCTTGTCGAATGGCGATCTTTTTTTCATAATCAGAGAAGACTGAATCCATAACAAAATATTATCCAAGATATTCCATTGAGCCGTTCCGTCGCATGAACGCCGGAAAGTGCCCGCGAAGATTGGAAGGGAGATCGAGGTTTTCCGATGCAGGAGAGAGCGAACGAAGGTAGGCGGACCGATCCGCGTTTGCGACAGACCCGGACGATTGTTCTGGACCGTGGGGACGCGGAGCAGAAGCGGGAGGAGATTCGGGCCTATTTTCATGATACCTGGGACATCGACGAAGCACTCCTGGAGATGCTCCGCTACGAGGAGACGTTCTATCTGCGAGCCGATCCGTTGCGGCATCCTTTGATCTTTTATTTCGGTCACACGGCGGTTTTTTACGTCAATAAACTGATCATCGGCAAGGTCCTGCAGGAGCGGATTCGTCCGGATTTCGAATCGATGTTCGCCATCGGCGTCGATGAAATGTCGTGGGACGATCTGGATGAGACCCACTACGATTGGCCTCCGGTCGAGGAGGTCCGGGTTTATCGCAATCGTGTCCGCGAGTTGGTCGACCAGATCATCACAACGCTCCCACTCGAGATGCCGATCGCGTGGGACAACCCTTGGTGGATCGTGGTGATGGGCATCGAACACGCCCGGATTCACCTCGAAACCTCCTCGGTGCTTTTGCGTCAGCTTCCGCTGGACCAGTTGCGGCCGCATCCCCTCTGGGAAATTTGCCCGCATCGGTCGAAGGAAGTTCCGGAGAACGCTTTGCTGGAAGTCCCCGGTGGGGAGATGGTCCTGGGAAAGAATCGCGATCATCCTCTCTACGGCTGGGACAATGAATACGGTAAGCATGTGGAGAGAGTCGAGCCGTTTCGGGCGAGTCGTTCTCTGGTCAGCAACGGCGAGTTCATGGAGTTCATCGACGCCGATGGATACCACGAAGAACGCTGGTGGACCGAGGAGGGGTGGCAGTGGCGAAACTACGAGAAAGCGGAGCGGCCTCGCTTCTGGCGGCTCGAAGGCGATCGCTGGCAATTGCGACTGGTCGCCGATCAGATCGACATGCCGTGGGATTGGCCGGTGGAGGTGAACTACCTGGAAGCGAAGGCGTTTTGCAACTGGAAGGCGGAAAGTGAAGGCAAGCCGATTCGCCTGCCGACCGAAGCGGAGTGGTATCGATTGCGCGACCTTGTGATGCACGAGGATCAGCCCGACTGGGATCAGGCGCCGGGCAACCTCAATCTGGAGCATTACGCCTCGAGCTGCCCGGTGACGGAGTTCGCCTTCGGCGATTTCTACGATGTGGTCGGAAATGTTTGGCAGTGGACCGAAACGCCGATCACCGCCTTCCAGGGATTCGAGCCTCACCCCTGCTACGATGACTTCTCCGTGCCGACCTTCGACCTGAAGCACAATCTGATCAAGGGCGGTTCGTGGATTTCCACCGGCAACGAAGCGACCCGCGATTCCCGCTACGCCTTTCGGCGGCACTTTTATCAGCACGCCGGAATTCGCTATGTCGAATCGGAGCAGCCGGTGTCCCTGCCCACGAACGTGTACGAGTCGAACCCCCTGATCGCTCAGTATTGCGAAGGACATTACGGACAGAAATACTTCGGAGAAGAGCTTTTCCCGAAAGCGATCGCCCGATTGTCGATCGAAGCGATGGGCGACCATCCCCGGCGCAAAGCCCTCGATTTGGGCTGTTCGGTTGGTCGGGCGACGTTCGAGTTGGCCCGGGAGTTCGAGGAGGTGATCGGGCTCGATTTCTCGACGCGCTTCATCCGCCTCGGCGTCGAGTTGCGGGAACAGGGTTTTTTGCGGTACGAACGCATCGAGGAAGGTGATCTGGTCTCTTTTCACGAGACGACCTTGGAGAAGTTGGGCCTGGCGGAGACGGTCGACCGGGTCACTTTCGAACAGGCCGATGCCTGCAATCTCAAACCGCGATACAGCGACTTCGATCTGGTGCTGGCGGCGAACCTGATCGACCGGCTGAGCACTCCACGGAAGATTCTCGAAATGATCCACGAGCGGATCGTCCCGGGCGGATTGCTCGTGGTGTCGTCGCCTTACTCTTGGGACGAGAAGTTCACCGAGAAGGACCAATGGATCGGCGGATTCCGCGTCGCCGGTGAACCGTACACCACACTCGAAGGCTTGCACGATTGCCTCGATCCGCATTTCGAGCGAATCGGTTCGCCGCAAACGGTTCCGATGGTCCTTCGCGAAACGAAGCGCAAGTTCCAGCACACCCAGTGCGAAGTGACCGTCTGGCAGCGTCGCGGGTAACGGTCCTATGGAATCGGGTTTTCAGGTAAGAACCGGTACGACGATTTTTTTCGAGTCGGGAGGACGGATGTCCGAATCGCGCGAAATGGAACAGCTCCGGCGGCGTTTGACCCGGATGGAAGAGTGGGCAATGCACAGCGAAAAGATGCTGGAGACCTTGCACGAATCGCTCTGCGAAGCGCACCGGGAGCTGGAGGCACAGCGGCGAAAGAATGAACAACTCTCGCTTTTGATGCACCGCTTGCAGGCCCGGCTGGAGGAGGGAGAGATGCCCGCCGACGAGAAGCCCCCGCATTACTGAACGGGAGGGGGGCGATCGGCAACCGGCGATCAATCGCTCCCCTTCGCCTGTTGTTTTTTCCAGAGTCGGAATCGGGGCATCAATTCTTCGAGCGAGGCGGTTCCGGTGGTATCCAGTTGCTCGATGGTGATCGACGCGACCAAGTTGCCCACCAGTGCCCCTTCCGGCAAGGTGGCTCCGGAAGTGAGGGCGAGGACGGTGCCGACACTCGCGCTGTCGCCGGCACCGGTCGGGTCGGTCGGTCCCTCGATCTCCACGGCGGGGACTGGCGTGATTCGCCGATCCTCGACCACGAGCATCCCCTGGGAACCGCAGGTGATCACCACCGGAGCGTTCGCCCGACGGTGCAACCGCTGGGCCGGAGAGCTTCCCCTGGAGTCGTTTTCGGCGAGGAGACGCCCATCCAGTTGCTCATCGGCCCGGGTGGGCGTACGACCGAGGGCCTCGAACTGGTTCGCTTTGATCCGGACGTTCCGGAATCGGTCGATGTAGAAACGGCTGTCGGCCCAGAAGATCACCTCCGGATGCCGCTCCGCCCGATCGGCCAGCTTCTCGCGGATCGTGGCGGTCACCACCCCGCAATTCTCCTCTTCGAGTTGGTCGATGATCAGGAGCCCATCGATTCTTTTCTGCTCCAGGAGTTGGTCGACCGCGCCGATCAGTCGTTGCTGCATCGCCTCGGAGGTGGCGGCGCGGTTCTTGAAATCGTACCGGTTGTGTTCTCCTTCCAATCCGGAAGTGTGGGCGTTGCGGGGCTTCAGATAGGTGGGGGTTTGTCGGTGGGGATCGACATACAAATGTTCGAGATGGCAACCGAGTCGGTTCAGATCGCGTTCCATCTCGTATCCCTCTCCGTCGTCGCCACGGAACCCGATGGCGTGAACCTCCCGACAGCCCAGGGCGACCAGGTTGCCGATCAGCGTTCCCCCCACGCCCGGTTGGTGCCTCACGGAGGTGACCTGATGGGCGATTTTTCCCGTCTCCACGCTCATTTCCGCCACCTCGGGATCGACCAGCAGGTATTTGTCGAGGAAGAAGTCGCCGAAGACGCCGATCCGCCGGGAGGCGAACCGGGAGAAGATTTCCTCGAGTCTCGCTTCGCTGGGAGTGGAAAAGGCGTTCATGCGGTCTCCTGAGATACGATGCAGTCGTAGAGGGCGGGAATCGTCCGGCGATGATTTCCCTGCACGTAGTAGCTGCTGCCGCCGTCGGCCACGGTGCGGACCAGGACCGTTTTATAGGGGCGGAAGTAGTAGCGAGGATCGCTTTTCTCCGGCACCTCGGTCGCGCGCCCCGGTTCGGAAAAGGTGTCGTCCAGCGGCAACAGATCGAACACGGCGGTGGTCAGATCGGTGATCGTTTTTCCCTCTTGATGGGCGACATTGCGTGCCATGGCGATCGCTTTGAGGAAAACTTCCGGCCCCATGACGGCGGTGCCGAGGTTCAAAAAGACGCCCCCTTCGAGCCTCGTGACGCTCTCGGTGAAGATGAGAAAGTCGCGGTAAGTGGCCGCGCCGGTCGCGGCGGGATCGAAGTCGGGATGTTCGTGGACGATGTCTTGTCCGAAAGCGACGTGCACCGTCACCGGCACGTGGTATCGCACGCCGGCCGCCAGGACGCTCGTTTCCCGGTATGGAAACTCCTTTTCCTCGATCTGTCTGCCGATCGCCTCGCCCAAGCCGATTTCCTCGTCGGCTGCCAGCCCGGAAGCCTCGTTCAGAAGGCCCGTTTCGTGCCAGAGCCCGAACTGCCCGCGGTGGACATACTTTGCGACGCTCTCGCAGGTCGCGCCGATCATCGCCAGTTCGAAATCGTGGATCGCTCCCGCTCCGTTCAAGGCCAGTTGGGTGATCAGCCCCCGCCGCATCAGGTCGATCAACAGGGGGCCGTTCCCGGTTCGAAGGACATGCGCCCCGCAGGCGAAGATGACCGCCCGATCGTGCCGACGGCTTCGGCGAATCCGTTCTCCGAGGGGCGCCAGCGCGGGATGCGAGAACGGTGCTCGCTCGCTCTCGGGGAATTGGAGCACGCCGCGGTCGAGGTCGTGTTCCCGCTCCCGGAGTGGGAGCAGACGCAGTCGCCGGCGATCGAACATCGGAAAAGGCATGATCAGCTCTCGCTTTCCTTCCAGAGATAGGCCAGCAGCGCGTCGGCTTCTCGATAATCGGCAACGACCAGATCGGCGCCGACTCCGATCAGGCGTTCGCGTTTCCAGGGATCGGGCTCGCCCTGAGGATCCTTTTCCACACTGGCCACCGCGACCGTCGTTCCCCCGACGCTCTTGACGTTCTCGATCTCCACGTAGCCGTCGCCGAATCCCAGAAGCTCTTCCCCGGCCAGTCGGTTCTCTTCGAGAATCCGTTCGATGACCATCGCCTTGGAAAAGCGTCGATAATCGTCTCGGGCCCCGTGGATGTGCGGGGCGAAATACTCGGTCAGCCCCAGCAACTCGACCTCCTCGCGCACGTAGTTTTCATCGGTGCCGCTGGCCAAGTAGAGTGAAGCCCCCCGGGCTTGCAGTCGTTGGAGTAAATCGAGGGTCCCGGGAACCATCATCGCTTCGGGGAGGACCTCTCCTCCGGCGAGCGCTTCTCGACGACGGTCGATTCGCTGCATCAGTCGTTCGTGGTATTGCTGTTTGTACACGAGCGGGTCTTCCGGGGTGCCGCCGCGCCGGCGGATCTCCTCGCTCAGTCGGATCATCTGGTAGATCGTCTGCTTGCCGGTCAGTTCCATGACGAACCCCTCGACCAGCTCCGTCAGTTCCTCGGGCGATTCTTCCTGCGCAACGTCCGCCAGGTGCTCGACCATCATCGGGATCATCACCTCCGGCCAGCCTTCGCGGATAAGACTCAACGTGCCGTCGAAATCGAACAATACGTGTCGGGGGACGGAACGATCGGCCGCGGGACGGACGATTTCGATCGAGGTTCCCGGGAGAAAAGCGGGGGATTCCGGCAGAGGCTTCATGGGAGCGACTTTCACGAAAGGCACGATCAGGAAAAGAGGAAAGAGGGATGGCGCGAATAAGGGATTTCGGTCAAGCGATGCCGAACGTCTTTTTGAGGAAAGCGGCGTTTGCCCGTTGGCTTTCCTTCCAGTCTCCCTCGACCCCGCCCTCGGCGACGAGCCAGCCTCGGTAATCGATCTTTTCAAGTGTCCGGCGGACCCGGTTGAAATCGACCACACCGCTTCCCAGTCGTACGCCGTTCTCCTTCAAATGGACTTGGCAGATCAACTTTTGATTGCCCAACTGTTCCATCTCCTGATAGATGTCGTAGCCCATCTTCGCCATGTTGGCTACATCGTAATAGACCTTCAAGGCATCCGAGCCAACGGCCTCAATGATTTTCAGATGTTCCTGCATGCTCAGGTAGGATTCCAGCCCGAGAATCTTTCCCAGCTTTTCCGCTTTGGGGGCGAGTTGCTTGAGACCCCGGACGGCGGCCTCCTGCATGCCGGGCTTCCCTTTCAGGTCGCCTTTGCCGAAGAATGCCAGAAGGACGATCTTCTGGTCCATCGCTTTCATGGCGTCGAGGCAGTCGGAAACCCATCCGACGGCCTCGGGGTCGGTCGCCAGGGGGCGTTGATTGAGAATCCCCATCGCGAGCGAGGCGATTCCTTGTTTTTGTTTTTGAGCTGCTTCCAGGAACGCCTTGCGGGTTGCCGGCTGGGAAAGATTCCGTTCATTCAAAGGAGCATAGGAAACCTGGACCCCTTGAAATCCCAGTTCTTCGGCGATTTCAAACGCTTTGGGATCTCCCTTCGCCTTGAGATTCCAGTCGCAGATGCCGATTTGCCAGGGCGACTCCTGCTTGGAGGTGTCGCCTCGGGCGTGATGGAGTGGTCGTTCTCCCCAGGGCAGGATGGCGATGCCGGCCGCCGCTTTCAAAAAATGTCGCCGGGGAAGGGCATCCTTCATGATTCGTTTCTCCTTATTTTCGCGTTCCGATCCTGCGGAAAAAGGCTCAGCGATTCCAGGGGGGAAATCCCCGGGAATGATCTGAAAAAGGATAAAGGATCTTGAAAACCTATTTTTAGAGAGCCTTTCACAGAATTGCAATCCAATTTTGATTATATTATAATGACGGCGTTGCAAAATTACCACCACTTTCCCACTGGGGACCCGGTCGGCCATCGGGATTGGGAAATTCGGGGCCTTTTCCCGATTTTGCCAAGATCGACAGGAAAGCGGCGCATCTGCTCCGTCCATTTTTTGTATGGTTTTCCTGATTTTCCCGATGATTCGCGCGACCTTTCCCCGCCAGCGCAAGGAGCCGATGATGAATCGCCCCATCCAGCATGCCGCCGTGGCCGCCACCGGTCTGGGAATATCGCGAAGTGCTTATGCCGCAGGAAGCGATACCTACAAGATCGTCCTGATCGGATGCGGGGGAAGAGGTCGCGGGGCCGCCGCCAACGCCCTGGCGAACACCGCCTGTCCCAACGTGAAGCTCGTCGCCCTGGCGGACGCTTTTTCCGACCCGTTGGAATTGAGCCTGAAAGCCCTGACCGCCCGATTTCCGGAAAAAGTCGACGTTCCCCCCGAGAGACGGTTCGTCGGATTGCATTCCTTTCAGGAGGCGATGGAGACCGATGCCGACGTCGTGCTCCTCTGCTCTCCGCCCGGCTTTCGTCCCCAGCAGTTCGAAGCGGCGGTGAAGGCCGACAAGCACATCTTCGCCGAGAAACCGGTGGCGACCGACATTGCCGGCGTGAAACGGTTTCTCAAGGCGAACCAAGAGGCGCAAGAGAAGGATCTGCTCGTCGCGGTGGGGCATCATCTCCGGCATGAAACGAAGCATACCGAATCGATCGCACAAATCCACGACGGCGCCATCGGCGACCTCCAATATCTCCGTGTTTTCTTCAACTCCCCCGGCGTGTGGACGCGACCGCGGAAGCCCGAACAGACCGAAATGCAGCACCAAGTGAATAATTGGTACTATTTCACCTGGCTCAGCGGTGACCATATCGTCGAGCAGCACGTCCACGACCTCGACGTGATGAACTGGATCGCCGACGAGGGACACCCCGTTCGGGCCAACGGGATGGGCGGGCGTCAGGTTCGCATCAGCCCCGATCATGGTGAAATCTTCGACCATCACTTCGTGGAATACACTTTCCCCTCCGGGCTGAAAGGCTTCAGCCAATGTCGGCACATCAAGGGTTGCTGGAACTCGTTCAGCGAACATGCCGTCGGCGCCAAGGGGCGTGTCGACATGCAGGGTCACGGCACCGTAACGATGGAGGTGGAAGGCAAGGACCCGGTACGGTGGACGCGCGATCACGACGGTCACCAGGTGGAGCACGACGTGCTGTTCGATGCGCTGAAAAACGGCCGAGTCTACAACGAAGGGGAGCGCGGCGCCACGGCCACGATGACCGCCATCCTCGGACGCATGGCGACCTACACCGGGAACGTCGTCACCTGGGAAGATGCGTGGAATTCCGATCAGAACCTCTTCCCCGAGAATCTTTCCTGGGACGCCGACCCCGGGCCCAAGCCGGGACCGGACGGCATTTATCCTTGTGCGGTCCCCGGAGTCACGAAAATTGATCGGTCCGCGTAGACGTTTGCCCCCTGGGAGACGGAATTTCCAGCGGCAGTCGCAGCCAACTTGAGTTTGACTTGTTCCGCCCGAATCGAATCCCAAGGGTGAGCGAAAACGACGATGGTGCGAACGGTCCCTGGAAAGGGGCTTCATCGGATCGCTTGCCGAAACCCTATGGAAGACGAAGCACTCATGAATATCAGCAACCTGGTAGACGATTGGCTTTCCGAATTTGATGTCCATTCACAGAGCTTCTCGGTCAATATGATCGACCGGATTCTCGAATCGGGGTGCCGGCTCGAGGCGAGTGACATCCATCTCCAACCTGCGGAAGCCGGCGTGGATGTCCGCTACCGGATCGACGGGGTGCTGCAATCGGCCGGCATGATCCCGCCCGCCTTGGCCGATCACTTGATCACGCGGCTGAAAGTGATGGGGAAACTGGTGACCTATCGGGCCAATATCCCTCAAGAAGGCCGTTTGCGATTGTCGGAATCTCGCTCTGGATTGATGGACGACGACGAAGAACCCCGCGAACGGGACTGGGAAATGAGGTTGAGTACCTTCCCCACCCTGCACGGGGAGCGTGCGGTGATCCGTCTCTTCCCCGAGATGGGGGAGTTCGAGCGTCTCGATGATCTCGGCTTTCCTCAAGATGTGAACGCCGGACTGCGGCACATGATCGAACATACCAACGGCGGTATCATCTTCGCAGGCCCCGCCGGTTCGGGAAAAACCACCACCGCGTACGCATGCATGCGGGAGATCGTCGAAACCTCGGACAGTTGCCGAAGTGTCGTTTCGCTGGAGGATCCGATCGAACGGGCGATTCCCGGGACCGCCCAGTCGGAGATCACCGCCGCCTCGAAAATCGACTTGGCGACCGGACTCCGTTTTATGATGCGGCAGGATCCCGAGGTGATCATGGTGGGGGAGATCCGAGACAAAGCCACGGCCGAAGCTTGCTTGCAGGCGTCGCTGACCGGGCACCTGGTCTTCAGTACTTTCCATGCCGGTAGTGCCGCGCAGGCGATCGAGCGTTTGGCGGAGTTGGGGATCGATCCCTACCTCCTTCGGAGCGGGCTCCTCGGCATTCTTTCGCAACGTTTGATGCGCCGCCTGTGCGATTGTGCCCACCGTCACAGTACGGCCGATGATCCCGACGGAGCATTGGGACTACCGGTGCAGCATTACGCCTTGCCCAACGGATGCGAGAAATGTACGGGAACCGGCTATCGGGGACGGATGGTCATTACCGAGATGATCTCGCTCGAAAGACCCGCGGTCGGCCAGGCGGTCCTCGAGCGGGCCGAAACCGCACGTCTGGAAAAGCTCGCCATCGAACGGGGCATGGTCCCGGCCAAGAAGCGGGCGATCGAGGCCGTGGAAAACGGGGCATCGAGCCCCTCGGAATTCCGGCGTGTCTTCGGCATCGCGGAAGATCCCTGGGAAGAACTCGACGAAATCTGAAGGCGGTATTCCGAGCAGTTGGGGATTCACTCGAAGAGTTCCGGAGCCGTTTTTTCCGCTGCCCGACGGAGCCCTTCCGTGTCGTCGATCTCCTTCTGGAGCATCGATTTGAGGTCGTCTTCCGAGATAATGGGGATGTCGTGCTCTTTTGCTTTGTCCAGCTTGCTGCCCGGATCTTCTCCGGCCAGGAGGTAATCGGTCTTCGAAGAAACACTGGAGACCGCCCGACCGCCAAGCTGTTCGATCAGGGCGTGCGCTTCTTCGCGGCTCATCGAGGGAAGCGTCCCGGTGACGACCACCTTCTTGCCTTCCAGGACCGATTTCACCTCCCGGGGCATCGCTGGTTCGTCGCCGGTCTCCTTTTGGGTGAGCAAATCCTCCGACTTCAAATCTTCGACGATCCGTCGGCCTTGCTCGCCGTGGAAGAAATCGTAGACGCTCCGGGCGATGATCGGACCGATTTCATCGATCGCCGTGATTTCGTCCACCTCCGCCTTGCGGAGGTTTTCGAGGCTTCCGAAATGGTCGGCGAGAATCTGGGCGACCCGATTCCCCACGTAGCGGATACTCAATGCGTTGACCAATCGGGCCAGTCCCCGGCCCCGACTCCGGTCGATCGCGTCGATCAATTTTTGGGAGGACTTCTCCCCCATCCGCTCCATCTCCTTGACGTCCTCTTTCTTCAGGCGGTAGAGATCGCCGTACGAGCGGACCTTGCCGCTGTCGACGAGTTGTTCGATCAACTTTTCGCCGAGTCCGTCGATGTCCATCGCGTTGCGTCCGGCGAAATACTGGATCCTCTCCTTCACCTGCGCCGGGCATTGAAGATTGGGGCATCGAATGTACACGCCTCCCTCGTCTTGCTCGAGTTTGGTCTCGCATGAGGGGCAGTGATCGGGGAAGTCGAACTTCGGCGGATTCCCCTTGCGCTGATGTTTCTCGACTCGAACGATATGAGGGATGATCTTTCCGGCCTTTTCGACGACGACCTGATCGCCGATGCGGACGTCCTTCCGCTCGATTTCGTCGGCGTTGTGCAAACTCGCCCGGGAAACGGTGGTCCCGGCCAGTTGGACCGGCTTCAGCTTGGCCACCGGGGTGACGATGCCGCTTTTTCCCACCTGCACGGAAATGTCTTCCAGCCGGGTGGTGCCCTCGTACTTCTCGAATTTGTAGGCGATCAGCCAACGGGGGCTCTTGGAGGTCGCCCCGAGTTTTTCACGCTGATCGAAACGATTCACCTTGAGGACGAGGCCGTCGATTTCGAAATCCAATTCATGGAGACTCTCGGTCAGCAGTTGGCAGTGTTCGACCGCCGCGTCGAAATCCTCGAATTTTTCGACATTCGGTGTGGGGGGAATTCCATAGGATTCGAGCTCGTCGAGAAACGAAAGGTGGTCCTGGGCCTTCAGGTTCTCGGCGTATCCCACTCCGTGGCCGAAGAATCGCAACCTTCTCTTGGCACAGACTTTCGGGTCGAGTGTGCGGATCGTGCCGGCGGTCACATTCCGAGTATTGGCGAAGGTCGATTCCCCCC
This sequence comes from uncultured Planctomycetaceae bacterium, assembly GCA_964632505.1. GTDB lineage: Bacteria > Planctomycetota > Planctomycetia > Pirellulales > Thermoguttaceae > CAZWCE01. The sequence goes on along the minus strand of CAZWCE010000015.1, from coordinate 7,624 downwards.
GCTCCTTCTGCTGCTCATTCAGGCGGACCAGATCCTGGTTGGTCATGTAGATCTCACCGCGGATTTCCAGCACCGGCGGGGGATCCTTGCTCTGAAGTTTCAGCGGAAGATCGTGAATGGTGCGGACGTTGTGGGTGATGTCGTCGCCGACGCGACCGTTGCCGCGCGTGAGTCCGCGAACGAGGCGTCCGTTTTCATAGAGCACCGAAGCGGCGACACCGTCGATCTTCAGTTCGACCACCCATTCGATCTTCTCGCCGGAAAGTGATTTTTCCGTCCGGCGCCCGAACTGTTTGAGCTCCTTCAGATCGTAGGTGTTTTCGATCGAGAGCATCGGAATCCGGTGCTCGTGATTTTCCAACTCCGCGACCGGCTCGCCGCCGACCCGTTGCGTGGGACTATCGTCGGTGACCAATTCCGGATGTTGTTCTTCCAGATCCTGGAGACGATGATAGAGCTGATCGTACTCCCGGTCGGAGATTTCAGGATCGGCTTCCTGGTAGTACTTCCGGTTGTGATAGATGATTTGTTCACGCAGTTTTTGGATTTCCTCGGCGGCACGGCTCATCTCGTCTCCTTATGCGACGAATTTTGTTTGCTTATTGAGCGATCGAATTCCCTCATTCGACCACCCATTTTGGGGGAAGTTTGCCGGCGGGTGGACGATGAGGGGCGATCCCTTGAAAAAGTGTGTGATATCCTCGGTAGGTTTTTCGCTTCAAGCATCAGGGGGAATTTCAAGCAAGTCGAAGCGGTCCCGAAAACCTGCGGCGAAAGAAAAACCATCTTAGACATTCGCTACGGTTCCCACAAGTCGGCCGGGGGTGGAAAGGGTTTTGGTTTGCCCTACTTGTGATCAACGTACAAGCCGCTTAAACTATTGTACTCCAAGGAGTTCCTTCGGTTCAAAGAGGATTAGATCATATGTCCAGCTCCCGACAAGTCCGATCCACGGAACGGCGTCCCGACCGTGCCTCGACCGTGAACACCGACAAGTTGTGGAATCGAGGGTTCGTCGCGCTGTTGGCGACGCAATTTCTCGTGGCGCTGAACGACAACATTTTTCGCTGGCTGATCATTCCGATTGGCAAAGACTTGGTGGGACAGCAGTACGAAGATGTCGCCCGAACGGTCGGATCGCTCTGTTTCTTGATTCCGTTCATTGTCTGGGTCGCGGTGGTCGGATACTTTACCGACAAGTTCAGCAAACGCCGGGTGATGATCGGTTGCAAGATCGCCGAAATCATGATTATGATCATGGGGATCGGGGCGATTCTGCACGGCAATTTCTACCTCATGCTGTTGGTTTTATTTCTCATGGGGACCCAGAGCGCGTTCTTCAGTCCCTCGAAGTACGGTTCGATTCCGGAACTGGTCCCGGCGGATAAGATCTCTCGCGCCAACGGTCACATCGTCATGACGACGATGGCGGCGGTGATCCTCGGCGCGGTTTTGGGGAATTACCTCTACGAATGGACCACCCCGCACGGCGAGGCGGCACTCGATTCCCCATCCCGGCCCGGCACCTATCGGTGGTGGATCTCCGCGGTGGTGTTGATCGGCGTGGCGGTGGTCGGTTGGCTGACCAGCCTCTTTCTCCCGAAGATGCAGGCCGCGAACCGCGAGGTCCGCTTTCCCGTGAACCCGCTCGGACGCAGCATGCAGGACCTCAAGATGCTGTATTCCCGGAAGGCGCTCTTTCTGGTGGCGATGGGGAGTGCTTACTTCTGGGGCCTGGGCGCTTTGGCCCAATTGAACATCGACAAGTTCGCCACCGAGCAGCTTCTGGTTGCCCAGAAAGATGTCGGTCCGCTGTTGGCGATTTTGACGATCGGCATCGGGCTCGGCGCGGTGCTGGCCGGATGGTGGTCCAAAGGAAAGATCGAACTCGGGCTGGTCGGCATCGGCGGATTGGGCATCGTCGTCTTTTCCGTCTTCCTCGGATTGACCCCCACGCCTCATGCCTCGAAGGCGGTTTCGACGATCGCCGATCCCCAGGCGGCGAAGAGTATCTTCACTTTTCCCTATCTGATGAGTTCCGGTTGGCTGCTTCTTATGGGGATGGCTTCAGGGCTTTTCGATATTCCCCTGGTCTCTTATCTGCAGGATCAGAGTCCCAGAGAGATTCGCGGGCGTGTCCTGGCGGGGTACAACTTTCTTTCTTTCACGTTCATGTCGGTGGCCATGGGCGTGATGTACCTTCTGGCACAGACGCTGGGCCTGTCGGCCGGAATGATCTGGATCGTCACCGGTCTGGCAACGCTGCCGGTGGTCCTGTATATTGTCTCCAAAACACTGGTACCGTTTTTGAAGTTGTTGGTGCGGGCCTTTTTGACGGTCGTTTACCGACCTCGTATCATAGGAGTGGAGAACATTCCTGCCGAGGGCGGAGTGCTGTTGGTGTGTAACCACGTCAGTTGGATCGACGGATTGTTCGTGTATGTGTTCGCCGATCGACCGGTCCGATACTTCGCGCATGCCGATTATCTCCATCATCCACTGGTGAACCGGCTGGCGAACGAAACGGGCGTTATCCGCGTGGAGCCGGGCAAACGTTCGGTGATCCGTTCGGTTCGCGATGGCCGTGCCGCACTGAAAAACGGTGAGGTGGTTTGTATTTTTCCGGAAGGGGGAATCACGCGAACGGGCCAGATCAAGGAATTCGAGCCGGGGTTCCTCTCGTTGTTGAAGGGGACCGAAGCCCAGGTCGTGCCGGTTTATCTCGGTGGTCTGTTCGGGAGCATGTTCAGTTATGCCCACGGCAAGCGTCTCCGCATGCGGCCGAGGAAACTTTCCCGGCGAGTGACCGTGGCATTTGGCGAACCGATGACTCCGCCCTTTTCGCGACATGAGGTGAAGCAGAAGCTCGAATCCATGGGAGTCGACGTCATGAAAACCAGCGACAAACAGCCGCCGATTCCGCAGCGACAGATGTTGCGCATGTGCCGAAGAAACCTCCGACGATTGAAACTGGCCGATTCGCTCGGTACGGAATGGACCGGCGGAACGCTCCTGTTGCGTTCACTGATTCTCCGTCGGCTGTTGCGTCGGGGAGTTCTCGAGCCCGATGAGAAGCGGGTCGGCATTCTGCTGCCTTCCGCGGCGGTCGGGGTGGTGGCGAACGCGGCCGTGGGGCTCGATGGTCGTACAGCGGTCGACCTGAACTATACGTTCAATTCCGATATCCTGAACTATTGCTGTGCCGAGGCGGGAGTCCGGCATATCCTCACCAGCCGGAAATTCATGGAGCGGTTCGATTTCCAACTCGACGCCGAACTGGTGTACCTCGAAGACTTCGCCGACAAGGTCACCTTCGGAGACAAGCTCATCGGCGCGCTGCATACCTACATCACGCCGGTGTGTCTGTTGGAAAAATGTCTCGGTTTGAATCGCATCCAATACTCCGATGAACTGACGATCATCTTCACCTCCGGTTCGACCGGCAAACCGAAGGGAGCGGTGCTGACCCACGAGAACATCGCCGAGAACATCAGTGGATTCCTCCAAGTCTTGCCCATTCGCCGGGACGATGTGCTTTTGGGGGTGCTGCCGTTTTTCCATTCCTTCGGATTCACGGTGACCGTTTGGCTCCCGCTGGTGCACGATAACCGTTGCGTCTACCACGTCACACCGCTCGAGCCGAAGCGGATCGGCAGTTTGGCCCGGAAGTACGGCGTGACGGCGATTCCCTCCACCCCGACCTTTCTGCGATCTTATTTGAAAAAATGTGCCCGAGAAGATTTCGCCCGGACCGATGCGGTGATCGGCGGGGCGGAAAAGTTCCCGCCTTCGCTGTTCGATGCCTGGGAAAAGAAGTTCGGTCATCGTCCCGTGGAAGGTTACGGCACCACGGAGCTTTCACCGGTGGTGGGAGTGAATGTCCCGGCGAGCCGGCAGCACGATGACTTTCAGCCTTCTTCGAAAGAGGGTTCCATCGGGCGCCCCCTGCCGAACATGGCGGTGAAGGTGGTCGATCCGGAGACGGGCGAAGGTCTCCCCGCGAACCAGGCGGGGATGCTCATGGTCAAGGGGCCGTGCGTGATGAAGGAATATCTCAACCAGCCGGAACGGACCGCCGAAGTCTTGCAGGACGGATGGTATCGGACGGGAGATATCGCCGAGATTGATGAACAGGGGTTCATCACCATCACCGGTCGATTGACGCGCATTTCGAAAATCGGCGGGGAAATGGTGCCGCATGTGCTGGTCGAAGAAGCGATTCACCGCGTCGCTCTTGCGGGGGAGGAAACCGAGCGGCAGAAGTTTGCCGTGGCGGCGGTGCCGGACCCGAAAAAAGGCGAAAAACTCGTCGTTCTGCATACGGAAATCCAGATGTCCCCCGATGAGATCTGCAAGAAATTGGTCGCCGAGGGGCTCCCTTCGCTCTGGCTTCCCTCACCGGCCTCCTTTCGACAGGTCGAGGAAATCCCGGTTTTGGGGACCGGAAAACTCGACATTAAAACGGTCCAGGAGATGGTGCGGGAGCTGTTCGAAGTCGAAGAAATCTGAAATAATGTTAGAAGGAACCGTCCGACGATGAAAGCGAATCATCATCATATTCAGAGAACCACGAGTAGGAGAGTTCATCGATCATGACTACGGAATTGAAACCGAACATCCATTGGGTCGGTTATGTCGATTGGGATGTCCGCGATTTTCACAGCTACGACACCAAGCGAGGGGCGACCTACAACGCCTACCTGGTCCAGGACGACAAGACCGCCCTGATCGATACGGTCAAGGCGCCGTTTGCGGGCCATCTGTTATGCAATTTATCGGAGAAGACATCCCTCGAAGCGATCGATTATGTTGTTTGCAACCACGCCGAGCCGGACCACAGCGGCGCGCTGCCGGAAGTGATGAAGGTTCTGCCGAACGCGAAGCTGCTTTGCAACGAGAAATGCCGCTCGGCGCTCGCCTCCCATTACGACATCGGAGAGTGGGATATCCAGCTCGTTTCTCCGGAGGACGAGATCTCGCTCGGCAACCGCACGCTGACCTTCATGAACACCCCGATGGTGCACTGGCCCGAATCGATGTTCACCTATGTTCCGGAGGAGAAGTTGCTTTTCTCGATGGACGCCTTCGGGCAGCATTTGGCCACTTCGGTGCGGTTCGATGATCAGTGGCCGCTCTGCATGACGATGATGGAAGCGAAGACCTATTACGCGAACATCGTCAATCCGTATTCCAAGGCGGTGCAGCGAACGCTCGAGGCCGCCGGCGACCTGGAGATCGACATGGTCGCCCCCAGCCACGGGCTCATCTGGCGGTCCCATATCCCCGACATCCTTTCCTCGTATCGGAAATGGGCCAACGGCGAATACAAACCGAAGGTCCTGGTTCTTTACGATACCATGTGGGAAAGCACGGTCCGCATGGCGGAAGTGATTCAGGACGGAGCCATTTCAATCGACGGTTCGCTCGATGTGCAGCGTTTGCATGTGCGGCGGACTTCGCTGACGCGAATCGCCACCGAGTTGCTCGATTCCGCCTCGGTCGCCTGCGGATCCTCGACGCTCAATACCCAGATGATGCCGATGCTCTCGGCCGTCCTCACTTACGCCAAAGGATTGCGGTTCTCCCCCAAGGCCTCCGTCGCCTTCGGCAGCAGCGGTTGGGGAATCGGCGGTCCGGAACAGGTCCACAAGTGGTTCGAGGAAGCGAAATGGGAGTCGGTGCGTGAGCCGGTCAAGGCGAATTACCGTCCCGATGAGGAAGTCCTCAAGCAGTGTCGCGAAGCGGGAGAAATGCTGGGGCGAAAGGCGGTTGAGAAGGCTTCCGGGGAACTGGAAGTCGGCACTCCACTCTGCGCCGATCCTTGATTTCCCCATGAATGATTCCCGGACCCGGAGTGTCGAACTCTCCGCGGAACCTCCTCGATCGACGATCACTTGCCACTCGGTCGGTCGACCGCATCGGTCTGCTCGCGCTCCATGATTTTTTGGATTTCCGCGACCACTTCCGGGTGCCGGGAGGCGACGTCGTTCTCCTCGGCGATATCGTCGACGATGTGAAAGAGCTCGATCGGCCCGTCGGGATCGCGCATCGTCTCGGTTCGCACGCCTTTCCAGGGACCGAGACGCACCGCTTGTTTTCCGCCGACTGCGTCGAACTGCCAGAATAGGAATTCATGTTCCCGCTGGCGGTCCGTATGTCCGAGAAGGGTCGGCAGGAGCGAGATCCCGTCGGTCCACTCGGGAGACCACACCCCGGCCAGTTCGCAGAACGTGGGCATCATATCGTAAAAGGCGGAAATGTGGTCGGACGTGCGCCTCGGAGCGATCGTTCCCGGCCACCACGCGATCATCGGCACTCGAATGCCGCCGTCGTAAAGGTCCCGCTTGATCCCCCGAAGAGGGCCGTTGGAGTCGAAAAAGTCGGCCTTATGCCCACCTTCTTGGTGGGGACCGTTGTCGCTGGTGAAGATGACCAGCGTCTTGCGGTCGATCTCGAGTTCCCGCAGAAGCTCCAGCACCGAACCGACGTCCCGGTCGATGTTTCGAATCATCGCAGCGAACCCTTTTTCCGGGTCCGGCCAGTCGCGATCGGCGAATTCGCCCCAATCGGGGACCTCCATCCCTTTCTTGCCCGCCTCATTGTTCGCGTGAGGTACGTTCATGGCGAAATAGAGGAAGAAAGGTTCCTCTTGGTGCTTCCGGATGAAATCGAGGGCATGTTCGGTGATGAGGTTCGGGGCATACTGTTTACGAACCGTCGCGACCCCCCGACCGTCGTCTTTCCATTTTCCGTCGGGGACTTCATTCTCGAGAGGGACCTTTTTTCCGTTCTCGATCAAAAACTCCGGGTAGAAGTTGTGAGCATGCCACATGCTGATGTATCCGTAGAAGTCATCGAACCCCATGCGATTGGGGTCATCGAGCGGTGGGGGATTGCCGACGCCCCATTTTCCGAAGCAGCCGGTCCGGTAGCCGGCTTCGGAAAGTCGTTCGGCGATCGTCACATCGGAAGGTTGGAGTACGGCCGGTCGATTGTTTCGAATTCGGGCATGCCCGGTATGCAGGCCGGTCAAGAGAGCGCATCGGGACGGGGCGCAGACGGTCGACCCGGCATAATGCTGTGTGAAACGGATGCCCTCTTCCGCCATGCGGTCGAGTTCGGGAGTGTCGAGGATTTTTTGGCCGTAACAGCTCAAGTCGCCGTAACCGAGGTCGTCGGCAAGAATGTAGACGATATTCGGTCGCAACGCCTCCGGTTCGTTTCCTGATGTCGAAAGGGGGCGGAAAAGAAGGCACGTCAACAGGGAGGCGGTACCCAAGAGAAAGAATCGTTTCGAGAAAGGGAACGGAAGAAGCGTGACTCGATTTCGCGGCGATCGCATGGAAGGGTCCTTTGAGATGGAAGGGAAGGTCGCTCGGGAGACATCTTTTTTCGCCATTCACGGTCGAGAGGTCGACTCCGGCGGAAAGAGAGCTCCCCCCTGCAGGTTCTAGATGTTCTTTCATCTTACTGTTGGCGTGGGGGAGAAATCAAGGGACGCCTTGTCACCTGGAGAGTCAGCCACGTTCGGCAACCTGCGACGAAGTCGCCCCTCTTGAAGAAAGAAAAGGTTGCAACCTCCGTTGCGCGCTAGCGCAAACTGTGTATTTTGCTCAGAGTACTG
>CAZWCE010000014.1:0-98842 GCA_964632505.1 uncultured Planctomycetaceae bacterium | reverse complement strand
GATTTGCGTATCATTGCACTTCGGCACTAGCCATGAAAATCCGTGAAGAGCCCAAATTCTATCGGAAAAAGCCTGAAATCCGTTTCGTCTTGAAACGGCATCGGTGGGGGCCGTGGCCATCCGGATCAAAAACCTCTATTCTATCCGAGCGGAAAGGAGTTGTCGAATCCTCGCGGCGACTTCGGGAACGACTTCCAACGGAATCGATCGGTCTCCATCTCAAGATCGCACGACAAATTCCTCTCCTTCTCTTGCGGCCGGGTCCCATTCCTTGATAGGATAAACAGTGGTGACGTCAACACAAAGACCACCCCGATCACAAAATCATGAACGGTTCAAATCGCTGTGAAGTCGGCCGACCCGGGGTGCGCCGGCCGGTGATGAATCACCATCGGTAGCTCCGAGGAATGGCTTGGATTTCTCTGACCTCTTGATAAGAATAAGAAAGTGATCCATGAGCTTGAAACCTTCGAATGGCTCGTCATTGACGAGGCGTCATTTCATCGCTTCCGCTTCGGCGATCGGTCTCGCCGCACAGAGTGCTGGAGCGTTCGGCGAATTCCGTTCTCCGGAGGAGAAGAAGACCTGTTTGCCGATTTCATGTGAGGCTCCGGTAGTCCGTCGTGTCGAAGTGCTCGTTTGTGGTGGTGGCCCGGCGGGCTGCGCAGCGGCCGTTTACGCGGCGAGAAGCGGTGCCAAGACGATGTTGCTGGAAACCATGCCTTTTCTCGGCGGGGTTTGGACGGCAGTCGGTGTTTCGCATTACATGCAAGGGCATGGATTCGACGGCTTCAATGCGGAGCTCCAACGACGTTTGCCCATCCATAAAGTGTTCGGTCGCCACATCTATCTCCTCGAAGACATGAAAAATGAACTGGATCAGCTCGCACTTGAATCGGGAGTGGAAGTGCAGTTGCATACCCGTGCCGTCGCCGTCGCCAAAGAGGGGAAACGGATCCTCGGGGTGTTCACGGCAAGCAAGTCGGGGCTGGAATTCATCGAGGCCGAAACCGTCATCGACGCGACCGGAGACGGCGATCTGGCGGCCCAGGCCGGTTGCGAATTCGAAATGGGGCGGGAATACGACGGCAAGACCCAACCTGTCACTCTATTTGCAACAGTCGGCGGCTACCGAGGTGAACCCGCCAAACGGGGACCGCTTTTGGAAATACTCGCCAAAGGGAATGTGAAGCCGAGCTATCCGAACATCACGCTTTTTCCGCAGCCGGGCCAAGAGGGCGTCTTTCGACTGATGGCGACACAGTTCTATGGGATCGACGGCACGAACGTCCGCGATCTCAGCCAAGCGGAAATCCGGGGCCGGCGGCAAATCCAGCAGTATGTCGAGGTCTTTCAGCATCACGGCGGCAACGATTGGAAAGATGCTTTTTTGATTTCCACGGGACCCGCCGTCGGTGTCCGCGCGACGAGACGCATTCGGGGGCGATACTATCTTACATGGAAGGATATGGACCGTGGTGCCCACTTCGTGGACGGTATCACCAAGATCACTTCCGGCTCTGGGATCCATTCCGTCGACGACCCCTATCAACCTCCTCCAGCCGGAGTTCCGGAGCGACCGAAGTTCCGCGTCCGCCCCTATGAGATCCCGTTCCGATCTCTTCAAACCGCGAAGTTCGACAACTTGCTTCTTGCGGGCCGATGTATTTCCGGCGATCATTACGCACTGGGGAGTTACCGACTGACCGGCAATGTGGTCCGAACCGGCGAGGCGGTCGGGGTCGCCGCTGCACTCGCTGCCGAATCGAAGGTTTCACCAAGTGAACTGGACATAAAGTCACTTATAGAAACGCTCGATTCAATGCGGCAACGAGGTTGAAAAACGCATTCTTCCGGGGACCTATTCACTTGGAGGAAAAGAGTTTCTGGAGTTGTTTCCATGTGCGTGTATTGCCGACGTCATCGGCGGTCAGGCCACCCCGCCGTGCTTGGTTGATGCCGAAGCGACTCGCTTGGAGCCCCTCGGTCGAATGGGCATCGGTCGAAATGATGATCTTCACGCCGTGTTTCTTCGCCAGAGCGCAACCGTTGTCATCGAGATCGAGCCTTCTAGGATGCGAATTGAGTTCCAGAAACTTATTCTCCTTTTTAGCCGTTTCGACCATCGCCTCCAGATCGACGGCATACGCTTTTCGTTCGTGGATCATGCGACCGGTCGGATGCCCGATCACGCGAACGTGAGGATTTTTCAGGGCATTCAGGATCCGCCGCATGATTTTTTTTTCTTCCTGTCCTTGACCGAAGTGTAGACTCGCGACCACCCAGTCCGCCATTTCCAGGATTTTATCGGAAAGATCGAGATCCCCGTTTTCCAGAATATCGACTTCCACCCCCTTGAGGACCTCGATGCCGGAAACCCGTTCGTTGACCTCGTCCACATCGTCCCAAGTTTTTCTGAGCTTGTCCTCATCGAGTCCACCGACCATGGTGACCCGTTTGGAATGATCGGTCAATGCGATGTACTCAAGCCCTCGCTGCTTGGCCGCGATGGCCATTTCTTCTATCGTCCCGGCACCATCGGTCCAGGTGGAATGGCAGTGGAGGTCACCTTTCAAATCGTCCAGTTCAATCAAGTCGGGAAGCTCGTGGTGATCGGCCCAATGGAACTCCTCTCTGTCTTCCCGAAGTTCCGGAAAGATCCAAGGGAGGTCGACCGCCTGGTAGACTTCCTCCTCCGTCTCCCCCGCGACGATTTTATCATCCTTTTCTTGAAAAACGCCGTACTCGTTGATTTTTAGATTTTTTCTTTTAGCCCGTTTTCTCAGTTTTACGTTGTGAGATTTCGAACCGGTGAAGTATTGCAGGGCGGCGCCGAAAGCTTGCTTTTCGAAGAACCGTAGATCGACCTGAAGCCCCGACTCCAACCGAACCGACATCTTTTGCTTCCCTTGCCAAAGGATCTCCTCGGTATGGGGATAGTTTCCGAAGACATTTTGGACCTGTTGGACATCATCCGTTTGGACGAGCAGGTCGAGGTCGCCGACCGTTTCCTTTCGGCGTCGATAGCTCCCCGCGGGGACGATCTCCTTCAGGGAATCGCACTGTTTTTTCATGTAGTCGCAGAGGTCTTCGACCATCGACTCCGCTTCGGCCCATAGGACGCGCTGGATCGATTCCTTGGCGATGTCCATTCCTTCGAGAATCTTTTGTTCGGTCTTTTGGCCGAATCCCTCCAATTCCCTGATTTTCTGGTCTTCGCAGGCTTTTTTGAGATCATCGAGATTCTCAATACCCAAGTCATGGTAGAGCGTCGCGGCCTTCTTCGGCCCCAGGCCCGGAATGCGCATCATTTCGAGGGCGGATTGGGGGATCTCTTCTTGCAACTCTTCCAACAAAGGGAAGGTGCCTTCACGAACGAGCTGCTCGATCTTTCCGGCCAGGTCCTTGCCGAGACCTTCGACATCGGTGAGCTGCTGCTGATCATCGTCGAGGATGGAAGAAACGGAAGCTCCCAAGGCGTTGACGGCTCGTGCGGCGTTCTGGTAGGCGCGAATCCGGAAGCGATTCGCTCCCTGGAATTCGAGCATGCCGGCGACGTTCTCTAAGGTTTGAGCGATCTCGGTGTTGTTCATGATCAAGGTTGCCTCGAAGCACTAGTGAGACGTGGATTGCTTATGAAACTCTTGGGAATTCCGTGGAGTGGACTCCTCGGATTTCTCGCTCGACTCCCACCAACCATATTTGATGAGCATGCCTCCGATGAGAAAAGAAATCCAAAGCATATGACAGGCAGCGCGAACATGGTAAACCCCGAACATCGCCAGACCGACCAGCCAAATGAAAGTCAGAAGAAAGCCGGGTTTTTGCATCCACCATCTCCCGAGGACCAAGGACAGCGCCGGGAGCACCGCCGTCGGATGATAACTCCACACCACGGGGGAAAACCAGAGCGTACAAAGAGCCAAAAGGGCGATTTCGAAGGACCAGTCTCGATCATCTAATTCGGATGCGGGACGGCGAAACAAATAGATCGCCACCACCCCGAGCAGGATATTGAGCGTCAAAAAAACGATGAGCAGTTGTCTTGGGGAAAGATCGGTTACCGCAAGATGATTGTGAGGGCTGTTATCGGTCAGGATACGTCGAAGAGCCACGTTGAGCGATTGGTTGGTGAGGCGGTCCTCGTTGACCACTTCCTCGCCCATTTGTCCTTTGGTCGCGCCCAGGGCACCGTGCGCGATCCAATGCCGGTGGACTTCCACGGTTCCCCGCACCCCGTAGGCGGGAAGGCACAGCACCAAGTCGATCGCTAATGTGACCAGAAGAGCCAAGAAAGCGGGTTTCCACTTGCGTTTTAGCAGAAGATAACCGACTCCCGCCACGGGCAGCAACTTGACCCAGACGGCGGTGCCCAGTAGCACGCCGCCCGTGATTTCCCGGTTCTGTGCCACTTGGTGCAGTCCCGCCACCATCAACCAAAGCATCGCAAGATGAAAGGTCGCTACTAGGAAACCGTCGATCGCCAATGGCAAAATCAGCCACGCTGCCGCCAGCACGGCGGAATCAGAGAGCCATGTTTGCCAATTCTCGGGCATCATCCCGCGAACGGTCCGCAAAAAACCATACCAACAGGCACAATTGAATAGATACCAGAGGGTCGCTCCGATCGTCGGAGGAAGCAAGGCCAGTGGAATCATCGCCACGTCGGTTGAAGGAAGATAACGGAACATCATCGAGTCTTCGTTTCGATGATGATGATCGAGGACGTATTGTCCCGCTCTTCGGTAATCTTCGAAGTCGCATCCTCCGTTGTTGACCGCTCGCCATACAGCCCAGGGAAGACAGACCAACAAGGCGAGAAACATCGAGACCTTTCCGATGCGATACCAAGGCAATCGTTTGAGGGTGGCGAGCGTGATCAAGGTCATGGCTTCGAAAGGAAGATAAGGGTTGCAAGCGAGGGAATCTGAAAAGTCAAAGAGGGATAAAGCGGAATCGGCGATCGGTTCCTAAACATGCAATGCAATGCAACGCAATGGCGATCAACTTGCCTTGCAATGGGCCCCCGGTTTGGTGGGAAATGCACTACCGGAGATTGCGATGTCGATCTCGTGATTGCGCAACATGTGTCGGAACGCCGGTTCCGAAACCGCTTCGTATTCGATCCGACGCCAGGGAGAACGAAGAAATTCACGATCTTCATCGCTGCAGCACAGCGGGGTTTCACGCCACGCAGAGACCGCGTGCGGGGGAAGTCCGGGATGAGTATTCACTTCGCAGGGATCCTCGGGAAAATCCTCCAGCAATGCCCGCCAGGCCGTCCGATCCATTCGACCTGAGTCCAGTATGCCAAAATAACCGGTTTTCGGAAAGGAGGTCCCAGGGCGGGACTGACGCTCTCGGGCGAGCATCGCACAGAATGAGAGCACGCCCCATTTCGCCCAACCCGCGGGGAACCACGTCCGCCCTCGACGCCGGAAACGTCGAAAACCCGGAAAGCGTTCTCGCGAGTGACGTAGCGGGACTGCTCCCTTGTCTGAATCTTGGGCGATTAGCAACGAATAGATCGGCGGAATCATGTGGATGTGCTGATGGCTGTCGAGATGTTGCGGCGGGAAGCCGACTTCTTCCATCTTCTTGATTTGGGCGTGCAATTCCAGCCAGATCTGACGGAGCATTTCGGACCGATTCCGACCATGCAACCGTCTTAGAAGGCCCGTGAATCCCAGCATGAAACGTCCGTCGGAGTCGACCAGTAAGGGAATCTTCTCGGGGGGGAGCACCGACCGACCGCTGGTCAAACAGAAATGAAGTCCCAGCGACAAGTGCGGGAAGCGGATTCGAATCGAGTCGAGACCTTCCCGCCAAAAAGGCATGTTCGGCATGACGCTGATTCGGCGGAGAATTCCGGTTTCGGCCAATCGGGCGATCGCTTCATTGGTCCAGGGGGCGATTCCGTAATCGTCCGCGGTGAGAATCAGCTGCTTCATGGGATTATTTATTCATATTCGCATACATGGCGGCCCCTCGGTTCAAGCAGTGACGCCCGCAGGGCCGGGCTCTCGCTGTTCGACCGGGGTTCACTATAGATGCGACACTCAATAAGCAAGGCTCTCTCGAGAGAATGTCAAGCGGTCTTCCGCTGAGGTGTTTCGACGGGTTCGTTTTCCGGATAACAGCTCAATCCCGAGGACGTCTGCCGGGACTGCGCAAAACCGATCAGCTCCTCCATCACATAGAGAGGACGCCGTTTCACTTCGGTGTAGATTCGACCGATGTATTCTCCGATGATTCCCAAACTCATCAATTGCACACCGCCGAGAAAAAGGACGGCGACGATGATCGACGCCCAGCCCGGCACCGTTTGATTCGTGAAGATCACTTGATAGATTGCGAAAATTCCGTAGGGGAGCCCGCTGACGGCGGAAAAAAAACCCAAATATGCGGCCCAACGTAAGGGCAGGGTGGAAAAACTGGTGAATCCTTCCATCGCCAGTCGCACCATCCGGAACAGGGAATACTTCGATTCACCGGCAAATCGGGCGTTCGCCTGGAAGGGGATTCCGAGTTGGCGAAATCCGAGCCAACTGATCATCCCCCGCAAGAAGCGGGAATTCTCCTGCATGGAGTTCAAATAATCGACCACCAGTCGGTCAATCAGGCGGAAATCGGCTGCTCCCGGAATGATTTCGATCTCGGAGATCTTGTTTATCAATTTGTAAAAAAGGGCGGAGGAGGCTCGCTTGAACCAGGAAGTCGAGGGATCGTAACTCCGAACGGTGTAAACTACTTGATAACCTTCCTGCCAGTGCTGAACCATTTGGGGAATCATCGAGGGGGGATGTTGTAAATCGGCGTCCATGATGATCACCGCCGCCCCAGTGGCGTGTTCGAGTCCGGCGGAGATGGCCGCCATCTGACCGAAGTTGCGGGAGAAGCTGATCACGCGGATGCGCGAATCGGTTTGATGAAGCCGATGAAGGATTTCACGAGAGTCATCTTGGCTGGAGTCGTTGACGAAAATCACTTCAAAAGGGAGATCGATCGATTCCAGGGATTTTATGAGCTCTTCGTAAAAGGGACCCAGCACCTCCTGCTCGTTGTAGACCGGAACCACCACCGAAAGACTCTGGGAAAGCCAAGGTTTGCTGCGCGAGAGAGAAGGAATCGTTTGCGTCATCCATTACGCTCCATCGTGAGAAATGCTTGATCGCCTACGCCGGGAGAATAACTCGGCGGGACGAGAAGTAGCTGGAGAAAAAGGGCGATCGGCTCTCGCCGTGTTCCCGAATTTTCGGCACTTTAGCAGACCGGGCCTTCTGAGACAACTCGAATCCCGCACTTTTTGGCAATTTACAAGGGGATTGCAAGAAACCTCATATCGGCCGGTTTCGATGCTTCACTGAAGAACCGAAGACATGAAAAATTGCTTTTTCCAGAAGGAAATGATAAACTTAATATGTTGTCCTGAAACCGTTTGCGCCGGAAACGTTTCGTCAGAAGATGGGGTTTTCCAACCGGATAGAAAGGGGCCTTCCGATGGACAGGCGGCCAACGATGCAACGATCTTTCCTGATCTCGATCCCGATATCGATTTGTTTAGCGATGGTTTTTTTCCATCCTGCCAATTCGGAAGATCCGCCGGCGCTCAACCCGTTCCATCCTCCGACCGATCAATCGACCGAAGGCGAGAAAACCAAATCGGACGTGCCGACGCTGAAGAATCGTCTCGAACGAAAAGATATCTATCCCGGCTACGTGGAAATCTCCGATGGAACCGTCTATCCCGGGATGATTTACCTGACACGCGACAAACGCCTGGAAATCTATGATAACGCCATCAAGCAACAGCGTGAGATTCCGCTCCGGGTGGTCGACTCGGTGGAATGCCGGGTTTTGAAGGAGTGGATGGAAAAAGAATGGCGGTTCAAGGAGTTGGCTTCCAACGAAAAGTATTACACCGGAAGGACTTATCCCGCTCGATGGTACATGCATCAAATCCGCTTGCATGACGATCGCACCATCACGGGAATTCTGTCGGGGATTGTCTATGTCCAACCGCTCCACGAAGACGAAGGCCCGGAAGTAGGCCATTTGCCGGAACGTGAACCCAAACGCTTTCTTCTCCACAAACGCGACAAGGGAGAGATCGGTGAGAAATTGGAGTCGCTTCACTACGTGCGTTGGATTAAACTGGGAGAAGAGGCTCTCGAAGAAGGCAGAAAGCGGGCGAAAAAACAGGCTGAAGCAATTCGCAACCAAAAGGGAACACGAAAAAAATCACCCTCGAATCGATAGATAGCTCCCTTCCGCTTCCGGTCTCTTTGCTAATGAACTTACCGAGTCAACGAGGTTTCCCCTCCTGAGCTCCGACGGTGGGACATAACACGCCTATATTAGTAGTATTAACTTCTCTCTTACAGCGTTTCGACCGGAACTTGCCGTGTACGAAATCACTTTGGCAAATGGCCGTGGTTTGTCCACACTCTTATGGACCTCCCTGGCGGCGATGATTCTCGTAACCTTTTTTTATCAAAAGGTTTACAAGTCAATGCGCCCAGGACGTTACGCATGGCTTCTCGGATTGCGACTCGCCACGGTCGTGGTGGTTGTTTTATTGCTGTTCCGGCCGACATTGAATTTTTACAAGGAGACTTCGCAAAAAAAATCCGTCGCTTTCGTGGTCGATACTTCCGCCTCGATGAGTATTGCCGACGATCCTCAATCAGCCGACAAAACGCTCCAGGCGTCGTCATCCCGATTGGAACGAGCCAAGGAGAAGATCCGACAGTGGTGGTCCCGTCTTCAAGGAGATTTCAACCTCCATTTGGTCGAATTTTCGGAGGAATCCCGCCCGCTGAGGGGGGAGGGGCAGTTGGCGGCCCTCTCGCCGGAGGGGAAGTCGACTTCACTTTCTTACGGAATGGCCGGTGGCGTGAATTTGATCCACGACGACCAACGCGTCAAACGGAGCGACATTGAGGGTGTTTTCCTATTTTCTGACGGCATCCACAATTCCGGACGCAGACCCGCCGAGGATGCCGAGAAGCTGGGCATTCCCGTTTTTACCATCGGCGTGGGCAGTAGCTTGAGCCACGATCCCTCCTACCGCGATATTCGCATCACCGGTGTCGATTGTCCCGAGAGACTTTTCGTGAACAATCAGGCCAAGATCGCTGCCCAGATCGACGCGGTCGGACTTTCCGGCCGAGTGGTTCGCGTACTCTTGGAAGAACTCCCGACTCCGATCACCGACGATTCCGATTCTTCTTCACCCGAAAACGGGGCCGAAGAAACATCACCGGAGACCACCTCGACCACCAGCCGCATTCTCGACGAAGTGGAGCTGACTCTCGATGGCCGACAGGGAGGGCAAGAGGTCGAATTCCAGTTCCAGCCCGAGGAGACGGGCAAACGGTTCTACCATGTTCGGGTGCCCCCCGTCGAGGAGGAGGCGATCCGGGAAAACAATCACCAACGATGCCTTTCTTTGGTGGTCGAGCCGGGAATTCGTGTGCTCTATCTTGAGGGAACGCTCCGCCCGGAATATGGAGCTTTATGCGAACGATTTCTTTCGAAGGATCCGGATTTGGAGTTTTTGGCTTTGGTACAAACCCGGCCGAATGTGTTTCTCCGCAGGAGCAACATCGGCGGCCTCGATTTGCAGTCTCTTCCTGAAAAACAAGAGACGATCGACACCTTCGATGTTTTTCTGCTGGGAGATTTGGACAGCTCCTATCTGAATCCGCAACTCCAGCGATGGATCGCCGATCGCGTTCGCAGCGGTGCCGGCTTGGTGATGCTGGGTGGTTATCACAGTCTCGGTCCGGGAGGATATGCCGACACTCCGATTGGGGAGATTTTGCCGGTCATGGTGGGCGACCGAGAGATCGGCCAATTTCAAGAGCCGTTTCTTCCGAAGCTTACGCCGGAAGGGACCAATAGCCATATTTTTTCGAACATCGTTTCCTATTTTCCGACTCCCGGCGGACCACCGGCCGTCGAGGGGCTCCCCGATCTGCACGGATGTACCCGCGTTCAAGACGCGAAACCCGCTTCGCGCGTATTGGCGACCTGTCCTGACGTCGTTCTTCCCTCGGGTCGCGAAATGCCGGTGTTGTCCGTCATGCCCGTCGAGAAGGGCAGGGCGGCCGTTTTTACCGCCGATACGACCCGTCTTTGGCAACAAGGTCCGCGGGCGCTGGGACGAGAAAGTCCATTCCTTCAGTTTTGGGGGCAATTGGTTCGCTTCCTGGTCGGACAGGAGGGCCCCGTGGAAAAAGAGGCCGGTTGCAGTGCCGAAACCGATCAGGCCTACTATGAGCCGCAGGAACCGATACGAATCGAGGCCGTCGTTCGAAACGATCAAGGGCAGGGCACCGACCGGGCGAACGTCACTGCCGTGTTGCGTTATGAGCGGGGAAAGGTCGTTGAACAGAAATCGCTGACGCCGGAGAGCCGATCGTTGGGAAAATATTCCGTGAGCGTTTCACCGAAGCATGCCGGACGGATCGAAATCGAGGTCACCGCGCAGCTCGACGGCAAGGAATTGAAGGCGCCCGAATCGCTGGTCGTCGAGGTCGGTCGGCCGAACATGGAGTTCGACCGGCTCGATTTGGACGAAGAAATGCTGGGGCGCATAGCGCAAGCCACCGGCGGACAATACGCGCACCTCTCGACCGCGGATCATCTCGTGGATCAGCTCGACCGCCAGGTGCATCGCGAAAAAGTGCTCCGCCAAATCAGTCTGGCACCTCCGGTGTGCTTGTGGGGGATGTTCGTTTTGTTGCTGACCGCCGAGTGGTTCACCCGAAGGAGATGGCAGTTACGATGAGTCACGGTTATCAATATGTCGAACCGGAGGCCCTCGCTCGGGTCAAGAACCTGACGATGGTTGCTCGTGGGGTTGTCGAGGGAGCGATCTCCGGCATGCACGTCAGTCCTTATAAAGGGTTCAGCGTGGAATTCGCCGAGCATCGTGAATACACCGCCGGCGACGATCCCCGGCACCTCGATTACAAGATGCTGGCACGTACGGAACGTCTGTATATTAAGCAATACGAAGAAGAGACGAATATGCGGGTCCAGATCCTGCTGGATACCAGCGGTTCCATGGACTATCAACACAACGTGAAGATCTCTAAATTGCAGTATGGATGCTATCTCACCGCCATCCTCTCCTACTTGATGACCCGGCAGCAGGATTCCGTCGCGGTGGCGACCTTCGATTCGAAAATCGGGCTCGATATGCCCGCGAGAAGCTCCCCGCGCCATTTTCACGAAATGATGCTCCAACTGGAAACGCTCGAGGCGGGAAACGATACCGATATCGCCGAAACGCTGCACCGCTTTGCGAATCGATTGAAGAAACGTTGCCTGGTCGTCTTGATCAGCGATCTCTACGACCAGCCGGAGGAGGTGATGCGCGCCTTGCATCATTTCCGGCATCGCCGCCACGAGGTGATCGTGTTCCACGTGATGGACAAGGCGGAATTGGAGTTCCCGTTCGAAGACAGCGTGGCGTTTCATGATCTGGAAACCAACGAGCGGATCCAGATCGACCCATCTTACGTCCGTGAGGATTATTTGCAACAGATGGAGCAGTTCCTCGATCTCTATCGTCGGGGGTGTCGGGAGTCGAACATCGATTATGTACTCGCCGACACAACGATCCCGTACGATTATTTACTGACGCGTTATATCGCCAAACGGTTCACCTCGACATGACCTTTGTTTCCGCCGGTTTTTTGATCGCCACGCTCGCGGCGGCGATTCCCGTGATTCTGCACCTGATTCATCGGCAGAAACTCAAGGAATTGCCGTTCAGCACGCTGCGCTTCTTGAAAATCAGCGAGCAAAAGACTCGACGGAAGCGAAGGATTCAGGACCTGCTGTTGCTTCTGCTTCGGATGCTGATCTTCTTTCTGATCGCGCTGGGACTTTCCGGACCGACCTTGACTCATTTGAGCCATCTCTGGGGGGGCGGCAGCACGTCGATCGTTTTGATTCTCGATAATTCGGCGAGTATGGGGAGAATCGATCGGGGAAGTGAACGGCTCAACGCTGCCAAAGCGGCCGCGTATCGGATTCTCGATCAACTCGATGAATCGGACCGAGTGGGAATCCTCGTGACCTGCGGGCCGGAGTTTCCCGACGAAGGAAAACTTCACCGAAGTCAGGACAGGGTGCGGAAGACGATTCAACAGACCGGCGTCAGTCACGAACGGGCGAACCTCGCTCTGTCGGTACCACTGGCGCGGAAGATTCTTCTGGATTCGAAGTCCCCCACCAGCCAGATTTTCATTTTCGGGGACCGCCAACGGATCTCATGGCGGCAATTCACTGACGAAAAGGAGGAGGCTTCTCCACAAGCCGAATCGAAGGATGAACATTCCCCCGTCGCTTCCTGGAGCGATAAGCAGCGCGAACAGGCTGCGAAGATTCCGCTGATTTTCGTCGACTGTGGGCATTCACCGAAGCCGGACGCAGGACTCTCCGACCTGCGTCTCGACACGGTCGCTCCCTTGGCGTCGATACCGATTCACGGTTCGGTGATGGTGAAGAATCTCGGCGACCTTCCCCAGGAAAGGCGTTTGGAGGTGCTCATCGATGGTCAGCGGCACTATGTCAGTCCCGCCATCTCTCTGGAGCCTCTTGAAAAAACCCGGCACGATTTCACGATCGTCTTCGAGCATGGAGGGCTGCATCGTGGACAGGTGCGACTGGTCGGAGGAGACGGTTCGGCTTACAACGATCGATGCTTTTTTTCCATGGAAGTCGAGCAGGGGGTGCCGGTGGCCGTGATCAAGTCGCGGGAACATGAAATCGCTTATCTCGACGACGCGTACTATCTCGAAAAGGCGCTCTCCCTCGCCCTTGGCGGCGGCCGGCCGATTCGACCGACGGTCCTGACGGCCGAGACCTTGCAAACCGAGCCGCTCTCTCCTTATGCGGTGGTGTTCTGCGTGAATCTCCGCGCGCCTGAGATTGAGACCGCCCAGCGGTTGAGCGAGTATGTCGCCGCGGGAGGACACCTCATCTGGACGGCGGGCGATCAGGTGGAACCGAACGCCTACCATGCACTCGAGGAGAAGATCGAGGGCGAGGGCGAGCTTTTCCCGGGAATACTTCTCGAGAAACGGATCGCACAAAGTGAAGCCGGACAAGATAGCTGGAAAATCGGCGCGATCGATGCGGACTATCCCCCGTTTGCGAATCTGATCAGCCCACCATCTTTGTATCGTTCGGTATTGGTATACGAATATCTCGCGATCGACCCGGAGGGCCTCCCCCCGCTGATGACCCTCGACGACGGTTCGCCTCTTCTTGTGCACAAACATTCCGGGAAGGGATCGGTAGCATTTCTCGGGACGACCGTACAGGTTGATTGGACGAATCTGCCGGTGCGGAACCTCTTTCTTCCGATGATCCATCAGTGGGTGTTTTATCTCTCGGGCGTGCATCAGCGTCAACAACAGACCGAAGCCGGAGCGCCTCTGGTGGTCGGATTTTCGGAGAGAATCCCCGACTCGATGGAAATACTGCTCCCCTCGGGAGCGACTCTCCGTCGGCCGGTGGAGGTTTCCACCGATTCCGGGGAGGCGCGTTTCACATTCGATGAAACCCACCAGCCGGGAATCTACTTGTTGCGCCCCCAGGGACTTTCCCGTTCGCGGCAACGGGCCTTTTCGGTGAATCCTGTTTCGGCGGAGATCTCCGGCGAGAACCTTTCGATCGATCAAATCGAAAACCGATTCCCCGAAACCCCTTTCGTCTATTGCGCGGGGGTGGAGCCACTCGAGGTGACTCTGTCGGAACTTCGCGAGGGAACTCCTTTATGGGAGCTGTTCTTCCTCTTGTTGCTTTTGTTTTTGATTTTCGAGTGTTTTATTTCCAACAAGTTGACGACCCGGCGGGAAAAAGAACAAACCCCCGATTATGCAAGCTTGCTTCTTCGGCGCTCGTCTAGTGGTCGGGGAAGCGGATAGCAGGAGATCACCGTGAAGCAGAATCGAGAAGAAGATCCCTTGAAGCACCGGCAGAAAAGTTCCCAACTCCTGCGGGCGGTCGCCGAGTCGGATGTGGGGGCGATCGCGCGGATCTACAATCATTACATCGAACACTCGACGGCCACATTCGACGAGGAGTGTCTCAGCGAAGAGGCGACGGCGCAAAAGATCGACCGGATCACCGAGCGGTATCCGTGGTTGGTCTTCCAGGCCGACGGGCAAGTCGTAGGTTACGCCCACGCCGGACCCTTTCGTGGACGTAGTGCTTACCGATTCACGACTGAGGCGACGATCTATCTGATTCCCGAGTCGCAGGGCAAGGGCTATGGTCATCTCTTGTATGCCTCTCTCTTCGAGGCATTGCGACAGCGATCTTATCACTCGGTCATGGCGGCGATCACGATTCCCAACGACGCCAGCGTTCGATTTCACCAGCGTCACGGCTTTCGGAAAGTCGCCCATTTATCTCAGGTGGGTTACAAGTTCGGCCGCTGGCTCGATGTCGGCTATTGGCAGAAGATGCTTTCGGAATGATCGCCAAGGGATCATCATTCCTTCAAAGGCCCGACCAGGATCGTCTGATTTTCCGTGAGTGGATATTGTTCGAGTACCTGGTGAATCTCGTCGAAGGTGATGCTTTCCAGAATGTCGATGTCGTCTTTCATCGAGAAGTATTCCCGCCGCTGGACCCATTCCGAGCCGACGCCGAAGAGCCGTCCCCGGGGCCGCTCGCTGGCGAGGACGATGCGCGAAAGGACTTTGCTTTTCGCCCGGGTCAACTCTTCCGGGTCGATGCCGTCGGCGGCCGCTTTTTCATAAGTGGCGTGCACGAGTTCGAGATTTTTCTTCGCGTTTTCCGCCTGACAGCTCATGAAGGTCAGATAGATGCCGGCGTCGAGATGCTCCTGGTGCCCCATGCTGACGTATTCCGCCAAGCCGGGGTCGACCAGTTCCCAATATAATCGACTTCCGGAATCGTCTCCAAGAATGGTCGCCAGGATTTTCGCGGCGTATCGCTGGTGATCCATCGCCGTCGGCCCTTTGGCCATTTGGATCATGTATTGCTGCGCGGCCGATTCCTTATGCATGATTTCCAGGCCGTTCTTGGGCACAGGGGCGATGAGTTTCCGCTCCGCTTTTTCCGGCTCCCAGTGTCCACAAACGTCCTCGGCGACCTGGACGAAGCGATCGAAATCAATCGCTCCACAACCGACCAGCACCAGATTCTCGGGGCTGTACTGCTTCTGGAAGTATTCCCGCATCTGCTCCGGCGTGAGGGCCGAGACGCTTTCGAGAGTCCCCAA
This sequence comes from uncultured Planctomycetaceae bacterium, assembly GCA_964632505.1. Classification (GTDB taxonomy): domain Bacteria; phylum Planctomycetota; class Planctomycetia; order Pirellulales; family Thermoguttaceae; genus CAZWCE01. The sequence goes on along the minus strand of CAZWCE010000014.1, from coordinate 83,568 downwards.
CACACTTTTGCCCAGAGGATGATCGCGGAAGAAAAGGGAACGGATCCGGTCGTCGGCCCCGTAGGGCGGCTGATCCTGGTACATGTGGATCTCTTCCAGGATGACCTTTTTCTCCATCTCGAAATCTTCTTTTCGCAGGGCCGGACGCAGGATGTCGCCCAGCAGATCCACGGCCCGATCCTGCAACTCCGGCAGCATGGCGGCGTAGTAGACGGTGAGCTCTTCGCTGGTGAAGGCGTTCGCGTGCGCGCCCATTTCGTCCAGCTCACGATTGACGTCGTCGGCTGACCGCCGGGTCGTCCCCTTGAACATCATATGTTCGAGGAAATGGCTCACGCCTCCGATTTCATCGGATTCGTCTCGGGAGCCCGTGTTGACGAAAAAGCCCACCGCGATCGAGTAGGCGGCGTCGTTGCATTCCGCGACGATTTCCAGTCCGTTGTCGAGCGTTGCCTTACGAAAGATCAAAGGGGACCTCCAGAGGTTCGGGGCCAAGGGTCATGACGTGAAAATCGGAGAGCGGATGCTCGGCCAGATATTGGTTCACCGAATCGAGGGAAAGCTGCTCGATCATCGATTCAATCTCTTCGAAAGTACGAACCCGACCGAGATGATACCAATCCCTGGCGACGGAACCGCTTCGGGCCGCGCTCGACTCCTGCTGCATGATCAGGGCGCTTTTGGCTCGAATTTTCAGCCGTTCGAGTTCCTCGGGCGTGATCCCCTCACGGAGCAGCCGCATCTGATCGATCATCACATCGAGCGTTTCCTGGGCACGCTTCGAGCCGGTGCCGGCGTAGGCGAAAATGCCTCCCCGGTCCCGGTGAGAATGGTAGGTGGCTCCGACGGTATAGCATAACCCTCGCTTCTCTCGGACCTCATGAAACAATCGGCTGCTCATGCCGCCGCTGAGGATGCCGACACCGCTCCAGGCCAGAAAGTAATCGGGATCGCGATAAGGCACGCTTGGACAGGCGATGGCGATGTGGGTCTGCGCCGAGTCGTGAGGAAGATGATCGGATCGAGGGCCGGTTTCTCCGGGCGTGGGATCGGTCGCCTCGCCGGCTTTCCAACGTTCGGAAATCGCGGCGGTCGTATCGCGAAGTTCGTTCCAATCGAAGTTGCCGGCCACCGCGAGAATGGTGCGTTCGGGACGGTAGAATTCTCGATACTGTCGGCGAATTTGATCGATCGTCATCGACTGGACGCCTTCAAGCGTCCCACAGCCGGGGAGTCCCAAAGGATGTGGATGAAAACGTTTCCGAAGCTCCGCGATCACTTTTCGGGAAGGATCATCTTCGAGAGAGAGGATCTCTTGCATGAGGACCATTTTACCGGCGGGCAGTTGCTCCTCTTCCATATGCGGATGGAGCAGTAGGTCGCCGTAGATGGACAGCGTCTTGGAGAGATTCGCCGAAAGCATGGCAGCGTTGTAATGCGTCTGGACCGACCCGACCGACTCATGTCGCTCCACTCCGAGGTTGTCGAGTCGTTCGATGAACTGTCGGCTGCTGGATTCTCCCGATCCACGGAGGGCGAGCTCGCAGGTCAAGCTGCTCAAACCGGGCAGGGATTCGGGATCATTCACCGCGCCGCACTGCAACATGAAGGAAAAAGAGGCCGACTCCAAGGCGTCCATGGATTCGGCAACCAGGGTCAAGCCATTGTCAAACGAATGGACATCGATTTTTCCAGCCACGCATTCTCCTTCTTGCAACGATCCTGCAATGATGCAATGATTCGTCAACGATTGCTTGTCGGGGACTGAAGCGAATAGGAATGTGTATTTCCTCGTTCCCTTTTTTGTCGGCAAACGATCAAGTATGACGGGGAGAAGACTTTTCTTCAAGGGAGCGGTGGGGGAAGTTGCTTCAAGGTTGAAAATAGTTCGGAAAGCAGGTCCCGGGAAAAGGGAGTTCGGTTCCGGGGGATGCTGTAAGTATTTCAAGTAAAATACGTTTCTTTGTAGAGCGACTTCTTGATCCTGAAACCGATCCTTTGATAGATATTGATCGCAGTCGTGTTCTCGGCGGTCACTTCAAGCATGACCCGTTGGATGCCGGACGCGAAAAACCCGCGCAGTGCTTGGACCACCAGGCAGTGCCCCAGACCACGTCGGCGATATTTCGGCAAAACGCCGACATTTTGGATGCTTCCGAACGTACCTTCCACGCGGACCCCTTGAATGGTCGCGCTATATTCCAGTCCTGAGGTGGGGGTTCCCGAGGCGATCAACCAGGTCGCTTGAGGTAGAAACCCCGGTTTCGCGCGAATGCCTCGCATCAATCGATAGCAGCCGAGGTATTCACGAAAGCAGGGAAAAATCTTGGCATCCATTTCGTGATGGAAACTGAGATATTTCACATGGGCGTGGGTTTCCAGGAGCGTCTCCTCCCAAGGCACCCAGTGAAAACCATCCGGTAGCTCGGAAGCGGGGGGAGGGGAGGGGAGCGGTATTTCCATTTGATAGCGTTTGACGTAAGTGACTGCCATCGAAAGCGTTCCTCTGCCGCCGAAGCGAGGGGGTCGAAGTAGAGCGCAAAGTATATCTCATCTCGTTGATTTTGTCACTTGGTTTGGGGAATTTTTTTCCATGGGAGAATTCGATTGTTCGCTTCGCTGCAAAGCTCAAGACTTGCTGTTCGGACGCAGGCACGCCGAAATCCGAAACGGTGGCCATCAGGTTGGGAAAGAATGGAGAAAGAAACCGAAAGCCGGCGATGATCCAATTTTTTTTCGAAACAAACTCCAGAACGGCATTTTTTTGCTTTTTTTCGCCATCCTTCCTATTTTTGTCTTTACCCTCGCTTTTGGGAAGGTTATGCTGAAAAATAATTACAATAATGATTATCGAATTTTCCGTTAAAATCCGATTTTGTGTTACCATTAGAAAAAGGTTTTGTGTAGAATAGGTTTCAATCATTTCCCGTTTATCTTCGGAAACCTCCTCGGAGGCCATTTTAAGAGTTGGTGGGGTTCTGTCACCTATCGGTGAAAGTAGACATGAGAGATGGGAGATCGCGATCTTTTCTTCCGGACGCTTCCTTTCTTTTCTTGCCTCGTCGTTTCCCCACAGTTAGAGATGGCGCATTTGCAATCATTTACGGCACATTAAGGAGACGGTGAACCATGGCGGCTTCAAAATCCTCTCGGCACTCTTTTGCCCGACCTTCCTTCTCGCAACGAAAAAGCAACCAGAACCTTCGCGGTGGGGGAAAAAGACGGTTACGACTGGAAGCACTCGAGAACCGGCATCTTTTGTCGTTGACCGGTCTGGTGGATGGTCTGGATTCGCTCGATCTGGACAGCCCCTTCATCACGGCGGAAGAAACCTCTTCAGGTTTGTACATGATCCGTGAAACTCCCCAATACGAGCCGGTGACCGCCGAGATGATCGATAAGGTTCTCCAGCAGACTCCTACGGAGCCTCAGTTTGAAGCCGGCGTGGGCAGAACGAAGATCACGCTCATCGAGGGCCCCGGCCTTTTGGCGCATGCTTCGCAATATGCGGGTCGCCCCAATGCGCTGACCTCCTTCCACGATGCCGTCTCGATTCTCGAAGACCTCTTCTACGATCCGGTCGAGGTGGTCGTCGATGCCGAATTCGGAAACATGGGGCCTTACATTCTGGGAGGGTCTCTCTCGGAACAGTTTGACATGGATTACGATTACCTTCACGGCAAGCTGCTGGATGACGCGAACCCCGTGGAGGACACGATTGTCCAACAGATTCCCGATTCGAGCAATATCGACCTCGATTTCCCGCTCGATCCGCTCGTGCCCTATTCCTTCAACGGAATGATGCACATCACGCGGGCCAACGCGAAGGCGATCGGCGTGCCGACCGAGTTGATGCCGATGACGGAACGGTCGGATTTTGACCCGACCTACTTCCGTGATATGTCGTTGACTTTCAACAACTTATATATGAACCATTTCGATTTTGACCGCTCCGATGGTATTGCGCCCGGAGCGATCGACTTTACCGGCGTGGTCATGCACGAGATTATCCACGGCCTGGGATTCATCAGCGAGGTCGATTGGGTCGATATTCTGACATTCTATCCGGAATATCCCGAACTTCGATCCATGGCGCCGGCGACCATGGACCTTTTCCGTATGGAACCGGGCGACGGGGAGGCGGATTTCGCGGGGGCGACGCGGTTGCTGACGACCGGGGATCTGGTCCCCGAACAGGTGACCTACGACGGTGGAGTGCTCGATTATACGGTGGTCGATTACCCGAACATGACCGTGGGCGATATCCCGATGTCCACGGGGTCTTATAACGGCGACGGCTGGCAGGCTTCGCATTTCAAGAACGATCGTTTTTTACCAGGTGGTCTCACGATTGGGCTGATGGACCCGGAAGCGCCCTCCGGTCTGTTGAGTTTGACCGAAGCGGACCTGCGGGTACTGACGATCATCGGGTGGGATACGACCCTGGTCGGTTACGAGGGGGGCATCACCGGCATGGTCTGGAACGATATCAACAACAACGGCACCCTCGATCCGTCCGAGTCGGGATTACCCAACGAGACGGTTTTCCTCGATATCAACAATAACGAGCAGATCGATTACGGTGAACCGGTGACCGAGACCAACTCCGAGGGGATCTATACGTTCGAGTCGCTCCGCGAAGGCGATTACGTCGTTCGGACCGTTCCGAAAATGAACTGGAAAGCGTCGAATCCGGCCACTGCGTCCCAAACAGTCAGCGTGCCGGACCAGGAAGTGGTCACCGGAGTCAACTTCGGCATCTGGCAGCCTGCGACGATCAGGGGGACGGTGTACGAGGATCACGACGGCAACCATTCCCAGGGAGCCCAGGAAGATTTTCTTGAAGGCTGGACGGTGTTCATCGATCAGAATGAGAACGGCGAGCTTGACGATTTTGAGCGTTCCGTGGTGACCGGGGAGTCCGGGGAATTCGCCTTCAACGGACTCATCCCTGGAGATTATCAACTCGGGTTGGTCGTCCAATCGGAATGGGAGGCGACCGATCCCATCGACGCCTCGCAGGTGATCACCATCGGTCCCGGAGAATGGAAGCGCGGCATCAGGTTCGGTGCCAGGATGCTCCCGGTCGTCATCGAGGGAATGAAATGGAACGACGCGAACGCCAACGGCGTCAAGGATAACGGAGAACAGGGCTTTGCCGGCTGGTCGATCTATCTCGACATGAACGAAAACGGCCTGTTCGACGAGGGAGAACCGACGACGACCACCGATTTCGACGGCAGCTACAGGTTCGAGGAACTTCCTCCAGCCGAATATGTCGTCGCCGAGATGCCCCAGGCCGGTTGGACCCAAACTTCACCCAGCAAGACAACCAACACCCGACTGGTGGGCAATTTGGCCTTGAATGGAATGCCGAATCGTGAAGTGGTCGACAGCGACATCAGCGGAAATGGTCGTTTCGTGGTTTTCTCGACCAAAGCGAACAACCTCGTGCCGCAGGATTCGAACGATCTGATGGACGTCTTCGTGCTGGACCGGGCCACCGGGATGGTCGAGCGTGTTTCGGTCGGATACAACAGCCCGAACGGTAACGGCTGGTCGGCTTCCGGTTCGATCAGTCACGACGGGCGTTACGTGGCGTTCCATTCCGACGCCTCGAATCTCGTCGAGCACGACCTGAACGATTCCTCCGATATTTTCGTCTACGATCGTTTGATGAAGACCACCAAGCTGGTCAGCGTGGCCGAAGACGGCACCCAGAGGGACGCCGGCATCTTCGCCCCGACCGATCGCTTCGCACCGCAAATCAGCGGCAACGGGCAGTTCGTGGTCTTCGCTTCCGAGTCGTCGATCACGGCCGGCGATATGGAAGGAGCCGGTGACGACGCGCATTCGAACATCTATCTGAAGAACCTCCAAACCGGCGAAGTGATCTCCGTGACGTCCGGAGCGAACGATCATTCCTTCTCGCCGTCGATCAACACCGACGGCAGTTTCATCACCTTCGAATCGTACGCCACGAACCTCACGCCGGAAACCGATACGAATGCCGCGGCGGATGTTTTTCTCTATGACGTCGCCGGAGGGACGACTCACCTGGTCAGCGGCTCGCAGACCGGCCTCCAAACCGCCGGGGGCAATTCACTCTCTCCCGACATCTCCGGCAACGGCCAGTATGTCGCGTTCCAGTCGAGTGCGTCGGATCTGGTCGAGGACGATGTCAACGGAATGACCGACATTTTCCTCTATGAAGCGGCGACCGGCGACGTTTCGCTGATGACCCACGGCCTTATGGGAGCTTCGAACGGCAGCTCGAGCAATCCGGCGATCAGCGGCGACGGGCGGTTCATCGCGTTGGAATCCCGCGCGAGCAACCTGATCGATGATGATCGGAATGACGCGGCCGACATCTTTATCGTCGACCGGATCACCGACAATATCCAGCGGCTCAGTGAAAGCGCCGGGTTCGAAGAGGCGGAAAGCCGCAGCATTCGCCCCGCGTTGAGCAACAACGGACTCACGACCGTCTATCTCTCTCCGGCCCAAAACCTCGTGCCCGATGATGAAAACGTGGCACAGGACGCCTTCACGGCCAACAACGTGCTGCACCCCGATTATTACGGCTTCCACCGCGTGGCGCTCTCGCCGGGACAGGAGGTCGACGAACTCGACTTCGGCGGTTTCGGTCATTATGAGCTCCCACCGACGGTCACCGACTTGGGCGATGTCGATTATCAAAAGATCTCTTCGCTGAATCCGGTCGACGGCGATATCGCCTACTCTCTCTCCGCCGTGCGCGACGGACTGATTTCCTTCCAAATCGACTCTGCCGTCTTCGGCAATCGCAACGCCTTCGCGATGCTGTTCGACGCTTCCGAGAATCTTTTGGCCGCCGGACGACGCCTGGATTGGCACACCTCGGCCGGAGAAGATTATTACGTGCTCGTCTCCGGGAGCGAGAACGATGTCTCCCTTTCGATTGCCAACTTGGTCGATTTCCAACCGAAAAAATACGAAATCTACGGCACCGCCGGAATCGATCAGTTCGAATTCCTCGATATGCGAAACGGGACTTTCAAAATCAATCAGATGCCCTACGCCTTCCCGCAAACCGGGTCGGGTTTCACCTATGAATTCATCGGTTCGGCCGGCGATGTGGCCACGGTTCGCGGAACCGTAGTGAACGACAGCGCCGTCTTGGCACGAGCCGACGCCTCCTTCACCAATGGGGACGCAATCGTCAAGGTCTTGGGAGCCTCGAACATCACCTTCGACGGGCTCGGAGGGGAAGACGTGGCGACGCTGAACGATTCCTCCCAAATGGACACCCTCACCTTCTGGCCCCATCGAGCCATCATGGAAGGTTCCGACTACACTAATTCAGTATTGAATGTCTCGAGGCTGACTGGAAATTCTTCCGAGGGAGGAGAGGATTCCCTCATCCTCTACGATTCCGAGGCCAGCGATCAGTTTAACTTGAGCGTGGAAGGGGAATCGACGATCAATGGTGTTGGATTCTTCAACATCGCCTCGGGATTTTTCGATATTCATGCCAATGCCAACAATGGGTACGATGTGGTGCACTTGAACGGCACCTCGGGAGACGATTCCTTCATTTCCCGGGAAAACGTCGCCCTGATGAGCGGCACCACCGCCGACGGCGATTCCTATCTCATGCGTGCATCGTTCTTCGATTCCGCCTTTGCTTACTCGCAGGACGATCAGGGAGAAGACGAGGCGGTCTTCTTCGATTCCAACGAAGTCGATCATTTCATTTCCCGCCCCGACTTTTCGCAAATGTTCTACAATCGCCGGAAATCCAGAGTCAATGCCTTGGACTTCGAGTTCACCCAGGTCCATTCGTCCAGCGGCGGACGCGATACCGCGACCATCTTCGATTCGAACGTCGACGATCTGCTCGCCATTGAAGAAGTCAACGAGGAAACGATCAAATTCTCCACCAAAGTCTACCCCGCCGACGGTTCCGATCCTTATTTCGAACAGGTGCTGGAGTTGATCGCCTTCGAACAAGTCGAGGCCCATGCCAACAACGGAGGCATCAACAAGGCCGAGGTCAATAAGCATCCGACGGAATATGAGTTCGATTTCCTGCTCTACGGGGATTGGGATCTCGATATCGAGTGATTTTCCAACTGCTCGAATGCGGTTTGAGATTCGGCGTTTGGGCCGCGATGGAAACCGTTCTCCCAACATGACGCACAAACAGCACCGCCTGCCGGCGATTCGGCGGTGCTGTTTTTTTATGCGCTTCCGACCTGAATTCCGAAGCGACAGGCGTTATGGCAATTTCGTTGGCGCTTTGGGGTGCCCTTCTTGTGACCCCGGAGAACTTTCGATATAATGGACACCTATTTCATGGGTTGTTCGGGAAACTTCTTCCCGTTGAATGGGTCCGAAAGTGATTCAAGTTATCATTTTGAGGCGAATCGAAGATGAGCAATCGAAAGAATTTGGTGGTGGCCCAAAGTGGGGGGCCGACTTCCGTCATCAACAGCAGCTTGCGAGGTGTGATTGAAGCTGCCCGAGAATTTGAAAACATCGGGACGGTTTACGGTGCTCGTCACGGAATCGAGGGAGTTCTCAAGGAAGAGCTTCTCGACCTCTCGGCTCAGGACCCCGAGGAAGTGGCCTTGCTGCGTTACACCCCGGTAGCGGGCGCGATCGGCACGTGCCGCTACAAGCTGAAATCGCACCAGGAAGAGGACTTCGAGCGTTGCATCGAGGTGCTCAAAGCCCACGATGTGGGATATTTCCTCTACAACGGCGGCAATGACTCCATGGACACCGCCAACAAGATCGCCCAGTTAGCGCAGGAACGGGGGCTCGATCTGGTCGGCATCGGGGTACCAAAAACGATCGATAACGATGTCGGCGACAGCGAGTTCCAGTTGATCGATCACACGCCCGGCTATGGTTCGACGGCCAAATACTGGATGCACATGGTGCAGTATGCCAACGAGGAAAACCAGGGGTCCGCGCCTGCCGATCCGGTGCTCGTGCTGCAAGCGATGGGTCGCAAGATCGGCTTCATTCCCGCCGCGGCACGCTTAGCCGATCCAGAACGAAAGATGCCCCTTCAAATCTACATGGCCGAATCTCCCATTTCTCTGGAGGAGATGGGCGAGAATATCCACAATATGCTCAAGCAGGCCGGCCGTTGCGTGGTGGTGGTCAGCGAGGGATTCGACGTGGGCGATCTAGGCGAGCGCAAGGATGCCTTCGGGCACACAACCTTCAGCTCGAGTCAAATCACGGTTGCCCAGAAAGTGGTCAACTACCTGAACGAGAAGGGGCTGCCGGTCAAGGGAGCCGCCCGAGGCAACGTCTCCGGGACGGATCAGCGGGGTTCGATCGGTTATGCCTCGACCGTCGACCTCGACGAAGCGTACGCCTGCGGTCAGAAGGCGGTCGAGCTGGCGGCCACCGGTCAAAGCGGCTTCATGTCGACCATTCTCCGACGACCGGGGCCCGTCTACAACGTCACCTACGACAAGGTCCCGCTGGAAAAGGTCGCCAACAGTGAACGGGCGTTTCCCAAATCTTGGATCGATCCGATCGGCTATGACGTCACCGATGACTTCGTCCGTTATGCCAAGCCACTGATCGGAGAAGGGATGCTCAGCCTGCCGATGCTCGACGGCCGCCAGCGAATGACCTCCTTTGCCGATCTTTACGCCGAAAAGAAATTGCCGGCTTATCTACCGCAGGCGGATCGCAAGGAATAGCCGCCCTCACGGGTTTTTCGGAAACACGATGGACGTGTTGCGCCATCGATAAATCAGTGTTTTTCTCATTCGCACCTCAACCATTCGACATTGCCATCCAGCGATAGGGATCCAGTATAATGTACAAAATTTCGCCTTCGCACGATTTTCTCATCGGAATCGACTCCGATGGCTGCGCTTTCGATACGATGGAGCTGAAGCACAAAGAGTGTTTCATCCCGAATATCATTAATTTCTTCGAGCTGCAGGGAATCAGCAAGTATGCCCGAGAAGCCGCGGAGTTCGTGAACCTGTATTCCAAGAGTCGCGGGGTGAACCGCTTCCCGGCCCTGGTGGAAACGCTCCAGTGGCTTCAGAAGCGGCGCGAAGTCAAGGCACGAGGTTACGACATCGAGATCCCTAAAGCGATCACCGAATGGATCGACCGCGAAACCAAGCTGGGCAATCCCGCACTGGAGGCGGAGGTCGAGCGGAGCGACGACGAAACCCTCAAACATCTGCTCCAGTGGTCCAAGGCCGTCAACGAAACGGTGACCGGCATGGTGCGCGGCGTGCCTCCCTTCCCGAGAGTGAAGGATTGTCTCGAAAAAATGCAAGGAAAGGCCGATGTGCTCGTCGTCTCGGCAACACCGAACGAAGCGCTCACCCGCGAATGGGAAGAGCACGACATCGCCAAGTATGTCGTCGAAATATGCGGTCAGGAACACGGCTCCAAGAAAGAGACGCTCGAAAACGCTTCGCAGTATGACAAGGACCACACACTGATGGTCGGCGACGCCCCCGGCGATTACAAGGCCGCGCTCGCCAACAACGCCCTCTTCTTCCCGGTCAACCCCGGTGCGGAAGAGGCGAGCTGGGAACGTTTCTATAACGAAGGGCTCGACAAGTTCTTCAACCTCGAGTTTTCCGGCGCCTACCAGCAAACCCTCTTGGAAGAGTTCGAGACCTTCCTGCCGGCGAATCCTCCCTGGCCGGTCGACGCATGAAGAACGCTTTGATCGAATCATCTTTTCCACGAACCAAAATAATAACGAGGAAAGTGAATCATGTCGGAAAAATGCGATATCGGCCTCATGGGATTGGCGGTCATGGGCCAAAACCTGGTTTTGAACATGGAAGACCATGGATTCAGCGTGGCCGTGTACAACCGGACCACCAGTAAGGTCGACGATTTCGTCAATCGCGAGGACGTCAAGAATCGCAAGATCGTGGGATGCCACTCCTTGAAGGAGATGGTCGAGACGCTCAATCGCCCTCGGAAAATCATGTTGATGATCAAATCCCCTGATCCGATCCCCGCTCCGGAAGTTGCCCTGTATCCCGACATTTCGGCAATCGATTCAGTGATCGAGCAGTTGATCGACCTGCTCGAGCCGGGCGATATCATCATCGACGGTGGAAATACTCACTTCCTCGATACCGAGCGCCGTACGAAATTTTTGGAATCGAAGGGATTGCGTTTCATCGGAACCGGTGTTTCCGGGGGCGAAGAAGGCGCCCGATTCGGTCCGAGCATCATGCCCGGGGGAAGTCCCGACGCGTGGCCGGAAGTCAAGGAGATCTTCCAAGCGATTGCCGCCAAGGTTGCCGGGGATGAGAAGAGTCCCTGCTGCGATTGGGTCGGCCCCCGCGGCGCCGGTCATTACGTCAAGATGGTGCATAACGGCATCGAATACGGCGACATGCAGCTCATCTGCGAAGCCTACTGGATGCTGAAAAACACCCTCGGGCTGTCGAACGAAGAAATCTACGACGTCTTCGCCCAGTGGAATCAAGGCGATCTGGACAGTTACCTGATCGAAATCACCCGCGACATCTTCAGCGTGAAAGATCCGGAAACCGGCAACGACCTGGTCGACATGATCCTCGACACGGCCGGCGCCAAGGGGACGGGAAAATGGATGAGCCAACTGGCTTTGGATCTCGGCGTTCCCAGCACTCTGGTCACCACGGCCGTCTACGCCCGGAGCATGTCGGCCCAGAAGGAAGCTCGACTCCGAGCCAGCGGCATTTTGAAAGGTCCCTCGGGAACGTATCAGGGGGACCGCAAAGAGTTCATCGAACAAATCCGCAAAGCGCTTTATGTTTCCAAGATCTGCAGTTATGCCCAGGGGTACGTGCAGATGCAGGCCGCGGCCAAGGAACACGATTGGCCCCTCGACTTCGGTTCCATCGCCATGCTCTGGCGGGAAGGGTGCATCATCCGAGCCGTCTTCCTCGAACGTATCAAAGAGGCATTCGACAAGCAGCCGGAACTGGAAAATCTTCTTCTTGATCCTTATTTCCACAGCGCGGTCGAGGAGTCTCAAAAAGCGTGGCGTCATGTGGTGCAAACGGCTTGCGGACTTGGAACTCCCGTGCCTGCGTTCGCGGCCGCTTTGGCCTATTACGACAGCTATCGGAGCGAAGTGTTGCCGGCGAATCTCCTCCAGGCCCAACGCGATTATTTCGGCGCGCATACTTACCGCCGTGTGGATCGACCGGAAGAGGGGCCTTTTCACACCGATTGGATCAACGTGAGAAAGAAACCCGAATAGTTGTCGGCGTATGCGGACATCGCTCGAGCGGGTTCGATTCAGCGACAGCAGGGATGGGCCGCGCCGAGCCTTCCCATAGAAAAAGGAGTAACCGATGCCGAATCCACAGGAATACTTGAACGATCTTTTCGGGATGTCCGGGCAAACGGCCGTGGTCGTCGGTGGTGCCGGGGAATTGGGAGGCCACCTTTCACGGGGCCTGATGGAGGCCGGCGCCCACGTGATCGTCGCCGACCGCTCGGAAGAATCCTGTCGTGAGCGCGTCGAAAACCTAAAGGAGATAGGCTCGGAAGTCTCCTCCGCCCAAGTGGATATCACCGATCGCGGTTCGATTGAAAACCTACTCGAACAGTCTTTGATGATCTCCGGGAAGGTCGACGCCCTGGTGAATTGCGCAGGATTGAACGCCGGCACGCCGTTTCTTGAGGTCGATGCCCAGCTTTGGGACAAAATCATGGCCGTCAATCTTCGCGGGATGATGGAGGCGTGCCAAGTTTTCATCGCCTCGATGCTCGAAACCGGTGGCGGATCCATTCTCAATATCGGAAGCGTCAATTCCGATCGGCCCCTTTCTCGTGTGTTCGCTTACGCCGCCTCGAAGGCCGGGGTGGTGAGTCTCACGCAGAACATTGCCCAGGAGTTCGCCGAGAAGAATATCCGCGTGAACGCGATTTGCCCCGGTTTCTTTCCCGCGGAACAGAATCGAAAACTTCTCGATGAAGAGCGTGTTCGGAAGATCATGGAGGGAACTCCCATGCGGCGCTACGGCAAGCCGGAAGAGCTCGTCGGAGCGGCATTGCTCTTGCTTTCCCCCAAGGCCGGAAGCTATCTGACGGGCGCTTCGCTCTACGTCGATGGAGGGTTCACCTGCTCCTGGTTCTAATCCCCCCGCCGACGTTCCGTCATTTCGTTCACGGCTTCTCGAAACAGAGGCCTCATCTTTTACCCCGAAGCCTTTCGGAGGGAGCCCATCTTGAAAGCCATCGTCTATCATGCCCCCGGCGATATTCGTATCGAAGAGATTCCGAAACCTTCCTGCGGCAAGGAGGAACTCTTGGTGAAAGTCGATGCCTGTGCTGTTTGCGGGACCGACTTGAAGAGCCAGCTTCATGGCAATCCGCGCATCAAAGCTCCCCTTCCCATGGGGCATGAATTCACCGGCCTGGTCGAAGAGGTGGGATCGGAAGCAGCAGGCGATTTCGCTTCCGGCGACCGCCTCGTCATGGCCACCAGCATCTCCTGCGGTCGGTGTTTCTATTGCCGTCGGGGTTGGCGGAATCTTTGTGTCGATCTCGCGCCGATGGGGTTCTCGTACCCCGGCGGAATGGCCGAATACACCACGATTCCTTCCAGGGCACTCCAACAGGGACACGTTCTCAAAACGCCGACCACCGTGCCCGCCGAACAGGCCGCGCTGGCCGAACCGGTCAGTTGTGCCGTCAACTCCATCGGGCAGTGCCACATCGAAAAGGGAGACACGGTCCTCGTCATGGGAGCCGGACCGATGGGGCTGCTGAACGCCCTGGTCGCCCGAGCTGAGGGCGCCGAAAAGATTCTCCTCTCGGAAGTGAATGAACATCGCCTGAAGCAAGGAGAAGCATTCGGTATCGATGTTTTGATCGATCCGACGCAAGAGGATCTCACCGACCGGGTAGAGCAGGAGACCGAAGGGATCGGGGTCGATGTCGTCGTGGTGGCCGCGCCGGCCGCTCAACCCCAAGAGCAGGCGATCTCGCTGGTTCGCAAGCAGGGCATCGTCTGCCTCTTCGCCTCGCTTCCGGTGAGCAAGAACATGCTCCAACTCGACAGCCGAGCCATCCACTACGGCGAACTTCGCGTCGTGGGAACCAGCGATTCCACGCCAAGGCATGTGGAAAAGGCGATCGAACTGATCGCTTCCGGGGCGGTCCAGGCCGAGAAGATCGTCTCGCACCAACTCCCCCTGGAAGAGGTTCACCAGGCCTTCGATCTGATGACCTCCGGCGAAGCGCTTCGCGTCGTTCTGGTGCCGTGATGAACGCTCGGCCGATCATGCAAACGGCCAGTCTGCCCCCAAGCACTCTTTCTGCATTTCGATGAGCCGACGCACCCCTTTTTTTCCCAGGGATAATAACTGCCCGAGCTGCGATTCGTTAAAGGTGTCCTCTTCGCCGGTTCCCTGGATTTCCACGAACTCGCCGGTGCCGGTCATCACCAGATTCATATCGACGGCGGCGGCGACGTCTTCCCGATAATCCAAATCGAGCAAACACTCCCCATCGACCACGCCGACGCTGACCGCCGCGACGCTGGACCGCAAGGGATAACGCCCCCCGGGCGGCAAATGAGGGAGAATGGTCGCGATCGCATCGACCAGCACGATCATCGCGCCGGAGATCGAAAGAGTCCGGGTTCCGCCGTCGGCCTGGAGGACATCGCAATCGACCGTGATCATCCGCGGCCCCAGACTTTCCAGATCGGCCACGGCACGCAAGCTTCGCCCGATCAATCTCTGAATCTCCGTGGCTCGACCATCGGCGCGATCACGGCGGGGACTGCGGGGTGAGGTGCTCGCCGGGAGCATGCGGTACTCGGCGGTGATCCACCCTTTGCCGCTTTCCGCACGCCAGGGAGGTAACTCTTCGGAAACGCTTGCCGAGCAGAGGACGCGGGTCTTTCCCGAGGAAATGAGCGCGCTGCCGGCGGCACTTTCCAGAAAGGGACGCTCGATGGTGATCGGCCGAAGTGCATCGGCCGTTCGTTGATCGGATCGGTTCATTGTCTCGCTCCCGTCGATCGGTATCCGGCTGAAAACGGGCCGAAGGTGCAATCGTGCGACGATGCTTGAGGGGAATGGGGTCAACCTACCTGTCGCAACAGCCAAACGAGAATCCCCTTTTGGGCGTGCATGCGGTTGGCCGCCTGAGGAACGACGATGCTTTGTGGCCCGTCCATCACCTCGTCGGTCACCTCCAAGCCGCGTTTGGCCGGCAGGCAATGCATGAAAACGCAGTTCGACGGCGCTTTTTTCATCAGCGAGGCGTTCACCTGGTACGGACCGAAATCCTTTTTGCGTTGTTTCTCTTGCTTTTCCTGGCCCATACTTGCCCAGACGTCGGTATAGATCGCCGAGGCATCGGAGACCGCTTCGGCCGGATTCTCGCTTTCGATCAGTTGAAAGCCCTTTTCCGCTTGTGCTTTCAAGATCGCCATTTTTTCGGGTTCGAATCGATAGTCCGGCGGCGTCGCCATGACCAGCCGTATCCCCAGTTTCGCGCACGCCAGGGCGAGGCTGAATGCGACGTTATTGGCATCACCGACCCATGCCACGGTCAAATCCTTCAGGGTGCCGAATTGTTCCTTCAAGGTGAAGACGTCGGCGATCGCTTGGCAGGGATGGGAGAAGTCGGTCAGTCCGTTGATGACCGGACAGGTGCAATATTGAGAGAGTTCCGCCACCGTGGCGTGGTTTTTGGCGCGAACCACAATGACGTCGACCATCGTGCTGAGCACGCTCCCGAAATCGGCAAGGCTCTCACGTTTTCCGAAGCCGACGTCCTGACCGAGATACATCGCGCTGCCACCCAGATGGGTCATTCCCGCCTCGAAGCTCACCCGGGTTCGCAGAGACGGCTTTTCAAAGAGGAGTCCCAGGACCCTCGCGGGGAAGAGCGGTTCGCGAATTTGCTTTTGAAACTTAGCCTTGAGGTCTTCGGCGATGGAAAAAATCTCGAGGATATCCTGGCTGGAGTAATCTTCAAGAGTGATCAAATGTTTCATGATCGGAACTCCCTTGCATCAATGCAGGTATGCTCATGTTTCATGCAGCATAACAAAAGGCAAGAATCACGGTGGCGAACCGGAAAACGCCTCCATGGCGAAATGGAGGCCATCTCCGAAACACAATCTACTATCGGGACGTCAGTCTCTCGCCTGGGCGACTTCGGTGGAGCGTATCACCTCGCAGAGCTTCCGGCAGCCTTCTTCGACTTGTTCCCCGGTCATGTTCATGGCCGGAAGCAATCGCAAAATATTCCCCTGAGTGCAATTGATCAATATCTTGTTTTCCATACAGGCTTTCACGAACGGGCCGCCTTCGACCGCCAGTTCCATTCCGATCATCATCCCGACGATGCGGATCTCCCGGACGATGTCGAGTTCATCCTTCAATTCCATCAGATGCTTCCGAAAAATATCCGAGGTGGTTTTGGCGTTTTCAAGGAGGGATTCTTCCTCGATCGTCTCAATGGTCGCGATGCCGGCCGCGGCAGCGATGGGGTTGCCGCCGAATGTCGCCGCATGCATGCCGGGACGAAGGCTGGGGGCGATTTCCGGCGTGGTCAGCAAGGCACCTCCGGCGATGCCGCCACAGACCGACTTGGCCAGAGTCATCACATCTGGGGTGACTCCGAAGTGCTGGTAGCCGAACCACTCCCCGGTCCGCCCGCATCCCGTTTGCACCTCGTCGAAGACCAAAAGAATGCCCTCGCGGTCGCAGAGTTCACGGAGACCTTGCAGAAAGCCGTCCGGCGGAATGCGCACTCCACCTTCTCCTTGGATCGGTTCGACCAGAACGGCGGCGGTCTCCTCGTCGATGCTTTGCTCGACCGCCTCCAGATCGCCGAAAGGCGCATAGACGAATCCGGCCATCAGCGGACCGATATCTTCGTGGTACTTCGGCTGCGCCGTGGCGCTGGTGGATCCGAGCGTTCGACCGTGAAATCCGCCTTCGAAAGTGATGATCTTGTAACGTTCTTTCGGCGTATGTAAACGCACAAGCTTGATGGCGGCTTCATTGGCTTCGGTGCCTGAGTTGCAAAAAAAGGCTTTTCCCTGGAAACTTCGCTCCGAAAGCAGTTTGGCCCACTGGCCTTGTTCTTCCGTATACCAGGTATTCGGGACGTGGATTAAACGCGCGACTTGTCTTTGGACGGCCTCGACGACCCGGGGAGGGCAGTGACCGAGCAAATTGCAGCCCCAGCCGGGAAAGAGATCGAGATACCGATTGCCTTCGTTGTCCCACACGAAGGCGCCCTCGCCGCGCTGTAGCGAAACCGGAAATCTTCCGTAATTGGGGATGACGTATCGGTCGAACATCGCCATGATTTGATCGGATTCCATCGCCATGGTGGCTCTCCTTGCGAGTGAACTTTCCGGGAGCGTTTTCGTTGAACCTCGGCACACGAATTGGAGGGGGACGATTCAGCATTCGGTAAAACGATTGCCGCGATTCGAGGGGAATCGTCGGACGAACCGTTCATTCATTCTGGAAGATCTCCGTCCCGACCCCCTTGCTGGTATACACTTCCAATAGGAGCGAATGTCGCAAACGGCCGTCGATGATGTGGATTTTCCGGACTCCTTTTTCCAGCGTATCGAGACATGCCTGGACTTTCGGAATCATTCCTCCGACGACCGCGCCGCTGTCGATCAATTCCCGGGCTTTTCCAGCCGTGAGGGAGTGGAGCAGGGAATCGGGATCCTCGGAGTCCATTCGCACGCCGTTGACGTCGCTGAGGAAGACGAGTTTTTCAGCCCTCAGCGCCTGTGCAACGGCGGTGGCCGCGGTGTCGGCATTCACATTCAGAAGGGTGTTCTCCTCCGATTCGAAACAAAGGGAGGGAATAACCGGGACGATCCAATTGTCGCAACAACGTCGGATCGCTTCGGTATCGACGCACGTGACGTGTCCGACATAGCCTAGCTCGATCGCCTTGTCGTCGGGACCGGGAAGGAGCAGTCGTTCCCCGAACAGGACATTGCTTTCGGCACACTCGCTCAGAGATTGCGCACGACCGCCGAGAGCGTTGATTTCATTGACCAGCTTCCGATTGATCTCGCATCCCAGGACCTGACTGACGATTTTCAAGGACGATTCGTCGGTGTAGCGTCTTCCCTGCACGAAGCGAGGTTCGATCTTCGCCTCGGTCATGGCCCGGCTGATGGCGGCGCCTCCCCCGTGGACGATCACCGGTTTCATGCCGACCGTTTCCATGAAAACGACATCCAGCAGCAACTGCGTCATGGCGCGGGGATCTTCCATGACGCTTCCCCCGAGCTTGATCACGGTGATCTTCCCGCGAAATTCGCGGATCCACTGCATCGCTTCGATGAGCACATCGGCTTTTTCAATCGCCTTTTCCATCAACTTGAAGTCCCTGATGTATGACGTGGATGTTGAGCGAAATCGTACGAAGGCACTTCCCCAGTCGGCGGCCGGTGAATGAAAGCAAAAACTGGTTTCGCCGATTCCACCCACCTGCGGTAATGTTTCCGCGAAAAGGTGTGAGGAATGGATACGAAACCAGCTTGCGCGTCTTCCGCCACAACCGCGGAACGACCCATCCGATAAGTTGGAAACCGGGCGAGTCCCGCCGAGGAGAGGGGTGATTCCAGCTCAACCGGTTTTCTACGGAACCCAGAAACGCCACCGTGAAGGATGCTGGAAATCGGACAAAGAGCGGGGAACCTCACCGATCAGAAGTCGGAGAATCAGTCGCCGATGTAAGGCAATAAGGCCATGAATCTCGCTCGCTTGACGGCGGCCGTCACGGCATGTTGGCTCGTGGCGGAACAGCCCGTCTTGCGCCGGCCGATGATTTTTCCTTGCCGACTGGTCAGCTTTTCGAGGAGTTCCAAGTCCTTGTAGTCCACGAACATCGGGCGAGGACGTTGCCCATCCACCCAAAGCGGATCCTTCTTTTTGCCTTTTTTGGCTTTTGCTCGTTTTTTGCTCATAGGCCTCTTGTCTCAAATGATTGACGTGAAATGGTGAACAAATCGTTGAGTTTCGAAAGTTGAGTATCGTTTCGGGAGCAGCGGAGCCGTTTCGGTCGGCACGTCATCGGACGGAACCAACAAGTTCTGAAGGAAAACAGCTCGACGGTCCTTCGAAAAACGTGCCTTTTATGCTATTATTTTAGTAGCTCTGAAACGGAGGTTCAGGTCATTTCCTCGGGCGACCGATCTTGGGCGATCGATCGCTGGGGAACCGACGTCGCGGTTCTTGTTCCATCGTTGCCAATCAAGGAGCTGCTTCCATTCCGGAAGTGCCGCCTTTTCCGTTGTATTTGTCAGCCGCCTTCCATGCCGGGCGAAAGACGTTGTTCGGCGGAAAGCCAGCCATCCGTTCCAAGGAAGCAAACACCAAGGACGCAAACACTCAATAGAGATCTACGATTCAATCGATGCGGTGAGGCAACGGAAGACCTCCGGTAAAACCTCTCAGTTTAATGTTTTTTTGCTCGGCGACAAGATGACGGTCCTTTTTTTTCGCGAAAAATCGATCTCCGACTCGTGAGGACAAAATAATCGAGGGTGAGAGCTCGATTCGGAGTTGCTCTTTTTTCGTGTCGCAGCGCGTGTCCGCTGGAGACCGATGGAAAGTGAACGGATGAAAATCGCTCCCGATCCGGTAAAAAAAGAGCGTATGAGGCGAGAAGCGATCGCCCGAAGGAAGTCCCTCCCTGATAAGGACTTAAAGAGCCTCGCCATCTGGCATCTGCTCTCGGGCTGCCGGGAATACCGGTCGGCCGAAACGATCTTGCTTTACCTCGATGTGGGATCGGAGGTCCGGACCCACTGCACGCTCCCCTCTCTATTGGGGGGGAGCGAAAGGGGAAAAGATCGAATCGTCCCTTGGGAATATGACTTTCTCCTTCCCAAAAAAGTGTTGATCCCCTACTGCGTCGAGGGGGAGATACTCCTTTTTCGACTGGTCATGGAAACGGAGATCGCCCCGGGGGCTTTCGGCATTCACGAACCGATGCCCCACTGGCGTCAAGTCCTCCAGCGTAAGGCGTCTCCCGAGGAGATCGATTTGGCGATCCTCCCCGGCTTGGCGTTCGACCTCGAAGGGGCCCGGCTGGGACGCGGCAAGGGGTACTATGATCAGTTCGTGCCGAATCTCCGTTCCGATGCGATTGCCGTGGGACTGTCGTTCGAGTGCCAACTTTTCGATCAGATTCCGATGGAACCCCATGACCGATACCTCGACATGATCATCACTGAGCAACAAGTATATCGCCGTCCAGGTTCACGTCAACCACGAGCTGGAGAATCGATCCACTAACTTTCGAATGGACGATGAAAAAGTCACCCGAAACTCCTTGAGCACATTTTGCCCCGGAGCATCCTATGGCAAAAATGAACATCATTTCAGTCGCGGCGGCCGCATTGAATCAGACCCCTTTGGATTGGGAGGGAAACGCCGACCATATTCGTCAGGCGATTGAGTCCGCCCGGGCGGAGGGGGCCACAATTCTTTGCTTGCCGGAATTGTCGATCACCGGATACGGCTGCGAAGATGCATTCGCCTCGGCTTCGACGATTCGCGGCGCTTCCCGGAGCGTCATGGAGTTGCTGCCGGAAACGGAAGGAATGATCGTTTCACTGGGATTTCCGGCATACTACAGCGGCGCGGTGTTCGATGCCGCGGCCTTGGCGGTCGATGGAGAATTGGTCGGAATCCACTGCAAGCAGAATCTCGCGGGGCAGGGAATCCACTACGAGCCCCGCTGGTTCAAGCCCTGGCCGGCGGGGGTCCGCACCGAGATGAATTTTCACGGCATGGAAGTGCCGATCGGCGACCTCTGTTTTGAGATCGACGGGATTCGCATCGGATTTGAAATCTGTGAAGACGCCTGGGTGGCGCAACGCCCGGGGGGGAAACTGGTCCAGCGGGGGGTCGATTTGATTCTGAATCCCAGCGCCAGCCATTTCGCGTTCGGGAAGCAGGAGATCCGTCGGCGTTTCGTCCTGGAAGGGTCTCGGGCATTCCATACGGCCTATGTATATGCGAATCTGTTGGGGAACGAAGCGGGACGGGTGATCTACGACGGGGGGACGATGATCGCCGCCGGCGGCACCATGCTCGCCGAAGGAAAACGCTTTTCCTATCGGGACGCCCTGACCATCACCGCTCAAGTCGATTTGGATCTGGTCCAACTCGGACGAATCCAGTCGAGCACGTTCCTTTTGAGCGAATCGGTTTTTTGCACCGAAAAGCCGAAACATGAATTCTCGGTCGAGCGACAATCTCCCCGACGTCGCCATGTCGAACAAGCCCTTTGGGAACAGAGTGGATCATTGAAGGAAGAGGAGTTTTCCCGGACGGTCGCCCTGGGGCTTTACGATTACATGCGCAAGAGCCGTTCCGGAGGATACGTTGTTTCCCTCAGTGGAGGCGCCGATTCGTCGAGCGTGGCGACGTTGATCTGGTTGAGCGTCGTACTGGGAACCGCCGACATCGGCAAGAAAGCGTTTTTGAACAAACTCCGACATCTCCCCGGACTGGAAGTCGCTCGAAGTGTCGAAGATATCATGCATCACCTTCTCACCTGCGTCTATCAGTCGACCAGCAACAGTTCGGAAACCACTAGAAACGCAGCACGCGACGTCGCCAAGGCGGCCGGCGCGGCATTTCTGGAGTTCGACGTCGATTCGCTGGTTCGCCGCTATGTCGAAATGGTTTCCCAAGGGATCGGTCGCACGCTCACCTGGGAGGAGGACGATATCGCTTTGCAGAACATTCAGGCGCGGGTACGATCGCCGGGAGTGTGGATGCTGGCAAATATCCGCGGAGCGCTGTTGCTTTCCACGAGTAACCGATCGGAGGCCGCAGCCGGCTACGCAACGATGGACGGCGACACCAGCGGAGGCCTCTCTCCCATCGCCGGCATCGACAAAGCCTATCTCCGAAAGTGGCTTCGCTGGATGGAGACGGAAGGACCGCTTCTCGATGGCGAGAGGAAGAATCTCCCGGCCTTGCGGGCGGTCAACGTCCAACAGCCCACGGCGGAGCTCCGTCCCCAGGACCGAAAGCAGACCGACGAAGAGGACCTGATGCCGTATCCGATCCTCGATCGGATCGAAAAAGCGGCGATTCGCGACAAACGCTCGCCCGTGGAAGTCTTTCACGCCCTGCTGGCCGACCGTCCGGAGGAAGATCCCCGAAAAATCGGCGCGTGGATCGAGCGGTTTTTCCGCCTCTGGACGCGCCATCAATGGAAAAGAGAACGATATGCCCCTTCCTTCCATCTCGACGATGAGAACCTCGATCCGAAAACCTGGTGCCGTTTC
This sequence comes from uncultured Planctomycetaceae bacterium, assembly GCA_964632505.1. Lineage (GTDB taxonomy): Bacteria > Planctomycetota > Planctomycetia > Pirellulales > Thermoguttaceae > CAZWCE01. The sequence goes on along the minus strand of CAZWCE010000014.1, from coordinate 61,265 downwards.
CCGATTCTCTCGGGCGGATTCCAGCGGGAAATCAAGGAGATGTGGGAATATCTCGATGAGCACTTCCCCGAAACCACGGAGAAATGAATCGATACAGAAAGAGCTATTCATGTTCGCATCCATAGTGGCCCCTCGGTTCATGCCGTGACGCCCGTTGGGCCGGGCTCTCGCTGTTCGCCCGGGTCCCTATCGATTCGACGCTCAATAGAAGGCTACGGAAGTGCGGCCGTGCGTGAAATCATCTTGATTTCCCCGACTGATTCACGTAGAATATATAACAGGATGGCTGAGAAAAAATAATCATGTTTTCCTCTTCCGTCGTTTCTCGATTCTTGACTTTTCGGTCCATTCTCATCTCGGGAAATTGGCTGTTTGATTGCGATCTTTTTTGGATCTTCAGGTGGATTCGCCCTGCCTTATTGCAGGAAGGAGTCGATCGTGTCCCCCCTTGCTCAACGGCTTCTGGAACGACTGGACGACATCCGACAGCAGTGGTGGCTCTTTTCTCTATTGAGCACCGCGACGTGGGCGGTTTCGCTTTCGTTGCTCTTACTTGTGGGGATGATGGCGGGCGATTCGATATTCCACTTTTCACAGAAGATCTTGGGATGGCTCTTTCTTTTTTGGATTGGTGCAACCTCGGTGCTCTTCTTTCTGGTCTTGCGGCGATTGATGCGCCAGCAGCGAACGCTGGCCGGAACCGCACGGTGCTTGGAAGTGGAATTCCCCGAACTCGGCAGCGATTTAATCAATTTGGTCCAACTCTCGGAAACCACGCGTCTCGGCAATCGAACGTTCGCCTTCGCCGCGGTTAACGAAGCGGCCGCCCGCCTCAAGGAATTTCCTTTGCACCAAGCTTCGAAACGAGAATCGCGCTTACGGCGTTTTCGCTACTGCCTTCAGACCCCGCGCGACTTCGTGGAAGCCTGCCTGGTGCTGGGGTTGGTCCTCGTGTTCGCTTTTTCCGGTCCGTTTCTTTTTCCCAACTGGAGCTCCGCTTCCGGGAGACTCCTGCAACCGTGGAAGTTCGTTCCCTCGGTGGGCGAGGTGACAATCGAAGTCGAACCCGGCGATGTCGAAACACTGCTGGGCGAACCGCTGGAGATTCGCGCGAGGGCGATTCCGCCGAACGAATATGAAGGAGACATCGAAGAGGCGCATCTCTTCTTGCGACGGTCGGGAAAGAAAGAGGAGGAACATCTTTCGATGCTCCGGCCCGACGGGAAGGAAGCATCTTCGGAAGCACCGCCCGCCGGGGAGGTTTCCCAGGACGATCGTACGTTCTTCGTCCGGTTGCCGTCGATTGCGCAGGAATTGAAATATCGGATTGAAGTCGGCGATTCCCAAACCCGATGGTTCACGGTCCGAGTGCTCGAAAAACCGACCGTCCGCGAAGTCGCCGTCCGCTACGTCTTTCCGGAATACATGCACCGGGAACCGGAGGAGCTCGTGCAGAAAGTCGGCGACCTTTCCGCTCCCCAATATACGCTCGCCGAACTGCGGGTGGTGCCCTCGGTGCCCATCACGCGGGGGAGGCTCGATTGGAAAGGAGGCGGGACCACCGGCAAGGTCGTCGATCAGGGAAATGCTTTGTTGGCCGAGATGCCGCTCCTTCGCGACACGAGTTACCAGATCCATTTGAGCAACGGACGCTTTTCCGATCCCCATCCGCGCATTCACCATGTGCATGTACTGCCCGACCAGCCGCCGGTGGTGGAATGGCTCCAACCTCGCAAGCAGAGCAAGGCAAATCCGAATGAGACGATCCTCGTGGCGGCCCGATTCCGCGACGATTACGGTCTCGGCGAAGCGGAACTCGAGATGAAGATCCTCGAGAGTGAGGCTCCGGCGACTGAACAGACGGTGGCATCTGGGGAGACCGATCGGGCGGCGGCCACGCTTTTCGGCGAAGGAGAGTCCCCCTCCCCCGAAAATCCGATGGACTCCTCCTTCAGCAGTGAAACCGACACGCAGGCGGAGGTTCCTTCCGGTTCCCAAACTGCGATTCCCGAAACTTCGGCGGTATCGATCCATCAGTGGCCGGTAGCGCAAGAGAAGGCGAAGCAGGTCCGGTTCGACTTGCCCTTGTCCGATCATGGCGTGAAGTCGGGCCAAAAAATACTCTTACGCCTGGTCGCTCGAGACCAGCGGAAGGTGAGGAACTGGGGGCTCGATGTCGGCCCTCAGGAAACGGTGAGTCCTTGGCGGTCGATCGAAGTGGTCGATCTGGAGCGCGCGGCGGAGGAGATTCTCCAGGAGCGCGACCGGCTCAAGGAGGCGGTCTTCCAACTGCTCGAAAAACAAGTGCGGGTTCAGGCCCAATCGACGAGATTGCGAATGAGCGAGGCGGTGGGAGGCCGCCGGCGTCTCGCCCAAGAAATACGCGGGGGACAGATCGATCTGCAAAAGGAGGCGATCAAAGTCGTGAAGATGTTTGCCGAAACGTCGCGCAGCGAAGATCAGTTGATCCATCGGGCATTGAGTGAAATGGCATTCTCCGAGATGCTGACCGCCATCGATCAGGCCGATCGTCTGGCAGCCGTCGAGAAGTTGGAAGAGTTCACTACCCCGCTTGATGGACTCGTTCAAACACAAACCGAGATCATCACGAAGCTCCGCAATCTACTGCAAATCGCCCGGCACGCTCGGGCAGAAGCCCTTGAGGAAATCGGCTACCGGAGCAGCTCCGATCTGCCGGACGACAGCAAAGAGAAAATGGCCGCCTTGGACGACGCCTTGAATGAAGCGCTTGAGCAACAGAAAAAGGTGATCGAGGCTTCCGAGAATCTGGCGAAGGCTCCGGTGGAGGATTTCAGTGAAAAGGAGGAGCAGCTTTCCAAGCAACTCCAGGCGGCGGAGGATGCCTGGGAAAAGTTCATGACCGAGCTGAATACCGATCTGAGCAAACTTCCCGAACAGGATTTCGCGAACCCCTCGCTCTTGGAAGAGTTGGTCGAAATCCAGACGGAGATCCAGCAGAAGAAAGGTTCGCTTCTGGAAAAGACGAAAGACATCGCCGTTCCGTTGGAACAATTGGGGGAAGTGTCGGCGGAAGAGTTTCAAGAGCTGATGTCGAACACGGAAAAGTGGCTGCCCGACACCCCCGATCGAGAACGTTGGAGCCAGGAGGAGTCGCTCAGCGATGCCGGCAAGGAGGCGCCGATGGCGGAGCTTCCCGGGGAACTGGAGGATTTGATCGGCGAACTGATGGAAGAGGAAGAAGACCTCTTCGATGAGATGGAGGACGTTTCTTCCAGTGCGGCCGACTCGTTGGACAAGGGGGCCGGATGGGACGTGGCCGACGGACCGATCTCGAACATGAGCGCCAAAGGGGCGACCGGAAACCGACTGCCGAACAGCAGTGAGATCGGAGGGCGCGCCGGTGAAGGCCGGCAGGGAAAATCGAGCGGAGAGTTCGTCGGCAATGAAGCCGTGGGCAAAGGCGGCCGTAAGACGCCGACGCGGCTGACCCCCGATCCCTATGTCAAAGGGCAAATCAAGGACCACAGCAAGGATCCCACCGGGGGCGCCACCGGCGGAGGCAAGGAAAGCGGCGCAGGAGGGGCGGGGCTTGAAGGACCTCAGGCGAATGCTCGAGGACAAAGGGAAATGAACCGCCTTGCGGGAAAACAGGCCGATCTCAGGAACAAGGCCGAGGGGATCGATTTGGAGCATTTCCGCGTCATGGGATATCATCACACCGATCTGCAACGGATGATCGAAGTGATGAATCAGGTGGAACGCGACCTGAAGGCCGGACGTTACCGCAATGCCCTCCGCCGACGAGAAGTGGTGCTCGACGGCCTCGACGGCGTCAAACGACATCTCGAGGGTGATTTCGTCCTCCGCGAAGATCGATCGGTCAACTTGCCGACCAATGTGCAAGAGGAGCTCGTTTCGGGAAGCGACGATCCTTCTCCCTCGGGATGGGGATCGCTGAATCAGATCTATTTTCGGAATCTCTCTGCGCAAGATACCGACGGGCCGATCGAACTCACTCCCCAAAACACGCCCGACGAGGAGAAGCAACCCTGAAGATGCTGATTTTGAAGATCCGTCACCCACAGCCGAGAGGCGATCGTTCGGGGATGTCGCCCAAGAACCTTTTTCCGATAAGAAGCGGTCTCATCGGCATCGCTTTTTTGTGTACGATTATCCTCGCCGGTTGCGGAGATAAAGATTCTTCGCCCGTCAACGAAGGCGAAATGCCGGCGACCACTTCCGAGAACTCCCCCTTCGAGGAAACCACTCTTGAGCCGGACTCCTCCGACGAGTCTCCTCAAGCAACGTCGAAAGGAGATGAGGAAACCGGCGTTCGGCTGTGGAAGAACAGGGCCGGGGAAATCGTCGCACGCGGGGAGTTGATCACCGTCCAAGGAGCAAAAGCCTGCCTGCAAACGCCGGAAGGAACGGGCGAAGTGATCGCGATCGCATCGCTCTCCAGCAACGACCGAAACTATGTGCGCCAACATTTCCCCGAGAAACGTGAAGGGTCGGATTTGACCGAAGCAAAGGAAAAGACCGAAAGTCATGAGAAAAAAACGACCGTCGAGGAACCTGGCGCCGCTCCTCCTTTGAAATCGCCTTCGGAGGTGGTCTCGGAAACGGTCGCCGGCGTCCCTGAAGCGGCGGGCGATTCCGGAAGGGATCCGGAAAACAAGGTCGTGATCCCATTCGATTTCGTTTCGGAGTTCGACCAGGGGCGTTACGGCGCGATGGTCGGCGACATGATCTGGAAGAAACTCGATCGGAAGGGGGCTTTCGTCATTCCCGAGTCGATGCAGGATGTCCGGTCGGTCTGCCAAATGGTCTCCGCCGATCCAGCTCCGGAACGTTCGCTGGAGGAGATGGAGAAGATCGTCCGAGATCATTTTCAGGGCGACATCGGCATCTGGGGACGATTGGAACGGGTGCCCGGGCACGAATGGGACGTCTACGATCTTTCAATCAAGTGCGTCGACTTTTCGGAAGAACCTCCCCGGGTGATCTATGAAATCGAAAATGCCCGTACCGAAACGGTCAGCGAAATCCCCCATCTTTACGTGAAGCAGATGCTCGAATCGCTTCACGGCGTGTCGACTCACGAGAGAGAACGTCTGGCAGAAGAAGAACGCCGATGGAAGGAATCGCCGAACCTCGTCGAGGGGGGAGGTTTTCAGCACGGGGCAAACGGCGTTCCCAAGGGATGGGAATCGCGCGGGGGGCAGTTGCGCGAACCGCTGGGCGACCTGGTCCGTTGGATCGACGATCCGGAGGATCCGGGAAACAAAGTGCTCCGTTTGCAGTTCGGCCCGGAAGAAGGCAACGGTTACGGCGTGATGTACTACAGCAAACCGTTTCCGATCGAGGAAGGGGCGAAATACCGCTTCGCTTGTCGCTTTCGCACGAGTGGTCCCAAGCCGATCATTTTCATCAAGTGCTACGCCGCAATGCCTTCGCGCTATCGCCCCGTCGGCGAAGACAGCTCCGGCGAGGAAACGCCCTCGGCACAAATGCGGGAATGCTACCGCAGTCAGCAGAATCTCTATGGGGAAACGAATCGTTGGCATGCCCATCGACAGGATTTCACCCCTCGCCATACCCGTTACACTCCCCGCGAAGGCCGCGTGATGCTTTACGCCTATCTCGGCGGGGGAAAGGTCGATTTCGATGACATCGTCTTGAAACAGATCGCTCCCCCGGCTTCCATGAGCGACGGTTCGGCGACCAAGCACTCGATGGAAAGCGACGTCACGCTCGAAGAGATGCGTCGGAACGAACAGCGCATGCTCCGGTCCGATGAATAGTTCCCCGAAGTTCTTCTTCGGAAAATCTCTCCACTCGACCTCCCGGAGAAGTCCCTCCCATGGTGGACACTCCCCCGAGGTTGCAGTATGCTGGAGCTGTACTCGAAAACCATTGGTCCGCCGGTTGAGAAATCTCACCGCCGGCGGTGATGATCACGCTGGGGGACAGGCTCCCTCTGGATGGATAGAAAGGTCTTTCAAAGAGCGATGCTCCATCAACCTTATACGCGGGAAGATTTTCACCGGAATCCTCTGATGTTCTACTATGAGGTGACCCAGGCTTGCGACTTGGTTTGCAAGCATTGCCGGGCATCGGCGCAGGAAGAGGCGGCCTCGGACGAGCTCTCTTCCGAGCAGTCGTTGGCGTTGATCGATCAGGTGGCCACCTTTCCCCGCAAGCCGACCCTCTGCTTCACCGGCGGGGATCCGCTGAAGCGGAAGGATCTTTTCGAACTGATCCGGCATGCCGTCGAACAGCAAATTCAGGTGGCGCTCACGCCCTCGGCCACCCCGCTGGCTACCCGCGAGGCGTTCGACGAAGCGAAGCATTCCGGGGTGCATGCGCTCGGCATCAGTCTCGACGGTGTCGACGCAGCCACCCACGACGCTTTCCGTGGCTTCGAAGGGAGCTTCGAAAAGACGATGGAAATGCTCCAAAATGCCGCCGCTTTGGACATGCCGGTGCAAGTGAATACGACGATCACACGGCGGAATTTCGATCAGATCGATGCGATCGCCAAGCTGCTGGCTGAGCAGAAGATCGCCATGTGGTCGGCGTTCTTTCTGGTCGCCGTCGGCCGGGGAGTGGAAGAGAAGAGCATCGAGCCGGAAGAGTACGAGATCGCCTTCGAGAAGCTCTGGCACCACGCCCAGACGAAACCGTATGCGGTCAAGACGACCGAGGCACCTCATTATCGACGCTATGTTTTGCGGCAGGGCGGCAATCCGCTTGCGGCGCCCGGCTCTTCGGGGCATCCGGGGGCGGAAGCGGCTCGCCGGGATCGGGCCCCGCTGGAAGATGCCCATAGGATTCCGGGGCAAGAGAGCCGATCGGAAGCGGTCCACCGAGGAAAAATGCATCGTGCGCCTTTGGGAGTGACCGACGGTCGGGGCATCATGTTCTTGGCCCACAACGGTGAAATCTTTCCTGCCGGTTTTTTGCCGCTGGTTTGCGGGAAATTTCCGCAGGACTCGGTCGTCGATACCTATCAGCATCACCCGACGTTTCGGTCGCTTCAGGATCCCGACCAGTACAAAGGGATATGCGGGGCCTGTGAATATCGTTATGTCTGCGGAGGCAGTCGTGCCCGGGCGTATGCCTTGACCGGCGATCCGCTGGGTCCGGAGCCCCATTGCGTCTATCAAGTCGGGCAGGACCCGGTGGTCGAACCGTAGGCGGCTTTTTTCCGATGATTTCTTCATGATCGGATGTGGCGATTCCTCTTGGAGTGTGGAGAAGGTGAAATCCATATGAGTGCTCAATCGTTCCAGAAACATGTCGAGGAGACCAAACAGGCTTACCGGAACCGACGCGGACAAGCCCCCCGATGGATCACCGCCGCGCCGGGTCGGGTCAATCTTATCGGAGAACATACCGATTACAACGACGGTTTTGTTTTCCCACTGGCGATCGAGCGGTATACGATAATCGCCGCCGGTCCGGCGGAGGGCGCCACTCGGGTCGAGAGCCTTCAAATGGAGGAAGAAGCCCCGATCCTCATCGACCACAGCAGTCGCCCCGCCGAAGAAGTCAAGTGGTCGAGTTACGTGCAGGGGGTGGTGGCTCAATGCCTGAAAGAAGGGCTTCAGCCGGACCATTTCACCGCCGTCATCCGTAGCGATGTTCCCCTCGGAGGCGGTCTTTCCAGCAGTGCTTCTTTGGAAGTTGCGGTGGCGACGCTGATGGAAGCGATGACCGGAAAAACTCTCGACCCGGTCGACAAGGCGCTGCTTTGTCAGAAGGCGGAACACGAGTACGCGAAGATGCCCTGCGGCGTGATGGACCAGTTCATCGCGACCTTCGGCAAGAAGGACCACGCGATGCTGCTCGATTGTCGCTCACGCGAGCCGAAGCATATTCCACTTTCCGATCCTTCGGTGGGCGTGCTCATCGCCAATACGAACGTCAAGCACGAATTGACCGGCAGCGAATACCCGGAACGTCGGGCGCAGTGCGAGGAGGCGGCGCAATTCCTCGGCGTGCCTGCGCTACGCGATGCCTCGATGAAAATGCTCTTGGCCGCCGAGGATCGCATGGAGCCGACGCAATTCCGCCGGGCCCGACACGTCATCGGGGAGAATGACCGCACCTTGGCGATGGCCGATGCTTTGGTCGAAGGCGACTGGGAAAGTTGCGGGCGTCACATGTATGCTGGTCACGATTCCTTGCGCGATGATTACGAGGTGAGTTGTCCGGAACTGGATTTTCTCGTCGAGGTGGCCCGGGAATTGGGCAGCGAAAATGGAGTGATCGGATCTCGTATGACCGGGGGCGGCTTCGGAGGTTGCACCGTTTCGTTGGTGCGGATCGAACAGGCCGAAACGATCATGAAAACCTTCCGCCGGCGATATCTCGATCAGTGGGGCATCGAGCCGACGCTTTTTCTTACCCGACCCGCAGAAGGCGCCCAAGTGCTGTAACCGGAATTTTTCTCCGGCGAAAGATAGGCGTTTTGTTGAGAAAAAGCAACATGGATCTCGTTTGCGTGTTATCCTTTTTGGGAACACCGACCTTGTCGGTCGTGGTCCTCCCGTGAAGAATGCAATATGAAGAGGGGTGGCGTTTCTTTTTCATGAAGTCCACCTCACTGGAAGATTCTCGGGCGTGCGGGCCCCACCGGTTCCCGGAAGCGATCTTTCCGCGACTTCCGGTTTCCCGTCCCCGTTCCTTTTTCCCCACCCATCGAATCCCATGTCCATCACTGTTCAGCAAATTGCCAAGGCCGGAGTGGTCGGGGCGGGCGGCGCCGGATTTCCGACCCATGTGAAGCTTTCCGCCGAAGCCGACACGGTCATCATCAACGCCGCCGAATGCGAGCCGCTTCTCCATAAAGACAAGGAAATGGCCCTCCATTTCGCCGATCAGATGCTCGCCGGACTCGCCGAGGCGATGCGGTTGGTCAAGGCCGATCGGGGAATCGTCGGAATAAAAGGCAAATACACACGGGTCATCGAACAGGTGAAGCCGAAGCTGGCCTCGAACATGGAGATCGTTCCGCTTTCCGACTCGTATCCTTCGGGCGATGAATTCATTCTGGTGTACGATGCCGTCGGACGCGTCGTCCCGCCGGGGCAGATTCCGCTGGCGGTCGGGGTGGTGGTGATGAACGTGGAAACCGCCTTCAACGTCGCTTTGGCCGATCAGACTCCGGTGACGGAAAAATACCTCTCCGTTGCGGGTGCCGTTCCGGAACCGGTCACCGTTTGCGCTCCGGTGGGGGCGCCCCTTTCCGCTTGCATCGAAGCAGCGGGGGGAGCGAGCATCGCGGATCCGAATTACGTGATCGGCGGCGCGATGATGGGATATCTGGAACCTGATCTCCAGGCGCCCGTTACCAAAACGATGGGCGGGATCCTCGTATTGCCGGATGATAATTTCGTCGTCCTCCGCAAAAAGTGGAACTGGCGGCAGACCCGACGTGTCGGCATGGGATCGTGCGACCAGTGCGGCTACTGCACGGAACTGTGCCCCCGATATCTGATCGGACACCCGATCGAACCCCACCTGGCGATGCGGAGTCTGGGATTCAACCAACTCGGCCACCACATCATCGCGGGAACCCAGTTCTGCTGCGAGTGCAATTTGTGCAGCTATTATTCTTGTCCGGAAGATCTGGATCCGAAGAACGTATGTACACACAACAAGAATATGCTGATGGAATCGAAAAAGCGTTGGGAGAACCCGCCTTTCCGAGAAGATCGTGCCGAGAAGATATTGAATAATCGCAAGGCGCCTATCAAACGCCTGATGCAACGTCTCGGACTGACCCGCTATCGAAACGTGGGGCCGCTCATCAAGGAACCGCTTTCGGTAGAGACGGTCAGGATCCCCCTGAAGCAGCACATCGGCGCGCCTTGCGAACCGACCGTTTCCGTGGGGGAAGAGGTCCAAAAGGGAATGGTCGTCGGCAAGCGTCCTGAGGTAGACGGTAAGACCGCTTTGGGGACGGAGATCCACGCTTCGATTGATGGAAAGGTTACGGCGATCGAGGAAGAAACGATTTGCATCGTCCAGTCCTGAAGGGAAATGAAACCTCGCGCCCCATCTCGACGAGGAATGGTCGTCTTCGGCGATGTTCCGAATTTTCCAGTCGGAAGACAAAGATAGTAAAGGGAAAGGGTTGATTCATGGCCAGTGGCAAAGCAGTGGGAGCGGTCGAACTGAGCAGTGTCGGCATCGGCTACAAAGTGGAAGATGAAATGCTCAAATCGGCCAATGTCGACTTACTGATCGCGCGGACGATATGCTCCGGGAAATACTTCATCGTGGTCGGCGGCCGCGTAAGCGATGTCGAATCCTCCGTCGAAATGGCTCGGGAAGCAGGCCAAGATGCCGTGATCGACGACCTGACCGTTCCCAACGTCCACGATGCCGTTTTTCCCGCGCTCGGGCAATCGGTGATCCTTTCTCCGGAAGAGGTCGGCGCACTGGGCGTGTTGGAAACATTCAGCGGCGTCAGCGCGCTGGTGGCGGCCGATGTTGCGGCGAAGGCGGCCCGCGTGACGCTTTTCCGGATCCACGTCGCCATGGCGATGGGTGGCAAGGGATTCCTTCTACTCACCGGGAGCATCTCCGACGTCCAGGCAGCGATCGATGCCGCCGCGGAAGTCGTTCGTGAGCGAGGCCTCTTGGTCAGCGATGTGGTCATCCCGCGTCCGGAAAAGGAACTTTTCTCCGATTATCTCTAATCCTTCCCCATTCAACCCGATGCTAATCTCCCGCTGATATGCCGCGAACATAACGGCGCACTTTTCGCTCCGAGGGGGGATGATTCGGTGAAGAAACACATCCCACTGCATTGACAGAGAGAGCTTTCCTTCTCTATAATACAATGTTTCTTCACTACTTTTCCTTTCTACCGAAGCATCTTTACCATGCCCTCACGACGCGACGACTTGAGAAATATCGCCATCATCGCCCATGTCGACCACGGAAAGACGACGTTGGTCGATTGCATGCTGCGCGAGAGCGGTCAGTTCCGCCAAAGCCAGCTTCAGGGAGAACAGATCCTCGACACCAACGACCTGGAACGCGAACGCGGGATCACCATTTTGGCGAAGAACATCGCGATTCCTTACCAGGGTGTCAAGATCAACATCATCGACACGCCCGGGCACGCCGATTTCGGCGGCGAGGTTGAAAGGGTGCTCGGCATGGCGAGCGGATGCGTGGTGCTGGTTGATGCCGCCGAAGGACCGATGCCGCAAACCCGGTTCGTACTGGGAAAAGCGCTCGAATTGGGACTCCCGGCGATGGTGGTCGTCAACAAGATCGATCGCAAGGATGCCCGTCCCCATGAAGTGGTCGATGAGATGTTCGACCTTTTTCTCCAACTCGGTGCCGACGACGAACAGGCCGACTTCCCGTATTTGTTCGCCAGCACCAAGGAAGGATACGCCACCGAAGACCCAGAGGTCCGTGGGGATTCGATTCGGCCGCTGATGGACCTGATCCTCGAAAGAGTGCCCGGTCCGGAAGCGGAACTCGACGCTCCTTTGCAAATGCTGGTCACGACGCTCGGCTGGTCGGAATTTGTCGGCCGCATCGCGATCGGTCGTGTTCATGCCGGGACGATCCGCAAAGGCCAGAACGTGGCCCTGGTCCAAAAAGACGAGGTCGTCACTCCCGCGAAAATCGCATCGGTGTTCACGTTCGATAAACTCGGACGACGCGAGGTCCACGAGGCGGATGCCGGCGACTTGGCCGCCGCCGTCGGGCTCCCCGAAGTGGAAATCGGCGACACGATCTGCTCCCCGCAACAACCCGTGCCGTTACGCCGGATTCACGTCGATGAACCGACCTTGAAGATGACCTTCGGCATCAATTCCTCGCCGCTGGCGGGCAAGGACGGCAAATACGTCACCAGCCGTCATCTTCGCGAACGCCTCTTCCGCGAACTGGAGAGCAACGTCGCTCTCCGGGTGGAACCGATTCCCGAAACCGAGCAGTTCTGGGTCTCCGGGCGTGGTGTGCTGCACCTTTCGGTGCTGATCGAGACGATGCGGCGCGAGGGCTATGAATTATCGGTCGGCAAGCCGGATGTCATTTTCCGCGAGAGAAACGGTCAGGTGGAAGAGCCGTTCGAAACACTCGTCGCCGAGGTCCCCGAGGACAAGACCGGCCCGGTGATGGAGATGGTCGGCAATCGCCGGGGATTGCTCCAAGAGATGGCCGTCCGCGGGGATTACACCCACATGATCTTTTCGATTCCCGCCCGGGGATTGATCGGGTTGCGAACCCGATTGCTCAATGCCACGCAGGGAACGGCGGTGATCCACCATCGTTTCGAGGGATATCGGGCGAAGGAAGAAGGCATCCCCGGACGCGCCAACGGGGTGCTCGTTTCGATGGTCGCCGGCAAGGCGGTCGCCTTCGCACTCGACGGTTTGCAGCAGCGTTCGGAACTCTTCGTCGCACCCGGCGACGTGGTTTACGAGGGGATGATCGTCGGCGAGAATGCCCGAAGTGAGGACATGGACGTCAATCCGACCAAGGAGAAAAAACTCACCAACATCCGCGCCTCCGGCAGCGATCGGAATATCCTGCTCAAGCCTCCCCGGGAATTGACTCTGGAAGGGGCGCTGGAGTTCATCGAGGATGATGAATGGGTTGAGGTGACCCCGAATCACATCCGCCTGCGGAAGATCATGCTCAAGGAAACGGACCGTCGGAAGGCAGCGCGCCGGAAGGCCCGCGTCTGACCGAATCAACTGCGCTATCGTGTTTTTTTCGTTAGGAACCTTGCTCCCGACGGATTTCCTCAAGCAACTTTTCGGCTTCCGGTCGCATGGAGAAGGGACGCGACGACTCGAGCGCTCGCTTGAGGTAGAGCTCGGCATTATCGAGATTCCCCCGAGCGTGCAACACCGCGGCGATGTAATAGGCGGTGTTGGAACTGATCTGCCCAGATTGGGTCGCACGCTGGAGTGCTTCCAGGGAGGCGTCGTTTTGCCCCAGTTGGTGCAATACCCAACCGAGCGTGGAGTAGGCTTCGGCTCGCTCCGGATGCCGCTCGACGTTGACCTTGGCGTATTCGAGCGCTTTGAGCCTCTTGTCCCGATCCTCCTGTTCGCTGAGAGCCAGAGCCAGGTTGTTCGCGGCCGCGAAATTGCTCGGCGACTGCAAAAGCATGTTGCGGAACTGCTCCTCCGCGGTCGTATAATCCTTCAGGAAAAGTGCCGTGGCCCCACGGAGCAATTGCGCCTGGGACGACTCGGGATCGATCTTGAGTGCCTTTTCCGCCTCGCGGGCCGCTTCTTGGTAGTTCCCGCTTTGCAGTTCCCGCCGGGCGATGATCAGCCGTGTCTGGAGATCGTCGGGGGCTTTCTCCTTCGCCTTGGTAAACCACTGTTCGGCTTCTTCTTTTTTGCCCTGTTGATCGAGCAACAAGGCGAGAGAGGCTTCCGGCATGAGCAAGCTCGGATCGGCTTTCTTTGCCGCTTGCAATTTTTCCAGTGCTTTTTCCAGATCGCCTTCAGCGAAATGAAGCCGTGCCAATTGCTGGAGCGCCAACGAGTTCTCCGGTTCTTTTTCGAGGAGCTTCTGGAGTAATTGCCGCGCTTGGTCGAATTCGCCGTAGGCTTCCATCGTGGTCGCCAGCCCCCCGTAGTAGCGTTGCATCATCGACTGTTTTCGCTCGGCATTCCCCTCGAATTCCTGGAGAAGTTCCCAAGCCTTTTCATAGAGAAGCTCCGCTTCCGGCCATCGCCGCCGGGTTAGATTGACATCGGCCAGCACGAGATAGGCTTCCGGATCCTTCGGCATTTCTTTCATCGCCCGAACCACCCATGCCCGGGCGGCTTGCGGTTGTTGGGCAAAGCTCAGCCATTGGGCCAGAATGAGCTGCGGCGGTGCCATTCGCGGGTCGTTTTGCCGCAACTTCCGGAGTTTCTCAAAGGCTTCTTCCAGCCGACCGGCGCGAAAATCCTCCATCGCGGCGTTCATTTCCGCGGTCGGTGCTTCGGAAGCCACCTCCACACGTGGTTGCGCCTTCGGATCATTCTTTTCGGAATCGATCGAGACGACCTGCCCTCTCGCTGAGGAGATAAAGATTCCGATGAAAAACAAAACGATGAAAAAGGCGACTGTTCGAGGAACCGGCATGGCGTTCTCTCCAGCAATAGTGGATGGCGATTTCGAGGGATCGTGACTTCATTCTATAAGTTGTAGAGAATAACCCTTCACAAGTATAGATCGTTGAATGCAAGAAAATTCAAGAATTCCCACGAGTGACCATTCTTTTCGAATTTCGCCCTATGTCCTTATTCCGGGAGATGGGAAATGTCGATGAGAACGATCAATTCGATGAAATGTCGCGATTTACGGCTGGAGTGATGAAATCGGTCGGTTTCCGACAGATTGAATTGACAGGACGGTCGGAGAAATTTATATTGCAGAAGCGTGAAACTCCCTTCTCCAACATAGGAAACAAAACGATGTTGTTGGTGTTTTCCTTCCTATTCGGCCTCTCGATCTACGTCTTTTTTCGAGCGGTCGTGACCGGTTTCTACATTGTGAAGCCGGACCAGCGTGCGGTTCTGACCACCTTCGGAAAGGCGGAACGTTTGCCCGGCGATTCCATCCGCAAGGTGGAGGATCCCCAGCTCACTCAGGACGAAAAGGATCGTTATGTGTATCCGAACGTTCGGGTGATCGGTCCGGGAGGTCCTTATTTCAAGCTGCCGTGGCAGAAGGTTTACCGCGTGAGCGTGGCGACCCAGGCGGTGAATCTGGTCTGGGATCCGACGAAGCGGCAGTCGACGATCGAGGCGGTCACCAAGGACAACCTCACCACGGGGGTCAACGGTCAGATTCGCTTTCGCGTAAGCGAGAGCAATCTCTACGCCTATCTTTTCGGCGTCCAGACTCCTCTGCAGCATGTGATGGGGTATTTCGTTTCCGTCCTCCGGGAACGTATCGCGACGTTCGTCGATCCGAAGGGGCAAAGCCTGGTCGCGGAAACGGAAGCCGACGACGATGAGACGCTCTCGGCGGTCGAGCTTTCCGACAGCGTTTCGATCAACGATCTGCGCAAAAACCTTCCGATGCTCAATACGTATATGGAAGAACAGTGCCGTTCGACGCCGGGACGTTACGGCATCGAACTCGACGCGGCGCTGATCACCACGATCGACCCTCCGCCGGAGGTCGACCGTGCTCTCTCGGCGATCAACAGTACCCGGAACCAGGTGGCGGCCGATATCAGTACCGCGCGCGCCGACGCCGAGCAGCAGATCACCATGAGCAAGCGGGCCGTGGAGATTGCCGCGAACAACGCCCAGGCGGAAGTCGCTCCACTTCGCGAGTTGGCCGCGACCCTCACCACCATCCGCAACGAAGGGGGCGCCACGGCGCTTCCCGCCTATCTTCGAAACATGCGGATTCCTCTTCTCAAGCGGGCCCAGCGCATCGTGCAACGCGGCGAATCATTGCAGGCGGACTCACCCTCGGGAGAATAACATGGGACCTTCCCTGATCATCGGACTTGTCGTAGGAATTTTGATCATCCCCTTCGCCCTGGCCATCGCGAAGGGCTTGGGGTTATGGACGATCGTCCTGGAATGCGAGTCGCAGGTGTTCACCCTGTTCGGCAAGGTGATCGGGACGATTTCAGAGCCGGGCATCCATTTCCCCGTCGCCGAGTTCGGCCCCAAGGCGCTCTTGGTTGTCTTTTTCGGCAACAAACACAAAGTGAGCACGGCGCTGCGTCAGCATTACCTTCGCGGACAGATGGTCAACTCCGAAGAAGGGACCCCGATGGGCGTGGGCATCTGGTACGAAATGCAGGTGAACGACCCGATCGCTTATCTGTTCAACAATACCAATCCGGAAGGATCGCTCCAGGCGAATGTCGCCAGTTCGACGATTTCGACTTTGAGCAATCTCGAAATGGACAAAATGCTCGAAGACCGGCACAGCCTCTCGAGAACCGTGCGGAAAACCGTTTCGCCGCTCTCGGAAAAATGGGGATACCGCCTCGGTTCGGTCTACATTCGCAAGGTTTACTTCACCGACGAGCAGATGGTGCACAACATCACCGACAAAGTGGTCAAGCGGCTCGTCCAGGTCACCAGTGCGATGAAACAAGACGGAGAGAATCGCGTCGGCCTCATCAAAAGCGAAACGGCGAAGAAAGTCTCGCAGAAGATGGCCGAGGCGAAGGCGATTCGTCCGGAAGTGGTCGGAAAGACGCTCAACGAGATCGCGAGCGCGGATCGACTCATTCTCAATGCCGTCCTGGAAGTGATGGAAACGGAGAATCTGCTCGAATCCGATTCGAGAATCGACCTGGTGCCGGAAGGGATTCAGCTCATCGTATGAGGCGAAGAATCTCTCTCTCTGGTTCCCGCACTCCGATAAGAGGGCTCCTATCTTCGACGTTTTTTCGTGAGGGATCACTTATGACGAATCGATGTTTACTGCTGCTGTGTTTGGCCAGTGTGGCGAATATCATTTCTTATAGTCGTTTGGCCACCGCGATGGAGAAGGAACGGCGTCCTTTGAATGTGCTGTTCATCGCTTCCGACGACATGCGGCCGGAACTCGCTTGTTTCGGTTCGCGGAAGGTGATCAGCCCGAACTTCGATCGACTCGCTGCCCGGGGGACGACATTTCTTCGCGCCTACTGCCAGCAGGCGGTCTGTTCGCCCTCGCGTTCGAGTTTGATGACCGGACTCCGCCCCGACACCATCCGAATCTGGGATCTTTCGACCCACTTTCGCGACAACATGCCCGAGGTCGTGACCGTTTCGCAGCACTTCATCAATCACGGCTACCATGCCGAACGATTGGGAAAAATCTATCACACCGGCCACGGGAACCACGACGACCCCCATTCCTGGTCGCGGATGAAACGTTACCCCATGGCCCCCCGCTATGGTCCCGGGGGACGGCAACATCTGAAGCGACTCCTCCAGGAGGCGAAGGAGAAAGGCGTCGACCTGAAAGACAACCGGTATCGTCCGCGGGGATTGCCATGGGAAGCCCCCGAAGTGGAAGATCACCAGCTACGCGACGGCAGCATCGCCGAGCAGGCGATCGTGTTGATGGAAGAACTGAAAGACCGGCCTTTCTTTTTGGCGGTCGGTTTTTTGAATCCCCATCTTCCGTTCGTCGCTCCCAAGAAGTATTGGGATCTGTACGATCCCGAGGCGATCGAACTGGCCGACAACCCGTTCCTACCGAAGGGAGCCCCCGAATTCGCGATGACCAACTGGGGTGAGCTCCGAAAGTACTACGGCATCCCCTCCGAGGGACCGCTTTCCGAAAAGCAGGCTCGGAACATGATCCATGGCTATTTCGCGGCCATCAGTTACGTCGATGCGCAGGTAGGACGATTGCTCGACGCCTTGGAGCGTCTCGGTTTGGCCGACCGGACGATCATCGTCTTCTGGGGCGATCACGGATGGAAACTCGGTGAACACGGGGGATGGTGCAAGCATACGAATTTCGAACTCGATGCCCGAGCGCCGTTGATCGTCAGTGCTCCCGGACAGAAACATCCCGGCGCGCGGACCGAGGCATTGGTCGAATTCGTCGACATCTACCCGACGCTCTGCGATTTGGCCGCTCTCCCGGAACCGGAGGGACTCGAAGGCATCAGTCTGGTGCCGGTGATGAAGCATCCTGAAATCGCCTGGAAAACCGCCGCTTTCAGTCAATATCCCCGCTATGCGGAAGGCAAACGCCTAATGGGCTACTCCATGCGGACCGACCGATATCGTTTCACACGATGGGAGAACCGCAACGATTCCGAGGATGTGGTCGCCTTGGAGATTTACGATCACCGCAACGACCCGGCGGAGAACGTCAATCTGGCTGCTCAAAAAGGGAACGAGCCGTTGATCGAACGTCTCACCGAACAATATCTTCGTGGTTGGCGGGGAGCTCTTCCGGAAAAGTTGAACTCGAACAAGCCGTTTGCCACCCCGCTGGAGAAATGATGGATTGCCCCAAACGATCGGAAATGGTGCTTCACGGGAGAATCGCCAGAGGTTTCCCCGAACTGCTCAAAACCCCCGAGGAGAAACTTTCGGTCGATTCCTACGAGTCGAACACCCGAAATCTGCTGGAACCGCCGGTCCCTTTCGAACCCGACTCCAAAGCAGATATGGTGATTAGAAATGCGCGGCTGTTCGATCCCGACAATCCGGCAGTGCCGCTGCGCGATGTTGCCGTTTGCAAGAACGTCATCACGCACGTGGGAAGTGCCGAAGAGATCGAACCGTTCATTACGGAGAAGACGAAACTCATCGACGCCGAGGGCAATTCGGTCCTGCCCGGATACACCGATTCGCATCTCCATTTGGCGGTGGCCATGGAGAAGCTCTACGCCTGCGATGTGGAAAAGGTCGAGGATTTCGAGCATTTTCGAAGCGTGGTGAAAGCATTCGCGCAAGATAATGGCGAGGCGTCGGTCCTTTACGTTTTCGGATTGCATTACTACGACCCTCCGATTCTCTCCCCCGAAGACGGCCGCCACCAGCTCGACGAGATCGTCGCCGACAAACCACTGATCGTTTTCGCGCACGACAT
The DNA here is from genome assembly GCA_964632505.1 of uncultured Planctomycetaceae bacterium. GTDB lineage: Bacteria > Planctomycetota > Planctomycetia > Pirellulales > Thermoguttaceae > CAZWCE01. The sequence goes on along the minus strand of CAZWCE010000014.1, from coordinate 42,725 downwards.
GCACACCGTCTGGGCGAACACGAAGGCGTTGGAAACGGCGGAGCTGCTCCATCCCATGCCTCCTTATCCTCATGTGATCGAGCAGTTGGAACTCGAGGACAAGATTCTCCTCGGCCCCGATCAGATTCCCAGCGGCGAGTTCCGCGAACCCGAGGTCGGCTCGTTGCTCACCAGTCCGGTACGAGCACGCTTTCCTCGCCCAGTGGACCGCCAATTGGACGACTTGCGCGATGTCTGCCTCGAACTGGCCGGGCATGGGATCACCAGCGTCCACCGCATGGGGTTGGGCCAACCGTCGGAAGATCTCTCATTTCTGCTACTCATGTTGGAACTCGACCAGCGCGGCGACTTGCCGATTCGCATCAGCACCTCTTTTTCCACCATCGCCGATCAACAAATGCTCGAGGATGTTTACCAAGCCTATCTGGCCCGCGAAGCGCTTGCCAGGGCACGCGCCGGCGAGATCTCCGCCGAAGCGTTGCACGAGGAACTCCTCGACTTGATGAAGGAGACCAGCAAGGCAAGACACGGGCATGTCGAGAAAGAATCGCGAAAAAGCGGGGCCGAGGAGGATCATCCTCATATTGAAAAAATCAAAAAGGCGTTCCATCACCTTCAGACCAATATCCGTGGGCGGCATGTCCAACCGCATTTGGATCGGGAGAATCCCCATCGCGCCGACGACATGCCGGAGCACCTCGGCGAGCTTTCGAAGATCCGCCTCGATACGGTGAAAATCTTCATGGACGGCGTGATGGAGAAAGAGACCGCGTACCGTTGCGATGAATCGCCCGTCCGAGGCATCCCGGAATTCAAGCAGGCCGAACTCAACGCCCTCGTCGAACTGGCCGACAAACTGGGCATGCAGGTGGCGGCCCACTGCATCGGCGATGCCTCGGTAAAATCGATGCTCGACGCCATCTCTTGCGCGAGAGAAAAGAACCGGGAACTCGACCGGCAACGTGGACACGTCATCCCCCACCGGATCGAGCACATCGAAACGTGTCGTCACGAAGATCTCCCGAGGATCGGAAAGCAGAATGTCGTCGGCTCCATGCAACCTTTGCACGAACGTCCCCCGGTGACGCTCTGGCACAAGAAAGTCCCCAAAGAAAAATGGAACACGGCATTTCCCTGGAAGCAAGCCCTCGACTCGGGCGCGGTGCTGGTGTTTGGAAGCGATTGGCCGATCGTCTCATGCGATGTACGCCGGGGGATTCGCCACGCCGTGTCGAGAACGCCCTGGTATGAAGGGGCGACCGATCAGAGCCTGAACCTCACCGAGGCACTCGCCGCCTATACCGAAGCCCCCGCGTCTACCGAGTACTCCCGCAAAATCAAGGGGAAAATCGCCCCGGGCATGCTGGCCGATTTGGTGATCCTGGCCGGCGAGGTTCGTGATTTGCAACAAGCCGATTCCGATGTCGCGATTCGCATGACGATTTGCAACGGCCGGGTCACCTACGACGCTTCGGTCGAAAAGTAACGTCGACTCCTGCTCCGCATCTCCGCGCGGCCACGCCGGTGCCAAGGGACCGCGAATGATGCGGCCTTGAATCATTCGCTTCGGTGAAAAAATTCGAAATCACCGTTTTCTTGTTCGACAGCACCCTCTTGCAGTGGTTAAAATGGAAGAAGAGGTTCACGTTCTCTTTTGCAGGACAGGGCTCGTCGAATCTCTTTTCATTTTTCACATTCACCGATCGAATGAGCGAGATCAAGAAAGGTCTGTCATGCCAAAAGAAAACATAAAGAAAACATCTCGACGTGACTTCCTTCAGAAGGCGGGCGCGATCGCCACCGCCACGACGTTGGCGGCCACCGCCACGCCGCGAGTGCATGCCGGCGAGAAGAACGAGATCAAAGTGGCTCTGATCGGTTGCGGCGGACGCGGCACCGGCGCAGCCATCAACGCCCTGAAAGTGAAGAACGGCCCAACGAAACTGGTCGCCATGGCCGATGTGTTCGAAGATCGCCTGAAGCCCCGCCAGAAGATGCTAAAGGACCGTTTCGGCGATAAGGTCGACGTGCCCGACGAACGACTCTTCCTTGGGTTCGATGCCTACAAAAAGGCGATGGAATGCCTAGGCGAAGGCGATGTCGCCATTTTTGCGACTCCGCCGGCTTTCCGCTGGGTCCACTTCGAGGAAGCGATCAAGCGAAATCTGAACATGTTCATGGAAAAGCCGGTCACCGTCGACGGCCCGACCACGCGGCGGATGCTCGAGTTGGATAAGAAGGCGAAAGAGAAGAATCTCAAGGTCGGGGTCGGACTGATGGTCCGTCACTGCCGCGGACGCCGAGAGCTGTACGATCGTATCCGCGACGGCGAGATCGGCGGCATCCGGGCGCTCCGGGCCTATCGCATGGGCGGCTGGCCGGGAAAGAAGCCGAACAACGGCAAACTCCCCGAACTGGCTTACCAGATTCGCAATTTCCACGGTTTTCTGTGGGCCAGTGGCGGTTGCTACAGCGATTTCTACATCCATCAGATCGATGAGTGCTCCTGGATGAAGGACGCATGGCCCGTCGAGGCGCAGGCCAACGGCGGAAGACATTATCGCGAAGGCACCGTCGACCAGAATTTCGACAACTATTCCGTCGAATACCTCTATCCCGACGGGACCAAGCTTTATTATTACGGTCGCAATATCCCCGGCTGCGTGTCGAACTTCTCCAGCATCGCTCACGGAACGAAAGGCTCGGCGATCATCTCCGCCGCGGGCCACCATCCCGGCAAAGTCGCGACATTCAAAGGGCAAGATCTCGATGCCGAGAAACGGATCTGGGCGTTCCCGCAACCGGAACCGAATCCTTACGATATGGAATGGGAAGACCTGGTCGCGGCCATCCGCGAGGATGAACCCTTCAATGAGGTGGAGCGCGGCAGCATCGCGAGCCTGGTGAGCTGCATGGGACGCATGGCGGCCCACACCGGCCAGATCATCACATTCGATCAAATGATGGAATGCTCTCATGAATTCGCCCCCGGAGTGAAGGACTTCGTCGATATGGACTCCCCCGCACCGCTCACTCCTCGGGACGACGGAACGTATTCCTGTCCGCAACCGGGAATCAAAAAAGATCGGGAGTATTGACCCTCCCTCGATGACATTCCCAGCTTTGCTCCAAGGCACGCGACTCTCCATGTGGATGGTCCCGTGCCTTTCTTTTTGGTCCACACTGGCGGGAGGTCTCGTTTTCCTTTATACTGTGTTCTGCGAACGGTCCGATCGGCAAAGAGATGTTGTTTTTCGAGAAAGGATTGCTCATGGGAATTCCAATGGCTGGCCGCTGCCTATCGGTTTATCTAGGACTGATCCTTTTGGTCTTCGGCTCGACCTTCGCTGCAAACGCCGACGAAGGAACTCCCCTGAACAAGCGGCCGAACATCCTTTGGATCGTCGGAGAAAATCTCTGCTTGGATCTGCAATGCTACGGCGCCGAGAACGTGAAGACGCCCCATCTCGACGGGCTCGCCAAGCGAGGGGTCACTTATCACCATGTATTCGCCACTTCGCCCGTTTGCGCGCCCAGTCGTTCGGCGTTCATGACCGGCATGTACCAGACGACGACCGATACCCACCATATGCGGTCGCATCGTGAGGATGATTTCCGCCTTCCACCGGGTGTTCGTCCCATCACCCATCGGCTGCAGGACGCCGGTTACTTCACCGCCAATCCCACGCACATCGGCGATCGAGAGATCGGCACGGGCAAACTCGATTTGAACTTCGTCAACGAAGGGGCCATCTATCAATCGAACGATTGGTCCGACCTGAAATCAAACCAGCCGTTTTTCGCTCAGATCAACACTCCGGAAGCGGAATACGATATCTACGATCGCAAGTCGGCCGAAAAGGAACGCGTCACGTGGGTCGGCGAACAGTGGCATCCACAAGTGGCCACGGCCGAGAATGTGACTCCACCGCCTTATTATCCCGATCATCCAATCGTCCGCGAGGAATGGGCCCGGTATCTCAACTCGATCTCCGGGATGGATGTTCGCATCGGCTGGATACTCGATCAACTCCAAAAAGAGGGACTCGCCGACGACACGATTATTCTCTTCTTCGGCGACAACGGCCGCCTGGAGGCGAGGGGAATCCACTGGTGCTGGAATTCCGGACTTCATGTCCCGATGATCCTACATTGGCCGAAGAATTTTCCCCCGCCGCCGCAGTATCAGCCCGGTACCGAAAATCATGAGGTGATCAGCCTTTTGGATATCACCGCCACCACCCTCTGGATGGCCGGCGTCGATCGTCCCCGGCTCATGCAGAGTCGCGTGTTTTTGGGCGAGAAGGCCGATCCTCCCCGCACTTATGCGTTCAGCGCCCGCGACCGCATCGACGAGACCGTCGTCCGGCAGCGTTCGGTCTACGACGGTCGTTACCATTACATTCGGAACTTCACCCCCGGCGCCGGTTTTCCGACGCTCAACCGTTATAAAGAAAAGTGTTTTCTGGTCAAACCGCTGATGCGCAAGCTCCATGCGCAAGGCAAACTCGAAGGCCCCGCGAACGATCTGATGAAGCCGTTTCCGCCGGAACAACTTTTCGATACCCAAGTCGATCCGCACGAGATTCGCAATCTCGCGGCTTCGGACCAGCCGGACCATCGCGACGCGCTGCTCCGACTTCGTGCCGCGCTCGATACGTGGATGGTCGAAACGGGCGATTTGGGACACCTCCCGGAGCCGAAAGAGGTGGTCGAGCCGTTCGAAGAAGAAATGCACCAGTGGTTCGGCACGCCCGACTGGTATCGTGCCGGCAGCCAAGGAAAGAAATGAACCAGCGTTCGACCCGGTTTCGTTTCGAATTCGAAGAATCATCTTTTTTCAAAAATTTGCACAAAAAAGGATGCTTTTATGTACAGTTTTTTCATGCCGACGATCAATCTGATGGGTTCCGGCGCTGTCGCCGATGTGGGAAACCAGGCGAAGACTCTCGGCGGTTCCAAAGCACTCGTGGTGACCGACCAGGCACTGAAGTCCGCGGGACTGGTCGATAAGGTGACCGGTGTATTGGAGCAAGATGGCGTGACCTCCGTTCTTTTCGATCAGGTCCGGCCGAATCCGACCGTCGCAAACGTCGAAATGGGAGAAGAACTTTACAAAAAAGAGTCGTGTGATTGCATCATCGCCGTGGGGGGAGGCAGCCCCATCGACTGCGCCAAGGGGATTGGTTTGGTCGTTTCCAACGGTGGTTCGATTAAGGATTTTGAAGGGCTCGACATGTCGGAAAAACCGATGCCGCCGTTCATCGCGGTGAACACGACCGCCGGCACGGGCAGCGAAATGACCCGTTTCACAATCATCACCGATACCGATCGGCATGTCAAAATGGCCATTGTCGACTGGCGGGTCACCCCCAGCGTGGCGATCAATGATCCCGACATGATGATGAGCATGCCTCCCTCGCTCACCGCCGCCACCGGAATGGACGCCTTGACGCATGCCGTGGAAGCCTACGTGTCGACGATGGCGACCCCGATCACCGATGCTGCGGCTTTGAAGGCAATCGAGCTGATCAGCGACCATCTTCGAAGCGCGGTGGCCCGTGGCGACAATACCGAAGCTCGCGAAAACATGGCCTACGCCGAATTCCTCGCCGGCATGGCCTTCAACAATGCCAGCTTGGGGTATGTCCACGCCATGGCACACCAGTTGGGCGGCTATTACGATTTGCCCCACGGCGTCTGCAATGCGATTTTACTGCCCCATGTTGAGAGGTTCAATTTGATCGCGTGTCCCGAACGATTCGTCGATATCGCCGAAACGATGGGCGAGCAAGTCGAGGGGCTTTCGCCCCGCGATGCGGCGGAGTTGGCTCTGGAAGCGATCCAGAAATTGGCTTCTGATATCGGGATTCCCTCGGGATTCGAATTACTCGGCGTCGAGGAAAAGGACTTCCCCGTGCTGGTGAAGAACGCGATGGTCGACGCTTGCAGTCTCACGAATCCCCGTCAGGCGACCGAGCAGGATCTCATGCAAATCTACAAGAATGCCCTTTGATTCAATTATTCTTGTCGCACACTTCGAAGAGAGTATTTTCGTCCGAGATTCATTTTCCGAGGAGGTTCAATGATGGTGTCCGCAATGCGAGGCTCGTGGCGTCTTCCGGTGGCGGTGTTTCTGCTCGTCTTTCCAGCGGAAAACTTCGTTTTCGCGGAATCGGTCGCGGCGAACGAGCGGCCGAACATCCTTCTGATCATCACCGATCAGCAACACGCCGACATGATGAGCTGCGCGGGAAACCGATGGCTGTCCACTCCGGGCCTCGATGGACTGGCGGATCGTGGTGTTCGATTCGAGCGAGCGTATTGCGGCAATCCCGTTTGCGTGCCTTCGCGCTTCAGCATGATGACCGGCACGTTGCCCAGCCGGATCGGAATGGAACACAATCGCCCGGCCTCCTATCCGGTGCCTCCGGAGATCCTCGATCATGCGTTGGGAAACCTCTTTCTTCGGGGTGGCTACCAGACCGTCTACAGCGGCAAGATTCATCTACCGGGAACGCGAGAGAAAGGAATCGCGGCCTACGGATTCGAGCGTCTGATCAGTGAAAATGAACGCGGCGGACTGGTCGATGCCTGTGAACGCTTTTTCGAAGAGGAACACCGAAAGCCGTTTCTCCTGGTCGCTTCCTTGATCAATCCCCATGATATCTGCTACATGGCGATCGATGCCTATACACGGGCGGAAGAAAAGCCCTTGATGTATCCCCACAGCCGACTCGAACGGGAATGCTTGGCCGAGGCGATGAAGTTGCCCGAGGGCGTTTCGCGGGAATCATTCTTCGCGGAGCGATGCCCTCCACTGCCGGCGAATTTCGAAATACCCGAGTACGAGCCTTCTGCGGCACGTTCCTCGGCATGGCGACCTTTTCGAGAGTACGTCCAGAACCACTGGAATGAAGAGGATTGGCGACTCCATCGTTGGGCGTATGCCCGTCTGACGGAGATGGTCGACGCTCATATCGAACGATTGCTTCGAGCGCTGGAACACTCCGGACTACAGGAGAATACGCTCGTGGTCTTCACCAGCGACCATGGCGACTTGGATGCGGCTCATCGTCTGGAACACAAATCGATGCCTTACGACGAGGCTTCCCGGGTGCCGTTGATCGTCGCTCAATCCGGAGTGACTCTGCAAGGAAAAGTGGATGATGAACATCTGATCTCCACCGGATTGGACTTGATCCCCACGCTGTGCGACTTTGCCGGGATCCCGGTCCCGGAAACGCTCGACGGGCGAAGTTTCCGCGCTTGGGTCGTCCCCGACGAAGAGGTGGATTCCTGGCGGGAGTGTCTGGTATTCGAAAACGAGGGTTCCCGCACCGTGGTGACCGACCGTCACAAATATTCGGTTTATGGCAACGGTGAGCCGCGAGAGATGCTGGTCGATCTGGAAAACGACCCCGGCGAGATGATCAATCTGGCCGTCGCCCCGGACTCGCTCGACACGCTACGTCGTCATCGACAGCAATTGCGCAAATGGTACGCAGAGAGTCATGAAACTTTACCGGAGCAATACATCGTTCGCGAAACGGAGAAGTGAGCCCGCACTCCCACAGAAGCGGTTCGGGACGCAATTTGCGATCAAGGACCCCGATAGGAGATGGAACCCGGGGGATGGTTGATGATCGACCGATCCGAAAGAGTGAATCTCGCCAGAAAAAAAGCCGCAACCACTGTGTCGCCAGCGATTTACGACTTGCATACGAGAGTGGGCAGGGCCGGGATTGAACCGGCGACACCGGGATTTTCAGTCCCGTGCTCTACCAACTGAGCTACCTGCCCTAGTATCTGAAAACATGGCCACCTCCCCGAGGGAGTGGCCCCATGAACTCCTTTGTGTTCGTTGAGGGAAAGTCCCACGAACCCAAATACGGGCAAACTTCTAGGAGCAATGGGCTTACGCCGAATCATGGTGCCTCGGGCGTAGATTTTGAATTCTATATCATCCCCGGATCTTGTCAAGTGAGAGACCCAATAATTCTCAAACATTTCCTCAGTCCGGGAAGAAAACCCCTTTCCCTCGAGGCGGAACGCCATCTCGTGTAGAATAATCCGTATGCGAATGAGGGTGGCGTCCCGGAGCCGAAAACCGCCTTGAGAATCGGCATGGCGGGGAAAGGGCGAAGATTCACTTCAGTGCTCGGAAGCGAATGAAACGGCGTTTTCCACTCATCCCTCGTGTGAACCTCGTCTTTCCGAATCCCGCTTGTCTCTTTTTTCCTTATTGAGCGTCGCATCTAGAGTGAACGCCGGGCGAACAGCGCAAGTCCGGCCCTACGGACGCCACTGCATGAACCGAGGGGCCACGATTGATTCGAACATGAATAAGCTTCACTCTCGGCCATTTTTAACGGAAATCGTTGACATGACTGCTTCTCAGGAGCACAATAGAAAGTATCCAGAGAGCGGCTGGGGCTCCCAACCAAAGCGAGCTGACGCTCCGGACGTGTCTACTTGTTCCCGTGGGTCGCTGCGCTTTGTGAAAAAGTTCACGATCTTTTGATGTTCGGGGGATCGAGTACGCACAACACACCATGCCGACTCCCAAGAGAAGTTTCCCATGAGCGTTTGCTGCCCGTCGGTATTGTTTTTGCCTTTTCTTGCCCCTTTTTGGATCCGCCTTTCGGAAGCGGTCGGGGGAGGGGAATGCGTTGGTGGGGAATATACCTTGAGTGTCTTGGCATTGTTTTTTCCGTCGCATTCCACTTTTTGGTGGACCAGGGAAGACGAAGCCTGCTTGGCCGCTTTGCCGTAGAGGAGTCGATCGGTCGCATACGGTCCCACCGCGGCACGTGGTGAAAGAAAACTCGAGAAGATTTCTATTATCGCCTATTTCAGGAAACAGGATGTGATCCGGGAAATTGCCATGGCTCAGCACGTGACGAGCATGCCTCGCCTTGATCCGAATTATGCGTTCGGTGGCCAAAGGGCGTTTGAAGCGATCTCGATGAGAAAAAGGTTCATCCTTGTTTTCACGCTCCTACTGCTGTTTCTCTTCGCTTCGTTCCCCGTCTTCGGCCAGCGTCTCACTCCGGAGAGCCCCTCGGTGAAGGAGGCGGTCATTCGAGGAGTCCGTTACTTGACATCTCCCGAGGGTCGGGATAACCGACTCGGCGCGAAAGCGGCCGTGGGCTTGGCATTGATCAAAGGGGGCGAATCCGAGGATCACCCACGGGTGCAGGAATCGGTTGAGGCGATCCAGGTCCATATCCGCAACGGCATGGTCGTCATTGAAACCGCTCCGGTGTACACGGCCGGTCTGGCGACGATCTTTCTCGCCGAACTCGATCCGGTCCGGTACCGCAAGGAACTGGTCGCTTTGGGCCGTTTCTTTGATCAAGTCCAGAAAAAAGCCGGTGGATGGGGGTATCTCAGCGACGGCCTTACCACCGACAGTCGCGACGATACGATGTATGTCGACGCCTCGATGACCCAATACGGTGCCCTTGCGGCTTGGGAACTGCATAACGCCGGGATTCCCGTCTCCGAGGATATGGTCAATCGACTCGGAAAATGGCTCCTGATGGCGCAATTGGAGAACGGTCAGTACGCCTATTTGACCAAATTGGTCGGAGGGTACAACGGCAAGCCTTCCTTCGTTTCGTTGAAACTCTCCACGACCGTTTACGGTGCTGGATGCCAATATATCTGCTGGGATTTGTTCGGATGGAATCATCGGGAGGAAAACAAGCCGAGCGAGCAGGATCTCCCGTTGGCGTTCAAAAAAGTCGTCACCCAAGAAAATACTCAAAAGAAAATTTCCACGAGCCTGTCTCAAAATCGATTCAAGCAGGCGATGGAGAAGAGCAACCAATATATCGCCGCGAATTTCCGAGTCGATCCGATTCGCACGGAATATGATCATTACTATCTTTACGCGGTGGAACGCTATTACAGTTTCCGGGAGCTGGCCGAAGGGCGGACCGATCCGTCGCCGAGGTGGTACAACATTTGCGCGGAACACTTGCTGGAAACACAAAACGAAGACGGTTCTTGGCGAAGCAGTGGAGGCTCGGCCCTCGATACGGCTTTTTCCATCCTCTTTCTGGTGCGTTCTTCCCGGGGATCGATCCAGAAGGTCCAGCGGCTCGGCGGGGGCAACATGCGCGGAGGCCGGGGGCTGCCCGACACGACCGAGCAGGTGAAAGTGGAAGACGGCAAAGTGATTTCCCTCTCCGACCTGGGGACCGCCGAGAAGCTGCTGTCGAAACTCGAAGATCTCGAATCGGCCAGCGAAGAGGATCTGCGGGCTCTTTCGGAGCTTTCCGATCAGGAAATTCGGGACCTCCTTTCCAACCAGGCGGGGAAATTGCGTCGGCTCGCCGGAGACGCTTCCCCAGAAGCGCGGATCGCCGCGGTGAAGCTTCTGGGAAAAAGTGGAAACGTGAAGCATGCCCCGACGTTGATCCATGCCCTCTCGGATGACGATCCCGACGTCGTGCGGACCGCTCGCGATGCATTGCGAAACATCAGCCGCATGCCGCAAGGCATGGGGTTGGACGACTCGTTCACCGAAACACAACGCAAGGAGGCGATCGACGCCTGGAAACGATGGGCCCGAAGCATCGACCCCCGGTCCGAATTCCGGTAATTGCGGGTACTTTTTCCAACGTTTCGGTCCTTTCCTCTTTTTTATTTCTTGTCTGCTGCATGCCAACCGCATCGAAAACGAAAACCGCATGGGATCGCTATCAACTGAGGGAGTCGGCGTATGACCGCGTCTCCTCGCTCGTCATTGCGCTATTGGTTCTTTTCACACTGGTCGTGGCGATTCTTTTCGTCCTCTGGTTGACCAGCACCTTGTTTCCCACCAAAACCGCGGTTCCGGTCATGACGGAGCCGATCGGGGAAGGAGGAGGACTGGGCGACCATATGGAGCTCGATCCCAACGTGACCGAGCCGGGTATTGAGACCGAATTCGAGCAACCGGAGTTGGAAACCACCCTGGAGACGATCACCGATGCCCTGGCGGTGAAGTCGGTCGTGATGCTCGATCAGCAACGGGATCAAGAGGAGACGGGGATCGGCGGCCCCAAGGGAAAAGGGAGCGCGCCGGGTCAGGGAAGGGGGCGCCCGGGCAAGCCGCGTCACTGGGAAGTTCAATTCCTCGAGGGAAGTACTCTCGATATGTACGCCAGCCAGCTTGACTATTTTGGAATCGAGCTGGGGGTGCTTATGCCGAACAACCGCGTGCAATATGCTTCGAACCTGAGTCGACCGACTCCCGATGTGCGAACGGGGCCGGCCGATGAGGATAACCGCTATTATCTCACCTGGGTCCAGGGGGAATTAGAAGAAGCCGACCGCCGACTTTTGGAGAAAGCCGGAATCGAGCACGAGGGAAAAATCATCCTCAAGTTTTTGGAGCCGGAGCTGGAAGCCCAACTGGCTCAGTTGGAGAAAGCCCATGCCGGTTCCAAAGCCGACAAGGTCCGCGCCACGTTCTTTGCGATCCACCGCGAAGATACGGGATATGAATTCCAGGTCGCCAACCAACTTTACCGGCCGTGAGTCCCGATGATCAGCCAACACCAACCAGGGATGGATTCAATGATCCGGATACCCTTCGCGTGCCCACCTTCCCATGGGAAAGCTTGATCCACTTCCGTAAGAGAGATTCAACATGATGTCTTTGTTACTGTTTGCTCAAGATGCCGCCTTCGATATCACTCCCATCGCCAAGTATGTCGGGATTCTGATCTACGGCGTACTCGCCTTGATCGCGCTCTGGGGAGCCTACTCGGTGGTCATGGTCTGGCGTCGCATCGGTCAGTTGCGATTCCAAGGCGAGTCGGAACAGAACGCCTTTCTCGATGAAGTGACCGAACTGGTCGAATCGGGCCAGACCGGGGAAATCCAAGAACTATGCGAGGACGATCCCCGGGCCTTGCCACAGCTCACACTTTTGGCCACCCGGAACCGGGAACTCCCATCCGTGCGTTTGCGGGAACTGTTGATCGAACGTTTCCAGCGCGATGTGTTGGCGGAACTCGACTATCGCACCAGTTGGGTGGCCACCATCATCAAGGCCGCGCCGATGGTCGGACTGCTCGGAACGGTCATCGGGATGATGGGCGCGTTCAGCAAGTTGAGCGCCGCGACCGAAGTCAGCCCCGACAAATTGGCTTCCGATATCATGCTCGCATTGATCACCACCGCCTGCGGGCTGGCCATCGCCATCCCCTTGGTGTTGGCCACCGCCGGCATCAATGTACGCATCGGTCGATTGGAGGACCTCATCGGCTCAGGCATGACCCGAATTCTCACGATTTTCAAAGGTTAGTCGTTCCGGATGTGTTTTTGAGAGAATCCCTTGTGGAGATAGGTGCATGAGCGTCCCCACTCATTGGAATCCCGCCTCGAGCGAAGCGGTCGACATGCGACAGATCGACTTACGCCGTCGCAAGCGTGAAGATGCCGAGATGGACATCACTCCCATGATCGACATCACCTTCCTGTTGCTGATCTTCTTCCTGGTCTGTTCGACGATGGACCGGCAGAACGCCGTCCCCCTCCCCCCGGCCTATTACGGCACCGGGATCAGTGAGAAGGACGCGGTCATCATCACCATGGCCGGAGAGGAAAACCACCCGACCGTCTATCTCGGCGACGGGACCGGCGGAGCCCCCCTTCCGGAAGATCGACGGCAACAGGAACGCAGCGTCATCGAAGCCGTGGAAACCGGGCTCCAGGAAGGTCGATCGATGGTACTGATCAAGGCGGCCAAGGGGATCCAGCACGGGGAGGTCTCGCGCATCTCTTCGGCGGCAGGTCAGGTCGAAGGCATCCAGCTCTTTTGGGCGGTGCTCGAAACGGGCTAATCTCCGGTCAGCGCGAACGTCGGTAGAAACATGAATGAAATGAAAAAAATCGCATTTCCCTGCCGCCATTGTGGGAACATTCTCAAAGGCAGGGCCCAACTCCGAGGCCGGAAAGTGCGCTGCCCGAAATGCGGGCAGACGACCGTGATTCCTGCCTCAGCCGACGAAGCTGCGCCGGAAAGGCCCAAGTCCGACAAACCTTCGCATGCGATTCCTCCCGATTTGCCGACGCCGCCTCCACCGCCCGAGCCGAAGAAGCCGACGGTTCGTGAGAAACGGGAGCCCGAAGCATCGGAGCAGGAGACACCGTCGTCGGTTCGGTTCTTTCGCCGACATCGCGGTGAAGAAGATCTCGACATGACCCCCATGGTCGACGTGACCTTCCTGCTCCTGATCTTCTTCATGGTGACCGCCGCGTTCGCTTTGCAGAAGTCGATCGAAACCCCTCCTCCTGATCGTGAAGAAGGGACCACGCAGAATCGAACCATCGAAGAGCTTGAGCAGGACGACGACTACATCATCGTTCGGGTGGCCCACGACGACACCATTTGGGTCGAGGATCGCGAGGCCCCCACGCGGCACGAACTGCTCGCGAAGATCCGTGAAATACGCGATGGTGCCCCGAGTCGACAAATGCCCAGCCATCTTCTGGTGCTTGCCGACAGTCAGGCCCATCACGACGTCGTCGTCATGGCGCTCGATGCCGGCAACGCGGTCGGCATGGAGTACGTACGCATTCAAACCGTCGATGAAGAAGATTTTTAGCCACCCCCTAAAAAAAACGCCGAATCTCATGTTCGCCGATTCCATCCCGAGACCAACATCAAAGGAATACGCAGGAAAACATCCATGGCCCATGCAGAAGATCTCATCGATCTGATTGAACGGAAACAGCTTTTGAGCAAGGATTTGATCAATCAGTTGCGCATGCGGGCGGCCCAGACCATGACGCCGATCCCCGCCGAAGCGTTCGCGCAACGACTGGTCGAGAAAGATATCCTCAGTCAGGCAATCGCGGAGGGACTCCTCCGAGAGATCCAGGAAGGCGACACTTCCGATTCCTCTAGTTCGCCGGTCAGCGAGCCGCTTTCCCTCGATGATTCGGAGGAAGAAGAAGAGATCGGACTCGCTCCCATGGATGACGAAGCTGCTCCCCCGTCCCCGCCTCCGGAGAAGAAACGCGAGAAGCCCTCGGCGCGGAAAAAACCCGCCGACAGCAGTTCAAAGTCCGCTTCGTCCCCGCGGAGTCGGCCGAATCAGGAGAAGAGGCGGTCGCCCCCTCAAGACGCTTCCGAAGGATCCACGCCGCCGGAGCCATTGTTCGACGAGAGTCTGGTTGAGGAAACTTCCGAGCCTGCCGCATGGGAGGAGAAATCGAGAACGACGCGCCGATCCCGACATAAGAGACCAAGAAGGAAGAAGAATCCCTGGGATTCGAAACTGTTGCTCATCGGTGGGGGAACGCTCATTTTACTAGTGATCGTGGCGGCGGTTTTGGTTCACGCCATCTCTCGGCGCAGTGCCGAGGAAGTGCTCTCGGCGGCCAACGAAGCCTATCTGCAGGGATCCTATACGCAGGCCATTGCCGGATATCGCGACTATCTCGATTCCTTCCCCAGCCACCCGGAGGTCCCGGTGGCGAAGGTCCGACGATCGCTTTCGAGGATGCGCCAGGTCACCAACGCCGGAACCGATTGGTCGGAAGCACTTCGCGTGGTCGAAGAGGAAGCGGCGAAGATCTCCGGGGAAGAGCCTTTCCAGAGCGAAGGACGCCAAGAGCTCAAGGCGATGCTCCCCAAAATCGCGGACGGACTGGTCGCCGATGCCGGCGATTCCCTCTCCTCAGAAAAAGTCGAACAGACGGAAAAGGCGATTCGTTTAATCGAGAAATACATCCCTTTTTCCAGTCGTCCGGCGGAACGCATCCGGGCCGTCGAAGCGGAGCTGGCCTTGGTGAAAAGGAAGATCAGCCGGGATCGATCGCTCGAACAAGCCCGGGAATCGATCGAGGAGTCGCTTTCCGATCCCGAAGCGATCGACGGCGAGACGATTGCTCGGTGTTACGAGCAGCTCGATGGGCTGCTGCGTGAATATCCCATGCTTCTCGAAGATCCTCGCTTGACGGAGATCTTCCGGAACGTCTCGCGTGCCGAGCGATTTGCGATCCATTGGAGCGAAGAAGCGTTCAGCGGGTCCGAACCATCTGCCACTCCAACGGTTCCGGTTCCACGGATCATCTTCGCCGATCGCGTCTTGACCGCGAAAGCGAACGTCCCTGCGAACGAAGTGATCTTTTCGAGCTTCGGCGGCGTGCTCCATACCCTTTCGGCCGAAACAGGAGATTTGCTTTGGCGCTATCCTCTCGGCACCTCGGATCGCTTTTTCGGACCACCGCCCCCTATCCATCGTCTCGGACCGGAAGAAAATCATGATGTGATTGTGATCGATCATCACCGCCGTTCACTCGTGCGTCTCGATGGCAAGCAGGGAACGCTCGTTTGGGAATTGCCGATGCCCGGCCCCTTCCATTTCGATCCTCCACTGCAAGGGAACACGACATACCTGACTCTCGAGTCGGGCAAGCTGCTCCGGTCCAATATCTCTGAGGGAACACTGCAGAAGGGGCATTTCGTCCTGCCACAATCGACCCCCACACCGGCGACCTTTGACCCGAAAAAGAACCTTCTCTATCAATTGGCCGACCGCGCGACGATGTACGTGATCGATCCGGAAAATCGGGAAATGGTCGACACGATTTATCTGGGACATCAACCGGGAAGCGTGCGGTTGCCGCCGCTGAGAATCCATGATCTCCTGATCGTTGCCGAGCAAATCGACGCCGACGACTCGGTTCTGAAGATTTTCTCTCCGAAAACGCTTTCCGAGGCCACGGAAAACGGTCAAGCAGGCGATGCGTCCTCTGCGGAAGAGGAGACGTGGGAGCTTGTGCAAACCTTTCCGATCGAGGGGATCGTGGAGACCCCGCCGACGGTCGACGGCAATCATCTCCTGCTGGTTTCCGACCGTGGAAATCTCTATTTTTTCACCAGGACCGGCCTCTCCGATACGGAACCCTTCGAGTTGACCGCCCAAGGACGCACCGCGGAAAATCAGTCGCAGGAGGAATCGGTCGAGATGCTTCGCTACCTGAAAATGCTCGATCGAAACATCTGGGTCGCCGATTACCAGTTGACCCGGTTCGACATCCAATCTTCTCGACAGCGGCTGATCCCCTCCCAGGCGAAATATCGGGGAACGGTGCCTCTGGGCCCCTTGGAACATCTCCAGGAGACTTTGTTCTATTCATTTCGACAGGCCAAGCTGCCGGGCGCGACGGTGTTGGCGCTCTCGGCCGCCGCCATGGAGGAGCAATGGCGAAACCGTCTCGGGGTGCCGATGGTCACTCACTTAACCGGCGCAGGTCCCGATGGTGAAATGCAGTGGCTGAGCCGAACCGGGCAAATGTATCTGATCGATCCTTCCGTAGGCGGAGAGAAGAGGATCATCAATGATCCGACGATCTCACTGAGTATCGATGAGTTGAACCAACCGCTCGACGGGATGGTGACACTGCCGGGCAATCTCCAGGCTTGGTATTCGCTTCATGGCCCCCCCCGCATTCCCGTCTACGATCCAAAAGCCCGGAGCGATCCCTTCCGCTGGATCACACTTCCGGCGCCCTTGGCCGCCGCGCCCATCGCGTATGAGGATGGATTGCTGACCCCCCTGGAAAACGGACGGATCACGCTCTGGAATCCGCAGACCGGCGCAAAAAGGGCGGAGCCTTTCGCCGCCGAGATCGATTTCCAAACGACTCCGACCTGGACCACTCCGCTGAAGATGAAAAACGGGGGAGTGCTCGTCGGCGATGGTCGGGGGAAGCTCTTTCATTTGGAGATCCAGGAGGATCCCCAACCGCATCTTGCCCTCCGTCAATCGCTCGAACTCTCCTTCCCTCTTGCTTCTCCGATGGCCGAGGGAGAAGAACACGTGTTCGCGAGCGACGCCGGTCACTCACTGTTGAAATTGCACGCCCGGGATCTGACGCTTGTCGACTCATGGGAGCTTGCCTCGCCCATGGATTGGGGACCGGCCATCGTCGGCGAGACCCTGCTTTTCACGACACGCGAAGGTGAGTTCTTCGCACTGGACATGCTGGAAGAGCAGTCGCCGCCCCAGCTTCAAGGGATCGATTTCAAACAGGCGCCTCTGGCGGGTACTCCCATTTTTTGGCGGGATAAATGGTTGTGTGCCTCGGTCGACGGTTCTGTTTGGACACTGGAGGCCTCCTCCGGAACCGTCGAACTCGTCGAAGCATTGAATGTGCCTCTTACCGGCGAACCGGTTCTTCAAGGCGATGAACTGTTTCTCAACGGAAAAGATGGATGCCTCTATGGGATGATGCTTCCCAACAAGGAATGAAGCCATGAATCGATTGTTGCACGGCGGGACGGAACGTCCCTTCCTCCGATCGCCGAAAAGGCTCGTGTTTGCAGCCGCGTCGCTGCTTTGGGCGGGGCTGCCGGTATGGGGGGTGCTCGGAGCTTGGTCGAACGCGACGATGGCCCAAGAGCCGCTTTACGAACAAGTCCCCTTCGATCGGATCACCCTCAACGAGAACTTCGACCGCGAGACGCACGAGGTGCTCCCGATCGATTTTCCTGAGGGACGCCCTCCGGAAGAGTTGCCCAAATCGGGGTTTTTGACGGTGTTTCCCGTCGATCGGCCGGCCGAAGAGTTTCGGATCTCCTGGTCGACGATCGATACCATTCAAACCTTTCACGAGCTCGTTCTCCAGGAGGCCCGACAATGGATCGACCGGAAGGAATTCCAAAAAGCATACAATTCGCTGGAATACCTCTTCCAGGCCGAGCCGGATTTCCCGGGACTTCAGGAAACCTATGAACACTTTCTTCTTCGGGAAGGAGAAGATTTCCTCCAGCAACAAAAACTGGATAACGCTTTGGCCAGGGCTGTGCGATTGAATGAGGAGAATCACGATCATCCTCAACTCTCGGAGTTCTGGGGCAAGGTGATCGATGCACTCGTCCGAGAGAGCGTGCAGGGAGATCGATTTTCCCAAGCGCGAGGGTATCTCCAATTCCTCAAGAGTGCTTTTCCGGCACATCCGGTCTTGAAGACCTGGAACGATCGATTCCGGGAACAGGCGGAGAATTGGAAACAGAAAGCGGAAGCGGCTTTCGAAGATGCTTCCTACTCCCAGGCCCACGAGGCGGTCCGCATGGCCATGCGCCTCTGGCCGACGCTTCCCGGATTGCGGTCCCTTTTCGAGAAGATCCATCTGGCTTATCCCCGCGTCGTGATCGGAGTGACTTTGCCGGCACCCGATTATCCCGATCCACTTGCATTCGGTCACTGGGCGCATCGACGCACTTCGCGATTGGTCTATCGGACCCTGACCGAATATGTGCGTCCGGGGGTAGAGGGCGGAGAATATCACTGCCCTCTGGGGACTTCGGCCGAAGAACAGCAAGGACGATTTCTCAGTTTTCGACTTCACGAGAACCTTCCCGCCTCGCCCGATTCCTTGGAGCGTTTGACGGGGCTCGATGTCGCGGATTGCTTGTATGCTTATGCCGATCTCCCTCCTCGAGAGGTTGGTGTTCCGTGGCGTGAATCGCTCGTCTCCCTACAAGTGGAACGGGTGCTGGACGTCCATCTACAATTTCGCGCCCGACATGTTCGTCCCAAGTCGCTCTTGGTCGCGCCCGTTGGGAAACGGGGAGCCTTCAAACTCCCCGAAGATGCTCCGGCTCGCCCTTATCCGATCTTTGCGCCGAACGGGCCCTTTCTGTTTCCCGAAGCGAGAAACGCTTCGAGATTTTTTCGGGAGAACTCTTCCTATTTTCTTGGGGGTGAGGATGGTCCCCGGGAATTGATCGAGCGCCGTTTTGACCGATCCGACGCGGCACTGAATGCCTTGAAGCGGGGGGAAATCGAAGTTCTCGATCGTCTCGCCCCTTGGCAAGTGGACTCGTGGAACGATCGGAACGATTTGCGATTAGGGAAGTACACCCTACCGTCGATTCATTTTTTGGTCCCGAATTATCGAAAACCGGCCCCGGCGAACCGTACGTTCCGTCGTGCCTTGCTCTACGGGCTCCGGCGTGAATGGATACTCTCTCGATTGCTCCGAACCGACGACGTCGATCGCTCGCGAGGGGGCGTCCTCAGTGCGCCCTTTCCCATGGGAGAGTCGATGGGGGACGCGCTCGGCTACGCCTATAATACGACGATCGACCCGCGATCGTATCGCCCGAAGCTGGCGATGGCGCTGGCGGAGCTGGGACTCATCGCCGTTGCTCAACAAGAGGAAGAATCCGCCGACGGTCAAGACGAAGCGCCCCAGGAAGCGAAGCAGAACGACGCGGTTCTGTTGGCCCATCCCCCGCACGATGGTGCGGCGATCGCCTGTAACATGATCAAGCGTCAGTGGGAAGCGCTCGGTTTGACGGTCAAGCTGCTTCCCTATTCATCGTCCGATCCGATCGGCCGCTCCGACACCATCGACTTTTGGTACGTGGAATGCCGGATGAGGGAACCGATGGTCGACGCAGCACGCATCTTTTCCCCGCCCGGTCTGACCGGCCACGCCACCCCCCATATGCTTCTGGCCTTGAGAAAGCTCAAGGAAGCGAGTGATTGGCGGGAAGTGAGTCAGTGCCTCCGTGATATTCATCAAATCGCGTTCGATGAAACCACCGTCCTCCCACTTTGGCAATTGACCGATCATTACGCCTACCGAAAGGGAATCGGAGGGATTGCCCCCTCCACGGTGACCTTGTACCAGGATATTGAACAGTGGAAAGTTCCCTTTCACTGGCCGCACCAGAACTGATCCCATTCTCATTCGAGTGAATTGACATGTCTCGACCCGTGGTGACCCAACAACCGATTCCCCGCATCGCTCGCTGGTTATGCCTGACGACGAAAACGAGCGACATGGCCACCATGGTCTCTTTTATGGTGTACGATAAACCACTTCGCCGAACCCCTCTTCGCATCGAGAGTTGGCTCGTCCTCTTTCTGGTGTTTTTTTTCTCAATCAGCGGTTCGTCCCAAGCACAGCAAGTCTGGGAGTGGACGCCTTATCGTGTTCAGGCCTATCTTGCGATATCGCCCTCCCTCACGTTGTCAACGGACCCGGCCGACCTCTCTCATCAAATTGCCCGACAGGTTGATAGCTGGGTCGGGGCGCAATGGGTATTCTCCATCTCTCCTGCCACGACACCTCTCCGCCGGAAGATGCTCGAAGGTTTCGACTCGATCACGATGCAGGATTTCCCGGAAACGGGTGAAGATTTGGATAAGGTCATGCTGATATGCGTCGACGAGGAGGAAACCCAATTGGTGGTGCATGTTTGTGAAGTGGACATGCGAACACATATTTTCAATCGAGTCGTTTCCCAAAAGGCAGCGGTCCCGACGAAGTTGGTCGATACGGTTTTTCGAGGGCTGTGTCGGGCCTTTGCGCCGCTGGCGAAGGTGGAAAAGGTCGAGGATTCAGAGGTGCGGCTCCGCCTCCGTGCGGCCGCCTTGGCGATGGAAAATTCGGCCCTCGCAACGGTGGATCCCGGCAAACTCTTCGTACCGGTGGTCCGATACGATGATCGTGGCGGCAATCCCCGCCGGATTGCGGTGGTGCCTTGGACCGCGCTGGTGGTCGAGCAGAAACTGGAAAGCGAGTTGGTTTGTCGTATGGAAACGGGCATGCGGACCCCGCTCAGTTCCCGGCGTCGCGGCCGCTTCGAACAGTTGGCCATCGCACTCGATTTGCCGGCCAAGCCGACCCGATTGCGTCTCGTTTCCCGAACGGATCCCGAGGAACATCTCCCCGATTATCATGTCTACGAGAAGTTCCGCGATCGGCAAACACTCGAATTATTAGGAACCACCGACGTTCATGGTGAGATCGTGCTTGAGGCTTCACCGAAACACCCCCTCCGAATTTTGCTCATCAAACACGCCGATCAGTTGTTGGCCCGACTGCCTGTGATTTCGGGACTCGACTTGCCGGATCCCATCTTCTCCGTCCAAGAAGCGGAGGAAACGCGAAATGAGGCCGATGTCATTTCGCCAAAAGCCTCTCCGGCTGCCGTGGGGCGAACCTCCTCCGAAATGATCGGCCCGCTGGATGCCCCTATTATGAAGGACAATGCTCTGTTGCAGGCCAAAGGGGCATTGCTGGGGCTTCAGGAAGAACTCATCGACCAGATGGCCTTTCGGGAAATCCTTCTGGCCCGGGGGCGTCGCCTGATAGGTACGGGCGAAGTCGCGGAGTTGGAAGAGGTGAAGCGGGAGCTACGCCGATTGAAGGACCGCGATCGTTACCTGCTGGAAATCGACCAACTGAAGAATCGTTTTCGATCCGAGGATCCGATGATCCGATATCGTATCGACCGTCTGTTCGAAAATACACGAAAACTGGTCATTCGGTTTCTCGAGCCGCTTCCGGCCGATCCATTTCGCCAAACGGAAAAGGAATTGGTTTCCCCGGAGAGCGAGCTTGACGAGCCAGAACAAGAACCACAAGAGGGAGAGACGTCCGAGAACGAATGATCGCGCCGGAAGAACCAAGCCCCTTGATCACAAACTCATCTTGATACCACCGAGACAGCACCACCCTCTTCGATCTCTTTCGCATTGAGCTTCGTAGCCGGCGGTTTCGACGATCACCGCACTGTAGAGCTGGATATATTCTTGGCAATCCCAGCCGATTTTGACGATCCCGCGTCGATTCACCACGTCGTGAGCCTCGACCCCGAGCTGCTCAGGATAGTATTCCCCGTAATTCAAATTGATCAGCCAAGGTCGACGCCGATACGTCGTGTCGAAATAGTATCCCACTCCGGAAATCGGCTTCTTGAAGCCCTTGTTCAGTTCGCGATAATAGATACCTCTTTCCCAGAAGATGTCGTTCGGATCGAATTTGGGGCGACGAAAGCCGTACTGATCATAAATGATTTCGCTGGAAAAAGTCCAACCACCGCGTCGCAGAAGGACATCCATCCCGACGTGCTCGTTATACATTTTTTGTTCTTCGGAGCCGATGCCATCCTGCAGTTTGATGCTCCCCCCACAGGCGAACGACTCTAGCTCCATGCCCACCCGAGCCACCAGCCCCTTGGTGGAATTGGTGTCTCGGTCCTCGCACCCATTGACAAGCGACACCTCGGCGACCCAGTATTCGGGATGGTACTTGAACGAGAGGCCGGTCTCCCGCCAGAGGATCGCTTCGGTGCGAATGAATGGAGCGAAGAGTCTCGCGTTGGTCATCAAAGGAAAGGCATATCTGCCGAAAGGGGTCCGGAATTTCCCGAGTTTGATTTCGCAGTCCGCCACATCGAAAGAGAGATACAATTGGGAGATTTCCAGGGTGTCGACACGATAATTCGCCAAGTACGACGGTCGTTCCTCCCCCTCGCCTTCGTGAATGTCGATGTAAATATTTTCGTTGAACGGTTGGTTCAAATAGAATTCGCCATAGCATTGGGGATCCCATTCGCCCCGGGGGAGACGGATCGTCCCGTCGAGGATGCCTTCCACCCCGAAAAACGACTCCACGCCACTCCATTCGATGCGCTGGTCGTTTTGGTAATACCCCCGTGCGAGGAAATGATAGTCGAGTTCGATGTCGCTCCATGCCCCATGGGGCCGAAGGGAGGGCTCCCGGCGGCTCCCCACTGCTTGCTCAGGCCATTGAGAGCCGCTATCGTGTTGCAAGGAGAGTCGAGGATAGAGAGAGGCCTCCGTTTGGGATGATTCGGATCTCGGCGGAAGAAGGGAAGATTCGTTTGGTCGTTCGACACGGGTCGCAGTAAGCCGGGAAGTCGGAGAAGTTTCGGATAAGATTTCAGAAGAGAACGCAGTACGAGCATCATTCCATCGCGGAACGGGCTTTTTGTTGGTCGCCGGGGGAGGTTCGGCGAAGCGAAACGGCTGTTTTTGCCCATGATTGTGCTGATACGGCGCCCCCCCCTCATTGTATGGGGTTTGAAAGTGCGGCAAGAAATCGGAGGTGGGGGAGCCGGGGTGTTCCCACTGACTTGCAAAAAGAGTCGATTGATCTGCTACTGCTTGTCCCAAAGCGTTGTCGATGCATAATAAAGGGAAGGCAAGACAGGCAAGAAAATGAAGAAGGTGCCTTTCCGGGCATCTGTACGATAAGCTCTTCATCGACGATCCCTTGTCTTGCAAGTTTTCCGGTACCCCCGCGTAGCAGAAATCATGTGAGATCGTTTCCATCGAATCTGAAGGGGGAGTTGAATTGCGTCGACTTCTTGGGTTTTAACAAATATAATAGCATTTTCGGCGAACAGTGCCGCAAGGCCACACTTTTTTTTCGACTTTTTTCATCAACAACCGTGAAAAGTCGTATTCTGTTTCTTCTCCATAACATCCAGATTTCAAAGGATTTAGATTGAGCCTCCCTCGAATAACGCGACGCATACGAGTCGGAAATGTTCATTTCGGTGCAGATGAACCGGTTCTCCTCCAGAGCATGTGCGCCACGAAAACGCGAGACGCTGCGGCGACGGCCAAAATGGCCACCAAACTCCAGGAGGCGGGAGCGAAGATTATTCGGGTGGCGGTCGATCACGCCAGAGACGCCGAAGCGCTTCGCTCCATTCGTGAGAGTACCGATGCCAATCTTTCGGTCGATCTTCAGGAGAATTATCGCCTCGCCGAGCAAGTGGCGCCTTTTGTCGATAAGATTCGGTACAACCCGGGGCATCTTCACCACGCTCAAGCGGAGATTTCCTGGCAAGAAAAAGTGGCTTGGATCGCCGAAATCGCCGATCGCCACGACTGTGCCCTCCGTATCGGCGTCAACGCGGGCTCCCTCCCCCCCGATTTGGGAGAACGTGAAAACCACATGCGGTCTTCTCGTGAATCGGATTCCGACGACCCCGCTATGGAGCAAACGATCACCCCGATGCTTCAAATTGCGATGGCGCATTCCGATTTCCTCGAAAGAATCGGATTTCTACGTTTCTGCGTTTCCTTGAAGGACTCGAACCCCCTTTATGTCTATGAAGTGAATCGCCGATTCGCCCAAGCGAGACCGGCCGTCCCTTTGCACTTGGGAGTGACCGAAGCGGGCATGCCGCCCGAGGGCGTCGAAAAAACCAGAGCAGCGTTGGAACCGCTTCTGGCTCAAGGAATCGGCGATACTTTGCGGGTCTCGCTGACCGTCCCGAACGATCGCAAGCATGAGGAGATCGAGGCGGGGGAGTCGATGCTGAAAAATGTCGCCGAAGGCAAGGTCGCAAGCCCGAACGACTGGCAATCGACGGGACTGAACATCGTCAGTTGCCCGAGCTGTTCCCGTGTTCAGAACGAGTCTTTCGTCGAATTGGCCGAAGCGGTGCGTCGGGCGACACGTCATGCCGAAAAAATCCCTTTGACGATCGCCGTGATGGGATGCCGGGTGAATGGACCGGGAGAAACCGACGATGCCGACCTGGGACTGTGGTGTGGTCCTCGGAAGGTCAACCTGAAGCGGGGAACGGAATTGCTGGGGGCCTATTCCTACGAAGAAGTGATTCAACGTCTCGTCGAGGAACTCGATCGACTCGTTGCGATCCGGAAAAGCGGCTCAGAGAAATGAGGAAGTCGAAATCGGCATAGCAAGACGCCTCAAACGAACGGAGGCGTCTCACGAACCATTTTACTGATCTCTCGGAAACGAGGATCGTCGGAGGTTCGCAGCCATTCGAAGAGGACTGCTTCGGTCGTGACGATCGTCGCGCCCGATGCCTCCATTCGAGAGAGGGCCCAGCGGAGGTCGTCGGGATTTCGCGACCCTACCCCGTCGGCGGCGATGTAGACTTGGTACCCTTCCGAGATCAAATCGAGCGCCGTCTGCTGTACGCAAACATGACTTTCAATGCCGCAGAGGAGCACCTTCCGGCAACCGGATTCCTGCAATCGATCGAGAAAACGAGGGGCGAGACAACAACTGAATGCTTGTTTCTCGATCACCTCGAACGCTTCTTCGCCACACTCCTTCACGAGGGTGTCTGTCGGGCCGAGCCCCTTCGGGTATTGTTCCGTGATGCAGCCCCGCACCTCCAGGAGACGGGCTCCCCGAACGAGTCGGCCGATGTTCCAAACCAATCGATTGCGCCCGGCAATCGCGGGCAGAAGACGCTCTTGGACATCGACGACGGCCAAGAACGTATCCGCCATACTCATCATCTCATTGCTTTGAATAAACGAGGTGGAGGACATGAATGCGGTACCTTCGTGGAAAGGCCGATGAGCGGAATGTCGTGAGAGGGCGAAATGCCGATCGCGGAAAGAGCAAGCTATTTGAGCGAATAGAAATCTCGGTCGCGGACAACGCAACCGGTAGGACCGCCTTGCCGCATCAGGTCGGTGCATCCGGAACAGGTGATGCAGACCTTGGCCGGATCCATGGACGACCGTGAGAGGATTTCGGTCGGAGAATCGGGATAGGCGAACGCCCCCCGCCCCTGGCCGATCATCGCCGCGGCGCCCGATTGGATCGCCCCGGCGGCCACCGGAGGCATGAGGTGACGCAGCCAGGCCAGTCCTCCGAGAATCATCGGGAGATCGGGCTGCGAAGCCTGGATGTCGCGGACAATCTCCACGAAACGAGCCACGCCTTCCAACGGATGCTCGTCATAGGGTTCCGCTCCGCGGACGGCCCGATCGTACGGTCGATTGCAATGTGGATTGAAATACGGGTTGCCGATCGTCACATTGATCAGTGGGAGCCCGAGTCGTTTCAATTCCGCGATCAGCCACTTCGGTTCTTCCAGGTCCCAGCGGCGATCATCTTCCCGATCCACGCCAAATCCCCAGGGATAGGAAACAGCGTCGTATACGTTGACGCGCGTGGTCACCATCAAATCGGGAAGTTCTTCGGTAATTCGCCGGATCGTCTCGCGCAAAAAACGGGTGCGGTTTTCGAGAGATCCGCCGTATTTCCCTTCCCGCGTGTGCGCACCGAGTAGTTCGCTGACCAAATAGCCGTGGCACCCTTTTACATCGACACCGTCGAACCCTGCCTGGAGGGCAAGTCGAGATGCTTCGAGATAGACATCCTGGAGGTGATCCAATTCTTCATCACTGACGAGGGGATGGTCATCGTCCAGCCCCAATGTGGGATCGAGTACTCCGCTATGCTGAACGATCTGCGGCATCGGCTTGCCCGCTTCCGGCTTGCTGTAACGGCCCGAATGCGTGATTTGCAAGACGCAAACGATTTCGTGGCCACAGGCTTTTCGAGCCGTTTCGCGGGTTTCTTCGACAAGTCGACCAAAATCACCGACGTTCTTCTCGTGCAACCAAAACTGATGGGGGTTCGAGCGCGCCTCCGGGAGCACGGCGGTGGCCTCGAACCAGATCAGCCCCGAACCTCCGCCGGCAAAACGCCGGTACCGCCGAAACCCCAGTTCCTCCGGTTCACCCGAAGTAGCGGCATCGAAGCCTTCCATCGGATGGACGGCAAATCGATTCGGCACCGTGTACGAGCCCACCGCAAGCGGGGACCGCAAGACGGAAAGATCCTCGGAAATGGGAAGAGAAAGCCCCAGATCGGAAAGTTCTTCACGCAGGTCATCGATGTTTTTCAATTGAAACGTTCGGCGTTGGGTCATGGTTCCTTCCAGATAAAGAAAGAAGGCCGATAGGGAAAAACAGGTTGCGCGACGATAAACATGGCTGAATGCCGGGCTTATCGTTTTCTACCCCGATGACGGGATTCACGTTTTCGGCTGCTGCGATTGGAGATGTTCTCGTCGATGATCGCGGCGATCGCTTCGTTCCAACTGGGAATATTCTTGTGAAGCGGCTTCTGCTTGGCAACTTTTTTCGTCGATTCGGCGACTTCGGCCGGGGGAGAATCTTCCGCCGATTTCTTTCGCTTTGAGCGGCGTCGGCCCCGTTTCGCCCGCGGAGGCGCCGGCTGGGCGTCTTCCTCACGTTCCTCTTCGGAAACGGAGTATTGTTCGTTCAGATCGTCGAAATCGACCTTCGGAGTCCCGGAGGGAAAGTTCGGATCGTTCTCAGAAAAAATTCCGACCCCGAAGCCGGCGATCTTTTCGGCCGTCGATTCCCCGGACTCCTTTTGCGGCTCCGTCGTCTTCCCAGAGCGATCTTGGTCACTCGGTGGCGATTTCTCCGCCTTTCTTCGCCGGGAAGATCGGGGTTTATTTCCTTCTCGATCCTTGCTTCGCCCCCCACGACCGCGACCTCTTCGGCCCGAGGGGGCGGGTTTCTCTTCAGAAGATTCCCGCAAGGAAGGAGCCCGTTTTGAGGATCCAAAGAGGCCTCCATCACTGGGATCTTCACGAACGACCCACGCTTCGTCGATGTCCTCCTTACCTTCCCGGAAAGAAACGACCACATCGGAGGTTTCTCCAAAATCGGACGTGCCGGCACCTTCCGCCTCCGACGCCAGATAGGGGCTGGTCGATTCCTGGCGACTGAGGAGGTTCTCATCCATCGTTTCATCGCCATGCAGGCCCGAATCGTCGTACGAGGTGTTTTCTTCGAACACCTCTTCCTGCATCACGGAAATATATGATTCCCGTTTTTCGGAAACGACGCCGAGTTGGTCGGCCAACTTCGCCCAGGGGTCTTTGGAAGAAACATTTTCGGTGGAGACTTTCGAAGTGGCTTTTCGGGTGGTTCTGGTCCGCTTTCGCGAACGGGAACCGCCTCTTCGAGATCGATTCGATTCCTGGATCACTTCCATTTTACTTTCCCCGTGTTCCGAAGGAGGACCTAACTTCGAAAGGGGGGCGAGCGAGAGTTCGTTCGAGGGGGTCGGCTTTTTCTCTTCCGGCTCCGTGAAGGCTTTCGGTTTCGAGAGACTTTCCTCGACCGGAGAGAGGGGATTCTCCTCCTGCTGCGTGCGGCTTGAGTCCTCCGCTTCTTCCCCGTCGGCCGGGTGATCTTCGTCTTTTTCTTCTTTTTGGGGAAATCCCAGCATCGAGGCAAGATCGTCCCAGTGATCTTTTCCTTTGTTTTTTTTCTGCGTCATCTTTTCTTGATTGCTCTTTTTCGAATAAGGAATGTGATGGTTGATGGATGGATCCCTCGACGACCTGTCCGGGAGCCGTCAACGACCGAAAAACAACATCAAAAACAGCAAGCGACGTCCCCCCATGACGAAATCAACCCTCGGATTGGATCTTTCCGTCCACCAGGTGGATCTTCCGGTCGGCGTAGGCTTCCGCATCCGTATGATGAGTGACCACAAGCACCGTGCCCCCCCCTTTGGTAAAATCGGCCAGGGCGGTGTAAACGATCTTGGAGTTTTCCGGATCGAGATTGCCTGTCGGCTCGTCGGCAAGGATGAGAGGGGGCGCGTTCAGCATCGCTCGTGCCAAAGCGGCCCGCTGACATTCGCCGGTGCTCAATTCGGTGGGACGATGCTCGGTCCGTTCCCGCATGCCGAATCGTTCTAGAAGCGAGACCGCACGTTCTTGAACATCGGCATCGAAATGCTTGGTGGCCACGGCGGAAGCACAAACGTTTTCCAGCACCGTCAAGTACGGAACCAGGTGAAATTGCTGGAAGACAAAACCGACGCGTTTGGCCCGAAAAACGGCCGCCTGGTTGGGCGAGAACCGGTACGGATTCTCACCATCGATCATCACCGTGCCGGAATCGGGACGAAGCAGGGCTCCACTGGTGAGCAATAACGTCGACTTTCCCGATCCACTCGGTCCGCGGACCACACCAAAACTGCCGGGTTCCAGGTGCAGGTTCACCTGCTTGAGCGCTTGAATCTCTTTCCCGTTCTTCAAATAATGTTTAGAAACTTGATCCAGCTTCAGCATATCCTGTCTTCCGATAAAGTATTTTTCGTCCACCTCCTCGGGCCTCTAAGCAAAGACTGAACGAGAAAGGTGGTCGATGGCAAGGGACGAGGGCGGCCCGATCCCCCAAAGGAACAACGGCTCTCCGGGGAAAGGGGGCTGACAGTCCGATACTATCGTAACTCGCCGGGTCGGAAACATCAAGACCACCGCAGAGGTCGACGAAGAAGGAATCAGAAATCCTTCTGGAGAATATCGGCGGGATCCTCATTCAAGGCATAAATCGCCGGAGGAAGGCCCGCGACCATGGTCAGGAGGATCGTCGCGCCGGTCAACATCAACCATTGCAGAGGGCTGGCGAAAAGAGCGACCGATGCGCCCCCTCCTTCCTCGATACCCAAGCGAACGCCTGCCAAAACACCGATCCAATACCCCAGCATCGCCCCCAACAGGCCGATGAGGACGGCCCGGGAAAGCAGCATGCCGAACAGCGTATTGCTCTGAAAACCGATCGCCCGCAATACGCCGAGCTCGGTCGTCCTACTGCGAACGTTGTAGAGCATCAGGAGGCCGACCGAGAAGATCGCGCCGATCAACACCAGCGGAATCAGCCACGCGGCGAAGCCCTCGAGCTCCTCCCGCATGTTTTGGCGATGTTTTTTTTCCGCTCCCAAGGCGGCCAGAGCCGCCGCTTTCGTCTCCTGGGAACGCTCCCTGGCCATTTCGACCGCCACTCGGGCACGGTCGCGAGCCTCTTCCCGCGTCTTCACTCGGCTGGAAAGTTCGACCACTTTCACCTCGGGCAGCGACTTTTTGATCTCCTGACGAATCGTCTCCAGTTCGTTGTTCGCGCAAACGCATTTCAGGGCGAGAATCGCGTTGATGCGATCTTCTTTATCCAGAAGCTTCTGCGCCTCGTCCAGGTCGATCCACATCGTCACATCGTCCTTGGTGCCTCTCTCGGGATGGCATTGGGCGACTTCGAATTCCTCGCCGAGCACGGTGATCGTATCGCCGATCTTCAGTCCGAGGCTGTCCCAAAGCTCGTGTCCCAAGACGACGGTGCCGGGCTTGACGGCGTCCTGAAGCGGTTTTTTCGGATCACGATGCGCCAGGGGAACCTCGCCACGGGTTCCGATCAGGATCACCGTCCGGTTCCCTTGTTCTTCCCAGCGGATTTTCTGTTCCAGGCTCGGCAGGAGGTGACGAACCGTCATGATGCCGGAGTTGGCCAATTTCTTGACATAATTTTCCGGCATATCTTTCGAAGCGTATCCGGAGTCGTAGAGCGCGCCGAGCTCCTGGTCGACGGGCAGGAGCACCAGATTGAAGCCCAATTGCTTCATGATCTTTCGGTAATCATCCTCCATGCGATGCATTTCCTCTTCCAGGCGTTTCATCTCCGCATCGATTTTCATCATTTCCTTTTCGGTTTCCCGCCGCTTGGCGTCGAGCACCTTCTCGGTCCGGTAATCGAACGCCTTCAGCAGCGTCAACTGACCGGAGAGGACCGCGACGGCGAGAAAAACCGCCACGACTCCGAGAAGAAAGGAAAACTTACGAAGCATGATTTCCTTCATCACAAAACGAATCGCCGACATGACTGCTCCTGACTCAATCAATCCAATCATCGAAAAACCAAAAAAATCACCCAACCGCCTACTGTTTGCGGCCCCGGCTGACCATGACCGCCGAAGCGATCACCACCATCAACACCGTCCCGGCGAGGGCAAAGAGGATGTTGCGGGAAAGGGGGCTCATCCCGCCGGATTCCTCGTCCTCGGAGTCGACCAACTCTT
The DNA here is from genome assembly GCA_964632505.1 of uncultured Planctomycetaceae bacterium. GTDB lineage: Bacteria > Planctomycetota > Planctomycetia > Pirellulales > Thermoguttaceae > CAZWCE01. The sequence goes on along the minus strand of CAZWCE010000014.1, from coordinate 12,266 downwards.
CCCCATCGACCGCGGGCGATGATTCCACCTCCGCCGAATCGGCTTCCCCAGAGCGTTCTTCCCCGTTCGCGAACGGATTTGCTCCGAAAAGTTCGTCTTCAGAGACCGTTTCCTCGGCGTCCGCTTCCGCAGTGGTCGACTCTTCCGCCGGCGACTCCTCGACCGGGAGCGTCGTCTCGGGCGATTCTTCGGGAGAGGGCTCCGTCGGCTCCGCCTCTTCGTCGGCTTGTGCCGAGGCGTTTTCTTCGATCTCCGTTTCTTCAGGTGCCGACTCTTCTTCCACAGCCGCTTCCACCGTTTCCGCTGATTCGCTCTCTTCCGCAGAGGATTGCTCTGATTCCTCCTCGGCGACCGCCGCTTCGGAGAGCGTGGAAAGGCCGACCAGCGGCTGGTCGAACTCCTCTTCCACGCCCATCGACTCCATCTCTTGTTTGGCGAGCTCTTCGTCCCAGGGATAATCGACGACCAGATCGATTCCGGGATTGGCGTCCTTGATCGTGCAGGAACAAGGGCCCAACAGGAAGGCACACGCCTCGGAAACGTTTTCCTCGTTGATGCCGTCGCCCACCAAGGCGTAGAGAGAACGGCCTCTTCCGAAGACGGGCAGTGCCATCGGTTGATCGGCGTACTCCTCCAGGTCGGGCTCGGTGTGCATCAAGAGATCGATCAAGACCGCCTCCTTTTCATCGTCCCGGGAAAGGCGCACGACGGAAAAACGGATCGGGTCTTCCTCCGCCTCCTCGACCGCTTCTTCCACGGCCGGATTTTCCTCGAGCGTCTCCTCTTCCTCCTCGGAAACCGCGACCTCTTCGTAGGCCTCGAACATTTCCCGATAGGCGGTCTTGAAGCCTTCGATCGAATCCTTCAGCGTCTTCTCCGCCTGATCGTCCGCCTCTTGGTTTCCACTTTCCAAAACGACCCAAACCGCATTGTCGCCGCCGATGATTCTCTCGGCGATCTTCTCACGAAGGGGCGAATTCTTGACGCGGCCGACATTCGTCTCGTTGAGCGGCCCGGACCAAAAGATATAATTGCCGGGTCCCCGCATCGGGTAGACCAGGACGATCGTCGGCTCCTTCGGCGAACCGATCGATTCGTGCATGGTTAAAAACGGAGATCGGGGCCGATCGGCCTCGGAGGAGGTCTCGGCGTCGCTCTCGGAATCGGGGGGCTTCTTCGATTCCTCCTCGGCTCTCGCTTTCTTTTCCTCGGCCTCTTCTTGCGCAATCTCGACCAAATCGACCGTTCGGACGTAGATGTTCGTCCGGTAGTCATCGGTCACCGAGTGTTGCTCGAGTTGCTCGACGAGTTTCTTCTGCTCCTCGGTCAACGGCCCCTCGTGCAACACCACCGCTTCGTAAACCGTCGCCTGCCAGCGTTCGAGGGCATAGCGGAAGACGGGCACATCGCACGCCAAAAGCAAGTGATTGACCAGCAAGGTCGTCAGGAGGAGGGCGGCCATTCCAAATGGAAGAAGAGCAAGAACGTTCTTTCGAAAAAAACGGTTAACCATTCGCATGGGTTCCCTTTCGGAAGATGGGAGCACGGGAGGGAGATCGAAACGCAAGGATTCCCTCAAAAAAGGGCCACGGCGAACCCAGAAGGCGAGAGGCATGGGCAAGGCAAGACTGGATATCTGGATAGATATGGAGACAGCCTATCAGCACCACACGCCACCGCGGACACCTCATGAATCAACTTCTTATAATAATATGGTGATGAACGTCCCATGACAAGCGATTTAAGGAGAGCGAAAGAAAAAAAACCGCTTATGAGGGAGAATGAGGGAGGGAGTTGCGCCTCCGACGTTTTCCAAAGCCGGTTTTCCCGAACCGGGTCGGTCGACAACGGGGTTACTTCCCCGATCGCTCACCAAATCGTCTTTCTTGCAACCGCATCCACACCATTCCGATCGAAGTCTTGATCTCTTCTTGGAGGATTCCGGCGGAAAAACCCTCGGAACCCACTTCTGGAAGCCTGCCTCCCGCGCTGGTATAATAGTGAAGTGAAACTTGAATGGATTTGCCTCCCGGCATGAAACGTCCTTTTGTGGGAAAATGGCCGGTCGTCTAAGAAGGAGATCGTTCGATTACGCGATCGCCGAATCGCTCGATGGACGGTTGGAGTATTCGAAAAAAACCATCTGTCGTGGAATGATGTACCCGGATGTTTTGCGACGCCCCGCGTCGGACTTCCAGGGAGGCAAACACACCCGAGACCGTATCTTCAGATGACCATCCGAAGGATGAGGAGGGATTCAGCAATGACGAATGAACGAATCTATCGCCGACTCGACATTTTGGGACTTTTTATACTTTCCTGTGCCCTTGTTTTTCCGGTCGCCGGCTGTCAAACGGGTTCGCAAGAAGAGCCGGGGCAGCCGGCACAGCAATCCCAGGACGAGGAATTGGTGATTCTCTGCGGAAGTTCCTTTCGTGCCCCGATGGAGCAATTGGTCGCCGATTACGAAGAAAGCAAGGGGGGTGAGAAGCAGGCCGTGCTCATGTTCGGCGGTTCGGAAGACCACCTCCCGAAGGTGAAATTGAATGAAGGGGGCGATCTTTTTGTGACCCATAGTCCCTACATGCGATACACCGAAGAAGCCGGGGCCCTCGAGGAAGAAGTCCAGGTGGGCCATTTGGCACCGGTGCTGGTCGTGGCCAAAGGCAACCCGAAGGGCATTACTTCGATCGCGGATCTGGGCAAAGAAGGCGTCCAAGTCGTCCTTCCCAACCCCGAGTTCTCGACCTGTGGCGAAATGGTCCAGGACCTGCTGAAAAAGAAGGAGCTCACCGAAAAAGTCATGGCGAATGTCGGGAATCGGATGGTCCGGCAGCACAGCGAGATCGGCAACCAGATCCAACTCGGCGCCGCCGATGCCGGCATCATGTGGAACGGCGTGGCGAACGGGTTTCTCGACGAGTTGGAAATCGTCTCCACTCCGTACGAGTATGATGAAGAAATTCGCGTTGCGGTGATGGGGCTTTCTTACTCCGATCAGCCGGAAAAGGTCGCCGAATTTCTCGATTTCGTCAAGGAAAACGGTCAAGACGTCTTCCGGGAAGCCGGCTACGTGAAAGACCTTTCCGCCAAGGGCGGCGATGCTCCCCAAGCCACTCCGGAAGCGGAAGCGTCCGACGAGAAGAAAGAAGGTTAAACGTGAGCTTGTTGTTTCGAAAGCCGGACCCCCCGGCTGGATCGAATAAAATCGGTTTGTGCCCCAGACTGCTGGTGATCTGTCTGGTCGGCCTTCTCGCCGGATGCGGCCAAAAAGAGCCCCCCACGCCGAAGCTGTTGCTCTACAGCGGGGCCGGCATCCGTCCGGCGACCGAGGCGCTGGCGGACCGATTCCAACAGTTGCACCATGTGGAAATCGAATGCGACTTCGCCGGGAGTGCCGTCTTGCTGAACCGCATGGAACTGACCCGACGGGGCGATCTCTTCATGCCGGGCGACATCCAGTACATCCACCAGGCCGAGGACATGGGAATGGTCGAGGACTACAAGATGGGATGCTATTTCCTCCCCGTCATTCTCGTCCAGCAGGGCAATCCGAGTGACATCAAGTCCTTGCAGGATTTGACGAAGCCGGGAATCCGACTGGCGCTGGGCAATGCCCGGTCGTGCGCGATCGGCCGGAGAACGCTGAAGCTTTTCGAGAAAAACGACATCGCGATGGAGCAAGTCGAGCCGAACGTGGTGATGGAGTGCATGACCGTCACTGAACTGGGATCCGAGGTGAAGCTCGGCATGGTCGACGCCGCGATCGTCTGGGACGCGGTGGCGGCCCATTTTCCGGACGATTGCGAAGTGGTGCGCATTCCGCATCGGAAAAACGTCATTTCCAAAGTCGCCGCGGCGGCGCTGAGCAGCTCGCGATATCCGGAATTGACCGAGCAATTCCTCGATTTCGTCTCTTCCAAAGAGGGGGAGAAAATTTTCCGGCAACACCATTTCACCGTGAGTCTTGACGAGGGAGCGACCGCCGCGCTCGAAGAAGGCGAAGCTTCCTCAAAGAAATCGACCGAGTCGGACGCCGCGGAAGAACCGTTGCCGGACGATGCATCGGCGGAGACGGCCGAGCAAGAGGAAGCCGGCGCCGACGCGCCCGCCTCCACACCTCAATGATTTTTTTCGCCTGCCTTCGGGAGGCCCGCCAAACTTCCAGAGAGTGAATATGCCGCGGTCGACGAAAAGCCAGTTCTACGAAAACCTCCTCCTCAAGGGAGAGGACCGCCTTTTTCTCCTTTCGATGAGCACTTTCGTCGGGATTTTCGTGATCGCGCTGTTGGGACTCTTCGTGGCCGATCTGGGATATGTTTTCGAGGAAGTGATTCGAGACGATCCCCGCGAATTTTTCCGCACGCTCTTCTCCCCGGAGATCCGCGCCGCGATGTATCTCTCCCTCTGGACGACGACCCTCTCGACCATCATCGGCGTGGTCTTCGCCGTTCCCATCGGGTACATGCTCAGCCGTTCCCGCTCGCTCTGGTCGATGCTGGTCGACACGATGGTCGATCTGCCGATCATCCTTCCTCCTCTGGTCGTGGGGCTCTCGCTGTTGGTCTTTTTTCATACCAGCGTGGGCAAGTGGCTCGAATCCTGGACGATGGAATTCGTCTTCCAGCGTTCGGGAATCATTCTTTGTCAGCTTCTGGTGTCGCTCTCTTTGGGAATTCGCGCGATGAAATTGACCTACGATCAGTTCGATGCCCGGTTCGAGCACGTCGCCATGACGCTGGGATGTTCGCGGCCGAGCGCTTTTTTCCGGGTCACGCTGCCCATCTCTTTTCCGGGGATGATCGTGGCGATGATCCTGATGTGGACCCGCTCGTTGGGTATTTTCGGCCCGTTGCTGGTCTTCGTCGGCGCGGTGCGCATGCGGACGGAGGTCCTTCCGACCACCATCTACTTGGAACAGTCGATCGGACACATCGAGACCGCTCTGGCGGTGGCGCTGTTCATGATCGTGCTCACCGGGGCGCTGTTGGTGGTGGTCCGTTTTCTTTTTTACTACCTGATGGCCGCCAAGGATTATTGAAAAGCCATGTTCCGTGAATCGTCGGGAAGGTGGAACGGCTCGGCGATTCCTTTTTTGTTTTCATTGAGAGCTGCCGCATGATTCGCATCGAACAACTGCTCTGCCGCGTCGGCCAGGGGCAGAAGAGTTTCACGCTCGGGCCCCTCGATTTGGAAGTGGCTCCTGGGGAGTATTTCGTGCTTCTGGGGCAAACCGGCTCCGGCAAGACGATGCTCTTGGAATGCCTCTGCGGGCTAACTCCCCTTTCCCGTGGGGCAATTTATCTGCAAAACCTGGAAAAGGAAACTCGGGAGATCACGCATCTGGCGCCCCGTTTTCGACAAGTGGCTTACGTCCCTCAGGACTACGCTTTGTTCCCTCATCTAACCGTTCGTCAGAATATCGCCTTTTCGCTCAATGGAAAGAGCCGACGGATGCTTCGCCGCGTTGCCCCGGAGTCGAATCCCGATGCCGAGGCGCGGAAAGTCCACCAGATGGCGGAGCTGATGCAGATCGCGCATTTGTTGCCCCGTTCATGCCGAAAACTGTCCGGCGGGGAAAAACAGCGGACCGCACTCGCCCGGGCTTTGGTCGCCAATCCGCAAGTTTTGCTGCTGGATGAGCCGGTCAGCGCCCTCGATGAGGTCTCCCGCATGCGATTATTGGGACTTCTGAAGTCGGTTCAGCGAACGACGGGCCTGCCGACGATTCACGTCTGCCACGATCTGACCGAAATGGCGATGGTCGCCGATCGGGTGGGAGTGCTCGAAGGGGGGAAGATCCTCCAGGTGGGCACTCCGCAGGAGTTGTATCACAGGCCCGCCAATTATCGGGTCGCTCGATTTCTCCGGTGCGAAAACTACCTGCCGGTCACCCAGGTCGTCGCGACGGCCTCGGGGACGGTTCGCGTTCGCTTCGCCCAGGGGATGGAACTGGATCTCCCCCAACCATCCGTGCCGGAGAGAGTTTGCCGGGATCCCCTTTCGATGATGGCGGTGATCCGGCCCGAATATATCGAGCTCTCCCCCCCCCGGGCGCGCCGTATTGATGAAGAATCCCCTCACGGTTTAGTTTCCGCGGCTTCGGCGGTGGTGGAAAAAGTCGCCGATTTGGGGGCCACGGTCACCTTCCGGCTACGCTTACAGGGGGATGCCCCGGCGGAAACGGAGTTCGTGGACGACCGGGTTCTCACGGCGGAAATCGGAAAAGCCGTGCATCTGGAAAACCCCCGAAGCGTGGGAGATCGGGTCGACATCGCGTTTCCCGCTCAAATGCTGCATTTTATCCCCCGAGAGGATGCAATCGAGTAGAGATGTTCCGAGTTTTCATTGCTCATCCAGGGTGGTTTTCCTTTACGTCCCTCCCCCCATTTGTGTATAATGAAACTTCGCCCTTCGAGACACGAGATCAAAATGCTCTTCTCCTGCCTCGAAGCATGGTCTCAAGGTCCCTTCCTTTCTCATTTCGTTACCCCCCCAATCCACTGAATTTATCGACGAAGTAGCCCCATGAATCAAGAGAATGCCGTCCCACCTGCGGGAGCTGAATCGCCGCAAGATCCCTCCCGAACTTCCTCCGAGGAGGGAAAGTCGCGTAACAGAAACATTCCTCGCTATTCGCCCCTTTTCCTCATCGGTCACTGGGTTCTCGCCGTCACGATTCCTCTCTTGCTGATCACCGGCATCAGCCTTCACGCCGTGGTGCGCCGCGAAGTTCCCGGTCCTGGAAACCAACTCCCCGATTGGGCCCTTTCCGGGCGGGTCTTTCTTTATCATATTTACTTGGCCTATCTTTTCGCTCCGGCGATCCTCTCGATGCTGGGGGCGACTCTCGTTCATCCGCCGTCACGGCAGTTCTATCGGCGGACCACCCTCGCTTTTCTCGTCTTCGGCAGTTTGATTCTCTTGGTCACCGGTTACATCCTTTTGCACTTGGTCGACGGCAGTTCCCTCTATATTTCTGCGAGACGTTTGCATAACATTTTCGGACTTTTCCTCGTTCCCGCCGCTTACGTCATCCACTTGTACCGCGCCCTTTTCACGAAACGGCGAGCTCTTTTGGGGCAATCTTTCTTGAGCCGGGAAAGGGGGAATTGGTGCGCTTCGATTTCGGTGTTCGCGATTCTCGCGGTCCTCACTTCCTTCTCCCTGGTGAATACCGGCTTTTTGGTCCGACGAAGTCGTCTGCTGGAAGCGAAGCCGATTCCTTCCGTTCAAGAAGCGCCCCAGTTCGACTACGCCTCTCTTCCTTGGGAGGAGGCGAAAACGCTGGTGATTCCACTGGCCAACGGAATGGGCTTCAATCATGGATGTACGAAAGTCCGATTGAAAGCGTTCCACGACGATCGACACCTCTACGTATACGCGAGTTGGGACGACTCGAAGGAGGATCGCCAGTATATTCCCTGGGAGAAGACCGACGACGGGTGGATGCGGCTGGTGACCGATCCCTCAGACGAGAGCGTCTACTATGAAGACAAGTTCTCGCTGGTGTTCCCCATTGAGGAGGACAACCAGTTTGAGCGATTCGGCTGTTCGGAATACTGCCATCTCGGCGGAGGCAATGCCTACGGTTACAAAGCGTCGGACATTCCGGTGGATGTTTGGCACTGGAAAGCCACACGAACCGATCCGTTCGACCAGGTCGACGACAAGTACTGGTCTCTCCCCGAGATGGATAAGGCCACCAAGGGACGATACGGCGATCCGAAAACCGCTGGCGGGTACGAGAAAAACCAGTTGCCGGAGGCCGATCACCCAGCCTATCTGCCGGAAGAATCGGCCTACATGCACGATGGCGTGATTCCCCGAGAACATGCCGTGGAGTACGATGCTTCCCTGGCTGAGAACTATGAGGTCGGCCAGAAGATCGCGGGCATTGTGGCTTCGGCGGTCGAGGGAGATCGGGGAGATGTGCTTTGCCAATCGAAATACGAAGACGGCCGCTGGAACCTGTACATCTGCCGCGAACTCGATACCGGAAGCGCTCACGACCGTGTATTCCAAAAAGGAAAACTGATCCCCTTCGGGTGTGCCGCTTTCGATAGTTCCTCCAAACGGCATGCCTATGAGCTTTCCACCTATTGGCTCGAACTTTCCGAATGATCGGAAAACCCGTGTATCCATGATATTGATGACCTTTTTTTTGTTCACCCTCTGTTGGGAAATTTTCTCCCGCATCCTGAAAAATGAGGAGATGACTCCATGCGACCATTGACCGTACTGATTTCCGCGACTTTTCTTTTCCTCCCGTGCCACGACTCTGCCCGAGGAGCCGACTGGAAACTGGAAAAAATCGCCACGCTGGAAGGTTTCGAAGCGCCCGAGAGCTGTGCCGTCCATCCGCTGGACCCTTCGATCGTCTACGTCTCGAACATTGCTCCCAAAAAGGACGATCAGGGAGAAATTCTCTATTGGGCCGACGACGAGGACGGCTACATTACCCGGTTGAAAGATCAGAAGATCGACCAGATGAAATGGAAAACACAGGTCGACGATCTGCCCCTCTCCGGCCCCAAGGGCCTTTCCTGTTCGAAGGGATCGCTCGGAGAAGAAGGGAAAGTCGAGATCGTCGCGTTGTTCGGTTGCGATAATCAGCGTCTCTTCGGCTATGCACTGGGGAGCAAAGGACTCGATGAAGAAGAAGCCAAACAACTGGAATCGGCTTCACACTATCACGAAATCGAGGAAGCCAAGCAATTGAACGACATCCATGTGGTGTTCGGTGAAGTCATCTATTTGAGCGATACCGAAAAAGGCTGCATCTGGAAACACCAAGGAAAAGGAGATCTGGATTTCAAGGCGATTCGGGCCCCCGAGGGCATCAACGGCGTGACGGCGACCGACGACGGCCTCTTCTGCGTCAGTTGGACGCTTCACGACCTTTACGAACTCGATCCGACAGGCGAAGAAGCTCCCAAACCGTTCGGGCTGGCCGATCATTTCAAAACTCTCGATACGATCGAAGTTCTCGAAGACGGCTCCTTCCTGGTGACCGATTTCGAGGGCAATAAGATCTGCCTGGTCGGGCCCGATCGTGAAAGCGTCGTCACGCTGGCCGAGATGGTCACGCCTGCCGATGTCGGTTTCGATCGCACAAACGGGCTCCTCTATGTCCCCAGTGTCACGGCCGATATCGTCAATATCTACCGCCTTGAAAAGAGCGAGTGATCTGCAAACGCTCTACGAGGGAGTCGGATCCATGGGATTCGAGAAATCTTCCCCCTGGTCCTCTCAGGTCCACTTCTCCGGTGGGCCTTTTTTTTGCTCATTTTTCTTCCTTCCGGCAAAAGGAAGCATGTGATATCTTGGCAAGAGGTGGCCTTTTTTCGTATATTGATGGCGTCGGGAGGGGCGCTCTCCCGGAAGTGTTTTCTTCGAGCTTTTTGCGATTTCTTGTTTCAAATTCTGTCCATGGGGATCCAAGTGATGTCAAAATTTGCCCTCTCCTTTTTGGTTGTGTTCTTGCTCAGTCTCTTGATCGGTGCCCCCCCGATGGTGGAAGCGAATGAGGCAACATCCCTGACACTGAGCACCGACGGAAGTACCGAATACCAGATCGTCCTTCCCCGAACTCCGACGCCGGTCGAACAGACGGCGGCCGAGCAGCTCAAGCAATACCTCGAGACAGTGACGGGCGCGCTTTGGCCTTTGATTTCCGAGGAAGAGGCCGACGACAACGCGCCCCAATTGGTGGTGGGCCTTTCGTCGAGGGCCGAGGAGCTGGTGCCCGGTTTGGAAGATCGCAAGTTCGCGTACGACGAGATCATGATCGAGCCGGCGGGAAAGAGCCTGGTTTTCGCCGGGCATCCGAAACGAGGAACCCTGTATGCGGTCTACACGTTCCTCGAAGATTTCGTGGGCGTCCGCTGGTGGACGTCGACCGAATCCGACGTGCCTTCGCGTCCGACCCTGAAAATGACCGCGCCGCACGTCCATTATGCGCCGGATCTCATCTATCGCGAAGCCTACTATCGGGATGCCTTCCAAGGAGTGTTCGCCTCGCGCATGAAATGCAACGGCAATCGCGAGAACATACCGCCGGAGTTCGGAGGGCATCATCGGTTCGTCTATTTCGTCCATTCCTTCTATCGGTTGATTCCGCCGGAGAAATATTTCGACGACCACGCCGAATGGTTCAGCATGATCGACGGCGAACGCAAAACGGAGCGGGCACAACTCTGCTTGACCAACGACGCCATGCGTGAAGAGCTCACCGAAAATGCGCTGGCGGCGTTACGGGAGAATCCAGAAGCACGCTTCATTTCCATCAGCCAGAACGACTGGCACGGGCAATGCCAATGCGAACAGTGCCGGGCGATCGAGGAGAAAGAAGGCTCCCCCGCCGGGCCGCTCCTGCATTTCGTGAATCGAGTGGCCGAAGAGATCGAGAAAGAATTCCCCAACGTCTGGGTCGAAACGCTGGCGTATCAGTATACGCGAAAACCACCGAAGCATGTCCGACCTCGCGAAAACGTGGTGATCCGTCTCTGCTCCATCGAGTGTTCGTTCGCCCAACCCCTGGCGACCGGGCCGCAAAATGAAGAATTCAAAAAAGACATCGAAGGCTGGAGCGAGGTGGCCGACCACCTCTTCATCTGGGATTATGTCACGAATTTCCACAGCTACATGTCGCCGCATCCGAACTATCACGTTTTGGAACCCAATATTCGGTTCTTCGTCGACCACGGAACCATCGGACTGTTCGAACAAGGCGACTCGACCTGTTCGGCCGGAGATTTCGTCCGCATGCGCAATTGGGTGATCTCCCATTTGATGTGGAACCCGAAACTCGACGAAAGAAAGCTGCGGGAGGAGTTCATGCGAGGCTATTATGGGCCCGCGGCGGAACCTCTTCTGGAACATCTCGAGTTGATGAGCGAGACGGCGAAAAAGTCCGACGTCTATCTCCGCTGTTTCATGCCCGACACTTCAGGCTGGCTCGATTTGGCCACCCTCAATCGCTCGACGCGCCTCTTCGAAGAAGCGGAAAAGGCGGTCGCCGACGATCCGGTGCGGCTGGCTCGCGTGCAGCGAGCAAAAATGACGATCGACCACGTCTGGCTGAAGAGATACGATCGCTTGAAGCGTCTTTCCCAACTGAAGCGAATTCCCTTTCAGGGGCCGGAAGACCCGTCCCAGGCGGTGGTGGAGTTTTTCGAAAAGGCGGATCGATTCGATGTCCAATCTTATCGAGAACATACGTCGCGTTTCCCATTTTCCGAATATCGCCAAAGCATGCTGCGGCGTTACCAAAACCGTAAGGTCCCCGAGGTGCCCGAGCCGGCTTCGGATCTTGCCGACTTCGATTGGCTCGATTACCAGCAGTACGAATTCAATCTCGCCAGGGCAGGGGAGTGGGCCGAGTTGACCGAGGATCCCAACGCTTCCGATGGATGGGCTGCCCGAATGCCGGGCGATCATCGCGAGTGGGCGGTGAGTTGTCCGCTGGGGAGCGAGATTCAGGTGTTCTCCAGAAAATGGCATTGCTGGGCGGCGGTTCGGGTCGAGGCTTCCGCAAAGAAGGGCATCGGAATGACCCTGGGGATCTACGATCGAGGAGAACGACAGGGGGTCGTGTCGAAACGGCTGGAAATCGATTCACTCGACGGAGACCAATACCGACTGATCGACCTGGGCGTCCACCCGCTCGACGGGGAGATGTACTTTTGGGCCGCGCCCCCGGAACGGGCCGGCGATGTCGAGGCGGTCTACGTCGACCGATTTTTCCTTACCGCCGAAGACTGAAACTCCTCTTTTCATTTCCCATGGGCAATTTTTCTGAGAAGGAGCGATGAAAATGCCCGCCGTTCATATCGAAAAGGACACCCAGGCGAAGTTGGAGATTCTCTCGCGCGACGCCCAGTACGATTTGGCCTGCGCCTGCGGTCAAAAGGGAGCCGATCAGCGGAAGCGGAGCAGCGAGGGAAGCTGGATCTATCCGACGACGATGGCCGACGGGCGCAAAACGATGCTCTTCAAGTCGCTGCTCTCGAATATTTGTTCGAGCGATTGCCGATATTGTCCGCTACGGAAAGATCAGGATCCGGAGCGATGCGCGATCGCCCCGGAAGAGATGGCCGACACCTTCCTGGAGTATTTGCGAACGCGGCGCGTCTCGGGGCTCTTTCTGAGCAGTGGGATTCTGGGAAACCCCGACGCCACGATGGAGCGGTTGAACACGACCGCTCGGCTAGCCCTCAAACAAGCGAAAGGATTTTGTTGAATTTATCAAAAAACTCGAAACC
>CAZWCE010000013.1:0-131505 GCA_964632505.1 uncultured Planctomycetaceae bacterium | reverse complement strand
ACTTCCTGATGCAAGTCCTTACCGGCAAAGGAACTTAGTGTGCGCTGGCCCTGGGACGCTCGACGGTTGATCGCTTCGGGAAAAAAGGAGGGTTCCCCTCTGACCGGCAGGACCAAAAAGAGGCGATGGCGTGAAAAGCGTCATTGCCTTTTTGGTGCGCTGCGGCCGTTTTCGCGAAAGGAATCCAGCTTCGCTTTCATCCGTTTTACGATCTCGGGATGCTCGAAATATAAGTTCTTCGTTTCGCCCGGATCATCCTCGAGATTGTAAAGCTGAGCAGGCGCGTCAGGCGCCGATTCCGGCAAACGATAAGGTCGAAGCCTTTCTTGACGATAGTTGTTTCCGCCGGAGCCTCGATGGTCAAGGTATTTCCACGCGCCGTTGCGGATCGATAAATGCCTGCCCGACATCGTCCGTTGCAATAGCCAAGAGCGGGGGGATGGGCTTTCCGATTCCCCCCGTAGAACGGGAAGAATGCTGATGCTGTCCTCGGCGGCGTCGTGGGGCAGATCGTAATCGATCACTTCCGCCAGCGTGGCGAAAATGTCGGTCAAGCTGACAAGCTGATCGCTGACCGTATCGACCTGAATATGGCCCGGCCATCGGACAATGAAAGGAGTTCGATGACCGCCTTGCGGATTAAGTTTGCAAGTAAAGTAAGGTATGCCTCGGCCCCCTTTTCACTCGCAAGCCCCATTCTTTTCGAATCCGTCACCAAGCATTCGCGGACATTGCCGCGAAGGAAGGCCCGGAAAATCTCCCGCTTCCGATGAATCCATTTGTCACAACTGATGCAACTCGCTAAAATGTTCCACGATGGCTCTTTGCCGCTCTTTCATCCGCTTGAAAGTTGTCCAACCGATGATTCTCGCCGGTCGGGAGACTCTCTTCAAGTTTTAACATTTGTGGGGAGTGCTTTCGATAGAATCTTCCCTTTTCCTTGTTTGGAAATATTGAATGTTTTTTCTTGAATGCAGGAGGTTCGACCATGCGCCAACATACTTCTCGTCGCAATTTTTTGAAAACCACCGCGGCCGGTTCTCTCTCGGCCGCTTCCCTTTCGTTGGTTTCCTCCGAACAGGTTCGTGGAAGCCGGGCGAACAGCCGGGTTCGCGTGGCGTGTATCGGTCAAGGAGGCCGCGGCACGATGATCACTCGAATGATGCACGCTCATCCCGGCTTGGAGGTCGTGTCGGTGGTCGACTATTTCCCCGACGTCGCCAAAGCGGCGGCCAAGCGGTTCGAATTGCCGGAATCAAAGGCATTCAGTGGTCTGAAAGGTTATCAACGTGCGATCGACGACGCGCCAGACGCCGTGGTTCTGAAAACTCCACCGTTTTTTTTCCCCATTCACGCCTCCGCGGCTGTCGATGCCGGATGTCACGTCTACATGGCCAAACCCGTCGCCATCGACGTGCCCGGGTGCCATACCGTCGCCGAGCTTGGAAAAAAAGCGACGCAAAAAGGGAAGGTCTTCCATGTCGATTTCCAGTGGCGGTATTTGCCTTACCTTCAGGAGTGCTTGCAGTACATCGAAGAGGGCAAAATGGGCGATATCCGGTTCGTCCGAGCCTTTTATAACGATGAAGGTCGAGAAGATCGGAAAGTCGAGAAGAACATCTCCGAGTTGTTCCAAAAACTACGTTGGGCGATGTGCCGTGAGTTGGGCGGCGATCGTATGGTTTCGGCAGGCATCCACACGATCGATACGGCGCTGTTGATTCTCGGTACTCATCCGGAAAAGGCTTGCGGGGTGACTCAAAAAAGCCGGAAGCATCCCGTCAATACAGCCACCGATACCGCGTCGATCTCCTACACCTTTCCCGGCGGTGTCCTCATGAATTACTCCGGCGACCAGTTCCGCAACTTCCATCACGAAATCGATCCTTTCGCCGGCGTGAAAGCCTATGCCGATCACGCCCACATGCAAACGTTCTACAACAAAGGCATGACTCAAATGCGGAATGAGGATTGGCGATACGAAGGAGGCGAGAACCCGGACATGTATCGATGGGGCGCCGAGCATAATGTCGATCTTTTCCATCGATGCGTCACCGAGGGAAATACGAGCAACGCGACGGTCCCCGGTGCGGTCGACGCGAACCTGACGTGCCTTCTGGGAGCCGAAGCCGGTCGCGCGGGCACCGAGCTGACTTGGAAAGAACTGATCGCGATGACCGATCGGCATGAACCGGATTTGAGAGGACTGGTGGAATAGGGGTGAGGATTCGATCAAAAAGCCGGCGGAGCGTTCGAAAAGAACATCTCCCGCTTCCGCCGGCTTGTGGTTCCTCCTACTTCTCAAAGCAGCGCACCCGACCGTCTTCGGTGCTGAGGTACAAACAATCGTTCGCTCCGATCAATCCATCGTAAACCGGGAGCGAATCGATTTCGGCGACTTCACCGATCTTCTTCCCGTCTTTTTTGGAAAAAGCCCAAAGCCGGGATCCCAACCGCCCCTCGAAAGCGGCCAGGGGATCATCTTTCGGCATAACATCGGGCGGCCCGACGACGAAGATCTTCTCGGCAGTGGCGACCATGGCCCGAACACGAATCGGAATGAACTTCGACCAGGCGTCCTTCTCCGAATCGAGATTCCAAGCGAACAGCCGGTAGCCTTTGGTTTCGGGGAAGAACCCACGACGGACTCGAACCACCTGATGAAAAACGTGCACCCCGAACAGATGTTCGTCATCGAAAGAAAGAATTTGTCCGTAGGCGGGGACCTGATTCATGTGCCGATCCCATCCCGGCCAACGGTCGTCGTATGTCCAGTAGGTTCCCTCGTTGTAGGAATCGTCGAGGAATCCGCGTGTGGCGATCAGGCGTTTCGCGCTGGAGCCGCGCTCCGGATAGGCATCATAGAGGCGATAACCACCCCGCTCTTTTCCCAAGTCTTTCATGGGGGCGGGAAAACGCTTCAAGTCGCTGCGAAACCGTTCCTGATGGAGGAAGAGGTCGGCCCCGTCGCTGACGAGGAGGTCCGTCTTCGCCCCATCGATGTATCCGGCCCCTCCTTTATCCTTGAAGGGATCGATTCGGGGTCCGTCGAGACAGATCTGATGAACCACTTCGCCGGTTCGTGGATCGAGGGCGTAGACGAAGATGCCGCCGTCGAGATAGGTGGAGCGTCCGGCGGTGAAGTAAACGAGCGGACGAGGTGGATCGGCCGTGATGTCTTCCTGGACCACGACACTGCCGTGAACCGGCCAAGTCGATTCGACCTGGTCGAAGGAGACGATTCGGCGATCGCGCGGAGCCGCCTGGAATCGCCAGACCAAATGACCGTCGGAGGCGCGGAGGCAATACACGTTTCCATCGGTGCAGCCGAAGAGCACGCTTCCTTGATAAATGGTGGGCGGGGAGTCGATGCGTCCCGCAGTGGTGTAACTCCATCGTTGTTGCGCGTCATTCGCATCGAGAGCGTGCAGGGTATGAGCATCTTTCTCGGCCACCAGCAATTGTCCTTCGGCGACGACCGGCGGAGTGATCCGGCCTTTGAAAGAAGCGGTCCACTTCGTGGAGAGGTTCGCGGGAACCCGCATCGCGATGCTGCCGCTACGTCGCGGATCGTGACGGTACATCGGCCAGTTTTTTCCGGTCGTCTTCTCCGAAGGCAGCTTTTCCCAAGCCGACCCGCGAGTGAGTCGCTGTTCCATCGGCGTCGCGGGATCGTCGACCTTCGCCCTCGCCGAAAGGGCTTTGAAATCCGACATCAACACTCCTTGGTAGCACACACACTGGTGCGGTGCCACGTAGATCAGGCCGTTGGCGGGAAGAACGCCATAAATGCAGGGGGCCCGGAGCCAATCGTGCCGCATGTGTTCTTCGCCGACCAGATCGACGAATTCGACGCCCCGTTTGGGCAGCATCAGATATCGCTCGGTGGCCTTGGAACGGTAGCATCGGTAGTGATGTCCCGGACTGGTCAACATCGGGACGCTGATCTCCTTGCGCACTTCGCCGGTGAGAAGATCGAAGCCTTGTCGGAACAACGTCGTCTCCATGTTATCGACCGGCAGTCGGGTTTCTCCTACCCAGACGAGCCCCCCACTGACGAAAAGATCCGGCGGATTGGTCACCCCAGGCCCCGCATACGGAGGACCTTTCCACCGCAACTTCCCCGTGGCGGCATCGAAGACGAACAGCTCGCCTTTGTGTCCGCCGGTGGCCGCAGCATAGAGCACGACCTCCTCCTCGGCGACCAGCGTTCCCGCCGTGCCACGATGACCGCTCTTTCCCAGAAGGTTCTCTGTTCGCCAGCGTTCTTTGCCGGTATTACGATCCAAGCAAACGACTTGATCGTAAGTCGAGTAGTAGATCTGATCGCCTCGTGCGGCGAGCGTCAAGGGAGCCATTTCCTCCGGATTGCTTTTCCAGAGAATATTGTCATTCTCCGGATCGACGACCATGACGCGCCCGGATTGGCGCGCGGAAAGTGAACTCCAGACATCTCTGTCCGGTCGGTGATCGGGGGTTCGAACCCGCAGGATCAACCATCTATCGTCGTAAAGGATTTCATCGGTCAATTCGGTTTGCGGAAGTTCTTTCACGACGTTCCCGCTGACGACATCGAGGACACTCACCGGGGCTTCGTAACCGAGCGTGATGAAAAGTTGTTCCGGCGTCGCCACGAGTCGCCGAGGAGTGGTCGCCGGGAGATGTCGTAACATTCGCGCGCGTTCTCGAGGATTGTCCCAACGCGATCTGGCGTGCCACTGCCGCCAACCCCAATTCGGCATCGACTTCTTCCAAAGCACGGTCCCGTTAAAGGCATCGCGTGCGATGAGGGTCCACTTTTCCGGGAACTCCGGTTGCGTCAGCCCGAGAGGACCCTCGTCCCAGATGTAAAAGAGACGTCCACCGGCGGAGACCATCGCCGCCATGCTCGAGTTGATCTCATGGCTCCGAGCGTAATGCGGTCCGCACGACCATTGCATGCTTTTCGGAGGTCCCACGCGCTCATCATGTGAGACGGCGTTATTATTCGGGCCATGAAGGTAATGCGACCACTGGTCGACTTCCTCCGGCCAAGGCTTTTGCCATTTCCGCCACGTTTCACCATCACGCACCAAGGCGCCCCCCATCGGGGCCAGCACACGCTGAATTTCCTCCTGCGAAAGCTCGCCGGGCTCCTCGATCACCAGGAGATTCACCAGCCCCTCGGCGTAGGGGAGACGCTTGCCGTCCCACTCGGCCACACAAACGCGACCGTAGACATCCTCCGCTTGAATCCGTCGACGGGCTTGGGCGATGTCGTCGGCATCGACATCGATTCCCTGGACCAGACTATTCCGGTGGTTCCCCAAAGAGGAAGTCATCGTGCCGTCCCCGCAACCGACATGGACGATCAAGCCACCCGAGAAAGCACTCCGACGGAAGATTTCCTCGGCCCTCAGCACTGGCGATTCCGCCTCGAGACATGTCGCAGAGAGGACGAGCGCCAGTACGGTGAACCACCCGATTCGATAAGAAAAAATCATCGATATTTCCTTCCATTGATGATACGACTTCAGGAAAAGAACCTATCGGAAATCGTAGCAAAAATTTGGGAAAAATCCTAGCCCCGTGTTGAAAAACGCCGCTGGTCAAAAAATATTTCCGGTGTTAGAATTCGTTTTGGCCAGAACGCGCGATCACCAGGAGAGAAGCTTGCTCTGATCGTCTCCCTTAGCACCATATGGCCGCATCACGAGTTCGTCTCATCGGACACAATGAATGAAGGGAAGATTCATGAACGAGATCGAGATCCACGAGCCTTGGCGAGAACTGAAGCGACTGACCGAAGCAGGGGAATCTCAACCTCTGAAAGCTTATCTCGACCAGCTTCCCGACGAGGATGTGACGCACGCGGTCACACATCTCCCGGAGGAACTGCAAGGAAGACTGCTTTCGACCTTGCCCGCCGAGAGCGCCTCGGATTTACTCGATCACCTCCCCGATGCCCAGACAGTCGAAATCGTCGAACAATTAGAGCCCCAAGAGGTGGCGGGCATCGTACGTGAGATGCCGCAAAATGAACAGGTCGACCTGCTCTGCGATCTTGAGGAGGACCATTTCGAGGCGATTTTGGAGGAATTGCCGCCCGAGGTAGCCGACCAAATCAGAGAACTGAGTCGCTACCCGGACGATGTCGCCGGCGGCCTGATGATCACCGAGGTGATTACTTGCAAACAGACGGCGACAGTCGACGACGTCGTCGGTGAACTTCGCCGAAACGCCGACCGATACCGGGATTACGACGTACAATACGTCTACGTCTGCGATGCCGCGCAACGATTGGTTGGCGTTTTGCGATTACGCGACCTTATGCTGGCCCGCCGTGATTGCCCGATTCGGAATCTGATGATTCCCGATCCGCTCTCGGTCCATGACGAAGCTTCCCTCGAAGAACTCGGCGCTTTTTTCGACCGGCACCACTTTTTCGGCGTTCCCGTGGTCGATGCCACCGGCCGATTGCTCGGAGTGGTCGGCGAGTCGGAAGTAGCGGAAGCCTGGGGCGACCGACATGAAGAGGACTTTCTCAAGACGCAGGGGATCGTCGGCGGCGAGGAGTTACGTTCCATGCCACTCCTATTACGTTCACGTCGTCGACTTTCCTGGCTGAGTGTGAACATTTTTTTGAATGTCATCGCGGCGAGCGTCATCGCGTTCTTTCAAGACACCCTCTCGGCGGTCATCGCGCTGGCGGTGTTTTTGCCGATCATCTCCGATATGAGCGGCTGTAGCGGAAATCAAGCGGTGGCCGTCAGTATGCGCGAGCTGGTGCTCGGTACCGTTCGCAAGGAGGAATGGCTGCGCGTCTGGCTCAAGGAGATCTCCCTCGGCATCGTCAACGGCGCCGCCCTGGGAATACTGATCGCTCTGGTGGCCGTCGCATGGAAAGGAAACCCCTATCTGGGGCTGGTGGTCGGCGGGGCACTCTGTTTGAACACGATGATGGCGGTCTCCCTCGGGGGGGTGATTCCACTGTTCCTGAAACGTTTCGGCATGGACCCCGCGATCGCCTCCGGACCGATTCTGACCACGATCACCGACATGATGGGCTTCTTCTTCGTCCTCGGCTTCGCGACTCTCCTGCTCG
Organism: uncultured Planctomycetaceae bacterium; assembly: GCA_964632505.1. Classification (GTDB taxonomy): domain Bacteria; phylum Planctomycetota; class Planctomycetia; order Pirellulales; family Thermoguttaceae; genus CAZWCE01. Next base: position 124,421 of record CAZWCE010000013.1, on the reverse strand, counting down.
CCCAGCTTACCTGATCATCTGTTTCATACCAATCATGCTTCGCGGGAATCTCTTCAAAATGGCGAAACGATGGTTTTCCGGATCAAAGCAAATAATATTGAGCGTCGCATATATAGTGAGCCCTGGGCGAACAGCGAGAGCCCGGCCCTACGGACGTCACCGCATGAACCGAGGGCCACTATTTATGCGAACATGAATAATACCTACATCCACTAATCTCTAACGACGATTAGGCTACGATCCCCGAAGGAGACGGTTATGTATTACTTGGGCTTGATGATTGGGCTATGCTCGCTCGGCTTTTTTTATGTGACATCCACCGGCTTCTCGTTGGGCCATTTGATCCACCTCCCCTCGCTGATCTCCCTGATCCTCTTGACCGTCGGATTGACGCTCGCCTCGACGAATTCGGAATTGCTGGAAAACCTATACGCCAAGGACGAAAAAACGGCCACCACGCGCCGCCAAGCGCGCATCCTCGTGCTCAAGTATGCCGTCACTTCCGCCTGGATCGGCGGTGTATTGCTTTCGTTGATTATCATCATGAACGATTTGTATGAATGGCTTCCCTATCCCATCAGCCCCATGGCAGGCATCCCCCTACTATATACATTTTTACTCGCCGAATTCGTTCTCCGGCCGTGGGTTCGCCGTCTGGAAAACGAAAAGTGATCGTCGCCAACGCTCATGATTCATCTGCCGACGATGTCGTCGGTCAACCCGATGGGCGGTCATATCGTAAATGCCATACCTCTTCAATGACACACACACAGAAAGGATCACGGCGTTTGACGAAGGTGGGTAAAGCGGTATAAGATCGTCTCCACGAAGAGACAATCTCCGTACTTAGTGGGATGATAAAAGGAACCGTCGCCTCACGTGTGATGAGCTTATGATAAGGGAGACATATCTCCACAAAAGTGTTTCTGAAATCAATTCATTTTCCAAATGAGAGAGGGCATCATGAATCAATACTATTACCTTTTTGTCTTCTTTGCGGGAGCGTTCTGCTGGTTGGCGACCATCGATACCACCTCCAGCGAAGAAAAAACTCAGGTGGAAACGTTCGAAGTCCATTCGATCGGCTACGTTCGGAAGACCGACGAAGGCAAGACTTTCTTGGTACTCGATGAGAAGTACGAAAAAGGGCTGCTGCGCATGGAACACCAAAAAGAGATTTGGGTCCTCTGGTGGTTCCACAAAAACGACACACCGAAAAAACGCTCGATCTTGCAGGTCCACCCTCGGGGAAATCCGAAGAACCCTCTCACGGGGGTGTTTGCCACGCATTCTCCGGTCCGACCGAACCTGATCGCAATGACCAAGTGCAAAATCGTCTCCGTGAAGAAAAATGTGATCGAAATCGAAGGAATCGACGCCTTTGCCGATACGCCGATCCTGGATATCAAAAGTGGTTAGCCATCGTTCCCGGAGGCAATGCAAGGGATGATTATTTTTCGTGATTTATCATTTTTCACTACCTACCAGACAACCTACTTGTTAAAATAGGGACTCCTGGTAATTTTTCCGTAATTTCTATCTCTTGCGTGTGGGAGTTTTCGATGAGCGAAATCATTCGATATCAGTGTCCCTTCTGCGAATATGCGGGGACAACGAAACGCAAATTTCTAGGTCGTCGAGCCGTCTGCCACGAATGCCAGAAGGATTTCACGATTACCGAAATGGAAGACGTTCCTCCTCCCATCGAGGAGGATCCAGCCCCACCTCGATTGCACGATAGCCCTTCCGCGACCGCCGTCACGACCGAAAACATCGTTTCTTGTCCCGACTGCCGTGGGGGAATCTCGAAAACGGCCATTGCATGTCCGCATTGCGGACATCAAATCTATCATGCCGCGATGAGGGCCCACAAGTATATTTTTATATTCATGTCGATCCTATTTTTCCTCCTCGGGATCGTCGCGAGTGTCGCCGTCGCCGAGTATGTCGACCGCTGGGCCGGACTCAGCGTTTTCATCTTTATTTTCGGCGTTTTGATACTCCGGCATCATCTCTTCTACTTGAGATATGAGCGTTACCACCGGCCGATGTGACAGGCGGGGGGCTCCGTATAAGTACGGAGCAGCTTGTACTTGTTGCCGATCCTCATACGTTTCTTGTACATAAAATATGCTGCATGGGTAACCGTTCACGGATTTCAGAACCATTTTGAATGGATCCCACGCAAAGCGGCGTGATTGTGAATGATCCTTGAGGTCGATTGGGTCGTCACTGCACTTTCTGAAAACTCGTAATGGACCTATCCAAAAAGTCTCTTCCGTCACATTGCGGCCGCCTGACACGCGGCGAGATAGAAGGAACCAAGGATGGCGAATTCTGAATGTCGTTCGAAGTGTCCCCAAAACCGGCCTGAGTGGAGCGAGTGGCTTGCCGCCGGATTGCACGCCCGCCGCCGTTGGCGTTTGCCCTTACTGTTGGTCTGTTGGTCGGCATGCTTTTCGCGGGACGACGCCGAAGCGAGAAAGAATGCGCGGCACATCACGTCTACTTCGATCATTTGCGAATGATGATCCAAACCCCTTGCCCGACACGTTCATCCTCGGCTGAAATCGCTCCTTGCCCCATGATGCGGTAATGGGCCAAACCTGCTTTTTCGGCCCATTCCTTCATTTGTTCGGGACGGCGAAGCTCGATGAACTCCTGCCATTTTTCCGCTTCCTCGCCGTCCATCTTCGCTTTACGACTTGCGATGAGCTTCTCGGTGGCCCAAGCGGGATATCCGCTTCCAGCACCTCCACCGATATAAGCAGCACTCCCGGGACGTAGAACTCGGCGAACCTCACGGAGTCCTTTAACCGGATCGTCCCAGAAAAAGATAGAACCGCGGCTGATCAGGAAATCGACGGAGTCATCGAGCAGCGGGAGTGATTCCGCCACCCCGACGACGGCGGTCAGTTTCGAAGGGAACTCTTTTTCACAGGCAGATTGCAATCCTTTCGCCATCGCTTCGCGATCGGGATCGATCATCATGACGGGGTTTCGAGTCGCCTCGATCAAAGGAATCGCGACCTGTCCTTTCCCGGCTCCCAGGTCGATCCAAAAACCGGGGCTCGGATCGCAATACTTCAGCGCATCCTTCACGACGAAGGGGTAACGCGAAGGCAACTTCCGTTCGCTGCTGATATTCTTCGGAGCACCTCCTTTTTGGCCAAAGGCGGAAGCTGGAACATAGGAGCATAAAATGGCACTGCCCAAAAAAACAATCAAGGAATTCCAAGAGAACTGCTGATATCGATGGGAAAGCATGATGTGGTCCTCAAATCTGAAATGAAATTTCAAAGGAAACGGACAAAAAAGGAAAGCAATCCATAATTAAATTCATCAACGGAAGATTTGGTTCAACGGATAGCTGGTCGGGTTTGAGGTGGGGGGGTCAAGGAACGGACCAGGGGCACAGGACTCGCCTTGAATTGGAAACCCCAAAATATCGAATGTGAGTGTGGGTACGCGGGGTACTTCCGGAAGTTCCTCATCGCAACTCCAGGTGAACTCGAGCGTCCGAGGATTCAAGGAAGCGCGAATAGGAGCCGGTTGGTCGGTTGCTCCCAATCCACGCTCTTTCCATTTCTTCAAATCGAATTTCGGGCAGTTCGAATAGAAGTTCCATGCCGACCGGTTTTGAGCGTCCAAAAACCAAAGCGATTCCGGCGTTTGAATCAGGATGTTGTTCACCACGACGTTGTCGTGCGATGTGGAGATGCGTCCTCCTACTTTTCTTCCCTCGCAGACGCGCATCAGTATGCCCGCGCGACCGCATTTGCCGCATAGATTGTTGGCGACCACCAATTTGTCGGAATCGTGTTGGTAGATGCCGTGGGTGGAAACATTCCAGACAATATTATGGTCGACCATGTTCGGGACCTGAGAGGCTTCGATGAAAATTCCACCCATCACCGACTGAATACGGGTGAGGATGTTCTGGCAAACCCGGCTGTGAACATTTTGATAATCGAGCCAGATGCCGCTGGCATGTGAAATGTCATGCAGATAGTTCTTGCGCACGACGGTTTGTTCCGTGAGCAGCAGCTTGATGCCCGCGGTCTCCCAGTACTGTTCGACATCGTGCCATCCGCAGTGGTGAATCTCATTGTGCTCGACCAGGCATCGATAGATAATCAGGCCTTGGATTCCACCCGTTCCACATCCGTGAACGTGATTGCCGCGAACGATATGATAGCCGGTTTTGGCGTTGAGTTCTTCTCGGGTGCCTTCCTCATAGAATTCGTTTGTTCTGGCTCCAATTTCGATCCCCACCGAATTCACTTGGCGAACCGTATTCTGCTCGATGATCCAGTGATGGCCGCCGTTTGTGAAAACCGCGCCGACACCGGTTCGGGGAAATCCATTGCCGGCATGCTCGAAAGTAATGCCTTTGACCTTGATAAATCCGAGACCTCGAATCGCCGGTTTGAACAACTGTTGCTGGACCGTTACTTCATAAACGGAATTGTCGGGAACGGCGTCTTTTAGAGGTCGAACATATAGCGTTCTTCCTTGATCGGCGACATAGAAAGAGCCGGGCTTATCGAAAAGATTCTTCCGACGTGCCACTTGCGTCAAACGCTGCCCGTCCTGAAAGACGAGACCTCTCGGCAATGTATATGGTAGTTTTCCCACCCACTTCTCAGCCCACGGCATGATCGAGATATCCTCATCGCTGGCGTTTTGGCGACGAAATGGATTGCCCGCGCTCGGAAATCGGATCCACTCCGTCCCTTGGGCGTCGCTGGGAGGGTCCGGCAGATTGTAGCCTTCGAACAGAGAAAACGGCATATCGGTTTTCCAAACGGTGTCGCCCGCTTCGGGGAGATCCGATGTTTCCATCGGCTGCCATTGCGTCTTCAAAATCCGGGACCCTTTGATGACGACCCGATGTCCCGGCAGGGCTTCATAAGCGATCATCGCATCGCTTCCCATTCCCCCCCGCTTCGGCTGTACGAATTCACGGTACACCCCTTCCCGAATGACGACTCGCTCCCCGGGTTGGAGGATTTCGGCTGCCCGACTAATGGTGCGAAATGGGGCTTCCGCCGTCCCGGGATTATCATCAGACGCATTGTTCGCGTTACGGTCGACAAAATACGTTTTGTGATACTCCGTCCGATCTTTCCAGATTTTAAATTCGCTTTGATCGGGGAGTATCAAAGGGGGCTGAAGGGATTTGCCGGGAAAATCTTCGCACTGGCCGTTGCTGGAAAGCAACATCGAGATGATCAGGGTGATTCCCCAAAGAACGAGGCTTCTGATGAAATGTCTTCGCATGATACCTTCCGGGATGAAACTCGCTAAACAAAAGGGGAAGATCGATGCATCCCACGACAATCGGGCCTCCGGGGCCATCATTCGGAAATGCATCGATCGTTTCGACAAGATCAGTCTTTCCAGATATCCGCCGTCCGTGCTTTGACATCGGGCATCTCGGGCAGAGGTTCGCTCGGAGACGGTTCATACCAGAAGGTCGCGCACGACCAGTCGTCGGAAGTTTCGGTCAAGCCCTGTTGCCAGGCGATTTGCTGGATCGTGATTCGCACACTTTCATTCCAGTAGATGGGATCGGGGAGGTGCCAGCGATACATGGAGATGAAGTTGTTCTCGTTCAGGCTGCATCCATTGTACATGAAAGGCGTTTGCTGGATTCCCCACGCCAAGCCGACGTAATCTTCACTGCCGGTTCCAACGATGGTGGCGAACTCCTCGTCTCCATCCATATAGACTTTGACTTCACCTTCTCCCCACCAGCGATCAGGATGAAGATTGCGGATTCCAATGACCGAGCCGATGAAACGCCCCTTTTGATGACGCTGCGGCAGGAGGACGAAATCCTGCTTGACGGTCGTCGGATTTTCCCGCCGGAAAAGACAGTGGAGGCGTCCGACATCGGCATCGTGCTGATCGCCCAAGGTGTAGTCGATCTGGTAGAAAAGGGGCACCGGCTTCTCCCATTGATTCGTGAATTCCAGCCGGGCACGTTTCGCAAACGGCATCGGGAGCCAGATATTCCGACCGCCGGTGGAACCGACCGAATGAACCGCCGACTGGTACGGCATGATTTTTCCATGGGCAAAGCCGAAGAAATCGCCGACCGGGCATTCGATGCTCGGATGCTTCTGCCCTTCCCAGTATCCTCGAATCACCAGGGCGCGTTGGGCGGCGGGTTCTCGGGCGGTTGTCAACCAGATATGACGGATCGTGCCGGAGCCTTGGATGTCGCAAAGTTGAACGGTTTCCCCGGGTTGGATCGTCCGGCTGGGTGATCCCTTGCGACCGACGCCGAGGTGACTGGCCGCCTTGCCTCCTTCGCCGGGAGCGCCCGTCGGATTCTCAAATGAAATCGATCGAGAAATCAGACCGGTATCGAGCTTGTAAGGCTCATGAACCAACTCGGAGGTTTGAGCCGCAAGGTCTCTGCTTCGTGTAAAAAGAAGGAACAAGGAAACCATTGCAAAGCACCACCATCGATTTCGGATCATCATCGTTCATCTCCTTTGTTCTGCCGCAGTTTCGAATAAAATCCATCAAGCAGTCCCGATTGTAGCCCTTTTCTCGATGAAATTCCAGCGAAAAGAAAAAAGCCCTTCTTCACCTCACCTTCTTCACCTCACCTTCTTCACCTCAGGCTTCATGCGAGGACACTTTCCCAAAGTGGGCTCCTTCAGGATTTGATTTTGCTCAAAGATTGCGATAAGTTGGGCTTGGTTTTCCAATGCGAAAGATGGAACATGATCACTCAAGCATTCACATTTCTGAAGAAGAGGACAAACCATGCATCGTCGAAAGTTCATGCAGTTGGGCCTTGCCGGAGGATTGAGCTTTTGGGCCGTGAATTCGTTCGATATGGCATCTTGCCGAGCCGATGATTCGCGTTCAGCGAACCATCTCAAATACGACATCGTCCGGCAGGTCCCCACCCGGCTTTTCGAAGGGAAGCAGTGCTGGTGCCATCCCCGAGCGGGCATCGTGCCGGGCGCGGGAAAGGACGGCCTCCCCCGGGTCGTGATGACCATGAACATCTTGAATGTCTCCGGAAGCGATGTTTTTCAGGGGATGTTCAGTTTGCATACGGATGACCTTGGAAAAACCTGGACAGAGCCGGAAGTCGTTCCCTCGTTGGCTCCTACCGAGGAAGTCATCGATGGAGAAAAACGTCCCGTTGCCTTGAGCGATTTCTGGCCCACCTGGCATGAAAAAACCGGAAAGCTTCTCGGAACCGGCCACACGGTGGTGTACACTCCGGATTGGAAGGTGGTTCCCAAACGCCCTCGTCAGACCGCCTATTCGGTCTATGATGCCTCATCGCATCGTTGGGCAACCTGGAAAAAGTTGGAGATGCCGGAGGGCGACAAGTTCGATCATTCCGGGGCCGGTTGCGTTCAACGTTACGACAAGCCGGACGGAACGATCCTGCTGCCGATCTCGTTTCGTCCGCCCGGCAAAAACTCTCGCGTCACGGTGACCCGATGCCGTTTCGATGGGCAAACCCTCACCTACGAGGGCCACGGCGAGGAACTCTCGATCGACGATGAAACTCGTGGACTCGGGGAGCCCTCTTTGACCTGTTTCCAAGGAGAGTATTTTCTGACCCTGCGCAACGACCGACGCGGATTTGTGACGCGCAGTCGCGATGGAATGAATTTTGAGCCGATTCAAGAATGGAAATTCGACGACGGCGAGAAATTGGGCAATTACAACACGCAACAGCATTGGGTCACCCACCCCGTGGGCCTGTTTCTGGTTTATACTCGCCGAGGTGTCGACAACGATCATGTTTTCCGGCACCGGGCTCCGTTGTTGATGGCGCAAGTCGATCCGCAAAAACTTCGGGTTCTTCGAGAAACAGAGCGTATTCTCGTTCCGGAACGTGGAGCGCGCTTGGGGAATTTCGGAGTCACGAAGGTGAACGATTCGGAAACATGGGTGACGGTTGCCGAATGGATGCAAACTTGGGGTCCAAACCATGTTCTCCCGGTGGACAATCCCTATGGCAGTGACGGGAGCGTCTTTGTGGCTCGCATCCGATGGAAGTCATGAGAGGTATCATTTTTTTAGGCATTGGTGTATTTGAAATGCTCCGTTTCAGGGGGTTGCAACATAAGTCGCTTGCCGGAGAGGACTTCGGCGACAAGATCTTCGTTTCCCCCGCCGGAAAGACGTTTCTTCTTCATCCGGAACTCATGCGCCCCTTGAAAACGAAGGGGAGGCAAGAGAAAATAGATGGGGTTCCGCCGTTTTCCACTTCAACCTCGATTTAGAAAGTTCCATATCATGCTGTCGATGCCAACACGATTCTCGCTCCCTGATCTCATGCTTCTCCCCCTACTGCTTCTGCCGAACGCGATCGCTTCGGGGGAGCAATCGGTCGAATTGACCCACCAATCCCCCGTCGAGATCACCCCTCTTCCGGAGGGGATCGCGATGGTCGACTTCGGTCGGGTGGCTTTCGGCAATCTCCAATTGACGCCGCCCGCGGAAGCTACGGGAACGATCACCGTGCATTTCGGGGAAAAGCTCGACAACGGCCGCATCGATCGCGATCCGCCCGGCACGGTCCGATACAATCGAACGAAGATCGAACTTCGCGGCGAACAACCGGTGATTGCGGCTCCTCCGGCCGATCCACGGAATACCGAACAGGACAGCACCCGTCACCCCCCCGCGATTCTGACGCCTCCGGAATGGGACGTGGTGATGCCGTTCCGCTGGGTCGAAATCGAGGGATGGCCCGGCGAGCTGAAATCGGAGCAGGTGATCAGACGAGCGGCTTTCGCCGAAGGATGGAACGACGACGCAGCCGATTTCGAATCGTCCGATCCCATGCTCAATCGTATTTGGGAACTCTGCAAGTATTCCATCAAGGCGACGACCTTCGCCGGAGTGTACGTCGATGGAGATCGGGAACGTATTCCCTACGAAGCCGACGCCTATATTAACCAGATCTGTCATTATTACACCGATGACGATGTCGAAATGGCCCGGGCCACGTTCGATCACCTCATGGAGTACGGTACCTGGCCAACCGAATGGGCGCCGCACATGGTCTTCATGGCCCACGCCGACTGGCTGCATACCGGCGACCGACGGTGGCTCGCCTCGCGTTACGAAGCGCTCAAGTCGAAAACACTGATGGATCGTACCGGCCCCGATGGTCTGGTTCGCAGCAACGAAGCCCAACAGAATCGCGACGATATCGTCGATTGGCCCAAGGGCGAACGCGACGGGTACGTTTTCACCGAGGTGAACACCGTCGTCAATGCGTTTCACCTCGAGGCGATCCGGCGAATGATCGAACTGGCCGAAGCCTTGGACAAAAAAGAGGACGTCGAGCAATTCCGCAACCACCTTGCAAAAGCACGAACCGCATTTCAGGAGAAGCTGTTTGATTCCGAAGCGGAACTCTATCGCGACGGGATCGGCACCGATCACCATTCGCTGCACGCGAACCTTTTCCCACTCGCCTTCGGGCTCGTTCCGGACGACAAGCGTCAGGCGGTCGCCGAGTGGCTGAGTCGGAGGGGGATGCGTTGCTCGGTCTATGCGGCTCAATATCTTTTGGAAGGTCTCTTCCAAAACCGACAATGCCAAGAGGCGGTCGCGCTGATCACCGCGCCGAACGATCGCAGTTGGCGACACATGGTCGAAAGCGGCACCACCATCACCTGGGAGGCCTGGGACCTGAAATACAAACCGAATCAGGACTGGAACCATGCCTGGGGCGCCGCTCCGGCGAATTTACTTCCCCGTTTTATCCTGGGCGTCGAGCCGCAAGAGGCGGGTTGGAAACGAGCCTCGATTCGCCCCTGTCCCGCTGGTCTCTCTTTCGCCCGCGGCAACGTTCCCACTGCTCGGGGACCGATTCGCATCGACTGGAAAAAGGGGCCGGACTTCGAAATCCGCATCGAACTTGCCGAAGGTCTTCCCGCCGAAGTCTCCTTGCCGGCACCGGAGAACTCGCAGGGAGTCTTCTGCGAGGGACGACCGGTCGACGCGCGACGCGATGGTTCCCGATGGGTCCTCCTTGATGACGTCCGAGGATCAAAAACATTGAAAGTCCGGTGATCGATCTTTTTTGAGAATCCCTTTTCACGACAGGGCTTCACGACAGGGCATCTCTTGGTGGAGGAGCGAAGGGAGGAACACGATATGTCCAACTCGAACGAATCCAGTGTTTTCGACCGGAATGCGGCCGTTTGGGACGAAAAACCGGGACGGCTGAAGCTGGTGGAGACGATCGCCGAAGCGATATGCCGAACCGCGCGACCGACGCCCGAAATGGATCTGTTCGATTACGGCTGCGGCACCGGTCTGCTCAGCCTCTTGCTTTTGCCTCAGGTGCGAAGCGTCGTTGGGGCCGACACCTCCAGCGGCATGCTGGAACAGTTCCAGAAGAAAATCGACCGTCATCGCCTGGAAAACGTCCGCTTGTTGCAGCTCGATTTAGGGAAGGAACCGCCTCCCGAAGAGCGATTCGATCTGATCACCACCAGCATGACTCTCCATCATGTCGAAGATCTGGACGCGGTGCTCCGTGCCTTTGCGACCATGCTTCGGCCGGGAGGGACGATGTGTCTGGTCGACCTCGATACCGAACCGGGCAACTTCCACCGCAACGCCGAAGAAGCCTGCGTCTTCCACTACGGATTCGACCGCGAAGAACTGCAGAACAAACTTGTTTCGCTGGGGCTGACCGAGGTCGACGCCGACACCGCCATGGTGATGCCTCGCGAACTGGCGGATGGAAGTTCGGCCGATTTCCCGATCTTCATCATCACGGCGAGGCGAAGCAGAACAGATGATTCTCCCCGCGAATGAAGAGACGCCCCCCGACCGCCACGGGGGAGCCGATGACCGGTTCCTCCAAGTCGTTTTCCGACAGGATTTCGCAAGACGCGCTCGTCACCGACATCACGAAGGCGACGCCGTCTTCACGCACGGCGTAGAGTTTCCCCCCAGCGATCACCGGAGAAGCGTAGAAATCGGAACGACTCTTGGGCAAGGTCTCTTGCCAGAGCGTTTTTCCGGAAGTAGGATCGATGCATTCCACTTCGCCTCCGTCTCGTACCAAATAGACATGCCCCCGCCAGGCGACGGGGGAAGGAACGAATGCGCCGGTGTCGTCCCGACTCCAGAGACGGCAGGTTTCGGTCACGTCGCCGCTTCCGGCCAGCCGGAGCCCGTGAAGTCGCGGTTGACGGCGATCGTTCCGACCGTAACAGAGCACGAGCGTTTCGCCCAGGATCACGGGATTCGAGATTGCCGGCCAAAGTTTTTTCCCTTCGGGATTGAAGCCGCCGCAAGCCCAAAGCACTTCACCGGTTGCCGCATCGTGGATCGTCACGTGCTGCGCCCCCCAGACCAGCACCGCCTGCTTGCCTTGGAATTCGATCACCAGCGGAGTGGTGTAGCATTGGTCGGCCTCGACCGGCGTTTCATAGTTGCGGGGCTGCTTCCAGGCCAACTCTCCGGTAGCTTTGTCGAAGGCGGCGACCCAGGAATCGCCGGCATGCATTCGGGCGAGAATCACATGATTCTTCGTCAAAACGGGAGATGTCCCCTGGTCCCAGAATCGATCCTCGGGGCCGTATCGTTCGACGATGTCGATTTCCCAACGGACCTCACCGTCCATCGTCACCGCCGCCAAGGTGCCGCTCTTGAAGTAGACGAACACCAGGTCGCCGTCGGTCACCGGAGAAGCATTGCAGCCCGAGGCGTTGCGATGCTTCCCGGGGTCTTCTTTCTCGAAAGCGGTACTCCACTGTTCCTCTCCGTTCCAATCGAAGCAGAGCAGCGCATCCTTTTCCTCAACCGGAGCCGTGAGATAGAGGAATTCGTTCCATACGATGGGAGTGGAACACCCCTTGCCCGGCAAGGGAGCTTTCCAAAGGAGCGTGCTTTCATCGAGAGTGACGGGAAAGTCGTTGGCTTCGATACTCCCGTAAGCCCCCGGACCGCGCCACCGCGGCCATTGATTGGAATCCTCAGCCCTCAGAACATTGAAAGAAAAAAAGGGAATCATCAACGCCGTCGACAAACAAAAAACAGTATTAAATGATCGCATGTTCATTATCTCTCCTCGCTATTTGGTTGCCGTCATCAATCAGTGGTGATGATTGGGGTGTTGTTTTTGCCGATACGTGCTCAATGGGAGTCGTCCATTGCTACTCCTGCTTTGCAAGCGGAACCCATTTCAATGGGGCGATTCGAATGCCGTCGAGTCCGGGAAGCAGACTTGCGATGAAATATCGTCCCTGATGAAGGATGATCTCCGGCGCCGCGACCGACAGGGTACCGATGACCTTCTCATCGGAATCGATTCCGAAATCAAGGGGATCCTTCGAACAATATTGGGTGTTCAATGCTTGGTGTCCGTAGACCTGATTCCGGAAGAGGTAGAAGTATTCGCCCCGCTTTTCGACGAAAGGACACTCGCAACTCCCCCCATACCAGTTCGATTTCGGATCAGCGCTGCCGCCGGCCGAAACGATGGCCGCGTCGCTCCAGTGCATCAAATCCTCGGAAGTGCGGCAGAAAACGGCACAATCGAAACGGGAGGATTTCTCCGGCGTGTGTCCGGTGTAATAGCAGTACCACGTGTCGTCGACGCGGAGAACCATCGCATCGCGGGTATTGTTCATCGGACCGCTGAAAAGCTGAGGTTTCCCATCTCGGATGTCCACGCGGTGGAATGTCTTGCCGTCCCGGCTCTTGGCGAGGCAGATATCGCCCCAGTCGCCGTAAAACATCCAATATTCTCCGTGCCAGTGAATGACATGGGGCGCTTGGAGCCCGCCGCGATTCTCGTCGAACGCCTCGTCGGCCTCCATGGCGATTCCCATCGGCCTCCAATCCGGATCGGTCAGATGTTCTCCCTCCCAGCGATAGAAAAGCCGCGTATGCCCACCACACTTGGTATGGCGAATGCAGGACCATAATTGCCAGGTCCCGTCGGCGGCCTGCCAGATGCCGAAATCGACCGGCTGCTGTTTCTTGGAAGTGTACGCTCCAAGATCCGGATTGCCTGCGATCTTGATCCATTCTCCGTCGATCACCGGCTTTTCGGCACCACGAGCCGGAAGCTCCTCAGGAATGGCTGATGGAGAAAGCAGCATCAGCAAAAAACAAGAGGTGACGACAAGAACAGAAGAGTTTTGAGATCGTGCACTTAGTCGTGAAAAGGTGAGTTCCAACATCACTTCGGTCCGCTTCTGATTGAATGGAATGACGGCGACGAGAAAGAAGTCGCGACATGGCGCATTCTACCAGAAACGATCGCGGAAGGGGAGTTTCTGCAGAAAGAACTTCGCAAGAATGGGTGCGTAGATTCTCAGGGAAGTAAAAAGAAAACGCCGCCGGCTGAAACCGAGAAGCTCCAGGGATTGCGCCTATCTGGAGGCGAACGAACCGTCTTGCGACACCGTTCCCCGAGGGGCATCATCGAGTCCCAGACGCTTCATCTTCTTGTAAAGCGTCGTGCGATTGATGCCCAGGGCATCGGCCGTGGCATTGCGATTCCACTGATTGCTTTCAAGCACTTCTTGAATGATTTTCCGTTCCGGGCCTTCCAGCGCTTCCTTGAGCGTTTTATTGCCTACCGGTTCATTGGAATAGGTGGTGGGGGAATCACCCAAGATCGTTTCCGGAAGATCTTCCAGCGTCACGACGTGGCCCTTGCCGAGAAGGACGGAGCGTTCGACGACGTTTTGCAATTCCCGCACGTTGCCGGGCCAGGAATACGACTGCAGGGCGTCGATGGCACGAGGATCGAAATCCGAAATATCCTTTCCCGTCTCTCGGCGCACTTCGTCGAGAAAATGACGGGCCAGAAGCGGGATGTCGCCGATGCGTTCGCGGAGCGGTGGCAGTTCGATGTTGATCACGTTGATCCGATAATACAGATCCTGGCGGAATCGTTTTTCCTCGACCGCCTTGGTGAGATTCTCATTCGTCGCGAGGATGACCCGCGTGTCGACGTGGAGCGTCTCGTTTCCGCCGACCGGCTCGAACGCAAGCTCCTGCAGAACACGCAGCAGCTTCACCTGCATTCCCTGGCTGGAGTTGCCGATCTCGTCGAGAAAAATAGTCCCTCGGTCGGCTTGGAGAAATTTCCCGGTCTTATCGCCCGCCGCTCCCGTGAACGAACCGGCGACATGACCGAACAGTTCGCTCTCGAGTAGTGTTTCCGGAAGCGCTCCGCACGCGACTTCCACGAAAGGATTCTCGCGCCGATTGCTGCGGTAGTGAATCGCCCGGGCGATGAGCGACTTCCCCGTCCCGCTTTCCCCCGTGATGAGAATCGTGGCTCGGGTGTCCGCCACACTTTCGATCATATCGTAGATCTTCTGCATACGATGGTCGTGACCGACGATGTTTTCGAGCCCATAGCGCATTTGAAGCTGATTCTTCAGGCTGGAGTTCTCGTTCATGACGCGCTGTTGATTGAGCGCTCGTTCGATCGAGAGTTCGAGTTCCTGGTCGATCAGGGGTTTGGTCAAGAAATCGAACGCACCGGCTTTCAGAGCCGCCACGGCCGACTCCACGGTTCCGTACCCGGTAATCAGGATCACCGAGGTCCCGACCTTCTTTTCATTGATTTCCTGAAGCAGGTCGAATCCGTCCCCATCCCCAAGGCGAATATCGACCAGCGCAATGTCGTAGATCGTGTGGGAAAGCATTTGGCGCGCCGACGCCAAACCCGAGGCGGTATCCACTTCGTACCCACAACTTCTGAGCCAATCGCTCATCGAGGTGAGAACTTGGCGGTCATCGTCAACTAGTAGAATCAGTCCTTTCACAGAACTTTTTACCATCATGAATTCCCCACAATATCAAAAGTCGATTCTTCTCCACAAGTGGCGAGGCGAGAGAAACCGGTTTTTTCCGATTGGATGATCCAAAACCTAGTTCGCGTGGACATCCAATGCGAGCCGCTTCCGAGAAGCTTCCAGCGTGCCTTTGCGAAAGTTCCTTTTGCGACCGAAGTTCCTGCTCGGAATCGGGACAGACCGATTTCGGTCGGTCGGATGCGTGAACCTCCGCTGGAATGTGGCAAAAGCCGTCCGGTTGAAAAATATCTACTTTGTACGTAAGCTCCGGTCAACATGGCAGTTCTGTTTTGACAACTTTTTGACTGGAAAACATTGATTGTCCTGACCATTTTACCGAATGAAACGATTCGCTCGAATGAACGAGTCAAATACCCACCCGGACCTTTTTTTCTCACAGGGCCTTCCTCGCGTTTTCGTGGGAGTGGGAGAAATCGCGGTCGGGGCGAGTCGACGATTCGATCTTTCACCGATGCCGCGACCATGACCCGAATGCGCAGAAACCTGTCACAAAGCCAAAAGCCCTTGATGCTCTCCGTCGCAGAATCGCGACGGGGAGATGCTCCTCCCTTTCTGGGGTGGCGGCGGACGTTCATGGCACCGGCCCGTCGATCGTGGCATGGTTGTCTCCTTTTACCTTGCCTGCACGAATAAAAAGTACCGGATTTTTTCGCAAACTTTATTGCTGGGATGGAGGAAATAGTCGCCAAGAGCTGATCCATGCGTTAAAATAGAGCACTTCGATTCCCAGCCGCCCCGAGACATGGTGGAGAGGGGAAAAGAAAAATCGTATCAGTCTTTGCATGGTCGATCCCCCTTTCCCCCGAAAGGCGTTGGATATTTCCGGTTTCATCGGGCAAAGGTGCCGTCGGGAAGGTTCATTCACGATGCGAAGCTTCATGATTCATGATGATATCACCAAGTTATCGAGACAAGGGAGAAGAAATGCCGGATTCCCCGGAAAATAAACGTCCTGATAAGGAGAATACCCCCCCTGAAAAACCAAATCCTCGCCGACCGCTTCCCCCCTCCGCCCCGCCGCAACGCTCGGGAACGATGACCTTTTTCTTGATTCTGGTCGTTGTGCTCATCATCGCGTTGCTCGTCTATTCCGGCAGCGCGACCAAGCGGACGAAAATCACCTGGGGCGATTTCATGTCGCAGTTCGAAGAGGAGAACATCGAGAGCGTCACGATTCTGGGTGAGCGCATCAAAGGGAAATTCAAGGAGACTCCCCCGTTGGCATCGCTCAGTTTCGAGTCGAAAGAGACGACCCCGAAGGAAGTCCACGAACATTTCTCGACGGAAATCCCTCCGTTCGCCTTGGCTGATCCCGAATTGGACCAGCAATTTCGCCGTCAATTGGGGGGGAATTACACGGCCACACGCCCCCCCGATTACATGGTCTGGATGCTGACATTTTCGATGATCTTGACCTTCGGCGTCCTCTTCGCCGTATGGATGATGGTCCGTCGAACCCGCGAGCAAATGATGGGCGGCATGGTCAGCGGCTTCAACCGCAGTCCGGCGAAACGCTACGAAATGGGCAGTCAGGAAATCACCTTCGACGATGTCGCGGGACTCGAAGGGGTGAAGAACGAACTCAAGGAGATCGTCGATTACCTGAAGGATCCCGACAAGTTTATCAGAATGGGAGCCCGGGTCCCCAAGGGAACCTTGCTGGTCGGCCCTCCCGGTTCGGGAAAGACGCTTCTGGCCCGAGCCGTCGCGGGGGAAGCGGAAGTGCCGTTCTTCTCGATCAACGGATCGGAATTCATTCAGATGTTCGTGGGGGTGGGGGCCAGCCGGGTTCGCGATCTGTTCAATACCGCCAAGGAGCATTCGCCGGCGATTCTCTTCGTCGACGAGATCGATGCCGTCGGCCGTCACCGGGGAACCGGACTTGGCGGTGGTCACGACGAACGGGAGCAGACGCTGAACCAAATCCTCAGCGAAATGGACGGTTTCACCCCCAGCGAGTCGGTCATGGTCATGGCCGCGACCAATCGCCCCGATGTCTTGGATCCCGCCCTTCTTCGTCCCGGCCGCTTCGATCGTCATGTCACCGTCGATCGCCCCACACTCAAGGGGAGAATCGCCATTTTCAAGGTGCACATCAAGGGTATCCCGTTGGAAGAGGATGTCGATCTTGAGCGGCTGGCGAAGGGAACCGTCGGTTTCACCGGCGCCGACATCCGCAATCTCGTGAACGAAGCCACACTCTGGGCGACGCGAAAGGGAAAAGAAAAGGTCGAGATGAGCGACTTCAACTTCGCACGCGACAAAGTGATGATCGGCGCCCAGCGCGAAGAGATCCTTTCCGAAGATGAAAAACGAAAAACCGCTTGCCATGAAGCAGGGCATACTCTCGTGGCTTGGTTCCAGCCGATCCGCTCGCAGGTTCATAAGGTTTCGATCATTCCCCGCGGCCGGTCCCTCGGTGCCACACAGGTCTTGCCGGAAGAAGACCAGCTCGGAATCAATGAAACCCAATTGAATGCGCAACTTGCTTTCGCCATGGGAGGGAGATGTGCCGAAAAACTGTTCTTCGACGAATTCTCCTCCGGAGCGGAACAGGATCTGAAGCAGGCAACCCAACTGGCACGCCGGATGGTCGTCCACTGGGGGATGAGCGAACGGCTGGGCCCGATCGCCTTTCGCGTCGATGAATCGCACCCTTTTCTGGGACGAGAGATGTCCGAAGCCAGGGAATACAGCGACGAAACCGCACGAGTGATCGACGAGGAGGTGGTTCGCATTCTCCGCGATGCCTACGACCGGGCCGCCGCGATTCTCCAAGAACATCGCGACAAGTTGGAGATCCTCAGTCGGAAACTCGAGGAAGAGGAAGAGCTGGAGGAAACCCGAATCATCGATCTGATCGGTCCGTCGCCGTTCCGTAAAGAGGAGAAACCGGAAGTCCCGGAGGAAGAAAGCAAATCGGATGAGGAGTTGGAATCCGGCGAAAACGGCGTCGAATCCTCAAAAAAAGATGGGGCAAGCGAAGAGGATGAAAAGAATGGGGAAAATGAAAAAACAGAGTAGGCCCGTTTTTGAGTAAGCTTTGCCGTGACCCCGGTGGCAAAATTTCATTTTCAAGAAAGGATTGATCATGATCGTACACAATGTTTTCTTCAAGCTGAAAGACGCAAGTTCCGAAACGATCGCGACCTTGATCGCAGATTCCCATAGTTTCATTTCGGAGATTCCCGATATCCGTTTTTACGCCGTTTCTCAGCGTCTGGAAGAGATGCAACGGCCGGCAAACGACCAGGATTTTCATGTCAATCTCTGTGTGGTACTGGAATCACGCGAAGCGCTCGATGTGTATGCGTTTCACCCGGCCCATAAGAGCTATATCGAAAAGCATAAGGACAACTGGGAAACATTGCGGGTATTCGATTCCGTGACGGAGTAAGCTCTTCCCCCCGATCGACTCCTGGGGAAGGATTCCCCAAAAATGGCTGTCTCGAGGCGAAACAAGTGTTTTCGAAAAACTGATCTTCCGCGGTTTGCGTAGTTTTGATAGCCTTCGCATGCAAGCGGTCCTCGAGAAGGAGTATACACCTCAATACTGGTCAGTGAGGCTAGGATGCCGATGAATCGGGAACACGATAAGTCGTTTTGCAGTCGATCCACCACGTGGAATTTACTCGTGGTGGGACTCTTTTTCTTCCTTCTTGTGCTTCTTCAAGGTTGCGGAAGCGGGGAGAAGAAAGACGAATCCAAACGTCCGGATCAAGAAACGCAGGAGGGGCTTTCCTCGGAAGATATTTGGCGCCCTTCCTCTCCGTCGTCTGAATCTCTATCGCTGAAACCCGCTCCGGACGAAGGCGCGAAGCGGCACTCCCCCCGCTCGGTTCCGGAAGCGGAAACCGAAAAAAGCCGATCCATGCCTCCTCCTTCTTTTCCACTCGCCGAAGAGAAGGAGTTCGAGATGGAGCCGTTTTCGCTTTCGCCGCGGGAATCGGCCGACCTTCCCCCCGAACCGAACATCGAAGAGCCCACCACCGGGAAATTGGAGTATGTGCTGGCCGATGAGGAAGAATTTCCTCTTCAATCCGAAGAATCGACCGATACCGTTACACTCTACTTCGGTACGAATCGCACTCCGGTGATCGGCTTCGCAGAAATGCCCGATTCCCTCGTGATGCTGTTCTATCTTTCGGTCATTCTGGCTGTGTTCGCGACGATGAGCGTCATCCTGTTTCTGCTTCGTCGTAGAAATGCCGTTCTGGCCGTTTCGGCGATCGTCTTTCTCCTTTTGACATCCGTTTCTTCGATCACGGCAGGCCGAGCATGGCTGGAAACCCGAAATTCGGCCAACGTGCTCAATTTCAAGCCGGATCCCGACCATCTTCATTTCGGCAAGTGCCAGGTTTCCATTCCGCCTTGCCACATCGCATTCCAGCAGGAACGGCCTTCGCTGATCCGATTGGAAGTGAAGGAAGATCCGGCGAAGCATATCGTTCTGCGGGAAAAGAAGAAGATGAAACGAAGTGACTTTCTCGCCGCCATCAACGCAGACATGAAAGAAGGAAAACCGTCGCTCTTACTGTTTATCCATGGGTACAGCACCTCGTTCGAGGACGGAGCCCGGCGATTGGGGCAACTCGCCTACGACATCGATTTCGAAGGCATTCCCGTCCTCTACAGTTGGCCTTCTCAGGGAGGGATCCTCTCTTACAAGGAGGATCTGCGCATGGCGGAAAAGGCGGGAAAGAAGCTGCGGGAGTTCATGCAACACCTGCTCGAAGGAACCGATGCAGAGTCGATCAACATCGTCGCGCACAGCATGGGGAATCGCGTGTTGACCTCCGCCCTGAGAGGCTGGGATCATCCGCCTGAAGCGGGAAAGGGATTCCAGCAGATCATCCTCGCGGCGCCGGACATCGGAATCGAGCAATTCTGCCGGGAAATGGTCGCCGTCGTTCCCCGATTTGGGGAAAGGGTCACGCTCTATTCTTCGCCGAAGGATCTTCCGCTGAATCTCTCCGATCTGGTGAACGACGAGGAACGCATCGGAGGTGCGAATCGGAAATTGCTTCTGGAACAGGTCATGCAATTGATGAAAGAGTATCAAATCGACTTGTTCGACCAGTACTATGCCTCCGAAGCCCTTGATACCCGAGAGGCTTTTTCCGCCATCCCGGGAATCGATCCGGTCATCTTCTTGCCGGAATGGATCGACTTGAGTCCGAACCTGGGGCACAACTACTACGCAAGCAACCCGACGGTGGTGTGGGACATTCGGGAAGTGATTCATCAATCCACTCCGCCAGAGCGAAGGGCATGGCTCATGCAGGAATCGGTCAGTGAGGAGCCGCCGGCGGTGATCTGGGTCCTCCAAGAGGATCTTCCCATGACCGCAGGCCGCACGACCGACACCCTCCAATGAATCAACCGTTTTTCCTCTATTTTCGTTGGCCGGTTGCTCTGGCGAGCACCACCACCCGCACCTCCGCGACCCCGGAATGAAGCAAAGTGGCGGCGATTTCGTTGCAGGTGGCGCCGGTGGTCAAGACGTCGTCGACCAGCAAAATTCTTTTCCCTTCGAAGTAGTGCGGCTTCCGGGCGAGGCGGAAGGCATGTCGTACGTTGCGGCGTCGCTGCGGGGGAGTCAGTCGAGTCTGCGGAGCCGTGGGACGGCAGCGAATGAGACCGCCGGAGACACCAGGTTTTTCGAGCAATCGGGCGAGACGTTCGGCGAGCGCATCGGCCGGATTGACGCCACGACGAAGTCGACGCCACCGGTGCATCGGAACCGGAAGGATCAAATCGGGATTGAATTCTGCAAACGCCGCTTGGTTTCGCTCCCATAGGAAGGTGGCCATTGAAAAGGCTAGAATTCCCGAGGATTGCCGTTTCATCGCCAAAACGACGTTCCGCAAGGACCCCCGATACGCCCCGAGTGACGTCACGGCCTGGAAGTGGAACGTCTCCCCCCGGCATGCGCCGCAACGCGTTCCCACCGGCAAATCCTTCGCCACCTCGGCTCCGCAGAAAGAGCAGCACCGGATCGACTTGGGAGAAAGCAGGTGGCGACATGCCTCGCATAGCATCGAGGCGGGAACTTCATTCGGAAACGGCTCGTCGCATAGATGGCAACGTGGCGGAAACACGAAATCCAACAGCGACTGTTTCCCGAGTTCCCAGGCACCCGCCGAGAAAAACGATCGCCACAAATGTTGGATGCGCAACGGTAAAACGGCCATGAGTGACTTCTCAATTCCCCCGCCAAACTCGCACGAACGTTAATCGTCGGTGTCTTTTTCTTTCTTGCGAGTGGCGTACCGCTTGGCCATCGCCTCGACATCGATTCTCTTCTTCGAACGGCGACTCCACCACTGGTCGGCCCGCTCGGGATCGTACTTCGGATTCTTCGTCGGCATGCGTGCCCCCACGTCGTCGCGCCACTGGGCAAGCTTATGGCGCATCTTCTCAACCCGTTCCGGCATTTCCGAGGCCAGGTTTTGCGACTCGGAGATATCCTTTTCCAGGTGGTACAGCTCGGCCGGCGTGTCATCGAAGAACTCGATGAGCTTGTACTCGCCCATGCGAATGGCCCCGGCGGGTCGTGAGTGGTGATAATGGGGGTAGTGGAAATAGATCGCTTCACGTTCAAGTTCCGCATTCTGATTTCGAAACAGCGGAACGAGGCTCGTCCCGTCGATCGGTTGATCGGGTCGCGGCGCCCCAGCGATCTCGCAAAAAGTCGGGAGCAGATCGACCGTCGTGGCCGGTTCATCGCACAACGATCCTGCAGAAATCACCCCCGGCCAACGGACGATCATCGGAACGCGGATGCCGCCCTCGTAGAGCGTCCCCTTCTCATCGCGAAGGGGATTATTCGTCGTGATGACCTCACCCACCCCGGTATAGATTTTTCGAAGCCCGCCATTGTCGGACGTGAAGATGACCACCGTATCCTCAAAAAGCCCCCACTCTTTCAAAGAGTCCATGATGCGGCCGATCGATCGATCCAAATCCTCGATCATCGCGGCGTATTCGATATGGTTGACGCCTTCTTCCGGTTTTTCTTTCTTTCGATATTTCTCCACCGTTTCGGGATTTGCTTCCACCGGAATGTGCACGGCATGATGGGAGAGCGTTACGAAAAAAGGCCGTTCCCGGCTTTGGTGAATGAACCAAAGGGTCTGATCGGTCAAGAGATCGATCCGCTTCGGTCCGGGTTGCTTCCGGTCGCGCCACTTCTGGAAAGCCGCCTTGTCGATCGTTTGGGCGGTCATTTGATAACCATGTCCCTCGGGGCCGGGCGAGCCAAGATGCCACTTTCCGAAGTGGCCGGTCGCGTAGCCCGCTTTTTGGAGGACTTCGCCGGGAGTTTCCAAATCGCGGGGGAGGTGATGCTCGATCGGAGGCACCACGAGCTTTTCAAACGGTCGCCAGTGACCGGGGATAAAATCGGTGATGCCGACTCGTGCCGCCGCTTGCCCCGACTGGATGGTTGCCCGCGTGGAACTGCAAACCGGGGTGCCTGCGTAAAAGTCGGTGAATTTCATGCCCTGCTGCCGGAGTCGATCGATCTCCGGCGTTTCGTGAAACGGATGGCCGTAACAGGCAACGTCGGGCCATCCCATGTCGTCGATTAAAAGGAAGACGATATTCGGCCTCGAACGGGGGGGATCGGCGGCATCGTTCGCCTGCGAGGGGATCGGGAAGAGAATCGCTCCCAGGACACAAAAAAAGGCGATCCGGATCGGTTGGTCGATGGAGCCTCCACCGGGGTTGCACGAGGGCATGGGAATATCTCCTTCAGAAATCAAGGAAAAATGGTATTACCGGGAGTAGGTGAAAACGGCACGTTTCGCGTCGAATCGTGATCTTTCACGAATCGAATCAGGCCGAGCCGTCGTTCACAAGTCGGGCGAAATGCTCGAACGAGCGATCGTAGGTCTTCTCCGCGTCGGCAGGAAAAAAGCAGCCGGGCACCTGCCGCGATTTGAGATGGTAGGCCACGCAATCACAGCAAACCCCACGACGATGACACCCCATGTAGCTACAACTGCAATTGGCGAGATTTTGGTCTTTTTTGCATTCCATCGGTCACTCCTTCAAAATCATCTGGTGTGAAATATGCAGCGATTCAAGCGGCCGGCATTCGTCATTATAACATCGCCGGGTCGCGGTGAAAAGAACGCTTCGGGCAGTCCGGCATCCGGCCAAAGCAATTTCATTTTGGGGATGGTTGCTTTCGGACGTTGAGCTTCTTTGTTTTGGGTGCCTTCACGGAAGAAGAGTCATGGCTTCGGAGACGATTTCTCTTCCCAATCGGGTCCTAAGAGTTTGTCTTTCACGAACATCGAGACGCCGGGCCAGCCATGATAGCGTGGATTTTCCGCCTTCACGTCGTCTGCCCAGAAATGGCTTTCCACTCCCAATTCGCGGAGCTTTTTGTGGAGCATTTCACCGAATTTGGGATGGTGCGTCGCATGGCCGGCGTCCTCGGCCGGGAGCGTGTTTTTGCGCCCTCCATAAACATGCAAAACCGGTGGATCGTCGCTGCTGGCGTGTTCATAGGGTGAGAATTCGCGGATCCAGGGGAGAATCTCCTCCCGTTTCGAAAGCCAGTACTCGAAAACCGCTTCCTTGTCCTTGCGATCGACATCTTTCGGATACTCGCTGAAAAAGGCGTGCGCGCCGTAATGGATGCTCGGGATCCACTGTCGCATCTGCTTCGGATCGAGCGAGGTCTGCGCCTGCATGGGAGTGATGCACGTCACGCGGGTCGACATGCGGGCAATAGGATCGTCGCTTTCCGGCTCCGCCAGATCGTCGTGCAATGCGAGCCAGCAATCGCTCGCGCCGCCGGCACTTCCACCCGTGAGACAAAGGCGATCCATATCGAGACCGAGTTCCTTCTGATGATAGCGGAGATACTGGATGGCGCGGGCGGCATCCAACAAGGGAGCTGCCACCGGAGGCGAGACCGGGGGATGCTCGTCGGCATTGGAGACGAAACGATAGTTGATCGAGATGACCGCAATGCCCGCTTCGTTCCATGAGTCGGCCTGGAAGCCTCCCTTGTCGAGAGCTCCCCAACCGCCTCCGTGAATGTTCATCAAAACCGGGAGCGGCTTCTCCGGTCGCGGCTCTGGATAATAGATGTCAAAGGTGTGCTGCCAATGAGGACCGTAATGCCGGGAATGGACCTGGGGAATCCGTTTCTCCTTTTCGATCTTCACGACCTCGAACTTCATCGGCACTTCACCATGGGCGAAAGTCACCTCGGCCAGGAAGCCTTTGCTTTCCGGCAGTATTTTCGTGACGGTGCCGTTGAACAATAAAGAACGTTCCGTCACCTCCTCGATTTGCCGGAACAACAGATCGCGTGAGGAGATCAATTGCCGATCGTGCAACTCGTTTTCCTCTTCCGGGGCTTTTGCGGCAGAGGCATCCAGCGGCGTGATGCGGTATTCATAATGTCCCCAGATGGAATTGAGGCGGTACAACACCTGTGAAGCATCGGCCTGCAGAATTTTACCGGACATGGAAAACCGGCCGGGCAGCACATCATGAGGGGTGACGAACCAGAAATTCTGGGAACCTGCCAGCGGTCCTTCCTCAGGCGGAATATACCATCTCGGAAGATTCTCGTTATCCTGCGGGAGATAATACTTTTCCATCTCGCCGGAAAACAAGTTCATAGTGACCCCCGAAGAAAAAAAGATCACCAGTATCATCACAAGACGTTTCATCGTATCACCTCGCGTAGGGTCGGTTTGGAGCTGTGACAAGGAGCATGAAAAAGAGTTTCCATCGGAGGGCGAAATGGCCCGATTGTGAGAAAAAACAAAACGAACAAGCGGGGACCGAAACCGGGTCGGCGACTTCGGCCCTCGCGATTGTTTCTTCAAGGACGTCTCTCACACTCTCTTACTTTTCGACGAGACAGATCAGTTTACCATCCTCGGTAGCCAGGAAGACCTTGCTTCCGGCGACCGCCATTCCGTCGAAGACGGGGGGACTGGCCATTTCCATTTCCGAAATCTTCGCCCCGTCTTTCGCCGAGACGACTCGGAGCCGAGAGCCCAGGCGTCCTTCAAAGCCGGCGTAGGGATCGTTTTCCGGAACGATATCCGGCGGCCCCGCCATGACGAGTCGATCACCGGCGAGCACCAGACCGCGGACTCGGAGCTTGATATTTTTCGACCAGAGCGGCTCTCGTGGTCTTGAATATCCGGGCCCTTTTTCCCGTCCCGCCGATTTGCCGGTCAACGCCGGCTCGGTTTCGACGGCATCAGCGAACAATTCGTAGCCGTCGCCGGGGGTGAATCCCGGGCTGAGACGGTCGCGTCTCCGAAAGACGTGCAATCCGTAGACCACCTCGTCGTCGAACACGAGAATTTGCCCCGCCTTGGGTCCGTCGTTGGTGAAATAGAATCCCGGCCAGCGTTGGCTGTAGACCCAGAAGGTTCGGTCGTACCACTGGTAATCGACGAACCCCCCGGTACTCATCAAATGCAGACCGGTTTTTCGATCTCCCAGCGGAGTGGCGCGCGACGTCTCGATCTCGTTGAGTTTTGCGTCGAAAGATTTCTGGAAGAGGTAGACGTTCTCGCCATCGCCCACCAAAAGGTCCGATTTGGATCCTTCCATATCGAACGGGCGTCCGGTTTCGTTCACCGGATCCGGCCACGGGCCCTCGATGTGGTTTCGGCAAATGATCTTTCCGGAAGCGGGGTCGAGTCCGTAGAGGTGAATTCCTCCATCGAGGAAAGTGCTTCTTCCGGCGGCAACGTAAGCGATGCCGTTTTGCACGAGAACACTTCCGGCGACCGGCCAGGGGGACTCGATCTGGTCGAACGAGACGAGGCGTTTCTCCTGCGAAGCGGCCTGAAAACGCCAGACGAGCGTACCCTCGGAAGCAGTGAGGCAATAGACCCAACCGTCGCGGCATCCGAAAATCACCTTGTCGTCGATCACCGTCGGCGGCGTGTCGACACGGGCGCCCGGAATATATTCCCAAAGTTTCCGGCCGTCTTCGGCATGAAAGACTTCGATGGCCTGTCCGTCGACGTTCGAGACGAACACGCGCCCTTGGGCGATGACCGGCTGGGAAAGTTTTCCGCCGATTTCGCGCTCCCACGCGATATTCATCTCCTCGGGCACGATGGTGGAAACGTGTCCAGTTCGTTTCGCGTCATGACGATAGGTGGGCCAATCCTCTTCCAGGCCGATCATCTCCCGGGAATCAGAAATCTTGCCGAAGGCGGGGCCTTTTTCCAGTCGACTCTCCGAAGATTCCTCCTCCGGTTGTTTCGCGTTCCCCTTCAGGGCGAGAAAGCCGTTCAGTTTCACGCCGGGATAGCAGAAACAGTGGTGCGGCGTGACATACAAGAGACCGTTGGCGGGGATGAAACCGTAATGGCAACCGGCCCGGAGCCAGTCGTGGCGCATGTGATCCTCCCCCCGGAGGTCGAGGAATTCGACGCCGCGCTTGGGCAATAAAAGATAATGATCGGTCGCTTTGCTGCGGTAGCATCGAAAATGATGTAGTGGGCTGATCAGCTTGGGGACGCTGATTTCGCGGCGCACCTCCCCGCTGAACGGATCCCGGCCCTCGCGCGTGACGCCGGTATCATCTTTCCGGTGAGTTCCCGCCGGAGTCCCGGTCCAAACGAGCCCGTCGGCCACGAACAGGTCGCCGGGATGCGAGATCCCAGGGCCGGTGGTTCGTGGTCCCTTCCAGAGCCGTTTTCCATTTTCCGCGGAAAAAGCCAATGTTCCCTCTGCGCTCGTGTAAAGCACCAAGTCTTGATACTGAACGAGTGTTCCGCCGGAATGGCGGGAGCCGCCCGGTGCCTTGCAGGGAGCCGTCCATTTCTCCTCGCCGGAAACCAGATCGAGGCAAGCCACGTGTCCCGCCTCGTCGTAATAGGTCACCCGTCCGTTGGCGGCGCCGAGCGTGATGACGGTGATCTTCCGTTTCGGCTTCTTCCAGAGGAGTTTCTTCGTTTGAGTGTCGAACGCCATGAGCGTGGTGTTGCCGGGCGGATCGATATTGAATTCATGGGGATTCCGTCGTCGTTTGGGAGGCGTCTTCCAAGGAACTCCTTTACTCAGATGATCGCGCACCGCCAGCACGAGGATCCCGTCGGAAAGGACCATCTCGTCGGTCCCGTTTGTGTCGGGAAGCTCGGCGATCGTTTTTCCGGTGACGGCATCGAGCACCGAAACGGGGGCTTCATAACCAAAAGTGAAGTAGACGTTTTTTCCATCGGTCACCAGTCGTCTGGGAAGCGTCAAGGGCGCACTCCACATGCCGACGGTGTTCCACTCGCGGTATCCCCAATTCGGAATGGGACGTTTCCAGAGTTCGACCCCGCTATGAGCATCGCGGGCGATGAGCGACCAGCGGGCGGGAAACCGATGATGCGGGGTATCGGGAATGCCGGGGATGCCTTCATCGAGCGTGTAGAAGAGTCGGCCGTCTCCGGCTACGGCGGCATTCACGCTCGGATTGAACTCATGGCTTCGTGCCCAGTAAGGAGCCGCCAGCCAATGGGCCCGCTTCGGAGGAGCGACCTCTTCGTCATGCGCCACCGCATTGTTCGAGGCGTCGTGCAGGTAGTGGGTCCAGTGGTCGATGGTCGCCGGGCGAGGTTCGACATGCTTCTTCCATTTCCCGTCTTGGAAGATCATCGCCACCCCGTGGGGTGCCAGCACCCGCTTCACTTCTTCCATCGAAACGAACGAGGGATCTCGCACCACCGCCAGATTCACGAGATGATCCACATACGGCAAACGATCCCCGGAGAGTCGTTCGATCGAAATAGGACCATACAATTTTTCCTTTCGCAAAAACGCCCGGGCGGCCGCCACCGTGTCCGGATCGCGTGAAAGTCCCTGCACGGTGAAGGCTTTCAGTGAATCGAGCGTCGCGGGCTCCCGACCATCGCGACACCCGAGAATAATCATCAGCCCGCCGCGGACGCCGCTTTCATTCACGGCCTCGTGCAGCGAATCGGCATCCGCCCCCATTGCCGGGTCTTGCACGAGCGCAAGGGGGATCACCGCGAAAATAGCCGCCACGGCCGTCATGGAGAGTTTTTTTGTGAAGTTCATATTTCTATTCCTTTCCGAAGATCCAGAAGAGGGGAGGGCACACCGAACTGCGGTTCTATACGAGTTTCCATCCGTTATGATATTCCGGTTTGACGAGTCGATTGGCCTCTTCGGAGTTGGTGAACCGCATGTTCGCGCCGTCCCATTGGAGATAGGTTCCCGTCCGCAGCGCAATGCAACCCAGAAGCACCAATTCGGTCAGAGGGACCGCACAGTCGGGCCAATGCTCCGAGGGTTTCGGCCCTCCGGTGACCGCTTCGAACCATTCTCCGTAAATGCCGCTTCGACGCTCTAATTTTTTGGGAGGCTCTCGGTAAGACTGCATTTTCGATTCCGGGAGCAACCGCGGTATGCCGCTCGATCCGCTCCCCATCATCACCCCCTTGGTTCCTTGATAGAGGATGCCGTCGCGTGGCATTTCCCGGCCTTCCTCCAGTTCGACCGGTCGCGGCGGTTTGAGCCCGCCATCGTACCAGACGATCTTCACCGGCGGCATGTCTCCTCGAGGACCGAACTCGTAGGTGATGATCGAACCGAGCGGCCAGGTCTCTTCCATGATCTTCGTCGACGAGGCACTGATCGCTTCCGGGTGGCCGAGTTTCAAGGCCCGACGGGGCGTGTTCCAGTGATGGCAGCCCATATCTCCCAGCGCTCCGGTACCGAAATCGTACCAGCCACGGAAATTCCAGGGGTGGTAGACCGCCGGCTTCGGATTGAAGCGGTTGACCTGCTCCAACGGCAGGGAACCGGCCGGCCAATCTTTGACGAACGGACGTTTCGGGGCCGGTCCGAGCCACATGTCCCAGTCGAGGGTCTCGGGGATCGGATCGCTGCCTTCCGGTCGGGTCATGCCGTGCGGCCAGAGAGGACGATTCGACCAGATATGCACCTCCACGACATCGCCGATGATGCCGTCCCAGATGTACTCGCAAGTGCGACACCCGCTCTCGGTCGACGCGGGAGAGGCGGTCATTTGGGTCATCACTCCCGCCTTTTCGACCTCGCGGGCGAGCATCCGTCCCTCCCAGATCGTCCGCGTGAGCGGCTTGACCGTCAGCATGTGTTTTTCGGCCTTCAGCCCCGCCATGGAGATGATCGCATGGGTATGATCCGGCGTCCCGCAGTAGATGGCGTCGACCTGGTCGCCCTCCTCCTGGATCATCTTCCGGAAATCCCGATAGGTCCGAGCCTGGGGGAATTTATCGTACGTTTTTTGAGCGAGCCGATCGTCGACATCGCACAGCGCGACGACTTGGAATCCCGCCTTCGCGCAGCTTTGAATCTGCCCGTGTCCGACCCCGCCGATGCCTACGCCCGCGACCGTCGGCGTTTCACTGGGGGCACGATAGCCCGCTCCTCCCAACACGGCGCGGGGAACCAGCGTGCATGCCGCCGCGGCCATCCCGGCGCCGAGGGCCTCGCGTCGGGTGAACTTGCTTTCCGTTTTCTGCGACTGCTTCGTGTTTTTCATGATTGGCGTCCTTGAGATGATGGGTGAAAGGAGGCGAGCCGACCGGTGCATGACCGTTCGAAAGAATACCGAGAAATGAAAAAGGGACTGCTAGAAATAACTGTGAATGTTGTAAGCCGGTTTTTGCGGGACGTATTGTTTCGGCTCTTCGCTGGAATCGGCCTGTGTGAAAATCAGGATGCTCTTCCCGTGATAAGGCTGGTACAGAATCAATTCCTCTCGAGCATCACCGCAGACATCGATCGGGAACGCCTGGGTCGCCAGATGCGACTTGGTCGTTCCCCACCGTAGCTTTTCCTTGACGAGAGATTCCCATTTCCCCAAATCGGCCAGGACCGTTCCCGCCCCGTCGACAAGGCTACGGTCGATCGGGATCCAAAGGGATTGCCGATCATCCCGATGACAATTCACCACACATGGAAAATCGGGATACCCATCGACCTCACGGCGATGCGTGAACTCCGCCAGCTTTTTTCCGTCGCTTCCGCATACCGTCAGATATTCACCACGGTGCCCGCTCGACAAGATGATCACCTCCTCACCGTCTTCGGCCGGAAGAAAATCGCCCGCCCAGATCCCCTGCCCGTGGCTCACCTCCTCGGTGGTTTTCCGCCAGAGCATTTCGCCATCGGCGGTTCGGCAGAAGGCGGGACCGGTCGAGCAGATGCTCATCAGGAGGCGGCAAGGCGAATCGTCTTCGGGAAAAAAGAGAGCGGTGGCATCTGTGTGTCGCTGTGACTTCTGCCGCCAGAGTTCCGTTCCATCGTCATCGACCAGGAGCGTGCCCAGGAGCACTTCATCGCGACCGTCTCCATCGACGTCGCCGACCGAGGGAACGTGGCCCATCGCATCGCCATCGGAGGAGACATGCCATACCGGGTCAAGTTCCGCATCGAGCGCGAAGGCGTGCGTCGGAACGTGCCCGCTGGCACCATATTTCAATATGAGCGAGGGGAGATGTTCCTTGCCCTGCAGAAAGGCGACCCGAGCGACAGGATGGCAGCGACTCCGGCGGCCACCTCGAATGTCCAAATCGAGCGGTGAAGGGATCTTCCGTTCGATCTTTCCCGTTGCCCCATCGAGGAGGCAGAGTTGGGGCGTTCCGTTTTCCCACAATTCCGTGATCACTTCGCTCCGACCGTCCTGATCGAGATCATACACCAGCGCGATTCCCCGCAAGGCGGGTTCGTTCCCCAAACCGTCGGGCATGTGATGGTCGATCTTGAGATCGCCCAACGTCCAGAGCTCGTTTCCTACATGATCGATCGCCGCGAGGACGCCGGGCGTGGTCTGCGGACCTTGCCGATAAAGCAGAAAATCGAGGCGTCCGTCGTGGTTCAAATCCCCGGGGCACGGGAACGTTCCCCGCCAGCGCCCCAGTTCGATCTCTCGATGGAGCTTCATCTCCATTTTTTTTGGAGTCGCCTCTTCGGCGACCACTTCTGCAAGAGAGCCGAACGGATTCATAAGGAAAACGACGAACAGAAGACAACCGAATGGCGCCCAACTGCGTTTGGAAAGTTTCATGGATCATTCCCCCGTTCCATCAAAAAGGATATAGGATCGATCATGGGGTCGATCCGAACTAAGACTGCCAAACGTCGCGTTCCGGCCGGCTCCGAAGTCGATTTGCTTCGGGATCGTCGATGAAGGTTTCCGTCTCCGGATCGATCCGGAGCGGCCGACCGAGAATCCACGAAAGGGCCGCGGCGTGGCAAGCGATATGGGAATGCCGCATCACCGAGGTATTGCAGACGGTCGGCTTGCGGGAGCGGACGCTGTCGAAGAAGTTTTTTGCATGGGCCGAGACATCGAGCCCCCGAACCCGTTCATATGGCGGAAGATTCTCGGCCAAGCTTTCCGGCTCGACGACGACCTCACCGCTGTCGCCCGTTTCGACGGAACCGTCCTCGCCGACGAACCGCACCGGGCAAGTCCCCAATCGTGTGATGTAATGCGGACTACGATCGCCGAACGGCTCCTTGAGAAAGTCGAATATCAACTTCACGCCGTTGGCGTAACGGCAGGTGATTTTGTCTTCTTCCGGCACGTACATCACAGGCATCGTCTCGTCGGCCTCGTTCGCCCATTGACAGAGATCCAACGTATGGGCTCCCCAATCGAGAAGTCGGGCTCCGGAATCGAAGTCCCAGTAACCCCGCCAACCTCCTTGGACATACTTCTCGTTGTAAGGACGCCAGGGCGCCGGGCCGAGCCAGAGATTCCAATCGACCACCTCCGGATCCGGGGTGGGCTGACTCGGAAGCCATTCGGTCGCAATGCTGGGAGTGTAGATGCTTCCATAGAGTGTATGAAGCTTTCCCAACTTCCCTTCCTGGGCCAGACGAACCGCCTGCTGGAAATTCGGCACGCTCCGCCGCTGGGTTCCCGCTTGAAAGATGCGTCCCGTTCGTTGGAAAGTTTCATCGAGACGCCGGCACAGATCGATCGTCAACCCGCAGGGCTTTTCGCTATAGACATCCTTCCCCGCTTCGGCGGCCATCATCGAAGCAGGGGCGTGCCAACGATCCCCCGTGGCGATCAATACCGCATCGATATCCGATCGATCGAGCAACTCACGAAAATCTCGCATTACCTCGCAATTGGAGTTGCCGTAGGCTTGATCGACCATCGCTTTGCCCGACTTCCGTCGTTCGGCCTGGACATCGGCGATAGCCACGCACCGCACGTCGTTCATTTTCAAGATCGCTCCCAAATCGTACCGGCATCGCGGTCCGATCCCGATCACGCCTAGAGTGATTTTCTCGCCCGCGGCGACCTTCTCTTGTGAACCAAGTGCGGCGGAAGGGACGAACGTGGGCAGGGCCATCGCGGCGGTCAGCGAGGCCGAACTTTGAAGAAAACGACGACGGGAGGAACTGATTTCCGGATTCATCGTATAGAACTCCGATATGTTAAAGGATAGGTGATGCGAACAGGTTCGGGGTGATTCACGCCGGGGGGAAGGTCATTTTTCCATTTCTCGGGTATTGGTGATGGTGACGTTGCGGATATATTCCGGGCCCGAAGCCGGGTTCACCAGCTTGCCTTCGCCTCCGTAGCGAATGAGGTTCCCAAGGATCGAGTCGGAAAGCGACCCTCCGACCAGAATCGTATTCCGCGCTTGGCTCGCCACGTGATCGATCATGATGCGGTAGGTGTCTCCCAGCGGGGCGATGCCCGCACCGTAATGATGATCGCCGATCTTCACCGCTGCTTTGCAACGGATGCCTTCGGGGGAAGTGTCGATGAGACCGTCGATCAAAATATCGTGCAGGTGCACTCCGCCGTTGTTCAGCAGGCGAATGATGTGGTGTCCTCCATAGCAATATCCCCGCACGTTGCGAATGACGACATCTCGAATCGCATCCCGTTGTTCCCCCCGGTTCGTACTGCCGCTGACCATCATCGAGGTCGTCGTTCCCGGATCCTTCGGGCGGGGAAGCGCGGTGAGGGCGATCAGATCGTCGCCGGTGTAGCCGGTAATGTTTTCGATAAGGATGTCGTGGCAGCCCAACCGGAGATCGATGCCGTCCTGGTTCAAATTGGTCTCGCGTTTGCCGTCGATCATGCGGAATTCCTTGGAGTCGAAGTCAAGATGGCGCAATCGACCGTGCGCGCAACGCTCCAGAGAAATGGCCCAGCTATGAGAATTCTTCATCGTCAAATTCTCGATGCTGAAATGCTCCACATACGCCAGGAGAATACCGATGTTCCGCCAATCGCCGGTTTGGCTTTTTCCCTCCACGCCGGCATCGGTCCCGTAGGTACGTTTTCCGAGCGTTTTGGCGGCGTCGCCGGTCGCTCGGGGATGGTCCGCCCCTTCGAGAAGCACCGTGCCGATCCCGCGGATGTGTATGTCCCGCATCGGTTCGATCTTCGTGATCCCAACGCCGCAGTTCGCGCTGCGAATGAAGTTGTCACGAGCGCGATCGGAAAGTTTGAGATGGCAACCATCCAGTTCGAGCGTCGTGCCGCTGGAAACGAGGATCGCCGAATCGAGGAGCCAAAGTTCGCTCGGTCCCTCTTTCCGCCGATTGAGGTGAGGGATCACTACCCGACAACCTTTTTCCGAGGCCAAGTTCACCGCCTGTTGGATCCGCTCACTGTCGGTCCCCTGGAATTCATTCGGGGTCACGAATCTTCGAGGAGGTTCCGCATGGGCCGACGGTGAAAAGAAGAAAGTCCCCAGCATCAGGGGCAGGAAGAAAATCTGAAACCACGGAAAGAGAGAGCACGTTTTCAAAGGAGATTTCACTGGCGCACCTTCGTTCATGGGGGGAGGTCGATCGTCATGGACGCTTCGCGAAACGCCGGCTTTCGGAATCCACTTCGAGCCATGCGCCGAACGCCCGATATTTTACGGAGACGAGAAGCTCTTTCCATCTCCAAACGATCCATATTCTATCATTTCGCGGAAGCGATGTCGAAGGTTTGCCGAACCAAAAAATCGGCTCACCGGGGCAGCTCCCTCGGAGAAGGGGCGGCGCCTCATTGCAATAGATTGTCGACGATCTGATTTCCCTTCCCACCGTCGACTTTCAGCGGAATCCGCTCTTGAGCATTCGGCGCATCGTGATAGATCAGGCAGTCGGAGACCCGGCTGTCGTGGACCTCATCGAGATGCAAACCGCAACGTCCGTAATTGCCGATCGTGCAGCCGACGATGTTCATGCGGCGGCAGCGCTGCAGCAGGACCGCCGCCGGGATATCGCCGACGCCGTAAATATGATTTCCGCTCAGCGTGCTGTCGGTCGTGTCGCGGAATATGATTCCCAGATCCGCATCAGGACCATCGCCATAATGATACCGAGGATTGCGGTCGAACACGTTGTTGGCCAAGACCACGTTGCGGCATCCTTCGACAAGAAGATTGGTCCGGTACCCCTTCCAAATCGTATTGCCGGTGATCGTCACGGCTCGGGCATTCTTGACCTCGATATTCACCTGTACATCGGAGAGCACGTTGTCGGCGATCGTGAAGTTGCCGTGTCGCAACTCCTCGGTGAAAGGGCGCTTCGTGGAGGAGGCGTCGATCCGGATGTTCGCCGCATGGGGCGCCCCATGCGTATGCTGGATGGTGCAGCCGGTGATCGCCACCTCACCGATCGAACTTCCTGTCGCGTCCAGCCAAACGTTCGCCGTGGGCGGGGAGTCGGCATCGCTCATGTTCCCTTCGATGTCGCAGGTGCCGATGTGCAGATTGCGGATTTCACTTTCTCGGAGCACCACCCCGCCGCCGTCGTTGTAACTGATGTGGCAGCCGGTGAGATTCACCTGATGGAGATTCAGTCGATCGAGAAAGACCCCGATCCCACGATTGTCGTACAGGTGGCAATTCGAGATGATGACGTTCCGATTCCTTCCGGTCAAATGGATGCCGTGCCTGGCCTCGCGGACCACGGTTCGCGTGATCGTCATCTGCATCGTGCCGTCGGCCTCCACCCCGCTCGCCTGAGGATGAGCTCCGACGATTTCGAGTCCGTCGACCATCGGAGCTCGCTGCCGCTGCCAGACTTCGGGCTTGACCGTCGCCGGCGAGGCGGTGCCGTCGTGAGTGCCGATAAAATGAAAAGCGGGGCCTTCTCCTGTCATGAGAACCGTTGCGGTCCCCTCTCCGCAAAGCGAGGTCGCCCCGGTGCTGTCGAGATCGACGGTGATCGTCCGACTGATGCGATAGGTCCCCTTCGGGAAGCGTATTTCGCCGATGCCGGAATCGACCGCCTTCTGGATCGCGGCGGTGTCGTCCGTCTCTCCGTCGCCGGCGGCGCCGAACTGCTTGACCGAGGTCGGTTTGTCACCGGCCGTCGATGGGGCAAACCCGATCGCCGCCGCAAGTAGAAGCCCCGCAACGAAAAACACCAAAACGAACCTTGACATCATTCTCTCCTTGTCGGTCAGCAATTATTGTGATTCGGCGGCAACTCGCCGGCGCCCCCTCCTCTTTCGACGAACCGTCCGTTATTCCCTAGGTCGAAGTCAACGGGAAGCACTCCTCAGGGGCTTCATCCCTCGAATTCATTCGCTGGTAACCACATCCCTAATGCGGACGCGGATATCGCGAATCGGCTGATCGCCTTCCCGGGGACGTCGATTGAAAAAATCGGCATAATAAGGAGCGTTCGCATCGACCCAGGTCGTCAAGGTTTCCCACTCGTCCGGACTCAAGACGACCTTCTCGCGGTGGAGCTCGTCTTCGAGCAAGGTAAGGATCAGTCGGCTTCGGTGCGATCCGAATTCTTTCGTGCGAGTGATGCCGGCGCCACTGAAACGATCGGAAATGGAGACCATGGGAACCGCTTCGGATCGGGGAGCTCCATAATGGGGATCCGGAAAGAGAGAACGGAACGATTGCGCGAACCCGCCTTCCGCCAATGTCCCGCGGAGATCGAGCGCCGCTTCCTCGCTCGGCGCATGACACGCCACGCAATGCCGGTCGAAGATCGGTTGGACCATCGTCCGGTAATCGAGCAGGCGATCCGCCCCCCAAGGAGGAGGCTTGGGCCGAGAAGGATCGCGATCGAGCACCGCCAGATTCTTCAGCGAAAGATGCGGAGCGACCGGCCGGGTTTCGTGGCAACCGAGGCATCCTCGCACTTCGTTCGGCTGGAAGCTGATATGGCTTCGCATGCGACGAATCTCCATCAAGTTTTCATCAAGCGCCTGGAAGTAGACGGCCGTATCGGCGGGCACACGAAAGTAGGCGGAACCGTCCTCCGCGACCGGCACCGTGCCCAACACGCGCACGGGGGCCCAGGCCCAGAAACCGTATTGTCGGCGGAAAGCGTTTTGCGGGATGTACCGCATCGCACCGATTTCGTCATCCAAAGGCCAACCGAAACGTTGCGAGATGCGGAGATACCGGATGCTTCCCCGGGGAATATCCTCCAAGCCCGAGTACACATCGGCAACGTAACAAACGGCCGTTTCCAGGCGGGTTTCTTCCCGGCAGCGATAGCCGGAATCACTCGTCAGGGAGACCATCGACCGGGTTTCTTCGAGGGTCGGTTCGATCGCTTCATCGTTCTCAAGAACACTCGCAACCTTCGGGGGCACGGGGCGCCGGTGCTTCAGCATCGGGAAAGCGCACGAAAGGGTCGGATCGCGGTGTAACAGCTCGCGGTTGCCGAAAACATCGACATAGTAAATAGCGAATTGAGTGTCGTTATAGTATTTTGCCCCGGAACGGTACGGAGGCTGATTGTAGGAATAGGAGACCAGGAACGCCTCCTCGGAGAGGGCGAACGGCGTTTGATACAAACCGCCTTTTTCGGGCACGCCGCCTTCGGGAACCGTTCGGCCGGCGGGCGGGCCTTCCTGCGGCACCGTATGCGGCGTGATCACCTGGAGCCCCCGAACATCGTTCGGTCCATGGGAAGGATCGATCAGCACCACCGGACCGTAG
The DNA here is from genome assembly GCA_964632505.1 of uncultured Planctomycetaceae bacterium. GTDB lineage: Bacteria > Planctomycetota > Planctomycetia > Pirellulales > Thermoguttaceae > CAZWCE01. The sequence continues at coordinate 87,619 of CAZWCE010000013.1, read as the reverse complement.
GCGAGGGTGTGATGCCCCGTGGCGATCGAAACCAGCCGGTTCGAACCGGGAATACTCCGCGTGTCGCGCAGTCCCCAGGGTGCACGCATGTGCTGGTTGAAGAGGGCATCGGCCATGGTCCCGTCGGGGCGCACCGTCCAGAGGGCATGCACTTCGGTGAAGTGACGCTCCTGGTATTCCCAGCGCGTGTAACCGATCAGGCCGTTATCGAGAGCATGCGGATAGCGGTCGATGTCCTTGTTGTCGCTCAGTCGCAAAAGGCCGGTCCCATCGGGTGAAATGCGATAGATGTTGATGACCGTATGGTCGGAGGTGAAACTCCCGCATTCGGAACTGCGTCCGGACCGATCGGAAGCGAATACAATGTCGTCTTCGGGGGTCCAGGTCGGCTCGAAATCGCTCCACAGCGGGTGATCGGTGACCTGTCGGAGATTCGAGCCGTCGGAATCCATGGTGTAGATGTTGGTCGACGGTTGTTCACGGCGAAGCTGAAACACGTACGGACTGCATGTCGGCCCGGTGTCCCAAGAGGGAGGCCAATTCGGCTGCCGCGCGTAGGCGAAGACGATTCGATCGCCCGACCAGTGAAGGTCCATCCCGTGGACGTGGCCGGGACCGAGCCGATCCCGAATCAGTTCGCGAAGCGCGCTCGTCGGCGAGAATCCGTGTTGGACGACGACGTCTCCGCCGGGTTTGTGATTCCATGGGTACTGCGAGCCGGTGATATTGCGAAGCGAGTGTCCCGCATGGCGTTTCACGAAAACCAACTCCTCGGATTGGATCGCCGGATGCGCAAGTATCAACGGTCGGGCCGCCTTACGAACCGAGAGCCAGCCTTCACGGAAAAACCGTAATCGGGAAATCGCCTCTTGTTCGTTGTCGAACGAACCGAGCGAGCCCTCCATTTGTTCGATGATTTCATCGATCCGATGTAAACACTCTCGTCCCTGTTGGATCTCTTTTTCACTCCCCTCCCAGCGAAGCCGATGCATCACTTCGGCGGCGCGCCGGCGAAATTTCTTCGCCGAATCACAACACTGCTTCGGGCTCCGGTGGACGTCCCAACCGATTGCCGTTCTTGCATAATCGCAAGTGAGGAGCGAAACCGTACCTGAAAGCGTTCGCGCTCCGGGATCTTTCGCCGACTCGAACCAGGCGGTCCACCGTCGGAACCAATCCGGCTTCCGTTGATCGGGATACGTGGACACAGGTCGATTGTTCGCGATGCCGACCTTCGTGGCGATCGCCCAGTCGGCATAAGCGACGGCGAACGGATCGTCGCTCTCGAGCAGTTCGGCGGCCAGTCGGGCGAGAGGATCCTCCAGTGCATTTTTGCAGGCAATCTTCCAGAGAATTTCCGCGACGACCGACTCGGCCAGGTCATCTTCATGACGAAGCATCGACCGGAGTGCGCGGTCCGCCGATTCCGGTTGTGCGGCCAATTGTTGGGCAAAGGTTTCGATCGGCTTGGAAGAAGTCGTTTGTCGCACCGCACCGAGTGTTCCTCGAGCGTGTGTTTCCAACGGAGCGATCTTCTCTTCTCCCCGAAGTAGGCTGCCCGTGAAGGTGAAAAGCAGCAGGCCGACCGAGATCACCATGATTTTCCGGAACATGAAAACAACCTTTCTCCAACAGCCCATTTTTCGACGCAAGTTTCCCCGGAATCACTTTTCGGCGACACCGAACCAGACGGGACTCGACCAGGCGATGTGTTCCTCGTTTTCATTCGGGCCACTCGCTTGGCGGACGCGAACATAATAATAGCAAAAATCTTCGGGGGGGGCGGAATCGACGAACTGAATCTTCGCGCGGGCACCTTCGGGATTCGTTGTGTGAATAAAGTCATTGTTGCGACAAATGCCGATTTCCTCAATCTCCTGCGGACAGGTCACGGAAATGTCGATCACCACCTTTTTCCCGGGCGGTGCATCGACCGCTTCCCCCATCAAGAGGTCATTTGCCCGAAACTCCAGGAAAATATTGGCGCCGGTGGTGCCGTAACAGTGACGTTGGCGAAGGGCCTGGAGGATATCGGCTCGTTTCAGAGCGGGCGCATAGACGAACGCCTTGCCGCGTCCCCCGCCATGGTCCGGCGCGGCGATCACCCCGATGATGTGCCCGGTTGCCCAGAAATCCTGGAGGAAATTTCCCGGCTCGCCTGTCGTGCGTGGGGCCATACGCGGCGCCTCGAAGTACTCATAGGAACCGCGTGTTTGGAAAATCTCCGCCACCGGCTGGGCGACGGGATCGAAAAAGCTCCAATCGGTCGGTACGTTTCCGGTATCGGCGAGCTGGTGAGGAATGTGAACGAAGTCGGCGTTTCGCTCACGGAGCGTTTGCCAGACTTGCCGGGGAGTTTCATAATTCCCTGCGTTCCACCATCGGGGGAAATGGAGATCGGCGAGCACCAAGTTTCGGTGCCCGTAAAACCCTTGGGGATATCGGTCGGAATACTCCTCGAAGGTGGAGGTCCATTCCATTCCCAAAAAGGTGACGAACCGTCCGGGATCGTCGTTGGTTCTTGCCAGTTTCGAGGACCAGTGCCAGAGATAGGGATTCATGTTGTAACCATGATCGGTCACGCAGGCGAAGTCGTATCGGGCGATGTCGCGCATGTGCTGATAGGATTCGCGCAGCGTTTGGTCGCCCTCGCGATTGCAGATCGAGATGTTCGAATGTTCATGTAGATCGCCGCAGAAAAGCCGAAGCTTGCGCCCTTGGTAGGTAATCGCAGGCTTGGGGGCCTCCTCTCCGCGGTCTTGTCGGACGGCGGCTGGGAGAAATTCGGTCTTCGGTTCCTGGAGAGCCGCGAATTCGACCGGTCGCTCTCGATTGGATTCCTTTTTCGAAATGGGAAACGAGGCGAGGAAGATATCGCTTTTCGCTTCGAGAGATTCTTGCTCATTCCAAAAACGGTTGGCGGCGTCGTCTCCCTGGTAGGCGACGTGGGCGATCGCATCGGTAAGCACCAGCGCGGGGCGGCGGTCCATTCCCTTGGTCCACGACATCGGTTGGAACTGCGTGAGACGATCCTCCTCGACGCAAGCCAGGTACGTTCCCCACGCGAGATGACGCCCGCGTGGTTTTCGGAAGGCGATCCAAAGCCGGCCGCTCTCATCGAACATGGCCGAGGGAGCCTCGCAATCGCGATAGAACAACGAGGAGGTCGGGTCGTTCATGCGAACGAGCGCGTCTTTTTCCGCCCGTTTGTTCCAGTGAAATCGGATCGGTTCGAGGAGCTCCTCCTTTTCGAGTTTCGCGACCATCAATCCTCGATGCCGGGTCGCTCCGATGTGGTAGTCGGGCGTGTTCGCGTTCTCGTAAATCAACCACAAGTCTTCTCCACCGGAGACCAGCAGAGGGTGGCGGTCGATCGTCGGGGCTCGGGTCAATCGTCGTTCCGCTCCTGGGATTGCCGAATCGGGCGGTACCGGTCGGCAATAGATGTCGTAGTTGTTCTCTCGGAAGGAATGATAGGCGATCAGCAAGTCCCCCGATTTCTGCAGTGCGATCGTCGGATCGTAGCTGTGGTAAGGTGCCTCGGAAATCGCGAGCGCTTCGGAGGTTTTGACTTCTTGCTCTAGGAGCATCATCGACATGGCAAGAATGCGCCGGTGACTGTCGGGATTCGATTCCCAGGTCACCCAAAGGCGGTCCCCGGCATAAACAGCACGCGGCTTGACGTCGACCTCGGGCGTTTGCGTGAGGCGGATCGGCGCAGAGGGCGGTTCCCGGCCTGCTCGGACCAGAAACAGATCCCACTGATCGTTCATTTCGGCGGCGAAAATCAAGGTTGCCGAGCCATGGCCGGAATCGACCAGTACAGGATCGAGGATGCCGGTGAACTCCTTGTCGGCCACCGTCCATGTTGTTGGATCTTTCGAATCGTTGGCGGAATCGAGTCGGGCAAGCTGGAGGGTCTCGACCCCCTTCTTCTCTTCATGAAAGACCGCTCGACCGGCGGAACCACGCTTTCCTTTCGATTCCGTTCGCGGATGGAACTCCAGCGGTGGGTCGTCCGTACGATAGCTGATCCAAGCGAAGAATAGACGGCCATCGTCTGTTTGAACACCCGTCGGTTGATCGCAATACCCCTGGTGGCTTGAGAGATTCTGAATCTCCGGCATTTCGGTTTCGATCAACGACACATCGTCGATCCACATCTTCCCCACGGGAGCGGCATAAGACGAAGGGGCGATGATTTCGAGCTTCAAACTGCCCGACTGCTTCACTCCGATGGTCGAATGGACCCGCTTCCAACTCTTGGGCGTCGACTGCCATACGCTGATCATCCGACGCTGTTCTTCCCCGGGAAACGTCCCGAAAAGGACGAGTTTGTTGCGATTCGATGACCGAACCCAACACGAAAAAGTGTAGATATTCCCTTTTTCGACGTCGATGTGTTGGATCAGACGTCGTGCTTCGCGAGGATTTTCAACCTCGCCGCGAAAGCATTTCTCTCCGGAATGGGGATTCTCCGAAACGAACGTCAACTGCTCGCCGGGCAACGTCGTCCAAGGGGAGTGGCCCTGTTCGAACCCGCCGTTGATGAGCATTTCCCGCGTTTCAGCGAACTGGAGATGGGGAATCGCCGCCGTGTTGTGTTGGGCAAAGGCGACGGAAGCAGAAATCGAAAGAGAAACGATCAAGAGCAAGGACAAGGAAAGTTTCTGTGACATGGCTTCTCGCGGTCCTTTGGAAATGGTTGATCTTGAAGTTCGAAAGGGAGGGCATGGCCCTTTCAAAATGGATGGAACCACCAAACAGCTACTCTTCGGTGTCGATCCCCACGTCGTACTGCTTTTCCCCTTGGATGATCGCCTTTCTGCGTTCGATTTCCGCCTGGAGCATCATTTGGTATTTTTCCTCGGCGGCGATTTCTTTCGGAGAAGTGAGATGGAATTCCGGCATGTCGGCTCGCGGGCGGTGCTGAAGCATCTGTTTCCCCTTTTCGATCATCGCCACCGCTTTCCCGTATGCGTCGCTTCCCGTTTCCAGGCGGGAAAGCGCCGGGCTCTTCGCCGGTCGTGTGAAGCTGATCTGGTTGGCATTCGTCTGATTTTTCAGATTCACTCCCAGTAATTCCGAAAGGGCATCGAGCCGGGATGAATCGAGCGGACATCGTCCGAAAAGATGTTCAGGATAAGCGCTGGCATACCGAGGATAGTAGGGCGCGTTGATGTCGATCCAGGTGATAACGCGATCCTGATCTTCCTTGGAGAGATCGAGCTCGGCGTCGGGCTGGGGATCTCCATGGCCTTCAAGGACCACTTCGGCAAGTCGACTGACCGAAGACCCCCAAGAGCGCGGCGGGAAAACCGGATGAGGACCGGCGCCCGGCACGTTGACATATTTCTTGTTCTTGCGAAGCTCGAAATAGGAGCAGTTGAAGATCAGATTCCGATCGCCGGCAAGGCATACCTTTTCGGCGCCGGGCTTTCCGTAATCGTGACATTCGAGACAATGCTCGTCGAATACCGGTTGGACTTCCTCGACGTAGTTGAACAACCTCGGCGCACCGTACCAGGGCTCCAAGGGGCTCGGTCCCCGCAAGAGAGCCTGAACCGTTCGCCGGGGAGCGACGGCGTCGAGACGGTCTTCGTGACAGCCGATGCACCCCTGTTGTTCGCCGGGACGGACGATCGTTCCACTTCGCATCGATTGCACCATTCGCCCCTTGGCATCAAGCAATTGGAAATAGAGAAAGGTATCGGCAGGCACTTCGAAATGGGCACTGCCGTCCTGCTCCACCGGAACGGTGCCGAGGATGCGTTTGTTGTTGAAATCGTCCCAGGCCATTCCGGGAGCTTGGGTGCCGGAACCGTTCCAACGCTGTTGCGTCCAGAAACGTTTCTCGGGCGATTCAACCACCCGAAGCCATTTCACCGTTCCGCGGGGGATTTTCTCCATCCCGGTACCGATATAGACGTCGCTCACGTAAAAGGCGCCGGTCCCCTGAGAGAGATCGGTTCGAGGCATCAACACCGGCGGCCGAGAACGGGCCCTGAGCGGCATCGGATCGTAACAACCAAGGGGAACTCCATCCGGCTCTTGGTACAGCAAGGTCTCATGACCTTGAAGGTCGAGCAGATAGATCCCCATCTTTTCCCCTTGACCGACTTGGCGGGAACACAAAAACCGCTCTTTCGAAAGTGGGAAGGGATCCTCGTATTTCGGTTGAACCCGTTTGAAAGTGTCGTAGTTTCCTACTCCGATGAGCTCGCGCGCTTCAGTCGGCCAGGTTCGCAAGACCGGTTCTTGCAGGTCGATCCCCTTGGAGCGATCGATCAATGCCAACGCCCCCCAGGGCCTATCATGGCAAGAGCTGAACGTCGATATGATCCAAGAAGTATTCGGGACGGCCCGATTGTCGAGTACCGCTCCCGGCGAGTTGGTGTTGTTGCCGTAGTAGATGAGGTGTTGGGTACCATCGGGATTGGTCACCCAACAGCCCTGGGCGTCGCCGAAATTCCGGTCGACGTACTCCCATCGATCATAAAGCACGCGACCATCGGGCAGGAGGCTCGGATGCCCTTCAAAAAGGGTGCTGTGCCCGATCTGTTGGATGTTCGCACCGTCGGCATCCATCGTATAGAGGTTGCACATGATGTGCCGATTGCACATGCAGTATTTCGGTTCCCGCGTGCTGGCGAATAGAATGCGATCGTCGGGAAGATAGATCGGGTCGATATCGCTCAGCCCGGAACCGGCGGTCAATTGCCGTAGATTCGTTCCATCGGCATCGATCTCGAAAAGGTGGTAATCGTCTTCGATCTCCTTCCGCATGGAGAAGAGGATTCGGTCGCCGTCGAAATGGACATCGGGATCGCGAATCACCCCTTGTGGGCATTCCAGCAGGGTCGTCACCTCGCCCGGTTCGCCATCGGGGCCTGCCTTGGAGAAATCGATCTTCTTCAACGCACTGCCCCCGGTAAAGCTCGACGTGTTGATTTCGCCGGTTTGAAAGAGGGTGGCGGTGTTGTGGTGGTCGGGTTTGTATTGTTTTCGCGTCACGAAAAGGATCGGTTGCGCGATCACCTCGGGCTGTTCAAACGCTTGGGGATCCGGCCTCGGCGGCATCGGAAGATTCGCGACAAGGGATCGATGCTTGAAATGGTCTTCCGTGGCTTCAACATCGATCTCGCCTTCAGCGCGAACATCATCGATCGCCAAGTGCCCCCAGCCGCCCTGATGGGTATCGAAGAGCCGGAGGAAGAGTCGCTTTCCCATGTAGTCGGAAGTGTTCCACTCAACACGCTCGAATTTCTCGATGTTCTCTCCGCGGGCCTGATAAATCTCCTCGCCTGATTCCGCGTCGCAGAGGGCGACATACGTGTTCGCATGACTTCCTCCTCCCACCAAAAGGGAAACGACCTCGCCCTCGTTCCGCCAGACGGGTGATTCCATCACCCCTCGCATCGAATCGGTCGAGCGGCCATTCTTGTCCAACGTCGTGAGATAATACTTGCCCTCTTTATTGAATGGAACGTCGGGAGAATTCCTAAAATGCTCCAACTTTCCACGGAGATCTCCCAATTGACCTTCCACGACGCGCCAACCATCGAGAGGATCGTGGTTTTGCGGAGAGGCTCCTTCCGGGGAACCTTCGAAGTCGAAATGAATCTCTCCGGCGAAGGCGGGAAACGCAACGAACGTGGCAAGCAAAAAGGTAATTGATCTTGTGTTCATTTCGCGGGAGTCCATGGAAGAAAAAAAATGAAAAAAAAACGGGCGGATCGAATGGCGATCTCACCTTTTCAATCAAGTCAGGATGAACGAAGAACGGTTCATCCTACATGACCTTCAATCTACTTGCGTATTCTAGCGATTCAGCAAAGGCGTTGCAAATCGTTTTTGTGGCCACGAGTTAAGAACAATGGATACCTTTGTGAGAGATTGCTGATCCTCCCCCCTCTGAAGGACTGAATGCTCCGGGCAATATTGCGAATATAAGCAAAATGAAGGTTTTGTGTTGGCGCTGCGTTTCTTTCTGATTAAAGTGGAGAAAGTAACTCACCTCAGATTTATCGGCAAATATCGCAAGCAAATCCCACCACGGATCCTTTCTCCCACCGTTGACGCGACACCCATGACGACCTCCCTCCCCCCGCTGAAGAAGTGGCTGTTTCTTTCCGCCTTCATCGCCGCGTTTGTGCTCGCTGAAGCACCGACTCATGCGCGAGGCTACGATCGCGATCGAAGCAGCAGCGTTTCCCACCGCCATCCTCACTCTCGATTCCCAGGAGCTTCCTCACCCACCTCTCGTCAGGCATCGGCGGCTCCGGCAGGAATGCGAATGCTTTATCAAACGATTCGGCCGGGTGAGGAGTCGGAGATTTCGATCGAGGAGTTGCGGTCCAAAGAAGCGCCGCTCGCCGAGCTTCCGGAGCCGATTGAAGGGCAACATCCGGCCGTGGTGCGTATCAGCGCCTCCGGTAGCGGGAATGTCACCTATCACGGTTCGGGAACGCTGATCGCCGTGAGCGAAAAGAATGGAGTCGTGCTGACCAACAGCCATGTTGTCCGAGGAGTGCGTGGGCCGATTCGCGTTCGATTCCCCGGCGGATTCGTCTCCACGGCGGAAATACTGGGAGTCGACAAAACCTGGGATCTCGCCGCGCTGTTGACCGCCCGACCGGCGGTCGAACCGGTGGCGATTGCCGAACAAGTTCCCGAGTTGGGAGATCCGTTGACCATTGCCGGCTATGGCCGGGGCGACTACCGTCAATCGTCGGGGTGGCTGATCGCCTATTACGCGCCGGGCAAGGATTTGCCGCACGAGGTGCTCGAGGTGTCGACCGGTGCCCGATTCGGCGACTCCGGCGGGCCCATCTTCAACGAAAAAGGTCGTTTGGCCGGCGTGCTGTTCGGTTCCGCCTCGCAAATGACCAACGGGGCTCATTGTGGTCGTCTGAATGTCTTCCTGGAGACGATCATGGCTTCGAGGGATGATTTTTCGTGGCCGCCTTCCGATTGAGGTGAATTCTCTCCCATCGATTTGCCGACCGTGAGGTGGAGGAATCTCGACCCCACCTTTTCGTTCCGGCTTTTCATCCGATTCCAACCATTCCCCCGATTGTCATGCAGCGACATCTTCCGGATAATGGGGGCGTATCGACCTTTGTCCTTGACGCCGGCGGCTCTTCTCTCGTTCCGGTAAGGACCTTCGATCATCATCGGCAATCACAGCAACATCGAGGAAGCTACATGGGACTTTTCAGCGGCAAGCACGGACTGATCATGGGCGTGGCGAACGACCGGAGTATCGCCTGGGCGATGAGCAAGGCTCTCTTTGCCGAAGGAGCGGAACTCTCCTTCACCCATAAACCGGTGCCCTCGAGCGAACGTCGTCTCCGCAGGCAGGTGGAAGAGCACGATCCGAAACTGGTGCTGCCCTGCGACGTCCGGAACGACGAAGACCTGGATCAGGTTTTCCAAGCAGTGAACGAGAACATCGGTCGGCTCGATTTTCTGGTCCATTCCATCGCGTTCGCCCCCCCCCAAGAATTACGGAATCCTTATTATCAGACCAGCCGAGCCGGTTGGTTCGAAGCGATGGAAATCAGCGCCTATAGTCTCGTGGCCGTTTGCCAGCGAGCGGCGCCGCTGATGACCGAAGGCGGAACGATCGTCACCGTCACCTATTTCGGAGGGGAAAAAGTGATCCCCGGCTATAATCTGATGGGCGTCTGCAAAGCGACTTTGGAGCATAGCGTCCGGTACATCGCCTGGGATTTGGGACGTCAGAACATCCGCGTAAATGCGTTGAGCGCCGGTCCCATGCGGACACTCAGCACCGCCGGACTGCCTCATTTCGAGAAAATGCAAGCCCATCACGCGGAGCATTCCTCGTTGGGGCGGAACGTCACCTTCGAGGAACTCGGCAAAACGGGGCTCTTTTTGTTGAGCGACCTCTCCGACGGCGTGACCGGGGAAACGCTGCACGTCGACGCCGGCTACCATTCCATCGGTGTTTAGGGGGCCCCTGACTGCTGAAAATGTCTCAAAGCGACTTCCGGGAATCCGGCGGATCGCCGAAATAATCGCTGCTGAGATTGTGATCGTGCACATGCTCTCCCGGAGAGATCTCCGATATCGCCGTACCGATCGGAAAGCCGTACTTGATCACTTTCGAACCGGTACCGATCGACGAGAGGGCCACTTTATGGCCTGGGGGGATATCATCGCGGACGCGGAGTCCCCGCTCGCCCAGACGAAGCTCGAATCCCCGTTTTAGGGGAACCAGGACCGTGGCCACGTTGTCTTGGGGATCCAAGCGGAGGACCCGGTCTCGATCAGATTGGGAGCTTGAAGACATTCCTCTTGGAATCCTGCGGTAGGAAGGCGTTCCATGAGAAGAAACGCTACTTATCGGCGCTTGCTTTCTCATCCATCAACTTCTCGAGTGTCGGTTCGACCGCCTCGGCCCAAATGGCGTACCCTTTTTCGTTCGGGTGCAGCAAGTCCGGCATGACCTCCTTCGGCAGCGTCCCGTCTTCTTCGAGAAACGCCTCATTGATATCCAAAAGCGTCACGTTCTCCATCTTTCCGAGCAACGACGGAAGATAGGAATTGAGCTCCACGACCTTTTTGCGCAGCGTATCCTCCGGTGTGGCCCCCCGGGGGAAGACGTGAAGCACGAGGATTTCCATCTCGGGATATTGCTTCCGCAGAAGACGGACGATCGCCAGAATCCCCTCGGCGGCCTGCTTGGGCGTGCTGCTTCCGTGCCCGATGTTATTGGTGCCGATCATCAAGACGGCTGCCCGGGGATCAATGGCGTCGAGCGGAGCATTTTGGAGACGCCAGAGAACGTGTTCGGTGCGGTCTCCGCTAAAGCCGAAGTTCAAAGGGTTTCGTGCGGCATAGTATTCTTCCCAAACTTCTTTTCCCCGGTTCTCCCAGCCGTGGGTGATCGAATCGCCGATCATGAGAAGATCGACATCTTGTTTTTTCATTTTGTCAACCTTCTCTTCATGACGTGGCATCCACCAATTCAACTCCGGACGCGGTGCCGGGGTGGTCGCGACATGTTCGGGAACGGAGTCGGCCGATTCTTCCGCTCGAACCGAATAAGAAGAAAAACCAATAAATACCACAAATAAACAGATGATTAAACGATAACCATACTTGAAACGCATCGTGTAGGCTCTCCTTTGAAGAATAAACAGGCGCTTAATTACAACAATACTTAGAAGCAACAGGTGGGTGCCCGTCGGACTTGCCTTCCAGCTTATCATTTCCGTAAAGGGTTGTCCAGTAAGTACCTAAGTACCTACGGAAATCAAACTTTTCGAGTCTTTCCGCGGTATTTCATTCCGATGGCGGCGATCACGAATTGAATCGGGAGGACCCCACCGTGAAACCTCCCATTCTCCGCTTTTTTGGTATAACCGGCGTATCTCCCTTAGAACTACTGACTCTTTTGGTTCGAAATGCAGAACGGCATCATTCCTGGGGAAATATCTGAAAAGAGAATCTTTTCCATTTTCTCCGTGATTCATAAGGTATATTTTTTTGAATTCTTCTTTCTGAACGAAAGGATTGTTTACCCAAGTTCAAAAAGATCAAAAAAAAGATCAAAAATGAACAAGGGAAACACACTCCCTTCGCCTTTCTTTCCGGGCGAAAGAACACGAAAAAAGGCCCCCTTCGTTTTGCCAGGGGCGTGGGGAATTGCGGTTCCGGCCATTTTTTCAGAGGGGAGCTTGACCGCTTGAAGACAGAAACCGTTTCCTACCGAATGACAGATGACAACGGGTGTTTTTTTCTATGCGATAGGGGCGTTTTTTGTGTGAAATCTTCGATTTTTTTCGTCAAGTCGATGATGAAAGAGCTTGCAATACGAGGCGGAACCATCCCTGCTGGTCGGTTTTCGACGGATGCTTCGAGATTAGTGCTGCAGAGGTCATATAGCAATGATTCAGGATGCCAACAACAAATTACGAATTCTCGTCGTCGACGATGAATTGGTAAGCCGGAAAAAAATGGTCCGTCTGATGGAAGAATTCGGCACGTGCGCCTCCGTCGAAAGCGGCTGCGATGCCCTCCGCTCGGTCGGCGAAAGCTTACGGAACAAGGAACCGTTCGACCTGATCTGTCTCGATGTCGGGATGGAGGACATCAGTGGCGATGAAGTGATGTTCCGCATTCGCGAACTCGAACAGCGCTATTCCGACCCCATCTATCAGCCCCACGCCAAGGTCATCATGGTCACCGCGAATTGCGAACGCGACACCGTGGTCAACTGCATCACGGCCGGTTGCGACGACTACTTGGTCAAGCCCGTCGACATTCGCAAACTGGTCTCGAGCATCGAAAAACTCGGCCTATAAGCAATGCTCTTCGCGTTCGATGTTTCCGGGACAGTCGGACATTCTTTTCCGACGAGCGCTCCTCACTTTGCCGATGATGGCGACCTCTTTCCCGCGAGCGACCGCAATTCCTTGCGCTCGGCCCCCTTTACCCCGCCCCCTCAAAGACATTAGAATGAAGGATCATTTTGATGTTTCAGAAAGGGAGTTTCTCCAGCATGACCAGGTACAATCCGGCCGTTCTTGAACCGAAGTGGCAGCAATATTGGGAAACGCATCAAACATTTGCCGCGCCGCGTCTTCCGGAAAAAGAGAAAATGTACGTGCTCGATATGTTTCCATATCCGAGTGGGAACGGTTTGCATGTGGGCCATCCGGAAGGGTACACCGCGACCGATATCGTTTCCCGCTACCGACGCATGCAGGGAGTGAGCGTCATGCACCCGATGGGCTGGGACGCCTTCGGACTGCCCGCCGAGCAGCACGCCAAAAAGACGGGAACCCATCCCCGTGAAACGACCGAGAAGAACATCGACAATTTCCGCCGACAACTGAAGATGCTCGGTTTCAGCTACGACTGGAATCGGGAAGTCGCCACGACCGACGTGGATTACTTCCGCTGGACCCAGTTCATTTTTCTGTTGATCTACAACACTTGGTACGACACGGAACAGCAGCGGGGACGCCCCATCGAGGAGTTGCCGATTCCACAGGAGATTCAACAGGAGGGTGAAAAGGCGGTCGAAAATTATCGGGATGAACATCGGTTGGCCTACCAGGTCGAGGCGCCGGTGAACTGGTGTCCCGAGTTGGGCACGGTGCTGGCCAACGAAGAGGTGATCGGTGGTGTGAGTGAACGTGGTGGGCACCCGGTCGTGCGGATCCCTCTCCGCCAATGGATGCTCCGCATCACGGCTTACGCCGATCGATTGGAAAAGGACCTCGAAACGCTCGATTGGTCGGAGAGCATCAAGTTGCTTCAAAAGAATTGGATCGGCCGAAGCACCGGCGCGGAAGTCGATTTCTTCATCGGCTCTCCCAACCGGCAAGAGGCCGGCGCCCCCGATCGAGAGACCTTCCAAGCATGGCGGAACGACCGAAAGGGCTTCCCTCGAAAACCGGGTGAGGAGGTTTTGCGCATCTACACAACGCGGCCCGACACTCTCTTCGGCGCCACGTACATGGTGCTGGCGCCGGAGCACCCGTTCGTCGAGCGGTTGACCACGACCGAGCAGCGGGATGCCGTGCGAAAATACTGTGAAAACGCTACTCGGAAAAGCGATCTCGACCGAACCGACCTGGCCAAGGAGAAGACGGGCATCTTCACCGGATCCTACGCGATCAACCCCGTCAACGGCAAGCCGATTCCGATCTGGATCGCCGATTACGTGCTCATCAGTTACGGGACGGGAGCGATCATGGCCGTGCCGGCCCACGATACGCGCGACTTCGAGTTCGCCGTCGAATTCGGTCTGCCGATCGTCCCGGTGGTCGATCCGGAGTCCGCCCAAGAATTGTCCGAGCAGGAACGCAAGAGTGTGCTTCAAGCGAAGAAGGCGTTCACCGGCAACGGCGTAGCAATCAACAGCGGTCCCTACGACGGCCTCGCCACGCCCGAGTTCAAAAAACGGATTATCGATGCGATGGAGTCCGATGGCCTCGGGCGTCAAGCGGTCAATTACAAACTCCGCGACTGGTTGTTCAGTCGTCAACATTTCTGGGGCGAACCGTTCCCGATTCTCCACGAAGTCGACGAAAAAGGAAAGATGACCGGCCGTACGCGAGCACTGGAGCCGGAGGATTTGCCGGTCGATCTTCCGGAAAAGATGAAGTTCCAAGCCACGCACAACTCGCCGGAACCACCGTTGGAAGCCGCGCCCGAAGATTGGCTTTTCGTCGAGCTCGACGGCAAACGGTACAAGAGGGAGACGAACTCCATGCCCCAGTGGGCCGGATCCTGCTGGTACTATCTCCGGTATCTCGATCCCCGAAACGATCGCCAAATGGTCGACCCGGAGATTGAAAAAGCTTGGATGCCCGTCGACCTCTACGTCGGCGGTGCCGAACACGCCGTGCTCCATCTGCTGTACGCCCGATTTTGGCACAAGGTGCTGTACGATCGGGCGTACGTTTCCACGCCGGAGCCGTTCCAGAAACTGGTCAACCAAGGAATGATCCTCGGCGAAATGGAGTTCACCGGCTACCGAAACGAAGAAGGAGACTGGATCTCCGCCGAGAAGGTCACCACGGGGGAGGAAGGTAATCCCGTCCTGACGGAATCGCCGACCGTTCCGTTGGAACCGGTCCGCCTGGAAAAGGACCGGGTCGAGAAGAAAGGGGAAGGATTCGTCCTCGCCGACGCCCCCGAGATCCGCATCGACAGCCGAGCCTACAAGATGTCGAAAAGCCGGGGGAATGTGGTCAATCCCGACGATGTGGTCCGGGAATACGGCGCCGATGCGCTGCGGTTGTACGAAATGTTCATGGGCCCGCTCGAAGCGGTGAAACCCTGGAGCATGGACGGAGTCAGTGGAGTGCGCAACTTCCTGGACCGCGTCTGGCGGATGATCATCGACGAGCAGGCCGACTCATTGACGCTCCATCCGGCGGTCCAAGAGAAAGCTCCGACCGAAGAGCAGGACCGGATGCTCCACAAGACGATCAAGGCGGTGACCGAAGACCTGGAATCGTTGGCGTTCAACACGGCGATCGCCAGGATGATGGAGTTCACCAACTTCTTCCTGAAACAAAAGGTGCGGCCGCGGGATGCGATGAAGCAGTTCGTTCTGCTCCTCTCCCCTTATGCTCCGCATCTCTGTGAAGAGCTCTGGGAAGTTCTCGGCGGCGAAAAGACGTTGGCCGGCGAGGCCTGGCCGAAATTCCGGGAGGAGGCGATTCAGGAATCGACGCTGACGATCCCCGTCCAGGTGAACGGCAAGCTGCGTGCGAAAGTCGAAGTCCCGGCCGATTGCGACAAGGACACCCTTGAAAAGGCGGCGATTCAGGACGAAAAAATCGTGGCGATCACCGAAGGCAAGAAGATCGTCAAGACGATCGTCATCCCCGGGCGAATGGTCAATTTCGTCGTCAAATAACAGTTCGTTGGTCAAATCGGCCGGCGTGGTGGTCCGCTTGCCTCAACGATTCCCGATCTTCCTGCACATGATTGCGAGGGTGTTTTGTCGTCGATCCCGGCCGAAGAATTAGAAGGTCGATTCCAGCGACTAACCGACCTGCTGACGCAGCAACACCCCCATTGGGAGCTGGCCGTGGTGACGCGGAAGGTCTCCCAATATTACTTGACCGGAACGATCGTTTCCGGTTCAATCTGGATTCCCCGGAATCGCCCGCCGGTCTTTTTCGTGAAAAGGGGATTGGCCCGAGCTCAACGGGAATCGGCGTTTCCGAGGATCGAAGGCGTTGGGAGTTTCCGGGAAATCGCCCGATGGCTGGAAGATTCCCCCAAAACGGTCCTCCTTGAGACGCAATCGCTGCCTCTGGCCTTATTCCAGGGGATCGACAAGTATTTCCATTTCGAAAAGGTACTTCCTCTCGATCCACTCCTTTTTTCGCTCCGCGCCGTCAAAAGCGGGTATGAGATGGAGCGGATGGCTCGCTCGGGGGCCATCCACGCCGAGGTGATGGAGGAAGTGCTGCCGGGGCTGCTCCGGGAAGGCATGAGCGAGGCGGAATTGGCCGGAGATCTTTTTCGAGAATTGCTCTACCGGGGAAGTCATGGTGTCGCCCGCGTGAACCGGCACGATACCGACATGGTGCTCGGATACGTCTGCTTCGGAGAGAACTCGCTTCCGGCGACCGGATTCGACGGGCCGGACGGGGCTTTGGGCCAGTGTGCCGCCGTTCCTTTTCTTGGAAGTCCGCATCGCCGGCTCCGGCGAGGAGACTTGGTTTTCGTCGATATCGCCAGCGGTTTCGAAGGATATCACACCGACAAGACCGGGGTGTATTCATTCGGCGCCGTTCCGTCGCAAGCGGTTCAAGATGTATACAACCGTTGCGTAGAAATCGAACACGAGATCGCCGAGCGCATGCGTCCCGGAGCGATCCCTTCGGAGATCTATCGATCGATTCTCGATTCGCTCGACGATGCATTCCTCGAAGACTTCATGGGGTTTCAGTCCCAGCAAGTCCGCTTCCTCGGTCACGGCGTCGGTCTGCACTTCGACGAGTATCCCGTTGTCGCCGAGGGATTCGAAGAACCACTAAAGGAGAATATGGTTCTGGCGGTCGAGCCGAAAAAGGGGATGGCCGGCATCGGGTTGGTCGGTCTCGAAAACACGTTTCGAGTGACTCCTGCAGGGGGAGTCTCCTTGACCGGAACGAAGAAAGATCTCTTCGTGGTCGAGACATAGGAGTTGTCAGCCTCGGCAAATGAGCGGCGTCCCCCGGCGCGATGAACCTCGGAGGACGCCCATTTCGATCAAACCGACTCCGGTCAACGAAAAAAAAGGAAGTCAGACCTCGAAGTCGTCGCACTTCTGATAGGCTTCGATCACAGCCATGGCGCCTTCTTCGCCGCGTTGGCTGTTGCCGTGTTCCATGCCGACGATACCGGTGTATCCCCGCTGGTAGAGATGCTTGAAGATATTCTTGTAGTTGATCTCGCCGGTGGTCGGCTCCTTCCTGCCGGGGTTGTCGCCGACCTGGAAGTAGGCGATCTCACTCCACGCCATGTCCATATTCGGAATCAGGTTGCCTTCGGTAATCTGTTGGTGGTACAGATCGTCGAGAATCTTGCAGGAAGGGCTATCAACGCTTTTGCAGATGAGATATCCCTGCGGCACTCGAGTCAAAAAGAGGCCGGGATGATTGGTATGATGGTTCAAAGGTTCGAGAACCATGACCAGTCCGGACTGCTCGCAAACCTCGGCCATCTGCTTCAGCGCTTCGATGACGTTGGCTGTCTGGTAATCCATATGCAGTTTCGGGTGGATGCAACCGGGAACCACGGTGCACCACTTCGCGTTGACCCGCTTGGCACACTCGACCGCTTTTTTCATTTCGGCGACCGCTTTTTCGCGTTCATTTTTGTCGCCTGAGGAAAGAGTCGGATTGGCGAAGTCCTTGTAGGCGACGAACACCCCCATCTCGATCCCCAAACCGGTCATCGCCTTGGCGAGCTTCTCCTGTTCGTCGACCGGGCGTCCCATCATGCCGTTATCTTCCAGCGCGACGAATCCTTGATCGGCGATGAACTTCAGTTGGTCGACTTTGTCCGGTCCCGTGATCGCTTGGAACATCCCGAAATGAGGGGCATATTTCAAGTGAAATCGACCGAATTTCCGATTCGGTTTTTGGTTTTGGGCCTGAGCGGTGGAGAGAGAGCCCGCGGCTGCAAGCGATCCGGCCGCAAGTCCGGTTCCGATAAATTGCCGTCGATTCATGTGTTTCCTCCTAAATGGTTGTCTACTTCAAAAAAACAGAAAAAAATGCGCTGGACCTCATTTCAAATACAGTGTGATGTTTCGCATTCATTCTGCAAAGGGGATGTACTGCTGGATTCGCAGGAAAACAGGCCGTGGGGAAAGTTCGGCCTCAATGCCATCTACAAATAGCCTTTCCTCGGAAAAACCGATCACGCGATTCCCCATTCATCAGAGTTATTCATGTTCGCATCAATAGTGGTCCCTCGGTTCATGCAGTGACGCCCGTGAGGCCTGACTCTCGCTGTTCGCCAGGGGTTCACTATCGATTCGACGCTCAATATTATACCGCTTTCTTATGTCCCGGGAAAGATATGAGGGATACGAGTGAGGTATTCATTGAATATGAGCGGTCCCCTTCGCGGAACCTTTCCTTCCCCTGGATGTTGAATCATGATAGAGAGATGGTTCTCGCTCGCACCGCCACCTCCTCGAAAGGCATGCGATTCGCCCCGCGATTGATCATTCACTTCCCAGGAGAGACCACCTATGAAACTTCGATTCAGCTTTTTTCTGCCGTTTGGGTTCCTGCTGTTCGCCGTTTTCGTCATCAAGGCCCCGGCGGAAGATTACGACCCTCTCGCCCTCTCTGAGAACGGAGAGGTGACCATCAAGGACATGAGCGTCGAAAATCCTGCACGAAGTCGGGAAATCCCGATACGCCTCTATCTCCCCGAGACGGGGGAACCGCAACCTGTTGTCATGTTTAGTCACGGACTCGGCGGCAGTCGGGCCGGATGTTCCTATCTCGGCAAGCACTGGGCCGGCAGGGGCTACGTGGCGGTCTTCCTGCAGCATCCCGGCAGCGACCACATGGTTTGGAAAAACCAACCCCTTTCCGGAAGAATGAGAGCCATGGAAAAAGCGGCCTCCGGGCGGAACTTCCTACTCCGCGTGCGGGATGTCCCCGCGGTGATCGATGCGCTCGAAAAGTGGAATACCGAAGAGGGACATTGGCTCGCAAAAAGGCTCGACCTGGACCAGCTCGGCATGTCCGGGCATTCTTTCGGAGCGGTCACGACCCAGGCCGTCAGCGGTCAGGCGACCGGTTTTGGAAGATCGGCCGGAAGACGATTCACCGATGACCGGATCGATGCCGCAATCGCCTTCAGCCCCAGCACACCTCGAAGAGGCGGGGCCGCCACGGCGTTCGGCTCGGTGACCATTCCTTGGATGCTCATGACCGGAACACGCGATTTCGCTCCGATCGGCGGCGCGGATCTCTCCTCGAGGATGGGCGTCTATCCCAATCTCCCCGAGACGATCGACAAATACGAACTCGTCCTCCAAGACGCCGAACACTCCGCCTTCTCCGATAGATCACTTCACGGCGATCAGATCGAACGCAACCCGAATCACCACCGCGCCGTCCTTGCCCTTTCCACCGCTTTTTGGGACACCTATCTCCGCGACAATCCCGAGGCAAAAGAATGGCTTCAAGGCGACGGTCCCCGCTCGGTCCTCGAAAAAGAGGACCGCTGGCAGATGGAAAAAGCACGTTGATGATCTCACGCCGTCACCACTCGTCAAGCGATGTTTCTTTCGCAAGCGAACTCGCGATCGAAGCCTGAAGAGACTGGTCGCTGGATTCGGCGGTATCGATCCTCGGCTCCGGGGCCTCCCGCCGTCCCAACTCGCTCCCGAGAAGCCGAATGCATCTCGAGGTGCATGACGATCTAGATTAACGGTCGCGCGTGTTCTGTGCTTGAAGTCGTTTTTTCGGATTATTTGCAATGCACCTCCCATTTCAGGGGGAAAGTATTCTCTGAAGCCTGCCATTTTCGGGAATGTGTGCTATATTTTTACAACTTCATGGCATTGTCATAAGCGAAAAATCCTATTTTATCCTAGAAGCATCTAGGGAAGCGTCGTTTATTGGAACAGAACGATCGACCTGCCGCCCAAGCCCTCATTTTCAAGGGCTGTTATCCCTTTCTAAGGAGAGACCATCATGTGTGGTATTTTCGGCTACGTCGGAAGTCATACGTCCCCGCAATTGTTTATCGAGAGTCTTCGTCGTTTGGAATATCGCGGGTATGATTCTTGGGGAATCGGAATGGCGGGTAGCGGACCTCTGGCTGTTCATAAAGATGTCGGACGGATTTCCAACGCCATGGAAGAAGATATTCCCGTACAAAAAGGGCCGTTTTGGGGCGGGATCTCGCATACCCGTTGGGCGACCCACGGTTCCCCCAACCTGGAGAATGCCCATCCCCACATTGCCCGAGACGGCAGGCTGGCCATTGTTCATAATGGCATCATAGAGAATTACGTCGCGTTGAAGGAACAACTCATCGAAAAGGGGCATCACATTTCCTCGGAAACCGACAGCGAGGTGATTGTTCATTGGATCAGCGAGTTTCTCGACAGCGGGATGTCCTTCCAGGAAGCATTCTTGAGCACGCTGAAGCTCCTCGAAGGTGCCTACGGTGTGGTGGCGATCGACAGCGACACCCCCGATCAGCTTATGGTTGCCCGGAAGGGAAGCCCGATGGTGGTGGGCGTGGGCGATCATGAGATGATGGTGGCCAGCGACCCGGCGGCGATCGTATCCTACACGAATCGAGTGATCTACCTGGACGACGGCGACGCGGCCATTTTGAGCGCCGACAATTACCAAACGCACGACATCCACGCCACACCGATCAACAAGACCGTGCAGCAAATCACGTTCGATCTCCCCGCGATCGAACGCGGCGGCTACGAGCATTTCATGCTCAAGGAGATCCACGAGCAGCCGGAGACGATCCACAACGCATTCCGCGGGCGCATCGTGCGAAGCGAAGGGACGGCCAAGCTCGGCGGCGTCGACAACCAACTCCTTCGCGACATCAAGCGATGCCGCATTCTTGCTTGCGGAACGTCTTGGCACGCCGGACTGGTCGGAAAATACCTGATCGAGCATTTTGCGCGCATTCCCACGGAGGTCCACTATGCCGCGGAGTTCCGGTACGCCGATCCGGTATTGGAACCGGAGACGCTCGTGGTGGCGATCAGCCAGTCGGGAGAAACGGCCGACACGCTCGCCGGTATTCGGGAGGCCCAGTTGCAAGGTGCCGTGACCATGGGGATCTGCAATGTCGTCGGCTCGACGATCGCCCGAGAATGCGGCCAGGGGGTTTATTTACACGCCGGCCCGGAAATCGGCGTCGCATCGACCAAGGCGTTCACCAGTCAACTGGTTGTCCTCTCGCTCTTGGCGGTCCACCTCGGACGGATGCGCGGCATGCCGCTTCACGATGCGATTCGTTTTCTCGACGCCATGGAGAACCTTCCCCGACAAGCGGAGGATCTCCTCCAGTGCAATGAGCAAGTCAGACAACTTGCAGGAATGTACAAGAATGCAGAGAACTTTTTGTATATAGGTCGCCTGTTCGAATATCCTTTGGCCCTTGAAGGAGCCTTGAAGCTGAAGGAAATCTCCTACATCCACGCCGAAGGGATTCCGGCCGCGGAACTGAAGCACGGGCCGATCGCATTGATCGACCAGGACATGCCCACGGTGGTGTTGGCCACCCAGGAATCGATCCTGGAAAAAATGGTCTCCAACGTCGAAGAGATCAGAGCTCGGGGGGGGAAGATCATCGCCCTGGCTCGAGAAGGCAATACCTCGATTTCCCGTTTGGCCGAACACACCGTATATATCCCAACGACTTTGGATCCCCTGATGCCGATCCTCGCGGCGATTCCGCTTCAATTGCTCGCCTATCACATCGCCGTGCTCCGAGGTTGCGACGTCGACCACCCGAGAAACCTCGCCAAGAGCGTCACGGTTGAATAGACCGGATCATCCCTTCTCCCCAGACCAGGAATGGAACCATGACACGAGGAAATATTGTCGTTTTTGAAGATCACCACGTCGACCAAGCTCGGCCGATCACCCTCACTCGCCCTGCCTTTTCGGTCACGGGAGCCGCGGGATACCGGTTGGACGAAATCATTCAGGAGCATTTCGACCTGCCGACACGTTACGTCGCGCGCGATTACCTTGCTTCACTGGTCGATAAGAAGTACGCAAAAGCCCCGATGCTCCCCGATGCGCCTACGTTGCTGGTGAACGCCTCGCTTTGGCCGGATGTCCAGTACGTATCTCCCCTGCAGGAATTGCTCGAAAAAGGCGAGAACATGATGATGACTTCGGACCAGAGGATCGCCGTCGCGGTGGTTCATCCGGATATCGATGTTCCGGAACTGGGGACGAACGACATCTCCTCCTGGCTGCTGGGACTAGGACTCCCTCTGCGCGAATCGAAATTTGCCACGATCGATTATCCCTTCCATATCGTACCGATGCTTTATGAAACATTTCCCGATAACCTATCGGCCCGAATCGCCCAGGGGAATTATCGGGAAATACAGGACGGTGTTTTTGTGGGCAAGGACGTCACGATCGGCCAGTACGTCGTTTTTCATACGGAAGAGGGACCGATCGTGCTCGACGACGATGTGAAGATCACGGATTTCAATTATCTCCAGGGTCCGGTCTACATCGCTCCCCATTCCCGCATCACCGAACAGTCGAGCATCAAGGAGTTCACGTCGATCGGGCGGACCTGCAAGATCGGCGGGGAAGTCGAAGCAAGCGTGATCGAATCATATACAAACAAACAGCATCACGGATTCCTGGGACACGCGTACGTCGGATCGTGGGTCAATCTCGGAGCCGGCACCAGCAACAGCGATCTGAAAAACTCCTATGGAAAGATTCGAGTAGAACTGAACGACCGACGGGTCGACACCGGGCTGCAATTCTTCGGCTGCGTCATCGGCGACTACTCCAAATCGGCGATCAACACGAGCATCTTTACGGGCAAAATCATCGGCACGAACAGCCTGCTCTACGGCTATATCGGGCAAAACGTCGCCAGCTTCACCAATTACGCCAAATCGTTCGGCCAAATCACGGAGTGCTCGATCGATGCCGCCATCGCCATGCAACAGCGCATGTTCCGCCGGCGAAACATCGAACAGACCGAGGACGATATCGCCATCCTCCGAGCCGCCTTCGAACAAACTCGGCAGGAGCGGACGATTTCCAGCAGTCTTCCGGTGCTCTAACCGGGCAACCACGGATGCACATGGATCAAAAAAAGGACCCTGTATTCGGTGACGAACACAGGGTCCTCGGTCGTGGGACCCTTCACAAAATGCTTTTTTTAGAATTCGACGACCACCTTCGCATCGTCCTCTTCCGGCACCGAGTCCACTCCCTTGATAAGGTGGATATCATCGCCTTCGCCAACGCGGATCGAATAGGTTCCTTCCTTGAAGACTTTCGGACGCCACTCGTTCCCGCGAATTCGAATCGTGTAGACCACCTCTCGGAGATACTCATCGTAGACCTGCACGACCGGATCCTTCATCCCGCGAACGATTAGTTTTGGAAGAAATGCCAGCGGCTCGCGGGCATAGTTCTCCTGCTGCTCGATCACAACCGGCCAGCCGGAGAATTGCTTCTCCTCCGGATCCGTCACATCGACATGTCGGGGCCAGCATTCGATTTTGATTTTGCGGCTCGGTTTATGGAACCGCACCAGGCCGAATCCGGCGGCATTGTGGTTCTCGGTGGTAGGATTGGCATAGGCATGCATGGTCAGTTTGTTTCCCAAGCCGTCGTAGAATCGCCCGGTGAACGGCAGCGGATTCTCCGGATCATGCTTCATCGGGTCCTCCAGCGGCCACCACCAACGTCCGTAGTAGTTGACGATGGAGGGCACACAGAAGGAGTAGATGGCGTCTTCCCAACTGTTCACGCCGTGATGAATGACGGTTGCCAAGTGTTGGTCGCCGGCGATATGCATCGCGAAGCAACGGCGAATCTCTTCGAGGGCCCGATTCCGGCCCGACTGCGGCCAACCGTTCGAGTCGAGATCGGCCAAAAGACGTCCTTTGTGCCCCCCATGAATATGGGCTCCCCCGGCGAAGATCGTCTGGGACAGCACCGCCTTCATCTGAGTGTTCTTCCAATCTTTTCCCCACTCATGCAGGAAATAGAGTTGCCGCTCTCCCAAGAGTCGCGCTTCCGGAACGTCGACCGACTCGCGATCGTACGTAGGATCGTTGATATGGTCCGGTCGCGGCCCTTGCTGCGGAATCAAGCCCGCCGGGCCGGTCTTGAATTTGCGGTCCTCGATGATGGCGAAATCCACCCCGCCTACATTCAGCGAAGTGTAATAAACGGTGATCCCCTGTTTGATGGGCCGCGGATCGTACGGGTCCGGCAGATGCGCCGTCTGCGCCCGTTGCACCATGTTCACGTAGTCGGGCGGCATGATGTAGCCTCCGTCGGCGCCACCTCCCAACTTCGAGACCTTTCCGCCTTCTCCCCAGAGATTTCCCTGCCCGACATCGTGGTCGTCGGGAATGGTAATCGTCGGACGATCCTTGATGATTTCCCCAAACTGACGACCAAACAGAAGCCATGCGGCCAAATGGTTACGGTGATCGTAACTCTGGTCGCCGGAAAAAAACAAAAGATCAGGATCGAGCGTTTTGATATTCTTGACGATGTCCGGGCGCATCGATCGGTCGGAGTTTGAATTGCCGGTGAACGCCGCGACGACGATCTCTTCCTGGTCGACCGGATCTCTCCGGATGAGCCCCTCGAAAGACGCCCCGCCGGGATGCGTCAATCGATACGGCACACTCCGGGCTGCATCCCAGTCCTCCACTCGGAAAGTCGTCATCCACCCCACCTCATCCACTTTGGCTTGGTCGATGGTCTTCCATTGGCCATTCTCTTGGATCCGTAGGGAAACTTCGCGACTTTCCCCGTCCTTCAGCGGATAGAGCTGAGCGCTGAGCTTCAGGATACCCTCCTCCACGGTGTACAGCGCGAAGCAGATCACTTCATCGCGGGGAACCTCCGGAATCGTCGGTTTCCCTCCTTTGCGTTCAATCTTGATCGGCTCGGGTCCCTCCGCAACCTCCTGGGCCATCAAGCGTCCGCCGAAGACGGCACACGAGAGTACGAAAAAACACAAAAGGCTCCGGATCGATAAGCTCCTTCGCCGACGGAAATCTGTATTAAGTAAACCTTTCATTGCGTGTCACTCCATTCAATGTTGGTAAGCGTCGATGGGGAACCTATCCACCATACATGATTCCCCCGATTCGCCGGGAATTCCCTCAACCACCGTTGTCTTCAGACGTCTTTAGTCGTTGTGATCGCCTCCGAGCAAGGCCAGTTCGGAAATTCGAGTTCCGAGATTCTCGGCGGTTTTTATTCCGAATTCATCCTGCGTGATATCATCGTCCTGGTTCCAGAGCGTCGCTCCGAAATGAGCCGTCGGGGGAGCGTCCCCCGCCATGAGCATTTGATGCGTCATCAACACGGACTGGATCGACCGAATCGTCAAGATTTGTCCTCCGTTGCGCGCTCCGCCGACGGAGACAACGCCCGCGACCTTGTTTTTCAAGGCAAACCCCTGTTTGCGGAAGACGATACACCGTTCCAGAAACGCCTTGCAGAGCGAACTCATATTGGCGAAATAGACCGGAGAACCAATGACGATGGCCGCGACCTCCGGGCGGAGCAATTGATCGGCGATCGCCGGGAAGTCGTCCTTTTCTCCCTCGGCCAGTGGAATTCCGGCAGCCGGTCCCGCCGGAATCGCCATCTCGGCCAAGTCGATCAGTTCCGATTCGAACCTAGTCGGCGCAGCAGCGCAAGCGGAATCCAAAATCAGCTCGACCGATTGGGCGGTCGTCTTTCCCTTTCGCAAACTGGTGGCAATCCCGATGATCTTCTTTTTTCCTTCGGGCGAATCGGCCGGTGCGGACTGGACTCCCGAAACCAGCGCCGCCGTCGCGGCCACCCCCGTTCCCGCGGCTTTCATGAACTTCCGTCTGGTGCAATCATTTTGCATGGTCCGGCTCCCTCTTTCATGACGATCCTATTCGTGTCATCTTCCTGGTTTCATAATGAAGATGGAAAAACAACTCTTGTTTCCCCCACCTTCTCCGGGCGAATATTATAACGGAAGCGGAACCGAATTACAGCCACACAACGGCAAACTTCAGTGAAAAGATTCGAACGTCAGGGCCGAATCACGACCATTTTTTCCGGCTTCTCGCATTGATCTATTTCGTGGGTCGTTGCAAAAAGGCTCGGTCTTTGTGTAGAATAATCAGCAGTCTCCAATGCTCGACATCCTGTTCCGATCACCGGCCTCCGGTTGCGGAAACCTCTCCTTCGAATGATGCCTTTTGAAATCGTATTTTCTAGAAAGGATGAACATGAATCTGATCCGGCCAATCTCACTGATGATCCTTTTTTTTGCGGCAATGGTTTTCCCCCATTGCGTCATGGCGGAAGAAACGTGCGAGATGATTCTCGATTTCCAGCAGGATTTCGACCTCTCCGACATGCCCCAGCGCGATGCCGCTGCATCTTTATCGCGAGATTCCAGCGGCCGTACGTGGTTGCAACTCAAGACGGGAACTCAAGAGCGGTGGCCGGGCATCACGCTGTTTGCGCCGGATGGAGGATGGGACTTTTCCGGGCACAACCGATTCCAATTCGAGGTGAAGAATCGAGGCAAGCGGCCCGTGCGTGTGCATGTGCGGATCGACACCTCGACGCACGATGGTAGCGAGCAGACGGTTTCCGAGGTGATTGCGCCCGGTGAAACGAAAACGGTAGAGAGCCCGATTTTTTGGCGTCTGCCGGGAGCTTACGAGGAGGTCTTCTTCGGCATGAGAGGGTATCCCGGTGGTTATCGGAGCCGGCAGGGATTACTCCATCCCGAAAAGGTGACCCGGCTTTTGGTGTTTGTCAGCCAACCGGAGGTCGAACACGATTTCCTGATCGATGACTTTCGCCTGAAGCAACCGCACTCCCGGCAAACGCTCGCCGCAAAACTCGATGACGATTTCTTCCCGATGATCGACTCTCTGGGACAGTACCAACACAAGGATTGGCCCGGGAAGGTGAAATCGCCCGCAGATCTACGCAAGCGTCATGAAGAAGAACTCGACGATTTGAAGAAGCATCCGGAGCCGGAAAACCGTGATCGCTGGGGCGGATGGGCGGCCGGCCCGAAACGCGAGAGTACCGGCTTCTTTCGCGTTGAAAAGGTCGACGGCAAATGGTGGATCATCGATCCCGACGGAAATCTCTTTTGGTCCCATGGCATCGATTGCGTCCGCGTGGGCAACGCGACCACGCCCATCACCGATCGGGAATTCTACTTCGAAGGGCTCCCCGAGGCGGATTCGCCTTTCGGAAAATTTTACGGAAAAGGCTCTTGGGCCCCTCACGGGTACTACGAAGATAAAGGCAGCTATCGAACCTACAATTTCGACGGAGCCAATCTTTTACGAAAGCATGGAGAAGATTGGTACCACATACACGCCGAGCTCGCCCACCGTCGATTGAGAAGCTGGGGCATGAACACCATCGCCAACTGGTCCGACATGGGCATTTATGAACGGCGGAAAACTCCGTATACTTGCACTATTCCTTTTCGCGCACCGGTAATTGAAGGGACCACCGGCTACTGGAGAAAGTTTCCCGATCCCTTCGATCCGGCATTCGCCGAAGGTGTCCGCAAGGGAATGAACGGCCAGAAAGGGCATTCGGTAGGGGATCCGTGGTGCTTGGGCTATTTCGTCGACAACGAATTGGCTTGGAAGAACGAGGTCGAAGTCGCTCTGGGAACGCTCGCCTCCCCGGAAAGCCAACCGGCGAAAAAGGTGATGCTCGAAAAGCTCCGCGAGAAGTACCAAAGTATCGATGCTTTAAATCAAGCATGGGAAACGCAATATGCCGATTGGCGGGCGATGGCCGAACAGAAGGAAACGCCCGAGGTGAATCCCGCCGTGCGCGAGGACCTGATTTCGTTCTACGCCACCCTGGCTGATCAGTATTTCCGCGTGATCGAACAGGTCGTCCATGAAGTCGCCCCGAACGGACTCTATCTCGGCTGTCGCTTCTCGAACGACAACGAAACCGCCGTTCGTGCGGCCGCCCGCTATTGCGACATCATCAGCTTCAATCGATATCGGTACGACATTTCCGACATGTCTTTACCTGAAGGCGTCGATCGGCCGATCATCATCGGCGAGTTCCACTTTGGGGCGCTCGATCGGGGCATGTTCCATACCGGCCTGCGTCCGGTGGCCGATCAACAAGAGCGTGCGAAAGCGTATCTTTCTTATGTCGAAGGGGCTCTGAAGAATCCACTGATCGTGGGGACGCACTGGTTCCAGTATCGCGATCAGGCCACCACCGGTCGCGGAGACGGCGAGAATTACCAGATCGGTTTCGTCGATGTCTGCGATACTCCCTACCCCGAAACGATCGAGGCGGCGCGAAGCATCGGCGAGAAGATGTACCCCCTTCGCTACAATGACGCTCCTTAATGGGAGTGCGACCACAACCGAGCAACTCAGCGAAATAATCGCCTCAGATAGACATCACCGGTCGTGGAATTGTCGGCGACGACCACCCGCTCGCCGCCTCGCTCCTTCAACCAGATGTCGAGCACCCCGGAGCCGGCTTCCAGGTGGAATTCAGCGGAATCGGTTTCCCTCGGCAGCGGCTTTCGCAGTGTTTCTCCCTGCCAGCGGATGAAGAGATCGGCGTCGTCCTGAAATGGGCCTCGGTCGATCGAAGCATGGTAGGTCCCGCTACGTTCCACGCAGACCGTCCATCCATGCGGTACCCCGTTTCGGTAGTTGCCGTCCTGATAACGACAAAGCACCGTCGGGTTTTCCGCCTCGTTGCCGATGTGAATCACTCCGGGGCGGAACGCGCGGGTTCGACGAACATCCTCCCACCAACGATCGTAACGATCCCGGAGCGATCGGACCAGCTCCTGATTCTCTCCGACGAGATTCTGCGACTCTCCCGGGTCGGTGAGAAGGTCGTAGAGCTCCAGATGGGGTTTCTCGAAATCAGGTTGAAGCGATTCGTCTGAAAACGTGCCGGGATAACCGATCATCTTATAGCGTTTGGTCACCACGGCGCAATTCTGATATTGTTTCGGCACAAGCCCCCGGTGACATTGAAAGAAAAGAGTTCTCTCATCGGACCATTTCTCCTTTTCTCCCGTCAATAAGGGGACCAGGCTTCTGCCGTCGAGAACCGGGAATGCTTCCGAGGAAGGGTCGCCGCCTGCAAGTTCGATGAGCGTCGGAGCGATGTCGAGGTGGGCCGCGATGATCTCTTCCAGCACCTTACCTCGCGGAAAACGTCCCGGCCATTGGAAATAGGCTCCCACACGAATGCCTCCTTCGTAGACCGAGGCTTTTCTCCCTCGCAATCCGGCGGAAAAACGCTTTTGCTGGGGACCGTTGTCCCCGAAGAATATCACGACCGTCCGACGCCTGAGCTTCAGCTCATCAAGACTCTCCAGCAGACGCCCGAAATGGGTGTCGATATTCTCGATCATGCCGTAGACTCTCGCGGTCGTTTCGTTCAACCCTTTCTCGCGATATGGTTCGACCCAGGCATCCGCGATCTGAAGCGGGGTATGCGGGGCATTGTAGGGCAGGTAGAGGAAGAAAGGTTCATCACGATGCGCCTTCATGAATTCGATCGCTCCATCAGTGAATACATCGGTACAGTATTGCTCGGATGTCGCGAGTTCTCCATTTTCCCAGAGATAAGGCCTGAAATAGGCGTTCGGGCGATCCGGCGTCTGACCGATCCCTCCCGACTTGTGGATAAGCGATTCATCGAAGCCCTGGTCGCCGGGACGCATCGGGTAAGTGTCGCCGAGATGCCACTTGCCGAAGATTCCCGTCACGTAGCCGAGGCGGCGCAATCGTTCGGCGAGGGTTACATTTTCGGCCGCCATCTTCGCCCCGCCTCGAGAGGTGTGGATCACTCCGGAACGATAATAATATCGTCCGGTCACCAAAGAGGCCCGGGTGGGAGCGCATACGGGGCTGCAGTAAAATCTGGGGATCTGGAGACCTTTTTTTGCGAAGCGATCGAGATGAGGGGTTCGCAAATCCGGATTTCCACGAACTCCCAAATCGGCGAACCCCTGGTCGTCGGTCATTACCAGAAGAAAGTTCGGCCTCGCCTTCGACGAGGATTCAGCGAAACATTCGACGGAAGGGATCATCACCGAGAACAATGCACCATAAAAAACAATCGGAAGAATTCGAAATGATTTCATGAGAAGAACCTTTTTCTTGTGTTCCCAGGGATGAAGGCAATCATAACCAATCGCGGCAATTCCGTTATAGGAGCGACTTGCCCTCGTGGCAACCCCCATCTCCTACTTCTCTCCTTTGCGTGGTACGACTATAATTTCCACTGGGAGCAGAATGACTGAAGAGGTGCGTTAGAATCCATTGGTGAAATCATGAAGATCGTTTATCTGGTTTCAGGAGCCGGAGGCATGTACTGCGGTAGTTGCCTTCATGCCAACGCTCTGGCCAAGTCGGTTCAACAACAAGGTCATGAGATCCTCATGGTCCCGTTCTACACGCCGGTGAGGACCGATGACGAAAACATGAGCGACGCTCACATTGCGTACACAGGGGTGAACGTTTTCCTGCAACAGAAGTGGGCGTTCTTTCGTCGACCGTTTCGACTGCTCGACCGCCTGTTCGACTCGCCGTGGCTCTTTCGCCTACTCGGCCGATGGAGCGATTTGACCGATCCCGCGAAATTGGGCCCCTTGACGGTTTCGATGCTTCAAGGAGAAGAGGGCGCCCAGAAGAAAGAACTCGAGAAGCTCATCACCTGGTTGAAATCCGAGGTGAAACCGGAGGTCGTGCATCTGTCGAATGTCATGCTGGTGGGCATGGCCCGACGCATTCGCCGGGAGCTGGACGTTCCCGTCCTCTGCAGCTTGACCGGGGAGGATCTTTTCCTCGAGCAATTGCCCCAACCCCATCGTCGGCAAGCGCGAGAAGTCCTCCAAGAGCGAACTCGGGAGCTGGACGGTTTGATCGCTCTGAATCGATATTACGCCGATTTCATGGCTTCCTATTTGAACGGTTCGCCGTCACGCATTCACGTGATTCCACCGGGGATTGCCGCTTCAAGCGTCCAACAACAAGAATCTGAGGTAGAGAAGGACTGCCGGAAAACCATCGGCTTCTTTTCGAGAGTCTGCCATGAGAAAGGGCTGCACGATCTGGTAGAGGCTTGGCTCGAACTGAACGAAAACCAGGATCCTCCCCCGGCCGACCTCAAAGTAGGCGGTTACCTCAGTCGAAGCCAATGGAGATATCTCCGGGAATTGGAAACCGAAATCTCTCGGAAACGCCTCGGCGACCACTTCGAATATGTGGGCGAACCGACACTGGTGGAAAAATGGGAGTTTCTTGCGTCGCTCGACCTGATGTGTCTCCCGTGCCAATATCCGGAAAGCAAGGGACTCCCGGTCTTGGAGTCGCTCGCCTGCGGGACGCCGGTGGTTCTTCCGGAGCACGGAGTGTTTCCGGAGCTCGTCGAAAAGACCGGCGGAGGTAGGCTCTATCCTCCCGGCAACCGGGAGAAACTCGTCGAGACCCTCCGGCACATGCTCACCCATCCGCAAGAGACCGCCGACTTGGGCGTCCGCGGGAAA
Organism: uncultured Planctomycetaceae bacterium; assembly: GCA_964632505.1. Classification (GTDB taxonomy): domain Bacteria; phylum Planctomycetota; class Planctomycetia; order Pirellulales; family Thermoguttaceae; genus CAZWCE01. The sequence continues at coordinate 56,326 of CAZWCE010000013.1, read as the reverse complement.
GCATCGGTATTGGAGGACTTCACCTTAGAGCAAATGGCACGCAAGACGATCGAGCTTTATCAAAAACTGCTCCTTGCATCGTAAGACACCACAGGCCGCGTCGGTACGGCCATTCAGATGAATCTCTTTTTTGGATCATGCAAACCGACCATGTTCTCGACGAAGCTCCTTGCTATTTGCAGCATGGTTTCTTCTCTTGTGGTTCGTTTCTCGAAGATCCTCGTCGATTCCATAACCCGAAGAGGATCATGCCGAAGAGCAATAGAGCCGAAGGAAATTTTATCGACCAGGGGATTATCTCGACTGAAAGGGAGCCCGGCGCGAGGTTCGTTGTCTGATAGAACATATCTAGCATTTTTCCCGCGAGGATCGCAATTCCGATGATCGAGACCAAGTAGATGACGACGGCCTTTCGTCCTAGCACCGTCATCACCGTCGAAATGGTGGCGGCATTGGTCGCCGGGCCACTCATGAGAAACACTAACACCATGCCGGCGGAAATGCCTTTCTGCAGCAGGACGGCGGCCAGTGGTACCGAGGCGGTCGCGCAGACATAAAGCGGCACGGAGATCACCACCATCAACAACATCCCGAGGATTCCTCCTTCGGCTAGATTTCCCAAGCGATTCTGGAAATAATCATCGGGAACCAGCGCGGCGACCAGGGCGGAGGCCACGAGCCCGAAAATCAGGGAGCCGGCCAGGTCGTTGGGAATCTGTACGAAGGAGAAACGCAGCATTTTCCGGATCACCGCTCGGAGCCCCCCCGGGTTCTCATCCGGCAGCGTCATTTCCGACTCCCGCTCGCAACCATCCGAGGACGGGGGCAAAGCTTCCGTCGAGCAGCAGTCCGCGGTGGGCTCCTCCGGGCGACAACAGGACAGCTGGGGCTCGGGAGCCGTCTTTTTGTCCGCACCGGCCTCTTCCTCCTCGTTTTCTCCGCAACAGCATTTGTCCGAGCCTTCCGGGAAAGGTTCCATTTCTGCCTCAGCTTGGTCTCTTTCGACGTCAAGGCGTAGAAACGTCCCGAGGATGCCTGCCACGAAACCGCTGACCAACGCCAAGAATGTCCGATAGAACGCGAAGAACCAGCCAAGCATGCCACCGGTGACCAGGATGCTGTCGATGCCGGTTTGGGGCGTGGAAATCAAAAAGGAAAGGACCGACGATCGGCTCGCCCCCTGTCGACGCAACCCCGCTGAAACAGGGATCACCCCGCAGGAACACAGAGGCAGGGGGATTCCGATCAGTGCTGCCTTGAAGACCGGAAATGTCCCTCGACCGGCCAAGTGTCGCTGGACCCAACGGGTGGGCATGAGCACGGAGAGAAAACCGGCGAAGACAAATCCGAAGATGAGAAAAGGCGCCATCTCCAAAGAGACATGCCATAACTTGTAAAAAAAATCGATCATCAGAGCAGCCATGATTCGGTCCAAATGGGATTCGGTGGTTCAGAAAAAAATGGGTGACGGTCTATTAGGTCGATCGGTGCATTGATCAACCACGTGATACGACCCGGCTACTTGATTGTTTCCCGCAACGACTTCTTCGGCAAGTCGGAAAAGATAGGACCGGAACGCCGAAACGAAAAAAAACATCCGGAATATCTCAGGCGATGTGAGGAATGATTCATGGGCGAAAAATCGTCGCCCTCGGGATCCAGGATCGACGCCCGGGGGGCCCGTTCTTTCCAATGGATCGACTCGGTTCACGATGGATGCGACGTTCCATCACGGGAACGATCGGCCTGCATCTCCGCTTCTCGGAGCATGCGGAGGTCTTCTTCGATTTGTTTTCCCTCGACGGTCAACAGATCGCCGACCATCATGCCGTTGGCGCCCGCTTGAAACAGATATGACTGCCACGGCCCCAGCAGTTCGCGTCCTCCGGCCACACGAATTTCCGCTTTCGGATGAATCAATCGAAACATCGTCAGAATGGCAAGTGCCTCTTGCGGCGACAAGGGAAGGCGGTTCTCCATTGGGGTTCCGGGGAGGGGAATTAGGAAATTCAAGGGAATCGAATCGACCTCCTCCCGGACCAGTGCCGTCGCGAGTTCCAGCCGTTGCTCGGGCGACTCCCCGACACCGAAGATCCCCCCGCAACAGATTTGCAAACCGAGTTGCTTCGCCCGACGTACCGTATCGAGACGTTCCCGATATGTATGGGTGGTGCACACTTCCGGGAAATAGCTTTCGGCGACTTCCAGGTTGTGGTGATAGCGCACCATGCCGGCCTGCTGCAATCTTCGCAAATCGGCTTCCGCGAGACACCCCAACGAGGCGCACCATCGTGGTGATTCACCGGACGCCTGATGCATTGCACCGGCGACGGACTCGATCTCCGATCGTTCGAGCTTCTTACCACTGGAAACGATGCTGAAAAATTGAACGGGATACGATTGAAGCGACCGGCGTGCCTGGAGGATCTCTTTCGAATTCACCAAAGGATGAGCCGGGACCGGGGATCGGCTTCGGACCGACTGGGCGCAAAAGGTACAGTTTTCACCGCAGTTGCCGCTTTTCGCATTGAGAATGGCGCAAAGACTTGCCCGATGTCCGAAATGAAATTTCCTGAGGGTCTCCGCGGCACGAACACATTCTCGCAACGTCGGATGGAGATCATCTCCTTCGGCCTTGCCGTCCCGAAGTTGTTCCATCAAAGGCAGAAAGATCTCTCTCGCCGGGCGCTCCGAGATCCCTTCACCGACGAGCACCTGTTTCCACATTTCTTGCATGGCTGTCTTCACGACAAGTCCCTTATTCTTTGCTTGATCGATGGTCGCATCCGTCGTGGCCCTCTCGGTTCCCTCTTGATGCGAGGCTCAATATCGGAAGGTGAGTCAAGCACACCTCCGAACGGTTCGCTTCAATGCACGATGATCAAAACGAGAATCAGGATTTCTTCAGGAGATCTTCGCGCTCGGCCGCTTCGCTCAAGACGGTGGTGATGCGGTCGAGATCGTCGTTCGAGGTGATGTACGGCGGCATGACATAGAACAGATTCCGAAACGGTCGAATCCAAACGCCCCGTTCGACAAAAAAGGCCTGCGCCTTGACCACATCGACCGGACGAATCATTTCCAAAACGCCGATCCCACCCAGAACACGGACCTCGTCGACGTTGGTCTTCTCGGCACATTTCGCCAGCCCTTTCCGCAAACGTTTTTCCATCCGTCGAAGATCCGATCGCCAATCTCCCTCTTCGAGCAAACGCAGATTGGCCAGCGCGACCGAACACGCCAAGGGATTGGCCATGAATGTGGGGCCGTGCATCAGTGGTAAACCGTCCCGCGAGATTTCCATCGCCACCTCGTGCTGGGCGAGCACCGCCGCAAGGGTCATGTAGCCTCCTGTCAAGGCTTTTCCCACGCAGACGATATCCGGGGTCACTCCGGCATGTTCGGCGGCGAATAGTTTTCCGGTACGTCCGAAACCGGTCGCGATTTCATCGACGATCAACAAGATCTCATAGCGGTCGCAGAGCATGCGAAAATATTCGAGATACTCCGCGCTGTAGAACCACATCCCGCCGGCTCCCTGAACGATCGGTTCCAGAATCATTGCCGCCAACCGGTCCTTGTTTTCCGCGAAGATCGATTCGAGGGCATCGAGATCGCCCGGCCGAAGGGCCTCTCCGAAACGACGCTCCGGTCGCGGAGCGAAGAGGTGCTTCGGCAAAAAGCCTGAGAAGACGGAATGCATTCCGCCCTCCGGATCGGTCACCGACATGGCCCCAGTCGTGTCGCCGTGGTATCCTCCCCGCAGAGCGAGGAACGACTTCTTGGCGCTTTGGCCCCGAGCCTGGTGGTACTGGATGGCCATTTTCAAGGCGACTTCCACCGAGACCGAACCGCTATCGGCGAAGAAGATGTGGGAGAAGTCGCCCGGCATCATCGAGAGGAGTCGATTCCCCAATTCGATCGCCGGCTGGTGCGTCAATCCGCCGAACATGACATGTGCCGTCTTGTCGAGTTGTTTTCGGATCGCCGCATCGAGCTTGGGATGACGATATCCGTGAATCACGCACCACCAAGAAGCCATGGCGTCGATCAGCTCGCGTCCGTCGGCGAGAGTGAAACGATTGCCTTCGGCCGAAATGACCGGATAGACCGGTGGTGGATCGCCGGCGGAGGTATAAGGATGCCAGAGATGCCGACGATCGTCTTCGATCCATTGCTTCCACGAATGTTGCGTCATGTATCTTTCCAGGATATCAAACGTCTCACTCGGGCGTTCGAGGCGATGTGCCGCAAAGCAGATCCGCTACGGGTTTCAGCAGCCGGGAAATCTTTTGCCAATGTGAAAGGCTTCCCTTCGAGAAGTCTTTCAGGTAAGGGATTTCCGCTAAAATGGGAACACCGCTGAAATGCCGGATGATGCGGGGGTTGTCCTGCCGAAGAATCTCCTCCTCCGCGGTCGGTCGAGAAGGATGATTCACGACGATTCCCAGGAGCGTGGCGTTCGTCTTTTGCAGACATTCCAGGGTTAAAAGGGCGTGGTTGATCGCTCCCAACCGATTGTCGACCACCACCAAAATCGGCATGTCGAGGGCAAGCGCGAGTTCAAGCATCGTCTCCTCGGGATTCAGAGGGACCCGAATGCCACCGGCCCCTTCGACCAGCAAGAAATCGCAACGCTCTTGGAGAATCTCCATGTGTTCGACGATCGCCTCGACTCGGGCCGCCGGTCGGTCGTCCAGCCGGGCCGCCAGGTGGGGCGAGCACGGCTCGGAAAAACAAAACGGCGAGACCGCGCCGTCGCCGAGGTTTTCGTAAAGCGCCGGATTCGCCTGTTGATAGACGCGAAGATCCAAGGGATTCGCGGGGCTCCGATCACTCAAGAGCCCCCCCGTCTGCACCGGCTTGGCGGCCAGGGCCCGCCGGTTCTGTTCGGTGAGGGCTCTCAGGAGGGCGGCAGTGAGGATCGTTTTGCCGGAGCCGGTTCCCGTTGCCGTAATGAAACAACCCTTCATCGTCAACGCTTCGCCGTTAGAGAAAAACCGATCACGGCTTCCGCAGCGCCACCACGGCGTTGTGCCCCCCGAAGCCGAGCGAGGAGGAGAGGGCAGCACGGATTTCCCCTGGTTGAGCATGATTCGGCACGTAGTCCAGGTCGCATTCGGGATCGGGCTCATCGAGATTGAGCGTCGGCGGGAAGAAACCGTCCTCGATGGCGATGATCGAGGCGATCGCTTCCAAAGCTCCCGCTGCGCCGATGCAATGGCCGGTCATTCCCTTGGTCGAGGAAACCTTGATGCGGGAAGCGTGTTCTCCCAGCGCTCTTTTGATCGCCTTGGTCTCGGTGGGATCGTTCGTCGGGGTCGACGTCCCGTGGGCGTTCAGGTAGTCGACCTCCTCCACCTGCATCTCGGCGTCTTCCAGTGCGAGTTGGATCGCCCGGGCGGCTCCCTCCCCTTCAGGATGAGGTGCCGTCAAATGATAGGCATCGGCGGTCGCGCCGTACCCGGCCAATTCGGCGATGATTCGAGCCCCCCGCCTTTCGGCATGTTCCCGCGTTTCGATCACGAGAATGCCGGCCCCTTCGCCCATGACGAAACCGTCACGGTCTTTGTCGAACGGTCGACTCGACTTTTCCGGGGTGTCGTTGAAGGAAGTGCTCAGCGCTTTGAGAACGCAAAACCCGCCGATGGCGTACTCGGTCACGGCGGCCTCGGTGCCTCCGGTGAGGATAATGTCGGAACGTCCCGAGCGGATCGTATCGAGCGCACAACCGATGGCGTCGGTTCCGGAGGCGCAGGCCGTCAGGAGCGTATGGGCCGGCCCTTTGAATCCCAGGGCCATGGAGATGTTTCCGGCCGCTTCGTTGGCGATCATTTTGGGGATGGTCATCGCTGGGATCCGATTGGGTCCTTTGGCGAAAAGAGCGAACTGGGCCGCGGAGTCGACCTCGACCCCCCCGATCCCGTTTCCGATCAGCACCGAAACCTTCTCAGGATCGACGACCTCCCCTTCGGAAAAACCGGCATGCTCCCAGGCCATGCGGGCGGCGGCGACCGCGAATTGACTGAATCGGGCGGTACGCTGGACAAAACGGCGTTCCATGAAATCGAGCGGCTGAAAATCTTTCACCTCACCGGCGACCTTGGACTTCAGCTTCGAGGAGTCGAACAAGGTGATCGGTCCCAGGCCCGATTTCCCCTCCCGGAGCGCTTCGCGAAAAGTGTCCAGCCCGATGCCCACCGGACTGACCACTCCCATGCCTGTTATCACGACGTCATCTTTCCGTGGGACTTTTCCTTCACTCATCGATCGGTTTCCTTGTGGACTCATCGAAGAATTCATTACTTTTTCAAAGGTACTCTTGCACGACCTTGCGGCCCTCTCCCGAAATGAGGATCGAGATGAGGGAAAGCAGAGAAATTCCCCCTTTCTCACGGCATGAGAAAGTGACGGGGCGATTCAGGATTTCTACCAAATGAGGCTGTTACCTCCATAAGTCAATCCCGCACCGAAGCCGGCGGTGATGACGCGATGTCCTTTCTCGAGCAGGCCTTTTCGGCACATTTCATCCAAGGCGATCGGAATGGATGCGGCCGAGGTATTGGCGACGTTTTGCACATTGATGTAAAACCTTCCTCTGGGCAACGCAAGACGACCGGCAGCCGCTCGAATGATGCGATGATTCGCTTGATGCGGGACGACGAAATCGAGCGATTCCGCATCCCACTCATTTTTTTGCATCAATGTTTCCACGACTTCGGCCAATGCCCGCACCGCGAAATTGAAGACCGGATGCCCCTGCATCTGCACCACATGGGAAAGTTCATGGCGGGGGGAGTCCTTGGTGCGATATCCCCCCTCGATTTTGAGCAATTCGGCCCCGGTCCCATCGGCTCGGAGATAGGAGCCGAGGACACGACTTTCTTCATTTTCTGAGGTAGGGGTCAGTAGGACCGCACCGGCGCCGTCCCCGAAAAGCACGCAGGTGGTATAGTCGTTCCAGTCGAGAGCACGCGACATCAGATCGCATCCGATCACCAAGGCGGGCCTTCCGTCGACGGCGATATAATTCTTGGCGATCTCCACGCCGTACACAAAGCCGGTGCACGCCGCTTTCAGGTCGAAAGCGCAGGCGTTCACGGCGTTCAAACCCGCTTGCACCAGACATGCAACGGCCGGGAGATTCATGTAATCCGGGGTCGAAGTGGCGACGATGATCATGCCGAGATCTTCGGCGGCAACGCCGGATTGATCGAGTACTTCCGAAGCGACCTTCAGGGAGAAGCTCGACGTCGATTCGTCGTCGGCCGCGATATGTCGCCATTGAATCCCTGTATGGGAACGAATCCATTCATCCGAGGTTTCCAGCGTCTGGGCCAGTTCGTCATTGTGGACGCGGCGCTCCGGAAGGTAGGAAGCCGTTGCCGCGATTGAAACTTGTTTCATGCTTGAACCCGAGAGCTGCCGGATATCCCGAAAAAAAGAATCGGTGCCGATCACGCAGATGAAACCAACGACTCAGCACCTGGAAAGAATTGGCGCATCATTCTGCTTCGTTCCGTTGAGCCGATTGGCGAACATCTTCCCGAATAGCCCCCTCGAGGGGCCCCTCCTCAGTTGGTTCTTTCTAGGAAAAACCACGCGATGAGACAGGAAATAGCAATTCACGGTCGGTCCGGATACGAAACCAACTGGTAGAACCGATTCCTTTGAGTAATATATAGTATTTTGGATTATACAAAGATTCCACTCGCCGTCAATGGCGAGAAAAAGCCGTGCCCGTCTCTCTCGAGGGGGAACTACGCTGAATTGATAATGAATTCATCTTCCAACTCCTCAGGGCGGTTGGGTTTCAAGCCCCCCCCCCATGACGAGGGACATGCTCCCAATGGCTCCGATCCGTCGTTTCAGGGCCCACTCGTAGGTCTGAAAAAGGGAAACGAGACACGAAAAGAAACAATACAAGATCGGGCTTGTTCCTTCTTCCGTTTTCAAATTTCTTGGATATTAAAAACGAACGGTTTTCTTGGATTTTCCTGGAAGATTTGCTATAAGGAAATGAAATGGTACTCAAACGGAGAAGCAAAAGGCCCTCTCCCCTCTTGGCGGCGGAAATTTCCATAGACAAAGATCTCCGAGAGAAGCGTGAGCAGCCGGATCCCATCACCAAATTCATCTTCAATAAGGCGAGGTGACTTGTGAGAAGAAAGCAAAAAATGTCGATCAATGTGATTTTTTTTATGGCGATGGCATGCGGAGCTTCGATGCCCCTTTCTCCCGCTCTTGGAGAGCATCGTTTCAACGGTCCCTACACGGGAGAGAATCTGGAACGGATCGCCTTTCCGATCGGCGGGATGGGCGCGGGCATGTTCTGCCTGGAGGGATCCGGTGCCGTATCGCACATGTCGGTCCTCCACGAGATGGAGTTCTTTCACGAACCGAGCACGTATGCCGCGATCTGCATCTTGCCGAAGGATGGGGAAACACCTCGGGCGAGAGTGCTTCAGGGGCCTCTTCCCGACTGGAAATACTTCGGAATGCCTAACTCCGGAAATGGAAACGGCAGAAGCACTTACGGTTTTCCGCGTTTCCGTCGTGCCGAATTCGTCGCCCGGTTTCCGTTTGCCCGTATCGATCTCGCCGATGCCGAAATGCCGGTCGAGGTGACTCTCGAGGGCTGGAGCCCCTTTATCCCCTGCGACGCCGATATGTCGAGTCTCCCGCTCGGTGCTCTGGAATACCGTTTCCGCAATACGACCGACGCGCCGCAGAAGGCGGTGTTCTCCTTCAACACCCAAAATTATATGGGGGGCGGATCGATCGGTTCGACCGAAAACGGGTTCGTGCTCTATCGCACGGCCGGCGAAAACCGCGGTCAACAAGGAGCGTTCGCTTGGTTCGTCGATCAGCCGAACACGGTGGTCGACCATTGCTGGTTCCGGGGCGGCTGGTTCGATGCCAAAACCATCACCTGGAACAATGTCCGCAAAGGCATCTTGGTTGAGAATCCTCCGCAGCCGAGCAACGCGCCGGGAGCTTCGCTCTTCGTCCCCTTCGAACTGCCTCCGAACGGGGAAAAAACGATCCGGCTGCACGCGGCCTGGTACGTCCCTACAAGCAATCTGAGCTATGGTCGCGAGACTTCCGGACCGGCGTTCCGCGCAGCGCCTTCGAAGGGAACTGCGGAGGGGCAACAGCAGGTGACCGGCTTTCTGGGCAAGGGATTGGTCAATACGTTCGAACCGGATGGTGACGGGCCGGTCGGCACCTTGACCTCGCCGGCAATCCCTCTGAACAAGCGCTATCTCCATTTCCTGGTCGGAGGCGGACCCTTCGAGGATCGCACTTGCGTCCAACTGATGGTCGACGGCCAAGTGGTGCAATCGACCTGTGGACAGGAATCGGAACAACTCCGCTGGGCATCGTTCGATCTCTCCAAGTGGCAAGAGGAAGAAGGACGCATCCGGATCGTCGACCGGGCCTCGGGAGGCTGGGGCCATATTCTGGCGGACCATTTTCTTCTCAGCGACGAACCGATCGACGAACTGAAGACGAACGGGGGGGAGATCACCGGCGATCCGAAACGCGTCGTCCTGCTGCAAGATTTCGAAGGAGAAGACTACGGCAAGTGGGCCGCCGATCCGCCTTTCACGCAGGATGGCACGGAAGGTTGCGGCGCGACCGACTGCTGCCCCGCCACGCCGGAACATTACATCCCTTGGTACGCCACACGGTTCGATAGTATCGAAGGAGTCGTCCATTTCTGGAAAAAACAATACGACGTTCTCAAGAAACGCAGCCGCCGGTTCAGCAAAACGTTTTACGACACGAATCTCCCGCCGGAAGTGATCGAAGCGGTCGCGGCGAACATGACGATCCTCAAGTCGCCGACCATTCTTCGCCAACACGACGGCCGACTCTGGTGCTGGGAAGGCTGCTGCGATAGTCACGGCTGCTGCGCAGGTTCCTGCACGCATGTTTGGAACTACGCCCAGGCCATCTGTCATCTTTTTCCTTCGCTGGAGCGTTCACTCCGGCGCAACGAATATTTCGAAGGGCAATCGGAGACCGGACGGCAGGCGTTTCGGATGAACCTCCCCACGACCGACGGCGGGGGCGCGTTCGATGCGTCCGACGGACAACTCGGAGGCATCATGAAAGCCTATCGAGAATGGCGAATCTCCGGCGATCATCATTGGCTGGTCGGCTTCTGGCCGAAAATCAAGGCCAGCATGCATTACATGATCGAGAAATACGATCCCCGCCACACCGGGTTGCTCGAAGAAGAACACCACAACACTTACGACATCAACTATTTCGGTCCCGACGGCCATTGCGGGAGCTTCTATCTCGGCGCCCTGGCTGCCATGGTCGAAATGGGAGAAGCGGTCGGCGACGACACCTCGCTTTATCGGCGACTTCTCGAAAAGGGAACCCGTCGGATGGAAGAAGAACTCTACAACGGCGAGTACTTCATTCAAATCATTCAAAAAGAGGGGCTTCATCACAATTTCGTGCCGCAGAAACCGGAAATCCAGAGCCCGGCCTATCAGCCGGTGGTCGAGATCATCAACCGACAGGGGCCGAAATACCAGTACGGCTCGGGCTGCCTCTCCGACGGGGTTCTGGGACTGTGGATGGCCAAGGTCTGCGGCCTGGAGGAAGAGATCATCGACCGGGAGAAAGTCCGAAGCCACTTGCTGGCGATTCACAAGTACAATCTCAAGCACGATCTGAGCACGCATGCGAATCCGCAACGTCCGACCTTCGCCATGGGCAACGACGGAGGCCTACTGCTCTGCACATGGCCGCACGGCAACGAGCCGCTCCTGCCGTTCGTCTACAGCAACGAGGTCTGGACCGGCATCGAATACCAGGTCGCTTCCCACCTGATGCTCCTGGGATGCGTGGACGAGGGGCTCGACATCGTCCGGACATGCCGCAAACGCTACGACGGAAGACGCAGGAACCCCTTCAACGAATACGAGTGCGGCCATTGGTACGCCAGGGCCATGTCGAGCTACGGACTGTTACAGGGCCTGACCGGCGCCGGATACGACGCCGTGACGAAGACCCTCCGGGTCGATTCCCAGATCGGAGATTTCAAGAGCTTCTTGAGCACCGATTCCGGCTACGGTTCGGTGATCTTCGAAGACGGCAAAGTGCGACTGGAAGTCGTCGAGGGAAAGATTCCGGTCGGCAAGATCGATATCCGCTGACATGATCGACCTTGACTCATTCCCGAGAGATGGTCGTTCACTCGTTCATCGATGAGAGAGTGGTCATCTGTTCCTTGAGTTGCGAAAGCGAAGTGACGGGAGCGAGGCACGTATTTCCGCGACACAGATAGGCGGTCGGCTTTCCGTCGATCGCTGTTTGCTGCGCCGTCAGGGGGGCCAACGCGGCGAGCGATTCCGACTCGTTTTCCCGTTTGATCAAGAAACGGACGAGTTGCCCCTCGAGAAATCCTTCGATCTCCCGCAAAAACGCCAACGTCTCCTCCGGCTTGCCCGGATCGACCAACACCACTTCGCTCGAGAGGGCTTGCCGTCGAGCGATGGCCATCGCCGCGACCGTCCGACTGTCGGGCTGGGCCCGGAACGAAGGGGCATAAAGCGATTCCAGTTCGTCCGCCTCGGCCTCGAAGGAAGTGTTTCCCAAAAGTCGGCCCAATTCGGAGAAGAGCAACAGAGCGACGGAATTGCCCGAGGGTTCCGCCATGTCGTCCAGATTGATCGGCGGCAGATAGAACGTCTCGGTCGATTCCGGCGTCATGAGGAATCCTTCCCCGGAGTATTTGAAGTGGCGACGAACGATCTCCATCAGACGGACCGCCTCCTGCAGGTATTCCAGCTCGAACGTCGTCTGATAGAGTGCCAGCCCGCCCCAGGCAAGAAAGACGTGATCGGAAAGATGGCCGGCGATCGCCGTTTCTCCATCCCGATAGCGATGAAACAGCTTGTCCTCCACATGCAGCTTGTCCCGGATGAACCGGAACGCCCGCTTCGCCGCGTCCAAGTAGGATGCTTCCTTCAGGATGCGTCCCCCCTCGGCCATCGAGACGATCATCAGACCGTTCCAATCGGTGAGGATTTTATCGTCCAGCTCGGGCCGGGGCCGGTGGCTTCGTCTCGCCAACAGTTTCGCGCAGGCGGCCTTCAATGTCTGCGATTCCTCTTGGGACATCTCCGACATCAAAGCCTCTCCCGATTCGGAAATCCTTAGGATATTTGTCGGACGCTGCTCGCGCACCGACGGATCCGTCCAGTTGCCGTTCCGTTCTATCGGAAAGACAATGCGGAAAAGCTCGAACTCCCTCGGCGAGAGCGTTTCTTCAATCTCCTGGTGCTCCCAGAGATAAAAGGCCCCTTCTTCCCCTTCGCTGTCGGCATCTTCGGCGGAATAAAAGCCTCCTTCGGGCGAAGTCATGTCCCGGAGCACATAAGTGAAGATCTCCCGGCCCATCGTTTCGGCCCAATGTTCTCCGGTGATCTCATAGTACCTCAAGGCGGCCAACGAGAGTTGGGCCTGATTGTAGAGCATCTTTTCGAAATGAGGGACGAACCACTCGTCATCGACCGAATAGCGATGCACTCCGAATCCGAGTTGATCGAAAATCCCTCCCCGGCGAATGTTCAGAAGCGTCCGCTTGACCGCTTCCAGGGCGTCCGCTTCTCCTGTTTGACGGTAATGGGTCAAAAGATACCAGAGCTGGTGAGAACGGGGAAACTTCATCCCCTGACCGAAGCCTCCATTCTTGGGGTCGAAATACTGCATCAGTCCTTGGTACACCAACTCCGGTTGAGCCGATTCGTTCTCGGAAACCAGTGAGGGAACCAGCCGTTTCGACTGAGTTCGCATCGCCTCGATCACCTCCTGAAGTTCCTTGCTGTTGCTGCGAAAATGTTCCGCCAACGGTTCCAGGAGATTCATCATTCCCACGATGTGATACCGGTTGTATTTCGGGATATAAGTGCCGGCAAAGAAGGGGATTCTCTCCGGAGTCATGATGATGGACAACGGCCATCCTCCCTGTTGCCCCAGCAGCACCGCAGCCTTCATGTAGACGTCGTCGACATCGGGACGTTCTTCCCGATCGACTTTGATCGAGACGTAATGCCGATTCAACAGAGCGGCCACCTCTTCATCCTCGAAGCATTCCTTCTCCATCACATGGCACCAGTGACAGGTGGAGTAGCCCACCGAGAGGAAAACCGGCTTGTTTTCACGTTCCGCTTTCTCAAAAGCCTCTCCGCACCAGGGATACCATTCGACCGGGTTCCGGGCATGTTGCTGCAAATAGGGACTTTTTTCCTCGATCAACCTGTTTGTATCGATGGGGAGCCTTCCTTTCGGTGAGATCCGATTTTCACAAGTGCCGTCTCCTGCCTAAAGAGACCGGCAAAACGCCGTGATCGGGTATCTTTATTCTAGAAGATCTTCGCGCGACGCCAAACGCGCATAAAAACCGTTCGAAGTGACTTACAGGACCCGAAAATCGGGAAGCATCGCTTCCTTCGCCGGTTCGACCTGTTCGAAAAAATGCACCCCCTTCGGGTCGCGATGACGGCGCACGACCATGACTTCGGCTTTTTCGGAGTCGTAGCGATCTCGGGTCGCATAGTACAAAATCATCGCCTTGGCGACGGAAAGGTGTTCTTGTTGTTTCTCGGGCGGCCCGATCAACAGCAACAACGGCCCCAGGAAGCTTTCCGGGTAGATCATGAGGCTTTCCGAAGCATCCCCTCTCCGGAAGAGCTCTTCCAACTGGAGATTGTCTTTTTCGCGACGCCCCATCGCGATTTTCGTTTCCGAATCGAGTCGAATTTGTCTCCCGGCCTTGAGGACTTCCATGTCCCAGCAAGTGGGCATCGGCTTGAACCTGTAGAGATCGTGGACTCTCCTGCAAAACGATTCCTCGGTGAGAAGACAGCCGGTGGACGGCTGGGGAATCGTATCGATGCCGAGTCGCCCGGCGAGATCCATCAGGCCGGACCGTCCTCTCCCGGAAAAGGAGTAGAGACGATCGCGATCGATCCAGCCCTCCTTCTCCGCGATGGTCGGCGGAAGCAACTTCGCCGAAAGCGGCCTCAACAACCGTCCTTCAAGGCCGGATTTTTTGGTGATCAGATTCAGTTGATGCTGTTTCTGGCTGTTGGGGCGTTGCCCGGCCACTTCGCCGGTCGCCAATAGTTCGGCCCCGCGTCGTTCCATGAGCGATTTCCCCGTCAGGCACATGTAGATTCTACAATCGAGACAGGGATTCCGATTCTTGCCGAATCCGTATCGGGGTCGTTGAATGATTTCGGAATAGTCGTCCGCGACGTGTTCGATGAGCAGCGGAACGTCCAGTTTTTCGGCCCAACGACGCGAGGTTTCGACGCAGTCGTGAAAGGGGGTATAAATATTCAACGCCTCGACTTCGACCTTTTGCTCCTGCAGAATCCGCACCGCCAACAAGCTGTCGAGACCGCCGGAAAACAGGACGATGACCTTTTTCATTCACTACCTCGAGCTAACTCCGCCAATACAACGGGGGCGGTCGGATGATCTCGCCGAGCAAACGGACGGAGAGGGCCCCATTCAGGGAGTCTGGTAACGGACGAAAAGCACCGGGCCGGGCCATTGCACTTCGATCCCGTGATGTTCGGTATGGCTGGTCGTCGAGATCCGATTGACCCCCTCTTTCAGGGCCGAAAGCGGAACATCAATGGAATCGTAGCTGAGATCGTGGTCTTTGCCCACCTGTTGGGCGACACGTCGGTCATTCACGAGGATTTCGTCCGCCCCCACGCCGTTCCAGGTGCATAGCGTGATTTTCGCCTCCACGGCGTTCTTGAGCGAATTGGAGATGGCCACATTGCAGGCGTGGGTATTGTGGTTCCGCGTGCTCCAACTCTTGGGAATATCATAGGGTAGATACATGTTGACGAGATAAGGACGTTCGAACGTCAACCCGGAGACCGGCTCGGTCATAGAACACAATCCGGAAGAATCCATGATTCTGGCGACCACCGAAAAGGGCTTATCTTGGTCGGGGATCCATCGATTGTCCCATTGAATCTCATAAGGCGCAGAATGGGTGCCGCCGATGTGGTGGCGAAGCGATCCACCGAAAGGCTGTGCCTGCCACTGGCGTTTCTCCCCTTCGCCGAGCCAATCGAAATCGCGATAATTGCCGATCCAATCGACCCGGGCGATGGACGCCCCTTGCTCGATCGGGGAGGCTTCCGCCCGAAAAACCGCCTTCTCGGAAAGTTCCGAGCCGGGAGCGGGAGTAATGATCTTTCCCTCAGGATGAGCCTTGGAGTCGGAATAATAGACACGAAAAGTCACTCCATAGAGGATCCACTGCGGCCACCATCGCCCCAGTGCCGTGCCGCCTTTGCAAGAAAACTTGAAGGAATTCTTCCCCTCGTGAAGTGCCGAGAGAGGAATCGGGAGAGTGGGATACCGCATCGATTGATATTCCGTGTCCGGAGGGCCGGTGCCGGATTCCCCGGGAATATGAGGCGATTCCAGGATTTTGATCCAGCTCCCTGAATTGATGCACACTTTCTTGTCGACCGTCCCTGCATGACACAGCAGCATGGCGATCTGGAGCTCCACCTTCACGGCGTCGTCCAGGTCGTCGATTTCGATCGCGTTGACCTTGTTCGGTAAGAACGCTCGCGCACGGGGTTCGGTGACCTCCGGCCCCGTCACCCGTTGCCATTTTCCTTCCGGTTGCCAATGATATTCGCGATAAACGTCTCCGGGAGCGGGAGCCGCATAGGGCTTATTGGCCATCATCAAGAGAAAGATAGCCGGCAGGCATACGAGAAGGATCATCGGAAAAAATCGGCGGATCGCATTCATGAAAAGATTCCTCTGGGAACTCAGAATTTTGGAGATTTGCTTGAATTGTGAAAGCAGCCCCTGTAGTATATCGTCTATGAAGTTGATTTTTCAAGTCTCCCGGTTAACTTGTCCGGGCCTTACCCGGAAAAATGTTTCCACGTACCTGTTTCCACGTACCGTGCTTATTTTCGTTTTCGACATGCAACGATAAAGGGATGCCACAGATGACTCGTATCGCAATGAACGTAATGAAATTTTCCGTTGTGTTTTTTCTTCTCGCCGGGATCGCCTTCGGAGAATCCTCCGATTGGGTTCGGAAAAGTTCCACCACCGGCGACCTCCAGCCTCCCAACAGCGGAAGCCAACAAACATGCTGCGTGACCGCGGACTTCGACGGCGACGGAATCGATGACTTTGTGGTGGGGGAACGCACCGCCACTCCCTCGGTGGTTTGGTACGCCTACGATCAAGAAAACCGCAGATGGAAGAAACGAGTGATCGACCAGACGCCCCTTCGTCCGGAAGCGGGAGGCATTTGCTGCGACGTGGACCGCGACGGCGATCCGGACGTGATTCTCGGGCAGGATGCCAGCGGTCCGAACATCTGGTGGTGGGAAAACCCCTCGCCCGATTTTTCCGAACCTTGGAAGCGACGCACCATCAAAAAGGGAGGCGCCCGCAAGCACCACGACCAAACGGTGGGAGACTTCGACGGAGATGGGTCCCCTGAATTCGTGACCTGGAACCAGGGAGCCAAAAAGCTGCTCCTTTATGAAATTCCCGAAGATCCCCGCGGGGTCGATTCCTGGCCGGCCACGGAGATTTTTTCTTGGGAATCGGGACAGGAACTGGAAGGGTTTCCCTCCACTCCGGTGGATGTCGATCTCGATGGAAAAGTGGATCTGATCGGTGGGGGGCGCTGGTTCAAGCATCAAGGGGGAACGGATTACGAGCCTCATGTGATCGACGAAGAAATGCGATTCACCCAGTGCGCCGCGGGACAGCTCGTCGAGGGCGGCCGACCGGAAATCGTGTTTTCCCCCGGGGATACCGATGGGGAAGCCAAATGGTACCATTGGCGCAACGGCGAGTGGATCGCCAAGCCGCTGGGCTATGTCGTTCATGGGCATACCTGCGACATCGCTGATCTAAACGGTGACGGGCATCCTGATATCATGATCGGCGAAATGGGAGATCCAGGAGCGGGAAACGAGGCGAAAGTCAGAATCTGGCACGGGAACGGCCGGGGCGATTTCCAAGAGGAAGTCATCTCCGAAGGACTGGGCATCCACGAAGGTCTTCTCGGGGATTTCGACGGCGATGGGGATCTCGACATCCTACACAAACCCTATCATCATAAAGCCCCGAGAGTGGATGTCCTGCTTAACTCGACAGTTCCTGACCAGCAGTAAATCCTCTATTCATTTATCAAGGTAAATATCAAGGTAAAACGAAAGAATGGACACAATGAAAAAAATGATCTTTTCTTTATCCATTGTTGGTTCCTGGAGCCTGGTTCTTTGGTTTATTCTTTCGGGGACCGTCGCCCAGGGCGCCGATTCCCCCAATGTCGTGATCGTCATTACCGATGATCAGGGCTATGGCGATATCGGCATGCATGGCAACGATGTGATCCGAACACCCCATATGGATCAACTTGCGCAACAGAGTACCCGACTGGAGGATTTCCATGTCGATCCGACCTGTTCGCCGACGCGGGCCGCCCTGATGACCGGCCGCTACTCGACGAAGGTCGGTGTCTGGCACACGATCATGGGACGCTCCCGCGTGCGTGCCGACGAGATGACCATGGGGGATGTATTCCAGACCAACGGCTATGCGACGGGGATGTTCGGGAAATGGCACCTGGGCGATAATTTTCCCTTTTATCCTCATGAGCGGGGATTTGAGAAAACGTTCTATCACGGCGGTGGCGGCGTCACCCAGCAGCCGGATTATTGGGGAAACGACTATTTCGACGATACTTATTTCCGCAACGGCATTCCCGAAAAATGCGAGGGATATTGCACCGACATCTGGTTCGCCAATGCCATGCAGTTCATTCGTAATCACAAGGACGAGCCTTTTCTCTGTTATCTGGCGACCAACGCCCCGCATGGTCCTCTGTACGTGGCCGAGGAATACTGGAAGCCTTATTTCGAACTGGGAATGTCGGAAAATCTTGCGCGATTCTACGGGATGATCACCAACATCGACGACAACCTCGGCGATCTGACGGCTTTGCTTGAAGAAGAGGGACTTACCGAGAATACGATTTTGATCTTCATGACCGATAACGGGACGGCGACCGGGGCCAGCGGGGTCCCTGGAAAAGAAGGATGGCTCGAAACCCCCGACGGTCAAAAGCGGTGGATCGGTTATAACGCGGGCATGCGGGGCAAGAAAGGCTCCCACTACGACGGCGGTCACCGGGTGCCTCTTTATATTCGTTGGCCGAAAGGTGATCTGAACAAGGGAACCGTCGAGGAGATCACCGCCCATGTCGACATCCTGCCGACGCTCATCGAATTATGCGATTTGGAGAAACCGGAAGGAGGTTACCCGTTCGATGGGACGAGCATCGTGCCGCTGTTGGAAGCGGCCAATGGAACCCCGTCGCCGGAATGGCCCGACCGGATCTTGTTCGTCGAACGGAATCGGCAAGATTTCCCCCCAAAATGGCGTTGGAACGCCGTCATGACCGACCGATGGCGATTGATTGAGGATCGGGAGCTGTACGATATTCAATCAGATCCTTCCCAGCAGAAGAACGTCATCGAGGAACATCCGGAAGTCGCCAAACGCCTGCACGATGCTTACGAAAAGCGATGGTCGGCGATGTCCAAGCGGTTCGGCGATTATAGCTGGACCATCGTCGGTTCGCCGAAAGACAACCCCACCACGATCTATTCGCATGATTGGCATCCCACCGAGGGGCGTGTGCCCTGGAACCAGAACCAGGTCAAGAGCATGCCGCCTTGGAACGGCTACTGGGCTCTCAAAGCCGATCGTTCAGGCAAGTATCGCGTCTCCTTGATGCATCAGCCCCAGGTGGCCCGGTTCCCCATCCAAGCCGACCATGCCGAATTGAAACTAGGAAAATCGGTCGAAACACTTGGAGAGATGGCTTCCCTGGAAAAGAGCGTTCCAGCGGAGGCCACGAAAGTGGACTTCGAAGTGGAGATCCCCGAAGGAACGTTTTTCATCCAGTCTTGGCTGATGGATTCGGAAAAGGACGTGACGCGCGGGGCCTATTATCTCGAAATCGAATATCTCGGCCGGAACTGAAAAACCACTATTTTTCCCTTCGCTTTGGAGCCTGCCGCCAGTGTCTCTTCCGGGAGACTCTCTCCGGCAGGCTTTTTTTGCGTTCGCTTGAGCGAGGATCACGCTTCCGAAAAAGGGGGCTCCCTCCATGCGATCCGGCCGGTTTCGAGGGAGTCTATCGCGCCGACGAGCAGAAGCCGCTTGCGTGCAAGACGTTCGTTAATGATCTCCGAACGCTCTTTCAGCCGTTGGATCGACGTGTGGACGTTCGCATCCTCAACCCGATCGGAGGGTGACGAGCAATGAGATGCAATGAGCGAAAACTAAACGACCATGATGCCGTCTTCGCAATCAGGGAATTCATCCGCCGATTTCAGAGGTGAGATCTGTTGCTGGAACTTCGTGGAAATCGAGAGGGATGATTCGGCATGCGTCCAAAGTTGATGGAGGGCGTTTTCCCACGTATATCGATCGCAATTCACCAGACCACGTTTACTCAATTCCTTCTGGAGAGAGGAATTTTTCGCCAGATGCAGCATCCACTCTTCGAGCTTTCGGGGATCGTTGCCG
The DNA here is from genome assembly GCA_964632505.1 of uncultured Planctomycetaceae bacterium. Taxonomy (GTDB): domain Bacteria; phylum Planctomycetota; class Planctomycetia; order Pirellulales; family Thermoguttaceae; genus CAZWCE01. The sequence continues at coordinate 36,688 of CAZWCE010000013.1, read as the reverse complement.
TCGAAGCAGATCCCCGATTCATAGGGGGCGACGATCTCCGACGGACCGCCCGTTTCGGAGACGATGACCGGCAAGCCACTGGCCTGAGCTTCCAATACAGCATTGCCGAAGGTATCGGTCATCGAGGGAAAAACGAAACAATCGGCACTGGCCATCGTGGTGGCGAGGTCTTCGCCTTCCAAACGTCCCAGGAACCGAACCGCTTCCGAGGAATATCGGGAACCGTACTCCTCTTTTTTCGGTCCATCTCCCACCACCAGGAGGTGGGCTTTCTCGAATTGCCGCCGCACTTCCGGAAACGCCTGGAGAAGGCACTCGATGTTCTTGTCGGAGGAAATTCTTCCCACGTAGAGGAAGAGGAAGGCATCGGGAGGTAGATTCAGCTTTTCCTTGAAACGTGGATCTTTTCGCTTCGGGGAAAAGAGATTCCGGTCGACACCGCGGACCATGACGGAGATTTTCTCCGGTTTGATCCCCTGATCGGTCAGCACACGACGATAGTGCTCGCTGGGGACGAAGACATGATCCAACTGCTGATAGAACCAGATCATGTACCGCCAGGTCATCTGTTCCATCTGGTGATCATCGGTCATGGATCGAACGAATTTCGGAAAGTCGGTGTGATAAATCCCCGAAACGGGAATGCGCATCAATTTGGCGGCCATCAATCCGACCAGCCCCATGGGACCGGGCGTGGAGAGAATCAATTCATTGATTTCATGCCTCTCAATATATTCCACGATCTCCAGAAAGGGAGGAAAGGCGATTTCTTGATCTTCGTATTCCGGCAATGGAAAACATCCCACCGGCTCGAAATTACGGACATCGCACTCGGTTTCGGGCACTTTTTCGAGACAAGTGAGAACCGTCAGGTGTTTTCCCTTCCGGCAGGCAGCTTTGCCGAGGGTTTGAATGGTCCGGCAAACGCCATTGGTATCGGAGAAGGTATCGGTCAGCCAGGCTTTTCGGGGGACCCGATTTTCATAGTTCTCCGGTAGGATGGCTTTCTCCACGACGTCGAGGAAGTGGTTGTCCTTGTGTTGTGTGGAAAACGCGGCCAAGTACGGAGCGATACTCAACGCCGCCGGCCCGAGCGAGGCGAGTGTTTGCAAACTTTCAAGCAGTTCTCCCTGAGTGAGATGTTCATGGAAATTCGTCAAAAAACGATAGCTCAAGGTCTGACTGAGCTGGCAGGCCAGGCGAAACGTCTTGCGATTGTACGAGGGAGGCGAGAGTTTGTCGTCGATCGGCTCTTCGGAAAAGAGGGTGCCGATTTCGTGGATAAGATTTCGCTCCGAATCGGTCAACTGGCGAAGCTTCCTGGATTTCACATAGTGGGCGATTCCGCCGTACAGGATCGAAGGCAGCCCTTTCGACTGGGGGATGCGTTCGGCGACATCGCCGATCATCTTCCGCATCAACAGCTCGATGATATCCAGCTTGCCCCCGGCATGCCCCTTGTGCTCGATGAAACGGGAGCGATAATACCCGTAGGCGATGCGGTAAAGACAATGGGCCAGATGCAAGCTCCCGCCGGGAGAGCCGGCCGGCTCATGATCGCCACGACGGATGTGGGCCAGGAATTCCCCGACCGATTCGGCTTGTGGGGTGGCGGTATGGGCCGAACCGACATAAACCCCACTATGGTCGTCACTGCCGCCTTGAAGCCATTTTTTCCACGGTTCCGGCCCGGTCGGTTTGAGATCATGTTTATCGGCAAGATGCTCCAGGTAGTCCGGTGTCAGCGATTCCATGATTTTCTGGGTCAAAAACGCCGACCGCGCATTTCTCGTCCCGTTGAGCACTTCGAAACGCTTGAACATCAATAGGAGCTTTTCGAACTGTTCCAGGGTCAAGGATTCATTGATGCGGAAAAGAGGGTGGGCGATGGCGTGGCAGATATTTTGCTCGTTGACCATCGCGTGCAGATCATGAATATTCTGTCGGGCTTTGCTGAGTTCACGGAACTGGGCTTCGGTGATGTCGTGCACAAGGCAGTGGATTTTGCATTTGTTTTCCGGGAAATAAGTCGTCAACTCGCAAGAAAGGAAAGTGCCCGGCAGGTGAGCGATTTCCAACGCCCCCTGAATACAGTTGTGGTCGGAAATGGTCACGAAGTCCATCCCCCGACGTTTCGCGGCGCGGTACACCTCGATCGGTTCTACGTAACATTCGGGAGCTCCCATCCGCCGCAAAAACCATTCGCTGGGACGATCGGAAAATTTACTGTGAACGTGCAAATCGGCATGTGAATTCAACTTGCTCCACATCATACTCGTGACTCCCCCGAATCGCTGAAGGTTCCTTGCCTCGCCGTGCCCGGCTTCTCGCGTGCTCAATCAGCGGCCGCTTCCCAACCGCTTTTTGTCGCGGTGGGCGGCTGCCGAGGATCGCCCTCGGTTCGCGGAACATGCGGACGCTCCACAGGACGATTTCCTCTTGCTGCTTGTTTGTGGCGACGATTGCCGAAGCCGATGAGCGATATGCCCCTGCCGGGAAGCGATCTTTGGATCGCCCAATTTCTCCAGGAATATGGATCACTTGCAGAAATCCATGCCTTTTCGTCTCGATTCTCTCGTACCGACATGGTGGAAGTGGTCAAGGAATATCGCCACGCAAGCCAAGCAAAAATGACGCATCCATTGTAATATATGCACTCACTGCTAGCGCATCCTTTGATTTTTATCAGAATATGATTATATTTCTGTTTCGATTCTCATTTATTGGTGGGTCCGATCGGACTGCAAATGGCTCACGACGGGAAACATTGGAAATCATAGGATCTGGGAGCGGAACCGAGCTCACCCGATGCCTCCGTTTATGGGCACCACCGTTTTTTTTCACCCCCTGGCGGGCTTCCCTTGAGCTTGCAAACGTGGGATAATCTGTGTATATTCCTCAGGGGATTCGAAGAGAAGAGATGATCTATTTGCCGCAAGGAGCGTCGCTGCGCGGTGAGTGGAACGTGATCCTTCCAGTGGCTCCACGAATTGGAATACCGCTCACACCAGCGTCCGATTGAGTCCACGTTGAATGTGGCGACGTGAAAATACCAAAGATGACTAGAACCATGCGTGACGCTTGTTTTCGGAACGACGTTTTGACGAACATTTCCTTTCGCTTTCTTTTGCCGTTTTTTTTGGCCATGTTTTTTTTCTCCCAGGCTCGTTCCTCCCTCGACGCCGAAGAGCCTCGCCGTTCACCTGAGGATCAGACCTCGCTGATGACTTTCGACGAAGTCCTGACGGGCTGGAAAGTGGAAGGAACCGAGACGACCACACTCGATGGAAAGAAGATCCCCGTCTGGTCGAAAGGCGAAGATGACCACCATCTCTTATGCCGCGGTGGAGGATTCGGCTTTTTGAGATTCGAGCGACCGCTCTCCGATTTCAACGTTTCTCTGGATTTCAAAATCGCACAGAACTGCAACAGCGGAGTGTGCTTTCGAGCACGTCCCTATCGGAGCCACCTCGATTTTCTCGGCGGACGCCCCTCTCAAACGGGGTATGAAATCCAAATTCTGGACGACCACCACAAAGAAGCCCACCCCAAGGGAAGCGGAGCTTTGTACCGATATCGCGCGCCGAAAGAAAACGTCATGCGGCCGGCCGGTCGGTGGAACTCCCTGGTCCTGAAATGCCGGGGAAGCCATCTCCATGTGGAAATGAACGGCAAGGTTCTTCACGATTTCGACCAACGCGATATTCATCGGTTGCGGGAAAAGCCTCTGGATGGATATTTCTCCTTGCAGAATCATGGAGGGGAAGTCCTATTTCGCAACCTCAAGATTGAAGTCCTCGGCGAGGAGGAGTCCGAAGCTCCCGATCCTTGAGACAGGCGGTCCTCTGCCTTCGGACCGATACGACAAGTGAATCCACCAACCCCTGCACACCACGACCGATTTCCCCAGTCCCCAAAGGATGACCGAAAGCTGATGCGGATCGCCTTTTTCACCAACAACTATCTTCCCCGACTCTCGGGAGTCGCCGTTTCGGTCGATTTCCTTGATCGTGCCTTACGGAAACAAGGGCATGAGGTTCTGATCATCGCGCCCGATTACGACGACAATCAAGACGAAGAACGTCCCCATGTTTTCCGGGTGCTTTCGGTGGAGATCAGTCGAAAAAAGTACTTTTCTCTGCCTTTGGAGAAGATCGAGCAGAAGAAGATCGAGCAGAGAATCGACGCGTTTCGGCCCGATATCGTCCATAGCCATCACCCCTTCGGGTTGGGGCGACTCGCCCTGGATATTTCCAACGCTCACGATCTGCCGATTGTGTACACGTATCATACTCTTTATGAGTTCTTCGCACATCACCTCAAGCTCGATTTCGACAAGATCCGTAAATTCGTCCGGGAGTATTGCGTTGAGTATACGCGGCACTGCGACGTGGTGATCACCCCAACGCAGCCGATCGCGGATCATCTTGCCGCAAGTGGCGTGGAGTCGCCCATCGAGGTCGTCCCGACGGGACTCGACGTCGAACGTTTCCGCCGGGTTCGCCCCGAACAGGTGGAAAAACTCCGTTCCGAATACGACCTTCAGGGGTACGACCTGGTGCTGTTGAACGTCGGAAGAATCACGCAGGAGAAGAATGTCGATCGTTGCCTGGAAACGCTGGTGGAGTTGAGGAAACGCGGTCATCACGCCGGCTTGATTCTCTTCGGGCAAGGTCCCGACGAGGGCGAAATGAGAAGGAAAGCCCGCAAGGAAGGCGTGCAGGATCATTTCATCCTCGGCGGGTTTCTCGATCAACAGACCCTCGCCGCCGCCTATTCGCTCGGCGATGTTTTTCTTTTCCCCTCGCAGTCCGATACCCAAGGCATTGTTCTCTACGAGGCCCTGGCGGCGGGGCTGCCGGTCGTGGCGACGGAATCGCTCGCGGCCTCCGCGATCATCGAGGAAGGAGAAAACGGTCTACTCGTCGAAGACTCTCCAACGAGTTTCGCCGATGCGGTCGAAAAGGTGGTGAAAGATCCGGATCGTTATACCACCCCGCTCGATCTGAACCGTTACGACCACGAATATATCGGAAAACGCTGCGCCGATATTTACCGTGGAGCGATCGAAAAGGGACATCGACCCGACCATCGCAAGACCGACCTCTTGACTCATTTGTTGCGCAGTGTCGGCATGGAGTGGTAATCCCCGCTCCTCGTCTTCCAATAGCGTCCTTTGGCGCCGGTGGCTCGATCGTGTCCCCCTCTTTTATTTCAGGCAAATCACCTTGCCGGAGAGTGTGGTCAGAAAAACGCCGCCGGGGACCACCGCCAGGCTATCCCAGCAAGGGACCTCGTCGAGTTTCTCTTCGGCGATCACCTTGCCGGATTCCGCGTCGACCTGAAGCAAGATCCCGCCGAGTTTGCCTTGCATCGCATCATACTGCCGACGGACGTTTTTCATCGATGGAATACTATACGGGTAAGAAGAGGGCGATTTTTCGATCTTGAGCACTTCCGGGGGGCCGGCGAACAGGAGCTTGCCGTCGGCCAAGGCCATCGCGCGCACCAACACCGGCAGGCGACGGTTCCAATGGGTTTGGATACCTCCCCCTTCTTTTTCCGGCGTTCGCGAAGAAGCATAGGTCAGGTACTTCATGGCGCCGAGGCCGACGTGCGAACCATTGCGATGATATTGGTTCAATCGACCGTAACCATAGATATTCTCCGAATCCATCACCAATAATCGACCGGCGGGAACCTGATTTCCTACATTCGGCCAGGCCCCCCATCCCGAACGCATGTGCGTCCCGAATTGCCAATAAGTCCGATGCCACCAGCTTCCATCTAAGAATCCCGCCGAGCTGAACAAATGCGGCACTTTTGCGGCCACCTTCTTTCCTTTCAAATCAAAGCATAGATGTCTCATGTACACATGTTCCCCATCGCACGAAAGAACATCGCCCAGCGCGTTGGAAATGGGGGTCCTGGAAAGTTCTCGGCCGGTGATGGCGTCGAGGCGAATCAGGTGCAGCCCCTCGTCTAAATGAGAAGATTGCCCGGAAACGGCAAACACGACCCCCTCATGCAAAAGGACGCTACCGGATACAGGACTCGTCGACATCAAGTGATCGTAGGCGAACATCCGCCGATCGCGCGAAAAGGGGCGATATCGCCAAACCATTTCTCCATCGGAAGCGCGAAGGCAGTAGATCGCCCCGTCCCCGCTGCCGAAATAGACGCAACCACGATCGTAAGTGGGAGGAGAGTCGATCGGGCCGCCGGTGACGAAACGCCAGAGTTCCTTCCCGGTTTCCTGATCCAAGGCATACACGGCGTGGCTTTTCCGGCCGGCAGCGAAAACCGTCCCCCGGGCAACCACCAAACCGGTCAATTCGTTCGCTGGGAGTTTCGACTCCCAGGCCGGCTGCAAGTGGTCTCCGACCGCCGCATTTCCGGAACCGCTTCGGGCCGAATCATGCCGATAGGTCGGCCAATCGCCGGGAAGACTTTTCTCCTTCCGGTGATCGACCGAATGAAACGCCGGGCCCTGAAGCACCTCGGGAATCGGTTCATGCGCATCGTCATCGGGCCTGGCCGGAGCCAGAACATTGAAGCTGTGGAGTTTCGATTCGATATGGCAGGCGCACGAGTGCGGGGGAACATAAATCAGACCATTGCAAGGCATGATCCCGTACTGGCAAGCCCCCCGAACCCAGTTGTGTCCATGCGCGACGCCGGTCTTCACATCGATCAATTCGATCCCATCGCGTCCGAGTAAAATATAGTTCGACGTCCCCTTGTTCCGGTAACAGCGGTGATGCCCCATGACCACGTTCAGGAACTGACGATCGTCGGGCAACTCCCGGTTCACCTCCCCGGTGCGAAAGTCGTGGGTATCGGCCATCCCGGGATCTCGCTTCGAGGTCAAATTCCCCGACCAGACCTCTTCATTGGTGATCAGAACATCCACCGGGGCATTGTAGCATTCGCGGCAATCGGTTTTCCAAAGCTGCTTTCCCGTTTCGGCATCGAAAGCAATCATTTCCCCCACAGGTGCATGACCTCCCAGGGAACTGAGAACCCATTGCTCTTTCTTCTCCGAAGGAGTCGCTCGCTGGACCGGAGCAGAAACATCGCGGTCGGCCGAAAAAACGATCCCGTCATAGAACACCACCGAAGGTGCCGACCACGTGGGACGCGCCTGATTCACTGCCCGATCCGTCTTCCAGAGCAGTTGACCGGTGAGCAAATCCAAGGCCACCAGATGGGTGGGATTCTGGAAAAAGACTTTCTCCGCCGAAGCGGTCAGCGTCGTCGGAAGTAGTTTCTCGACCAAGGCCCCCGATTGTTCCCAAACCGTCTCCCCCCCGTCGACCTTCACGACCATGATCTTTTTCCGGGGAGGTTGCACTTCGCAGATCGGCCACCAGTGCCACAGCCCTTCCCGTTCTTCCTGAAGGTTCCGGCCGACCAATCCGGGAGGAAGCCGATCGCCGACGACCAGAAAGAGATGGCCGTCGCGATAGAGTATTTCAAGGGTGTTCTTCGTTTGCGGATATTCTCGAATCGTTTCACCACTAGCGGCATCGAGAACGGAGACCTCTTTTCCGTATCCCAATGTCACGAACACCTTCTCTTCAACAGCGACCAACCGCCGTTGTAGTTCGGTGGGACCGCTGCGAAAACCACGAAGATGATCCTCCCACGGCTCGATGTCGCGTTTCCAGAGCAGCACGCCGTTGAAAGCGTCTCGGGCGACGAGTTTCCATTGTGCCGGCACGGCCACCGCCGCGGTGGGACCTTCGTCGATGATGTAGAAGATCCGTCCATTCGCCGAGACGACCGAACTGACCGTCGAGAGATGATCGTGACTACGTGCCCACTTCGGCTCCGCTCGCCACTGAAAATGCCGAGGAAGACCGACCACCGTGTCATTCGCCACGGCATTGTTGGTGGCGTCGTGGAGATAATGCGTCCACTGGTCAATCTCCTCGGGCCAGGGTTTCTTGATCTTTTCCCAATGCGTCGTTCCGCGTAAATAGGCCACGCCTCCCGGGGCCAAGACCCGGAATATCTCTTCTTTCGGGACGTCGAGCGACTTTTCCATCACGATCAGATTCACCAGATTGCTTATGTAAGGAAGTGCTCCGCCGGGATCCCCTTCCGCGAACACTTTGCCGATCAACCCGCGTTTTTCGATCTCTTGATGAAACGCCGGAAGTGTTTCTTGCTGCTCGACCAAAATATGTACTCGATAACAAGGCTTCTCGCAAAGCCGGCAGGAAAAGCCAGGATTTCGAGCCCCTACGTGGACAATCAAACCTCCCCGACACCCGGATCTTTCCAACAGCGACTGCGCAGAGGCATTCTCTGGCAATAACTCCGACTCGACACTTCTCGCGTCTTCCCCGAAGATGATCAAGCAGAAGACTGTCGATAAAAAATAGAAGGAGAACATAGACAGATCTGAAAACTTACGCATGATTTCGACCTTTTCAAACGTTCGAAGTTTTTTCTACTTGTAATAAGATGGCGCCCCCGCATCCCGATCATCGATGCAGCCATTGATCTTATCTTACAAGATCTTGGAAATCAATCTCCCGGCATCTTCATGATCCTTCTCGGGAGATGGAGATCCTGATCAGTTTCTCTAAAAGGGGCGTGATCGGAATGACGGAGCACGAAAAAACAAAACCGTGTTTTACTATCGGGAATATCCTTTTCGCCGGACGATTTTCCAGGCAAACCATCTTTCCATCCTTCCTATACCTCTCATTCTGTGCGGCAGCCATCGATGTTTCCACCCGAAATGAACGGCTATCTTGCCGCGCGGTCGACCATCACTGTCGCCTTCGGGGGTAATCCCTCTCCATTTTCCCTCTCTTGAAATAATGTCACATATCCCTGAATAAATGATGAGGCATTGATGTACGATAACCATCTTTTGGATCTATTGTTTTTCAACGGAATGTTAACAAATGTAAAACATTCGGACAATTTCTTTCTAATTTGGCAACGGATAATAAGTAACCAAATACAAGGCGAACACAACTCGGAGATGCAAAGGCAAGGGCCGGTGAGACACAAGGGCGGATCTACTTCACTACGTTCTGTAAGGATGGACCGATGCGAAACAGACTTTTTTGTACGCTTTTTCTCAATGGACGACCAAGGATGAGGCGTCCGGCAGTTGGAGGTGATCCTATCGGCTCGATCAAATCGAACATGGCCAAACGAAAAGAGATGATGCTTCCCAACCACCAAAATCGGAAACCGCTCCATTTCCACCATTTTATGGCCGGTTTTACATTGGTCGAAATGCTTACGGTCATTTCCATCATTGGCATTTTGGTCGCCCTCTTATTGCCGGCGTTGAACTTGGCACGCAGTGCCGCCCGGAATGCGGAGTGCCAGAACAATCTCCGTCAAATCGGCATCGGCTTGAACGCCACCGCTCAATCGCATGGGAAGTTTTGCAGCGGTAGTTTCGACTGGAAGAGAGACGGATGCGTGATCGATAAGGGGTGGGTCGCCGATCTGGTCAAGCAAGGCATTCCGGTCGGGGAATTGCTGTGCCCGAGTAGCCCCGCCCGGCTCAGCGCGACGTACAATCATCTTTCGACCTTAACCTCGGGCGATTTTCCTCCGCATGTCGATCCGCTGGGGCCGGAATCCCAAACCGAAATCGACGGTTCGATCATCGAAAATCCTTGTCGAAAAATCCTCTCTCAAAATCTTCCTCCCGAATCCGAAGAGCGGCGCGTGGTCATCGAAGAAGAGATTTGCGACAAATTCTTCAATACGAACTATACCGCAAGCTGGTTTTTGGTCCGGGGAAGCGTGGTTCTCAATGAAAGCGGAAACATTTCCAATCCGCAGAACCTCGAAGGGCGCGAAGCACTCAAGTCGACCCGATGCACCCTCGGCCCCTTGCAGTTGGATGTCCTCGATGCGACCGAAATCCCTTTAACCACCATCCCGTTGCTCGGCTGCGGTGCCAGCGCCGGTTTCAGCCGGCAAGATATCGGAGAAATCCCCACCGGAACGCCCGTGGCCTATCCCATGACCGCCGGCCCGGTGCTGAAAACCACCATGAATCCTCCTCAATTTTCGAGCGGAACTCCCATGGGAGGGCCCAAGGGCTGGTGGGCCACTTGGGAACACAAATGCCTCCAGGATTACCGCTCCTTCGCCCCGGTACACAACAATAAATGCAATATCCTGTTCGCCGACGGCAGCGTCCGCTCCATCGTCGACCAGAATAACGACGATTTCCTGAATAACGGATTTCCTGCCAATCCTAATACCGGGTTCAGCAGCGAAACCATTGAAATCCCGGAAAAAGTCATCTACAGCAAATGGGAAATCCGGGACCAGATTTTCTAGTCGAGAACGGAGAAAGAGGTATCGGCGAACCCCATGACCGGCATTTCACGTCTTTTTCCGTATCGAAGTATTTGCATCGCACATATTCATCGTTTTCTGTTCTTAGTATTGAGAAAGGAGGGTACCCGTTTTCTAAGAAGAGTATCGTTTGACCAAGCACATTTTGGCGGAATCCTTTTTTCCGCCTCTGCAAAAAAAGCGAACAAAGCGAAAAAACATTGCGAAAAACCGATGGAACGTCTCCCCCATTTTTTCAACACACCGAGGCATTCCATCCCCTACGAGACAACTTACTGGAAGTATCTTTTTCAAGTTTCTCAATCACTTAGGAGAAAGAAATGAAAAAACGACAAGGTTTTACTCTGATCGAGTTGCTGATTGTCATCGGCATCATCGGCGTGCTGATCGCGCTGTTGCTGCCGGCTCTGGCCCGCGCTCGTGCCGCCGCCCGTGCCCTGGAATGCAAGAACAATTTGCGTCAGTTCGGTATCGGCTTGGCTGCGTTTTCCACGAACGATCCCGCCCGTCGTCTCAGCACCGGTGCGATGGACTTCCGTCGTGACGGTTGCCCCGATACCTGGGGTTGGGTCGCCGACCTGGTCAACACGGGTGCCGCGAAGCCCGCCGAGATGCTGTGCCCCTCGAACCCGCTCAAGTCGATCGAGAAGTACAACGACCTTCTCGGTGCCGACACGACCAACGCGAAAGACGGTTGCCCCCCGAGCCGTCTCGACGATGGTGCTTGCAAGCGTTTCGATAGCGCAGCGGCGGAACATATTGAAGGTGGTTCGGTTGCTGATAGCCCCCCCATGACCAGTGGTGGGGAAACCTCGCTACGTGGCGATTACATCGCTCGGGCGTTCCTCGAACAGGGATACAATACCAACTACGTTTCCAGTTGGTACATGGTCCGTTCGGCCTGCAAGTTCGACCCGTCGAGTCAGGAAATGCTGACCTCCAGCGAAAGCTCGGCCAAGGGCCTCGCCGGTACCCGCGGACCGCTGAACCAGCGTCTCCTCGAGTCCTCCCCGTACCCGACTTCGAACATCCCGCTGCTCGGCGATGCCGCCCCCGGCGATCCGGATGAAGCGATTCTTCAGTTCTCCATCATGAAGGTCCCGACCGACAATACCCTCGGTAACGGCGACGATGAAGAAATCGCCTACCTCGAAGCAGGTGAGCGTCTGGTCGAGTCGTTCAACGATGGTCCCGCCACGTACAAAATGGACGACAACACGATCGGGCTGATTCCGAAGGGAACTTCGCTCAAACTGCAAATGCAGCGCGAAGAGCAGAACATCGGCGGTGTGGTGCAAGCCTACTGGCCTTCCGGTGGCGATATCGATACCGACGTCCGCTGGTTGCAGGACACCCGCGACTGGATGGCCCTGCACGGCTCCGGCCGCAAAGCGACCGCCAACATTCTGATGGCCGACGGTAGCGTCAAGGTCTTCGTCGACGAAAATGGCGACGGATACCTGAACCCCGGGTTCGCCATCGAAGACGATGTCACCGAAACTGAGATCGCTCAAATGGGCTACGCCGACGATACCGTCGAGCTGAGGCCCCGCGAAATCTTCAGCGGTGTCTTCATCGCTCCGGAAGGAAAGAAGTCCGAACCGTTCGAGGCCCCCGGCTTCTAAAACCGTTGTTGTATGAAGTCATCGTTTGACAACCATCCTTGCCGTGTGACTGCAAGATCCGTTGGCTGTCGACGTTGCTGACTGACAAAGGGGCGTGCCGCCATCGGTGGCATGCCCCCTTTTGACGTTTCCCCCTTCTTATGATCCTGCCGTCAGTGATATACTGTCGTTTCTTCCTCCCCCCACAACCCGTCACGCCAAGAAATCGAAACCGATGATGACAAACGAAACGCCTCCTTCCAAGCGGTTTTCCCCCATTTTGCTCATTCTCGTTTTTTGCGCGACCATCGTCCTCGTGTGGATGGGAATCCACCATTTCGGGAATCCCTTTCGAGAAGACCGTTCCCGCCAGGCTCGTGCCTCGTTGATTCCGGAGGATAAGACGCCTCGCATTGAAGTCGTCCTCGATGAAGGCATGGTCCGGAAAAAAGACGGAACCGGTAATTTTTTCTGTGAGTTGGGGACACTCGACCCGACCGACCACGCCGAATACCGATTCCGCGTCATCAATCGCGGAGAAGCTCCGCTGAAGCTGCAGCGAGGCAAAACCACCTGTCAATGTACAATGAGTTCGATTCCCGAAACCGGCATTCCCCCCGGGATGGGAGCGATCATCGAGATCAGCTCCAAACTCCGCGACGAAGAAAAAGGTGAATTCACCCACGGCTCCGAAGTCTATACGAACGACCCGGAATGTCCCTTGCTGACCTTCCGCATTCACGGTACCATCCGCACCATATTAGATGTCGATCGCAAAATTCTCAGCTTTCAAGGATATGGAGAATTACCGCCGCAGGAGGGAAAGGTGACGCTTTATTCCGAAGTCTGGGACGACTTCGACCTCCTCAGCGTCACCTCTTCGAACGAGGCGTTCCAATGGCGTTTCGAGGAAGCCGGGCCCGTGAAACGGAAACAGCTGGAAGCGACATCGGCAAAAGATCTCTTCCTCGATATTCCTAGTCATCAGGAAGTAGGCAACCGTATCGAGCGATTGCTCGTGGAAGTAGCGCCTCGAAAGAAATCGGGCGAGCTGGACGAAACCGAGGCCCGTGAAGTCACCGTGTTGGTCGATCAGACCGTCCATCCGCCTTACGAGTTCATCGGCAAACGACTAAACTCCGATGATGTTTTGGACATGGGAAAATGCCTACCGGGACAGAAGGTCCAAGCAACGATCATGCTGAAGATCCGCGATGAGAATCCCGTGCTCGACATCCATGATATTCGTGTGAAGCCGGATTTCGTCGAAGCCGAATGCCAACCGGCGGTAGAAGGCAAACCGGAAAAGGGGATCTACATAGTGAACATATCGCTCACTCCCGGAGCGACTCCTGGTGTCTACTCGGGAGAAAACAGTCAGGTTCGACTGTTGACCCGTCATGATTCGATCCCGGAAATCGTCATTCCCCTCCATTTCATCGTATTGAATCCGTAATAGGACGGATCGCACTGAATGAGAGGGCCCGCGGTTCGCTCGGAAAAAAATATTTCTCGGAGGCGAGCGGTGCCATGGATTCTGCGCTCGCGGTATTTTTCCTTGAGGTCGGCGTGCTGATTTTCGGTCCGTTCGGGATATGCAACTCACAGAAAACGGGAGAACATGTCAGATACCTCCGTGATTGGAAATAAAGCCGCTTCTGCAGGCAAAAAGCCCAAGCGATATCGTTTTCTGAGCGATGTGCCGACGAGCTTTCTCGTTGACCAGACGGATCGCAAACTGCTCTCCAGGAGCGAATTGCGTTTGGGGACGGCAATCGGTCTTGCGCTGCAAGGCTTGGGGAAAGCACCGATTCAAATCGATCACCTTGAGGAGAACCAATCCCCGACGAAGCGATTTTCCGCCTGGTGGAAGGGCGCCCCGAAGAATCATTGTTGGGGGATCGATATCGGCTACGACAGCCTCAAGGCGGTGCACCTTTCTTTGATGAATCAAGGGAAGAAAATCGTCCTGGAGGAAGCCTACTGCATTCGCTATAGTCAAGATATCATTCTCGATGAAGTTATCAAGCGGGAACGCATCGAGAAAACGCTCGCTTCTTTTTCCGAAAAACATTCTCTTTCCAAGGCTTCCGTTTGTGTCGGGCTTTCCACCGACGACTGTCTCTTTTCCTCCATCAATCTCCCGGCCATCGACAAAAAAAGAACGGAAGCAGCCATTTATCATGAGGTCCGGTATCATCTCCCCTCGACGGACTACCTATACATGTGGACCCACGGGGTCGCCGGGCGGTTCTGCACCCCTGAGGGAAACTGGTCCCAAACCGTTCTTGTCTCCCTCGTGCGGCAGGAATTGATGCGCAACTTCATGCGGGTCTTGAAAGACAATTCCATTCAGCCGAAGATGATGATCCCCAATGCCGTTGCAAATCTGAATTACCTTCTGATGAAACGATTCCCCGACGTGGAGACCGACCCAAAAAAAGGAACGGAGTTCTCGTTCGAGTCGACCAACGGTTCTTCCACGTTCCGTCCCTTCGCGAGTGTCGACATCGGAGCCGGCAGCACGGAGGTCAGTATCTACTCGCTTTCCAAAATCATGATTGGAACCATCCCGATTGGTGGTAATGCGTTCACCGAAAAAATATGCCGCGGAAAGAAAATCGTTTGGAAAGCCGGGGAGTCTCTCAAGCGATCCTCCTTGCAGCAAAGCGCCCAGCTTAAACTGGCCGGCATCTGGCAAGAGATAGGGGTCAAGCTGAGCCAACAGATTCGCCATCGTTGCGAGCAGTTCGAAAAACAAGCCGATCGGATCGAAGCACTCTATCTCACCGGAGGAGCCTCTCAATTGAAAGGACTCCAGCAACTCTTTCACTTCCTGGATCATTCTTGAAGAAACCATCCGAAAAAGCCGTGCTCGGTTCATCGAGAAATGATCGCCGATCGTAGAACGCCCGGTCGGCAGGTTCGTAACATTCATTCCGTCTATTCCGGATGAATCTCTTCTTCCGATCGTTGCGTTGGCGACTGCTGGATCCCTTCTGCGGATTTTCCCAATCGGATACGCTGCAAAGCACCATAACCGATGGGATTCTCATGTCGCCGAAAGAGGCAAAACCACGAAAAAAAACTTTTTATATAGTATAGTTTTTTATCGTGGCAGCTCCTCCCGGGAAGAGAGTCTTGAATACTCCTCCCACGAAGAATATCGCATTTCTTATTTCCTGGTGTGAAGACACTATCAAACTTGGATGTGCAATCATGAATGCCAGCAAAACGCTTCCTTCGTCTCTTCCGGCAACGGTTACAGAACTTTTGCGCAAGGGAATCATTTCGGAAGAACAAATCTCGCGATGCACGGCCATGCAATCGGAACAGACCGAGAAGGGAGAAGCGAATCCCGAACCCCTGGAAAACATGCTCATCAGGCAAGGATGGGTCACCGAGGAACAACTCCAGGATGCTGGGGGTACAGTCGGCGGCTCCCCTTCCAGGTCCTCGAAGTCATCGAAGCCGTCCAAATCAAAAGGAGCGGGTTTTCAGAAGGTGCGTTTCGCCGAAGGAAAAGAGATCTTTCGAGAAGGAGATCCTCCACCGCATGCCCTTTTTTTGCTGACCAAGGGTGAGGTTCGCATTTCCAAAGACGATCGGGAATTGTTCATCCTTCGGGATCCCGGGACGTTCGTGGGGGAATCCTCCGCTCTTCTGAAGGTTCCCAGGGAGTTCACCGCCACGAGCTTGACAAGCAGCACGCTATTTCGCCTCCCCTCTGAGAAAATAGATTCCTTCCTCCAATCGCATCCGGAAATGATGCATCAACTCTGCCAAGCCATGGCCAAGGAAATGCAAGAGTTGTTGCCACATTGCCATTCGGCTTCACCTCCTGCGGCCCCCTCCTCCCTTGAAGAGTCGGAAGCAAATGTCACTTCCCAGGAAATAGCAAAGCCTCTCTCGGTGACGGAATCGCGCGACGCGACTGCTCTGGAGTTCGAATCGGAGCAAACACTCGAAGAGGATCTCTCCCCTCATGAAGAGATGGAGGAGAAGCCGCTCGAGCAGGAAACCTCCTCGGAAGAGTCCGCCGATGGGGATCCCCCTTCTCAAACGGAAGGGTTGACCCAAGAGGAAAACACCGTTCAAACCATGAAAGATCAGGCGTCCACTTCCATGCCGGAGTCGCCTCCGAACGGTCGTCTTTCGAAGGAATCGATTCATGCGGAGACCTTCGATGAAGGGGGAACGGAAACCTCTTCGCCCGAAGAGGAGCAAGAGGCGGAAGGAAAGGATAAGAGCGAAACAGGGCTTCCGGAGGAAATGACTCCGCAAGCAGAAACCGATTCCAAGCCCGCATCTTCCGAAGTCGGCGAACCGCCCCAGCAGGCGTCAAAGGACGGCGCCGGAAAGCCCAAAAAGCTGCCGCCCGATTTCGTCATGAACGCCACTCGGAAAAACGATCTTCCGGAGAATATCGAAGAGGAGGACACCGGCGCGGTGCCGCCTTTTTCCCTAATTCCAGAAGTGACGGAGGAAGTGATCGAGCAGCGAAAGGAGAGGATCGAGAATTGCATGGAGGAATTGACGAAATGCCACATTTCCCAGCAAGCGTCGGATGCGTTCCAAGAACGACTCGATCTCTTGTGCGAACTTGAGGAGGTTCAGTCCCAGCGTCTCAGACTGGAACAGAGCGAGGAAGAGATCGACCCGGAGATCAAAAGTGAAATCCGCCGGCAGAAATCGGCGGTCGAATATCCGATCACCGAATCGGGACTGAAACGGATGCGCAAGGAGTTGGAGGGATACCGCAAAAAAGCGATCGATTCCGAATTGTTTCAACCGATCGCTGAATTCGGAGAGAAGCAAATCCAACTGATGGAGGAACTTCTGCACAAATTCAAAAGCATTCTCCTGGCATGCAGTGCATCCTGCAATCAGGAGCCGCTCTACCAGTTCTTTCTGAAGCACAGCGTGCAGGGGGCCAGCGACCTTTTTGGATGGACTCTCTACACGATCCAGCTCGACAATCACCTTCAGGAAGCATCGGAGAAGAAGAAAGAGGCGAAAAAAGAGCAGAAGTCGCTCTCGAAACAGGAGACGGCATCGACGAAAATATTGAAGATCGTCTCGAAGAAGTCGGATCCGATGAACGACAAGAAGGAAGAATTGAAGCAATCGGAAAGGAAGATGAGCCACATGGTCTCGGCGATTCGCATGGAGAAACGTCGCAACGAGAAAGCGATGGTCGAGTCGTTTTGGGAGATCTACCGTCAGTCGGCCCACCTTTTGGTGCATCGACGGTTCGATCCCCTCGACGAACCATTCTTGCGTTCCTTCCTTCGTTGGGGAGCGATCGGGCACAGTCCGATTTTTCTCGACACCGAAATTGCCAAGCAGATCCTGATGGACTGCGTTCGACCACATCTTTCGGTGGAGCAAGAACTACACGGTCACAACATCTATTTCTCCGATGAAAGCCTCGATTTGATCGGACATGGGCTCCTGCCGCAGTCGATGAGTGAAGAACTCGAATTGAAACAGCGAAACTCGCCGGAGTGGAAGGTCGACAATGCTTGGCGTCGGTACATCCAGCGTCAGCTCTACACTCCGTTGGTGCAACAACGTCTGGTGGAGCTCCAAAAGGAATTGGAGCAGCAGCGAGAAGCCGTCTCGGGACTGAACAAGGTTGCGACTTCCCCGACTACCGGCACCAAAGCGGCGAAGGCCAAAAAAGCCCAGGCCGGGTACGAACTCATGGGCGCGAAGGAAAAAATGGGACGCCTCCAGGTGGCGGTGGAACGCATCGAACACAAATTGCTTCCAAAATTGGAATTCGACCAGAATCGGACACGCGATGTCATCACCAAAAGCCCTCTCAGAATGGTGCAAAAGGAGATCATCAATCGAGAAGTCGCCACCTTGCAACGTTACTGCCGGTTGGTGGCGAAATTCACCACGCATTTTCTGCCACTGACCCTCCGAGAACGTTTTCGTCCGGAACTGAATGTTCCGAATACCCGAGAAACGGTGATCGAGGAAATGGAAGAAGGCGAAAAGCGAGACCCCTTGCTTTGCCAGGAATCGCTGTTTCCGGCCCCTAAAAAGAACAGCCGGGTTCTGATGCGTCAACCTCCGTTTATCTTTTTGGCGCCGTCGATGGGAAGCCGAGGCTATATGGCATCTCCCAGGTCGAATGTCGATGCGGGAACGTTGATCATGCCGGGATACTTCGAAAGGGTCGATCAACGCCGGTCGTCCATGTGGGAACTGTTTGCCGACTACCGGTTCGAATCGAGCAAGGCCAACGCCGGCATGGACCTATTGCACAGCGACACCCTCGTGGCCGCTTACATGCACTTCCGCTGGAGTTGGCGAAACAAACAGGACGACGTCCGCAAGAAAGCCCTTCTCTTCATGGACGAAAAAGACAACATCAACTGGAGAAGACATTACTATATCTATTTGGACAGCGCCTTCGAAAGCGGGAGCCAGCTCTTTTTCAAATGCCCCGACTTGTACGACGGACTGATCGACAAATACATCGATCTGCCGGAAGGTTGCGAAATCCTCAAGCGGGATTGATCTTATTCATGTGCGCATAAGCAATGCCCCCTCGGTTCACGCATGGACGTCCGAAAAGGATGATTCCATTGCTGCAAGATCAAGGTGAGGCGGCGACCACGCGGAAACCGACGTTGTGGACCCGCTGCCATTTTGGGAACGAAAGCTCGAAATCGATGCGGCAGCGTTCCGGTCGGTCGCGGAAGGATCCCCCCCGGACCGCCATTTCGTCCCGGGCGCCCTCTTCTTTCCAACTCGCCGCCGAAGAGGTCCATTCGGCCACATTTCCATGCATGTCGTGGAGCCCCCAGCGGTTGGGGCGGAACGATCCGACGGGAGAGGTGGCGATGAACCGGTCATCGAAGCGCGTCTCGCAACGGATGTTGTTTCCTTTCAGAGCGGAGAGGAAGACGCCGTTGCCATGGAACATGATGTTCGAAGTCACCCCGCCGGTAGCCGGGGGAGGCAGACTCAGCGACCGGTCGGCCATATTGGCGAATCGGGAGAAATCGTCATCGAGAGAGCCGTAGAACATCGGCTGGGAATCGGGGCATCCCGCCCCACAGGCTCGCGTCCACTCCTCACCGGTGGGCAGGCGGAATGCCAAATCGGTCTTCTTGGAAAGCCATTGGCAGAATCGGTCGGCCTGATTCCAAGAGACGCGGGTGACCGGAAGATCGTCTCCTTCGAGCGACAATCCGGGACCGTTCCGATCGGGATAGCGCTTCATGAAAAAACCGCTTTCGTGAGTGGCATCAAACTCCAAGTACTGCCGATGGGTGACTTCGGAGACTCCCATCCAAAGCGATGCCTGATTCTCTTTATCATCTTCGACGTCCGGTAGGCGCACCAATCTCAACGTCACGCCATCGCCCAGAGCCACTTCGCGCGAAGGCAAATCGAGAGGCTCGATCGGCGTCGTGTCGGTGCGATTCTGATCAACCGCTTTCTTTGTGGAAGGCTTCGGCCGCCGTGCTTTTTGAAAGGCCGTCTCCGGTGACATCGCCTTTTCGGTATGATCGAATGTCGATTTTCGCAATGGCGGGACGATTTCCCAATTCTCATCGATTCCCCGGTAGAGGGCGGCGACTTCGAGGCGGCGATGGTGAGCCCGGTCGGGAATCGGTCCTACTTCTGACCAGGTACCGTGGCAGGGACCGTTCATGTCGATCCACGTACAGAGACGGTCCCATGCTTCTTCGTCGAGTCGCACCCCGTAATGTCTCCGCTGAAGCATTTGGACCAACTCGCTGGTATCGGCATGATATTCGCCGGGGGTCAGCAGTCGAACGTTGTCCTCAATGCCGACACGTCGGATGTAGGGAATCAAAGCCTCGTAGGCGGGAGTGTATTTCACCTTCTTGCCGCCAAGATGTTGTTCGAGCTTCGGATGGAGACGCCTGGCGCCGAGTTCGTTCAGCGTGCGACCTTGATAATCGGGAAAGAATCGCTCGGCACGCAGATCGGGACAGTGAGGACTTTCGTGTTCCTCGTTGTGGCAATCGACGCAGTAGGCATCGAGAACCGGCTGGACCTCGCGTTCGAAATCGAATCCCCGGGCGGAACCGTACCATGGCTCGATCTCTTTGGGAACGCCCACGGCCGCTTTCTCGAATCGCACTTGAGGAACATCCCGCAACTGCTCGTGACAACCGACGCAGGAAACGACTTCTCCCGGCATGGCGGCGAACCAGCTCCGCATGAGTTGCACGGCTTTGCCTTCCTGATCCAGAGGCTGTAGAGCGATCGGGGTTTTCGCCGGAATCGTGAAAGCCACGCTCCCGTCTTCATCGATCGGCACGGTGCCGAGAATCCGCATGACTTCCCAAGGGCCGCCGATGCCGATCTTGTCGGGTCCCGCCATCCCGGGGTAGCCGAAGTGATAGCCGACGATGCGCAGTTCCTTGACCGTTCCCCGTGGTACGTCTTCCAGTCCAGGACCGGCATAGATATCGTGCAGATAGACGGTGGCGGTTTTGCTTTCCAGATCGGTACGGTCGGGGATCACCGGCGGTTTTCGGCGAGAGGTGACGGGAATCGGTTCGAAGAAGTCGTGTCGATCGCTCTGCAAAAGAGGAACGAGGTTATCGAAAACATCGACCAAAAAGATCCCCCAGTTCGCTTTCGCATGACGCTTCATCGCCACGAGATAGTATTTCTCATTCAGTGGATAGGGATGCAGGAACTGGGGCCAATCCCCGCCGGTGAGGTTGTCGCGAATGGTCGGCTCGATTCTTTCCCCTCTTCCGGGAATCATCTGCACGACGCCTTTCTCCTCGTACCATCCCTGCGTCAAATCGAGCAAGGCGAGCTTGCCCATTCTCGGCGGGCTGTGATATCCGGCGAGAATCGAAATCAGTCGGTTCGGCTTTCCGGGAACGGCCCTGGGAAAATAAAGGCCATTGGGCCAATAGGAATTGCTGCCGTATACCGCTCGCTGTCCGGTGCCGTCGGGATTCATGACCATGAGAGGACGCATGTACATATGCATGGTCCCCGTATAATCCCAGCGGCTATAGATCACCTGCCCCGTGGGGAGGACCATCGGATGCAGGTCGAGATCCTGGTCGAACGTGAGTTGTCGGACATCAGTGCCGTCGGCATTCATCCGGAAAATGGCGCAGGCTCTTTCCTTCCCATGCCAACAGGGGACGGCATGGAACGAAGCCGTCGAGCTGTAGACGATCTTGCCGTCGGGGAGGTAGCAACCATCGAAATTGTCCACGTCGTTGTAGACGTCCCGCGTCACCCGCCGCAGCCCGGCACCGTCGATGCCGATCTCGAAGATCTGCCATGAGCCGTCATGCCGGGTGGAGATCCTCGCATTTTTGAAGTCCCGAAGCCAACGACTTTGGACGAGGGAATCGGTGCTCAAGGTTCCCTGACCACGATAATCGGTCTTCAGATCGGGCATGGTGAACAAGAGCTTCTCGGCCTCATAATCGAGATCGAACTCGCCGACGTACTCCCCTTCGGGTGGTCGGTAGAGCGTCGTCAGCGTGGAGGGTTCCCGAACGTCCTTCAGCAGTGCGATTTCATTGTCCCATCCGGTCATTTCCAGCATGCTGTTGCATTGATGATTGGTCGGTAACCCCAACTGTCCTTTGGCTCGTTTGAGCAGCAGGAGCGTCTGAAAATCCAGCAGTGGATTTGCTAGGAGGGCCTCGCGACGCAATCGCCAAAACCGCTTTTCGGCCTCCTTTGAATCACGAGGCAATTTCCGCAAAGCTTCGAGTTCTTGGAGAAACGACTCCCCGCGATAGGTCCGCGGATGGTTGTCGTTCAGGTCGCGAATCGCCAGTTCGAGCGATTCGAGCTGGTGGGGCGTCACTTCGGCGTGGCTCGCTTGCGGGAGCATCGGAGAAAGCAAAATTCCCGCAACAAGAAAAAGGCGAGAGAAAACCAAGGAACGAAACATGGATGAATCTCCTGGGAAACGAGAGGACGCTTGCGATTCACGAAAAGCTCTGCACGAAAAGCTCTGCCTGAGAAGAAAGGTCATCACCCCATTATACCGAAAGGCCGTGGAAATACCACGGCACGGGCGATTTTCAAGCGAAGGACGGGAGGAAGAGAATAAGAGCGGACCAGGAGGGAAAAACCGCCCTTCGCGGAGGGATCCACGTAGATTTTTACCGGTAGGAATCTTCCGACGGCGCCGAAAGAAGCACTCGATGGATCAGCAAGAAATTTTCACCCTGATATTCCGTGAGTTCGCCGTCGACGCTCCATTCCAATTGAGTCGGATTATCACGGATGACCTGGAGGACTCGTTCCAGATTCAGATTTTCCAAGCAGACGAACCGACGTGATTCATCACTGGTGAACAGCGTCACCCGGCTGCCGGTCACCCGGAAGTATCCTTGCGCTCCTTCGATGATGGTGCCTTCGCGAATCCGCTTTTTGGCAAGAATCTCGTCCAGTGATTCCCCTCCCTGCTGCTCGAGGTTGGTGGAAGCTCCCGGCATGCCTGCGTGTTGCTGCGCGGTGGCGACCATCTTGACGACCATGAGGATGATCGCGATGGCCACGAGTGCTTTTCCGTCGGAAATCGCGGAAAACGCACGAAATGGACGATGTGATTTTCGCCGAAAGAGCATCGGGTTGTTCTCCGGTGACCAACATGTCATTATCATTTAGGGGGCATTGAGAGGTGTTCGCCCAATGAACCAGACGGTTGCGGGAGGCTTCGAATCACATCTCTTCACGGGCGATGCTCACTCGGCCTGCCGGGGTCCTTCGAGCAGGGGCAGCATCAAGAGGCAGAACGGGAACAGTAGCGAGGCGAGCAGGAGGTACCTGATCATTGTCATTCTCCGATGAAAGCACGAGGCGCATGGGGCGGGGAAAACGTTACGTAAGAATATGGAGTCGATCGAAGACCGTCTGATCGGGTTCACTGTTTACGTATCATAAAACAGGAGATGAACAGTACGATTCCGCCGGTCGTCAAGCAATGACCGATGGTATCGGCGATGCGGAATTCGTACGGCTTGACATCGAGCTGCACTCCGGTGGTCATCTGGAGATTCTTGCTCGCCACGTATTGCTTGTTGTTCATGCGTTCCGCGATGAAGATCGTGGTCGGTTTGGTCAACACCACCTTATCGATGATCGAAAATTCCAAACCGAACAGGAGCAAGAGCACGCTGATCACCAAAAGGTTGGTATGACTCAATTTCATGGAAATCCTCCTCATCATATTCGGCACCGTCGAAGGGCGATTGCCGAGGTCCTAGAGGTTTCATCGAAAGTGGAAGGTGGAGAAATCGAAGAAACCCGATGGAATATCGGTTATGCAATGTGGTCAAGAAACAAGCCCCCGGGAGAATGCCTTTTTTCTGATATGACTTTCACCGTCGGCATAACCGGTAAGGCTGCGGGAAACGAGGTCAGTGATGGTTTGCCGGGTAAAGATCGCCCTGGAAGGTGCCGCGACGCCGAAACCCCTTTTCGATGGCTCGACGTGCCGCATGTTTTTTCGCGGTCCATTCCGGTGCGACCAGATAATCGCTCATCCCCTCGGAGGCGACCCGGTCGATGACACGATCGGGAGGTTGTCGCTCGAGAAAGTCGACCGCGTATTCCGCGTACTGCTCACAAGTGGGGAGTTCGATGGCTCCCGATTTCCACCGAAGAGCCAGGGGGGTATCGCGAACAATGTAAAGATTGTGCAATTTGATGGAATAGAGTGGCCAGGCTGCGGCGGTTTCCGCGGTCTGCTTCATCTGCCGGGGGGATTCGCCGGGTATGCCTAGGATGAAATGCGCTCCCAGTCGGATCCCACGTCGATGGGCGTTTTCGATCGCCTTCCGCGAATCATCGACGGAATGTCCGCGTTGCAAAAAGCGTAACGAGTCCTCGTGGATGGTCTGGATGCCCAACTCCAGCATAAGCCAGGTCTCACGCGAGAGTTCGGCCAACAGATCGAGGACTTCGTCCGACAGACAGTCGGGGCGAGTGCCGATGACAACACCCACCACTGAGGGGTGCGAGAGGGCTTGTCGGTAGACTTTTTCGAGTTGGTCCACCGGCCCGTAGGTATTCGTGGAAGGCTGGAAATACGCCAGAAATTTTTCGGCCTGGTACCGAATGTTCAGCCGTTTCATTCCTTCTTCCATCTGTTCGGAGATGGAATCGAGACCCGTTTGGGTAGAAGGACTGAAGCTTTCCGGGCAGCAGAAGAGACATCCTTGTCTTCCGAGGGTTCCGTCCCGATTGGGGCAGGAAAACTTCGCATCGACGCTTACCTTCCAGACCGGGAATCCGAATTCTCGGCGCAATGCGAGCCCGTGGGTAAAAAAAAAGAGTCCTCGCTCCTTCCAGACCGGTTTTTTGCTTGTCATCAGGGCCCCATGGTGATAGAATTCATTGAGTATCCGCTATTCCCTTCAACGGTGACACGTTTTGGAAAATCTCTCGAAACCGATGATCAAATCCGTGGAACCCGACCTCATCTCGGACCATCCTATTAAGTAGAATCTCGTTGAAGAATGTAGGAAACCCTCCTTCCGATCCGCTCGATCGCGTAGGATGCTCCCGGGCGTCGGTTTCGCAGACGCTTTCGCTGGAATCGGCACCGCGGATCTTTCCTTATTCACGGCAACTCCATTGTTGGATGAAGCAATAGTATCCCTGAAAAATCACTTGAAAACAAGGCAGGAAATATGATGTATGGAGAACTGGTTCCCATCGGCGGTGGCGACAATATCCCGCTACAGAAGAAAGAACTGGTCGTCGGTCGACGGAACAATTGCGATATCATTTTGCGTTTCAACAACGTCTCCGGGAAGCACTGCCGTTTGGTTCTTTCTCACGGATATTGGTACGTACAGGACTTGAAAAGTACCAATGGAGTCAAAGTGAACGGCGTTCGAGTGGAAGACCGCCGTGTCGATCCCGGTTCCAAGATCAGTATTGCCAAACATCTCTATACCCTTGAATACGATCCCTCCAAGAATGGAGCCTTGGGGGCTCCGCCTCCGGATGTCCTCGAAACGAACGTTTTCGACCGGTCGCTCATGGAACGCGCCGGACTGGGACGAACCACACGTCGCAAAAAGACGGCCCCCAAACCGACCAAAGCTTCCCAAAAGAACAATGAAGAGCTGAAACGCGACTACTGGGGACTGACGATCGACGATATCGAGTATGAGGATCGTCATTGAACGATCCCGTCAATCTTCTTCCTTGACCTGATCCACCTCCCTTCCGTCCGGCGGCAACCAAACACCTCTCGCGCCGGAAAGGTCGGTATGCGGGAAGGTGATTCTCGGTCCAAGCGTTCAGCCATCGTGCAAGGATGACGAATGTCGAAAAAGAATCGAAAGAAAAAGGGTGGCAAGGCCTATCGCGCGGCCTTCAAAAAGAACCGTTCCGATCGAACCCGGGTGACCGACTGGACCCGGAAATTCAAAGAGCACCAGTTCGCCGAAGATGACCCGGTTCTCAAGGAACGGCTTTCCGGAAAAGGCGATTTGACCCGAAAGCGGACAGTGATCGGGTCGGTCGTCCAGCACGACGATGAAGTCGAGGGGCAGGGAACCCAGATCGTTCCGGAGGTCGACCTGGAGCAGTGTCTGGAAGGGAAAGTCCTTCGTGTTCACGGTTTGAACAGCTATGTGGAATCGCACGGCGACGGGGTGATCTATCGCTGCACGACGCGCCGCCTCCTGAAAACACTCGCCACCGACCAACGCCACATTGTGGTCGCCGGCGACTGTGTTTTGTTTCGCCCCAGTGAGAATGCCGACTCGCCGGAAGGCATCATTGAAAGGGTTCAGCCCCGAAAAGGATCCTTGAGCCGCACCAGTCGCGGACGTCGGCACATTCTCGTCACCAATGTCGACCAGGTGATCATCCTTACCAGTGCCGCCCAACCGCGGCTCAAACCGAACCTGATCGACCGCATCCTCCTCACCAGTGAAAGGGCGGGCATCCAGCCGATCATCTGCATCAACAAGATCGATCTGTTCGATCCGGCGGATCTGCAACCCTTGGTGGGAACGTACCGTCGAATGGGGTATCCGGTCTTTTTGGTCAGCGCGACGGAGGCCAGGGGCATCGAGCCGGTAAGGTCGGTTCTGGCCGGTCGGCAAACCGTCCTGGCCGGGCAAAGCGGCGTGGGCAAGTCTTCCTTGCTCAATGCGATCGAACCCGAACTCGGATTACGGGTAGGGCGTGTGAGCGAGGAAACCGAAAAAGGACGACACACGACGACCACCGCCGAGCTGATCAAACTGTCCTTCGGGGGATACGTCGTCGACACGCCCGGCATCCGCCAGTTCGCGTTGTGGGATATCATCCCGGAGGAAGTCGTCGGGTATTACCGCGATCTGCGACCATTTGAAAATCATTGCCGCTTTCCCGATTGCACCCATCTCCATGAGGCCGATTGTGCCGTCAAGCACGCCGTGGCCGACGGCATGATCGACGCAAGAAGATACGAAAGCTACCTGGGGGTCAGGGCCGGCGACAGTGTCTGAAGCTCCGTTGCTCCCGGTAGGATCGGGAAACCGTTTCGAAATCAACTTTTCTTGATCCTCTTGATCTGCTGTTCGATGTCGGCAATGACGTTCTCCAGATCTTCCAGTTCGCCCGGCTCATCCTCCTGACGCTTGGCGCCGGCATGCTGTTGACGAAGTTTCTGGAGCTTCTGATTGAGCAACTGGAGCTTTTTCTTCTCTTTTTTGTCCATACTGAATATCCCTTACAAGCTGTGTTTCGATCCGATCTCGAGATGGATCCGTCGATGGGGCGGGAGAAATTCTCTGGAGTGCCTTGTCAATACGGCAAGGCTCTCTTATTCTTATCATAATAGATCTTTAACACAATAGGCCGCCTGTTTCTCGCCATCGGTGGAGGTTTGTCACCAAATTTCTTGTCTTGACGAATAGGGGCCCTGAAAAGCGTGTATATAGGAGTGGATCGATCGCTTCGAAGAAAAAAGGAAAGAAAAACAAGAAAAAAGCCAACCGTCGGGTGAATCCCAATGAGCGCTTGGTGACGGAGAATCGCAAAGCGCGACACAACTACCTCGTATTGGACACCCTGGAATGCGGTCTCTCCTTGGTCGGTAGCGAGGTGAAGAGCTTACGCGCGGGAAACGCCTCCATTGGCGAAGCCTACGGTCGGGTACGAAACGGCGAAGTCTATCTCGTCGGGGCCGATATCCAGGAATATGAAGAAGCGAACAGGTTCAATCATAACCCGAAGAGAGACAGGAAGTTACTTCTGCATCGCTCCGAAATCAAGAAGTTTGCTTTTCAGGCCCTCGAGCAGGGATTGACCCTCGTTCCTCTGAAGCTTTATTTCAAACGCGGCAAGGCGAAAATACTGATGGGGCTTTGTCGTGGAAAGCAGGTTCACGATAAACGCCGCGCCATGAAAGAGGCCGAATCGGATCGTGCCCTTCGTCTCTCGATGATGAAGCATCAGTGACCCCACTCACCCCCTCCATCCAGGGGGATGCATTCCGGCGTCTCAATATATATCTACTGCCATCGTTCCATGCTGGTGAGGGCTTCATTCGGTGGAACGGTGATCCCCGGAAGTGAAGCCTTGTCGGATTTGTAGTTTTTTTTCGGTTCTTTCGAACTTCTGGTTCTCGAAGAGCGTAATAGAGGATAATCCGCCGTGGTGTTTTCACTCTCGGCGGATGCACATCACCTCCTTTGCTTTTCTACAGCAGAACCTCCTTGACTCGGGTATGAGGCAGCCTCTCCCATGGGAGAGGTTTGTCTTGTGCCTGAAATGCGTAAAGATTGCAATCAAAAACATATGTTTTTTCGATCGTCCTCTTCGGGTAAGTTGCCTCCTGTTTGCCGGTAATTGGGAAGAAAATCATGCTGGAACTGAGAAAATTGACCAAGTCCTACACCGAACCCGACGGTAGCGAGCTGCCGATCCTGGACATTCCCCATTGGCGCGTCGATGCCGGCGAGCAAGTGGTCGTGGTAGGCCCGAGCGGCTGCGGCAAAACAACGCTCCTTCACGTCATCGCGGGGATTTTGCGACCGACCTCGGGGCATGTCATGATCGACGGATGGGACATTCCCCTCCTGAACGAAGCGGAGCGCGATCAGTTCCGGGCACGGCGGATCGGTTACGTCTTTCAAACGTTCAATCTCCTGCAAGGGTTTTCCGCATTGGAAAACGTCCTGCTCGGGATGACGTTTGCCGGAGGACGCCACAACAAGAAGAGAGCCCGCGATTTGCTCGAACGCGTCGGACTCGGCCACCGCATGCATCACAAGCCGGCCCAGCTTTCCGTTGGAGAACAACAGCGTGTTTCGGTGGCCCGGGCGCTGGCGAATCAGCCCAAGTTGGTGTTGGCCGACGAGCCGACGGCCAACATCGATGTGAATAACCAGCAGCAAGTGATCGACATGATTCGTGAAACCTGCCGCGAGGAAGAAGTGGCCCTCATCCTGGTGACCCATTCGGTCGAAGTCGCTTCCCAGTTCGAACGGGTCGATCAATTGACCGAGGTGAATGTGTTGCACGCCGAGGGCGAGAAAGCGGTCGCAGGGCCGTCGGAATGAGCCTGCCCTGTTTCCTATTTGCAAAATACTGATGCTGAAGATGCGGAGGGGATGGCTCCCTCAAGAAACAAGTCACCAACCCAGAATGTAGAAGAGAAGACCGATGAGCCTTTGGAGAATCGCCTGGAAGAGTATTGAGCATCGCAAGTTGGCCTCGGGGCTGACGGCGTTTTCGATGTCGCTGGGGGTCGCCCTGGTGGTCACGGTCCTGGTCATTTACGGGGTGATCAGCCAGGCGTTCCAGCGGGGAGCGCAAGGGTACGACCTCATCGTCGGACCCAAGGGGAGTTCGTTGGAACTGGTGCTCAGTACCGTCTTTTTCAATCGCGATCCGATCGGAACCATCCCGTACACCTATTACGAAGAGTTGGATTCGGGGCGATATTCCCCCGAGGTCGATCTGGCGATTCCCATCTGTATGGGCGGCAATTATAAAGGTTATCCCGTCATCGGCACCATGCCCGACTTTTTCGAGAAACTCGAATATCGCGAAGGCCGTCATTTTCAGTTTGAGGAGGGTGAGAACTTTTCAGCCGGCGATTTCTATTCCGGCATCGTCGGGTCCGTGGTGGCGGAGAAAACGGGGCTGAAGGTCGGCGACACCTTCCGTCCCATCCACGGCATGAGCGCCACCGCGACCGAAGGAGAAGTTCATGATCCCTTCACCATCACTGGAATTCTGGCCCATTCCGGTACCCCCAATGATCGAGCCCTTTTCATCAACATCGAGGGCTTCTGGGAAATGCACGAACATCAGCACAGCGTGATCGACGAGAGTCGACACGGCGGTGCGGAACATGATCACGATCATGCCGGCCACGACCATGAAGGGGAAGAGGAGGCCTCCGCGTCCAACAACGGGGACCAGCACTCGGAAGAATCGGATCACGTCCACGAGGAAGATGCTCCCGCGGCCGAAGATATCGAACATGGCGTTCAGGAAGATCATGCCGGCCATTCTCACGGAGAGTTCGATCCCGACCATCCTTACGCCCATCGCCGGGTAACGGCGGTCCTGGTACTCACCGCCGAAAAAGAGACCGAGGTCACCCTCGAGACCGACTACATGGGCATGACGACCGAAACGGACGGCCCGAAGAAATTGAGCGAAGCGGTGTACAACCCTCGCGTGATCGCCTTGCCGGAGTGGATCAACAGTGAACTCGATGCCCAGGCGGTGCACCCAACGAGAGTGATCACCGATTTGTTCAACAACGTGGTCGGCAACATTCAAAAAGTGCTGGTCATTTTGGCCGCGTTGGTCATCGTGGTCGCCGGCATCGGCATGATGGTCAGTATTTACAACTCGATGAGCGAACGCCGCCAAGAGATCGCCATCATGCGGGCATTAGGCGCGCGTCGCGTGACGGTCATGTCGATCATTTTGTTGGAATCGATCCTCCTCTCGCTTTGCGGGGGGGCGCTGGGAATGCTGATCGGGCATACATTGGTCGGCATCCTCGGTCCGACCATCGCCGAACACACCGGAATCGCGGTCAACGCGATGCAATTCAAGTTGAGCGAGCTGATTCTTATCCCCGGATTGGTGATCCTCGCGTCGATCGTCGGCTATCTCCCCGCCGTGATCGCCTATCGCACGGAGGTCGCCGATTCGTTAAATCCGTAAGACACTCTATTGTTTCAAGGATTGGACCATGAAAACTGAATTCGATGATGCCTTACGCGGAGTATATCATGAATACGACGAGGTCCGTCCGGAGCAGAAGGAGGACTACCGCAGCATAGGCCCGCTGGCGATCACCAGTTTCGTGCTGGGGGTCTTATCGGTGCTGACCTTCTTCTGGTGGCCGTTCGGACTCATCCCAATCGCAGCCATCATCTTCGGAATGGTGGCTACACGGAAGATTCTCAGAGCGCCCGAGGCGGTCAGCGGTTTTGGCTTGGCTACCGCGGGAATCGGCATCGCGACACTCTTTCTTATTGGCGGATACTCCTGGTTAGGCTGGAAATACTATACCCAGGTCCCGGCCGGATACGAGGTCGTCGATTTCATCGATCTCGCCGCCGATAAGGAGTCGGGCGCGATTCCCCCCATCGCGAAAAAACTCGCCGATCGCAAAGTCTTCATTCGTGGATACATGTACCCGACCCGGAAAATGGTCGGAATCAAGGATTTTACTTTCGTTCGTACTCTTGCTCACTGTAAGTTTTGCCAACCGACGACCAATCCGACCGACATGATTCCGGTGAGCATCGTCAACGGTAAGCGGACACGATACAAAACCGAGGAGATCGGAGTCGGTGGAGTGCTTCGTGTGAATGAAGACTATAGCTACGGTCAATTGCCGTATGCCTTGGAAGTAGACGTGGTACGATAGAAACATTCACCATCCGGCTTCGCCGCTGTCATTCATCTTTCGCAAGCCCCATCAGAGATTATTCTACTGGGAAAGCGCATCATCGAGTCCGTTCCGACCTGGTGAAATACCGGTTCAGGGCTGCGAATCGTGATGGGTTCGTTCTTGTTCTTGCCGTACCGGCGCGGTCCTGCATGCTTCGGTAACGCTCTCGATTTCTCACCAATCAACCTCTTTCATTTTTTCAGACAAGGAGCCTCCAACGATGAAACCGTCCGTCCGATTCCTGCATTTCTTGTTGATTATTTCTTTTCTTGCCGTTGGTCATTCGGCCAGTGCCCATAATCTTTTCGTCCTGATGAAAAATTCGTCCGACGAAAACCCGCAATTCGATGTGATTTTCGAACATGCCCCTCGCCCCGGTGATGGTGCCTACAACCAACCACTTCTCGAACGAGGAGTCACTTGGGTTGAGCCTCTCGGTCAACAAGAATCGGTTTCGCTGGAGTTGGAAGAGGTTGAGCGAAACGGGAAAAAGTTTCTTCGCACCGAGATGAAGCATGAAGGCCCCTTCGCGGTTCTCCATAGTTGCAAATGGGGCGTTTATCATGGTCGACTTGACTATTTCCACGGGAAATACATCCACGCAAATAGCATGAAATCACTGGGCCGGTTGGCTCGAAATCCGAAGCTCCCGCTCGATATCGCTCCGACCCTCGATTCGGAACGGGTGAAGATGACCGTTTTTTTCGAAGGGAAGCCGCTGGCCGATACCCGGGTCTGGGTTTGGTCTCCGGAAAAGGAGTCGAAGAAGCAAACCACCGATTCGACCGGGACGATCACCATTGAGCCTTCGGGGTCGGGGATCTACTCGGCATCCACCATCCACATTCTTGAAGAGCCGGCAGGTGAGTTCGAGGGAGAGCCTTATCGCGGGGTGATGCACGGCACGACATGCAGCTTTCGTTTCCCCATCGAAAAATCCGACCAAGGCTCTTCGGAAGGAGATTCAACCTCGCAAAAGTAGTCCTCGCTTGGTTCACGCAGTGCCCCCCCGCAAGGGCGGCCCTATGGGTTCGACGCTGAAGAACCCCGTGAAAGGGACTGCGGAGGGATGGTGATCCCCGGCGAGTCACTGCATCCCCCACTTGGTTTGGCCAAAAAAAAGGCAAACCGTTTTCGAATCCGCCCGATCGGCGCCTCAAAAATCCGAAATACCGCGTGAAACACTTGAAATGGAGAAAGACCTTGGAGTAGTATTACCAGAAGACATTTCGGGGAAGCGTTATCCGGAAGCATGGAGCTCTTCCATAACCATTCTTGAAATCACATTCATCGATCGCTTTTGTTGAGAGTCGCATACATAGTGAACCTAGGGCGAACATCGAGAGCCCGGCCCTGCGGCTGTCAATGCGTGAACCAAGGGGGCACTGCTTATGCGAACATGAATAGGTGCATTCCCTTCAACAGGAGACTTCGTCATGAACCAGTTTGGTGTCCGGGTTTTCAGGTCTTGTATTCTCTGCGTTTTCTTGGTCTTCTTTTTGGGATTCCAGTTTGCGAATGGAGAAGGACCTCTGACCCTTCATTCGGAGAACCCTCATTACTTCTCCTGGAAGGGAAAACCGGCGATTCTCATCACTTCCGGCGAGCATTACGGAGCCCTATTGAACCGTGATTTCGATTACAAAACGTACTTGAAAACACTGCATAAGGACGGATTGAATCATACCCGAATCTTCTCCGGAACGTATCGGGAAGTGGAGTCTTCCTTCGGCATTACCGATAATCCGCTGTCCCCGAAGCCGGACCGTTTTCTTTGTCCGTGGCCACGAAGTGAACAAAAAGGGGCCAACGACGGCGAGAACCGATTTGATCTTTCTCGATTCGACCCCGAGTATTTCCAAACGCTTGACGACTTCATGACCCAGGCGGACCGGGCCGGAGTGATCGTCGAATACACCCTCTTCTGCCCGCTTTATCGCGACGAGCTTTGGGAAGTCTCTCCGATGAACATCGCCAACAATATCAACGGGGTCGGCGATTGCGAACGTACGGAGGTGTTGACGCTCAAGCATCCCGAGTTGCTTGAATTTCAGTTGGGGTTCGTTCGCAAAGCGGTCCGAGAACTGAATCGTCACGACAATTTCTATTTTGAGGTCTGCAACGAACCATATTTCGGAGGTGTCACCGAGCAGTGGCAGCACCGAGTCATCGACGAGATCGTCAAGACGGAAAAGGCACTTCCCAAAAAGCACCTTATCTCCATGAACATCGCCAACGGTCATAAAAAGGTCGATTCGCTTTATCCCGGTGTTTCCATCTTGAATTTTCACTACTGCGTTCCTCCGGTGACGGTGGAGATGAACTGGGAACTCGATTGCGTCATCGGAGAGAACGAGACGGGTTTTCGCGGCAGCGACGACATCCTCTACCGCACCGAAGGTTGGGATTTCATCCTCGCCGGAGGGGCGCTTTATAATAATCTCGACTATTCCTTCACGCCCGGCCATCCCGATGGAACGCTCCGCGATTATCGCTCTCCAGGCGGCGGGAGCCCCGAGCTGCGCGATCAGTTGGCGATATTGAAGGAGTTCATCGAATCGTTCGATTTCGTTCGGATGGCCCCGGCCTCGGAGGAGATTCTATCGGCCGAACCGGACCTGAGCACCTATTGCCTAGCTGAACCCGGCAAACAGTATGCTGTCTATCTTCACGTGCCGATTCCCAAGAATCCGAAAAAACTCTCCGATCATTTACGGAAAAACGTCGAGGCGAATCTGGTTCTGGAAATTCCCGAGGGGACCTATCGCGTCGAGTGGATCGACACCAAGAATGGTGAGGTGGTGAAAGAGGAACAACAGAAGCATCCAGGAGGAAAATGCACGTTGCACTCCCCACGCTTCGAGAACGACATAGCCATAAAAATCCTCCGAAAGTGACAAGATGATCATCCGGTATCGCGTCTTGATGTGCCTAATCCTGTCGATCGTTTGCATGGGGTTCGGCGGCGGGAATTCTTGTTCGGCCCAAGAGGAGCTCCGTCTGCCGGTGACCCGCGACATTTGGTTTTCATCATTCCCGAGGGAAGTGAATGCCAATCTGGGCGGTGCGGCACGGATGAAATTGAAATCGATCCAAGAGATGTCGATGGTCGATTTCGATCCGGCTTCGATCGAAGGGCGCGTCGTCAAATCGGCGACCTTGCACGTGAAACACGCCTCGGGGGATCCGCTTCGCCGGGTGACCGTCGGAACGTTCGCCGCACCGTGGGTCGAAGGAACTTCGAAGGGATACTCTCCCCAAGAAGGCAGCTCCTGTTTCGATTACCGTGTCTATCCGGAGAAACACTGGACCGGGCACGGAGGCGATCTTTCGCACGTCGTTCTCTCCGAGGGAGGCACGTTTTGGAACTGGGACGATGCCACCCCGCCTGATCCTCAAGGGTGGCAAGAGATCGAAGTCGATCCCCGCGTCGTGATGGCCCGGGGGGTCGGCATCAGCGAGGGATTGTTTCTCTTCGACGACACCGGTTCGGAATGGGAACGGGAGGGGGAGGAGTTCACGTACCACTTGTTCCCGAATCGCTACATTTTCAGCACCGACCAGAACCAGGCGAGCGCACCGTATTTGACGGTGGAACTTGGCGAAAAGGATAAGCTCCCCCCCGAGCCCCCGTCGTTTATCGCCCCGGAGAACCCGAAGGGAGACCAGCCTTACGAGATTTCACAAGTTTGGCCGGGGACCGAAATCTACCGTTGGACAACTCCTCCCGATCGCGGACCTGCCGGAACGATCGGATTTCGCGTCGAGATCGACGGTCAGTCCGTGCCGCAATACTTGGTGCCCGCGGCCTCGGACCCGGGCGAGCCGGTTATCTTCCGTCTGGTCGATCTTCCGGTTTCGCGTGGAGAACAGGAACATACCCTTTCGGTTCGAGCAATGGACGGCGCGGGCAATGCTTCCGAGGCGATCGAGTGCCGTTTCGTGCGTGCTCCACTCTTCGATGGAGATCTTCCGGGCACGTTCCCCAAACCGTTCCCTCCTGAAGGAGTTTTGCCGGAACTGGACGGAGCGAAGGTCGCGGTCGTCGATGCCTTCGATAAAGTGTCTCCGATCTCGGGGGAGATGATCCCGCCGCAATCGAAGGATTACCGCCGAGGGAATCACCTTTTTTCCGCCGATTCCAAGAAGATTCGTCTGGCGGCCGCCAAAAATGAATTTTGTGCGTTTCAGATGATCTTCGAGGGAGAGGTTGCCGTCTCGGAACCGAAGCTGACTTTCTCAACAAAGGGAAATGCCGGTGGAGAAACGCTGACCATCACCTTCCGGCGATTTCATCACGTCGCCACTCCGGCCGGGCCGCTTCCCGACCCAGTGGTGCCGCTTTCGGCGAAAGGATTTCAGTTTCCCCGCCCCCCACACGATCCGGAAGGAGCTCGATTCGGGGCCTTGCTTTGCGAGATTCACGTCCCCAAAGACTTTCCCGCAGGACTTCATCGCGGGCAATTGGAACTCCATTCCTCGGGAGACAAATTGTCCCTTGAGGTCGATCTTTGGATCTGGCAGTTCGCCCTGCCTGATCGGCTCGGTTTTTTGCCCGAAATGAATTGCTACGGGCTTCCGCGGAACGAAGTGGACTATTATCGTTTGGCGCATCGCCATCGAACAGTGTTGAATCGTGTGCCTTATTCCCAGAATGGAACGGTTTCGCCCGGTTGTGCTCCCAAATGGAACGGATCGACCCTGGAATGGGAATCGTGGGATGAGCATTTCGGGCCCTTGCTCGACGGTTCTGCATTCGACGATCTCCCCCGAAGCGGCGTCCCCCTGGAGTGCTTTTATCTCCCGTTGCACGAGAATTGGCCTTCGAGCGTGGAAGAAAATTATAATGGGAGCTATTGGGCCGATGAAGCCTTTTCGGAAAGCTATCGGGAAGCGTTTGTTTCCGCGTCGCGGCAGTTCGCCGAGCATTTTCGTGATAAGGGATACATGCAAACGATTTTCCACTGCTATCTGAACAACAAGAACAATTTCAAACGCTCCGGGGGGTGGTCTCGGGGGAGTTCTCCCTGGCTATTGGACGAGCCGGCCAGTTTCCAGGATTACTGGGCTTTACGGTATTTTGCACTGGCGTTCGAGGAAGGCGTGCAGCAAGCCCGCGCGTCCTCACCGGCTGAAGATATGCCATTCCCTTTGATGTGGTTCCGTGGCGACGTTTCCCGACCGCAATGGCAACGGGAGACCCTCGATGGACTCCAAGAGTTCGCCGTCCTCGGCGGCGGGGCGTTCCGGAAGTACAATCGCATGATTCTTTTCCGAAAGGAAGAGGAGCAAACACAGCTTTTGATCCCCTACGGATCGTCGAATCAAGTCGAACACAGCAACACGCAGCCGGTCGCCTGGTGCCTCGATTCTTTCGTTCTCGGTGGCAACGGGGTGATTCCCTGGCAAACGGTCGGTCGGCATGAATCGTGGGAAAAAGGGGATGCGCTGTCGCTCTTCTACCCGGGTTCGAAGTGGGGAGAAAGCCTCCCTTATCCCTCCATCCGCCTGAAGGCCTACCGCCGGGGGCAACAGGACGTGGAATACGCTTTGCTCCTTTGCCAGGCGGCGGAAGAGAATCATCTACCACGGTGTTCGATTCGCCGAATGATCGGCAAAACCGTTCCCTTAAAAGGTGAGCATCGGGCGACCGATTTTACCGGCGGCGAAGATGCCGGCGTCACCCGGTTCGATTCGCTCAAACCTCAAGATCTCTGGAAACTGCGAATCCGGATGGCCCGAGCCGTTGAAGGAACCCTTCGGCCTAAGCTCGACTTTTGCCGATTTTTCTGTCTCAGACGGCCTGAGCCAGTAGGGT
>CAZWCE010000012.1:0-136105 GCA_964632505.1 uncultured Planctomycetaceae bacterium | reverse complement strand
GTACTCTGAGCAAAATACACAGTCTGCGCTAGCGCGCAACGGAGGTTGCAACCAATACATTCGAGTCCCAGCCGTCGATCAACCGCCTCCTGGTCAGCGAACTGATGCGCGGCGAATATATCGAGAAGCGGGAATCGGTCATTCTGATCGGTCATCCCGGGGGCGGAGAACGCAGAGGATAAACAGCAGCCCAATCGCCTCGAAGAGGCGGTTACGGAAGCGGAAGCGCAGTAATCGATCTTTCAATCGGGGAGCTTTTCCGGATTGGGAACCGGTTTTCCATCTTGCCAATCGATCGGGAGCACCGACAGGTACCAGTCCTTGCCGTCGGTGCGGTTCCCTTGATAGAAGAGGTAATCCTGCCCTTCGTCTTGAAAGAGGAAGGGGTGGCCCGACTCGCTGGCGTTCCAACTGCCCGGTGGCCCGTTCGGCACGAGCGGCCGATCGGAAAGCCGCCGGAAATGGATTCCATCGTCGCTGACGGCGACCCCGATCTGTTGGGGATCGTTATTGTATCCCCCCGCGTAGAACATGTACAATCGACCATCATGCTCCGCCATGGCCGACGCCTCAATGCACTTCTTCTCCCAGCTCAACTCCAGCGCGGGATCGTCGAGCTTCGTGGGAACGGTCGGTTCGAGGATGGGGCCGTCGAGGTTCCATTGCTTCCAGTCTTCGCGCGAAAAATCGCTTTCCAGCGGCGCCGCGGCCACGCCTACCATTTGCCGCTTCATTTCGGGATCTCGGGTCGCCCAATACAAGAGGAGCCGGTCGCCGAAAGGAATGACATCGGCGTCGATCGCGCGGCCGACGTTCCAATCGCCCCGGGGACGGAAAATCGGATTGGTCGGATCCCGTTGAAAATGAACGCCGTCCTCCGACCATGCATGGCAGATGGCGTCGCGTTTACCGTTCCCGTAGGTCTGGTAGAAAAGGTGCACCTCGCCGTCGAGCACGATCGCCCCGGGAGCGGTGAAGCCTTTCGCCTCCGCCTCTCCGGTATTTTGCAATTGGCCGACCTTCTCCCAATCGACCAGATTCCCGCTCGTCGCGATGCCGATGCTCCAACCGGGAGTTCCCTTTCCTTCATACGGAGGCACCGAGTAATACAACCAGTACTTCCCGTTGAATTTCACCACGGCCGGGTCCTTCGAAAAAGGGCGTCCGGCGACATCGTCGGCGAAGTACATTCGGGGCGTTTCCCTCGGAGGCTCTGCTTCGAGGTAGGAAGAAACGCCGGAAAAAAAGAAAATCATGGTTGAAATCGTTATCCAATGAACGAAAGGCATGTCGATCGGCTCCTGGAAGTGAATGGAAGACATGGGGCGGGTTTCCAGCGGGGATGCGGGGAAATGGCGGCAAAGCCCTGTTCATGAAGGCATTCCCTTACGTTCCCTTACTTTAATATATTGCACGGAAACGTCGGAAACAACAGCATAAAAGATCATCAAGCATTTTTTCTCCGTCTTCGCAAAGATCTTGAAGCAAGCCTCTTCGGAAAGGCTTCGGGGGGATCTCCCGATGCGTTCTTCTTGGAACGCCCGGTCGGTGGTGGTATAATTTCCTCTAGGATTTTTCCACTCTCCACCCAAAAGAAACGAACCGTTCAGGAGAACCTCCATGCGCACACTGATTCGTTCCGCGGTCCTAATGTTGTCGATCTGTTTTTCGTCGACCCTCTCCGTCCGGGCGATCGAGCCGGTGAATCCAAATCTTTCCCCGGAAGCCCGGAAGGTGCTCGATTACCTCGAATCGGTCTATCAGAAAAAGGTGCTGGCCGGCTACAATGTCTACGTCCACACGCCGGACGACTACGAGCAGACCGGCAAAGAGGCGGTCGTTTGGGGGCGAGACATCCGCTGGCTTGGCGACCCGCAAGAAATCGCCGAGCATGCCAAGCGGAACGGCTACCTCCTCACGCTCCACTGGCATTGGCACTTCGATGAAGATTCCGCCTGGGGGGGACGCCGGGAGAAGCCGGTCGATGTAGGCCGTTTGGTCACTCCCGGCACCCCGGAACACGCTCAGGCGATGAAGGAGATCGCCGCCGCGGCAGATAAACTCCAGGTGCTCGAAGACGCCGGCGTTCCGATCCTTTGGCGTCCGCTTCACGAAATCGACGGTGGTTGGTTCTGGTGGACGGACAAGGAAACCCCCGAAAACACAGCCGCTCTCTGGCGGATGATCTTCGACTACATGGTCAAAGAGCGAAAGCTCGACAACCTGATTTGGGTCTACAATGCCGGCGTCGGAAAGAAAAAGACCGTCGAATACCGGAAACGGTTCTATCCCGGGGCGGACTACGTCGATATCTCAGGGATCGACATCTACGGGGTCGATTTCAAAGTGGCCGACGAAAAATACCGTGAGTACTTCGACGATATGCAGCAAGTTTCGCCCGGCAAAATGCTCGCGATGAGCGAGGGCGACGCGATTCCGAATCCGAAGTTGATGGAATCCGGCGAATTACCGCGATGGCTGTACGTGCTTCCTTGGTGGGGAACACCGAGCAGCCGACGCCCGGTCGACTGGGCAATGAAAACCATGCGGGACGATTTCATCGTCACCTTGGACGAAACCCCGGCTATTTGGGGCGACGATCTGGTTCCCCAAGTGGGCATCCTCCAGCCGATTGACGACGGCAGCGCATGGACCCGGAGTCGTCGCATGAAGATCGAAGCCTACGCCGTCGACCGAGACGGGAAGATCGATCGCGTGGAGTTTTATTGCGGCGATCGGAAGATCGGCGAAGCGACGGATCCTCCCTATGACTTGCAATGGACGAGCGACCGAGCCGGGTGTTACGATCTGACGGCCGTCGCGATCGATGACGACGACAACAAGACGACCTCGAACAACATCCGTGTGGGAGTGGGGGTTTTCGATGCCGCCAGAAACCGGCCGGTCGTCGCCTCATCGGGCAAGACGCCGGAAGCGGCCGTCGACGGCGATTACTTCACTCATTGGTCGGCCGACAAGGAAAGCGGCGAGCAATGGCTCTACGTCGACTTGGGCGAAACGCGACGTATCGATCAGGCCAACTTGCTCTGGGGCTGGAAGATCCATCCCGAGCTGTTTGCGGTCGACGTGGCGGTGTCCGATCCTCGCAGCGAATCTTCCTGGAGGGAAGTCGCGTTGATCGAAGATCGAGAGTACGTCCCCTGGGAAGCGACCGACCGGGTAGAGTTCGAGCCGGTCCCAGCACGTTTCGTCCGTGTCCGGGCCATGAAGCGAGCGAGTCATCAGACATGGTCCGGCTACAAACTGACCGCCTTGGAAGTTCCCATCCCCTCACAAGAGTGAACCATAGCTCAAAAACCGAGTCGGATTTCGATTCCACTCGCCGGGGAATTCTCGGTCGGAGCACTCCGGTAGATCCCCGGCCGACGTTGGAGAGCATCATCCCATAACAAGTTTTTCAGGGCCTCGCTTTTTCATTTTTCAGGCGATTCAGGATGGCCGTCCGATGAAAAATGAGGGTAGACCGCTTCGGAAGATGGGGCGATCGTCGCACGTCCCACGGCGCGTTCCAGCGAAGCGAGGGCCTGTTCTCGTCGAGCGATGCGCTGGTAGTATTCAATCCGATACTCCAGGAACGTTCGGTAGGCATCGATCAATTGCTGAAAATCCTGACGGCCGGTACGATAAGATTCCATGACCAACTCGATCTGTCTTTCGGCGAGGGGAAGGATCCGATCTTGCATGATTTTGAGAATCTGGTCATGTTCGCTGAAAGTGGCATACAGCGTTTCCACCTCCCTTTGCAAACGGTCCTCTGCAGCGGCGTATTCCCGCGATTTGGCAGAGAGCCTGCAGCGGGACTCCCGAACCCCGGCATCGTACTTGCTGTGATTAAGAGGCAAATTCACCCCCGCGGTCACCGAGAACGCGTCGTTCCCGTTGGTCACCGGACTGATCCCCCGGTTGCCGATTTCATACCAGTTCACTCCGAAGGTCACATCGGGGTAGTATTGCTTTTGGGCCAGCGTGAGCGAAGACTGCTCTCGATGAATCTCTCGTCGATGCGCTTCCAGCGAGGGCTGTCGGCCGATCGCCAATCGCACCAGTCGGTCGGCCGTTTCCGCAAGCTGTTTTCGAGGAAGCTCCCGCTCCGTTCGGATGGGCTGCGGCCGCGGCAAATGAAGCAGCGCCATCAACATTGCCCGACGCCGATCCTCCTCTTTTTTTAGTTGTACGATTCGCATCTTGAGCTTCGCCAACTCCACCTCGGCTTGAAAGACCTGGTCCAGACCACTGTTTTCCACGTTCGTTTCATATCGTGCCCGGGCAATGCGTATGACATTCTCCAGAAGCGGCTCGATCGTTTCGGCCTCTTGGGTTCCCCGTTCCGCCGCATAGAGATCGAAATAAGCATGTTTGACCTGCTTGACGATTTCCAGTTCGCGTTCCGCCGCACGGGAGTAGGCGGCCATCGCATTCTGATAAGCCAACTGACCACGCAACGAACGCTTTCCGAACCAGGGAATCTTTTGCGAGAGGCTCATCGCAAGTTCTTGGGGGCCCGCCGCAGTCTGGATTGCCTCCAGGAACGTCGTGGTGACCAACTGGGGATCGGGCAGCGCGCCCGCCTGGGGAACCTGTGCCGCCAGCGACGCTGCCTGAAAACGGGCTGCCTGGATCCGGGGATTCGCCGAAAGGGCACGATCGACCAAAGCCTCCAGCGAAGTCGGGCCACGGAACATGGGAGCGGTGTTGGAAGCCATGGAGGGAGGCAAGGCAGGTTCTCCCCCGGAAGATTGCGTCGACGAGGTTGCGGCATAACCGGGCTCCGCCCCGACGGCATCGAAACGGGGGGACAGCATCTCTTCCCCCCGAATAGAGCACGACGTCGCCCACCAGAACATGCATACACAAACGAACGGAAATAATTTGTGCATTCTTGTTTTTTTCATGACTTGACCCATTTTTCCAAAACAACCCGGATATTTCCTTTTATCGGCGGATATATCTCTCTGGGCGAGGCTTTTATTACAGGAAATGCGGGAGAATAATTTGAAAAGGGTATGTTTTGGTGGTTTTCAGAACCAAAAAAATCTGTTTTGGTAAAAAAAGGTGGGCTGAATCACGAGCCGCAAAATAGCACGCCATTCTATAAATTTGCTCTAAAAATCGTTCGACTGACTTTCTAGAACCGGAAAGATCATGAAATGACACCTGAAAACCAGAACGAAAGTAGGCGTAAACCGAGATGGGCAAAGCGGATAGGGAAATCCATCGTCTTCTTGCTTGGGGTCGTAGCTTTGATCGGTCTCGGCGTAATCCTCGGCTATTTCGCGAAAAGTTACTCTTCCGAAAAACAGGCCGCTTCCCAACAAGGGGATCGCGATTCTTCGACGACCGCTGAAGACGGAGAGGATGTGACCTGGACCTGCTCGATGCATCCGCAGGTCTCCTTGCCGGAAAAGGGAAAGTGTCCGATCTGCTTCATGGATCTGATCCCGAAAAAAGAGACGGAAGACGCTTCCGGGGATCCCTGGCGATTGACCATGAGTGAAGCGGCCGTAGAAATCGCGGAAATCCAGACCACTCCCGTGATCCGGAAGTATGCCACCCAGAATATTCGTCTCTTCGGCAAAGTCGACTACGACGAAACCCGGGTCGCCGACATCACGGCCTGGGTACGAGGCCGCATCGAGGAACTCTTCGTCGACTATACCGGCATCGCCGTTCGCAAGGACGACCACATGGCCGAGCTGTACAGTCCTGAGCTGATCGTTGCCCAAAGGGAGCTTCTTCAGGCGAGGCGGCTTGAGGAAAAATTTCAAGGCGAGGATCCTTCTTTCGGAAAGACGACCCTCGAAAATGCCCGGGAGAAGTTGCGACTATTGGGAGTGCAGCCACATCAGATCGAAAGCCTCCTGGAGCGGGGAACTCCGTCGGAGACGCTGACCATTTACGCCCCTCAGAGCGGAATCGTCATTGACAAACACGCCAAAGAGGGCCAATACGTCGATGAGGGAACGGTCATTTACAATCTCGCCGATCTCTCTGTGGTTTGGGTCTATCTCGATGCTTACGAATCGGACATCGCCTGGTTGCGCTATGGCCAAAAAGTGGAATTGACCACGAAGAGTTATCCGGGCAAAATCATCGAAGGACGCATCGCCTTCATCAAACCGATGCTCAACGATCCGACCCGGACCGTCCGCGTTCGGGTCAATGTTCCCAACGAAAAGGGATGGCTCAAGCCGGGCATGTTCGTCCAGGCGGTCGTGGAAAGCCGACTCGATGCCCACGGCGATGTTTACGATCCGACACTGGTGGGCAAGTGGATCTCGCCCATGCACCCGGAAATCGTCAAGGACGGTCCCGGCAAGTGCGATGTTTGCGGCATGGATTTGGTCCCGGCCTCTTCCCTGGGCTATTCGGTGCCGGAGAAGCGCCCGCCGAAACCTCTGCTGATTCCCGACACCGCTCCCCTTTTAACCGGCAAACGGGCGGTGGTTTACGTGGAAGTTCCCGATCAGGATACGCCGACCTACCAGGGCCGGGAAGTGACGCTGGGTCCGCGTGCGAACGATCGTTTCATTGTCGAGACGGGTCTCGAGGAAGGTGAACATGTCGTCACCAACGGGAGTTTCAAGCTCGACAGCGAACTCCAGATCCGAGCTCGTCCGAGCATGATGACATTGGAAGAGGAAGCCTTGCCCCCAATGCCGGAACTCAGAGTCGACGCGAGCTTCTTGGAGCAGCTTCGACCGCTGGTGTCCGATTACATCGACTTGCAGGAAGCGCTGGCTTCCGACGATCTGGCGGCATCGAAAAAGGCGGCCGAGCAATTCCACGATACTTTCGGGAAAGTCGAGGGGGAGGGGCTGCTGACCGGGGAGCCGCTTCTGGCATGGCGCGACGTGCGTGCGATGCTCCGCGGAGCCTTGGAAGTCGAATTCACGGAAATGAGCATGGCCGAGTTGCGGCAGAAATTCGAAACGCTCTCCTTCGCGATGATCGAGTTGGTCGAGGTCTTCGGCAACCCGCTCGAGGCCCCACTGCGAGAGGCTTACTGCCCAATGGCTTTCAATAACCAGGGAGCTCCGTGGCTCCAGGTGCGTGAAGAGATTTTCAATTCGTATTTCGGCAGCCAGATGCTCAAGTGCGGCGAAATCCGTCAGACCTTTCCTCCATTCGCCACCTCCCGCGATTCGAAGAGGAGGGAAGAGCGATGAGCACTCCGACACGGCCGCACAAGGATGCCCTCGGGCGGATGGTCGACGGCCTGATTCGTTTCTGCCTGGAAAACAAGCTGATCGTTTTTCTGGTCTTCGTGTCGCTTTTCGGCTGGGCACTGATGACGATGCCGTTCGACTACGAAGTGCCCTATCTCCCTCGGGAGCCGATTCCGGTCGATGCGCTGCCGAACATCGGCGAGAATCAGCAGATCGTCTTCACGGAATGGCCGGGGCGTTCCCCCCAAGACATCGAGGATCAGATCACGTATCCGTTGACGGTTTCGCTCTTGGGCGTCCCCGGGGTGAAGACGATTCGAAGCCATTCCTACTTCGGTTTTTCCAGCGTCTACGTGGTGTTCGAAGATGACGTCGAATTCTATTGGTCGCGATCGCGGATTCTGGAGCGTCTGAGCGTCGCGCAGCGTGAACTTCCGGAAGGCGTCACGCCGACGCTCGGTCCCGATGCCACCGCCTTGGGGCAAATCTACTGGTACACGCTCGAAGGCCGGGATCCCGAA
Source organism: uncultured Planctomycetaceae bacterium (assembly GCA_964632505.1). Lineage (GTDB taxonomy): Bacteria > Planctomycetota > Planctomycetia > Pirellulales > Thermoguttaceae > CAZWCE01. The sequence goes on along the minus strand of CAZWCE010000012.1, from coordinate 128,397 downwards.
ACCGGAGAAGTGGTCGGCGGCTGGGATTTGGAGGAGCTGCGGTCGATCCAAGATTGGCATGTGCGCTACAGCCTGCAATCGGCCGAGGGGGTCAGTGAAGTGGCCTCAGTCGGAGGTTTCGTCCGGGAGTACCAGGTCGATGTCGATCCCGATGCCATGCGAGCCTACGACGTGACCCTCGATGATGTCTATCGGGCGATCATGCGATCGAACATCGACGTGGGAGCCCGAACCATCGAGATCAATCGCGTGGAATACGTGCTTCGGGGGCTGGGCTTCATCGAGAAAGTGGAAGACCTCGAAAACACGGTCATCAAGTCGCAAGACCATGTGCCGATCTACCTGAAGAACGTCGCCGATATCGCCACCGGTCCGGCGATGCGCCGGGGAGTCCTCGATAAGGGCGGGGCCGAGGCGGTCGGGGGGGTCGTCGTGGTGCGTTACGACGAGAACCCTCTGGAGACGATCAAGAATGTCAAACAAAAAATCCAGGAGATCGCACCGGGACTTCCCGAAAAGCGACTGGCCGACGGCCGTCTCTCGAAGGTGACGATCGTCCCGTTTTACGACCGAACCGAACTGATCCACGAAACGCTCGGAACGTTGGGCGATGCTCTCTCCGAAGAGATCCTGGTGACGATCCTGGTGGTCATCGCCATGGTATGGCACTTGCGGTCGAGCTTGATGATCTCGTCGCTCTTGCCCCTGGCGGTGCTGTTCTCCTTCATCGCGATGAAGCTGTTCGATGTAAATTCGAACATCATGTCGCTCACCGGCATCGCGATCGCGATCGGGACGATGGTCGACATGGGAGTGATCCTTTGCGAGAACATCCTGCGCCACTTGGAAGAATCGGAGGAAGAGGATAACCGACTGGAAGTGATTTTCCGGGCGGCAAGCGAGGTGGGACGACCGGTGTTGACGGCGATTCTCACCACCATCATCAGCTTTTTGCCCGTCTTCGCCATGGTCGGCCAGGAAGGCAAAATGTTCAAGCCGCTCGCATTCACCAAGACGTTCGCCCTATTCTCCTCGATCCTCGTGGCCCTCACGTTTCTTCCCCCTCTGGCGCATGTGCTGTTCCATCGGCGATTCCAACGACATTGGATCCGATGGGCCGGTGCGGCGATCCTCCTGGCCGGAGCCGGGTATTTGATGCTCCAGCAGAGCTGGTGGCTCGCCGGGGCCCTCGTGCTCTGGGCGGGATCCGTCCTCGGGAAGAGCCTGCTTCCGAAGCGAGTCGCCGGGGCGACCACGTTTATCGCCAGCGGAGTCGCCTTCTCGGTGGTCCTGGTTTTCTTGACCGAGCACTGGATGCCGCTGGGAATCGGAAACGGCCTCCTCCGAAATCTGATTTTCGTCGGAACGATGATCGTCGGCATCCTTGCCGTCTTTTTGATCTTTCTGAAGCTTTACGAACCGATTCTGCGGTTTTTCCTGGCTTGGAAAATCGTTTTCTATCTGCTGCCGATGACGACCGTCCTGATCGGCCTGATCATCTGGCTCGGCTTCAGTCCGGTTTTTGCCTTCGTACCGAAACTGGCTTCGCTGGCGGGGATCGACGAGGAACGTATCCGCTCTCAACCAGCCTGGGTCTGGATGCATCATCAGTTTCCAGGATTGGGTGAAGAATTCATGCCCGATTTCGATGAAGGCTCCTACTTGCTCATGCCGACGACGATGCCGCATGCCTCGATCGGGGAAGCCCTCGATGTGCTCCAGAAGCAAGACCGGGCGATCATGGCTCTGCCGGAGGTTCGAGAAGTGGTGGGCAAGATCGGGCGTGTGGAAAGTCCGCTCGATCCCGCGCCGATTTCGATGGTCGAAACGGTCATCCATTATCATCCGGTCTATCTGCTCGACGAGCATGGGAAACCGAAGCTTTTCGCCCATGATCCGGACGAGGTCGATTTCTTCCGGTCGCGCCAGGGCAAACGGATTTCGGCCGAAGACGGCGCCCCCTACAAGGTTCGGGGAAAGTTCCTCCGCGATCAAGCGGGGGAGTTGATTCCACAAGAGGGCGGTCATCCCTTTCGGCTTTGGCGTCCGGCGCTGGATCCCGCCATCAATCCCGGCCGGGAGGCATGGGCGGGAGTGCAGGATCCTCGGGATATCTGGAATTTGATCGAGGAGGTCTCCCATCTGCCGGGAACCACGGGAGCCTCGGAGCTGCAACCGATCGAAGCCCGACAAGTGATGCTGCAAACGGGCGTGCGTGCCCCGATGGCGGTTCGCGTGCTGGGCGATGACCTTCGAGAAATCGAGGAGACGGGCCTCCAGATCGAGTCGTTGCTCAAAGAGGTTCCGGGGGTAGCCCCTGCCACGGTGTTCGCCGATCGTCTGGTCGGGAAGCCCTACCTGGAGATCGACATCGACAGAAAGGCGATTGCCCGATACGGTTTGAATATCCGCGACATCCAGAATGTGATCGAAACGGCGATCGGCGGCCGCAAGATCACGACGATGTTCGAAGGCCGTGAGCGATACCCGATCCGGGCGCGTTACAAACGGGAACTGCGCGATTCGATCCAGGCGATCCGGAATATTCTCGTCGCCGCACCCGACGGAACTCAGATTCCCATGAAGGAACTGACGACGATCCGCTACGTCCGGGGCCCCCAGGCGATCAAGAGTGAAAATACCCGACTGGTCGGCTATGTGATCTTCAATAAAAAGAAGGGGTATGCCGAAGTCGAGGTGGTCGAGAATGCGCGGAAACATTTGGAAGAGGCGATCGCCAACGGGGGATTGTCACTTCCCCCGGGTGTCGCGAAGCCGACCTTCATCGGAAGTTATCAGAATCAGGTCCGCTCGGCCAAAACCCTGGCCGTCGTCGTTCCTCTGGCCTTGTTTTTGATCTTCATTATCCTGTTTTTGCAGTTTCGGGCCGTCGGCACCACGCTTTTGATCTTCGCGGGCGTGTTCGTCGCCTTCTCGGGCGGATTCCTCATGCTGGGACTCTATTCGACCGACTGGTTTCTGAACTTCTCGGTTTTCGGGGTCGACATGCGGGACCTTTTCCATGTCACCCCCTATAATTTGAGCGTCGCGGTTTGGGTGGGGTTCATCGCCTTGCTCGGCATCGCGACCGACGACGGGGTGGTCATCGCCTCGTATCTGAGCGATTCGTTCCGAGAGAATCAACCTCGAACGAAGCAAGAGATTCGCGACGCGACGGTGCAAGCCGGATTGCGACGCATTCGCCCTTGCCTGATGACGACGGCCACCACGATTTTGGCGCTGCTGCCGATCCTCACCAGCGATGGCCGCGGCAGCGACCTGATGGTGCCGATGGCGATTCCATCCTTCGGTGGGATGAGCATCGCCCTGATCACCCTGTTTTTCGTCCCGGTCAGTTTTTGTCTGCTTCGTGAAATCGAGTTGAAGTCGAAGCAACTGAAAAAGAAAATCACTTGAGTGAACCCCCTTTCAGATTCAAAGACTGGGGTGATTCACTTTTTGAGGAAGGAGAAAACAATGAAAAACGCAAGTTTCCCGGCAATGGTTTGGAGCCTTTTGTTCTTGGTTGCCTTGATCGTCGGTTGCAACCCGCCGACCGACACCGACGAAGCCCCTCCGGCCAACGAGAGCGAGGAAAAGAGCGCCGATTCGGCCGACACGTCTTCCGCCGAGATGGACATGCCGGCCTCGACCGAAGTTTCCGAGGCACTCGAAGAACTGCCGCCCGAAGAACGAAAGCTGGCCCTTGAGCAGGAAATTTGTCCGGTGACCGAGGCGAAACTCGGTTCGATGGGCAAACCGTACCAAATCGAATACGAGGGAGAGACGGTCTTCTTCTGCTGTTCGGGATGCGAATCAACCTTTCGAGAAGATCCCGAAAAATATCTCGCGAAAATCTCCGACTGAATCGGCTGACGAGCGAGGCCGTCGAGTGGCTCGAAGACTCCTCCGACGAAATCCCGTTCTTTTTGTACTTCGCACCGGTCGCCATCCACTTTCCGTACACGCCTCCCGGCCTGGACGATGAATTCGAGAAGGTGACGGTCGATCGAAACGACTTTTCCGCGACCATGCAGCACAAATTCGACGAGTGTCTCCGGATCGGCGGCAAACTCGACGAATCAATGCAACAATACATCGGCGATGTGTATCAGATCGACCTGAACGTCGGACGAGTCCTCCAAGTCATCGATGAGCTCGGGCTCCGGGAGGACACGATCGTGGTCTTTTCGAGCGACCATGGGCCCGCCCCTGTCATCCTCGCCAATAAGGGAGCCCGAAAATACTCGAAAAACATGCTCGGTTATGCCGGGGAGTTTCGCGGCGGCAAGCATGAACTCTACGAAGGAGGGACGCGGGTTCCGTTCATCATTCGCTGGCCGGGGCATGTCCAAGCGGGTCGCGTCGATAACCGGAACGTCTGTTCGTTCATCGACTGGCTTCCCACGCTGTGTGCGATCACCGGTGTGGAGGAAATCCCCGAGCAGCTCGATGGAGAAGACATTTCCGACATCTGGTTCGGCGCCGATCGGCCGCGCAGCAAGCCTCTCTTCTGGAAAGTCAGTGCCGCCGGCGGCAATCCCGTCATGCGAGACGGTCGATGGAAATTCCACCTGAACCACCGACGGGGGGAAGCGAGCGAACTCTACGATCTTGCGAGCGACCCCCGCGAGAGCGTGAACGTCGCCGCGCAGCATCCCGATATGGTCGCCACACTCAGCGAGAAGCTGCGAAGCTGGGAAGACGAACTCCCGAATCAGTATGAGAAGAAAAGAAAAAAGGCCGACAAAAAGTAATTCCCGACACCGTCTTTCGCTTCCCGGCATCCGGGCAGATCATTCGACGCTCGCATTCGACGTCTTTTCCAAGAGGGGGGCCCTGTCCGAGTCCTAGACAATCTTAATGGGGCTTTTTTCGAAGGGAAAGACGGATCGATTTACTCCACCGGTCCCCAGATCTCTTCGAGAAGATCGTGAAGCGTCTTGTCGTGCTGCTCGAGTTCCGCCCGAACAAAAGGGAAAAAATCGTTGCGATAGAAATAAGCTTCCGTCCCTTCGGCGAAGTATTCCTTGTGATTGGTCGCCGCATAATGGCGGACCTTTTTCCCGGTGTAGAGCTGGACCTCCTCGTAAGCACCGGCTTCCATGGCCCGGTCGTATGCCTTTCGGAGCCGGGGCTCGTCGAACCCGAGGACTTGGTCGTGGTAGGCATGTGCGAGTTCGTGCAGCACGACGGCCGGATGCTTGATCATCTGATGTCGCGACAGGAGAGCTTCGGCCCGGGGGATATGAACCTTTTTCGCCAGCCGTTCATCGTATCCGTGGGAGGTGAGCCAGTCGACGTTCGGATGATATTGCATGGATCCCAGTTCGGGGTGATGGTGCTCGATCCAAATCTCTAGTTTCCGCATCTTTTCGAGGCGGTCTTCCGGCACGAGGATGGCGATGCGCTGCAAGTGATTGGCCAGCATCGTCAGCGCTCGGGCTCCCTGTTCGGCGTGCTTCCCTTCGATCAACTGCGGATCGACATGAACGGTCCAACCTTCGATCTCTCGGACGACGGGATCGAAACGGACCTTCGGAGGTAATGCTTCCCCACGGCAGTCGGTCGGATCCTCACTCGCGTGCGTGGAGGAAACCAAAACGCTGGACGTCGCCATCCAAGCGACCACGCATAAAAAAGATGCCACAACATTTCGGAAAATCATACGTGTCTCCTGTTTGATTCCGTGTGATCGCTGGATGCTGGGAATGCTGGATGCTGGGAATGTTGCGTAGGCCATCGGAGCGACGATGTCGGTGGAATCGACCGAAGTCGACGGGCGGGTGGTGAACGGGGCAAGTAAGTTCATTGACGCTCATCCCCAATATTTTTACCCACAAGCCCCCATCCTGTCAAACTCCCGTGGGTCACGAAGACTGATTTCACCGATGCGGACAAAGCTGATCGGGAGAAGATGGGAATGGTTTCCTCTGCCGATCATTTTTTCGAGGATCGGGTCGATTCTTTCAAAAGGATTGCATTTTTGAAAGTACTTTGGTAGACTAGTACCTTCACCCCCCGAAAAGGAGAGGAAAGGAGCATCGCATGCCCAGATCAACTCGCTGGCATCCCTCGCAGGAGAGTGACGAACTCATCTACGCGGTTTGCGAGCGTTTCTTTGATCAAATTGGAAAGCAATTCAGTGTAGAATCCGGGAATGAACGGGAACGCCGCGGTGCGGCGGCCTCGGTCGCCGAATGGCTCAAGGAAGAATGGGGGCGAAACGACCTGAGCCGGGAAAAAATCTATCCGCTCTTCTGGGAAGCGGCTCGTCGAGACTTCTTGTTCCTGCAACCACCTCGTGAAAAGAAGATCGCCGAAAAGATCGTCAACAAATATCAGCTGGATCAACATGGCGGTGAGGTGCATGTGATCAACGTCCGCGGCCCCTCTTCCCCCCGCCACGTTACCTCGGCGGCGGCCGACCTCGTGGTCTCTCTCGTAGAAAAGTTATCGCGGCAGAAGAACCGGGACCGCAAGCCGGAAGAGCCTATCAAACCGGTCCACATCGGGATGGGAGCGGGCTTCGCCACGATGCTGGTCGCCAAACGCATGGGCCGCAAGATCGCCTCCGAAGACGAATGCCCCTCCCTGGTGCTCCACGCCATCTCGGCCGGAGGCTTTTTGGTCAACGAACCGCACAAATCGCCGACGACCTACTTCAGCTTCTTCGAAGAAAGCCTGTCCAATATCGATTACGTCGCGCTCTTTTCGGAAACCGTCGTCAGCAACGAGGATTACGAAAAGATCCAGAAGAACCCGAGCGTCCGGCGTTCCTTCGATCGCAAGCACGAAATCGACATCATCGTCACCTCGCTTGCCGCCGCCGATCATGAACACGGGCTGTTGGTTCGATTCTTGACCCACCTGGTCGAAGAAGGATTGCTCGAACAGGATGTACTCGATCAGATGCAGCGTGCCGGCTGGAAAGGCGACGTGCAGTTTCGCCCCTACAGCGACACCGGACCGCTGGCCGATATATGCCCCGTCCGAGCAGTCACGCTCTTCGAGCTGGAAGAACTCGTCGCCCTGGCGAAGAAGAAAGAAAAGCACGTCATTCTCGTCGCCGGTCCGTGCGGAGAATGCGGTGCCTCGAAGACCGACGCCCTCAAACCCCTTCTCGCTTGCCCCGATCTCCAACTCTGGACCCACCTGGTCACCGATGCCCAAACCGCAAAGGGATTGCTCTAACCGGCCGCTGGAAAAGCCGGCGGGCCTTTTCCTCAAGCGAAAGGTGGTGCCAGAAGAGACTCCCGACGAGACGGTTTTCCAGCCACTCCCTTGAGCAAGAATTCTGTTCGCCCATGGTGATCGTCCCATCAACGTGAAACGATCGAAATGGGACCATCCGGACGAGGAAATATGGATAGCCGCGTGGCAAATCTGGATGATCGTCACTTTTTGCCCAACGATCAGACGGCGCACAAAAAAAGCCGCAAACCCTGAACTACCAAGGACTTACGGCTTTCATTTTCAGTAGCGGCGCAGGGACTCGAACCCCGGACACGTGGATTATGATTCCACTGCTCTAACCAACTGAGCTACGCCGCCAAGAGTAACTATTCTTTTCAGGTGGTTGAAGTTCTAAATTTTAACGGCTCTCGATCGGGTTGTAAATCCCGATTTCATTTTTTCTTAATTTTTCGGCGATCGATCCTCTAGGGAAGGAAAACTCGGAGGCTTCGGCCCATCGGAGCCGGCTACGATGGCCGGGCTCCAGATTTCCTGAGCAAGCTTCCGACGCGACGATGTCGAACTCCTTGCTGGACAAATCGCGAAAGAAATTCTAAACTATAGAATATCCTTCGAACGAGGCAATGGGATGGACAACCTCAATTTCAATTATCTCTTCTATTTCTGGATGGCCGTCCGCGAAAGAAGCGTCACCGAGGCCAGCAATAAACTCCTTCTTTCTCAACCGACGGTCAGCGCTCAGATCCGCAAGCTCGAAAAACAACTGGGAGTCGAGCTTCTGCAGCGTTCGGGCCGGAACGTCATTCCCACCGAAAAAGGTCAACTCGCATTCCAGTACGCCGAAGAGATTTTCTCCCTGGGAAACGAATTGGTCGAATCCCTCTCCGGGACATCTTCCGACAATCCGATCCGGTTCGCCGTCGGCGTCAGCGACTCCTGGCCCAAATTGGTCACGTTCCGGCTTCTCGAACCCATCTTTCGTCTCTCCGAACAATTTCGCCTCTCGTGCCAGGAGAGCAAAATGGATATCCTACTGGAAGACCTGGCCGCTCATCGTCTCGACGTCGTTTTCTCCGATTTCCCTCTTTCGCCCTCCTTTTCGTTTCGTGCCTACAATCATCCCTTGGGGGAATCCTCCGTCTCCTTTTTCGGCAGGGAAGAGCTTGCACAGAAGTACCATCGGAATTTTCCGCAATCCCTCGCGCAAGCCCCTTTACTGATGCCGACGCCCAATACCGTGCTGCGGATGACCCTCGATCAGTTCTTCGACGAGCATGAAATCTCCCCCTCTATCATGGGAGAATTCGAAGACAGTGCCCTTTTGAAGACCTTCGGCAAAGAAGGCATCGGCCTCTTTCCGTCGCTAACCTCGATCAAGGAAGAAATCTGCAGCCAGTACGATGTCCAGTGGATTGGCCAGTTGGAAAATGTTCGTGAACAGTTTTATGCCATCTCCCCGGAGAAAAAACTTCACCATCCCGCGGTCGTCACCATTTGTGAATACGCGAGAAAAGGAATGTTCTATCATTATTGAGCGTCGCATATATAGTGAACCCCGGGCGAACAGCGAGAGGCTGGCCCTACGGACGTCACTGTATGAACCGAGGGACCACTATTATTGCGAACATGAATCATTGCCGAGGTCGCTCGGGGGACTCCGCGACTTCTCTCCCTTTCTCCGTCAAGCATCTTTCCCTCATCCCACCGCCGAAAAGGGAGTGGGGTTTGTCCCCTGCCCCTGGTTTGCCCCCCTGTTTGACCCCCTGGGTGAAAGCTGGTATCGTAAATGTAGTTGTCGCATCTTGTTGGCCGTCGTAAAACGAGTGAACCGAATGCGATCGGCCCCGCGGGAACAATGCGTCCACGAAGGTCTCGCTATAGAAACGCACATGAATAAGGGACTTTCTCAAGCAACTGTCGGTAGCCCAACCGCTCGCCACTGGCATCAAGCATATCCAACATACAATCGCTTAAGGAGAATGATTTTGTTTCCCAACTGCTTTTCGAAGACCAGGATCTCTCTTCCCCTACTGCCTCTGGCGCTTTCGTTCTTTTTTATTGTTGCCGGCTGCAATCCATCACCGGAAGAATCTTCCTCGGAAAATGAGACGCAAACACAGGCCCCCCCTGTCGATCAGATGCTCGACCAGGAAACGCAATCGTCCGTCCCCGACGAAGATGCCGCCGACGTTGCCGATCCCGAGATTCCTCCCTTGGCGAAACTGGAAAATGAACTGAAAGAGAAAAACCCCGGATTCACCGGTCGGGTAGAAGCGAGTCCCGACATGGGGGGAATGATCCTGCAACTCAACGAGCCCTCCGGCGAAGGCATCACCGATCTTTCTCCCCTTAAGGGCGTCCCCATCACGACGCTCTATCTCGCGGGAAACAAGAATTTGACGGACCTTTCCCCACTGGAAGGAATGGAACTTCAGGCACTGGTGTTGGCGCAGACCGGCGTGACCGATTTGAGCCCACTCCGGGGAATGCCGCTTCAGCATCTGGTCCTCACGCTCACGCCCGTGGAAGACCTTTCCCCATTGGAAGGAATGAAGCTTCTATCGATCGATCTTTCCGGATGTAAAAAAATCAAGGATCTCTCCCCCTTGAGCGACGCCTCGCTTCAAGGAGCGCTGCTACGAGAGACGAATATCGACGATTTGAGTCCGCTGGCAGGAATGGAACTTCGTCAACTCGACCTACAAGGTTGTGCGAAGGTCGCCGATCTCTCTCCGTTGAACGGCATACCGCTGGAAAATCTCTATCTCGAGAGAACCGCTGTATCGGACATCTCCGCGCTCCAGGGAATGCCGCTGATGGAGCTGTTTCTGAACAAGACGGAAGTCGCCGACCTTTCGCCGCTGAAGGGTTCGCCGATCGTGAATTTGTACCTTCTGGGAACCAAGGTGAAAGACCTGTCTCCTTTGGCCGACGGCAACATCCGACAGATCTGGTGCAACGAAACCCCGGTGGCCGATTGCAGCCCTCTCGGCTCGAACCCGGTGGAAAGCGTGACGCTCGCCGGAACGAACGTTTCCGACATCTCCCCTCTGGTCGAAGCGAAAGAAACACTGGCGAGACTGCACATCGCCCGAAGCAAGGTCACCGATCTCACGCCGATCGCCAAACTCCCCCGCCTGACGCGGCTCATCTTCACGCCGGCGAACATCGAGAAGGGGATCGACGCGGTCCGCAACGCCCCGATGTTGCGGGAGATCGGCACGGCGTTCGGAACCGAAGAACGTGGGGAAGAGATGTGGCCTCCGGAGCAGTTCTGGAAGCTTTACGATGAAGGCAAGTTCACCGACGAAAGCCCTGGGAAAACCGAAAAAAAGGAATCGAACGACGATTCAACCAAGGAGAAACCTTCCCCGAAGCAGCCGGAGACTGAAGAGGCTTCCCCACAAAAAACGGAGGAATCGGCATCTCCCGAGGAAGAAAAGCCTTCGAAAAATGGCGACTCGGACGCCCCCCCTGCCGAGGAGAGCCAACAGCCGGCACTCGTCGGTCCCGGTGGCTCCTCCGACGAAGACGCTTCGGAAAAAGAGAAGAACCATTCTTCGTCATCCTCGGACGACAAAACCTGAGCGATGGCGTATCTGATCGGTACCGATGAGGCTGGGTACGGTCCGAACCTGGGACCGCTTGTCATTGCGGGAACGCTGTGGGAAGTTCCCGATCGATTTCTCCAACAGGAAGGTCCGGAGCAAATGGCCCAACACCTGTCTTCGGTGTTCGGCTCCTCCGGGAACATGATCGACCCCGAACAGGGACCTTGGCTGGCGATCGCCGACTCGAAGAAAATCTACGGTCCTTCCAAGAATCTTGCCGCCCTGGAAACCGGCGTATTAGTGATGCTAGGCATTCTCGATGCGCTCCCCTCAAGCGGAATCGATCTTCTTCAGGATTTTCTTCCCGCGGGAACGACGTTGCCCCCGTGGAAAGATTTCTATCCGACCTCCCTTCCGGTCGTCGCCGACCCGGCATCGCTCCGAAAGCTGGGGCACTTGGTCCGTCAAGCTTTGCAACCCCTTCAAACCCGTTTGCTGAAGATGCAAAGTCGGGTTCTCTTTCCAGAAGAATTCAATGATCAAATCGGCCGGAGCGGAACCAAGGGAACTCTTCTGACGCGCAACACGCTCGCTTTAGTCAAAACCCTCTTCGAGACGATTCCACGACACCCAAGGGCGACGTGCCTCGTCCTCTGCGACAAGCACGGCGGGAGAAATCGCTACGCGGAGCAGATCCAAGACTGCTTTCCCGACCGCTTCGTCCAAATTTTCGGTGAAAATCGAGCTATGAGCGTCTATCGATTGGGGACGGGGGCAGAAAGCCTCGAGTTCCGCTTCCAGGCCAAGGGAGAATCGGCCACCGCACCCGCGCTCGCTTCGATGATGGCCAAGTACCTTCGGGAAATCGCGATGATCGGGCTGAATGCCTATTGGAGCCAACACCTTCCGGGCCTGAAACCGACGGCCGGCTACCCGGTCGACGCCAAACGTTTCCGATGTGAGATCGAATCGAAACGCCTCGAATTGGGGATCGCCGAACCGGTGCTTTGGCGGTCTCGGTAATCGGATCCATGCCAGGATCACACCATCCCCCAGCGTTTTCGCAGAAACCACTCCAGCGAAATCAAGACGAGAAAAAGCAGGAACAACCACCAGTGATCCCAGAGTGATTTGGTGGTTTGGTGTTTCTGGATCAGCTCTTCGCCCTTGGAGGAAAGCTCCTTGAGCAAGTCGGGCAGTTGTTCGGGAACGAGCGACTTCCCGCCGGTCATCGCGGCCAAGCTTTGCAGCACCGTGGGATCGGCGGCGGGGTTTTCGAGTTCCATGTCCTGATCGACCACGAGAAAACGCGTCGAAGTCTGCTTCGCCTCGCCCTCTTCGGTCATCGCCTGCACACGGAGAGCATAATCTCCGGGTAGCCTTGTTTCCCGGACCGATCCGATGAGGGTTCCGTTTTCGTCGACCAGAGGAATCTCTTTTTCGGAACCGTCGGGCGATCGAATCGTCGCCGTCGCTTCGGGGCTTTGAATTTCCTTGCCCGACTCTCCCCGGACATGTATCTTGAACTCGACGGTCGTTCCGGGGAATACGCGCCGCTGGTCGATCTCAATCCAGACATCCCCATCGAGCGATTCATCCTTTTTCGCCAACCAGAGCACGACCTGACGCCAGAAGCGCCGATGAAAATCCTGATAGCCTTGCATCCACCATTGCCAGGTCGTATCGCCCGCGAACGCAAGGACCCGTCCGTTCCCGTAAAGTTGCGAAACGAGCAGCGGCTCTTCTCCGGGTCCTTCGGCCAGAACCATGCCCGACGACTTCACTTGCCCCAAGCGATTCGCGCCTTCCAACAGGGGAAGCGAACGCCAGAGCGCAAGGTTGTTTTCAGGAGTCGCCGCCATGGTCAGCATAAAATGACGGTTTCCGATCGTTGTGGGCAGTACGGCGAGCGGATCGTTATAATGGAGATCTTTCCGAATCTCCCCGTCAAGTGGTTGCCGGTCGACGGCACTCAATTGGATCGGCAACACCTCTTGCAGCGGCGTTCGGGCGTATCCACCGGCCCCGAAACTGTGGTATCCGCCGAGCATCATCAGACCCGCTCCATCAGCAACCGTTTCGGCCAACTGCTGAAGATCCTGCTGGCGAAAAGCGGTCGCGTCGACATCTCCCAGCAGGTAGACGGCATATTTTCCCGGAGCGAAAAACGTTGAGAGATCCGGGGGATTTGCGTCTTCTGATGAGGAGATCCGAAGATAATCGACATGAATATCCGCTGAGGCGTCCAGCGCCATACGAAGGAATTTCTGCTCGAACCGACGAGTATCGATCAGCAGGACCTTCAGGCCCCCTTTCAAAACATCGACAAAGGTGCTGATCCGGTTGTTCGTTTTCACCAACTCCTTCGGTTGCGGCGCCACGCGAACGGTGAGCTTGTGTTGTCCCGGCGTGGTGGGAGCATAGAGGAATTGAAAGGGAAGACTCTCCCCTTCCTCGGTCACCTCCATTTCTTGCCGGTCGACCAATTCCATCTCCCCGGAATCGTTTTCGAACAGCAGTTCCAGCGGAATCGTCTCGTTGACGTAGCCGTAAGCGCGCAGTCGGCCGGAGACCGCCATCTCGTTCTTGACGAAAACACGCTCGTTGGCGACCAGGTCGGAAAGGGAGAGATCGCGTGTTTGCCCCAGGGCCGTCGTGTTGCCGAATCGCATGGTGTAGATGGCGTGGCCGGCATCGCGATATCGCGTGGCCGCCTCCTGCGGTAAGATATTCCGACTTCCGAGCGTTCGTTGGGCCCCATCGCTCATCAGCAGGGTTCCCAAGACCCGTTTGCCCGCCATCCGCTCCAGGGCACTCTCCAACGCCCGGCCGATCGCCGTCTCCTTGCCTTCCGGCGATTCAGGAAAATCGAACCCCTGCTCGAACGGGACCGGATGCAATGCCTCATCGAAGGTGAACCCCTGTATTTCGAAATCGGCATCGATCTCTTGGAACGCATCCCCCGCCTGCTCGATCGCCAGTTGGGCAGCCCGGTATCGAGACTGATTGCCGAATTCATCCTCGACGCTCATGCTCCTCGATTGGTCCAGAAGAAGCAGCAACGTGGCGGGAAGGTGCGTCGTCTCGGTATACACCAGAGTAGGACGGATCATCATCACCGCCAGAAGCAGAATCACTCCCAAACGAAGAGACCTCAGCGTCCACAACTTCTTCCCCTGAAGCCGATCCCCGGAAGGACGAAACCAAAAGGAGCCGACGAGCAACAACACCATGATCAAGGAAGTGATCAAAAAGCTGTCAAAAAGGGGAGCGAAAGAAAGTCGGATCATCGACGGCTCAACTCAAGGTTCAAGGCAACGATCGTAGTGGAGATGAGGCATTCATCAAATGGAGGTGGCCGGCACCGACCTTTCAAGGAAGGCACTGGGCGCTCTTTTCAAAAAGCATCTCCGAAGGTATGCTATATAACTCTAACAGATACAGCGTTCGATGAATGATAAAATACTCTCAGTCCATGGCCTGGGGCAAGGGGGAAAATCGTGTCAGAACTGATAATCAGTGTATCCGGACTTCGCGGCGTCATCGGCGAAAACCTAACTCCAGAAATTGCCATTCGGTACGCCATCGCTTTTTCGCGTCAAACAGCCGAAGGGCCTTTCGTGGTGACGCGGGATGGACGAGGTTCCGGGCAAATGCTTGCCGACGCCATCCACGCGGGGCTGAACGCCGTCGGACGCAGCACGATCGACGCCGGCACGGCCGCCACCCCCACCACCGGTGTTCTGGTCCGACAGTATGAGGCTGCCGGTGGAATTCAGATTTCCGCCAGCCATAATCCCCTCCCTTACAACGGCATGAAGCTGTTCTCCTCCGAGGGACGAGTCATTCCGAAAGCCCCGGGAGAGCAGGTCCGTCGTGAATACGAAACCGCCAACATCGATTGGGTCTCGCAGGAAAAGCTCGGGACCCGTCGGGTATGCGACGATACGACCAGCGCCCATCTCGACAAGATCCTCGAAACAGTCGACGTTGCCAAGATCCGCGACTGCAAGTTCAACGTCGTGCTCGATTCGAATCGCGGTGCCGGCAGCATCCTGGGACATCAGCTTCTCGAAGCCCTTGGTTGCAACATTCTATTGCTCGGCGGGACGCCGGACGGTCGATTCGAACACGCTCCCGAACCGACCGAGGATAACCTGGCCCCCGTGTTCCAAAAAGTCAAGGAGGCGAAGGTCGATATCGGCTTCTGCCAAGATCCGGACGCCGACCGACTGGCGGTCATCGACGCCGGCGGACGCTATCTGGGCGAAGAGTACACCGTCGCGCTTTGCATCGATCATGTGCTCAGTACCCGAGAGAAAGGGCCGGTGGTGATCAACTGCGCGACCAGCCGGATGTCGATGGACATCGCCCAGCAACATCATGTTTCCCTGATGCGTTCGGCGGTGGGCGAGGCGAACGTCGTCGATTTGATGAAATCGGAGGAAGCGATCTTCGGAGGGGAAGGCAACGGAGGTCCAATCGATCCGAACGTCGGCTGGGTCCGCGACAGTTTCGTCGGCATGGCGCAACTGCTCGAGATGATGGCGGTCCGCCAGAGCACCATCGCCGAACTGGCCGACGCGCTGCCGCGCTACGCGATCGTGAAAACGAAAATCGAGCTGCCGCCGGAGAAGGTGGAATCGGCTCTGGCTCTTTTGGAACAGCATTTCGACGACGCCCACGCCGATCGGCTCGACGGCCTACGACTTGACTGGCCCGATAGTTGGCTGCTGGTGCGCCCGAGCAACACCGAACCGATCGTCCGCGCGATCGCGGAAGCCTCCACCGAAGAGGAGGCCCTGTCACTCTGCCGACAGGCGGCGAAGGTCATCCAAGGGTGAACTTCGTCAAATCGGCAGGGAATTTCTGTTTCCAAGCAAAGCATAAAGGGCCGAGACCGTTGCACTTGTGCCCCGTTCTCGTGCTCAATGGGGCTTGAGGTAAAAGCGATGATCCCAAAAATGTAGAGGATGCTGGAACAAAGCGAAATACAAAAAGGTTCACGAGTTTCATACCAGTGAGTCGCGATGAAAACGAGCGGATAAAAGGGAATGAACAAGTAGGCTAATCCCTGGAGGAAACTCTGGCCGAAGGCGATGCCCATGAGCCAAAAACCGCAGGCGGTCATGGTCAGCAATCCGACGACGGCCATCACCATCCCAACCGCCGCGCCCAGCTCAGGCGCGATGAGGGCAAGGATCAGTACAAAGAACCCGGTCCCGAAGGAAACACAAAACATGATCAAGTATTTCAGTACGTAATTCTCTCTTCGTGGGATCGATTGCGCTGACATTTTCGCGGTGTACGATTCGATATATTGGCGATAAGGGCTGTTTTCGTCTTTGGGTTCAAGCTCCTCTCTCCCGCGCGATGCAGGGAGCCTCCCACCTTCGGGTCCCTTTTCCTGTAACAGCAGGTCCCAATCGTCGACGTCGAACGCCGTTTCCTTCGCGGTGCCTGAAAGATCGCCGCGCTTGGGAGCGGCCGAGGGTGCGAAAGGAGAGGTGGAGGCCGAAACAACCGGTTTTTCTCTCTCCGGACGACGGTGCGGTTTCGGATCGTCGTCGAGCGGAGCCATTCCGATGAAGTCGTCGTCCACGCTGGGAGGTGGAGGCGAAGAGACGGGCGCGGGCGGGGGAGGAACCGAAGAAGTCGGCGAACGCTTCTTGCCGGGAAGAGACTCACTTTGCCCCGGATCCGTCGTTCGGCACGAGAATACCTGACGGCACCTGGGACAGCGAAACTTCCGACCGAGTTGAGAAAGGTGTACCGCCATCCACTGCGAACAGTTCGTACACTGCACCTTTCGGGTCGCCGGCGCGGAAGGTGCCGGCTTCGATCGTGCTTCGTCCGATGGGACGGCGGAGGAGGCGTCTTCTGCACGCCAATGAGGCGGTTCCTCGGGAGAAGCCGGCGCTGTAGGATCGTTTCGTTCTTGAAACGCGGGAATCGAAAACACCATTCGGCACCGTCGGCAACGCATCTTCTTGCCGATGTGATCCTGCCGGACCGTGTAGTGCTGCCGACATTGCGGGCAACTGATCTGATAACTCATCGTGCGAGCCCCTGACGAATACCCCACTCCCCCGGGATGATCATCCTACTTCGAATCCTCCTCGACCTTCGGTTCAGGGCGGTCGGTTCGGCTCGCCAACCAAAGGATGCCTTGCCGGAGCACCTTCCGAAAACTCTGATGGTCGAAGGCGCGACCGTCGTGACCGAGCATCAGGTGAAAGACGGGCGTGTGGTGATATCGATGCGTCCATGCCAGAGCCCCGGAAGCCTTGGGATGCTCGGTAGTCAAAAGCACGTTCACCTCCGGCGCGACATAAACCGATCCATAGACTTCATCATGGATCTCGAACGTCTCGACTCCTTCCGTGATCGGATGCTCCCGATCGTCGACGGTGACGGTCACGTCTTGATCGTGGGCGAAGGTCGATTTGCCGTATTGTTCTCCACCTGCGGTGAACGGCTCGAAAACGTACGACCCGCCGATGATATTGCGATATTCCGGCCAGTCGCGATACGCCCCCAAATTGTGATGCAGCGAGAGCAAAGCGATCTCGCCTGTTTCCAACAGCGTGAGAAAGTTCTCTTTCTGACGTTCGCTGATGGGAAAGCGGAACATATCGTACATCACGACGACATCGTACTTTTCTCCGAGGCCCGGCCGAAAAAGATCGAGCGCCTCGGGCATTTCCGCCTCCTGGTAATGCACTCCTTCCATTTCTTCGAACATTGCAAAGAAAGGCTTTTCCTGGAAGGCGTGGCCACCATGGGTCACCAAGACGCGGACCGGGGAATTCGACTCGCCCGACCGAGGCGGTTCCTTTCCGTCGGAGAACCGGATCATCAATGCCAGGACCATCAGACAAGCGAGCAAATGAAAAGGAAAAAAACGGCAAGACAGATGACACATCTCGTTCTCCTTCAAGATGCAGGAAGTGGCTTGGGGGGTCAATTGTCCGAATCGCCCGTCACACTGGGGCGGTAATCATGGTGGCGCTGTTTGGCTTTTTCTTTTTCCCGCTGATGGAGGTGCTCGATTTTTCGAAGTTCCTCCGGTTCCAACTCGCGAAAGCGAACCGAGCGGAACGCGCTGCCGGTGCGCCAGGAACTGATGCCGAAGGGGCGCAACGGTTCCTGTTCCCAGTAGAGCGAAAGTTGGAATCGGGGATGATCGATATCGATCATTTTCCTGGATTCTTCCTCGTCCTCGATCCACAATTCGATCCACTTTTCGGAGACGCGGAGCCGGAGCGTATACCAGTGGTCCTGTTGGAAATCCATCAAGGCACAGCTCTCGTTCTCGACCGCCGGCTCACCGCCGAGATTGGTCAACCCCACGACCGTTCCTCCCCAACCGCCGGCGACGAAGGAAAGATATTCCTCACCGACCGGAAAAACGACCCCGATGAAAAAATCCTCCCCGCCGGTCCGTTTCGCCTCGAAGATGATTTCGTAATTCATTCGCGGCAGAGACTTCTCGCCGTTGTACTGGACACCCGTGAACGGATTGCCCGCTTCGAAATGGAGGATCCCGTTTTTGAAAAAGATCTCTCCATGTTTCTCGAAATCCCACTTCTCGACGATCCGCCAATCCTCCAAGTTCTTGTCGGCCAACAGCTCGGTCCACCCATTGTCCGCTTCACGAAGATCCTCAGTGGAAGCCGTTTTTTCCAAAGCAGGTTCGCCTTCGGAAGCCTGGACCGAAGCCGTCCCAGCGATGACGATCAGCGCGAATCCAACGAGCCCCCGGAACCGGCTCCTCTCCAGCGGAACGCGCCGGCAAGAGACGAGAGAGAAGAACGTTTGAGCAGTCATCGATCGAATTTCCTTTGGGCAAGAGGGATGGAATCGGGAGCGAATCCTCTCCGACCGCCGAACGGCCGGGCCGATCCACAGGGTGTCACTCGCTCGATTGTCCGTACGGCGAATAGATCGCGTGATATTCGGCGACCTCCTTTTCGATCTTCTCGATCTCTTTGGGCCGCAATTTTCGAATGGCAATGTTGCGGATCTCTCCTTCGGTGCACCAAGTCGCGAAGCCCAGGGGGCAGTACAAATCGACCTCGCTTCGCGTGGAGATTTTACGATTCACGGTGATCAAATCGACCACTTTTTCCTTATCGATCCACGCCTCGATCTTCTTTTCGCTCACGCGGACGCGGAACTTATACCATTTCTTGTCGTCGAATACTTGAAAGGTCGTTGTTTCGTTGTCGGAGGCATCATAATGGTCGACACAAGAAAGCCCTGCAATGACTCCCCCCCAACCTCCGGTGACAAAGCTGCAATGCTCCTCTTTTCCATAAGGAAACGTGATCGTCCCGAAAAAGTCGTTCCCCATGGTCCGCCGGGCTTCATAGCGGATTTCGTAATTCATCTTGGGGATTTCACCGGTGTAACGGATGCCGGTGATCATTTCTCCCATGCCGAGAACGATCGCGCCTTTTCCGACCTCCACGAGTCCGTCGCCCCCGAAGACGGGCACGACCCAGTGATCGAGCGACTTGCCGTCGAACAGAGGCCGCCAGGCATAGGGATCTTTCTTTTTTTCTTTTTCCGCTTCCTCCTTGCCTGACCGAGGTTCGCCCTTCTTCTCGGTAGCCTGCTTTGAAGCGACCTCGCCGGACTTCTTGCTCGTTTCCGGCTCCTCGGCGATCGATCGGGAACAACAGGCCGGCAACAGGAAAAGACTCAGAAGTGAAATGAAAGCCGGAACACCAACAAGGGCGAAACGACTCGATGGAGAGACACACGATATCTTCAAAGGCATGGCAGCGCTCCTTCAACAAAAAAAAGGGAGAAATGAGCCCCGATCGCAACCCACGATCTTGGGGCACGGAATCTCATCGAACGCTCTTCCCTGTGATTCCCGCCGAGTAACGGGTGATCGGGCATGGGGAAAAACACCCCCGCAGAAAAGAGGGAACCTCATCATTATGCGCTTTTTCTCAGAGGATTCAACACTTTTTCATTTCTCGGCGGATAGAAAAGCAAGGTGCAAGGATGCAAAAACCGCCGAGCGATGACCGATCGGAAGGATCATCCTTGCTCCGAACAAGTGTATTGTCCCAAATCGCGAACGAGCTGCAAGTAGTTTTCCAGATCGAGAACACTCAGCGTTTGAACCGTTCGCAACACGATCAACTGGCGATTCCAGGGGCCGGGATCTTCACCGGCGCAGCGGAACGCTTGCAACGCAGCACCCAGCGGTAGGTGTTTCCGAACACCGCTTTCTCCCCTCTTTCCAGCAACAACGACCTTCTTCAACAACGGCTCCCACCGGTCGGGATCGGCAAGCACGGCCGCGAGAAACGCATCCCGGGGTGCGGAAGTCTCGGAGATTTCACGGAAAAGAGGATGGGAAAGCAGCCGCCGAATCTGCCTCTTGGTTCGGCGCCGCTTCCAGGTGAGCAGTCGGAAGACTCGCCGGAGCATCGAGCGTGGAACCCGATCGATCTCATTCTCCGGATCACTCGCGAACGACTGAAACAAATCGAGTAACGCATCGGCGGCTTCGAGGACCGTGCGGAGATCACGATAATCGATGGTATAGGCGACCGCCATCGCTCGGATCGACGCTTCGTTTTCAGTCGTCCAAGAAAGCCTTCTTCTCCATTTCCGGAAACCGACCATCTGGCGTTGCCGCTCACCGGCGAGTTTCCGATATTGATGAATCAGGTGGTACGGAGCGCCGATCTTCCTGAGATCCTCTTCGATCATCCCGTCCGTATTCGCATTCGCATTCGCAGGTCGATCCGCTTCCGAGTGACTCGCGCGGAACTCCTCCGCGGCGAAAGCCCCCTCTCGGAAACCCGGCACCGGCTGGACTCCGAGGTATTCCGGATCGAATTTTGCTCGAAGCGAAAGCGCCTCCATGAACAGCGGCTTGCACATCCTGAGGATTTTTCGTCGGGCCACTTCGATCGAATCGGCATCTTCCCACAATTCCGATTGTACGTGCGCGGGCTTGAGCACCTCCCGCACGAATTTCAGAAAGGTGAAAAACATATTCCATCCCATGGCCGACATCCAGATCAAGACGCGGAACGGAAAGAGGATCACCTTCCCCCCGGCCAGATAGGAATTGTAGAAGGTCAAAGGATTGATCGTTCGACGATCTTTCGGCCATCGATCCATCGGATAGGTGGAAAACACACGCCGTATGTTATTCCGACGATCCTGGAGCAGCAGTGCCAGGACCTCGGCTCCATACCGATGCTCAACTTCGCGTTCCCGCGCGGCATTGGAAAGGAGAAAGTGCAGCGTATTGAAATCATCACTTTCGAACCAATGGCGAAGGCGAGCCGGTTCCGGCACGTTTTCGAACCGTCGGCGGAGCGATTCCTCGGAAAGCGTGTGATTCTCTTCGTGGATTTCGTCGCCACTCGTTTCGAGAATCTTCCGATACCGTTCGATCAACACGGCCGGAATGCGCAGATCATGGAAGGATTTCCCCGTTCGATGACAGAGCCACCGCACATGGCGATAGATTTGCCAGTCCTCGGCTTTTCCCCCCCTCTCCATCGGAATGAGAAAGCGGTTGTACGCCAGTACCAGTTTCGCCGATTGCTGTTCAAGGCTGTGGCAGATGAAATGGAACCAGAGGTAAGGCCCTCGAAAGGAGAATTGGTTGTTTTCCAGATCGAGTCGACCGATCCGTTTCTTTTCCTTTTTGGAGAGAGCGAGCCGACTTTCGCGGAGGGAAATGAGAACCGGATTTCCGAGAAGTTGCGTCGGTGTTCGAGTATCGTTGGCATTCAGCGGAGACCCGAGCAAATAATCCTCCCAGAGTTGATCGATAATCCTTTCCGAGGAGAACGACGGTTCCCCGTCACGCATCCCCAGAAGAGTTTGCCCTGCTCGGTCGTTGGGGGGAGAGCCTGCTTTCGCCGTCGAATCCCCCTCTTCGATGGAATCCGTCATGCCAAACACGCGGTCCCTGAGAAAGGCTTTCTGTCGCGAAGCTACTTGTTGCTTATATTGCAGGGTTCCATCGATAAATTGTGCCTCGGCCACCTGACTGTACAGTTCGGTCGCCTCGCCGGCGATGCGTCGCAACCAGGCGCCGATCCCAAGGAACACGAAACAAATCAATCCCAGAATCACAACCGGCCAACCGAAAACACGCTCCAACGATTCGGCCAGATCGGTCAGCATGTCATGCGGGATGAGTTGGGCGAGGTTCGAAATCGCCAATAGGCCGAGACCGACGAGGACCAATCTTTTCGCCGGCTTCATCGCTCCTTTGACCATGTATTGTCCGATGGAATCGACCAGTTGAGGCGCCGTGATGATGCCGTAGAGATCGCTGAACCAATACACCCGATCGAGAAGCCACTGAAAAAACACCCCCACCCGGTTCGCCGCGTACGCGGTCGTTTCGAACGGGTCGGGCAATTTGGCCGCCGCCACCAGGTCGCGTGCGAGCGGAAAGCGACGGATCACGGCGACATCGAGCGCTTTGCACCAACGAGCGATACTCTCGGCCAAGTTCAAGCCGATGCGGTCGGAAAGCAACGCCGGATTCGTCGAAAGAAGACGGGAAATGACCTGTTCCACGGGAATCTCGCGTTGGGAATCGTCCCGCCATCTTGCGCCGACTTCTCCGGCAGTGCCGAGAGGAGCGGAGAGCATGGTGGACAGATCATCGCAACGTACTCGAATCAGCCAATTCCGAGAGCGTCTCTTTAGGCAACGATAGGTATCGGAAGCCCGATAATAGAACGACTCCCGGAGCGTCTGGAAGCGTTCGCTCAGTGACGATTCGCTCTTGGAAACCCCCAGCGATTCGAAGAGAATGATTTCGCGATTGAGAATCGGAGCCATTTGTCGGACCAGACGGTCGGAGGCCCGCAACGAAAAAGCGAAAAGTCGGAACCCCCGCAAAACGGGGCGAGCGATCCGCAACCATCTGGCCATGCGAGGCAACCTCAAGTACCGAAGGAAACGAATCGCCACGATCCAGGTCGCGCCGCCGGTCACCTGCCCGGCTGGAAGCGTGCTCAAGATATAGATCAAGAATCCGACGGGGATCGAGGGAAGCAATCCCGTGAGCCAGTTCCTTCGGACAAAAAGCCAGCGCCGTTCGGCAAAGGACCACTTCAAAAAGAAGTCGAAAAGAAATACGGAACATATCAACAGGTCGAGCCAGGCGAAGAAGGCTTCTACGCCGAAATGTTCGAACGTCGTTTGACTCGAATCGGTGGAATGCTCATGCGCGTCGGACTCTTTCGCCGCCGAAGACAAGGAAACCGAGGTCTTTTCCGTACGGCTTGAAAACCATTCGATCAGGGGGCGTTCCAGGATCAACATCACACAAAACAGAAGCAAGAGGACGAGGATCGAACGCTCGAGGAAGGAGACGAATCGGTAACCGAATTTCGCCTCCAGCCGGGATGAGATCTGCCGTTCCTGAAGTTCTCCGGCGACGGTGCGTCGTCGGGAACGAAGTGCCCGCCTCCAGGTGCGGCAGGACTTTCGGCAAGAGGCCTCCTGTTTCATGTCTTCGAAAGCATCTTCCAGGAGATTCAGGTCTTCTTCGAGCACGCGAAGAGCCTTGACCCCTTCGGCCATGGGGAGTTCTTCCAGAAAGGTGACCGTCTCCCCGACGCGATCGGAAAGCTCCTCGAAGGCCGCCCCGAACGCTTCCCGTTTCTCTTCGGGGACGAGATGCGAAAGCCCCGTTCGCCAATGACGATAAGATCGCTCGCGAATTTTCTCGGACTGCCTCCGTGCCCGTTGAAGATCCTCTCGGACTTCTTCCGAAGCGACGTCGAGCGAATCGAATCGGCTCAAGAGTCGACTGCCGACCATCCACCCCTGGAAATGCCCCTGGATCCCCGCAGCCGTATTCGGCGATTCTTCCTTCCGGGAAAGGGCGTGACCTCCATCCTCGAGCATCTTCACCTGGAGCATCAGGGCCCGAATTTGAAGGCGGTCGACCGATTCCCTCAGTTCGGGATCCTCCGTGTCGACCGGCTGGGGAGCCTCCTTTTCACCGGAGAGCGACGCTTCCGTCGCGTCAAGAGGTGCTTCCCGCAACGTTTGAAGCTGCTGGTTCAGGACTTTTTGTTCCAGGAGGATGCGAGTGATGAAATCGGAGTGCTCCCCCTGTTCGAAAAGGGTGATCAGCGAGCCGGACCAATGGAGGTCGTCGCGAAACGCGGCGATGGCGAAGGCCGTGCGGCACTCGTCGTCGCCGGAATCGTCCAAGAGTTCCTTCAGATAACGATCATCCTGAGCGATCTGCTCCCGCAAGACACTCTCGACCGAAGAAACCGCCTCCCCTTCCCGATTCCGAACGAACCGATGGACGGCACCTTGGAGACGACTTTGGGCGGCGGTCAACCAGCGCAACAAACATCGACGATCTTCCGCTTCCGGGGTCTCGCGGTCCCAACGTCGGCGCAGCAACATGCCGCGGCGCACCAGAGCAAAACGCTCGAGCAGCGCCTCCTCCGGCAGGATGACCGGATCGCTTCCGGCGTCGGATTCGTTCCCGGAATCCAGCCAATTCCTCACCGAGACGAGCCACTGCCGACTTGCCTCATTCAAGGAAGCGTCGAAGAAATCCGAACCGTTGATCATTCCAAAAACGCTCCGATGCCGTTGCAAGCTGCTTTTCTGAAGGAGAATTGAATTCCATGAACGATGCCCAGGGATCGGATTTCACGGCACGTCCCTTGCAAGGTCGACCGAATCGCTAGGGCTGGGATTCCCCTTCCGCCTGGGGAACGTGCAAATGGCGAATGACACGCGCCAAATCGGGCAGATCATAAACCCGCAGTGCGCCGTGGACCAGGCCGTTTAGTGCGATGGGCTTGGGGGAACGCATCACTTGCTCATGCCAACTCTCGGGGGGATCGAAAAGCCGCGCGCTGGAGATGATCCCCGGTTCCAGAGCCGCCGCATGCAGAACGACCGAACCGATCTTCTCGATTCCCACCGCCTCGACCCGGTCCGTCTGAAAATGCCGTTTCACCCAACGTGCCACACCCAGCAGATCCTCGGTTTGCATGCCGACGTAACTCTTGCCCAACAGGTAGGCGATGTAGAAATCCTGACCGTCGGACCCGAAGAATTCATTGCGGAAATACTTCTGGTTCAGGCCGTGCGTTTCGCCGGTGCCGCGGAGTTCGACCAACACTATTCGATGACCTCCGGCCAATTGCTCCACGATCCAGTCCTGCTTCGCCTCAAGGGCGGCCTCTTTGCCGTGTTCATGCAGCACGATCATCACCGGGCCGACCGGCTCCTTTTTCGGCAGGAAGAGAAGCGCCGGCATGGGGACCCCGTCGTCGGATTCGAAAACGAGCTGCTGCACCTTCGAGGCCTCCGGGAAGGTTCCGATCGGTTCGAGGAATTTCACTTCCGGTTCGGCAAGCTCCTCTCCGGGGCGAATGCCCGCCACTCGGCGTATCCGGCCGAACAACTCGGAATGTTCCGTCTCCTCCCAGAGATTCTCTCTCAATGCTTGCAGACGCTCGGCTTCGTCGCGATTGACATCGAAGATCGAACGTGCTCCGTCGAGCAGAAGCACTTCCCCCTCGGGAGTGGCTTGGATTTCCGCATCGGTCAGAATCGGCAGATCCTCCGGTTCGAAGATCGGCACATCGCGACCGTCGAGCCAGCGGGTCAGCCAACGCACCGCCGCTTCACGGAGGTGGAGCGAGAAACCATGGCGCTGATCCGTTTCGACGAGACTCATCTTCTCGGCCAATCGGTAGCGGTCATAGATCCTCTTGGCATAGCGATAGGAACTCCAGGCATCCTCGATGTTGAAGAAATCCTCGGTCGCGGTGCACATGAGCGTCGGGCGGGGAGCCCGCATGATGCAGTAATCGGCATGATCCATCCCGAATGCCAACTGCCCGAAAATGTTCTGCTCGGCGTCCTGGGCTCCGTTGTCGCGGAGCAGTCGCCCGAAGAGGCTACAGAGATAGCAGGCCGGCGCGGCGACGTCGATGCGATCGTCCAGCGCCATCAGGTAGGAGGTCTGCGTTCCTCCGCCGCTGTTGCCGGTGCACCCAATGCGTTCGGGATCGACCTCGGGGCGACTCTGCAGGTAATCGATCGCCCGCATGCCGTCCCAAATCTCAAAACGGGCGGTATTGCGTCCCAACAAGATACTCCCAGAACCGATAATGTTATGCCCATGGGTCCCGGCGGCTTTCGGTTTGCCGTTTTCGTCGAGCCACTGATGACGCTCGCCTTGTTCGATCGGATCGAAAATCAACGCCGCGATGCCGTTTCGGGCGGCCAGCGCACAGACCTTCTGATAGGCTTGGTATGCCTTGGCGTTTGAGGAATGTCCGCACGGGACGATCGTTCCCGGATAGGGCGGCTCGTACGCGCCGCCGTCGGGAAGAAACAGTGCCGCGGAAACATAGACCCCGGGGAGGCTCTCAAAAATCACCTTCTCTACCTTGTAGCCGTCCTGGTGGATCGTTCCGGTGACACGCGGGTTCAGGGGACAACGCTTCGGAAGGCCCCCGATCGCTTCGATGAAGCGTCTCTTATGCTGTTTCTGATACGCCTCGATCTGATCGGTCGTCTCGAGCGATTCATAGGTTTCTTTCCATTGTCGATATGCCTGGTCCACTTGTTTCAGGAGCCATCCATTCATTCTCTGATGCGAATCGCCGGAGTAGCCGTTCGCTTCCGTGAGAATCTTGGGGACGGAGAACTCCTCCCCGTAAACAAGTCGGGAACTTCCGCAGAGCATCAACGCGGCGAGAAGCAACATCCAAAAGCGGAAAGGCAATCTCTCTTTCATGACAGGACTCCTTGCATTAGAAACAGGCACAAATATCCAAGGATACGAACACTATAGGATATACTTGCTCAGATCCTCATCCTGGGCAACATTCTCCAATTTATCCCGCACATACGGACCGTTGATGACGACTTGGCCCATCTTCATATCGGGGGCCTCGAAGCTCAACTCTTCCAACAGACGCTCCATGATCGTATAGAGCCGCCGCGCCCCGATGTTCTGAGAGGTTTGATTGACATCGAACGCATAGCCGGCGATCGTCTCCACGGCATCATCGTGAAACGTCAGTTGGACCGATTCGGTTTCCATGAGGGCCTCGTACTGTTTGGTGAGCGCCCCTTTCGGTTCGGTCAGAATACGCATGAAATCCTGCTTGGTCAAATCGTTCAACTCCACGCGAATCGGAAATCGGCCCTGCAGCTCCGGCATGAGATCGTTGGGGCTGGCCCGATGAAACGCCCCGGCGGCGACGAAGAGAATGTGATCCGTTTTGATATAGCCGTAACGTGTCTGAACCGTTGTCCCCTCGACGATCGGCAGAAGATCCCGCTGCACCCCTTGACGGGAGACATCGGCCCCTTTCGCCTGATTGCCGGCGACCACTTTGTCAAGTTCATCGATAAAGATGATGCCCAGATTCTCGGCCAGCTCGATCGCCGCCGCGTTCACGTTCTCCTGGTTGATCAACGCATCGCATTCCTGTTCGAAAAGGTACTTCCGCGCTTCGGAGACCGGCATCTGCCGTTTCATCTTGTTCTTTGGGAGGATCTTGTCGAACATATCCTGAAAATCGAAGTCGAACTGCTCCATGCCCATGCCGGTGAGCATCATCGGTTGGGAACGCTGCTCGGTCGTGATCTCGACCTTTCGCTGGTCCATCTCGCCGGTGGCGAGCATCGCCCGGATTTTCTCGCGATTGCGCTCATACCGTTGCTTCTGATCCTCCTGGGGTTGCTGCGGATCCATCGGCGGAGGCGGGGGAAGCAAGAGATCGACCAGGCGCTCTTCGACGCGGCGTTCCGCTTCCTCCTTGACGTTCTCGCGTTCGCGATCGCGAACCAGTCCGATGGCGTTCTCGACCAACTCGCGGACCATACTCTCCACGTCACGTCCGTAATAGCCCACTTCGGTATACTTCGAAGCCTCGACCTTGATGAACGGGGCTCCGGTCAGGGTGGCGAGTCGTCGGGCGATCTCCGTTTTTCCCACACCGGTAGGGCCGATCATGAGAATATTCTTCGGGGCGATCTCCTTTTTCATCTCATCGGAAACATGCTGGCGGCGCCAGCGGTTCCGTACGGCGACGGCGACGGCCCGTTTCGCGTCGTGCTGTCCGACGATATGGCGATCGAGTGCGGCTACGATTTCGCGGGGGGTCAACTCTTGCAAGACAGCTCCTCCAAAATGATGCTTTCATTCGTGTAAATGTCGATGGCCGAAGCGATCTGCAATGACTCCCGGATCACTTCCGCGGCGGAAAGATCGGTATGTCCCGCCAACGCCTTCGCGGCCGCCATGGCGTAGTTTCCTCCGGAACCGATTCCGAGAATGCCGTCGCTCGGTTGGATGACGTCGCCGTTTCCGGAGAGCAACAAGGTTTGGCGACGGTCGACGACGATCATCATCGCCTCGAGTCGTCGAAGGACCCGGTCGGTCCGCCACTGCTTGGCCAACTCGGTCGCCGCCCGAGGGAGATTCGACGGGTAATCCTTCAATTTCTCCTCGAACCGTTCCAACAGGGCGAATGCATCGGCCGCCGAACCGGCGAAACCGGTCAGGACTTTCCCGTCCATGAGCTTGCGGATCTTGTTGGCGTCCGCTTTCATGATCGAACTCCCGACCGTCACTTGGCCGTCACCGCCGATGGCGACGCAATCACTATTCCTGACCGTCAAAATCGTGGTACTTCTCGATTTCACTTCACCCATCCTTTATCCGTGTGACTCTGCCGTTCTCCGGAGGCATGACTCTCGGCGATGAACCGGAAACGTTGGGCGGCACACCGGCCTCGTTTCCGTTCGTCACATGCTGCCTCCCGGGAGAACGAATGGTTCATTTTTCGGTCGATGAACCGCATTATAATGGCAATGCGATGGCTTTGCCATCACGCCCCCCGACTCTTTCCCGTCGAAGCCCTCTCCCGCCGCTCCGACCGAAAAAAAACTGCACCGCCGTCTCGTTCGACGGGGTGCAGTTTCTGAAGAAATGCTCGCCTGGAAAAGGCAACTCGCTCTATTCCATCGCACCGGTCATCAGCAGATCCTCGAGGCTGTCCTGATCGCTCTCTGCCTCATTTCCTTCGGAGTTCGCCTCGCCGAGGAGATACATCTGCGAAATCGCTGCGTCGGAAAGGGAGGCGGTTTGATTCTGCATCATCATGCCCTGGCTCTGTTGCGGAATCCAGTCATCGGGGAAATTTGAAGCATAAGAGGGAGCCGCATCGGGGTTGTCGCGTCCACTATTGTTGACAAAGGTCGCAAGGAAATAGCTGAAATCGCCTGCTGTGATATAGTTGTCGTGATTGAAATCGGTGATCATGGCGTATGCAGGGGCAAGAGAATCAGTAACCGGCAAACTGCCTTGTTCCAGACCAACAAAAGCAGCGAGGAAATAGCTGAAGTCTCCGGCGTTGACCTGACCATCATCATTGATGTCGTACATCACGGGGAAGAGATTCACCCCATCGGGAGAAGCGACGATCGTCCCGCCATTGCGATTGTTCGAAAGCTCGACCGTCGTGGTATCGAGCATCGTGAAATCGTTGGCGACCGGAGTCGGATACGCCTTCGTGCCGATGTCGAGATCCACCCCGACCGTCTCTTCGCCGTTGACCATTTGACCGTCGTTACTGACCGGTTCGAACGCCACGCGGGCAAGGAGAGCATATTCCCCGTCGCCCCGGGAAGTCAAACTGGTGAAGCCGTCGAGGGAGAGCACACCGTTTTCGATCAACGGCGTCAGATTGCCGAAATCGTCGAACGCACTGTCGGGGACGATCTCTTGGACGGCGAAATAGTTTTCGTTGAACTGCAAATCGCAGGAGAAACCGGTGATGCCCGCCCCCGGATCGCCGGACGTCGCCCAGATCTCGACCCAGAACTGCGACCACTCGTCGACCCAGTCGAGAAGATCATCCAGTTCCTCGGGGCTGTTTACCTCGGAAACGAGAGCGGAGTCATGGTCCCGAATGACCACTTCGATAGAACCCAGAATACTGCCGTCGTGATTGTCGTTCAGCAAAGTGACGATGGTATTGCCGTTGGCTACGATGATATCGGCCGAAC
Source organism: uncultured Planctomycetaceae bacterium (assembly GCA_964632505.1). Classification (GTDB taxonomy): domain Bacteria; phylum Planctomycetota; class Planctomycetia; order Pirellulales; family Thermoguttaceae; genus CAZWCE01. The sequence continues at coordinate 98,575 of CAZWCE010000012.1, read as the reverse complement.
CGTTGTCATCCATCAGCTCGACCACATAGCCGATATTGTAATGATCGCCGTTGTCGAAGGTAATCGGATCGGTGAAATCGGGCGAGGGGAACAATGATCCGGGATTATCCTGGCTGTTCAGCAAGATGGCGATGGTATCGTTGTTGGTCATCCCGCCGGCGACGTCTTTCAACCCGTCGACGTTGAAATCGCCGATGGCGACCATGCGGGGGGTTCCACCGATGTGGTAAGCGGTGGCATTTCCAAAGGCCGCGGGATCGCTCGCACCGTCGTTCATCAACACAACGAGATCTCCGTCGCCGTAATTGGCCGCCGCGAGGTCCAGGTAACCATCATTATCGAGATCACCCAAGGCGACGCAACAGGTCAGCGAGGGATTCGAGGGCGCATCGGCCACGGAATTTCCTACTGAATAAGTCGGGTTCGTAGTGTTCTGCGTGAAGGCCGCGGCCTGGTTGTTGATCAGAATCGAAACCGAGGCGCTCTTCTCATTCACGGTGACGAGGTCGTCGTACCCGTCGTTGTTCAAGTCGCCGGCGACCAGGTCGATCGCATCGCCGATGAAATCGCTCTGTACGAAGGTTCCATCGAAGGTTCCGTCCGACAGCGAACGAAACACGACCACATCGAGCGTATTGCTCTCTTTCGTCCGCAAAACGGCCAGGTCGTCGCCGTGTTGGTTGTCGAAATTCCCAACCTCCAGATGGACCAGGTTATTGATGACCAACTCGCTGGAGAGCGCAAAAGTATCGGTTCCCTCATCGGACACGTTGTGAAAGACGGCGATGTCGGAATTCGCCACCCCCTTGGTCACCACCAGATCGAGCCGACCGTCGCCGTCGAAATCACCGAAGGAAGCCGATTGGACGAGTTCGTCGAACTGCAGGACGATCGAGGCATCCTTGGTGGAATCGCCGGGAAGCAAGGTGACGAAACGATCGCCGACCGCCAGGGTGTCGGTCAGCCCGTCGTCATCGAAATCCCCTCGAGCGGTGCTGTGAAAATTCATCGAGGAAACGACGCTTTCCTGGGGCTCGTAGGTTCCGTCGCTCTTTCCCAGGAGAATTTGGTAGGAATCGCCGTCGCTGATGAGGAAGTCGGTCAGATCGTCGTTGTTCAGATCGCCTGCGCTGAGGAAACGGGGTTCCAGCTCCAGTGTGTAGGTCTGTTCATCGGCCTGCATCTGGCCGGACTGGTTCACGCCGAGCCAGTCGATGACGGAGAATTCGTACACCAGCTCGTCGTTGATGCTCTGCGTGGTCCCATAATACACTTCCGTGTCGTCGTCGGAGTCGAGATTGACCGATCCCCAACTGCCGGCTGAAGCCGAAAGTGAATAGGTCCCCAGGATCGTCGAGTTCATGTTGAGCGAATTGACCGAGTAGAAACGGAGAAAATCGTTCGACACGTTCAACGTGGTGACCACCTCGTAACCGAAGGCCTCGCCCGTGCCGGCGATGTTCCCATTCATCCCGACCGGCTCGCGGGGAGTGGTTCCGAAGGTGCCGTCGCCGTTCCCTGAATAAATGGCGTTCACGTCGATGATCGAGAAAGGAGGCGTGATCGGCAAACCGGAAACATGGGAAAGCAGATCGGCCTTTCCATCCCCATCGAAATCGTCGATCGTGACGAATTCGAAGGAAGCATCCACGTCGTCGGCATCTTCCGGATCGAAGAGACTGCCGAGTCCCAACTCCGAATCAACCGGATGGTTCAAGTCGAACGTCCCGTCGCCGACTCCCAGAAACGTCGAAACGCGCAACTTGCCGATGTCTTGCGCCATCGCCACCAGATCGGGCGTCTGATCGCCGTTGACATCTTCCACGACCAGTTCCTTGCCGCTCAGACCGACCGTATTCATCTCAAGGGGAGCGTCGCCGAAGGAATCGGTTGTTTGCCCGTTGTTCAAGTAAACCAGCAATTTACTGGTCTGGGAATTGATGGTCATGATATCCTCGAGATGATCGCCGTTGAGATCGGCGACCTCGATGAAATCGACCTGTTGCATATCGAACTGGACCGGAACCGTCGACGAGGGGGAATACGTGTACTCGGTCGGGGTGAAGGTCACACTGAGAAGCGACCGCTCCTCCAGTGATTCCATGCGAAGCGATCGCGTATCTTTCAATGTATGTGGCGCGAGACGTTTCACCGATCGGCGAAAAGAACGGAGAGGGAGCCAAGAAAAGGACATGATGGTTTACCTATGCGGATGGAGGATTTCCCATTCGTGAAGAAACTGCGACATCAACTTGCCAAGGCCCCCCGACATCGCAGGGGGTCGGAACCATTTTAGATAAGAGAAGCGAAAAACTCAATAAAAAAACCACAGGCCGAACAAGAACTCACCTTCCCGCTGGAAGGTCGCTTTTTTATCGCCTTTTCCAAAAAAGGACCGCGATCCGACACTTTCGCTGTTCGAATCGGCGGTCCGTTGGATTCGTCCGGAAATCAGATCAGATCTTTCTCGTTCCAGGAATCGAACACGTCGGGATGGGCACCTTCCTGCCCCTCTTCCTGGAAGAGGCCGTCGATCAGATCCAGGTCATCGTCATGGATTTCCGCTTCCTCGGCAAGGAGGGCCAAATCGATCGCCGTCGATTTTTCTTCGTTTCGATCGGCGTCGCCGAAGGAAACCGCCAAACCCAACCGGTTCAAATCGGCGGCCGTCTCCAAGGTGACCCGCTGCGTCGATGTTCCCTCCAGGAGATTCGAACCGAAAACGACCGTCTCCGAAGCGTCTCCGAGGCTCGCCTGCAGCGAAGCACTTTCCGGAAGCAGAGCATGCTGGGCCATCGGCGTGGAGTGGAATCCCGTCACACCCGTGGCCGCCACATCGTAGGCGGCTTGCAAAACATCGACATCGAGCGGCAGAATATGCTTACGTTGTCCGGTCTCGAGACCGAAGTACATCACATCCGCCGGATCGCTCGCGTGGCCGTTCACGTCGATCTCATCGGAGAATCGGCTTTGGACCTGGGCGAAAGCGTCGTAAGAGGACGTCATGCCGTAGGCGTGTCCCAGTTCGTGGAGCATCGTGGTATAGAGATCGTAACGGCTTTCGGCGACGGGCTCGTCGATCTGCGAATACCATCCCATGCCGGCGGCGTCGTTATCGAGGACGATCTGCCCCTTGATCGGCCGTCCCGCCTCGTCCACCGCCAGGATGCTCGCCTCGCCCAACTTGGTCGGATCTTCCGAGGCGAAATCGCGGACCAGCACCTGCACGTCGATCGGGGCATCGAGATTCAGCGCCGTCTGCCACGATTGGTTCGCGGCATCGAGCAGATCGCCCACGAGCATCTGGTTGTCGGTCGAGAGCGACATGCCCACGTAGCGTTGGGTGAAGGTTTTCGGGAAACTCACCTCCCCCGATTCCTGATCGGCCCCATTGATGAAGTTGCTCAGGAAGTAGGAGAAATCGCCGGCGTTAATACTGCCGGAACGATCGTAATCCATCGCACTGAGGTACACGTCGTCGGTCTCTTGGCTCTGGACGAAATCGGACAGGAAGAAGGAGAAATCACCCGCATTGATCGTCCCGTCGTCATTGGCATCAAACGGCACGGCCCAGAGTTCGGTTTCGGGGGTGTCGCCGAGGTAAGATTCGATCGTCTCGCCTCCGGCGGTCCGGACCGAGCCATCGGAAAGTTCCAGGCCCAAGCTCGCCGGAGAAGAGAACTCCTCGACCGGAACATTGTCGGAACCGATCGATTCGAACTTCACCCGACCCAAAAGAATGAAGCCATCGGTCGACACGAAGCCGGGCACGCTTCCTCCGAGGTCGCGGACCATTCCGGATGCATCGTCGATCATCCCCGACGCTCCCTCGACGAAGACGGGCCCTCGGTCGATTTCGGTCGCGGTGAAGTAGCTGGTGTTGTAGGACAAATCGGCCGAGGCACCGGTGTAATAGTCGGCATCGGAGCCTTTGACCCAGAGTTCCACCCAGTGGCTTTCCCATTCGTGCAACCAATTTTCGTTTTTCGGCAGTTCCTCAATCACCCCGTCGGCCCCGAGTTCCGTCGGGTCCTTGGCTACATTCATGTAGATTCCACCGTCGAGGATCGGCTGCGGCGTTTCGAGCCCTTGCAGATTGGATTGCAAGTGCACGATCTGCTCGCTGTGAACTCGAATTTGCGACTGATGGATCTTATCATTGTAGTCACCAAAACGCGTGACCTCTTGGCCGACGAGACCGTCATCGGTCGTAAAACTGAAATTCTGTGTTCCCTCGCTTGAAGCTTGTACCGGAATTCTCGCAGCCAAGTAGGCATCGCCGTTGACTCCGGCAGAGAGGGTGGCAGTAAGAGGTCCGGTGATCAAGCTGGCGCCGAAATTTTCAAGCACGGCTTCTGATGTCGTCTCGCCGGAAAGGGACCCCGAAGAACCGCTGGCGGTCAAGCCGTAGTCCGCACTGGCCAGATCGAGATTCGAGAGCGTCCCATCGAAGCCGAGGCTGACCAGCAACCCCACGAATCCTTCGGAAGGATCGAGATTGTTCCCTGGATCCGGGTCATCGAGCAAAGCGTTGGCATTGTCCATGCCCCAGATCTCGAGGTAGTAGGTATCGCCCACATTAACGCTGCTGACGCCGTCGGGAACGACCGTGTCGTCGAGATTCGAGGGGGTCGTCACGGCGACGACGTGTAGATCGACCGTGTACTGCGGCTCGACCGTTACGGCGAACGTCTGGTCGACACTGGCGTTACCCGAGTCGGTCGCGCGGATGGTCACCGGAATCGGGCTGCGATCGTTGCTGTTATCGTATTCCTCGAGGAATTCCAGCGTGACGATGTTCTCCGTAGCATCGAAGGTGTAGGAGAGGAGATTCCCCCGATTCGGGTCAATCTCGACCGTGAAATCCAAAGGCTGTCCTTCGGGATCGGCGAAGTAGTCGTCCAGGTCGATCTGGGCGGTGGTGCCGCCTTCCTGGGCCAGATCGTCGATCGTCTGGGTGATGACCGGCGGGTCGTTGATTTCGTTGACCGTGATCGTCACGGTCGCCACGCCCGATTCCACTGAAGGATCGGCCGTTTCGACCGCCTTGTAAGTGAACGTATCGACACCGGAGAAATCAGCGTCCGGGGTGTAATCGAACGAACCGTCGGCGTTCAAACTCAGCGTCCCGTCGGTGGTCGAGCTTACCAGGACCGCCTCGAAGTTGTTGTTCTCTTCGTCGCTGTCGTTGGCCAACACGCCATTGGCGGCATCGACCGAGAGGGATTCGTCTTCATCGACCGCATAGACGTCGTCCTCGGCAACGGGGGCGTCGTTCACGTTCTCGACGGTGATGGAGACCGTCACCGTGTTCGAATCGAGATCGCCGTCGTTCGCCTTGTAGGTGAAGCTATCGGTGCCGGCGAAGTCGGCATCCGGCGTGTAGGTGAACGAACCATCGAGATTCAGTTGGAGGGTCCCGTGAGCGGGGTTGGAAACCAAGACCGCGGTCAAGGAATCGTTCTCCACGTCCGTATCGTTGTCCAGAAGGCCGTCCCCGGCATCGACGACCAGCGGCTCCTCTTCTTCGGTCGCATAGGATTCGGGATTAGCGACCGGGGCGTCGTTGACGCCGGCAACGGTGATCTCCACCGTACTCGGAGGCGAGGAATCGTCGGTGCCGTCATTGGCAACGTAGGTGAAGGTATCGGTCCCCGCAAAATCGGCGTCCGGCGTGTAGGTGAAGGTGCCGTCGGCGTTGAGCACCAGGGTGCCGTGGTCCACGTCGTCGACCACCGAAGCGGTCAACGCATCGTTCTCCGTGTCGGTGGCATTACTGAGTACCCCGTTGGCCGGATCGGTCACTTCCAGGGCCGTGTCTTCCACGGCATCGTACTGATGATCGAACGTCTCCGGAGCATCGTTGACCGGATCGACGGTGATCGTGACGGTCGTTTCGGCCGTGGTTTCAACACCATCGGTCGCTTCGTAGGTGAACGTGTCGGTGCCGAAGAAGTCGGCATCGGGAATATAGGTGAAGGAACCATCGGCATTGAAAGTGAGGCTGCCGTGGGAGACGTCGCTCAGGAGCGTGGCGGTCAAATCGTCGCCGTCGGGGTCGATGTCGTTCGACAGCACGCCGTTGGCCGCGTCGACCGTGAGAGTCTGATCCTCGTCGACGGTGACGGTATCGTCGATACCGGTCGGAGCGTCGTTGGCTCCGCGGACCATCACCTCAATCGTCCCGGTTCCCTCGCCGCCATAGACGTCGTCTTTGACCGTGTAGGTGATCTCATCGTAGACGAAATGCACCCCCTCGACCGCATCGGCGGGATCGGCGGGATAGGCCTTGAGGAATTCAAAAGCATCGTTGGGATCGTACGTGAAGTTACCTTCGGCGTCGAGAGAGTAGATCGCTCCTTCGGGGCTGGTCCCGTTGGTGACGGCCACCACGCTGAAGGGTTCGGCGTCGGGATCGAAATTCGGATCGGTCTGGTCGAAATCGTTGTTCTTGACGTTGCCCAACGTGGCCGAAGCGTCGTCCTCGCCCACCACGAACTCATCGTCCACCGCCACCGGCGGCAAGTCCTCGACAACCTCGAACGTGATCGTCGCCGAATCGGTATCGCCGGCGTCATCGGCGTCGGTCACGGTGACGGTCACATCGATCGTACCGGTCGCCGGAAGACCTTCGGTATGCACCAGGATCTCGCCGGTGTTGGCGTCGATGGTAAAGACGGGACTCTCGTCCGAGCCGTTATTGTCGGCGTCGTACATCGGCGAACCGGTCAGGGCATAGACGTGCGTGTCGTTCAAGTCGGCATCGGAAACCGCGACCTGGCGGGTCTGATCATCGGGGCTGTTCGAGGTGACCGTGAACGACTGGTCGGCGATCGAAACCGGATCGTTCGCGCCGGTGACTTCCACGTAGACGGTGGCCGTGGCGGTCGCGCCGTGCGGATCGGTCACGGTGTACTCGAAGAAATCGACGACCGTCTCGCCGGGGTTCAAACGATTCAAAAAGTTGGAGACCGCGGGATTGTAGGTGATGTCGCCGTTGGCCGCGATGATCACTTCGGCCCCTTCGGCGGAGGAGAACGTCCCGGCATTGACCGCCAACACGTCGCCCTCGGTGCCTCCGGCGGTCATATCGATGTCGGTATCGTTGGCCAACAGATCGCTGTCAGATAGATGAAGCGTGCTGTTGTCGTCGACCGTCTGGAACGGTGCGGCGGCCGAACCGTCGTCGACGGCCACCGGGGCATCGTTGACTCCCTTGACCACGATCGTCAAGGTCGCCGTGGCCGTCGCCCCTTGGGGATCTTCGATCGTGTAATCGAATGTGAGAGTCTCGAAATGGACGCCTTCGACGGGATTGCCGGCATCGTATTCGGAAAGATAATCATACATGCCGGCCGGATCGAACGTGAACGAGCCGTCGGCGGCGATCGTCAAGCCACCGGTATTGCCGGTGACTTCCAATTGAGCGGTTTCCCCGTTGTCGGGATCGGTGTCGACGCCGTTGCCCACGAGGACGTTGCCCGAGATGGCGGTCTCTTCATCGGTCTCTCTCGAATCGTTCACCGCGACCGGAGCATCGTTTTGGCCGGTGACCGTCACGGTCACCGTGGCGGTCGATTGCGCGCCCTGACCATCTTCCATGGTGTACTCGAAGGTATCCTCGACGGTCTCGCCTTCGGTCAGGTCCTCGAAAGCACCACTGGGATCGTAGCTGATCGTGCCATCGGGATTCAACGTCACCTGGGCCCCGCTGGAGGGCTGGGTCAGCAGCGACTCGACGACCGATTTGGTGTCGTTGGCGTCCACATCCTGATCGTTGTCCAACACGGGAATATCGACGGTGCCGTTCTCATCGACGTCCGCCGTGTCGTCGACCGCCGTCGGGGCGTCGTTCTGCGGGATGAGCGTCACGGTAATCGTCGCGGTCGCCGAACCGCCCATCGCGTCGTTGATGGTGTAATCGAAGGTGTCGGTCGCATTCGCATCGCCGACGGTCAGCGAATCGAACACCGTGCCGGGGTTGTAGGTGAAGGACCCGTTGGAGTTGATCTGCAATTGGGCGCCGCTGGCGAGAGTGCCGTCGAACTCGGAGAACGTGAGCACATCCCCGATGTCCGCATCGGCAACGATGGAATAATTAAAGAAATTCTCCGACAAGGTCGTATTCTCTGTGATCGGATTGAGCGAGTAGTCGTCGGCGGTGGGGTCGTTGTTGTCGGAGATCAGCGTGAAGGAATACGTCGTAGGTGTCGTTTCATTGGTGTTGTCCAGTTCGTCCCGGCCATAAAGCTCGATCGTGTATTGGCCGTCGAGCAGGGTTCCGTCGGAAGCGACCGGGCTGTTCGGGATCGTCTTGAGGGTATCGAGGTCCAGCTCGAACGAACCATCGGCCTGGAGGAGGGAGAAAACATCGGTATACGCATCACTGGAATCGAAACGCACTCCGAATTCGACGATCTCGCTCTTGTCGGTCATCTGTCCGACGAGCACGGGGGTATCGGAAATGTCGTCGGTCCCCGAAATCCCCGTGTCGTTGAGCAAGTCGACCGTGATTTCGGGAGCCTCCTGGTCGGCCACCAAATCGACGCTGAAATTCGAGAGGCTGCCGGTCGCCCCGTAATTCGTGCTGACGATGCCCAAATCGAAACTATTGATCTTCCCGTCCAAATTGGCGTCGATCTCCGGTTTATAAAGATTCTTGTTCAGATCGATGCCAAAGGACTTGTAATATTCATAAAGATTATAGGAATAGTCTCCGGAAGCCTGAACCATGGCGGCCTCGGTGTATATGACTTCATAATCACTGACGATGCCGTTTCCGGATCCTCCTCGGGTTGTGAAATCGCCGGGCATGAAGACATCGACCGAAAAGGCGCCGAACGAACCGTCGTCGCCTCCGACATCGATGCGATACTCGCCCGGCCCGAGCTTGGCAAGGATAAGACTCGACTCTCCTCCATGCAGATCGCCGGCGCGGTACTTGATGGAGGAAGAAGAGATCTCTTGCCCGGATCCTTCATGATAAATATGGAGCAGCGAAGGATCGAACCCGGCGTCATCCGCGTCGACCTGGATTCCGATGACCGCCGAAGGTTGCGACGCCCCGATGGTGAGCGTCAATTCCGACACCTCGTTCGGCCCGTTCACCTCGCTCTGAATCGGAGTATTCAACAAACTGGCGGCACTGAGGAGCTGTCGCGATTCCAGTGGTTCCAATTGAGGACAGAAGGGGCCTTTGCGTCCACGTCGATTTGCATGTGAGTAAGTTTTTTCGCGTCCAAAAATCTTACTGAGCATCTTCATAGTTCATACCTTCCAGAAAAGATCCTCGTGAGGGATACCGTCAGTAACGAGGTATATTAGGGGGCGATAAAAGGCGGTTACTACGCAGTTGAGTCTCGCTCTACCTAGAATCAAGAGGCACTGATGGCGGCATTCAAGGTTGACCGATAAAGTCGATAATAGTCAGGGAGACAAAATAAGTCAACTTCGCACTTTAGCGAAAATGGAAAAACCGCAAAATTTTGAATTTTTTTTGGCGTGTCAATAAAAAGGCAGATAATATTCAAAAAAGAGGTTTTTCCGGTTATTTCGGAGGATTCACAAAAAAGAATCAAGCGGGATGCCCGGACAGACGATTTTATTATATTTGCGATATTTGTATTAGTGTCGCAGAAAGTTTTGAAAGTTCCAAAAAAACCGGATTTCCCCCATTTTGAGGGCGGGTAAGAGGGGCGAAAGCAACATTAAAAAGGGTGATCCAGGAAGCTTGGCGCGTTTGTGATGGATGGGAAGAAAGGTCCAATCGCATGGATCGCGGAAACCGTTCGGTCTAAACCGGAATGAATCAGAAAAAAGATTCGGAAAGGTTATGTTACTTCGTTCTTTTGTATCAACTGGATCTGATATTCAGCCGAAAGTAGTGAACAGGGATTCCGCTACATCGAAGGGGAATCCATGCCCGAGGCGAGCCTTCCGATGAAACCCGCAATGGACAACCGCCTGATTCCAACTGCGGCGTGATTCCTCCGAGGTGGAGCCTTATGTCGAAAAATCATTCCCAAGGTGGTTTTCGCTACGCGAATCGAGTCATACGTTCTGGGGGGGAGTGAACGAACCGAATGCTTCGTTCTTGATGGAGAACTCAAATGCATAAAACGTCGATATTGGCAGCAATTCTCAGCATTGTCGGTATAGGGTGGCCTTCGCTGCTCATGGCACAACATCATCTGCATGCGACGGGGAGCTTCAATCCACCCCCCACGCATGCTTATGCCACACGGGGAAATCCATATGGGAACACCAGTTCTCCAGCGGCCTTCTCCCGCAGAATCGCCATGACGAACGATCAACAGGCGACAAAGCCCGAACCATCACCGGACAATCCGTCGGCGGAGACGATCACGCCGGAACATATTTCCTGCAATGCCTTGCGGAGTTGCTCCGGATGCGAACCGGCGACCGAATGCGGCGCGATTCCCTGCAAATACAAGAAGAAATCGCAATGGTTCGCCTGTGGGTGGCTCGATCAAGGATATACTTTCAATCCCGACTATCCGCCGAACCGCTTCAATAGCCCACTGTTGTTCAACGATCGTGCCAATGAATATCAGATGAACCAGCTCTATTTGAGCATGGGCCGTGAAATCAACAAAGACCAATGCTGTTGGGATTTCGGGGGAAGGGTCGATCTGCTTTACGGAACCGACTACCTCTGGTCGAGCTCCCTCGGACTGGAAACCTTTACCGAGAACAACGCCGGATTCGAAACCACTTCACCCCAAGATGCACAACTTCGTTGGAATAGCAATTCCGGACCGCGTCGCGGTGGGAGTGCGTCGATTTACGGCCTGTCGATGCCGCAGCTCTATGCGGAATTCTATGCTCCCATCGGATATGGGATGACCTGCAAGATCGGTCATTTCTATTCGATCATGGGCTATGAATCGATCATGGCTCCCAAGAATTTCTTCTATTCGCATTCATACTCCATGATGTATGGAGAGCCGTTCACGCATACGGGAATGCTTTTGAGCTATCAATTCCGTCCAAATTGGACCATGCACGGGGGACTCACCCGAGGCTGGGACACCTGGGAAGATCCGAATCAAAAGCTCTCATTCCTCGCTGGTTTGCAGTGGGAAAGCTGGAACAAACAGACGACCGCCGCAACCACCGCGCACATCGGTAATGAAGATATCACGGGTCAGTTGAATCGGACGTCATACAGCTTCGTCGCAACGCACCAACTCTCGCCCTCTTGGCATTACGTCTTCCAACACGACCTGGGATTTCAGGAAGGCGGCCAAACCGTCACGCGAGCCGATGGGAGCACCATTAAAGAAGATGCCTACTGGTATTCCTTCACTCAATATCTGTTCTACCAGTGGACCGCCAACCTGGCGATCGGTGCAAGAGCCGAATGGTTCCGCGACGATGGAGGAAGCCGTATTTTCCAGGTTCGCGAGAATGAGGTCATCGGCCAGAGCATGATCGGAAGCGACTATTCGAACGTCGCGCTGGGGCTGAACTGGAAGCCCACCGGTTGGGTCACCGTCCGACCGGAAGTTCGTTGGGACTGGTCCGGCGTGGAAGTGGAGGGACCGAACGCCATCCCCGGACTCTTCAACAATCGAACCCAAAAAGATCAGTTTACTTTCGCCGTCGATCTGATCACGATCTTCTGAGCCTTCCAGAGACACCGGGGCACAAAAGAAATCCGTCCTCGTCTTTTTCACCTTGCATCGAGCATGCTCCCGAAATTCCGGGAGCATGCTTTTTTGATGGCAAAGAACCGCTCACGGCTCACGGATGACGCGAGTCGACGCCGAGTGGACGCATCCCCTCGACTCTCATCGGTATGCCGAGAAACTTATCAGAGGCGGTACAGTACAAGATTGAGAAATTCGGCCCACCGAAAACGCAATTACTCGCATATTTCACGCCGAACTCTTCGCCGATCGTGCCGATCGATTTTCCTTCGGGAGAGAACACTTTGATGCCTGCCCGGCCGCAAGCGATGTACAAGTTCCCCTTGGCGTCGAGCGTCATCCCATCCGGACCGGCACCGATATCGATCCAGAGTGTTTCGTTGGCCAGCTTCCCGGGACCGAGGACATCGTACTTGTAGAGCACCCGCTTCCGATTGTCGGCCAGATAGAGTGTCTTTCCATCGGGGGTGAGCAAGATACCGTTCGGCTTTTCGCAGACGGTGGAAACCCGGGTCACTTCCCCTTCCTTCGAGACATAATAGGTGTCCTCCTTCATCACCGTCTCCTGCCCTCGGTGACGATAATTGGGATCGGTGAAATAGAATCCGCCGTGCGGGTCGATCGTCAGATCGTTCGGTTCATTGAAGTGAGTGCCGTCGATGACATGGGCCAAAATCTCCTTTTCCTTCGTCTTCAGATCGAAGGCGACGATCCGGTACGCGGCTCCTTCGCAGACATAGAGCTTGCCCTGATTGTTGAACATCATCCCATTGGCGTCGGTGCTGTCATCGACATAAACCTGAACCCGGCGACCGTAGGGATAGAAGTGAATCGTGTCGTTTTTACCATCGGAAAAGTAGATATTCCCCACCCCGTCGGCGGCGGGGCCCTCAGAGAAACCGTAACCGGATCCCAACTCTTCGGCCTCCGTCCCCGGCGCGATCAGGTTCGATAGCCCACTCTCCTGACCGAGAGCTGTGCTGGAAATCGCAAGCGAGAGGAAAATCAGTAAGGTCATGGCCAATTTGATTTTTGCGTGCATGATTCGATGATTCCGGATGATGGTGGTCGTCGTTTGTTTCATGTGCGTCATGACTATCTCCTGGATGAATAAAAATCGTCAGGATTTCCCCGAATCGAGTTTCCTCGCCGACTGGAAAATTAACAGAGTCGGATGGAATAATCAAGTCATCCGGGAAAGCGATCCAGACCAGGAGCCTCTGCGACTGCGTCGGGGGGACTGTCCGAAAGAAGCAGAATCGGGTATGTATATACGGTCATAAGATCCTGGTGTTGCGCGGCCCCCGAGAGGGGGAAAGCACCACCTTGCCCATCGTCGCGACGTTTCAACGTTCGCCGGAAAAGGCCAATGGACGGAACCCCCAGAGAAGCCCCACATGTGAAAGCACGAAGCTATGTCATTATCCCCGCTCGACTTGCGTCGACTCGACTTCCCGAGAAGATGCTTTTAGACGAAACGGGGCTACCGTTGATCCAGCATACCTACCAAGCAGCCTGTCGGGCAAACCTCCCCTCGAAGGTGATTATCGCATGCGACGATCGCCGAATCGAGCAGGCGGTGCAACGCTTCGGTGGTGAAGTCGTCATGACCGATCCATCCGCCCCCAGCGGGACCGACCGCGTTGCGGAAGTGGCGGCGAAGATGGAGGACGCCGAGATCATCGTCAACCTCCAGGGCGATGAACCGGAAGTCCCTCCCGAGGCGATCGATCAAGCGATCCAAACGCTCCAAGCGAATCCCGAGGCGGTCATGTCCACGTTGGCCACCCCGATCCGCGAACGGAATCAACTCGAGGATCCCGCCTGCGTGAAGGTCGTTTTCGATCGGCAACATCGGGCGATGTATTTCAGTCGCAGCCCCATTCCCCACCCTCGAGAATGGAGCGACGACCTGTTGAATCGACAATCGCCCCTGTTTTATCAGCACATCGGACTCTACGCTTATCGCCGAGCCTTTTTACTGGACTACCCTCAAATGCCGCGGGCGGCGATCGAAACCACCGAAAACCTGGAACAGTTGCGGGCCCTGCATCACGGGCATACCATCGCGGTCACCGTCATCGAGACGCCCCTTCACGGTATCGATACGCCGGAGGATTATCGCGCTTTCGTCCGTCGATGGCGTGGCCGGAAGTGAAGAAGACCCACAGCGGAACCCATCTCCATTTGAAAGATTTGAAGCAGGAACCTTAACGTGCCGACGAAGACGAAACATATTTTTGTGACAGGCGGGGTGGTCAGCTCGCTCGGAAAAGGGCTGACCAGCGCCTCGATCGGAATGCTGCTGGAAAAGCGCGGGCTGGCGGTCCGCATGCAGAAACTCGATCCTTACATCAATGTCGACCCCGGGACCATGAGCCCCTACCAGCACGGCGAGGTCTATGTGCTCGACGACGGCAGCGAAACCGATCTCGACTTGGGCCATTACGAGCGTTTCACCTCAAGCCCCCTCTCTCGCGACAGCAACTGGACCACCGGACAGATCTACCAGTCGGTCATCAACAAGGAGCGGCAGGGGGCCTATCTGGGCCAAACGGTCCAGGTCATCCCTCACATCACCAACGAGATCAAACACTGCATTTCCAGACTCGACGACGAAGAGGTCGACGTCGTCATCACCGAAATCGGAGGAACCGTCGGCGACATCGAAAGCCAACCCTTTCTCGAGGCGATCCGGCAGTTCTCGCTCGATGTCGGTAAGGAAAACTGCCTCTACATCCACTTGACACTCATCCCCTACCTGAAAGCCGCCCGTGAGCTGAAAACGAAACCGACCCAGCATTCGGTCGGGCAACTTCGGCAAATTGGTATCCAGCCAGATATTCTCGTGTGCCGGACGGAACGCTCCATCAGTCAAGAAGAACGCTCGAAAATCGCTCTTTTTTGCAACGTGCCCCAGAACGCGGTCATCGAGGAGAAAGACAAGGATTTTTCGATCTATGAGGTCCCGATCAGCCTGGTGGAAAACCAACTCGACCAATTGATCGTCGACCAACTCGAATTGAAAAAAGCCGGCGAACTGCAACTCGACCAGTGGCATGAACTGCTGAACCGATTGCGGAAGCCGGAGCACGAGGTCACCATCGCGGTGGTGGGGAAATACGCCGAGCACCGGGATGCCTACAAGTCGATCTACGAGGCACTCGACCACGGAGGCATCGCCAATCATGCCCAGGTCCGCATCCTCCGGGTTCACAGCGAATCGGTCGAACAGGGAGAAGTGAATCAATTGCTCGGCGGCGCCGATGGCATCCTCGTCCCGGGAGGATTCGGTGAACGCGGTATCGAGGGAAAAATCAAGGCCGTCCGCTTCGCCCGCGAACGGGACATTCCCTTCCTGGGCATCTGCCTCGGCATGCACTGCGCGGTGGTTGAATTCGCCCGGAGCGTCTGCGACATGGAGGACGCCAATTCGACGGAATTCGATAAAGACACCCCCCACCCGGCTATTTGTCTACTGGACGAGCAGAAATCGATCACCGACAAGGGAGGGACCATGCGGCTGGGGGCCCAGGAAACACGCTTGGAATCGGAGAGCCTGGCCGCGAAGCTCTACGGAGAAACCACCATTTTCGAGCGGCATCGGCACCGCTACGAATTCAACAACAGCTATCGAAAGCAGTTTGCGGAGGCCGGCATGCAAATCGCCGGAACCAGCCCCGACGGAGTGCTCGTCGAAATCGTCGAAATCCCGACCCATCCATGGTTCGTGGGCGTCCAGTATCACCCGGAATTCAAATCCCAACCGATCAATCCGCATCCCCTTTTTGCCGGACTCATCAAGGCGGCCGTCCAACGCGAGTACCGTCAGGCCGGAAGAGCCACTTGAGAACGGATGAGTCGGCATAAGAACACGAACGAGAAGAGGAGAATCTCATGAGTGATGGAAATCAAAACGAATCGGGCCAGGAAAAGAAGATCTTCGTCGATGAAGACTGGAAGTCCCAGGTCCAAGCTGAGAAGGAAGCGGCCCAAAAATCGGACGAATCTCCCGCCGAGGGGGAAGCAACATCCGAACAGCAGACGCCGGAAGACGAGGGTGGTGGACAACCGAAGGATGTCCCCCTGCCGCCGCCGAGCTTGCTGAGCCTCGTCTCCGGACTGGCCACGCAAGCGATGGTCTCGATGGGCGCTTTCCCGAACCCCGCCACGGGGAAGCCGACGATGATGCTCCATCAGGCCAAACACCTGGTCGATACGGTCGAACTCCTGCAGGAGAAGACCCAGGGCAACCGGACCGAGGAAGAGTCGAAAACCATCGAGGGCGTGTTGCACGAATTGCGAATGCTTTACGTCGCCGCGCAACGCCAAGCCGGCGAAGAAAAGCCGGAATAACGCCGGTTCATTGTTGCAGGCGGTAGAGCGGCATGTAGCGGTAGGGCACTTCGAGTATCATGATGGCCAACGCCGTGTTGAACAGTCGTCCCCCCTCATCGGCGTAGCGATCGGGGAAATACCAACTCCCCGCTTCGTGCCCCCGCTTCGCCTGCGTTTTCACCAGATACTCCCTCAGTGGTGGATACCATCGCTCCCAGCCCGATCCCCCGTAGTGATGCAGTACCAAGGCGGCGTAATAGTTGTAATACATGCATTTCTCCGAGGGTCCCCATCGTTCGATCTTCGCCACGCCTTCATCCAAAGGGCGATGCCCCGGGTACCAGCCCAGGTACATGCGAAGGAGCAGTCCGATCGAGGTGGTCGTTCGGAGCGAGTCGGTGCTGCGTCCCAGGTCGATGTCCGGAAGATAGGCGTACCGGCTTCCTCCTTCATATTGGACGGAATTCAAAAAGTCGTCCACCAGGTAGACCGTCTGCGGTTTGACGTCCAGCGAGGCGAGCAACCCGCTCTTCAGTGCCATGAACTGCCAACCCGTGACGGTGGTATCGCCCGGCGCCCCGGGAGTGTACCGCCATCCGCCCCCTCTCTTGTCCTGAGCGGCGTCGATGAAATCGAGCGAGCCCTGGGCAAACTGCTTGATCGACGAGGTTCGGCTCATCGCGTACGCTTCCGAAAGCGCGAGGGTCGCCAGCCCCTGACCATACATCGATCCCTGCTGCAAATCGTAACCGCTGTCCACATACACCGCATTTTGCACGAGAAAATACAGGCCTCGGTCGATCGTGCGTTTGTGCTTCCCTTCCAGATGGGTGTATCCCGCCCCCAAAAAAGGCAACAGCGCGACGGCGGTCGCGGCGGTCCGACAGCGATGGGTCCCGGAATGGCGGCAGCGTCCCCGGCAAGGCGGCTCCGAGAGCTGGAACGACCAACCGCCATCGGGCAATTGGTGCGCCGCCAGCCAGTTGAGCCCGGCCTCGACCGCCAACTCGCTCTCCCGCGTGCTGTCGCCGACCGTCTTGCAGAACTCACGATGCGAAGGGGTGCGGCCTTCGAGCCCCCCTCCCCCAAGGACCGACTTCCGGATCGGATCGCCCTGCGCGGTGAGCGAGGCGAAGGGATTGGCCTTCTGGGGAGATTGGCCGGAAATCTCCTCCTCGAGAAACTCCAGCCCGGTCACATCGGTCGTGACCGTTGGCGAGGAAATCTCCGACGGCACCAATTCCGACAGCTCCGCGATGTCGACCGGAGAAGCTTCCACTTCCTCGGGGGAAACCTCCATCAGCGAAGGAAGGTCGTCGGTCCCTCCTATCAAGAGCG
Organism: uncultured Planctomycetaceae bacterium; assembly: GCA_964632505.1. Classification (GTDB taxonomy): domain Bacteria; phylum Planctomycetota; class Planctomycetia; order Pirellulales; family Thermoguttaceae; genus CAZWCE01. Next base: position 81,227 of record CAZWCE010000012.1, on the reverse strand, counting down.
GCCCGGAGAACCCCTGAGGGACGTGAATCGCCAATAGAGCAAGAAGCAGCAGCAACAAGAGATGAACCACCACGCTGGCATAAGCCCCGACGGACTCTTGCCGCGTGAGATGATCTTGCAGCTTATGAGGGATCCCTTTTTCCCTTTCGACCGATTCTTCGGAGACCGGCGGGAGCACCGTCACTCGATCGACCGGCGGCGGGAGTTTCGCCGGGTGTTTTTTCCGAGGGGGTGTGAGGGGGAGAGACGACGATTCCGACGTTTTTTCCGATTCTGCGGAAACCACCGGAGGGGGGACCTTCGCCCCCGAGGGAAGCGCAGTAGGAAGCGGAACCCGGGCACGTTTCTTCCGATCGGGGAGAGGTTCTCGACCTGAATGGGTAGGATCCGGGGCAGGCAAAGCGGCGGCTCCAGCGCGAACTCGTGAGGCGTAAGAGAGGGAGAGTATACTTTAATACTATAGCTCAGACGCGCCCAAGTAAAACACCATCCGCGAAAAAGAGCCCGTCGTTCGGAACTCGACTCCCTTTCCATCCTTCGCTTCTTCTTATCACCGAACGACTACTTCGCCAGCAACTCCTTGCGTTCTTTGACGACCTCTTCCTGAAGCGAGCTCGGCAGCCGCTTGTAACGGGAGAATTCCATGCTGAAGGTGCCCTGCCCCTGGGTCAGACTACGCAGATTCGTCGAATAGCCGAACGTCTCGGCAAGGGGGATTTCCCCTTGAATTCGGGTCGCCGGTCCCAGGGTCTCGGTGACGGTGATGATCCCGCGGCGGGACGTGAAATCGCCGACCACATTCCCTTGGAATTCGCTCGGCGCTTCGATCTCGATTTTCATCACCGGCTCAAGAAGCGCGGGCTTCATTTTCGGAAAGAACTCCCGAATCGTCGTTTGGGCGACCGTTCGGAACGCCATATCGGAGCTATCGACTTCATGATAAGAGCCGTCGTTGACGACCGCCTTCAAGTGGACGATCGGAAAACCGGCGATCGGCCCCTTTTCGAGCGATTGACGGAAGCCTTTTTCCACCGCCGGAATAAACTGTTGCGGGATCCGCCCTCCGACGATATTCTCCTCGAATTGGAAGGTCTCCGGTTCATCGTCCGGAAGCACCTCGAACTGGCCGACGATGTGAGCATACTGGCCGGAACCGCCCGTTTGCTTCTTGTGCTTGATGTCGAACTCGATCGGTCGCGTCGGCGCTTCGCGGTAGTTGACCTTCGGCGGACTCACTTCCACCTCGACCTGGTATTCGCGGCGAATCCGCTCGATGTAGACGTCCAGGTGAAGCTCGCCCATGCCGGCCATGAGCGTTTCGCCGCTTTCATGATCGACGGAGATACTCAAGGTGGGATCTTCCTTGCGGAAACGAGCCAACGCCTTGGAAAGCCGATCGGAGTCCTTGCTCGACTGCGGCATGACGGCCACCTGGATGACCGGCTCGGGAACGAACATCGACTCGAGCGTGCAGTAGTCCTTTTCCGAACAGAAGGTATCGCCGCTGGCCGAATCGATGCCGATCGCCGCGACGATATCGCCCGCCCGAGCGACTTCGATCTCTTCACGACTGGCCGCATGGATTTTCTGCAAGCGACTGATTCTTTCCTTCTTGCCGGTCCGCTGGTTGAAATAGGAGCCGCCTTTTTCCACCGTTCCCTGATAGATTCTCATAAACGTCAGCGTGCCGTAAGGATCTTCGATGATTTTGAACGCCATCGCCACGGTGGGCTTCTCCGGTTCGGGAAGGAGTTTGATCGTCTCGACCGGATCCTCCTGCTTCAAGGCGGTATGCTCGCAATCAAGCGGGGACGGCAGATAATGGAGAATGGCGTCCATCAGGGGCTGAACCCCTTTATTGCGATACGCACTCGCGAGAAAGACCGGTGTGAACTGACGGCTCCACACCGCCGACCGCACCACCTGATGCACCAGATCGACCGGAACCTCCTCCTCGGCCAGCAACATTTCCATCAACTCGTCGCTGTACATCGAAAGGGCCTCGAGGAGGTCGTGATGAGCTTGTTGCGTCTCTTGGGCCATGGATTCGGGAATCGATCGTCGCTCGACCTTCTCCCCCTGCGTGCCCTCGAAGTAGATCGCCTCCATCGTCACCAGATCGACGACGCCCTCGAAATCGGCTTCCGTGCCGATGGGGAGCTGCATCAAAAGGGCTTCGCAATCGAGCTTCTCCTTGAGTTGCGCCACGACCCTCGCCGGATCGGCCCCGGTCCGATCCATCTTATTAATCAACGCCAGACGAGGAACGTGGTAGCGATTCATCTGCCGGTCGATCGTGATCGACTGCGCCTGAACCCCCCCGACCGAGCAAAGGACCAGGACCGCGCCATCGAGCACGCGGAGACTCCGCTCCACCTCAACGGTGAAATCGACGTGGCCGGGCGTGTCGATCAAATTGATCGTGCCGTCCTTCCAATTCACGCTGGTCGCGGCGCTGGTGATGGTGATTCCCCGTTCCTGCTCCAACTCCATGTGATCCATGGTCGCCCCGCCGCCGGCGTGCACCTCTTGCATCCGATGAATACGCCCCGAATAGAAGAGAATGCGCTCCGAGAGCGTCGTTTTTCCGGAATCGATATGAGCGGAGATTCCAATGTTCCGCAGCCTTTTCAAATCGGACGTCATGTTGAAGCATTCTCCAAAAATGATTCAGAAGCTTTGAGTCGTCGGTGGTGATTCATATTCACGCAAACAATGAACCTTGGATGGCGTATTGGGACCGCAGGGCTTCGCTCCCGGCCTAACGCTGGGGCTTCGCACCGTTGAAGTCTCCCCCACGGGCACCATCCACGCGGAAAACGCTCTCCCATTCTCATCGGGTTCGCGACCCTCCGACACGGTTCATCAAGGAAAGCGGAGGAGGCGATTCCGACTCGGGGGCAGAAAGCTCACGGCGAGCGACGGAGTCGAAGCACTCCCGGCCGAAGATGAATCTCCACGGCGCATCGCTTCGCCTGCAAATAAGAGAAAGCCCCGTCGAACGGAAATCGTCGGACATGGTTCGAAAACGTAGAGACTCGACGGGGGCCAACGTGTTGGTGAATGAGTAGAGTATTATTGGCAGATTTGCCCGAAAAAGCAAGCGGAAAACTCCCATAAGGTGTGTACTTTTTGGATTTTTCGGTTATATTCATGAGCCGAACGCCTCCACCGCCCGAGATGGAGCCTTTCGGTTCGCTGATTTCGAATCGGACCGGATCCGTCGAAGGTTCCCCATTTCTCCATCGCTCTTTCTGATTCTTGCAATTTCCTAAAGCTTTCCCAATCTCTCCCAAGCTTTGTTCAGAGATCATTAGGAAACCATCTTCTTCGGATCCACGCGTATTCCGCCGAACTTTCCCCGTCTCTTTCCCCCTCCAGACTATTTTGCCGACACCAGGAATCCTCCGATGACTTCCCTCATTCGAAATTGGTGGACACGCCCCAGTGGCGGTCGTGAAGTGATGGGAATCGCGTTTCCTCTGATCATTTCATGTGGGGTCTGGTCGCTGATGTACTTCTTCGACCGCATGTTCCTCATGTGGCATGCCAAGGAGGCGATGGCCGCCTCGATGCCGGCCGGCGTTTTCTACTTCATGCTGATCTGTCTTCCACTGGGAGTCGCCATGTACACCTATACATTCGTCTCGCAGTATTACGGGGCCGGAATGCATCACCGCATCGGACCGGCCGTGTGGCAGGGAGCGGGACTCGGACTGGTCTTGATGCCCGTGTATTGGCTCATCACTCCCTGGGGAGAACAGATATTCACACTCTTCGGCCATACGCCCACTCTGGTTGAAAATGAAAGCATCTACTTTCGATTTCTCATGTACGGCAGCGGTGCGGCCATCGCGAGTGAATCGCTCTCCGCCTTCTTCGTGGGGCGTGGCAAGAACCACGTCGTGATGATGGTCAACGTCGTCACGGTCCTCCTGAACATCGTGCTCGATTACGCATTGATCTTCGGCGCTTTCGGCCTGCCGGCCTGGGGAATCGCCGGAGCGGGGGCCGCCACGACGGCGGCGCATTGGTTTCGCGTCGCGTTCCTTCTGGGCCTGATGTTCCTCGACCAGGAGCCGGGGGTCGATTACCAACTCGCTCGCGGAATGCGTTTCGACCGGGACCTGTTCTTCCGAATGCTCCGATTCGGGGGGCCCAACGGATTTCAGATCTTCGCCGAAATCGCCGCATTCTCCCTGTTCATCATGGTGATCGGATCCCTCAGCGATAACGCCATGGCCGCCACCACGATCGCGTTCAACATGAACACCCTGGGATTCATGCCGCTTCTGGGAATCGGAATCGCCGTGATGACGATCGTGGGAAGACAGCTCGGCGACGATCGACCCGATTTGGCCGAACGCGGCACCTACTCGGCCTTCATTCTGGGAACGATCTACATGGGGGTTCTGGCCGTCTTGTTCGTCACCATCCCCGACGTTCTCTTGATGGGCTATGCCTGGTTCAGCGATCCGGAACAATTCGCCGCGATCCGGCAGCCCGCCATCGTCCTGATGCGGTTCGTGGCGGCATATACATTCTTCGATGCACAGATGGTCATCTTCGTCAACGCCATCAAAGGGGCCGGCGACACCCGATTCGTCCTTCTGGTCTCCATACTCATGGCCCCGCTGCTCCTGCTGGGGTGTTGGGTGGGTATCGCATTTTTCGGCCTCGGATTATACTGGTGTTGGTCGGTGCTGTCGGTCTGGATCTTTCTCTGTGGCGTCATTTACTTCCGGCGGTTCCGTCGCGGCAAATGGCGAACGATGCGCGTCATCGAATCACCGGTCGTTCCTTTCCTCGAAGAAGATGAATCGCCGATCCCCGAAGACGGCCCATCGGCAGGATCGCCGACCACCGCCTGAACCCCGCCGCAAACGCCGTCATGAATCTCCAAGAAAGGCATTGAAGGGATGACCGAGACTCACGAAAAAAAGCCCGACTGGAAAGACAGTCCCATGTACCGTGCCGCTCGTGGTTTACCGACCGACCGAGTCCCCGTCTGGCTGATGCGTCAGGCCGGCCGTTACATGTCGGAATATCGCGAGGTCCGCGCCCGGACGACCTTCCTGGACCTTTGCCGCAATGCCCGGCTCTCGGCCGAGGTCATGATCACGGCGGTGGAGAAGTTGAATGTCGACGCGGCGATCATCTTCTCCGACCTCTTGCCCATGCTGATCCCGATGGGGCTCGATCTGGAATATCAGCAGGGCGAAGGCCCGGTGCTGCACAACCCGATCCGCTCGCCGGACGACGTCGCCCGGCTTCGACAGCTCGACGATGTCGGAGAACTCGACTTCGTTTTCGAGACGGTCCGTCTCACGCGGGAAGGCATCGACGAGGCGATTCCGGTGATCGGTTTTTCCGGATGTCCCTTCACTCTGGCGGGCTACGCCATCGAAGGCGGTGGGAGCAAGAATTTTCTCCACACGAAGACATTCATGTACACCCAACCGGACGCATGGAAGCAGCTTCTGGAAAAAATCGCCCGAACCGCGGCCCGCTATTTGAACGCCCAGATCGACGCGGGAGCTCAAATCGTCCAGGTTTTCGACAGTTGGGTCGGCTGCCTCTCGGTCGACGATTACCGCCGATTCGTGCTCCCCTTTTCGAAGATGCTGATCGACTCGATCACTCCCGGGGTACCGGTGATTCATTTCGGCACGGGGAATCCCCAACTTTTGCCGCTTTTTCGGGACGCTGGGGGTGATGTGATCGGCGTCGACTGGAGGATCCCTCTCGATGAGGCCTGGGAGACCGTCGGCCACGACCGAGCGGTTCAGGGAAACCTCGATCCGGCGGTGTTGCTGACCAATCCCGAGACCATCGAACGCGAAGTCGCGATCATTCTCGAAAAAACCTCGGGAAGACCGGGACACATCTTCAATCTCGGACACGGCGTCATGAAGCAAACGCCGGTCGAGAACGCCGTCGCATTGGTCGAAGCGGTCCACCGACTGGGGAAGAAGCCCTCGTAAGCAAATCACTCAGAACCGGGAATCACGCCGTCCCTTCGACTGCCTGCTCGATACGATTCAGTGCTTTCTCGATGTGGTCGATCTCGTCCGCTTCCAGCGAGCGATCTCCGAACCGGACCCTGTAAAACGCCTCGACAATCAGTCTCGTCGCGAGCAAGAGGGGTTCTTTCGCATCCTCGCGGTCATGCCGCACCTCGGACGAGCGCTTTCGCTCTTCCAAAGGCGGATAAAGCAGTCGCATGATCGAGGCTGTGGCGAATTCGCGCTGCGTTTGGTGTGCCGGTCGGTCGATCTTCGCCTTGGCCAGCAGCGCCTCCATGCGAAGATAGAATTCGATCGACGCCCTTTTCCGACGTTCTTCCCTGCTGGTGGTCGGCATCAGTCTCCGCAAGAGACGATAGCCCCGAAACACGAAGAAATAGAGCAGGATTCCCAACCCCCCCACGGTGATCGTCAAAATGAACGCTTCGGCGTGGAACCAGGAACCGGTTCGCAACTGCGTCCAACCGGAGCGGAAGGTGTTCCAGACCATCCGGCCGACGTCGCGCCACCACTTCAGATCGAACATACGTGTCTTCATCGAGCTGAAAAGCTCCTTCAACGGACCGTAAATGGAGCGATCCTGACGTCCCGGGTCCATGTGGAGCACGTAGGTCTCCCAGATGGCGATGATCTGGTCTTTCCAGTCGGTGAACTCCCCGGTGAAGGCGTCGATAAGGTTGTAGTCGGCTGCCGGGGTGGCGTCGAGCAGGAGCCATCCGCCGCCCTCCCACCACCGGGAGTACGGTTCCGCGCGGACGCTCTCGGGAAGCGACTCCGGTGCGATGTACGCTTCGACCCAGGTATGCGCATCGCACTGCCGCACGATGTATTCGCTTCCCATCGGGTTGTAGGCCTCCGACTTGTATCCCACCACCACGCGCGAAGGAATGCCTCGGCTCCGGAGCATCATCGCCAATGCCCCGGCAAAAAATTCGCAATGCCCCTGGGGATTCTTCGCGATAAAATCTTCCAGAGGATCGAGATCCAGATCCCGCATCTGACCGCCAAGACTATAAGAAAACCGATCGGGATCTTTCAGTCGCTCTTCCAGAAGACGCGCCCGGGCAACCACCTGAGTCGATTCCAGATCGGCCTCTTCTTCCCAATTCCGGGCCGTTTCCACGAGCGCGGGAAGCGATTGCTTGGGAATCTGCAGCAGGGGATCGAGCGCGACCGGCTCGATGCAGGGAACCAGCTCAATCTGTTTCCCGTCGCGAAAGCCGGTGGTCAGCAACGAATAATCCATGGGATTATTCTGCGTGTTGCGGGGGCGTCGAAAATGATCGGGATAAACGCGAATTTTCTCTTCTTGGCCGAACTCACGGAAAAAAGGCCAGACGGAGAAGAGAATCGTCGTATTCATCGGCTCGATGCGAAATCGCTGATCGACGACGTCCACACCCGGCTGATGACGCAGGTCCCCGTAATCATCGGAATCGGAGCGAACCAGAGCACCGGGAATGAGACCGCTGCCGGAAGGGGGACCCCGATAGGACAATTGCGAACCCGGCCGATCGAACGCCGGCCTGCCGCGTTTCCAATTCCCATCTTCGTACTCATTCAAGGTGATGCCGCGCAGATAGAAGAAGTTCCCTTGCACCGCTTGATAGGCCTGCTCGCCGCCGGCCACATCGTACCGGACCGACATGACCTTTTTACGATTCTCGAGAACCTCGCCCAACGACCCGAGACGGACTTCGTCGGTGAAACCGACCGAGCGAATCGGTTCGGTGCTCTGTTCCGACCACTGATTGCCGATGAGCAGTCCGGTCAGTTCGAGTCGCCGGAACCTCGGGAAGAGCACGAAAATCAACGCCGCGAACAAGAGAGAAACCATCGTGGCCCAGAGGAGCCTCAAGAAGAGCTCCCAGCGCACCCCCGCCATTCCGGAGAGACGCACCGCCCCGCCGCTAAAGACGGGCGAAGCATCGAACAGGGGCCATCGATGCGATGAACGACGGCGTTGCCCCCTCCATGTGTCTTGCTCTGCAGAAGCGATACCCTGATTTTCGAGCCCTTGCATGCCCAATGCTTCCGGCGGCATCTGCAAAACCTCGAGATCCTCATCGGCGAGACGGTCGGCCTCCTCCTGGGCCATGCGATGCTCGTCGTCCTCCTCTTCGGCCTTGATTTCCTCATGCTCCGGGTCGTGATAGTGCAAAATCAGCGAAAGCGGACCGACGACCAACGTCGCCAAACTGATTTTCAGAAGCCGGCGAAAATCCTGCTTCTGGGAAAGCTCCGAACGCTGGATCTGAAAAAAAGGACGCACGAATACATGGTTTCGGAAGTAGATCCGCTCCTGATACAGAAAGATCAACGCGACTGCGCAAAGCCCGGCGAAGACATAGACCAGAAGCAGAATGCCGAAAAAGATATGCTGCTCGAACACCGAAGCGACGATCACTTCCAAAAAAGAGATGAGCAGAATATGCCAGCGAGTTCGGAGGTTTTTTTCCCGGAAGAGCAAAACGATTTGAACCAGCATGAGGATGCGGGCAATCGAAACGGCCAGCATGTCCCCCCGATTGTTGACGGCGTCTCCGAAAAAGATCAAAACCAAAAGGACGACAATTACGTTGCTGACACGCCCTCCCAAGCGGATGGTGCCTCGGATGTCGCTCAACCAAATGCCGCCGATCGCCGCCAAGAGCGTCAAGAAAGGAATGAGCCACGACTGCTGCCCCATGCCGAGCATCAGCGCAGAAAGGCAAACGATGAATGCCAGATTGATCGAGATGATGTATTTCAGGTGCACGTCTTGAACGCTCTATCTTGATTCTTATGACATCTCCCGAAAACCGACGAAAAGAAAGCCTGCTCGCGGAGAAGTCTCTTGGGAATCATCTTTCAAAAAGAATCCCCCAATCGGGAAATTGGCCTTGGTCCGCCGTCCGATTTTCGATATTTTATCACCATTTCGGAGGTTTTCCAACCGAGCAGAACCTCCCTCTTCCAGGAAATTGGTCTCGGTGCCGCTTTTTCCGCGTTGCCTCGACGCTCCGCGGAGCCGCGCTGCCGATTGAGAAAGAAGGTTTTATGCGAAGAATCGTAATCTTTCACCCCAACTGGCTCGGCGATTTCGTCATGGGGACCCCGGTGTATCGGGCATTGCGGAAACAGTACGGAACCGGCGCCTATCTGGTCGGCGTGATGCGTCCGTTTCTGCGGGACCTACTCGACGGAACCGGCTGGCTCGACGACGTCATCCCGTTCGAACCGAAGGGGGACCGCCCGTGGCATGCCCATTGGGATTTGACGCGCCAACTTCGCCGGGAGAACTTCGATACGGCGATCCTCATGCCGAATTCGCCGCGACCGGCGCTGATTTCGCGGCTGGCGAAAATACCCCTGCGCATCGGATACCAACGAAACGGGCGTGGTTTCTTACTGACCCATCGCCTCACCCCTCCTGAAAAGGAGAACCGGCACGACACGCCGATGGTCGATTATTATCTGGCCCTGGCCAAGGCCGCCGGTTGCCGCAAAACATCTCAAAAGCTGGAATTGACCGCGACCGAGTCCGACCAGCGCGCCGCCGCCCAGGTCTTCCGGAAGCTGGGGATTCCCGACACCTCCCGGCCGGTCCTGATCAACACCTCCGGGGCGTTCGGAGCCTCGAAAGTCTGGCCGATCGAACACAGTTCACGACTCGCTCGAATGATCGCCGAGAAGCTCCGACACGATGTCCTGATTCTCTGCGGACCGGCCGAAAGAGCTTCGGCCAAAAACATCGCCCGAACGGCGAATCACGAGCGTGTCTTTTCGATGGCCGACCATCCTCTCGACTTCGGCACCACCAAGGCGATCATGAAACGAGGCGCGTTGATCGTTTCGACCGACAGCGGGCCGGGGCACCTCGCCTCCGCCATGGATGTCCCCATCATTTGGCTTTACGGGCCGTTCTTACCCTCGGTCGGCGCCAATCCACATTCGAACGCGGAAGCGTTGATTCTCGATTTGGACTGCATCGGGTGCCACCAGCGCAACTGCCCCGAGGGTCACCACCGTTGCATGCGCGATTTGACCCCCGAGACGGTCCTGGAAACCGTTGCCCGGAAGCTCAAAACACTCGAACCCAAAAGAGCAGCTTGACATGTCTTCATCCTCGGTCGCTTCCACTCCTTCCCGCTTGAGCGGACTTTCGCAAGCAGGAAATCGCTCCCGAACCTCTTGCAAGAATCGCATCAGCGCGATCGTGCTCGTCAAGAACAGCCAACGCTACATTCGACAGTGTCTCGAGCCCCTCTCCGTTCTTGACGAAGTGCTGGTCATCGACACCGGTTCCGAGGACGACACACTCGCCATCGCCCGGAAATTCGAAAATGTTCGCGTCGCGGCCCTGCCGCTGGAAGGATTCGGCGCGCTTCGGAACCAGGCGGCCGAACTGGCTCGAAACGACTGGATCCTTGTGATCGACAGCGACGAGATCGCCTCCCCGGAGTTGATCGAAACGCTCATGGAAGCTCCGCTCGATCAAAAGTCGATTTACCGGATTTCGATACGCAATCATTACCGAGGGCGTTGGCTGAAGACATGTGGTTGGTCGCCTTGTTTGCGTAAACGGCTTTACCATCGCCAGGTGACCTCCTTTGGGGAGCACACCATTCATGAATCGCTCGAAATCCCTCCGGAAACGCAAGTGGTTTCGATTGCAGGACACCTCGACCATTACAGCATCGACTCGCTCTCAGAGGCGATCGCCAAAATGCAGGCCTATTCCGATCTCTACGTTCGGCAACATGCGGGAAGGAAAAGAGCGTCCTTCTGGTCGGCAATCGCGCACGGTTTGGCGGCGTTTCTGAGGTGTTATCTCCTTCGCGGTGGATTCCGTTCGGGACACGACGGCCTCGTCATCTCCCTGACCACCGCCATGGGCTCGTACTGCAAATACGCGAAATTATACGAAGCGAATCAGTCTCGAGAAATGGAGCATCGATGCAAGTCTCGTTGATCATCACCACATACAATTGGCCCGAAGCGTTGAAAGCCTGCGTAAAGCGACTCCAGCTACAGACACGTCTCCCGGAAGAGGTCCTCATCGCCGACGACGGTTCGGGCGCCTCGACCCGGACGTGCATCGAGGGATTGCAGGCGTCGAGCCCTTTTCCCATCCGGCACATCTGGCAGGAGGACCGAGGGTTCCGGGCCGCGGAAGCCAGAAATCGGGCCATGGCCGCCTCCGAAGGCGATTACCTGATCTTGATCGACGGCGACATCCTTTGCCATCGCCATTTCGTCGCCGACCACTTGGCCTTTGCCCGACGGGGAAGATGGATCCAAGGGGGACGTGTCTTTCTCGACGCGACATGCTCGCAGAAGCGAATCGAGGAGCTCACTCCTTCTTCCCTGCCGTTCTATCTGCCGGGGATGTCGAATCGAAAAAACGCGATCCGCCACCCTTTTCTCGCCGGAATGGCTTCTCGAGAAATCCGTTATTTCAGGAGCATTCACAGCGCGAACATGTCGCTGTGGCGGGAAGACGCGCTCCGGACGAACGGCTTCGACCAGCGCTACCAAGGATGGGGCCTGGAAGACAGCGATTTCGCCGTGCGATTACAGCATGCCGGCCTCGCGCGGTTCAATCTTCGGCATATGGCCCTGGTCTATCATCTTCACCATCCGACCCGCTGCCGCGGATCGCTCCCGGAGAATCAGCAGCGGTTCGAGGAAACGATCCGCCGGGGGGAATATCGTTGCGAAGAGGGAATAGACCGGCATCTCCCGCTCTCCGAACGTCCGGTGGTCTCTTTCCATTGCCGGAAATGCGGATGAGGACAAGTCACGCCTCCGTCGAGACATCCCGCCCCGCAAAAGCCGTCATGAAGAGGAAGAAAACGGGTGGCGGACGATTTGCCCGCGCACGCAGTAGATGACGTCCTCAGAAATATTGGTCGACAAATCGCCAATCCGTTCGAGATTCCGCGCGACGCCGAGGATCGCGACTTGATTCCAGACGCTTTTCGGATGAAGTCCCATTTCGCCGATCGATTCCTCGATAATCTCCTTGAGCATCCGGTCGAGGTGATCGTCGAGGCTGCGAATCTTCTCCGCCTGCTTGACGTCCATGTTGACCAGCGCATCGAGACTTTCTTTGAGCATGTGCCCGGCGTGCTCCCCCATGGTGCGGAGCGTTTCGATGAAACGATTCACCTCGAAATAATCCATCAGGCGGATCTTGCCCACGATGTTGGCCGCCAGATCCCCGATCCGTTCCAGATCGTTGTTCACTTTCAACACGGCGATGATGTAGCGGAGATCGCTCGCCACGGGCTGGTGGAGGGCCAGAATCTTCAGGCATTCCTCTTCGACTTCGACCTCTTTTCGGTCGATCTCTTTGTCGAAAGCGATGATCTGGTCGATCAGGTGATCGTTTTCCGAGGACTCGAGAACCTGTAGTGCCCGGAAGAGGTTGTCTTCGACCATCCCCCCGAGAGAAAGCACGTGTTTGCGAAGGACATCCAATTCCTTTAATAAATGGATTCCCATGGCGTCATCTCCTTGACGATTCGATCATATTTCCAGACGCGACGAGTCACAGATGGCGAGCGGTTCGGAAACGAAATTCAACCGAAACGTCCGGTCAGGTAATCCTCGGTCTGCTTTTTTTCCGGCTGGGTAAAGACCTGTTTGGTGTTCCCGTATTCGATCAGATCTCCTTCATGGAAAAACGAAGTGAAGTCGGAAATACGGGCCGCTTGTTGCATGTTGTGGGTGACGATCACGATAGTATAGCGACCGCGCAACTCGCCGAGAAGATCCTCGATATGCGCCGTCGCCTTGGGATCGAGCGCCGAGGTGGGCTCATCCATCAGGAGCACTTCAGGCTTGATCGCCAGTGCGCGCGCGATGCAGAGCCGTTGCTGCTGCCCCCCGGAGAGCCCCAGCGCATTGCGGCGGAGCCGGTCCTTCACTTCGTCCCAGAGAGCGGCATCGCGAAGACTCGATTCGACGACCTCGGTCAGTTGGCTCCGCTTGCGAACCCCCATAATGCGAGGACCATAAGCGACGTTGTCGAAAATGGATTTCGGGAAAGGATTCGGTTTCTGAAAAACCATCCCGATCCGCTGACGCAACAGCACGACGTTGATGCGGGGATCGTAGACGTTTTCTCCGTCGAACCGCAATTCTCCTTCCGCCCGGCAACTGGAAATCAGGTCGTTCATGCGATTGATGGCGCGGAGGTAAGTACTTTTCCCGCAGCCGCTGGGGCCGATCACGGCTGTTACGTGCCCTTTGTAAATATCCATCGTCACGTGACGGACCGCCTGAACTTTCCCGTAGAAGACGGAAAAATCCTTCGCCTGGATGTGCGTTTCCAGCTCCTGGGGGACCGCATCCTGGTTCTGATCCTGGACGAAACTGTCGACATTCAACTGGATTTTCGGTTTCATTTGGGCATCATTCGACATCAATGGTATACCTTATTGAGCGTAGCATAAATAAGGAATCGAGCGCCCGGTCCGGCGGGCGTCCATGCGTGAAGCAAGGGATTCCTATTTATGTGAACATGAATAACGCTGGATCACGCATCTCGACCAAACGGAAAAACGGCAAAGGCACTTTATTTTCATCCCCTGAGCTTCTTTAATATATAACCTCTCAGGAGAATGGCGACAAGGTTCAGGGCCAAAACCAGAACGATGAGGGTCAAAGTCATGCCGAACTGGACGTGACGGACCTTCTCTGCCGCTTCGTGTTCGGCGGTCAAGCTATAGATGGCCCAAGGGAGAGCGGGGGTGGGGGAGGAAAAGACTTCCGCAAGCAGGGGAACACTCCCGACACTGACGGCGGCGGTGAAGATGATGGGAGCCGTTTCTCCGGCCGCACGGCCCATGCTCAGAACCACGCCGGTGAGAATTCCGGGAAGCGCCGCCGGCAACATGACCGTCCAAACCGTTTTCCAGCGACTCGAGCCCAATCCCAGGGCCGCCTCCTTATAGGTCGCCGGGACGGCGCGGATCGCCTCCTCGGCCGCGCAAATAATGGTGGGAAGAATTAAAAGCGCCAGCGTGCAGGACCCCGCCGCCACGCTCTTGGTCTGCGAAATGCGAAACCAGGAACCCGCCGAAAGGAAAAAGGCCAGCCCGAACAGACCGAACACAATGCTCGGCACCCCCGCCAGCGTTCCGATGCAGGAGCGTATCACCGAAACGAACGGACCTTCCCTGGCGTATTCAGCCAGGTAAATGGCCGCCAACACTCCCAGGGGGGCCGCGATCAACATCGCTCCCACCGTCAAATAAAACGTTCCGATGATCTCCTGACGAATCCCCCCGAAAATATGAGAATCGTAATTGTGGTCGAGAAAAAAGCCGTAGTAAAAAGTGAACTCCGGCAGCATCATCTTCCGGAGATGCTCTTCCGTGAGATAATCATCGAAGACCGACTCCAGTGGAGTTCCCTGAAACGCCTTCTTTCGTGAAACCTCCCTCGCGATCAACTTTCCATCCGGGTCCTCGGGATTGGGAATCCACTCTTGCGCGTAAAGGATCCGATCCAGTTGCTCCACAGCTCGAGCCCATCGCGTTTCGCCGAAGTGATCCCTCAGCAGAAGCTCATCGGACGATTTGCTGCCCGCAACCGAAGCCAGAACATCTTCGTCCATGGGCAGGGGGCCGAATAATTCCCTCAACTTCTCCTTGAGTTTTTCGAGCTCCTTTTTGGCGATCTCGACCGGTTCCTCTTTTTTCGCTTCCTTCTCGGCCGCCTGCTTCTTAGCCTTATCTTCAGCCTGGTCCATCGCCTGGATCATTTCATCGAAATTGATTTCCCCACCATCACCTCCGGCACCGCCTTCGAGCTGTTTCATCAAATTGCCGAACTCGCTATCGGTTGCTTTCGTGCTTTCGTCTTCTTTTCCCTCGGAGGCCGACAATTCCTTCTCATACTCGACGATGGCGTCGAAGAGCGGTTGCCGCGCTTGGTGAGCTCGTTCCAGTTGTTCGTGGAGCGACGCCCGGCTACCTCGGTCGAAAAGCTCGAAATTCACGCGCCGATGCTCAATGGTCCCGGTAAAAAGAAACGCCCCGGCTCCCTGAAAAATAATCGGGAGCAGGATAATAAACAATGCGGTGGCGAGCAGGAAGATCGACCCGAGCGACAACCAGGTGAACAAGCGGTCGATCCATTTTCGGTATTGGAAATTACGCATGGGATTCCATCCGTTCTCACTTCTTTTCACTGGAATGCGAAATCAGGATCGAAGGCCGCCATCGGGCGCTTTTCACTGATGGTCTCCGGTGAGATTCATTTTCCGGCGATTCACTCCCCGCGTAAAAGCCGGGTTTGTCGGCGTACGGCCCATTGTCCCAGCAAATTGCAGACAAGTGAGATGATCAAAAGGCACAAAGCCAGCGTGAACAGCACGCTGTAGCGCAAGGAGTTGGCGGTTTGATCGGCGTCGCCCATCTCCCCGGCGATGGTGGCGGTCAGGGTTCGAACGGGCGCGAGAATATTGTACCAGGGTTCGGGGATGTTCGTGGCTCCGCCGGCGGCCATCCAGACGACCATCGTTTCGCCCACCGCCCGCATGATGCCGAGGATGGAGGCGGCCGCAATGCCGCTTGTCGAGGCGGGCAGAATCACGCGAAGCAGGGTTTCCGCCCGGGTGGCTCCCAACCCGTAACTGGCCTCGCGAAGCTGAGGACCGATCGCTTGGAGGGAATCCTCCAGCACGCTCACTACTGTCGGCAGCGCCATGATCCCCAGGATGATCGAAACGTTCAGAGCGTTCGAGCCGGCTTTGACTCCCAGGGATTGAAGCCAAGGCGTGAAGATCACCAAGGCGAAAAAACCGTAGGCGACCGAGGGAATCGAAGCGAGCAACTCGATGATCGGTTTGACGAACTGACGGGTGTTGAACGAGAGGATATCGCTCAAGGCGACCGCTGCCAGGACTCCCGTCGGAATGGCGACCACCGCGGCGCCGAGTGTGACGATGGCACTTCCGTAAAAGAGCGAAAGCCCACCGAAAACTTGGTGATTGGGTTTCCACGCCGTGCTGGTGAAAAGTTCCTTCAGGTGACCGCTATTAATGAAGGGAAGGGATTCGCGAATGATGAAAAAGAAAATGGCCAAAATAATAAAAACGGAAACCGCCGCGACCGTCATGAGAAAGGCGTTTCCGAAAAAGGCGACCAGATTTTCCATCCCCAACTCGCGCTTGCTGCGAATGAGAGATTGGGAACGAGAAATATTCGAGGTACTCATGGAACATCAATCGGTGGAAGTGAAATGGGGGGATAGGCCAGTGGACGTTCCCACCAACCGACGGGGGGGCATCTGTCGACCGGACCGTTCACTTTCTCGACCCGGGCTCTGTTTGGAAAGATTTTCTCCTTCGAATGAGAGAAATCGCGACGGACATCAATCCGGAAGCCTCGGGAAGGGTCCTTCACGATACACGACCAAATAATCGCATGAACGCCGGAAGGAGCCGGGATCGATCGACCACGGCTCCTCCCGGAGGCATTTTTCACGATCGCGAAAGAGGTGTCTTCAACTTCCCGTCTTGTCGCCGAAGGAAGTGGACGGTTAACGATTCATGAGCTGCTTGAAATATTCGACATAGGCGGTGCGGGGCACGAACCCGATCTTGCTGATCAGCACCTCTCCCTGGGGGGTTAAATGCACGGAAGTGAAACGCTGAAGATGGGAACCGAGTTCGGGGTAACCGTTGGTGAAGAAGAATAAAGGACGAGCCAGGGAATAAGTTCCGTTGACCACGGAGCTCGGGCTGGGGACGACCCCGTCGACTTTGGCGGCCTTGACCGTATCGTTAAGGTATCCATAGCCGAGATAGCCGACCGCGTTGGGCGTAGCGCCGACACGCTGGAGCATCGCCCCGTTGCTGCCGACGGTCTCGGCTTCCGAAACGACCGCTCCCCCATCAAGGGCAAGACTTTCGAACGTGTCGAACGTCCCGCTGTTGACATCGCGGGAAATGACTTGGATCTCCGCGTCGGCTCCGCCTACTTGGCTCCAGTTCGTCACCTCACCTGTATAAATATTCTTGACCTGCTCCAGCGAAAGCGATTCGACCGGATTCGAGGGATGCACCACCACGGCGATCGCATCGAGGGCCATCACATGCGGCACCGGCATCACCCCATTCTCCATGGCGGCCTTGAACTCCGAGTCTTTCATGAAACGCGACATCGCCGCGATATCGCAAGTACCGTTGATCAGACTTTTCGCTCCATTGCCGCTACCCGATTCGCTCACGGTGATCTCAACGTCGGGATTTCTCTCCGTATAGTACTCCTCGAAGGCTTTCGCGATGGGTCCGACCGTCGTCGAACCGTCGATCACGATTTGATTCTCCTGCGCCGGGGCGATCCCGGTGGAAATTCCCAAAAAGACCGCCGCTAAGAAGATCGTCCAAATCGATTTCATTACTTCATTACTCCTAATCAATGGTTTTTTCCTACGAACGGGGGGCCGGTACAGCGATTGCGCTCTTACGGCGAAACAGGTCATGAAAAAATCACTTAAGAAGATATAGGGCAAGTGTTAGGGTTTTGTTAAGCGAGTATGATTCTCCCATAAATATGTCGTCTCGTCAAAACAGAAAACTCACATATCAACATAAACCATTGACATATAGGCACTTACAAAAACCTGAGCATTTCGGGGTCTGGAAAGAAGTTTCTGGATTCGACGCAATCAATCACTTTTAGGGGATGATTCCGGCAAGATTCAAAAAAGGATCAAATCCCCTGGATGGTGGCGGAACCCCACATCCGACCGGCAAATCAACAGAAGAAGGAAAGAGAAATAAGTTGAAAAAACACGTGGTATTGAGAAAAAGAAACGTCTTCGTTCAAAAAAAAGATATAGTTCAAGAGGAGACGGGCCCCACGACCACCCAAGGGCAACAGGAGAAGAAACTTTCATAGAACTTGAGTAAACACTATGAGTAACGTATTTCGATTGGCGATTGTGGATCCCGACGATTCCGCACGGGAATCTCTGCGATCCATGTTAATGGACGTCGACTACGTTTGGCTGGAAGCCGAATGTTCCCGGTATGAATTCTTCTTGGACGTTGCGAAGCAGGCTGCGCCCGATATCGGCATCATTGCGTTCAACTCCGACGAGAAAAAAGTGATTGAGCTGATGCAGCGACTTTCGCAGGAAGTCCCCGATTGTTCGTTGCTGGTGGTCGGAGACACGAGCGACAGCAGTCTGATTCTCAAGGCGTTCCGGGCCGGAGCGAAGGAGTTTCTTTCGAAACCGCTTCAGTTGGACGACCTTCTCACCGCACTGCGTCGCATCGGCTCCCCTCAGAAATCTTCAGGACAGAATACGGGAGGCAACGGCGTCTCGGTCGCCGTCGCCGGCGCGCTCGGGGGAATCGGCACGACGACGCTCGCGGTGAACCTCGGCTGCCGGATGGCCTCCTATGACGGGAGCTCGTCGGTGCTGATCGACCTCGATATGGCCTTGGGCGACGCCGACATCTTCCTCGACATGATTCCTGAATACACCCTGGTCGATGTCTCGCAAAATGTATCACGACTCGATCTGGCGCTCTTGAAACGCTCATTGGAAAAACATGAAAGCGGGCTCCTGTTGCTCCCGCGACCGAACGAGCTGGCGGACCTGCCTTTCGTCACGCCCGAAAGCATCGAACGGGCGCTGAATCTGATCAAGGCCTCGTTCAGCCATCTGGTGTTCGACCTCTCCAAGGGATACAACACCTTCGACGTCATGGCATTGCAGTTGGCCGACGTCGTTCTGGTCGTCACCCAGCTCGACGTGCCTTCCTTGCGGAACACGATGCGGCTGCTCTCATGGCTGGAGACGATCGAAGGAGTGAAGGAAAAGGTGAAGGTGGTTTCCAACCGGACGGGGGCCTCAAACAATCAGATTTCCCTGAAAAAAGCCCAGGAATCCCTCGAGTGCAAGATCGACTGGACCGTTCCGAACGAGGCCCGGCCGGCGATCGAGGCACGCGATTTCGGTTCGCCGCTGATGTACTCCTCACCGAAATCCCCCCTGACCAAGGCGATCGAAAAAATCGCCGACGACCTCTGCGGCATGGCCACCGAAGAGAAGAAAGAACATTTCCGTCTTGGAAAGATCTTCAAGGGCTTGCAAGGAAACGCCAAGAAGAAAAAGGCCTCCGGCGAGTCCGAGGAAGTGCCCGAGACCGTGGATCGGTGACCCGCGGTGATGCTGCTTCCCAACACAAGTGAGAGGTAGCTTTTGAATGCACAGGAGAATCTTTCGGACATCCGCGGGACCGATGCCCGAAATGCCGCCTCCCGGATCACTACGGAAACGTTTGAATTTTGCAAGTCGAACAGAAAGGAACGAACGGGACAACGCATTATGTCAACTTATCAGATGCCCGGCCAATCGGAAGAGTCGAAAAAAGCCAATTTTGAAAAGCTGAAACAGCGGATCCACAGCAAGCTCGTCGGGAAGCTCGACTTGAGCCGCATCGGCGAACTCGAAGGCGACAGCCTCCGCAACGAGATCCGGATGGTGGTCGAACACCTGTGCGACATTGAGGGCGCTCAGTTGAATCGCAGCGAGCGGGATCGCATGATCGACGAAGTGCTCGATGAAACGTTCGGGCTGGGACCGTTGGAGATCCTGCTGAACGATCCGGCCATCAGCGACATCCTGATCAACGGCCCCGAGAATATCTATTGCGAGCGGGGCGGCAAGATGACCAAATCGGAGGTGACGTTTCGCGATAACGGTCATCTCCTGCAGATCATCGACCGGATCATTTCGAAGGTCGGCCGTCGAGTCGATGAAACCAACCCGATGGTCGACGCCCGCATGGCGGACGGTTCCCGTTTCAACGCGATCATTCCGCCTTTGGCGCTGGATGGGGCGGCCGTTTCGATTCGTCGTTTCGGTTCGAATCCCCTCAAACTCGAGGACCTCTTGAACTTCAAGGCGTTCACGCCCGAGATGGCGATGCTCCTGGAAGGAGCGGCGAAGGCCCGGCTGAACATCGTCATTTCCGGGGGAACCGGTTCCGGTAAGACGACGCTGTTGAACACGCTTTCGAGCTTCATCGGCAACACGGACCGCATCTTGACGATCGAAGACGCCGCGGAGCTCCAACTCCAACAGGACCATGTCGTGCGACTGGAAACCCGGCCGCCGAACATCGAGGGCAAGGGCGCGGTCACCGCCACCGACTTGGTCAAGAACGCACTGCGTATGCGTCCGGAGCGCATCATCATCGGGGAGTGCCGCGGCGCCGAAACGCTCGACATGCTCCAAGCGATGAACACGGGCCATGAAGGATCCATGACCACCTTGCACGCGAATACACCGCGCGACGCGATCGCCCGGATGGAAACGATGATCATGATGTCCGGCTTCGAATTGCCCATCAAGGCGATGCGGACCCAGATCGCCAGCGCGATCGATATCATCGTCCAGGCGAACCGTCTTCAGGGAGGGCCGCGAAAGGTAACGCACATCACCGAAGTGGTGGGCATGGAACAGGACACGATCGTCATGCAAGACATCTTTACCTACAACCAGACCGGGGTGAACGAAGAAGGCCGCGCCGTGGGGCAATTCGTCGCCCACGGCGTTCGTCCCACGTTCATGTCCCGTTTGGAATCCTGTGGAATTCGCCTTCCGGGGACTACCTTTCGCGAACGCGTTCTCCTCGAGGACTGAGGTCTATCGGAGCAACCGGAGCCTAAACCATGACTATGTGGATCGTTATTGCCATCGCTTTCGTGGGAGTCTTCTCTCTCATCATGGCCGTCGGCTCGGCCCTTCAAAAAGACGAAGGGGCGCTGATGGAAGAACGACTGGGATCGGTCTCTCAGAAAAAGTCCAAAAAAGGCAAAGGGACCGACCACCCGGATGTCCTCTCGCGCCCCCTGGAATCGAACGAGAATTTCTTCGAGGAACTGCTCAACCGGTTCTTGAATCTCAATCGATTGATCGAACAGTCGGACACCAGTGTCACGGTTCAAAAAGTTTTGATGCTCAGTGCCGTCTTCAGCGGCGGTTGCATCGGCGTGGGAGTCCTTTTTTCATTTCCCGGCTATATTCTCCCGCCTCTGGGTATCCTGGGCGCGTTCTTTCCGATTTTTTGGTTGTCCTTTCGACGGAAGCGTCGAATGAAACAGTTCGAGGGACAGCTTCCCGAAGCGCTGGAATTGATCGCGCGGGCGCTGCGGAGCGGACAAAGCCTGCCCTATGGTTTCAACATGGTGGCCAAGGAGATGGACGGCCCCATCGCGAAGGAATTCGGTCGCGCCTTCGAGGAACAGAACCTGGGTTGTCCCCTCGAGGAGACTTTGGAATCGATGACCGATCGCGTCCCGAATCTCGACCTGAAATTCTTCGCCACCGCGGTGATCCTGCAGCGGCAGACCGGTGGTGATCTGGCGGAAATTCTCGATAATATCGGCGAGCTGATTCGTGAACGGTTCAAGATCTGGGGCGCCATCCAAGCCCTCACGGGCGAAGGGCGTATTTCCGGAATCGTGCTCTTGGCGATGCCCTTCGGATTGTTCGCGGTGCTGTATTTTCTCAATCGCGATTACGTCATGAGACTGTTCGAGGAACCCCTTGGCAGAAAGATGATCGCCGTGGCCTTGATCATGCAGGTGCTCGGCGCCGTGTCGATCAAGAAGATTATTACCATCAAAGTTTAACCTCATGTCGGAGACTCATCGGAACCGCTTCGGGCTTTTCGCGACGGCCCGGCGACGGTTCCGGCATGGGGATTCGAAGACGGTATCGAATAACGTTCATTTCGTGAATCAGGAGGCATCGTGGTGTCTTTCATACTGATCGCCTTTCAAATGCAGAAGATAATGCCGTTTGTGGTGTTTATCCTTTTCGCTGCTTTCGGGTGGTTGTTGCTCGATGTACTCTTCGGCAAAAATCGGCAGAATCTGGACGAACGTCTCGATGAATTGACGATGCTCCGCCAGTCGGGGAAGAAGAAAGACAAGAAGAAAAAAGCCGTCTCTCAGATGATCGAAAAGGCTGCGCCCGCTTTGGCAAAGCCGTTGCAACCGAAAAGCGAAGAGGAATCGCTCAAGCTGGAAGACAAGCTGATCGTCGCGGGATTCCGTTCTCCCACCGCGAAAACCGCCTTTTTGGGAATGAAATTCGCGGGACTCCTCGGCGGCTTCGTGATCGGCATCGGCGGCGTCTCGGCCCTGACCGGCGCGCTCTCCACCACCACGCTCATCGGGGCCACCGCCATGGGAGGATTAGCCTTCTTCCTGCCCGACATCGCGCTGAGGTTCCTCACCAAACGGCGTCAGGAAGCGATCTTTCTCGGACTGCCGGACGTTCTCGATTTGATGGTCGTCTGTGTCGAGGCCGGCCTGGGGCTCGATCAAGCGATGCGCCGAGTGACCGAGGAGATGATGGAATCCTCACCGGTCATCGCCTCCGAATTCGCCTACAGTAACTTCCAGGCTCAAATGGGGCAAACCCGAAGCGATGTCCTCCGCGATCTCGGACGTCGAACCGGCGTCGCCGACCTCCGCGCGCTGGCGAATGTGTTGATCCAGGCGGAAAAATTCGGTTCCAGCGTCGCCACCGCCCTCCGCGTGCAAAGCGACGCCATGCGCACCCGGCGGAAACAGGCTGCCGAAGAAAAGGCCGCCAAGACCGCCGTGAAGCTGCTCTTCCCGCTGATCATCTTCATCTTCCCGGGAATTTTCGTCGTTCTTCTCGGACCGGCGATCATCGACATGCTCAATGTCATGATCCCGATGATGGAGAACAAGTAGTCGGCCAAGGAAAAAACCGGTCGCTTTTCATCGATTTCCCGAGAGAACCGTCGTACGTAAGTTAAGGATGGTCCGAAGGACCGCCTTGTTCTCAATCGATGAAAAGTGTCCAACACGCTTCGCTCATCCTCCTCTCACGATTCCGTGACGTCCAGGCTCCCTCGCGGAGTCTTTCTACAAGGGGATTCATGTTTCCCATTCTTGAGCATTGCGTCGTTCGGGAAACGAAACCATCACGCGACAGATGCCCCTGAGCGCACGCAAACACCACCGGAAAACGCTTCTTTTTTCGCAGAAAGACTGAGAAGATCTCCCTTTCCTCGGGCTTCTTCGCCCCTTCGGCTACCCATTTCATTTTTTTAAGAGAGTGTTGCTTTTTGGACAGCATTTTATTAAGATTAAAGAATGAATTGTCATCCCCCTTTCGGTTATGCCATTGTTGATCGTTGACCTGGGGGAGATTTCTAAAGCCGGCCCGGCGCCGGAAGTCAACTACTATTTACGGCATTTTTTATTGGGAGATTCTTTTGATGAAACGTACACGAAGAGGCTTTACTCTGGTGGAATTGCTGGTGGTCATCGCGATCATCGGAATCCTGATCGCTCTGTTGCTGCCGGCCGTCCAGGCGGCTCGGGAAGCGGCCCGGCGCATGCAGTGCACCAACCACTTGAAACAACTCGCGCTGGCGGTGCACAACTATCACGACACGAACAAGACGTTCCCGGCCGGTTTCACTTATCGGTACGGCGGTGGGCAACCGAATTACGGTTGGTCGATCGCCCTGATGCCCTACATCGAGCAAACCGCCTACATGGAACAACTCAATCCCGGCGTCATCCCGCTTCGGGATCGCTACAGAAGCGACGCGACCGATGAAGACAAGCGTCTTCTGCAAACGATCATGGGCACCTTCCGATGTCCGACCGATGTGACAAATCCTCTGAACAATCTTTGTCAATTCGGAAGGAACGATTATTTCGACCTTTCGACCTCGAACTACGTCGCTTGTTGCGGTTTCGGGGGACGCCCGACCCGGACGAACGATTCCGGCGGCATGTTTTTCGGCAATAGCTGGCTGAGCATGAAGCATTGCGTCGACGGGACGTCGAACACGATGATGATCGGCGAACGCGATGGCGGTCCCGCCACCGGCGGCGACTCCTTCAAGGCGGCTGTTTGGGCAGGAGTTGGGAGAAACAGTTCCTACGGCAACCGCGACACCCTGCGGACCCTGGCCCGCATGGCCTTCAATCTCAACTTCGATTACAAAGCCGCCGGGAGCCCCGAAAACCTCGGAAAAGGCTGCTCCAGCCTTCACCCCGGGGGGCTGAACATCGCCCTGTGCGACGGTTCGGTCCGATTCCTGCCCGAAACGACCAACAAAAACGAAGTCGTCCAGCCCCTGTCGCTTCGTGCCGACAAAATGTCATTCACTTTTGAGTGATCTCTGCGGAGGTCTTTCGAAGATATCGGGGCCAAGCCCCGATGAGTTGCCATGATGACCGGCCGACGAGTGAAAGCCTCGCTCGCCGGCCTTTTTTCTGAACCAATTTATTCACTCAAACCAAAGGATAAAAATAATGAAACCGTTTTGTCCATTTTTGTTGGCCCTGGTCGCCGGTATCTTATTAGTAGCGAGCGGGTGCGGAGAAAAGCTGGGAACCGTAACGGGAAAAGTGACGGTAGATGGTGAGCCGGTTTCCGATCTGGAAGTGACGTTCATTCCCGTCGACGCCGAGATGGGCACCGATGCGATCGGTTTCACCAACGAGCAGGGAGAATACAAATTGATTTACGGTCGCGGGAACGTGGGCGCCCCGATTGGAGACTATCGGGTGACCATCGCCGGCGCCGAACTCGACGGCGACAGCGGCGAACCCTACCGTCTGCCCCCGAAATACAGCGACCGCAGGCAGACCGAATTGACCGCAACGGTCGAAGGCGGCGAAAACACGATCAATTTCGAACTGGAGAAATGACGCCGATCCGTCTGTCCTCCAATGGCGGACCCGTGCGGAATGAAACCTCACCAAACGATTCTATTTTCCACCGTCGGTAGCGGCTCTGGAGATAGAATCGTTTTTTCTTGCGCGCGGCTCCCCATTGAAGGGTGGATATCCAATCAGTACAATATCGTCGAACCACCCTGCCAATCGACGGATCGACGCAGGCGTTCAGCGTCCTTCGCCCATTTCGGTGGACGGATCTCCTTCTCACGTTTTTGAGACGGCACTTTCCCGAAACCTCCTTTCCCACGGCAACCGTCGGAACAATCTCAACGATCACCATCATGTCAAAAGAAATCCATTTCCTCGGTCCGCCGGGAACCTTCACCGAACAGGCAACGAAGTATCTCGGGGGGCTGCTGGGAGACGATTACCGCCCTTGTCCCCGAGCTTCCGTCGAGGAAGCGATCCGCGGTGTTTCTTCCGACACCTCCGGCAATACGCTTGCCGTGGTTCCTTATTACAATCTATTGGAAGGGCTGGTCCAGGAATCGATCGACTTGATCACCGAGCATGATCTTCAGGTCGTCGCCGCCCAACAAATCCTCATCCGCTTTGCCTTGGGCGCAGCACCGGATTCGAACGATCGGCAAGTGGTCTATTCCCATCCGAAAGGATTGACCCAGTGCTCCGACTACCTGACCGAGAATCACCCTTCCATCACGAAGGTCGAAGTCAACAGCACGTCGGCCGCCGCCGAAAAGGTACGAGAGAGCGGCGAAGGGCTGGCGATCGCTCGTCTCGAAGCGCTTCGAGAAAATGGTCTCGAGATCCTCGCCGAAGACATCGGCAACGTCCAACATGGGCGCCGTAACTACACCGAATTCTTATTGGTTTCCGCCACGCCGGTCGAATTGGGACGGCTGACCCCGTGTTTCCGCACGATGGTGGCGATCATGCCTTTGGTCGATCGTGTCGGGCTTCTGGCCGATATCCTGGGGCAAATCGCCTTCTTCGGAATCAATCTTTTGAAAATCCATTCCCGCCCGGCTCTTGCCGATATCCGTAGTGACTTCGATCCTCAAATGTTCTACCTCGAGATGGCTTCCCGCACCGACAGCCCGGAATTCCGTCACTGCATGGACAGCTTGAATCTCCGACTCTCGGGAACCACTGGGAAAGGACGGTGTGTGCGGATTCTCGGGGAATACCCTCTTTTCGCGCAGGCGACGCATAGGAAAACCCCACTTTGAAGACCGTTTGAACGTTTCGAAACAGACCTTTCGAAGAGAAAACCCCGCCACGCGTTGGCCGGTCAGGGACACAACTCCGGAAACGTATACCATGCCAATAAACGATGAATCTTCCCCCAAAAGTGCGCCGAAACGCGCCGTCGCAGAACGTTCTTGGTACGGTCGCCTCTGGTATCATTTCTCCCGCTTGTTGATATGGACCTTCTTAATCGTTCGCTACCGCATCAAGTACGAGGGACGTGAAAACATCCCCTCCGAGGGCGCTTTCCTGATGGTGTCCAACCATCAGAGTCACTTCGATCCCCCGGTCGTCGGCACCGGTGTGCCCCGGCAAATGTCGTTTTTGGCCCGAAAAACCCTCTTCCGCTCGGCCCCTTTTCGCTGGCTGATCCGGTCCTACGATGCCATCCCCCTGAATCAGGAAGGGCTCGGGGTGGACGGCATCAAGCAAACACTTCGCCGCTTGAAAGAGGGCAAGGGCATTC
This sequence comes from uncultured Planctomycetaceae bacterium, assembly GCA_964632505.1. Lineage (GTDB taxonomy): Bacteria > Planctomycetota > Planctomycetia > Pirellulales > Thermoguttaceae > CAZWCE01. The sequence continues at coordinate 54,771 of CAZWCE010000012.1, read as the reverse complement.
TCATCTTTCCGGAAGGATCGAGAACCTTCGACGGAACGATTCAGCCTTTCAAACCCGGCTTTTTGACGCTCGCCTATCGAGGGAAGGCCGCCATCGTTCCGGCAGCCGTCAGCGGCGCCTTCCAGGCTTGGCCGCGAACGAGAAAATACCCCTTTTTATTCCGGCCCGTGAAAATCCGTGTCAAATACGGCCCTCCCATCACACCGGAAGAGGTGAAGCAACACGGGCAAAAGGAATTGCAGGACCTGGTCGAACAACGAGTTCGGGAACTGTTCGAGGAGATCGACGGGCGGCGCTGAGAGGCGGGAATCCGCCGAAAGCCAACCCCCGAGGTCACGATCTCCCGACCACTTTCCCCGATGAGCCGTTTTTCACAAAAAAACCGCAGTTTTCTCGGGAAATCCGTAATCCCCCGATTGTCTGGGATCGGCTGCCCTTATAAAATAATCTGTTTCCAACGAGTTGTCGGCATGAGACGCGATTGGATACTTTTCGGGCAGGGGATCAAGCATCCCGCGACCGCGAATGATGTGTTTGCATTTCCGAGATGCTCTCACATCGATCCGGTGCCGGGATTTCGCCGGTTCCTCTGTCTGGAATCTTTTTCTTGAGACACCCTCCGGTGGTTCTCCCGCGGTGGGAGGACGGGACTCAAGCAACCGTTGTTTTTTTCGGAGAATCGGAAGTCGGCAAAACATCGCATTCACGCGATGCTTTTTGCTCCGCCTGCATCCATCAGTGGAGAAAGAGGCACCGTCATCGCCCCTCCAAAGAGTGGAAGCCTTGATGGGTCTGTGCCGGCGTGGCCCCCGAATTCGTCGGCCCGCGTCATCCAGGTCGTCCCCTTTCCGATTCGATCAACGAACTTCATTTCAATCAGGGATTTTTGTTGTGGTCAATCGTAACCTTATTCGTGGTCTGGATTTAAACGAGGCAGATTGGGAACAGGAACTGGAAGCGGCCCTGCAGGGCGCCAGCACCGAAGAGATCGAGTGGGGAGGCGACGAAATCTCGGTCAACGAGATCGTCGAGGGAAAGGTCGTTCGCATTGAAGGCGATTTCGTGGTCGTCGATGTCGGATACAAAAGCGAAGGCCTCATTCCCCTTTCGGAATGGGAAGAGAGCGAAGAAAAGCCGGAGCCGGGCGAAGAGGTCAAGGTCTTGATCGAGGACCTGGAAGACGAAATGGCCTCTACCGACAACCGCGGAATGATCATCTTGAGCAAGCGCAAGGCCGCGAAGATCGAGGCCTGGGTCAAGATGATGGAAACGGTCAACGAAGGGGACGTCGTCACCGGCACCGTCACGCGGAAGATCAAGGGAGGGCTGCTGGTCGACATCGGCGTGCACGTCTTCCTCCCGGCCAGCCAGGTCGATATCCGACGCCCCAGCGATATCGGCGAATTCATCGGGAAAACGATCCAGTGCGTGGTGCTGAAGATCGACGAAGCCCGCCGAAATATCGTCGTCAGTCGTCGCGCCCTGATTGAGGCGGAACGCGCCGAGAAAAAAGCCCAACTCATGGCGGAACTCGAAGAAGGTCAAATCCGCAAGGGCATCATCAAGAACATCGCCGATTTCGGTGCGTTTATCGACCTCGGAGGCATCGACGGCCTCCTGCACATCACCGATATGAGCTGGGGACGCATCAATCACCCCTCCGAAGTGGTCTCCATCGACGACGAAATCGAGGTGATGATCCTCAGCATCGACCGCGAACGGGAAAAGATTTCTCTGGGACTGAAGCAGAAAACCCCCAGTCCGTGGGAAAACATCGAGGAAAAATACCCCATCGGCTCTCGTGCATCCGGGGTCGTGGTGAACGTGATGACCTACGGTGCCTTCGTCAAACTCGAGGAAGGGATCGAGGGGCTGGTGCATATCAGCGAAATGTCCTGGACCAAACGGATCAGCCACCCCGGAGAAATGGTCTCGGTCGGCGACGAAATCGAAGTGGTGATCTTGAAGATCGACAAACAGAAGCAGGAGGTCTCCCTCGGCATCAAGCAGACGCAGGAAAACCCCTGGGATATCGTCACCGAAAAATACTCGGTCGGAAGCGTCATCACCGGAACGGTTCGCAACTTGACCAATTACGGCGCCTTCATCGAGATCGAAGAAGGCATCGACGGCCTGCTCCACGTGAGCGACATGTCCTGGGTTCGGAAAATCTCGCACCCGAATGAGATCGTCTCCAAGGGCCAGCAGATCGAGTGCAAAGTGCTCTCGATCGACAAGGAACGTCGCCGCATCGCACTGGGCCTGAAGCAACTCTCCGAGGATCCCTGGGCCCATGAGATCCCCAGCAAGTATGAAGCGGGCCAGATCGTTACCGGAAAAGTGACGAAAATCACGAACTTCGGCGTTTTCATCAGCCTGGAAAAGGACCTGGAAGGCCTGCTCCATATCTCGGAATTGGCCGATCACAAAGTCGATAATCCCGAGGACATCGTCAATGTCGGCGAAGAAATCGAGGTCAAAATCCTTCGTGTCGATCCCGACGAACGTAAGATCGGTCTCTCTCGCAAACGGGCGGAATGGGCTGAGGAAGAGGAAACCCCGGAAGAGGAAACTCAAGAGGCCAAGTCTTCTTCAGGATCCGCCGTGTCGCCGGAATCGCTCAAGGGCGGTGTAGGCGAAAGCGGGCCCCTCTTCAAAGCACCTGAAGCCGCGTCGGAAACTTCAGAAACGGAGAAAACCTCGGAATCGGAAAGCACCGACGACTCAACCGCGCCGGAGGCGACCGACGACGAAAAGGAGAACGCAGAAGAAGAAGAGGAGAAATCGGAATAATTCTCGCCCGCGACACGCCCCCAAAAAAGCAGTCGAGAACCTCTCTTCCAAGCCTTCTCAGTGACCAGCGCCCCGCCTACCCGGCAGGGGCGTTTTTTTTGCGCGCCGAGAATGAAACGATCCCGGCTTCTCTTTTTCGTGGGGAAAGATTCGATGCCGTGCATTCGTTGCGATCCGCACAATCATGCTACCTGGAGCATCTTGTTGATTATCTGCTTTTTTACAGAAGACGCCGCCGGGCGACGATAGTACCTTCTAAAGATCCAAGTCTGCAGCGCATATCACCGCCTTCGTAGCTCCTTGGCTCGAAGATGGCCCCGGCCTACCATGGATTTCTATATCTTTGTCTAGCATCCTCTCAGCCTGCGAAATCCTCCGACCACTATCCGAAGAAAGAATCGTATGATCGAACCACCAATCACCAGCCCCACGCTCCCTTCCTCTTCCGTGCAATCGCCCCTGGAGACCTATCTTCGGGAAATCAACGAAACACCGCTCCTTTCGCCCGATGAGGAACAGGATCTGGCGATCGCGATCGGCGAGGGAGACATCGCTTCGCGCGACCGGATGGTCCGCGCCAATTTGCGTCTGGTGGTCAACATTGCCCGCGGTTACACGGGCAAAGGACTCAGCCTCCAGGACCTGATCGAAGAAGGCAACCTGGGCCTGCTCCGCGCCGTGGAAGGTTTCGATCCCGCCATGGGAACCCGCTTTTCCACCTACGCAAGTTATTGGATCAAGCAATCGATCAAAAGGGCCCTGATCAACTCGGCCAAGACGATTCGCATCCCCGCCTACATGGTCGAACTGCTCTCGAAATGGCGAAGAGCCAGCACCCGACTGAGTGAGGAACTCGGCCGCACTCCCACTCCCGAAGAGGTTGCGAGAATCCTGGGACTTCCCAAAAAGAAGCTTCCGATCATCAAAAAAGCGATTCTCATCTATAACCTCACGCCGCAAACCGATCAGGCGGAGGTCGGCTGGTCGTTGGGCGAAATGGTCATGGACGATCGCTCTCGCAGTCCGGATGAAGAACTGCTGGAACATGACAATCTCACGTTCGTCATGGAACAGCTCAAGACGATGGATCCTCGCGAGGCGGCGGTTCTTCGGATGCGTTTCGGTCTCGACGAGCATCAACCGCAAACATTGAAGGAAATCGGGGAAGCGCTGGGACTTACCCGGGAGCGAGTTCGCCAGATCGAAACCGAAGCTTTGAGCAAGTTGGCCGAAAGTCTCGAAGGCACCCGCCCGGTTCACGTTTAGCCGTTCCCGGCGGAATCGTCCAGCCGCATCAATTCTATTATTCCTGAGAAACGGAATCATCCAAGCGACGGAGATATTTTCTTAAAAAAGCATCTTTTTCGAGGGGGGGGGGGGCAACAACCTCCGCCCCCCCACTCTAGAATAAAATCACAGCAAAACACCCCCCTCTCCGGGGTGCATATCGGTTTTTTTTTATCTTGAAAGCCTCAATGTCCTCGTTGAGCTGTTGTCTTTTCGTTGATTTTCGTTATAATAATATCTCTTACACAACAGAGCATCACAACCGCGCTTTTTGTGGAGACCTCTTGGGAGGAGCGTCCCGCAGAAAGCATCACTCGAAAAGAATGCCATCCTCACCTGGTTTGGGTTATTCCCTCGCTCACGATGAGCGAACTGTGGAACTCCTCGTGGAGTTTTACCAGGTCCGTCTTCGTTCATGTCATGCTTCTTTTTCTTTTTTCGAGTGAATCACTTCGGATGGCACCGGCTTGAAAACGTGAAGAGAATATGAGAACGATCTCCGATCGGTCCGCTCCCGAGTTTTCCAGGCGCACTCCCGAATTTCGAACCGAAGACGACAGACTTTTTCCGCTTGCGTTGTTTTGAAACGACTGAAACGACAGCGGCAACCGGAAAATGATTGCCGGGAACGATCCAACGGCAATAACGATTCATTCGGCATTTCATCTCTCCGATCGACCGAGAGATGCGGCCTCCTATACTTTTTCTCCGCACCTCTGGTTTCGCATTGCTAGAGGGAAACGTGAAGAAAGGAACAGTCAACGCATGAAGCTCTCAGGAACTGAACAAAAGATCATTAGTGCCATCGACAATCTTGCCGACAATTCGAATTGGCGGGATTGGAAATGGCAGATGCGTCACTGCGTTCGCGATCTGGAAACGTTCGAAATGCTCCTCGGCGTGGAACTCTCCGAAGAGCAACGGAACGATTTCCGGAAAACCATCGAAAAATTCCCCATGTCGATCACGCCGTATTACCTGTCGCTGATCGAGCCCGAAAACATGGAATACGACCCCATTTTCAAGCAGTCCTTTCCCACCTCCTGGGAATTGGACGTGATGCGGGGCGACATGGAAGATCCCCTTCACGAGGACAAGGACAGTCCCGTCGAGGGCATCACGCACCGCTACCCTGATCGGGTTCTGCTCCTGGTCAGCAATACCTGTTCGATGTATTGCCGGCATTGCACGCGGAAACGTCGGGTCGGCGATAAGGACAGCATCCCCGACCGCCACCAGATTCGCGACGGCATTGAGTACATCCGCCAGAATCCCCAGATCCGCGATGTCTTGCTCAGCGGAGGCGACCCCTTCCTCTTGTCCGACGAATACCTCGACTGGATTCTCGGTGAACTCTCGGCGATCGAACACGTCGAGGTCATCCGCATCGGCACCCGCACCCCCGTGGTTTTGCCGTTTCGCATCACCGACGATCTGGTCGAAATCCTTCAGAAACACCATCCGATTTGGATCAACACCCATTTCAATCACCCGCGCGAACTGAGCCACTCCTCCAGGAACGCACTGGCGAAGCTTGCCGACGCCGGCATCCCGCTGGGCAATCAATCGGTGCTGCTGGCCGGTGTGAACGATTGTCCACGTGTGATGCGCTCGCTGGTCCATAAGTTGGTCGCCAATCGCGTTCGGCCGTATTACTTATACCAATGCGACCTTTCCGAGGGGCTCAATCATTTCCGTACTCCCGTCGGGAAGGGAATCGAAATCATGGAGAGCCTCATCGGGCATACCAGCGGTTTCTGCGTTCCTACCTACGTCATCGACGCGCCCGGCGGAGGCGGTAAAATCCCCGTCATGCCACAGTACCTCATCTCCTGGTCGACCAACAAGGTCGTGCTGAGAAATTACGAGGGCGTCATCACCACCTACAAAGAACCCGATTCCTATGAACCGGTTTTCTGCGACCGCGATTGCCAGAAGTGCAATCTTCATCTTCCGCTGGAGGATGCAAGCGAGCAAAAATCGGTGGGAATCGAGCAGTTGCTCTGTGACCACGACAAGACGATCTCCCTGGTCCCGGATAAAAACACGCGGCATTCACGCCGGGATGACTCCTGAGCCGTGATTTTCACGTGGAAGGAGGTCGGAACCGGCCTTCTTCCACGTTTCGTTCCCTCCGCGTCGCTCTCGCGTCGCCGGATTCTGCATTCCTCCCTTCGGCTCTCCCTCGAGCGATTATCGTTTGCATTTTTATCGTGGTTCCGGTTACAATGGAGGTGGTCGGACCGTCGCGTTCCCATCCATTATTCATAAGGATCCCCCTTCAACGATTTTTCGATCAGGACCAAAGTGCACTGAACTTGGGTCCGGCTCGAAAGATGATAGAGGCAGTTTCATGCATTGGGTCGACTACCTCATTTTCGGCATCTACATGCTCGGTGTCCTCGGTGTTGGATTCTATCACTTCTTTCGGAACAAGGACACCGAAGACTACTATGTCGGAAATCGTTCCGTCAAGGCTCATCATGTGGGCCTCTCGATCGTTGCGACCGACGTCGGCGGTGGTTTTTCCATCGCTCTGGGAGGAGTGGGGTTTTCCATTGGGTTGGCCGGTAGCTGGATGCTCTTTTCCGGACTCGTGGGAGCGTGGCTCTCAGCGGTGTTCATCATTCCCCGCATCAAAAAGGTCGATGTCCAGCACGGTATGATGACCTATCCCGACTTTCTCCGTTTTCGGTACGGCAAGACCGTTGCTCTTTTGGCCGCCCTCATCTCCGGCATCGGATACATGGGCTTCGCCGGAAGCCAGATGTTCGCCGGGGCGAAACTCGCCTCGGAAACGATCTTGCAAACGAATCCGTTCGGCTGGGATCCGGTCTTTTTCGCGCTGATCGCGATCGCCCTGATCACCATCATCTACACCGTCTTCGGCGGACTCAAAGCGGTCATCTACACCGATACCATCCAGTGGGTGATTCTACTGGTGGGACTGATCTGTCTGGCGATTCCCTTTTCCCTCTATGAGATCGGCGGCCTCGAAGCGATGCAAGCCAAGTTGCCCGACCGTCTCTTTTCACTGACGAACCTCGAGCCGGTCCGTTTTTTCAATTGGATGATCACGATCATGCCGATCTGGCTGATCGCCATGACGCTCTACCAACGGATGTTCGCATGCAGTTCGGTCAAGGAGGCGAAACGGGCCTGGTACATCGCCGGTTTTTTCGAGTACCCCGTGATGGCGTTCACAGGCGTGTTTCTCGGCATGTGCGCCCGCGTGGTCTTTCCGGGCGTGGACGATCCGGAACAGGGACTTCCGATGCTCATTCGAGATGTGTTGCCGATCGGCATCACCGGGATCGTGGTGGCAGCCTATTTTTCGGCCATCATGTCGACCGCCGACAGCTGCATGATGGCCTCCTCGGGCAACTTCGTGAACGACCTGATCGAACGGTCTCTCCCGTTCAAGTTGAAAGATAAAACCTCGATGGCCCTCTCGATGTTCGCGACGTTGGTCATCGGGACCATGGCGTTTATTCTGGCGGCGAATGCGAAAAACGTCATCGATGCCATCATGCTCGCCTATGCCTTCATGGCGGCCGGGCTATTCGTGCCCACCCTGGGGGCGTTCTTCTGGAAACGCGCCAGTTCGACCGGCGCCATGGCGGGAATGCTTGCCGGCGGTGGGGTGACGTTGGCCTTGATCATCTCCGGTTTCGCCGGAGGTTCACAGTGGTTGCAGGAAAGGGCGGCCGAACCGGACATGCATCCCACGTGGAGCGACCTCCTCGATCTCCTCTTATGGTGGCACGATCTCGGTCTGGAAACGACCTTTTACGGCATGATCGTCTGTGCGGTCTTTTTCGTCGGCGGGAGCCTGCTTTTCCCGGACCCGCAGCCGCCGGGGGCGGAGGATTTCGACCCCACCGAACCGATTACCCAAGAAGAAGCCAAGGAGTTGGAAGAGGAAAACACATGAGTCAAAATCAGCAAGATCAACCGATGGACCAATTCGAACAGATCGACGGCGCGCAAATCCAGCACGGGAAATACAATGACCGCATCTACCTGATGAAGATCGGCGATGCGAAGCCGGAAAAGCTCTTCGATCGCCTTCAGGAAATCGCGGAGAAAAACGATTACAGCAAGATCTTCGCGAAGGTTCCCGAATCGGCCGGAAAAGTCTTTTGCGAGAACGGCTATCAGTGCGAAGCGATCGTGCCGAAGTATTTCCACGGAGAAGAAGACGGCTGGTTCCTGGGACACTACCTCGACCCGAAGCGGGCGGAAGAACCGAACCGGGAGGAACTGGAAGAGATCATCGAACTGGCGAAGAAGAAGGCGGCCAGCAATAAGCCGCAACTCGATTCCGATTTCGAGTTCCGGCCCTGTCTCCCCGAGGATGCCGAAGAGATGGTCGTGATTTACAAGGAAGTCTTCCCGACGTATCCTTTCCCGATTCACGACCCCGAATACATTCGAGAGACCATGGAAAGCCACATCGAATATTTCGCAATCGAAAAAGATGAAGCAATGGTCGCTCTCTCTTCGGCGGAAAAGGATCTCTTCGCCAAGAGCGTGGAAATGACCGACTTCGCCACCTTGCCCGACTACCGGGGCAAGGGGCTGGCTTCCTACCTGCTGATGCAAATGGAAAAGGCGATGGAAGGCACCGACATCAAAACGGCCTACACCATCGCCCGATCGGTCTCGCCCGGCATGAATATCACCTTCGCCAAGCTCGGCTATCAATATGGCGGTCGTTTAGTGCACAACACCAACATCTCCGGTCAGATGGAAAGCATGAACATCTGGTACAAGATGCTGTGACACGCTCTTCGGTCAATCGAAGAGTTGTTTCTGTTCGCGACCGAGCGCATCGGCGGAGAACATGGCGTCGAGAATGGAGTCGCCCGTGAAAGGAAACGGGTGATTGTGACATAGCGAGGCTTCGGAGAGGCAGACGTCGGCGATCGGCTGCAACTGCTGCCTGCTCGCATCCTTGAGATTCAACTCTTGGAAGGTGACGGGCAGCCCGACCTCGATCATGAAATCGAGAACTTCTTCGAGTCCTTCCATTTCGATCTCGTCGTCCAAACAAAGCTGGCTGAGCACTCCGAAGGCGACTTTTTCACCGTGCATCAGTCCGGCCTCTTGGCATTCTTGGAAATTCGAGAGGATGTTGCCGATCATGTGAGCGGTGGCCAATCCGCCGCTTTCGAAACCGAGTCCCGAGAGGAGGACGTTCGCCTCGATCACCTTCTCCACCGCCGGGGTGACGAGATTCAGCTCGACCTCTTTCTTGGCGCGGATGCCGTATTCCATCAGCGTTTCGAAACAGAGTTCCGCGAGCGACTTGGCGGCGAGGGTCTGCATTCCCCCGGCGAGGTTCAGCGCCCGGGTCTGGAACGCGGCGGCCGTCTCGATCCACGTGGCCAGGGCGTCGCCCATCCCGGCGACGAACGAACGAACCGGTCCATGGGCAATCACCTTCGAATCGACCAGCACGAGATTCGGATTCCGCGGCCAGCAGACGAAGTTCACGAAGTTGTGATTCTCATCGTACCAGACCGACGCGGCACTGGTGGGGGAATCATTCGAGGCGATCGTTGGAACCGTCACCATGGCAATGTTTTGGTCGACCGCCGCCGCCTTGGCGACGTCGAGCACTTTGCCCCCCCCGATGCCGACACTGATGTCCGCGCCTTTCTCGCCGGCAAGAGCGGCTACCCGCTGACGCTCTTCTTGGGTAGCCTCCCCTTGGAATAGGGTTTCATGCATCTCAAGTCCCGCCGCCTGGATGGAATCCTGCACCGTCGGGCCGACGATGCCCTTGAGCGTTTCGTCCCACAAAATCAACGGGCGACTTCCCAGCTCCTTGAGAAAACTCCCGATCTCCGCGAGAACGTTCGGGCCTTGAACATATTTTCCGGGCGCAATGATCGTCCTTTTCATTTTTCCCTCCCAGCATGATAGATGGCTTTGACGAAGAAGCTCGAGCGAGCCGACTCAATACGGCCACATCGCAAGAAGACGGGCAAGACTCGCCCTCGGGCACGGCTCCCTCAATGTACAACAGTTGCCCAGCAGGTTCAACTACGGGAGCTTCGGTTCGATGTCGTTGATCACCGGAAGGCTTTTTTCCCCTTGGAGCATGCGCATCAGATGGCCGGCCATCAGCTTCGGACTGTTGCGGAAGGCGTCGGCGGTGCTCCCGGCGAGATGAGGCGTGAGCGTGACATTGTCGAGCGACAGAAGCGGGTGCTCCGCCGAGAGAGGCTCTTCGTCGAATACATCGAGCGCCGCCCCGGCGATCTTCTTCTCCCGAAGTGCCTCGACCAGCGCGTCGTCATCGATCAGGCCGCTTCGTGCCGTATTCACGAGCACCGCATGCGGTTGCATCGTCTCGAATTCCTCCCGGCCGATCATTTCATGCGTCTCCGGAGAATACCGGGCATGGAGAGAGACGATGTCCGACTTCCTGATCAACTCGGGAAGATCCACTAATGTCGCGGGTGAGGTATCCCCCGAAGCATAAGGATCGAAGGCTAGAATTTTGCAACCAAAGCCGTCCAGAAAATGGGCCACCAGTTGCGCCACCGCACCATAGCCGACCAAGCCGACGGTTTTGTCTTTCAGCTCGGGAATGAACCCGCTGTTGGCGAAATCGCGGACCCACTTTCCCTGCATCATCGCCGCATGGGACCGGGCCAGATTGCGGATCTCGGTGAGAATCATGCCGACGGTGCATTCGGCCACCGCCCGAGCATTGCGCCCGGGGGTGTTCAGAATACAAACTCCTTTTTCGTCGGCTGCTTCCCGGTCGATGTTCTCCGCGCCACTTCTCAGGACGCCGATCACCTTGAGATCGGTCGCCGCTTCGATCATTTGTCTGGGAACCGGCGCGAATTGGATGACCAGGATATCGATGCCCTCCAAGTTGGTCAGAAGCCGGTCGGGCAGTTCGACCGCACTCGGTCCGTGCTGCTCGATCTGGAAATTGGCCTCCTGAAGATCGGAAAGCTCCTCGTGCTCCCAGCGACGGACCTCCACTTCAACGCCCGCCGCTTCCAGGGAAGCCAATCCGTCGACCATGTAATCATAGGGAATATAATGATCGCTGATTGCCAATAATTTCATCTTCTGCTCCTCTCCACTGGAACCTCCCCGCCTCGAAGAAGATGATGGGGGAGAATCGGCTCCTTCTCTTTCGAAAGCGATGCGATGCGCGATGCCGTCGGGGGATGCCTACTTGGTCGACGCCTTCAACTTCTCGGTGCGCGTCACCCGGTCGACCGCTCCGAGAAGATCCATTTTCCGGCGAATTGTCTTGCCCATGTCCTTGCGGACTTCAGCGAAGATATCTTTGGGAAGCGGATCCTCCCGATCGATTTCGGAAGCCAATCGCCGAAGGCTCGACCACATCGCCACCCGGCAATCGGCGTAAATATTCAGCTTGCAGATCCCGTGCTCGACCGCTTTTACGATCTGGTCCTCCGGGGTTCCCGACCCGCCGTGCAACACCAACGGAATCTCGCTGACTTGGTTCAACTCGTCGAGTCGCTCGATGTTGAGCGTCGGAAGCGACTGATAGACGCCGTGGGCGGTGCCGATGGAAACGGCCAAGGCATCGACATTCGTTTTCTCGGCAAACTCGACGACTTCTTCCGGTTGGGTCAACACATTCTCGACCGCTTCGGTCATTTCAAGATTGAAACCGCCGACAAAACCGAGTTCCCCTTCGACGGAAACTCCTCGAGGATGAGCGATATCGACCGCTGCCCGGGTGATTTCGATATTCTCTTCGAGCGAAAGGTGGGAGCCGTCGATCATGACCGACGTGAAGCCGAGATCGACCGCTCGTTGGATCGTCTCCAATTCCTTCGCATGGTCAAGATGGAGAACCACGGGAAGATCGTAATGATCGGCAACCGCCTTGACCAACCCCGGGATAAAGGCCCAACCGTCGTCGTCGCCCGATTCCAAATCGCTCGGGTGGCACATCACGAACGCCGGACAACCGGCCTCATCGGCGGTTTCGAGGACCGCGCGGACGAACACATCCTCGACACAATCGAAAGCAGGAACGGCATAGTGGTTTTTGCGTGCCTCGGTGAGGACTTCTTTGGAGGTGACCAGCATCGTAGTGGGTGGCTCCTTACTTGCGCTTGAAATGATGAAAAACAGGAAACCCGACAGGAAATTCCTCAATAAAGAACAATCTTGGGAAGAACACCATCCCCACAGGTGAGGGGGTCGTGCAAATCGATATTTAGTGCGCGATATTATAGCGGCCACATCTGCTTGTGAATATGGGGTCCCCACAGGTTTCAACAAGGGAAAACCTTCCACGGAGCTTTTCCGTGCCGCGTCGCCAAAACAAAGTTTTAGAAAGGCGATCAATCGTCCGCTCAGCTTCTATTAAAGCATTAACCTGGTCACGTTTGTTTTCTCAGAAACTATTTCGATTCACCATTAATTTGGGGCGTGTTCTCCTGATTTCAAGATTTTTCGACGGCTTTTCGACCGTTTTCGGGGGGATCGGTCGAGCGATTTTCGCTTTCGATCCTCAAGGAACGATCTTGTGCCAAAACCATGCTATTTCTATAGTTCTGACAATTTATCCAGTGATTTATTCTCCTTGGGGGATTTTCAGGCCGCATGTATCCTCGGCCGGTTCCCCCCAAACCCCGCCTGTGAACTACTGGTCGCCCCCTTGTACTTCCTCGAAGGTATCGTAAAATCCCTTTTAAGTGGCTGCGACCCTCTGCGTTACACAAATTCGACAGCCCGCATCGCAGACAGCACCACGACGAATGGAGGGGGGACGCGCTTGGAAAGAAATCCGACGCTTTTGCTTAGCTTCCATCGGACCTTTCTTCGAGCGGATTGACGCCCCCTGCGAATTCAAGGAATGGTTTCAAGGAATGGTCCGGTCGATGATCACGTTTTTTCGGGGATGGACCGGGGCCCGACTCCACCTGGAGGAATACCGAAACCATCAATTTTGAGAAGACACTTTTAGAACATTTTTCATAAAGGGGAAATCGCGATGGCCGATTTGAGTGTTTCGTATATGGGTTTGCAACTAAAGAATCCGGTGATCGCCGGCGCTTCGGACCTGACCGCCAACATGGATAAGATCAAGCAACTGGCGGATGCCGGCGTCGGCGCGCTGGTCACCAAGTCGCTTTTCGAAGAAGAAGTCCAACTGGAACGCTACAAGTTCGAAGAAGACCTGGAGAAGCACAACGAACGTTATGCCGAGATGGTCACGCTCTTTCCCAAATTGGAGTTTGCCGGACCGAAAGAGCATCTGATGTGGGTCCGAAAAACGAAGGAAGCGGTCGACATTCCGGTCATTGCCAGTTTGAACGCGGTGAACCACGACACTTGGATCTCTTATGCCAAACAGCTCGAAGAGACCGGCGCCGATGCTCTTGAATGCAATTTCTACGCGATTCCCGAAGAAATGGACAAAACAGGAGCGGAGATCGAAAAGGAACAGGTCGCGCTGGTGGCGGAAATCAAAAAGGAAGTGAAGATTCCCGTGAGCGTCAAGCTGAGCCCCACCTACGCCAACGTCCTGAATGTGATCGCCCAGATGGATCAAACCGGAGCCGACGCTTTCGTGCTGTTCAACCGACAATTCGAGCCGGACATGAACATCGAGAAGGAGGATCATACCTTCCCCTTCAACTTCAGTCACTCGACCGACTACCGGCTGCCGTTGCGTTACGTCGGTCTGTTGCACGCGAGCATCGACGCCGACATCTGCGGCAATTCCGGCATCCAGTGCGGCGAGAGCCTCGTGAAGATGATTCTCGCGGGGGCGCAAACGGTCCAGACCGTCACGGCTCAGTATCGCGGCGGCATGGATTCGGTCCAGAAAATGCTCAAGACGCTCGAGGACTGGATGGACCAAAAGGGTTACGCCGATCTCGAAGCGTTCCGAGGCAAACTGAGCAAGAAGAACAGCAATGATCCCTGGGCGTATACCCGGTCGCAATACGCGAAATTGCTCCTTCAGCCGGAGAAGATCATCGAAAACGCTCCGGTCATGTGAGACATCAGCAGTCGCACGCGGTGAAGACGAGCCTCCATCGCGTAGGGACCGCTTTCGATTCCAAAAGAAACCTTCATTTCCAATACAAGGAGAAAAACTCATGGCTGAGATCACATTCAAAGGCACCCCCGTGCACACCTGCGGCACCCCTCCGGAAAAAGGCGCCCAGGCTCCGGATTTCACGCTCACTCAAGGCGATCTTTCCGATACATCGCTGAAAGATTTCGCCGGCAGTAAGCTGGTCTTGAACATCTTCCCGAGCATCGACACCGGCGTTTGTGCGGCTTCGGTGCGGGCTTTCAACGAAAAGGCCGCTTCTCTCGAGAACGCGAAAGTGCTCTGCATCTCACGCGATCTTCCATTCGCCCAAGCCCGGTTCTGCGGCGCCGAGGGAATCGAGAACGTGACCATGCTTTCAGAGATGCGCGATCGCAAGTTCGGCGAGAATTACGGCATCTGTCTCACCGACGGTCCTCTGCGGGGACTGCTCTCCCGGGTGGTCATCGTACTCGATGGCGACGGCAAAATCGTCTACACCCAGCAGGTTCCCGAAATCGGCGACGAGCCCGATTATGATGCCGCCTTGGAATCGCTCAAGTAATGCAAGGGTCCGTGGCCGAGAGTCGAGAGAAAGTTTTTCGGCTTGGCGAAAGGGAATAGGAGACGACGATGGATTTGAATATTCGTTTCGGGGGAGAAGCCGGTCAGGGCATCGTTTCCATCGGCGAAATTCTCTCAGGCGCGTTTGTCCAGAGCGGTCTGGAGGTTTTTACGGGACAGAGTTACATGTCCCGAATCCGAGGTGGACTGAACTGGGTCGATCTCCGCATCGCCGATGCGGAGCTTTTCGGCTTGCGCGAGAACGCCGATCTCTTGGTCGCGTTTTCCGAGCCGGCCTATGAGCTGCTGAAAAACGATCTCTCCGACGAGGGGAAAGTCATCTTCAATTGCTCAAAGGAAGAGGGGGTCGAGGAACCGAACGTCCTCTGCTTCGATTTCAAGGAGATGGCGAAGGAAGCGGGCGGCAGCGCGGTGATGACCAATGCCGTCGCCGCCGGAGCCGTCTTCGCGATGCTCGATTACGACTTGGAGATTCTCCTGAACTACCTGAAGAAGGAGTTCGAGGATAAGGGCGAGGAACTGGTCGAAAAGAATCAGAAGTGCGCCCGATTGGGATATGAACAAGTCTCGGCCAGCGAAGTGTCGCTCCAGGGCCCCCAAACGACCGGCTCTCCTTCCGGCACCTTGGTCAAAGGCGCAGAGGCGATCGGTCTTTCGGCGGCGGTTTCGGGCATCAAATTCGCGACCGCTTACCCCATGTCGCCTTCCACGGCCACGTTCGCCTCTTTGGCGAAGAAGTCCGATGAATACGGCATCCTGGTCGAGCAGGCCGAGGATGAAATCGCGGCGATCAACATGGTTTGCGGAGCCACCTACGCCGGCGTCATGGCGATGACGACCACCAGTGGCGGCGGCTTCGCCCTGATGGGAGAGGGCATCTCCCTGGCCGGAATCATGGAATTGCCGGCGGTCGTATTGATCGCCCAACGTCCCGGTCCCGCCACCGGATTGCCGACGCGAACCGGACAGGAAGACCTCAACTTGGCCATCTATTCCGGACACGGAGAGTTCGCCCGAGCCGTTTACGCCCCCGGGACCCAACAGCAGTGCTACGAGCTGACCCGCCATGCCATCGCCACGGCCCAGCGATTCCAGACACCGATCATTCTTCTAACCGAGCAGTTCCTTCAGGATGCGACCAAAAACATCCAACCGCTGGAAACGGATTTCGACCCGGTCGAACGGCACCTCATCGATTCCGGCGACGAAAACTACCGCCGCTACGAAATCACCGACGACGGCATCTCCCCGCGTACGATTCCCGGCGGGAAGGCTCCGGTGATTTGCGACAGCGACGAACACGGCGAAGACGGACACATCACCGAAGACCTGGAAACCCGCATTCGCATGCAGGAAAAGCGACTGGCGAAAATCGAAGCCCTCAAGGAGGATTGTCTGGAACCGGAATACTACGGGCCGGAAGATGCCGATACGTTGCTTGTCTGCTGGGGCGCGACCTACGGCGCCGTTCGTGAAGCGGTCGATCGTCTCAACGAATCGGAAAAGAAGTTCGCGATGCTTCATTTCGCGCAACTCTGGCCCCTGGTTCCCGAAAAGATCCAACCGCGACTGGAAAGTCCCAAACGTGTTGTGATGATCGAGGGGAACAGCACCGGGCAACTGCGTACGTTGCTGTATGGGCAACGTTGCTGTCGCCAGATGGAGACGCTGCTTCGATACGACGGCCTGCCGATCACGGCCGATCTGATCATGAAAGAGGTGAACGCATGAAGAATCTCAAGCAAGCCGATACCCATCCCGCCTGGTGCCCCGGCTGCGGGAATTTTCCGATCCTGCAAACTTTCGACAAAGCGGTGGAAGAAGCGGGCGTCGATCGAGACAAGCTGGTGCTGGTCTCCGGGATCGGACAGGCGGCCAAGTTCCCCCATTACTCCAAGGCCCATGTGTTCAACGGCCTTCACGGGCGTGCCGTGCCCGCCGCGACGGCGATCAAGCTGGCCAACCACGATCTGGAGGTCGTCATCACCTCCGGCGACGGCGACATGTACGGCGAAGGGGGAAACCACCTCATTCACGCCATGCGACGCAACATCGACATCAAGGCGTTCGTGCACGACAACCAGGTCTACGGATTGACCAAGGGACAGGCCTCACCGACCTCCGATCTCGGTTTTTCCACGTCGATTCAGGTCCACGGGCAGAAACTCGCCCCCTTCAATCCCGTGGCCCAGGCGATCCTCGAAGACTGTTCCTTCGTGGCCCGAACGTTCAGCGGCGACCGCGAGCATCTCAAGAAAACGATGATCGAGGCGTTTCAGCACACCGACGGCTTCGCGCTGGTCGACATCTTGCAGAACTGCGTGACGTTCAACAAGGTGAACACCTACAAATGGTACAAGGAGCGCGTCAAGCCGATCGATGATTCGCACGATCGCTACGATCGCGAGGCGGCCCTCCGACTCGCACTCCAATGGGGCGAAGAGATTCCCATCGGCGTGCTCTACCGCAGCAAGCGCAAGGGCTTCGTCAAGCGGCAGGAAGTGCTGGAGCAAGCCCCCCTCGTCGCGCAATACGAGAGCTAAACGCCCAGTGTGACCGATGGCCGGAATGGACCACGAAACGTCGGGAGAGGCACCGGAGCTTTCCCGGCGTTTTTTATGGGATTCCCTTCAAGAAAACAACGCCCCCACCCAATCGCGGCCGATCGACAACAGAAAGACCAACGCGGTCAATCCCAGAAGGAAAGCACTCCTCTTTCCCAGAAGGCGAAGAACCCACTGGAACACCGCCAGCGGCACCGCCGCCAAGACGACCACCTGCCATCCCAGGAAGCCCCCGACCGCGGCCAATGCCACCGGCCGGGCTCGTCCTTCGCAAGAGGAGGTCTTTTCTCCAGAAGCGACCCCTCGGGCAAACACGATCCCCACCAATCCTCCCAGCACCATTCCGGCAAGTTGCTCCAGCATGACGAAGATGAGAAGCGATCCCCCACGATACATCATCGGCCATGCTTCCACGTCCGCGTGATCCACCGCGAGTGAGAAAGGAAGCAGCGAAACGGGATGCAAAAAGGGCTGGAACCAGGGAACGATGAGTCCGACCAGCAGCGCGGGAAGAAACAGCCGCCGGGGAACTTTCTGCCGGTCCCATTCTATCAATCCGGCGGTCCACAGCGTTGTCAACAGCAGTAAGATCCAGCAAGCGGCCACCAGGACCTCGAATTCGGAAAGCGGCGGAAAGAAGACATCGCCCCGCACCAGTCGGGGCCGCACCGGCCAAACGTGTTCGGTGGCGAAGATCCATCGCAGCGCCACACTTCCGAACAAGAGCGCCGTTGCGCCTTCGACGATCGGGTAGCGAACCGAGATCGGAAGCCGGCAATCCCGGCACTTCCCTTTCAGCAGAAGCCAACCCAAGACCGGGAGATTGTCGTGCCACCGGATCGCATGCCCGCACCTCGGACAATGCGACGGCGGATGCGTCAGGCTTTCTCCACGCGGAAGCCGATAGACGACCACATTCAGAAAACTGCCGATCGCTCCGCCGACGAGAAAGAACCAGAACACCAGAATCCACTGAAATGAGTCCGCCATTGTGTTTCCTGCATGAGACTCCGGAAGTCTACCGGACGATGCGAAAAACCTGCTTGTCTTGAAGGAAGTCGAGTTCTGTTCAAGTATAACAGAAAGCCGATTCCCGCCCAACGTACCGCGATCGGTGGAAGGCAACTTTTCCCGCCGGTTCTGGAATCGGGGAGACTTTCCGGTTAGAATGAACGTGGATCATCAAAACACTTCCGGTATGCCTGAAACGCAAGTTAGGAGTCGATTCATGCCTTCGCTACGAAGAACGCTTGTCCTGTTCATCTCCACGCTTTTCCTGTCGCTCGCCTTTTCAATTCCCGCGACCTATGGGGAGGAGAAAACGCAGAAGCCGAATTTCGTGATCGTCTTTCTCGACGATTCCGGCTGGGCCGATTTCGAGCCTTTCGGCGAACACGATTACGCCACCCCCCATGTCGACCAACTGGCGAAGCAGGGATGTCGTTACAACAATTTCTACGTACCTCAGGCGGTGTGCTCCGCCTCCCGGGCCGCCTTGCTGACCGGCTGCTACCCGGGGCGTACGCGGATGTTCGGCGCGCACGGCCCCAATGCCCGGGGCGTCGATCCCAAGTACGCCACGCTCGGCGAAGTGCTCCAAAAAGCCGGGTACCGGACCGCCGTTTTCGGGAAATGGCATATCGGCGACCAGCCGGAAACCCGTCCTCCGGCCCGCGGGTTCGATGAATCATGCGGTCTGATGTACTCGAACGACATGTGGGAATTCCATCCGCAGAACCCCGAATACTGGGGAAGACATCCCCTGCAATTCTGGGAAAACGGTGAAGTGACGATCGACCGGGTCACGAAAAAAGAACAACGCATGCTGACCACCTGGTACACCGAGCATGCGGTCGACTTCATCCAGAGGAATCACGAAGAACCTTTCTTCCTTTACGTTCCCCATTCGATGCCCCATGTCCCGATCTTCTGCAGCGACAAGTTCCTCGGCAAATCGGGAACGGGACTCTACGGCGACGTCATGATGGAGATCGACTGGTCGGTCGGAAAAATCAGGACCGCCCTGGCACAACACGGCGTGACCGAAAACACGGTCTTTCTCTTCAGCTCCGACAACGGACCGTGGATCTCCTATGGAAACCGCGCCGGAACCACCCCTTTCCGGGAAGCCAAGGGAACCAGTTTCGACGGGGGCACGCGAAGTGCCTGCATCATCACCTATCCTCCGGCGATCGAACCGGGAACCACCTCCACGCAGGCGTTCAGTACCCTCGACATCCTGCCCACCTTCGCCGCACTGGCCGGCGCACCGATGCCGGAGAACCCGGTCGACGGAAAAAACGTCTGGGACTTGATTTGCGGCAAACCGGGGGCGACCAATCCGCACGAGTATTACCCGTTCACCATCGGACGTCGCTTCGAAGGCATTCTCAGCGGAGACGGAAAGTGGAAGTTGCATCTTCCCCACCCCTACCGGACGCTCGTGGAGCCGGGAAATGACGGCATGCCGGGCAAGTACCGTCAGGCGAAATGTCCTCTCTCCCTGTTCGACATGGAGAACGATCCGATGGAAAAGGAAAACGTGATCGAGAAGTTCCCCGAAGTGGCTGAAAAGATGAAGACGCTGGCCGAAAAGCATCGGCAAGAATTCTTTCCCAAACAGAAGTAAGCGGGATTCCCCCGATGGAATCGCGCCCCACCATCCGCGGCGGAAGTCCGATTCCCCCGGGGCCGTCGCCTCCCGGTGACCGATGTCGGCGATCACCTTACACAAACAAAACAAAAACCGAAAAGTGTGAAAATTCCCCCCTCGACGGGCCGACGATTCGTGCTATAATGACCGCAAATTGTTCAGCACAACTCCTTTACCGAATCGCTCATTCCTCTTCCGGAGGAAAGGGATGTGGAGAAGACAACGATCTCGCATTCCCATCATCTGGAGCAGATCTCTCGGTCAAGCGGTGTTCTCGAACATACGTGACGCGGGGTGGAGCAGCTTGGTAGCTCGCGAGGCTCATAACCTCGAGGTCGCAGGTTCAAATCCTGTCCCCGCAACTCGAAAAGGCTTTGTGGCAATCGCCGCAAAGCCTTTTTGCATAGGGACTTATGGAGTTTTCTGGACGTAGAGACTTGAAGCAATAGATAGGGAAATCATCGATGGTTCAACCGAATCGGGTGTTGAATCCAATACGGTTTCTATTTGATCAACTAATCGAAAAGGTCGTTTCAGATAATATCAGTACTGAGCCAGTTAACCCTGCTTCATTTTCTCCACACTTCATTTTCTCCACGTGCCCCGGTTGCCATTCCCCCTATCAAAAGTAATTCGATCTCCCCCCTTGAAAGGAGTTCCCTCAACTCTAATATTATATTGGTAGAAAGGGAATAATATCAGGAAGTCCCTGGACTTCCCTTTTTTTTATACCCCCCAAAGAAGAGGAGATCATCATGGGACAGGAGAAGGTACTCTTGCTCGGTGCCAGCCCCAAATCGGAGCGATACTCAAATAAAGCGTTTCACAAACTTCGAGAGAACGGCCACGACGTGATCCCGGTCAACCCACGTTACGACGCGATCGAGGACACCCCCTGCCTTTCGGAAATCGGCGAAGTGTCGGAGGAGATCGACACCGTGTCGGTCTATGTCGGGCCGGATCGTCTCAAATCGATGCTGGACGACTTGATCAAACTCTCCCCTTCCCGCGTCATTCTCAATCCCGGGACCGAGTCGGACGAGATCGTGAGGGAACTCGAAGAGGCAGATATCCCGGTACAAAAGGCCTGCACGCTGGTATTGCTCAGCTCCGGACGTTTTTCGAAAGAAACCGCTTGAATGGTTCGAGATTTCCCTCAGAAGGTACGTTCCCAATGAAACCGGACGACACCCCCCAACCCAATCGCCTCCTGACGGAAGAGGAAAACGCGCAGGCGATCGAGATGATCAAGCAGACCGCCCGGGTTCCCCGGGAGCAAGTCCTGGCGGGGGCCTATCTTCCATACATCGATATCACGTCGGAAAACAAGAGTATCGTTTCGGGGGGCGACTTGGCCCTTTTCGCTTTCGAGCATGAAGGGGCTTCCTTCGCGGTGGTCGATTCCTATTGCCTGAAGCCCGATTGCCGATGCGAGGAACTCCTTCTCGATTTTTTTCGTTTTGGGGAAGAGGTCGAGCCGGGCAGATGCACTTTCTCCGTTCCGTTTGAGGGACGCCCCTCCCTCGAAGACAAGGTGGCGATGACCGACGATCAAGCCGATGCGGTGTACGAAGAATGGTCCGCCGTCCGCCCCGACTGGTTCGATGAAAAGGAGATCCGACAGCGGTACGCAACGATCAAGGAGGTGGGAACGCGTTCCCTTTCGTCACAGCCCTCGCCCCCCGCCGAAGAGATGCCTCCACTGCCGAGCGAGAATTCTCTGCGCGTGGGCCGGAACGATCCCTGCCCTTGTGGTAGCGGAAGGAAGTACAAAAAATGTTGTCTCTCGCAATAACCGAACCGACGCATCCGCGCGATGCGTTTCATCGGGGAGAAACGGACGACGAGGTCATTCAACCGGTCTCGGGTAAGAAGGTCGGCATCGTCACACCTCGCGGAGACTGGGCCGGACCGAAGGACTGCCCGAGGTGCATCTCGCAATTCCGTGCTCCCCACCGATAGAGTTGCCGCACCAGAGCGCCGCAGTGCACGGGCACGAGAAAAACGGGCATGCGTCCGCGGTACTCATTGAGCTGCGACAAAAGCAGCGACGCCGCCTGAGACTCGCTTTTCGCCACCCCGGGACCGAGCATGTTCGAGGTGGTCGAACCGCAAGAAACGAGGAAGCCGTCGAGCTTGTCCGGTTCCGAAGATTCGAGGACGCAAACACGCCATAATCCATCAGGATTCTCGATGAAATAGCGGTAATCCCCCCGTCGATAGATGCCGGAAATCTCCATTTCCAGATCCGCCATCGCGTCGACATCGTCGAGCGTCGCCTGCCGGACCGGTGCGAAATCGTTCAAGTCCGCCGGCACGCCCTCTTTCGGCACCTCCAGATACATATCTTGATAAGTCGCGTACGGCACGAATCCACTTCGTGTATACAGGGAATAGGAATCGAGATTCAAACAACTCGAAACGAGTCGCACCGGCTTTTTGGCCTCCTTTGCTTCGTCGAGGATGCGCTCGATGATTCGCCGCGCGATGCCTTGTCCGAAATGCTCGGGGGCGACGTTCATGATGCCTAGCGAAACATGCCTCTCGCGGGGATGCACAAAGCAAGAGCCGACGATCTCTCCCGAGGCGTCGTCAACCGCGACCAGCCCACGGCCCGGGTCGATCTGCTCGTAAACGTCGAACATCACGGCGGGACTCGTCTCTTCGCCCTTGAAGATCGGCTGTCGACCGATCGATTCGTAATACCGATTGGTCGAACGGAAGATCAAACGGGCCACCGATTCCCGATCGTCCGGCACCATGTTTCTTAATGAATATTCCATCGAAGGGCTCCTTTCCAAGAGATGAATCGCCACGCTCGGGGAATCTTTCCAAATTGCGGGCAATGTTTTCTTCATGCTCCGCGGGATACATTCCCTTTTCGCACGACCATTGTAACGAAAAGGCATGTCGCTGAAAAGAAGCGCAACGCCGGCCGTTGAGTGAGCCCTATTCTTCTTGACAATATTCTTTGAAAAACGGTCCAAGAACCGCTATGATGGTGGGGCATGGGAGCGACATGATTTTTCCCTCTTGCAGCAAACACGTTCGCTCGATCGTCCATCTACACTTTCCCGGGATCCTCCACGTTCATAGTCAAGGAGAAGATGATGTCCTTATTCAACTTTCGATTGGAAAAACCATGGTGTGCGCTCGTGGTGCCGCTTTTTTGCATGTTTTTCACTGCCTCGGCCGTCGCTCCGGTTCGCGGACAATCGCCGGTCGACCTACTGAAAGAGTCCCAACTGACAGGCGGGTTGGTCGTGCATGTCGGCATCGGCGACGGCTCCCAGACGGCCGCGTTGTCAATGGCCCAGTCGTTTTTGGTCCTCGGTCTCGACGTGGATCGCGAAAAGGTCGACGCCGTGAGAAAGAAGAGGGAAAACCATCGCAACTACGGTCCGATCAGTGTCGACCACTTCGACGGGGTCCATTTGCCGCTGATCAGCAACCTCGTCAATTTTTTGATCGTCGAAGACACGGCGAACCTCTCCGAAGAAGAGATCCACCGGGTCCTGTGCCCCGAGGGAGTCGCCTACATCCGTGAAAAAGGGGCGTGGAAACGGCACCGGAAGCCCCGGCCGGACAGCATCGACGTCTGGACCCATTTTCTCTACGACGCCTCGAACAACGCCGTCGCGCACGATGAAGTGATCGATCTCCCCGAGCGATTGCAGTGGACCGGCGGCCCCCGCTATTCCCGTCACCACGATCACATGGCCAGCATCAGCGCGATGGTCAGCGACGGACCCCGCGTGTATTACATCATCGACATGGGTTCCCGATGGTCGATCCAAACGCCCGGCCGATGGATGCTCGTCGCCCGCGACGCCTTCAACGGAACCGTTCTCTGGGAAAAACCGATGGGCGAATGGTTTACTCACCATTACTCCCTGAAAAGCGGTCCCGGGGACCTTCCCCGCCGCCTGGTCGCGGTCGACGGAACCGTTTACTTCACTCCGGCGATCGATGCGCCGGTGCTGAAACTCGACGGCGCCACCGGCGAGACGCTCCACGTTTACCAAGGCACCGCCGCGACCGAGGAGATCGTC
The DNA here is from genome assembly GCA_964632505.1 of uncultured Planctomycetaceae bacterium. GTDB lineage: Bacteria > Planctomycetota > Planctomycetia > Pirellulales > Thermoguttaceae > CAZWCE01. The sequence goes on along the minus strand of CAZWCE010000012.1, from coordinate 30,780 downwards.
TATTCCGACGGTACTCTCTTCCTGAAAGTGAATCGACCGGATAATCAGATCGAGTTCGACACGGTTCAGTCCGCCAGAAATCACAACGGCGGGGTTTCGTTCAATTTGGATCCCCGACGTGTCATGGCCGTCGACGCGGCATCGGGCAAGAAGCTCTGGGAGCGAACCTCGGTCGTCATGCCGACGACGCTCGCCACCGACGCGGCCCGGGTCTTCTACCACGACGGGCAAGCGGTGATCGCCCTCGACCGAACCACCGGTGACGAGGTCTGGCGCAAACCGGTCAGTCGTTGGTCGAAGATGCAGACGTTTTTCACGCCCACCTTGGTGGTGTACAAGGATATGGTCTACTTCGCCGGTGGAGAGAAGATGATTCCTCATCGTGGCGGCAAGGACACCATGACCGCCTTCCACGCCCCCACCGGGAAGGTCATGTGGACCGATTACCACGGTCCGAGCGGCTATATGTCGGCCGAAGATCTCCTGGTGGCCGGAGGTCTGGTCTGGTCGGGTGAAACCACCAGCGGCGGCTACGACGGCACCTTCACCGGAAGGGATCCCCGAACCGGCGAGGTGAAGATTGAGTTCCAGCCGGATGTGGAAACCTACTGGTTCCATCACCGTTGCTACCGAGGCAAAGCGACCGACAAATACCTGCTCATGTCGCGAACGGGCGTGGAATTTCTCGATCCCGAAACCGAACAGTGGGACATCAACCACTGGGTCCGCGGCGGCTGCCTGTACGGCATCATGCCCTGCAACGGACTCCTCTACGCCCCGCCTTCCAACTGCGCCTGTTATCCGGAAATCAAACTCTTCGGATTCAACGCCCTGGCTCCGGCATCGAACGATCCCGGCCACGCCGCGATGGTCCCGGAATCGACTCGACTGCTCAGGGGCCCCGCCTACGGGAATCTCGTCCAGAAGGAATCGGCGGATCCGAAAGACTGGCCCACCTACCGCGGCGACAACGGCCGTAGCGGACACCACCCCGTCGCTCGCGTGAACGCGAAACCGGAAATCGAATGGAAGACCGATTTGAACATGAAACTGTCCGCCCCGGTCATCTGCGACGGCAAGGTCTTCGTCGCCGCTCCGGACCGTCATCGCGTCTTGGCGCTCTCGGCAAAGAGCGGAGAGGTGCTGTGGTCGTTCACCGCCGGCGCCCGCGTCGATTCCCCGCCGACCCTCTACCGCGGACTCGCCATCTTCGGATGTGACGACGGCCGAATCTACGCCCTTCGGGCTTCCGACGGAGCGCTCGCCTGGAGTTACCTGGCCGCCCCGAACGATCGCCGTCTGGTCTCCTACAATCAGGTCGAATCGCTCTGGCCGGTCCCGGGAAGTGTACTGATCGAAGACGGCAAACTCTACGCCATCGCCGGTCGGAACCTCTTCCTCGACGACGGTCTGCGGTTGGTCATCCTCGATCCGATGACCGGAAAACTTCTGAAAGAGCAGCGGTGGAACGACACCGATCCCGCTACGGGCGAAGATCTGCAAGCGAGAGTGATGATTCTGAACATGCCGACCGGATTGAACGACATCCTCTCAAGCGATGGGGAACGCATTTACCTGAAGTCACAAATTTTGGATAAAGAAGGGAACCGCGGACCGCTCGGCCCACACAGCGGCAATCCGAAGGAGCAGGGATCGGTGCAGCGGGGCGAAACCGCCCATTTGTACGCCCCGTTCGGCGGCTATACCGATGGCGATTGGTTCCACCGATCCTACTGGGTCTACGGTCGTTCCTTCGCGGGAGGCCACTCCGGTTATCATCAAGCCGGAAAATTCGCCCCCAGCGGTCGTATCATCGTCTTCGACGACGAGCATGTGTACGCATTTGCACGCAAGCCGCAATTCTATCGATGGACCACTCCGCTGGAACACCACCTCTACCGTTCCGACCGCCGTCTTCCCCCGCTGGAGGACCAACAGAAGCAGGAAGAGAAATGGAATCTCGATATCGCCAACACGAAGTCGCTCAATCCCACGAACAAGCCTTTGGCGGTCTCCGCCTGGATTCACGCCGAAAAGCCCAGTGGGGTCATCGCCGCACGCGGTGGCCCCGCCGTGGGGTATGTCTTGTCGCTCGAGAAAGGCATTCCCACCTTTGCCATCCGTGCGGAGGAAAAGGTCCATCAAGTCCAGGCGAAGGAGAAGCTCGGCAACGGATGGCATCATCTGGCCGGCGTGCTCACCGGTGAGAAGGAGCTGAAAATCTACGTCGATGGAAAGCTCGCCCGGAAGACGAACGTCCCGAGTCTGCTCGATAAAGATCCCGCCCAGGCGATGCAAATCGGAGCCGATCTGTACGGCCCCGTGGGCCATTACGATTCCCCCCACGGATTCGTCGGATCGATCGACGAGGTGAAGGTCTTCTTCGGGAAAGTCTCCGATGAGGACATCCGTCAACTCGCCGATCCCGAACAAACGGTCTCGCAACTCCCAGAGGCCGAGACGGTGCTCGCCTTGAATTTCGAGGAGAAAAACGCGAAAGACCATTCCGGCAAGGAGAATCACGGAATGCTGGTGGGGCATGAAATCGTGCCCGGCAAACTCGGGCTGGCCCTGCACGTGGAGAAGCACATGGCCGCCTCGCCGAGCAATTACCACGTCCCGTTCGATTGGACCCGTGAGCTGCCGATCCTCGTCCGGGCGATGGCCCAAGCCGATGATACGCTGTTTCTCGTCGGACCGCCGGATCTACTCGATGAAGAGAAGACGTTCACCGCTTCCTTGGATCCGTCGGTGCAAGAGTCGCTCCAACGGCAAGATGCTTCGATGCGCGGCGAGATGGGCTCGGTGCTGATGGCCGTGTCGGCCGAAAACGGCAAAGTGCTGGGCGAAAAGCCCTTGAACTGGATGCCGCGCTGGGATGGGCTCGCGGTCGCCGACGACAGCCTCTTTTTGACCACCGAAGAAGGAACCCTCCTTCGTCTGGGCAAATAGCGATCCAGAAAAAGCGTTTGAAACTCGCAAGGGGCCGCTGTCGTAAGCGGCTCCTTTTTCTTGCGCGGTCGATGAGCAGGTTGCCGAGCTGGGAAGCATTGCCCGCTTGAGGAAGAATCCACGGCAAACTCCTCCAACAGCTTTACTCCTCTCTTTCTCAATGTTAAATTACGAAGTGACCGTCGATCTCTCCTTCATGCTCCAAAGGCAGAAACAGCTCGTATGGAGAGGTTCCCCGTCTCCATCTCCCACATGATTAAGGAACCAACCATGACGATTTCAAAATGCTCGCTTCTCACGGCACTTGTACTGCTCCTGTCACTCCCCGCGTTCCGGGCGGCCGGTCAACAGCCCCCCGATCGGCCACGTCTCCCCGGTGCGAAGCCGGTGATCGACGCGAGCCGATATCCCGACATTCAAGCAGCGATCGACGCACTCGGCAGCGACGGCGGCTGCGTTCGCCTTCCCCCCGGGGTGTTTGAAATTTCCAAGCCGTTGGTGATTCCCACCTCCGATACCACGTTGGAAGGTGCCGGCACCGCGACGCATCTGAAGAACATCAACGAAGAAGGCGAAGCGACGCTCCGGATCGAAAATCCGAATTATCCCGATCGTCGTCCACCACAGGACGAAAAGATTTGGCGGGTCCGCGTGGCGAACCTCCGCATGACGGGCAATCCTAAATCCGGCCCCGGTATCCTCGCGCGAAACATCAACGAGATCTTCCTCCAGGGGGTCACCGTTTCCTACCATGGCGACGACGGTATCCGCCTGGACCACTGCTATGAAGATCCACGCATATGTGATTGTTTGATCACCTACAACCAAAAGACGGGCTTGAACCTTCTCGGCTGCCACGACATCGTCGTTTCCGCCTGCCAATTCGAAGAGAACCACGACGCCCTGCGGTGCTTCGACGGTTTCAATCTCTGCATGACCGGCTGTTGCGTCGACGACCACCTCGGCCGCGGCGTGGTCATCGAGAACACCTATGGCTCGGTCGTCAGCGGCAACATGATCGAGGAATGCAAAGCGGCGGCAATCGTCCTCGATCGCGATTGCTACGGTATCGCTCTTTCGGCGAACGTGATTGCCCATAACGGCGCGGGAATCGACCTCCGCGATGCTCACGGATGTTCGGTTTCGGCCAATTCACTGGTGCTGATGAAATCGGACGCCTTGCGAATTGGACCGGACTCGGACCGCATCGCCGTGACCGGCAACAGTTTCGCCGATTCCTTCCTTGGCGAAGGGCGCGTCAAGCGTGCCGAGGGCGACCGTCAGGCCGCCGGATTGGTCCTGGAAGGCGGTTCCGACAGCGCCGTGGTAGGAAACACCTTTTCGGGACTGCACACCCCGGCCGTCGAAAAACGCACGGAGCAACCCACGCCGAGGATTCTCTTCGACGGCAATGTCTTGACCGAGACCCCCGTCCAGAAGATCCCTGAACTGATCCCCGGCGAAAATTTGATGCCGTAACTCGCAAAAGCGGGGATCTCGAAAAGCTTCTCGAAAATATCCGTCCCGATCTTTGGTGCAAGAGGTGAAAATATGTTTCAAGGTCATCATGCGATCCCGGTGTTCGCCTTGCTCATGTTGCCGGCACTCTTCGGCCGCTCCTTCGCGGTGGAGAATGAGCCGAATGCATCGTTGACGAAGCCGAATTTCATCATCTTTCTTTGCGACAACCTCGGCTACGGCGATATCGGGTGCTTCGGATCAACACGCCACCGCACGCCGAATATCGATCGCATGGCGAAGCAGGGAAGACGCTTCACGCATTTCTATTCCACCAGCGGAGTCTGCACGCCTTCCCGCGCGAGCCTGATGACCGGCTGCTATCCGCGGCGGGTGAACATGCACCAAAGCGGGGCGGGCAGTCCGGTGCTGAAACCGGCCGATTCCAAAGGCCTTCACCCGGAAGAGATCACGATCGCGGAAGTCTTGAAGCAGGAGGGTTACGCCACGGCGATCATCGGCAAGTGGCACTTGGGCGATCAGCCTCCTTTTCTGCCGACGCGACAAGGGTTCGACACCTACTTCGGCATCCCCTACAGCGACGACATGACCGCCACCGAAGACGGCCGTCGTCCCCCGCTCCCCTTGATGCAGAACGAGACGGTCGTGGAAGCGCCACCCGATCGGAATCTGCTCACGCAACGTTATACCGAGCGGGCGATCGCCTTCCTGGAAGACCATCGCGATGAGCCGTTCTTTCTCTATCTCCCGCAGGCAATGCCCGGCAGTACCCGCGCGCCGTTCGCGAGCGAGCGGTTCCGAGGGAAATCGAAAAACGGCCCCTGGGGTGATTCGGTGGAAGAATTGGACTGGTCGACCGGAAAGATTCTCGAAGCCCTCGAGAAGTGGAAACTGGATCGCAACACCCTTTTCATCTGGACTTCCGATAACGGCGCCCCGCGGAGAAATCCACCGCAGGGGAGCAACCTGCCGCTGAAGGGATGGGGGTACACAACCACCGAAGGCGGACAACGGGTGCCTTGCATCATGTGGTGGCCGGGCAAGATCCCCGCCGACACGACGTGCGACGCCCTGACGACGATGATGGATCTCTTGCCCACGTTCGCCTATCTGGCCGGGGGAGAGCCACCGCGGGATCGCATCATCGACGGACACGACATCCGTCCGCTCTTGTTCGACGAGCCGGGAGCAAAATCGCCCTACGAAGCGTTCTACTATTACCAAATAGGGCAGCTCCAGGCGGTCCGATCCGGCCCGTGGAAACTCGACCTCCCGCTGGATGCGAAATGGCGAGGCCTGCGTCGTCGGGGCGAGCCGAGCGATGCCGAACTCCATCACCTCAAAAACGACGTCACCGAACAAAAAGACCTGGCGAAGGAGCATCCCGAAATCGTCGCCCGATTGATGCAACTGGCCGAACGGGCTCGCCGCGATCTTGGCGATGGAGATCGAGAGGGCAAGAACCAGCGTCCGGCCGGTCGGGTCGAAGATCCGACTCCCCGATTGCTTTCCGAATCGGAAGAATAACCCCTGGCCGTGTTCCTGCCGTTTTTTCGGTAAGATCTTCCCCCTTTTTCCCTTTTTGGAGAACCACCGATGCTGCTCCCTTTCGTCCGTTTTCGTTCGAGGCAAATCGTCGCTCCGCTCCTTTTCTGGTCAACATTTGCTTTGCTTTCGACCGCACGCGCCCAATCGATGGCCGAACTGGCCACCCCCCATGAAGGCCGCAGCATGCGTTCCACCTCGACGCAGGTCGGCGAGGACGGCCGTCCCGTGTCTGGAAACGCCGACAACAGCCGCGTGAAGCCGGGGGAGGCGAAGGTCGTGCTCGATGCGAAAGGACCGGGCGCGGTCACACACATGTGGTTCACCTTCCTCGGTCCCGGACGACACGACTGGGCGCCGGAGGGATCGGCCACTCATCAAGAGATGACCCTCCGCATCTTTTACGACGGACACCGCCGGCCCGACATCGAAGTGCCCTTCGGCGATTTTTTCGCCAATTGCTTCGGCAAACGGGTCGAGGTGATCAGCATGCCGGTCGTCGTCGAGGACGGCGATTCCTACAACTGCTTCTGGCACATGCCGTTCGAGAAATCAATCCGCGTGGAAGTGGTCAACGAGAGTCCCTCGAAGAATATCAATCTGCTGTATTACAACATCGATTGGATCCGGAAGGATCGGCTCCCCCCCGAGACGCCCTATTTCTATGCCCGGTATCGGCAAGGCTATCCCGTGGAATCGGGAAAGGATTACGTCGTGCTCGAAACCGAGGGCAAGGGCCATTACGTCGGCACGGTGCTCGCCGTCCGGACGCGGAGCCCCGCCTGGTTCGGAGAAGGAGATGAAAAGATTTACATCAACGGCGAAAAGGAGCCCTCGATTTGGGGAACCGGAACCGAAGATTACTTCCTTTCCGCGTGGGGACTGAAAACGACCGGCACGCCGTATTTCGGCACCGCCTACTTCGACCAATGGGGCATCGTGGGCGGGCATACCAGCGCGTATCGCTGGCACGTAGAGGACCCGATCGTGTTCGAAAAATCGATCAAGGTCACCTTCGAACACTGGGGATGGATGTCGGTCGACGAGAATCCCGAAGGCAAGCAGCATAGCTGGAACGAGCGCGAAGACGACTACGCGAGCGTCGCCTTCTGGTATCAGACCGGTCGGCCCACGCCCGGACCTCCCCTTCCACCCGGAGAGAAACGGGTCCTACCGAATCTCGACCTGATCTTCCCCGCCGAGAAAGCGTTGGAAGAGAAAAAGCACGGCCGAGGGATCGCGGCGATCCAGAAGAATCTCGATTTCCATCCCAACGGGCAGCTCTTCTACAAACCGCCTTCCGAAGAAAACGCCTGGGTGGAGATCCCCTTCACCGTGAAGGAGAAAGAACCTCGTCGCCTGGTTCTCGCCGTCACCAAGGCCCCCGATTACGGCCGCTATCGGGCACGACTCAACGGCGTGGAGCTGGGGACGGCCGATCTCTACGACGAAAAAGTCGTTCCTCATCAGTGGCATTTGCTCGACTTCTGGCCGGAGCCCGGCGAGTACACCTTGCGACTGGAGTGCATCGGGAAGAGCGACCGCTCGTCCGGTCACTATCTGGGAATCGAGTCGGTCCGGCTTCGCGAGCGGCGTCCCCGTGTCCACGAGTACGGCCATGACCAACGGCGCGACTGGAAGGAAAACCCGGTCCTGTACCGATGAAACGCTTCTTTTCCGACTGGCAATCGCGGTTCCGATCCCTTAGAATATGGTCAGTTGGAGCTCATCACGTCATCATTTCAAACGAACCAGGAAAAGGAGATTCCACTGATGAGATCGTGCCGTTTTCTCATTCTGTTTTTGGCCCTCGTGGCGATCCCTGTGCCCGCGACCGCCGAACCGCCTCTCGATCCTCCAACCGTCGATGACCTTTACCGGGTCACGCACTTCGAGGGTGGGTTGGTCGTGTGCCTCGGTTGCGACGAGCCGCCGTTTCTGGCAGGCCTTCTGAAAAACGATCGTACGATGGTCCACGGCCTCGACACCAATCCGGCGGAAATCGAACAGGTCCGCCGATTTCTTCACGAGAAAGGAATCCACGGCAAGGTCACCGTCGACCTCTACGACGGAAAGCACCTTCCTTATGTCGACGGTATGGTGAACCTCATCTTCGTCGGTGATCGGGAGGAGGTCCCCTTCGAAGAATTGAATCGGGTTCTCGCTCCGGAGGGAAAAATCGCACATCCGGAAGGTTCCTCCATGACCGTAACGAAGAAACCCCGGCCGGAGAACATCGACCGCTGGACCCATTTCCTGCACGATTCCGGAAACAACGCCGTCGCCGAAGACGAGGAAGTGGGCCCACCGAAGCGTCTCCGTTGGGTCGCCGGGCCGCGATGGTGCCGCAGTCACGAATTCCCCAGTAGTGTGAACGCGGTGGTGACCGATGGGAAACGCATTTACACCATCTTCGATGAAGCGCCGGCCGGAGTCTATCAAGACCTCCCACAGGACTGCAAGGTGGTCGCCCGCGACGCCTTCAACGGAATGCTCCTCTGGAAGGTGCCGCTCCGAAAATGGCAACCGGAGTTCGGCACCGGATTAGGCAATCGCTGGAACATCCACCACACGATTCCCCGCCGGCTTATCGCCCAAGGAAATCGAGTTTATGTCACGCTGCAATTCCTCGATTCCCCGGTTTCCGTGCTCGACGCCGCCACCGGCGAAGTGCTCACCGAGGCACTCGAAGGCACCAAAGGAACCGACGAAATGGTCCTCTGCGAAGGAGTGCTCGTCACCAAGACGACCCGTCAGCGCTCCGTGGGGGCGACGGAAAAGATGGGACCGGACGATCTGCAGGATGCCCTGGTGGCCGTCGACATCGAGTCCAACCGACCCCTTTGGCGAAAGCCGAACCTCTCGGTGATTCCCTATGCCATGGCCGCCCAAGGGGGATGCGTGGTCTATCACGACACCGAGAAGCTGGTCTGTCTCGATCTTCAGTCCGGTGAGCCCCTTTGGAGCACTCCATGTCCCACCGGACCGACATTGGGTGCCGTCTCCACACTGGTCCTCCAAGACGGCAAGGTTCTCTTCCACGGGCGAGGCTACCCCGATGGAGATCAAACGAAAAAGCAGGGGTTTTATCTCACGGTGCTGTCGCTCGACGACGGCAAGCAGCTCTGGCAGCGTCGCGGAACCCGGGGACAGGCCGCCGCCTGCACTCAACCGACCGATCTGTTCGTCATCGACGGCGTCGTTTGGCTGGGCGGTTTCCTGAACGGCTACGACCTCGATACCGGAGAAGTGGCCGAAACCGTGACGATCGACAAGTTGATCTCTCCGGGGCACCATTACCGTTGTCACCGGAGCAAGGCGACCGATCGGTATCTGATTTGGCCGAAACGCGGAGCGGAATTCGTCGATTTGGAAGAAGGCGAGCATATGCGGAACGATTGGCTCCGCGCCCCCTGCTTCACCGGAGCGACCCCGGCGAACGGGCTCTTCTATGCTCCGCCGAGCCAGTGCTTTTGTTATCCCGGCGTGAAGGTGGCGGGGTTCTTGGCGATGTCGTCCCATAAGCCATCGAAGCTCGAACCGGCCGGAGCCGATCGTTTGCAGAAAGGAACCGTGTTTGACGAGGTCCCCGAAGCCGCCGCCTCGCCGGAAGTGGATTGGCCGATGTACCGGCACGATGCGAAACGGAGCGGTTCCACGCCGATGGACGTCGACGCGAACGTGGCCCCCCGGTGGGAAATCTCCCTCGCCTGCCAAGGAACGCAACCCCTGGTGGTCGGCGATCGGCTCTGGGTGGTCGAAAAAGAGATCCATCGCCTCCGCTGCCTGAATCGGAAAAACGGGCGGCCGCTCTGGGATTTCACCGCCTCGGGCAAGATCGATTCCGCCCCCACTTATGATCGCGGACGTTTGCTCTTCGGCTGTCGCGACGGGTCGGTCTACTGTCTCTGCGCCGAAGACGGGAAACTGGTCTGGCGGTTTCAGGCGGCGCCGCACCGGCGGGAGATCCTCTCATATGGTCAACTCGAATCGCTCTGGCCCGTACAAGGAAGCGTGCTCGTCGAAGACGGCGTGGTCTATTTCGCCGCCGGGCGTTCCTCTTTCCTCGACGGCGGGATTCTGGTCTACGGCCTCGATGCCGAAACCGGCCGCGTGCTCCACCATCATCACCTGGAAGGTCCCTGGCCCGACATCCAGACCGAGACCGGCACACCGTTCGCCATGGAGGGGGCCCTCCCCGATCTGCTGGTGAGCGATGGTCAAAATCTTTACATGCAGCGAATCAAGTTCGATCGCAAGCTGAACCGCCTGGAGACGATCCAGGAGAGTCCGCTCGGGGAACTCGACATGGGCGCGAATCACTTGGTCGCCACGGGCGGATTCCTCGACGACACGGGATTCGACCGTCTCTATTGGATGCACAGCCACCGCTGGCCGGGCTTCTACTTCTCCCAATACGCCCCCAAGAGCGGGCAATTGGTCGTCTTCGACGAGGACACGACCTACGCGGTGAAGTACTTCTATCGTCGCATCCAGTGGAGCCCCGCGTTTTACCCCGACGATCAGGGCTATCTGCTGTTCGCCGACGACAACCGGAATCAGCCGATTCTCGAAGAGAGGGGAACTCCCCCGCGTGCCATCGATTGGCTGCCTGAAGAGGCCGCTTCCGACAAGCACCGTCGCGGAGGCCGCGGCGTGGAAAAAGGGACCGGTTACGTCCGCGAGAAACCGGCGAAATGGCAGAAGATGGTGCCGCTGCGTATTCGGGCGATGGTCCTGGCTCGGGATCGTCTGTTCGCGGTCGGCATGCCCGACGTGATCGACCCGAAGGACCCTTACGCTTCCATCGAAGGACGCCAAGGAGCCCTCCTGCAGGTCTTCTCGGCAAAGGACGGCTCGCTGCTGCATTCGCTCTCACTGGCCGATGCCCCGGCGTTCGACGGTCTCAGCGCCGCCCACGGGGCCCTCTTTTTGGTCACGCAAAACGGCAAGTTGATCTGCTTGAAGAGCGATCGGAATTGAACCGGCGGTTGAAATCCTGTTCCATCCCTCGGACAAAGAACGCGCGGGAGTGCTTCGCGGCTTCCGCGCCTTTTTCTTGTGGTGGGAAACAATCCCATCCCGCTATTTGCTCTCCCACTTCTGATCGGTTACATTGGTGGCAGGTTTATCCGCCGAGACGATCCACTCCCCGTGAAACGGATTTTTTCAGGAGGTTCCCACCAATGCATACTCCCCACAACCCCAGAACGCTTTTCCGACAATCTTTTCGCCTGGTGGCCGCTTGGTTGCTGGGCGTCGGACTCTCGACGATGCTGATCACCTCGATCGCACCGGCGCAAGTGCAACCGCTCAAGCAGCAGGTCGCCCACCTCTGGTACGTCTCTCCCGAAGGAAGCGACACCAACCCCGGCACCGAGAAGCGTCCGTTCGCCACGATCGAGAGAGCCCGCGATGCCGTCCGCGCGTTTCAGGAAGTCCACTCCGCCCCCACGGGCCTTTTGGTCGTCCGCATCGCCGGGGGGGAATATCCGCTAACTCGGCCGCTGGTGTTCACACCGGAAGACAGCGGTTCCAAGGTCGCACCGGTTCTTTACCAGGGAGAGGCGTCGAATCCGCCCGTCTTCTTCGGCGGAAAACGCTTGACCGGTTGGGAAAAAGCCAGCGGGAACCTCTGGAAAACGCACATCGAAGAAGTCGCACAAGGCGATTGGTACTTCGAGCAGCTCTTCGTCAATGGGAAAAGGGCAACACGTGCCCGCACCCCCAACGAGTTCTACTTCTACATGCAGGACGTCTACCAGAAAAAGAAGGAAGGCCGACAGGCCGATCAGACGGTGCGCATGCGGCCGGTTGATTTCGAAAAGGCGTTCGGCGACCTCGATCCCGAGCACCTTCGCGACGTCAACATGCTCATCTACCACAAGTGGGACAACACCCGTCGATTTCTCGACGATCTCGATCGGGAAAGAAACCTGCTTTTCACAAGCGGGCGGGAGATGAAGTCATGGAATCCCTGGCGCCGCAACACACGTTTCCACTTGGAAAATTACCTGGCCGCGCTCGACGCGCCCGGCGAATGGTACCTCGACCGCGACGGCACGCTCTACTACTACCCGAGACCCGGCGAAAACCTCGCAACGGCCGAGGTGGTCGCCCCGCGCGTGGAGCGATTTCTTCGGGTCGAAGGAGATCCCAAGGAAAACCGGTTCGTCGAACATGTGACGTTCGACGGCCTGAAATTCCACTACGGTCTCTGGAACACCCCGCCGGAAGGTTTCGAGGCTTCCCAGGCCGCTTCGCCGATCGAGGCGGTGGTCCTGCTCGATGGGGCCCGGAACGTCGCATTCCAACGCTGTGAATTCCGGCACTTCGGACTCTACGGCGTCTGGTTCCGCAAAGGATGCAAGGAGTGTACACTTGAACATTGCCTTCTTGAGGATTTCGGAGCCGGAGGCGTGCGCATCGGCGAGACCGGCATCCCCGCCACCGAGTCGGAAGCGACCTCCCACCAAACGGTCCACAACAACATCATCCGTCGCGGAGGACGCATTTTCCCCTGTGCCGTCGGCGTCTGGATCGGCCAGAGTCCCGACAACCGGGTCACGCACAACGAAATCGCCGACCTGTACTACACCGGCATCTCCGCCGGATGGCGCTGGGGATACAGCAACAGTCGCGCGAAGCGGAACCTCATCGAACACAACCACGTGCATCACATCGGCTGGGGCGTGCTCAGCGACATGGGCGGCATCTACACCCTCGGACCGTCCGAAGGCACCGTCGTTCGCGGCAATGTCTTCCACGATGTGTACGCCTATTCCTACGGTGGTTGGGGGCTCTACACCGACGAGGGCAGCACCGGCATCCTGTTCGAGGACAACCTCGTCTACAACGTGAAGACCGGCGGGTTCCACCAACACTACGGTCGGGAGAACGTCGTTCGCAACAACATCTTGGCCTTCAGCGAACTGTACCAACTCCAGGCGACGCGCGTCGAGGACCACCTTTCCTTCACGCTGGAGAACAACATCGTCTACTGGGACCAGGGCAAACTGCTTCACGGCCGCTGGGAACAGGTGAAGTTCCAGAGCCGCAACAACTGCTATTGGCAGGCCGATGAAGAACCGTTCACCTTCGCCGGACATTCGCTCCAACAGTGGCAGGAGATGGGCCACGAGCAAGGCTCGCGGATCGTCGACCCGCAGTTTAAGGATCCCGAAAAGGGCGATTTTCGCCTGGCCGAGGATTCTCCCGCCTTAGAGCTTGGCTTCCGACCGTTCGATGACAAGCAGGCCGGGGTGATCGGCGACCGGGCCTGGATCCACCTCGCCGAAGAAGCGACCTATCGCGAACTGCGATTGGCCCCCGATCCCCCGCCGCTGGTGATCGACGATTCCTTCGAACTCTCTCCCGTCGGCCAAACTCCCGGGGGATTGGAACCTCACGTGGAGAACAAAGGCGATGCGATCGTCGTGACCGACCGGATCGCTTCGACGGGAAACAAGAGCGTGGAGGTTCGCGACGCTCCGGGATTGGAACGCTCGTTCAATCCCCACGTGGTCTTCAATCATCTCAATTACGAGAACTGTCTGGCAACCAACTCCTTCGATCTGAGGATTCTCGAGGACACGTATCTCCAGTTCGAGTGGCGCGATTACTCCGGGAGCGGCTACCAAACCGGACCTTCACTGATGATCCGCGACGGGAAACTCCATCTGCCGGAACACGAGCCGATCGAGCTGCCGACCGAGTCCTGGATCCATTTCCGACTCACCGGAAAACTGAGCGAATCGGGGGACAAACGTTGCGAGCTGGTGGTCCGAATCCCCGGCCGGGAGACGATCGAAACCACGATTCCCTACCGGAGCGATCAGTTCCAGTCGCTCACCTGGGTCGGGCTGATCAGCGTGGCCACCGAGGAGACGTTCTTCTGGCTCGACGATTTCTCTCTCGAATCGCGGCCGCTTCCCTGAAAACGGCATTCCTTTTTTTCGACGTGAACAACGGACCGACCCATTTTTCAACAGGAGGTGTGTGGTGGATGATTCCATTTCGCGACGTTCGTTTCTCGGCAAGACCGCTCTGGGCGGCGCCCTCGTTCCGATAGCGATGCAGGGAAACGCCTCTTCCCAAGAGACGATTCAGGGTTTCGATGAAAAGGGACCTCAGACGGAGTCGTCGAAGGTCTGGGAACCGGTTTCCGATCGCAAGGTGAAAGTAGGGATCGCCGGGTACGGCCATTGTCGATTCGGCGCGGCGTTCGGATTCCAGGACCATCCGAACGTCGAAATCGTGGCGGTGACCGACCTGTTCCCGGAGCGCCGGGCCGGTCTCATGAAAGCGTGCCGTTGCGAAAAATCCTATCCTTGCCTGGAGGAGATGGTCAAGGACGATTCGATCGAGGCGATCTTCTGCGCGACCGACGCCCCCGCCCATGCCCGGCATTGCATCGAAGTGCTCAAACACGGCAAACATGCCGCCTCAGCGGTGCCGGCGACGTTCGGCTCGATCGAAGAGGGCGAGGAGCTTCTGGAAACGGTGAAGTCGACCGGCCAAAAGTACATGATGTTCGAGACGAGCTGCTTCCGGGCCGATTGCTGCGCGATGCGCAAAGCCTACGAAGCGGGCGCGTTTGGGAAACTTTTGTACAGTGAAGGGGAGTATCTGCATTTTCACGCGTCGAAGGAGCCCACTCCGTCGTACAAGGATTGGCGGCGAGGTCTCCCCCCGCTCTGGTATCCCACGCATTCGACCGCATATCTGGTCGGCGTGAGCGGGGAAAGCTTCACGCACGTATCTTGCGCGACTTCTCCCAGCCGCCTGCCTTACCTGCAACCCGGCGCGAACGCCTACGACAACACCTTCGGCACCGAGGTGGGGCTGTTCGACACCTCCAGCGGCGGTAATTCCCGCATGATGGTCTCCTGGACCGTTCGCCAAGTACCGGGGAAAAGTCCGGAAACCGGCCGCGTCTTCGGTGAATTCGGCTCCATGGAGAACACCCAATACGTGGGCACTTCCGATCGGGCGAAATCGCTCCCCGACCTCGCCCAGCCACCGCTACCTCCGGGAGTTCCCGGCGGCGGGCACGGCGGATCGCACGGCCGTTTGACGGACGAGTTCATCACCGCCATTCTGCTCGATCGCCGGCCGCTGGTCGATATCTACCAGGCGCTGAACATGACGATTCCCGGCATCGTGGCCCATCAATCGGCGCTTCGCGACGGCGAACGCCTGCCGATCCCGCAGTATGGCGAATGAGCCAACTCGGCCGGGAATTCTATCGGAGTCTTTCCCCTCAGAGTTTCTCCGGAGGCGATTGCGGACAGAACGCATCGTTACTGGAATGTTCGATCTGTATCGTTGTGTGACCGATTTCGAAACGATCATGCAGTTCCTCGCCGGAGACGGCAAGAAGCCGATCGTCCTCGGCCGAAGGTTCCGGAGTCACGAGGTGAACGGTCAGCGCGGTCTCGGTGGTGCTCATCGCCCAGATGTGCAGGTCGTGAACCTCCTCGACCCGGGGCAGTTGCATTAGATATTCGCGAACCCATTCCGGATCGATGCCGGAGGGAACCGAATGCACCGCCAGATTGAACGACTCCTTGAACAGCCCCCAGGTGCTCAGCAGAATCACCGCGGCGATGACGATGCTGGTGATCGGATCGATCCAGAGCCAACCGGTCAGAAGAATCAGTCCACCGGCAATGACCACGCCGATGGAGACGGCGGCGTCGGCGGCCATGTGCAAAAACGCCCCCCGAATGTTCAAATCCTTCTCGCGTCCTTGGAGGAAGAGCAACGCCGTCGCCAGGTTGATGACGAATCCGATGCCCGCGATGACCAACACCGCCGTTCCGGTCACCTGCGACGGGGCGAAGAATCGCTCGACCGCTTCCCAGCCGATCGCCCCAACCGCAATCAGGAGGATCATGGAGTTGAACAATGCGGCGAGAATCGTGGTACCGCGCCACCCGTACGTCCGCCGCGAGGTCGGTGGAATTCTTGAAAGGGCATATCCGGCCCAGGCCATCATCAGCCCGAACACATCGCTCAGATTGTGCCCCGCGTCGGCCAACAGCGCCAGGGAGTTGGCCCAGGCCCCGTAGACGGCTTCGATGGCGACGAAGATGATATTCAGTGTCAGCCCGATGGCGAACGCACGTCCGTAACTGGGGGGAGCGTGAGAGTGATCTTGATGCATCTCTGCTAAGATTCATTCGAGAAAAGACCGATTTTTCGCAAGCATCCGATGGGTCTGAGTCTAGGGGAAGATCATCCTTCTGTCAATCGACCGCATGAAACGCCCCACCACGTCCACCATTTTTTCTGCGATCACTCGGTCACCAAAAACGGCTTCTGGATCAACAAAGAAAGCTTGATTCCCTATCTCCCTTCCGATAGACTGTAAGAAGCGAGCGGAGAAGCGAGGAAATCGTAAAGAATGCCTTCCCGCCGCATCCTCCCTCATTCCGATAGATCCGCCCCGTGCTTTCACGAAGCCCTTTTTTCCCTCGATAAGGAAATCCCCATGCGCTCAAAACTTGCTTCGATCGTTCCTTGGACGCTTTTTCCGGTGCTCGCAACCGTCCTGGTCGCGCCAGCCTTCGCTGAAGACGCGGAACCTTTGCCGGAGAATCTGGCTCCGAAGGCGACTGTCTCGGCCAACAGCGAGTACAGCGAGGACTATCTGGCCAAATGGGCCGTCGACGGAGTCGTGCCTCCTTTGCGAGCGAGGCAAGATCAGCGCCATGCGTGGTGCGTCCGCGGTGCCGAGATGAAAAACACCGGCCAATTCACCTTGACCTGGAAAGAGCCGGTGACGATCGGAGAGATCATCTACTACGGCCGGACCGGGGTCATCATCGAGGAGTGCTTCAAGGATTACGAGGTTTATCTCGATGATCAGAAAGAGCCGGTGGCCAAGGGGACTTTGGCCATGAAGCACGGCCCCCAACGAATCTCGTTGCCGAAGAGTCGGGCCCGGAAGGTCCGTCTCGAATTCCTCTCGGCCTACCCGGGGGCGAAGAATCCCGGTGCGTCGGAGATCATCGTCTACCGGGAACCGCTTTCCAAGGCCCAGTTCGCCGATTTGCGTCACCCTCCGGAGGAACGCACCCCCGAGGCGAAGGCCCTTCGGAAGAAGCTGCTCTCGGGCAAGATGGGGTTCGACGAGGTTTTGCTGGTCAAGCGGCACCCGCTGAATATTTCACATGTCTACGTCTACCACGTCGAAGGGTTTCAACCCGGCGGAGGTCTCTACATTTACAAGCCCGATGAAGAGGGCGGAAAGGCGCGTTGCATTTTCGACGCCGGCTCGGGGATGATCACTTCGGCCGACCTCTCCTACGACGGAAAGGAGATCGTCTTCGCCATGCGCCAGGGTGGGCTGGAGCGCTCGCGGCCGGTCGCCCATATCGAAGACATCTCCCAGCACCGTGAAGAACTGCACAATTATCACCTCTTCCGCATCAACATCGACGGTACCGGTCTGGAGCAGTTGACGCATGGCCCCTACAATAATCTCGATCCCTGCTGGCTCCCCGATGGAGGCATCGCCTTCATCTCCGACCGCAAACCGGCCTATGCCTATTGCTACGTGGTGACCTCGCCGGTGCTGTATCGCATGGACCGCGACGGAAGTCGTCAGATCCGCCTCTCGGCGAACTACCTGATGGATTTCACCCCCTCGGTCCTCGAGGACGGCCGCATCATCTACACGCGCTGGGAATACGTCGATCGGCCGGCCTGCCCGATTCAGAGTCTCTGGGCGATCAATCCGGACGGCACCGGCCTGACGGGTGTTTACGGCAATCGCGTCATCACCCCCGGCACCTTCATGGACGCCCAACCGGTCCCCGGCACCAACAAAGTCATCGCGACCGCGACGAATCACAACGGTTCCTGCCGAGGGGGCATCGTGGCGATCGACCCGGCCGTGGGAGCCAATGCCCGAGAAGCGGTGAAGAACCTAACGCCGGAAATCGACATTGATGCCCATCGCATGGGAGCGGGACCATTCGGCAACGGCATGCTTTCCTGCGGCATTTACGGTATGTACGAGAAGCCGTTCGCCCTCGATTCGGAGACGTTCCTCGTTTCCAAGGGCGGGACGATTCAACTGCGCGATTTCGAGGCCAACGCCGTTTCGCTCATCTATCCCGCCGAGGATGGTCTGGGCTACTACTGTCCGCAGCCGATCCGGCAACAGAAATTGCCGCCGGTGCTCTCGGGCAACGTCATGGATCGCAAAGCGGTTCTCCCGGAAGATGGAAGCGTCACCGGCTCCTGGGCGACGCTCTTCATGCAGGATGTGTATAATGGACTCACCCCGGAAGTCGAGCGCGGCGAAATCAAGCAGATCGCGGTCGTACAGGAAATCGAAAAAAGCACGCATACCCCTCAGAACAATAAGAAACTCGACGGCGAAGGCATGCGGAATATCGCCGTATTCGGCTTCCAATTTCCACTGGTTTCCTGCGGAGCGACCTACGCGCCGAAACGGGTATGGGGCTTCGCCGACGTGGCCGAAGACGGCTCCGCCGCGTTCCAAGTCCCTTCGGAAGTCCCGATCTACTTCCTGGCACTCGACGACGAAGGTCGCGCCGTCCAGCGGATGCGGAGCTTCACCCATCTCATGCCCGGCGAAGTTCAGGGGTGCGTCGGATGCCACGCCGACCGGAATTCCGCGACCCCGCGAGGCGGGAAGAAACTCGCCATGCCCGAGGCGGCCCAAAAACTTCAGCCGCCGGAGTGGGGCGTGACCGGCTTCAGCTACCCGAGGATCGTCCAGGGCGTGTTCGATCGCCATTGCGTCGAGTGTCACAACGCTCAGGAACAACCGGGAGAGGTCGATCTGAGCGGCGACCGAACCGACTTTTTCAATGTTTCTTACGATGTGCTCTGCCGCACCGACACCCAGGCCCAATGGAACTGGATCCAGCACGGAAGTCCCTCGGGGCCCGATTACGACCATGCCCGTGGGATGAGCCCGTACGTCGAATGGATCTGGACGATCAACGGCGCCGGACATAACGTCCTGGAGATCGCGCCTCGACGTTGGGGAAGCCCGGCCAGCAAGTTGGCCGATATCATCCGAACCGGGCACCCCGATGAAAACGGCGAACCGCGCGTCGACGTCCCCGATGCCGAACGTCGCCGGGTCTACCTCTGGATCGATCTGAACATCCCCTACTACGGCACCTCTTCTTCGAATCACAAGGCCCGACTCGGTAGCCGACGGATGATGCCGAGGATGCTCGAGCCGACCCTGCAGGAAGTCGCCGCCCGACGTTGTGTTTCCTGCCACGAGGATGGCCTTCCCCGCAAGTGTTACACGCGGATCGAGAATCCCCAGGACAACAATTTCCTGCTCGCTCCACTGGCGAAAGAGGCCGGGGGTACGGAGAAATGCGGCAAGGCAATCTTTGAGTCGACCGACGATCCCGACTACCGGAAGATCCTCGCGACCTTCAGTCCCATTCACCGGTTGCTCGAGGAACGTCCCCGGGCCGACATGGAAGGCTACGTCCACCAGTGCGAAATCGACCGGGAGGTCGTCTTGGATCAAACGGACTAAGCAGAAAAGGAATCATCTTCGCCATCACCTCACCTGACGGGAAACCTATGATGAAAGCGATCCCCGCGGCAAACTCCTTCTGCGCGCTCCTGCTACTACTTCTATCATTGCCGACGACGCTCCCGGCTGAAGAGGAAACGGTGGTGCTCCACGAGGAATTCGAGGCCCCGTCGGCACTGTCCGACTGGGGCCGTCAGCAAGGCCGTGTCCTGAAGCAGGACGGCCGAACCGTCCTTCGCGTGGAGAACGACGATCCCTCGAAATCAATCACTTGCCGGAAGACGATTCCCATCGAACGGTTCCCTTCCCGTAGGATCAACCTCTCGGCCCGACTCCGCGCCGAAAAGGTCAGCGAACCGCCTAACTCCTGGAACGGCATCAAGGTGATGCTCGTCGTGGAGACCCGAACCGGAAAAGTGGATTACCCCCAGCTTCAATTGCCCGTGGGAACATTCGACTGGGCCACCGCCGAGCGGACGTTGCGTCTGCCGCCCGACACCGAGCAGGTCACCCTCACGCTGGGGCTGGAACGATCGACCGGGAAAGTCTTCTTCGATGAGGTCACGTTGACCTCCGGATTTACGGCGCCCGAGGACGTGAGAATGGGGGACCATTTCCGAGGGCATGCGTTGCCGCGTCTGCGGGGCGTGATGCTCGGTCCCGAGTTCGAAGAGAAGAACATCGAGGACCTGGCGAAATGGAACGTCAACCAGATCCGTTGGCAGTTGAACTGGGTACCGATGAAACAGGCCGAAGAGTGGGCCGCCGATCTCGAGCGTTACGACCAGTGGCTCGCCGGGGCGTTGGAAAACGCCGATCGGGCCATTGAGGCTTGCGAAAAGCACAACATTCTCGTCCTGCTCGATCTCCACTGTCCGCCGGGAGGCCGCAGCCAGGGAGGCGTCTGCCGGATGCTGACCGAACCGCATTACCAGCGGAAGTTCCTGGAAATCTGGGAGATGATCGCCAAACGCTACCAGGGCAAGGAGATCATCTACGCCTACGATCTGATCAACGAACCGGTCAAGCCGAGCATCCAGCCGGAAGGACTCATGACTTGGCCGGAGCTGGCCACCGAGGCGACCCGCATCATCCGCCGGATCGATCCCGGAAAACCGATCGTCTTCGAGCCCGGCCCCTGGGGAACCTGCAAAGGATTCGACGAGATGATCCCCCTCGATCTGGATCGGGTCATCTACAGTTTCCACATGTACCAGCCGCACGCATTCACCCACCAGTTCCAGATGGAAGACAACGACCCGGCGGGGATTCGCTACCCCGGCAAGATCGACGGCGTCATGTGGGATAAGGAGCGTCTCCGCTTGGCGATGCAACCGGCGCTCGACTTCCAAAAGGAGTATCACGTCCATCTCTATGTGGGAGAATTCTCCGCCATCCGCTGGGCGCCCGACAATTCCGCCTACCGTTATCTCCGCGACGTGATCGAGATCTTCGAGGAAGAAGAGTGGGACTGGTCGTACCACGCATTTCGGGAATTTCATGGCTGGAGTATGGAACATACGACCGACCGGGCCGACCTCCAGCCCAGTGAAACGCCGACACGCCGCGAACAACTCCTGCGAAGCTGGTTCGAAAAAAATCAGCGGCCGGAGCGATAGACATCTTGCTCACCGGACTCGAACGGTCAAGTCGAAACTCTCTCGTCAGCCCCTTTTCGTCGAATGGGAACGACCATGCACCGCTTGCCGCTCTACTTTCTGCTCCTTGCTTCAGTAATTCCCACCTCCCTCGTGAGGTCTGAAGAAAACGCCATCGCCCTACTCGCGGATCCCTCGTTCGAAAACGGAGTCCGGGTGCTCGACCCGACTCCCGGTAGAAAGAAGATCATCGGCACGCTCCAGCCGCGCGAAACGGAAGAAGAACCCGCCTGGTCTCTCGCCCAGTGGTATAGCCGCGATAGCTTGGCCGGCGCAGGCCCAAGGTACTTGAAATCGGGGGCGGTGGTCTTTTCCGATTCCGTCAAATCGATCACCTTCGGCCACCGGGAACTGACCGTTTTCGACCTGGAACTGGCCGTGGAGGGGGCCCTGGAATACGACGGCGAAGCCCCTGAAAAAGGCGATCCCTGGCCCCATCTGTTAATGCAACAGCGTGCCCGGGAACATCCGCCGCTGGGAGATCTCGAGAACCTTCATCTCCACCTGGAATATCAACTCAAGAAGTGCGAGCAAGTGAAAACGGCACAATGGAATCCGAAGCGCCACACGGCCCAATTTCTCGGGTTTCTGACGGTGCAGAACTTGAATCGTCAATCTGAAGGTTTCGGCGATTATCTCTGGTTCGGCATTCCCATGTTCGATGCCCGATACGAAATCCCCGTCCCGCACATGGCCCGCGATCGGGGGTCCGACAAGAAGCAGTCGACCGGGAAATTCATCTACACTCCCGGCGGTGAGGCATACAAGAACCGCGACGCCCGCGATCACCAGTGGATCACCATCGACGTCCAACTCCTGCCGATGATCCGCCGGGCACTCCAAACCGCCTGGGAAAGAGGATATCTCACCGACTCGAAGAACCCCGACGATTACCGGATCGGCGGCATGAACTTCGGTTGGGAGGTCACCGGCATGCTCGACGTGGCGGGAAGAATCCGCAACCTCTCCCTGACCGCCACGCCGAAGGATCCCTGAGGATCCATCTTATCGTACCGTTATCATTTTCGCGAAGCCGCTTCCTCCGACTCCAGAATCCCGACGGCGTGCCGGGCCAACAGTCCACGGAGGTCTTGCGTGTAGGCCCGGAGGATCGATTCGGCCAAGCCGTCATCGTCCCCGTTGCGGTAGAGTGCCCGGGCAAGCATGATTTCCCGAAGCGGTTCGATCCGCGTCATCTCCGAGCCATCCGGTCGCGTCGGTTTCTCATCCAGTTCGGTCCAGGCATAGCCGATCATGCCCGGTTGCCTGAGAACGTCCTCCAGCACCTTGGCAATATCTTCCCGGTGGTACGTCTCCAGCGCCAGGGCAACCGCCCGATGGTGCGAAAGGCAGACCTCCGGGGAAAGGGTACTCGCTTTTTTCAGGATGACGGGAATTCCCGCTTCTTCGCCCGATCGCCCCAACGCGAGAATCAGCGCGTCCATACGTGTGGGCAGTTGCGAGAACTCCGCCATCCGGCCGAGCGGCTTGCGGGGATCCCACCCGATGCCGGATCGATCGGTCTCGATCGCCTCCAGTTCGTTGATCAACAACGGTCCCCCCGTGTCTCGGCCGCAAATTCCCAAAAGGATCGCGCAATCGACCTTCCGTTCTCCTTCCGCCTGTTCATAGGCCGCCTCGACCATCGGGAGCGCCCGCTCTTGGTGAGCGAAAATGAGGGCGGTGTTTTTACTGTTCGGCCCTTCGCCGGCGAATTCCCGCACCGCTTGCCGGAGCGTCTCCTCGGAGACCGGAAAGGAATCCCCATGCGTGAGCACTTCTTCCGGAAGATTTCCCTTCGCCACGAGTTTCTCTTGCAGGCGATCGACGTCGATTCCTCTCGGAAGCACCTTCGCCTCGACCGCCTGGGCCGCGGCCAGACCGGCGGCGTAACCCTGGTTCTGCAAATCGGCCTGCATCCGGATCAGGGCCATCGCATCGCGGTACGCACTCGTCCCCAGCCCGATGACCAGCAATCCCTCAATTCCACGCGGCAACAAGCAGCGATAGGGCGTGAACACCTCCGCACCGTCCGGACGTTTCTCTCCCAGCGGGCGAACCACGTAAAACAGGGGATGACTCGGGTAGCCGTGCGAATCGTAATTGCTGTGGGAGAGCACGATCGTATCGGGATAGGTCCGCTCAGCCATCTGATCGAGATACGACAGAATATAATCGCCCACCACGCGGCGGCGTTCCCGCGTCTGCAGGAAGGTGCCCACATCGAAGCTCTCGGGATACTTCCGCTTCGAATCGACCAACACACGCCATGTGTCGATCATGTCGGCATCGTCGATCAGCAAGTAATCGGTATTCGTATAAAAAGCTCCCAACTCCCGGCTGGGAAAGCCGGCGCCCTGCATGGCGATGTCTTCGGAATCGACGGTCATGATCGGTGCGCCCGCTGCGACGGCGATATCGGAATTGCCGGTGGCGTCGATCACCACCTTCGCCGGCACGACATAGCGTCCCTGCTCGGTCGCGATGACGGCCCCCGTCACGCGATGGCCTTCCATGAGCACTCCGCAGCCGATCGACTCGAGAAATATTTCGGCGCCGGCTTGACGCAATTCGCTTCGCCACCACTCCATTTTATCTTCACTGCCCTGCGGAGGAACCTCCTCGGTGAAGCCGATCCGCATGCCGTAATGGTACCGCCCGATCAGCCCGAAGGTCCCCACCCCGCCGAGACCTTCCTGGTACTCGACCACGAGCGTCTTGGCACCGCTCCGGGCCGCTCCGATTCCCGCCGGAGCGCCACTCGTGCCGCCCCCGATCACGACCACGTCGAACGGCTCGATCGCGGGAATCTTCCGATCCTGGCAAGGGACGACCGGCAACGATCTGGAAATCGGTCGCGGTCCATGCAACACCTCCTCCACTCTTCCAGCGAACACCGTCTCGGTCTCTCCTCCCTCGGACGCGACATCCGCCGAGGTCGAAAGTACGGAGGGGCGTTGCGCGCGACTCGCTCTCTTCGACCGACGAGCCGCTTCCCGCCCTACCTTCCGCCCCAGCGCCATCCACTGACAAACATCGAGTTTCACTCTCGAAGGCAACAGCCCCGCATCGGCCCGGTCACTCAACACGCCGATCGCAGACAGATCCGAAAACCGGGAAGTCTCCGATTCGAACTGAAAAAACAGCTTCTCGGGAACGGTTTCAACCGAATCAAACGTTGGATCTTTCTCCGGCGATGCGCCCCGTTTCTTGAGGGCCGCTTGGGGTTCATGACGAATCAGCCCTCCCCTCAACTGGCCGGTTCGGAAGGTGAGATCCAGAACCCGCTGCTCCCAACGATTCTTCTCCAGGAGCGATGCCGGACGGGCTGAATCGGAGGAAACGGTATATTCGTACACTTCATGAGCCGAGGACGGCACTTCGATCGCATCTCGCTGGTTGGAAGGATAATACACCCCCCCGGTTTTTCCCCCGGGGTCGGTGTATCCCACCAGCCGACACCGGAGCGATTCCCCTTCGGCCAACGGGACATTCGCCACATCTCCTTTCGGAAGCGTTCCTCCGATGATGATCCGTCTTGCCCGGCGTTGGGAATCCTCGACCTTCTCGAGACGTCCCCCCGCCATTTTCGCGACCACCGCGTCGTCGGTGGCGTCGACGATCACGTTGGCGAGGATCGCTTGCCGCCCTGCGCGGTTGGCGATGACCAGTCCGGCGATCTTGCCGGATCGATCGATCTCCTCGACCAGCGCGGTAGGATAGCTTCCGTAGAGAAATGGAATCGACGCCTCCAGGAGGGCATCGTCGCAGGCCTTCTTGATCGCCAACGGACGCAACATTGCCCGGGGCCGATCCGATTGAACGTTTTGGTCCCTTTCCGCTTTCTCGGAAGGAATGAGCGACACCTCGCTCAGCAAAATCCTCCCGGAAGAAGGCTTTTTGGTAATGTTCAGCCGAACTTTTTCGGCTTCGATGTTCACCGGAATATCGATCGTATAGGTTCGAGCACGATTCTTAGGCGTCGCCTCCGCCACCTTCTTCCAGTTGCCTTCCCCTTGAGGAACAAGGACCTCGATCCGATCGATCTGGTAATGGACCGCAGCCTCACCATGGGAACGATCGTGCGCGGCCAGATGCACTCCCTGGAGTTCCGTCGTCTGTTTCAACTCGAAGTCGAGCGTCACATCTTGGTTAAACTGTACACTCGTATCGATAGGGTCTCCCGCCTTGCCGTCGGTCAAAAGAGAGGGCGGGTTCGTATCCGGATGTTTCGCCGAGGGGGGAATACTGGTGGTGTAGGTTGCCTCCACGCTCTGGCGAACAGAGAACGAAGGGTTCTCGAGTTCGGCATAAAGACGTTCTGAAAGGGGGGTTTTGACGGTTTGCTCCCTTGGAAGCCAGAGCCGCAACGATCCGGCGAGATCCTCTCCCAGATACGGTTTCGGCGTGATCAGGAAGACCCTCGCTCCCTCTCGCGAAGCCGCCACCGCCGCCGAAACGGCCCGGGTCGAACCGCCCACGACCAGAACGTCGACCTCTTCGAGAATCGGAATCTCGCGTCTCTCTTGGAGAACCTCACTCGAAACCGCGCTTGCTTTCCCGGCCGTCGTGGCGAAAAGGCAGGCCAAGATCAACGCGACGGTGTAAGATGAATATGAATAAGGGCGAAACAGGAAACCGGACTTCTGGAAAATCATGGGAACGCATCCTCCGGAATGAATAAGAAACATGGCGGAACATATCGAAATATGGGGCCGGACTCGGGTTCCGACACTCGTGCGCAAAAAGAAAATCGACACAAGCGTTTGAAATCGCCCCGAACCATCCATTATATTATACGCTATCCCCCTTCGCCTGCGAACCGAAGAAAAAGCCATCGAGGCGGTTTTTTCGGCGGATCTCGATTCGAATCGTTTTTCGGAGTTCGTTGATGGAACGTGGCGCGGCGCCAATCTTCAATCGAGGGCAACCATCGTGAAGGTCGGCACGCCGGGGATCAATGGAGAAAACATAGAATCACTACTTTGTGCGACCATGAATCCGTACCAAGGAGAACACATGATGACGACCGGGAATCCCAGATGGATCGCTATTCAATTGATCTCTTTCTTTTGGCTCGCATGGTCGTTCTTTTCGATTTCCGTGCATGCTCTCGCCGGGGAGATGCGTTCCGATGCGAAATCGGGGCCGAACATCGTCTTCTTTTTGGTCGACGACCTCGGTTGGACCGATCTTTCCTGCTTCGGAAGCACATTCTACGAGACGCCGAATATCGATCGACTTTGCCAATCGGGAATGAAGTTCACCAACGCCTACACCGCCGCTTCGGTGTGTTCGCCGACGCGGGGCAGCATCATGACCGGCAAGCATCCGGTGCGATTGGATATCACCGATTGGATTCCCGGCATGTCCGGAAAACGCGATTCCAGGAAGTTGATCATTCCCCAAGACACCCACAACATGCCGCTGGAAGAAATCACGCTGGCCGAAGCGCTGAAAAAGAACAACTATCAGACATTTTTCGCCGGCAAGTGGCATCTCGGCGAAGAGGAGGCTTTCTGGCCCGAGCACCAAGGCTTCGACATCAACATCGGCGGCTGGAGTAAAGGTTCGCCGATGGGCGGTTACTACGCCCCTTATACCAATCCACGTCTCTCAGCCGAGAAAAAGGGAGAATACCTCACCGAGCGGTTGACCGAGGAATCGTTGCGTTTTCTCGAAAAACGCAACCCCTCGCGCCCGTTCCTGTTGTATCTATCCTTCTACAATGTGCATACCCCGATCCAGGCGTATCGGAAGAAGATCGACCATTTCCGGCAGAAGGCGGAAGAATCCTTTGCGGGAGAAACACCCCGCAAGCAGGAGGGAAACGGTCAGACCCGACTCCGTCAGGACAACGCCGCGTTCGCGTCGATGGTGGCCGCGGTCGATGTTGCCGTGGGCCGCGTCCTCGAGAAGATCGTTTCGCAGCAATTGGAGCAAGAGACGATTGTCATTTTCTTCTCCGATAACGGCGGCCTGGCCACGCTCCGTGGCAATCGCGGCATCGGTCCGACCTCCAATCTGCCGCTCCGCGCGGGAAAAGGCTGGCTCTACGAAGGTGGAATCCGCGTCCCGCTGATCATGCGGGTCCCCGGCGTGACCGAAGCCGGTTCGGTCTGCGATGAGCCGGTAGTCAGCACCGACTTCTATCCCACGCTGCTCGAGTTGCTCGGACTGCCGGCGATGCCTCGGCAACATGCCGATGGCGTGAGCCTCGTTCCGCTTCTGGAAGGAGACGACTCGCTCGAGCGCGACACCCTCTACTGGCATTATCCGCATTATCACGGATCGGCCTGGCCCCCCGGCGCCGCCGTTCGTCACGGCAATTGGAAGCTGATCGAATTTTTCGAGGACGACGACATCGAGCTGTACCGGCTGGACGACGATCTCGGAGAAAAGAACGACCTGGCCGCGACCCATCCCGAAAAGGCCCGACAACTCAAAAAGAAATTGCACGACTGGCTCGATCGTCTGGATGCGAAGATGCCGAAACCGAATCCCGATTACGCCCCCAGGAGTAGAATCCCCTGATTCGAGTCCCCTCGAAATCGTCGAACTTTTACTTTTGTGATTCACGCTGATCCGATTGAAGACCCCACGTTTTTCGGAGATACTCTATGAAACGAACGACCGTCACTCGAAGAAGATTTTTGCAAACCACCACCCTCGCCACCGCCGCGACCTGCATGTATGTGCCACAACGAGTATTCGGAGCGAACGACAAGATCGGTGTCGCCTCGATCGGCGTCGGGGGCAAGGGGACCTCCGACGTCAAAGGTTCCGACGAAGCGGGAGCCAAGATTGTCGCTCTCTGCGATGTGGATGCCAAACGGGCGAAAAAGACCCTCGAAGCCTATCCCGATCGACCGCTCTATCACGATTTCCGAAAGATGCTTGATCAAGAGGACAAGCACATCGACGCGGTCACCGTCTCCACGCCCGACCATGTCCATGCCGTGGCCGCGGTCCGCGCGATGCGAATGGGGAAACACTGCTATTGCCAGAAACCGCTCACCCGCACTATCTGGGAAGCCCGACGGGTCGCCGAAACCGCCAAGGAATGCGGGGTCGCCACTCAGATGGGAAACCAGGCCCATGCGGGGGAATCCATCCGCCGCGCGGTGGAACTTCTCCGTGCCGGCTTGCTCGGGGAAGTCCGGGAAGTCCATACCTGGACCAACCGCCCGATCTGGCCCCAGGGGATGACCGAACGTCCCGAGCCGAAGGAGGTCCCCGAAGGATTGCACTGGGATCTCTGGCTCGGTCCGGCCAAGTCGATTCCCTACGGCGAAGGCTACTGCCCTTTCAAATGGCGTGGATGGTGGGATTTCGGCGCCGGTGCGCTGGGCGATATGGGCTGCCACATCATGGATATGCCCTACTGGGCGCTCGATTTGGCGTACCCGAAAACGGTCGAAGCCACCCAGGAAGGGAACACGCCGCTGGCCGCTCCCCTGCATGCCCATGTCACCTACACCTTCCCGAAGGGGCCTTACAGCGCGGAAGATCTCAAGTTCCACTGGTGGGACGGAATCGGCAAAGGAGGAGAATACCCGCCCGCGGAAATTTTCGCCGAGTTCAATCTCTCCCAAGAACAAGGGACCAAGCAATTCGGAGCCGCTCTGATTGGCGACAAGGGCAAACTCCTGTTCAATCGGGGAAAGATGGAATGGCTTTGCCTGCCGGAAGATCGCCTTGTCGACTTCCGGGAAAAGACCCCCAAAACCTTGCCTCGAACTTCCAATGAAGACGTGGAATGGATCGAAGCCTGCAAAGGAGGACCGGCGGCGCTGTCGAACTTCTCCAACTCCGGTCCGTTCACCGAAGTGGTGCTCCTTGGCAACCTGGCGGTTCGCCTGGGGCATCCGATCGAATGGGATGGCCCGAACATGAAGGCGATCAACACCCCCGAAGCGGAGACGCTCATCAAGCCCGATTACCGTGAAGGCTGGCTCTGAGTCATCGATCAGCGATCATCCCTCGAAAAAAAGCGAAGGCTCCGGAAACCAATCCGTGGCTTTCGCTTTTTTTCTCGACTCTCGGCCACCCTTGCTCGGCGCCTCTATTCGTCCGCATTGGAATCCCGCAGCATTTCGAGCACGTTCCGATGAAGCGTCGGATTAGCCGAAGCGGCGACCGTGGGATGTTCGAATGAGATCGTTCCCCCGGAAGGAGAGGTCACGACGCCACCCGCTTCCCGGACCAAGAGGATGCCGGCGGCATAATCCCAAATCTTCGCGCTGTAGCACCACATCGCATCGAATCGTCCGGCGGCGACATACGCAAGATTCAGCGCCGTCGATCCGGTCCGGCGGATCGCTTGGCATTTCGGCAAGGCGGCCAAAAACGCCTTCAAATCGGGAGAGTCCGTGCGCGTCGAGGTGGGAAAGCCCACACAGGCAAGCGATTCCGGCAATGCTTCGACCTCACTGGTCGCCAAGCGATCTCCGTTCAGCAGGGCCCCCATCTCTTTTTCCGCCGTGAAGAACTCTTCCGTAAAAGGGTTATACACCGCCGAGACGAGTAGTTCCGTTTCTTTTGCCAACGCGAGAGAAACCGCGCAATGAGGCACCTGATGAACGTAGTTGGTCGTCCCGTCGAGTGGATCGATGATCCAGCGATATTCCCGCTCTTCGGCGTTGGGAGTCTCCATCTCTTCTTCGCCGAGGAATCCGTGTTCGGGAAACTCGGCGTGAACGATCTCCTGAATCCTCCGCTGCGCGGCGAAGTCGGCCTCCGTCACCAGATCGGCGCATCCTTTCTCACGAACCGATACTTTTCCCATATATTCCCGCAGAAGATGGCCTGCCGATAGCGCGGCCTCTCGGCATACTTGCATGTATTCAGACATATTTGAGCGATCCTGTAATGACATCGAAGATATTTCGTCCGGAGGGGAACCGTCCTGCCGGGAAACCGGGCCCGCCGGCCCCCGAGAACGGAGAACATCACCGAGACCAGTTGGTCCCGGACCAATACACGCCCTCATTGTAACAGAAGAAACGCCGTGGCATCAGGGAGCGAAGAGGCGGAAGACAAGCGAGAACAATCGACGATCGAAGAACAAAGCCAAGCGAAAGAAACTTCCCACCCAGAGAAGAAGGGATCGCAAAGAGATATTTTTCCACTTTTTTCCCTCGGAAAGCAAAAAAGAGGAGAAAAAGCTGGACATCCGTCTCATTAATCTATAAGATCAAGGCTATGGAACCATGGAGGAGGGATTTATTTTCTCCCGGTCATTCATCATTCGGATCTTTTTTTTTGGTCCATTCGACGGTGAGAAACCACGTATCATCTCTTTTATTTCCAACGATCATCCTGAACGATTCATAACGGCCTCTTCTTTGTTCCAACCCCATTGATTTGCGTATGAGACGCAGTCAATGGGGTTTTTTATTTGCCTCGGGAAAGAAACATTGTCCTCCACTTTCGACCGAGCGATTCGTCAATCGATGGATGCAGGAGAACCTCCTGTTTCACTCCCGGTCTTTTTTTTCGGCTCTTCACGGATTTTCATGGCTAGTGCCGAAGTGCAATGATACGCAAATCCAATTGTCATGCGTAAAAAGCGTTCGATGCGTCCCCTGCTTCGGCCGGAGC
>CAZWCE010000011.1:0-159560 GCA_964632505.1 uncultured Planctomycetaceae bacterium | reverse complement strand
CCTTGTCGTCGAGATCGATTGGCTCGGCTCGGATTCACCAACCCAAGCAGGGGGGGGCGTTCCCTGCTGCGACCTCCACCATCTCCGCCTCCTGGAGGCCTGCGGCCGTGCGGGTGCGAGGCGAAGATGGCTCCGGCCGAAGCAGGGGACGAATCGAACACTTTTTATGCATGACAATTGGATTCGCGTATCATTGCACTTCGGCACTAGCCATTATAATCCGTGAAGAGCCATGGAATTATAAAGGGATGGAGCATTTATGGAATCTGCTCGAAGACGGGTTGTCGTAACGGGGCTGGGCGTGATCAGCCCGTTGGGACTTTCCCCCGAGGCACTCTGGAACGCGTTGCAAGAGGGGCGTAGCGGCGTGGTGGCGTATGCGCCGGAGTTCCAGAAACCTCTTCCCATCGGATATGCCGCCCCGGCGAAAGATTTCGAAGGAAAAATCGACAACTTCGGTCCGTTGGAAAAGACCACCAAAAAGGCGATTCGCAAGGGACTGAAGCTCATGTCTCGCGAGATCCAGATGGGCGTGGCCGCCGCGCAGCACGCCTTGACCGATTCCCGATTGGATCTCGATTCGATCGATCGTCGTCGGATTGGTGTTTCTTTCGGCAGTGATTACATTCTCACCACGCCCGAGGAATTGATCGACGGCATCAAGGCCTGTCGCGAGAAGGGAGGATTCGATTTCGCCTGTTGGCCCCGGGAAGGTATGGGGCACATGAATCCGCTTTGGCAGTTGAAGTTTCTCCCCAATATGCCGGCCAGTCACATCGCCATCTACAACCAACTTTTCGGACCCAACAATTCCATCACTTTGAGGGAGGCGTCGATTGGGGCGGTCGTCGGCGAATCGGTCCATGCCATCCGACAAGGCAAGGCCGACCTGATGCTCGTCGGAGCGACCGGATCCCGTCTGCAGCCGTTCAAGCTCATCCATGCGGTCCAGAAGGAGGAGGTGGCAAGGGCCAGTGTTTCCCCGGAAGAGGCGAGTCGTCCGTTTGACAAAAACCGTCACGGCATGGTGCTGGGCGAAGGGGCCGGCTCACTCATTCTCGAGTCGGCAGAGCATGCCCTGGCTCGCGGTGCGACCATTTACGGCGAAGTGCTCAGCGGCAGTTACATCGCTTCCTGCCGGTTATCCTCCGGCTGCTTGATCCAGGGCGAATGCCGCGAGGCGATCGCCCAAGCGCTGGCCAACGTACTTCATCAAGGAGAGATCGACGCCGAGGCGATCGGGCACTTCAACGCCCATGGTTTGGCGACCTACGCGGGCGACATCGAGGAGGCGAAGGGGATTCAAGCGGCCCTGGGACCTCGTTCGTCGGCTTTGCCGTTGGTGGCGGCGAAGAGCTTTTTCGGCAATCTCGGGGCCGGTTCGGGTGCGGTGGAGTTGGTCGCCTCGATATTGGCCTTGGCGAACAATCGGCTCTTTCCCGTTCTGAATTTCCGAACCGGCGATCCGGAATGTCCCGTCGCCGTGGTGCGTGAGGCCGATCAGCCTGCCGGAGAGGCGTTCGTCAAGCTCGCATGGAATCCGCAAGGTCAGGCTTCGGCGATTCTCATGCGGCGCTTCGAAGCTCCGTGATCAGCACTCCTTTTTCTTCAGCTCAAGCTTTTCCTGCAACCCGGAAAACCCATCGCTTGAAGCTTGGGAAAGCTATTCTTTCCGCCGAACGCTCCCCTCGTCGATCCCGTGCGTTGGCAGCACCAACTCTTACACCACCCTGGGGCATAATAACTTTCCGCGTTAGGATCCTGTGAGGGGACCCTTGCGAAGGCGGGTCAGATATGGCATAATTTGCCCTTTTACACAATCGAAGGTGCAATGTTCCGCGCGATTCATCAAGGTGGCGCAAGCAAGATTTCGGCCGGCTACCGTTGAGGTGCCACGGGGAAGGTTGTTCCAAAATGTGTGTTCGGAATCCGCCCGTAGGAGGGGTGCCGTGGAAATTTGGCCGGCCATCGATTTGCGGGGAGGACAGTGTGTCCGACTGTGTCAGGGCGATTACGGACGGGAAACCGTCTACGGAGATGATCCCGCCCGAATGGCCGTCCACTGGCACAAAACGGGAGCCAAGCGACTGCACTTGGTCGACTTGGATGGTGCCCGAGACGGAAAAACGCACAATATAGATAGTATACGGGCAATCTGCCGGGCGGTCCCCATCCCCTGCGAGCTGGGAGGAGGCGTCCGTAGTGAGACGACGATTCGCACCCTTCTGGACCAGGAAGCGGCGCGGCTGATCGTCGGGACGCTTGCCCTGAAAGAACCGGATTGGTTTCGCCGGATGTGCCGCCGGTTTCCGGAGAAGCTGGTGCTCGGCATCGATGCTCGTGAGGGAATGGTGGCCACCGACGGTTGGTTGGAAACGAGTCAAACACCGGCGGTGGAACTTGCCCGACAGTTCGAAGGGGAACCACTGGCGGCGGTGGTCTACACCGATATCGCCACCGACGGCATGATGCAGGGACCCAATATTCGGGAAATGGAAGCGATGCAGAAGACCGTTTCCATCCCGGTGATCGCCTCCGGAGGCGTGACGACGACCGGCGACGTGAAGCGGTTGGCCGAAGCGGGCCTTCACGGCTGCATCATCGGACGGGCCCTCTACGAAGGAACGATCGAACTGCAGGAGGCCCTTCGCGTCGCCGGCGATGGTTGAGTCGGCGGCCGAAACGCCTACGAATTTTGAAGTTTTCGCCCGAGAATACGCCATGGCTCCGCGCCGGATCACGGTCGACGCCGCCGTGCCGAATCATTGAATCGTCATTTCGTTCAAGGGGAAGTATTTATGGCCAAGTATCAAGTGAATGATATTCGAAACATCGCATTCTGTGGACATGGCGGAGCCGGGAAGACCACGCTCGCCGACACGATCCTGAACGAAACGGGCATGGTGAAGCGGCCCGCGAGCGTCGATGACGGAACCAGCATCTGCGATTTCGACGATGAGGAAAAGACGCACAATTATTCGATCGAGGCGAGTGTCGCTCACTTCGATCATTCCGGCAAGCACTTCAACCTGATCGACACGCCCGGCTATCCCGATTTCATCGGGCAGACGATCGGCGGGCTTTGGGGAGTCGATATGGCGGCGATCGTCATCGATGCCCAGAGCGGCATCGAGGTCAATACCCGGCGGGTTTTCGCCGAGGCCGGCAAAGCAGGGCTGGGTCGGATGATCATCCTGAACAAGATGGATGCCGACAACATCGAGTTCGAATCGCTGATCAGCTCCATCCAGGAAGTTTTCGGCAACGAGTGCGTGCTTCTGAATGTCCCCTTGGGCATCGGCGGCGATTTCAAGGGGGTCGCCGACACCCTCCATTTGCCCGACGATACTTCCAGCGCGGTCGTCGATCCGAGTGAGATCAACGAAACGCTGATCGAATCGATCATCATGGCCGACGAAGAAGTGATGGAACGCTACTTCGAGGGAAATCAGCCCACCGACGAGGAACTCGGCCGTTTGATGGGCGAGGCGATTCTCGAAGGAACGCTCATCCCGATGGTCTGCGTGTCGGGGAAGACCCAGGCCGGCCTGAAGGAGATGCTCGACGCCATGGCGTTGTGTGGATTGCCGCCGACGGCCATCGAACGCAAAGCGACCAAGGCCGAGGAAGAGGTCACGCTCGAAGCCGATCCCTCCGGACCGGTGTGTGCCCAGGTCTTCAAGACGCGGATCGACCCGTTCGTTCAGAAATTGAGCTTTCTTCGCGTCTTTTCCGGGACGCTGAAGACGGGCATGAGCATCGAAGCCTCGACCGCCCGGAAGGGAGTGAAGCTGGCCCAGTTATTCAAGGTTCAAGCGAACGAGACGATTCCGGTCGACGAAGCGATCGCCGGCGATATCGTGGCCGTGGCGAAACTCGAGGAGTTGCACAACGGCACGACGCTCGGGGAATTCGCGCGTCCGAAGTTTCCGTTCCCGACCCCGATGGTCGGCCTGGCCGCGTCTCCGAAAAGTCGCGGCGACGAGACGAAGCTTTCCGGGGCCTTGGCCAAGGTCACCGAAGAGGATCCGACCTTCCACCAGGATCGCAATGAGCAAACCAAGCAGTTGGTCATCACCGGCATGAGCGAGTTGCACTTGCAGATCATCCAAGAACGGCTGAAACGCCGCGATAAGGTGGAGATCGAAACGAAGGAGCCGAAGATCCCCTATCGGGAAACGATCCAGGTTCCCGCCGACGGAAGTTACCGGCATAAGAAGCAGAGTGGTGGAGCCGGCCAGTTCGGGGAAGTCCATATCCGCATGTATCCCCTCCCGCGCGATGTCGATCCGGAAGCCTTCGCAAACGATTCCGAGAAGTTTCCCTCCATGAAAGACTTCCATTACCAGGAAGAGAACAACTTCATGTGGATCGACTCGATCGTCGGCGGAACGATTCCCAGTAATTTCCTGCCCGCGATCGAAAAAGGGTTCAACGAACGTCTCCAGCGCGGCGTCATCGCCGGATACCAAGTGCAGGATGTTTGCGTGGAAGTCCACTTCGGAAAACACCATCCGGTCGACAGTAATGAACAGGCGTTCAAGACGGCCGGGTCGATGGTCTTCAAGAATGTGTTCATGGAAGCGAAGCCGAGTCTTCTCGAGCCGATCGTGAAGATGGAAGTGACCGTTCCCGAGAGCGCGGTTGGAGATATCAACAGCGATCTTTCCGGACGGCGGGGACGTCCGCTCGGCATGGAGTCTGCCGGCGGCGGCATGCAGACCATCACCGCCGAGGTGCCGTTGGCGGAAGTCACGACCTACAGCCGTACGTTGGCCAGCGTGACGGGAGGGCAGGGGAGCTATTCCCTCGAGTTCAGTCACTACGACGTCGTTCCCGGCAACGTCCAGCAGCAGATCATCGCCCAGGCGGAAATGGCCGAAGAGGAAGAGTGATCGTTGCTTTCGGCACTATCTCGCTGATACCGAGATCTTTTGGGGTCCCGCACATGGTTTCGTCCTTTTTCGGATTCATGGCGGGACTTTTTTTTCCGCAGAGGGCCGGTCGTCGCCGTGCTTCTCTTTGCGTTTCTACTCTAAAAGGAATGCCGTCATGTCGAAGCCGACAGATTGCGAACCGATGGATGTGCTGATGATCGGTGGCGGAATGATCGCCCGCGATCAGATCCTCCCTTCGCTCTATCATTTGCAGCGTCAGGGAAGTGTCGGGCGGATTCGGATCTGCGCGACCAGCAGCCGCCATTTGAGGTCGTTGGCGGCGGATCCTGCCCTTGCCGAGGCGTTCCCCAACCAGCAGTTCGAAGCCCATCCCTCGTTGGAGACCGATCCCACGAAACGCCATCCGGATCTCTATCGCCGAATGATCGCCGAAGCGAAGCCCGATCAGTTGGTCATCGTGGCGGTCCCTGATCATTTGCATGAACAAATCATCGTTTGTGCTCTGGAACACCAGCAGCATGTGCTGGCCGTCAAGCCGCTCGTGCAGACGTTCCAGCAGGCCTCCCGCCTGGAGCAGCTTGCATTGGAAAAAGGCCTCTTTGTCGGCATCGAATACCACAAGCGTCTCGACCGGCGCTCGCTCGACGCACGGCGGCAATACCGCATGGGACGTCTCGGGGAGTTCCGTTGTGGCGAAGCCAAGATGATCGAGCCCTACCATTACCGCCATTCCAATTTCCAGAACTGGTTCACCCGGGAAAACAGCGACCCGTTCACCTACGTAGGGTGTCATTATGTCGATCTGGTACACTTCATCACCGGTCTGCTTCCGGTCGAAGTGAGTGTGCGGGGAGTGGAAGGAACATTCCCGAACGGCAATATCGGCTATCTCTGGTCGGCGGGACAGGTCGTTTGGGAGAACGACGCGGTGATGAGCGTCACCGACGGGCTGGGATACCCCGATCGTGGTGGTGGGGCGAACGACCAATGCCTGGTGCTCTACTGCGAAGGCGAGGGAAGTGCCGCGGTGCTCAAACACGACGATCAATATCGCGGCGTTCGGCATTGCTATCTCGAAGGGCAGAGTGAAGTTCCCTTCCGATTCGTCAGCCCCGATTATTTCCGGCTTGTTCCCTGGGAAGGCGAGGGGCTCAAGCCGATCGGTTACGGGTATGAATCGATCGAATCGCTGCTTGCCGCGGCACGATCGGTCAATGAAGCGGCGGCCGATGAGACCGATCCCGACGTCGCCGTTCGGAAAAGACGGCAACGGATCGAAGCGATCGATCGGCAGGGAATGCTTGCCACTCCGGCCAACAGCGCTTATAACGAACTGGTCACCGAAGCGGCGAGGATCTCCATTGCCCGGAAGGGGATGCCGGTCCAAATCCATTACGGCGAAACGCCTGGTGTGAAGCCGAGAAATTACTGATGGCGGAAAGCGACGCTCAGGGGAAATGCCGCTTGATCGAGCGAGGGCGATCATCGGAAGAGGTGCCCCGACGGGAGAAAATGCTGGAAAGATGGACTCACCGCCTTGGGTGAACATGAGTCACGGCGAAAGGTCACACGAAAACGAGGAAGGAAACATCCATGGATCTTTTCGAAGCGATCGATAAAAGATGTAGTTACCGAGGCGATTTCGCCGACGCTCCCGTCCCTGAAGAGGATTTGCGGAAAATCGTGCAGGGGGGGATCCAGGCACCCTCGGGCAGGAACGAACAGACGACCTCCTTCGTGATCGTCGATCGGGCGGAGTTGATTTCCGAAATCGCCGACGTGCTCGGCAAACCGTTCTGCCAAACCGCCAAGGCGATGATAGTTTGCATTTCCGATCCGCGACCGGTGTTCAAGGGGATGTCGTTCGCCGCGGAAGATCGTGCCGCCGCCGTCGAAAACATGCTTCTGGCGATCACGGCTTTGGGGTATGCCACCGTCTGGCTCGATGGCGTGCTGAAGTCGGAGAATCGGGACGAAAAGATCGCCGAGTTGCTCGGCGTGCCGGACCATCTCGAAGTGTCGATCCTCCTCCCCGTCGGAGTGCCGGCGGAGCAGGGGAAGCAAAAGGAGAAGCTCCCCTTTGAAAAACGAGCTTGGTTCAACCGATTTTCGGGAGAGTAAATGGATACTTAGATTGGCCATTGCGTCGTCGATGAAGCGCGTTTCTTGTCGCGAAAGCGGTTGTTCCCGAGGGGATGGTCGCGCAAAGGACGCGGCAAGTGTTTTGGGGATGCGATCCCTACGAAAAAAAGGGCCGGTGGGAGGCCGGCCCTTTCTGCGGAACGCTTGGGAAGTCGCGACTACGGTTTCACCAGATAGGCCTGATCTTCGATCCGAAGGAGCATCGGCTCGTCGAAGACCAGGTATTGGGCCACCTCACGACCGCCCTCTTCGATCAGATCGAAGTATTCGTCGCTGAACTGCTTCACTTCGATCGGCTTTTCCTTTTGCGATTCGGTCAACGTGGCATCGACCCATTGCCCTTTTCGCAGATAGAACGCCCGATCGGCGATGTTCCGCACGTTCCCGGCCAACTCACGGGCATCCTGCTTCTTGCTCTTTTCCTCAGCTCCACTCGGTGAAGCATTGGCCCGCGGTGTTCGCGATGAGGAAGGGGGCACCACCTGGAAGCTGTAGTCCATTTGACCTCCCGGCGCAGCGCCGCCTCCGCCCATGCCTCCGGCGGCTCCACCGGGCCGCGCGGGAGTCGTGTTGATCGAATCGGCAACGCTGAGCGCTTCGGTTTGCATTTTTGAACCGGCCTGCCCCATCCGCTGGAGTGAACTCTTGAAGTTGCGTTGGGCGAAACCGCCGTACCCCGATTCCATCTCCAGAGCACGCAGGTTGCCGCGGGTACGTCGGGCATTCTCCGCCACTTCATCGAGATCGGTGTTCTCATCGGCCAGAAAAGAAGTATATGGTGTGAGGATGCCGTGTCGGGTCGAGAGTCGGACCAGTTCGTCGATCAGCTCTTCATTTTCGCCTTTCAGATCGAGTTGATCGAGAATCTCGCCGATGCGCCGCTGGGCCCAGAGGCGTTCGATGAAAGCGAACCGTGAAGTCTCGCTTTCACCGACCAGCCGTGCCGGGAATTCGTGTTTTTCTACCTCATCGCGGAGGGCGCCCTCGAGTCGGATCGTCGCCTTGCCGTGCGCATCGTAACGACCGACCATGACCAGTTGCTCACCGGCAAACAGGTCGAACGGGCCTTTCGGATAGACCCGATTGATCGGGGAACCGGTCGATTCGTTTTTCATTTCCACCGCCAATTCCACATCGGTCAATACCGGCGAACTGATGCGGTGATACAGCCGGCTGACCCGCTCTTCAATGTCCTCATCGGGACGGACGTATTCGGTCTGACCGAAGTTCTTCCGGGCGATCTTATCGAGCAGACGACTGTTCACGTCGTATCCGACACCGAAGGGGAAGACGCGGGCACGGACGTCGTTCGCATTCTCGATGTTCTCGACGATCGCCGTCTCGTTCCGTTCGCCGCTTGTGGGAAGGCCGTCGGTGAGAAAAAGGACATACGTGGGACGTTTCTGCGTTTCAACGAGTTTCATGGCCCGGAGCAGCGCCTCGTTGATGTTCGTGCTGCCTCCGGCGCGAATCCCCTCGCAGTAGGCGATCGCCTTTTTGCGGTTCTTCATGTTATAACGTTGGAGTTCCGGGGCGAATTCCTCGATCTCGCTATCGTAGGCGATGATGTTGAACAGATCGCCCTCTTCGAGGTTGTTCAGGACGAACTTCAGTGCTTCGCGAGCCTGCTCGATCTTGTCGCCCGACATGCTGCCGGAACGATCGAGTACGAACAGCACCGTCTTTTCGACGGGCTTCTTCCGGTCGGTTTTCATCTTCGGGGCAGCCAACAGCAGGAAGTAGCCGTCCTTTTCCGGATCGGGGCGATAACTCAGCAGCCTGGAGGAGACGTTGCCCTTGCCGAGATCGTACAGCAGACGAAAGTCGTTCTCGGGGATGATGTCCTTCTCGGTCAACGTAATGTCCGCCTTCTCCTCCTCGGGTCGCTTGATCTTCACCGCATGGGTGGGGCTGTAGATGTTTTTGATCGGATCCTCGGTTCGGAGTGAAAGACGGATCTCCAATTTCTCGATCGGTTTCGAGGTGTACCGTGCGGTGCTCATCGGGAAGAGAAAGTCGGTCACGCCGTCCTGCATTCTCAGAAGCTGGGTGTATCGCAGCGTGACGGTACGGGTTTCGCCGGCGGGAATCGGAAAAACACTGGTGCGAAACATTCCGGTGCCGATCCACTCCAACAGGGCGGGATCGCGGTTTCGGCGGACGATCGATTCGTACTCCTCGCGGGCCTCCTTGGCGTCGAGCAGTCGGGCCGGCATCTCCTTTCCGTTGACCAACAGCGTCATCTGATCGATCGCGCCGTCGTAAGGCAGGGGAAAGACGAACGAAGCTTCCAGCGTTCTCTTGCCGGTGTTCTTGAACTTTTGGCTGACCTGCACCTCGGCGACCTGGTCGTGCAGATGGCCGTCGACCGTCAATGCCTCGATCGCGTACTGAATCTCCGGCGGTTCCGGCCGTGGGGGACGGGGAGGATACGGGGGATGCGGAGGATGCGGCGGCCAGTGATGCGGGCGCGGCAGCCGCACGACGTGCTCGCCGGAAGTCACGACCAATACCCCCTGAGCGAATGCGATTGGAGGAACGAGCAGGGCAAGCAGCCCCAGAAGGGAAACGGTCGGAAGTATTTGCGGCGGAAACACCGCGGGAATCATGTTTCGTTTCATGGTGATTTCCAATCCTGCTAGGCGTTCGCGTTTATCCAACGGCTCCGAGCAAACGGAGCAGCAACCGCACTTGTTCATGTTCGCATCAATAGCGTCCCCTCGGTTCATGCAGTGGGGCCCGTGAGGCCGGGCTTTCGCTGTTCCCCCCGGGTTCACTATATATATGGCGCTCAATAAGAGCAAGAGAATGGGGGGCAGGCCATTTCGAGGGCGGTGCCTACCGTTCTCGTCTTCAGTGAGTATGACGAATGCCGTGGGGGATTGGTTTTCGAAAATCGAAAAAACACCCCCGATGGAATTCCGGTAGTTGGAGCGGGGGAGATGCGAAGAACAGGAAAAGTCGTGTCTTGGACCTTTTCAACCGGCGGTCTCGATCGAAAGAGGATGCTCTACCCAGGAATCTGTCCGAGAGGGCTTTTCCCGGTGGTTTCCCCGACCAACCTGCTCGAATTTGGGCGATTGATCTTGCCTTTTTCGGCCAAATCGGAGAGAGTTCCCGGTGCGAAGGTGCGCCGTTGAAACGGGATGCGCGATAAGTCGATTTCTTGGAGCCTCGATGAGACGAATTCCCTGCTTCTTCCGATCTACCCTTTTGGTGATGTTCGCCGCCAACGCGAGCCTCGGGCTCGATTTCCAGGGCGGAGAGACGCTCAGATTGCCGACCGTGGGGGAGGAAAAGGCATGGGCGATTTCAGCGGAGAGGAGTCCAACCATCCTCCAGCCGTCTTCCCGACGAAGGATCGCCCTTTCGCAGGACTTCTCGATGCATTACCAAGAAGAGCCCTTCGTCGGAAGTTCTTTCGCCGATCACGGGCCGTCGTTCGCTGGCCGATGCCGAGAATCGCCCACGCTCCTTCCTTCCGAGTGCGATTGCAGTCGGAGCGGGAGCCGTCGGTACGGTTCTTTCCCGATACTGGAATGTACTTGCGTTTCGGTCTGGCGGACCAGTGGAGAACTGATCCATGCCACATGCGACGATTACTGCCGATTCTATACCCGGCGACCATTGGCGACGCTTGGCCTCGGTGTCGGATTGGCGGCGATCTTGGCGAATACATCGTTGGATTCCGATTTTCAGGACTGGAATCGCCGCGAGGTGAACGATAGCGATTTCAGTGGTTTTTTAGCCGGCTGGAAATGGATGGGGGAGGGGCATTACCTGGTTCCCGGAATGCTTGCGTTGACCTATTTGGGAGGGGGATGGCACGATGGCTCGCCGACTTCGGCCTTGGGGAGCTCATTGGCCACCTGGAGCCAACGGTCGTTTCGGAGCTATCTGGTCGGCGGACCAATGCTCTGGGTGTTGCAATACGGCCTGGGAGCTTCGCGGCCGAACGAGGGGAGGGGATCGCGATGGCGTCCCTTCGATGACTCCCACGGTGCCAGTGGGCATGCGTTCATCGCCACGGTCCCCTTGTTGCAAGCGGCCCACCTGCATGACGGATTATTGTGGAAGGCCACTTTCGTGGGGATGAGTCTTTTTCCCTGTTGGCAGCGGATCGACAGCGAATCGCACTATCTCTCTCAGGCGTTTTTGGGATGGTGGTTGGCGGTCCTCGCCTCCGAAGTGGTGGTTGCGACCGACTGGGATCGCCGGCACCTCGCCGTGTTTCCCTGGGTGAAAACCGACTCGGTGGGCGTGGGCTGCTCCCTTCGCTGGTAAGCGCGGGAGGGTATCACGTGATGAATCAAGGATCAAAAAAGTGCTGAAAACCTTCGAATACCTTTTGCGGAAAACATGCTCTCGCCAAGCGGGGAGGAAAGAATGCACCTCGTCCCGTCGCTCCGTCCGATGGGGGCCGAGTTCGCCGCTCCGGTGGTCGGCTTGTTCCTTGGGAGTTTTTTGCTTTCTCGCCGGGTGTGCCTTGATCGATTCCCCCGCGCCTGTTCCCTGGCAATCGGTGCACACGTCGAATCAGAATCCGGTCTTTCTCCAAGCTCGAGATCCCCAAGTGCTTTGGGAGGCGATCGTGGATGTGATCGACGACGATTTTCAGATTGAACGCGAGGAGCCGGTCCGCCGGTACGGCGATATTTTGACCGAAGGTCGGTTGGA
This sequence comes from uncultured Planctomycetaceae bacterium, assembly GCA_964632505.1. Lineage (GTDB taxonomy): Bacteria > Planctomycetota > Planctomycetia > Pirellulales > Thermoguttaceae > CAZWCE01. Next base: position 147,843 of record CAZWCE010000011.1, on the reverse strand, counting down.
TACGAAACCGCTCATCGGCGCTTCCCTCATGGAGCCCTGGCGTAGCGATTCCGCCTCGGGCAGGCAACGACTGGAATCGACCTTGCAGACGATCCGCCGACGAGCGGTGGTCCGCGTCATTCCGGAAGCGGAGGGGTACCTCGTCGAAGTGGCGGTGTATAAGGATTTGGAAGATTTGGTCCAACCTTCCGAGTCGATTGCCGACCGAGCGGTTTTCGAGTATGATGAATCATTCAGCCAAGTGGCGCAGCCGGCCGGAGTTTCGCCTCGCTCGCAGGGGTGGATTCCGATCGGGCGTGATCCGGTGCTGGAAGAGAAGATCATCGCCAAGATCGCCGAACGGCTGGAGAATCCGCCGATGGTTTTTGATTGATGAACCGGTGATGCCGATGACGGATCGCCCCCTCCCGATTTTCTGAACCCCTCTGCCTATGTCTTCCTTGAGTCCCCGCATCGCCATCTATCCGGGATCGTTCGATCCGATCACCCTCGGGCACATGAACGTGATCGAAAGGGCGGGTAAGCTCTTCGACCGTCTGATCGTGGCGATCGGCATCAATCGCGACAAGGGCCCCTGGTTCTCGCCGGAGGAGCGTGTCGCGTTGATTCGCCGCTGCCTGCCGCATGTTGAAAATATGGAAGTCCTTACGTTCAAGGGGCTTACGGTGAATTTTGCGAAGGAGTGCAACGCGAAGGTGATGATTCGCGGGGTCCGGCCGATCACCGACATCCCCGCGGAACTGACCATGATGATGGCCAATCGAAATCTGGCCCCGGAGATCGAAACGCTGTTCATGATCGCCGATGGAGAACTTGCCCATGTTTCCAGTTCGCTGATCAAGGAGATCGCCTCGGTCAGTGGTATCGAGCAGCTCCGGCGTTTTCTCCATGATGAGGTGGCCGAAGCGGTTGCGGCGCGCATCGGGCAACGCACCGGCGGCTGAGTTCTTGAGCCCCGAGGGCGCGATTCTTTCCTGTGATTCTCTTTTTCGGGCAAACCTTCGGCCAAACCGCTTTCTTCCGCTTGCTTGCGGTTTTTCGGTCCTTGAACGAAATCTGAAAAGGTGGTACGATTGGAGAGTTTGGTCTGTTGTTTCGGATACCTTTAAGGGATCAGCCCGTGGGGAACGCGGAGCGATTTCGACTGTCGAGACCTTTGTTTTTTTACGACTGTTTTTCGAGGTCATCGAAGGAAACGTGGTTTGCGCCGAACAATTGAGATTCGTTGAAGTTGTTTGATAAGTACATTTGGTAAGCATAGAGGGGAACGCCGTGCCGGCAACGTGTGTGATTGGGCTCCAATGGGGCGATGAAGCCAAGGGAAAGATCGTCGACTATTTGACCAGACAGCACGAAATCGTGGTGCGATACCAAGGTGGGGCCAATGCCGGTCACACGGTGGTGGTGGGAGACAAAACGTATAAATTGTCGCTCATTCCCAGTGGGATCTTTTCGGTCAACGTGCAATGCGTCATCGCCGGCGGGGTGGTGTTGAATCCCCCGGCGTTGATTGAGGAGATGGACCAACTGAGCAAAGAAGGCATCATCGTCGGCGACAACCTCATGCTCAGCGATCGGGCCCACGTCATTTTTCCCTGGCATTTCGAGGAGGATCGCCTGCTCAATGTGCTCTGCGCCGGTGGAGAGGCGATCGGGACGACCATGCGCGGCATCGGCCCGTGCTATCGCGACAAAGTCGGTCGGTCGCTGGCGGTTCGCTTGGGCGACCTCTATCGACCGAATTTTCGGAGCCGACTTGAGGAGATCGTCCGCGCCAAGAATAAGATTCTACAGGGGCTTTCTGATGACCAGCCGCCCGAAACACTCGATGCCGACAAGATCTACCAACAGTATGCCGCCTATGCCGAACGACTCGAGCCGTTCGTGGCCGACACGACCACTTTCCTGCTCGATCAGGCCGACCAAGGGCGAAGAATTCTGTTCGAAGGAGCCCAGGGAGCGCTCCTCGACATCGACCACGGCACTTTCCCTTTTGTCACCAGCAGTAACAGTTCCGGGGTGGGCGTCTCCAACGGATCGGGCATCCCCGGTGCCCACGTCACCAAGGTGATCGGTATTCTCAAGGCGTATACCACTCGGGTGGGCGGAGGACCGTTTCCCACCGAGCAGGACAATGAAATCGGTCAGCAGATCCGCGATCAGGGCAACGAATACGGCACGGTGACCAAAAGGCCTCGTCGGTGTGGCTGGTTCGACGCCGTCGCCGCTCGCTACACCGCCCGGCTTAGTGGGGTGGATGTTTTGGCCGTCATGCTGCTCGATGTGCTCAGTGGTCTGCCGGAACTCAAAATCTGCAAGGCCTACGAACTCGATGGCCGGGAAATCCACCACTTCCCGAGTCATGTCGACGACGTCCGTCGCGTGAAGCCGATCTATGAAACCTTGCCCGCCTGGGAAGACGATTTGACCGGAATTCGTCGCCGCAAGGATTTGCCGCAACCGGTGCGACATTATTTGGACTGCATCGCCGAATTGGTGGGGTGCCCCATCGAGATCCTCTCGGTCGGGCCCGATCGCGATCAGACGATCCTCGACTGAGACCGACCGCCCGGCGGTGAGGACCTTCTGTTTTCCCTGCGGGTTTTTTCGACAAGGGGCAACCTCCCATGGAATCGATGGAAAGAGATTGAGCGATGTCCCATTCGGTGACCGACATCAAGCAAGCGCTTCACGAAGTTCCGCTAGCGTCGCGTCCGAAGCATATCGCCGTCATCATGGACGGAAACGGTCGGTGGGCGCAGACGCGGGGATTGCCTCGAATCGAAGGCCACCGCAAGGGAGTCGGAGCGGTGCGTCGAACGGTTGAGTCCTGCGTCGCTTTGGAGGTCCGGCAGTTGACACTCTACTGCCTCTCGAGCGAGAATTGGAAGCGTCCTGAACAGGAGCTCAGCTTTTTGATGCGGCTCCTTCAGCAGTACCTCATCGAAGAGCGCGGCGAGATCATGCGACAAGGCGTCCGATTGCAGGTGATCGGTCGAAGGGAAGGCATTCCTCCCGAGGTGCAGGAGGAGATGGACCGCTCGATCGAAATGAGCGCCGGGAATTCCGGGCTCTGTCTGGCCCTGGCGATCAATTACGGGGGGCGGGGGGAAATCGTCGACGCCGTCCGAGCGATCGTCCGGGAAACCCAAGCCGGAACGCTCGACCCCGAAGCGATCGACGAGCAATGCCTGAGCCGGCATCTCTATACTTGCGATATGCCCGATCCCGACCTCTTGATCCGCACCGCCGGCGAAATGCGAGTGAGTAACTTTTTGCTCTGGCAGCTCAGTTATTCCGAAATTTGGGTGACCAAGGATTACTGGCCGGAGTTCGGTCCTGAGCACCTCATCCTCGCGATTCGCGATTACTGGAGACGGGAACGACGATTCGGTGGGTTGGCTTCCCCGAGGGAGCAGGAGAGCGAAAACCAGGGTGAAAAAGGATAGAGCCGGATGCTCAAATGGCGTTTGCTTCTAGGGTTTTCCATCGTCGCGGCATTAGTGATTATTTGTCGACTCGATGCGATTGCGCCGATCTCCGGGATCGTTCTGGTGCCGATTTTTTTGGGATGCATCGTCCTGTTGACGCAGGAAGTACTCGACTTGATGCAGGCGGTGAATATGTTTCCCCGGCGTTCGACCGTGTATCTGGGGAATCTGATCATCGCCTGTGCCTGTTGGGGAGGGTGTCTCTGGCGCGATTTGAACATGGCGCTCGGCGAAGAGGTGATCGATAAAAGTTGGCAGTGGTCGGCCACCGCCAGTGTGTGGACGCTCCTGGGACTCGCCGCGGCGGTGTTGCTGGGGTTCGTCGCCGAGATGCAAAGGTTCGAACGCCCCGGTTCCACGACGATCAATCTGGCCGGGGCCATCTTCGCCTTGATCTATATCGGCCTGCTTTCCTCGTTCCTCATCCAACTTCGTATGGCTTACGGTCTTCTGGCTGTCTGTTCGGTGATCGTGGTGACGAAAATGACCGACGTGGGGGCCTACACCGTGGGACGTCTGATCGGCCGCAATAAAATGGCGCCCGGTTTGAGCCCCCGAAAGACGATCGAAGGTGCCGTCGGAGGATTGTTGTTCGCCTGTTTGGGATCCTGGTTCTCTTTCACGGTGCTGATGTACAACCTTCCCGATCACGAAGCCGTCTCGATCGTCGAAATGCTGCTCTACGGCCTGGTTGTGGGCCTCTCCGGCATGGTCGGCGACCTGGCCGAATCGTTGCTCAAACGAGACGCCCAAATGAAGGATTCGAGCAAGTGGATTCCTGGTTTCGGAGGAATGCTCGATATCTTCGATTCCCTCCTTCTGGCCGGGCCGGTCGCCTTCGCGTGGTGGGCGTTCGATCTGGTCCGTTAAAACCCTCTTTCCTTTCGGATGGCGCCGCCCAGGTTCCCGGACTTTTTCGGGAAAAATTCTCTTTTGATCGATCACATGGGGCTCCGCCATCGTCTTCATGGTGTCCTGACGGTTCTTCGACGGGAAACCAGTGTGATTGCCGCGAGGATCGGTCTCGATCTTGTAATCGTAAGTCGTTTTTTGGGAAGTGTTTGTGAAGCCTGTTCCTGACCGACGGATCATTTGGCCGATCTCCGTCTCCAAGGTGGTAGGCAAGGTTCCCCCAAAAGAACAGTTTTTTGATCGGATGACATGGGATTAATGTCTCAGGAATTTGTGTGAAAAAAAAGTGGAACTTTTTCCAAATGCTCTTTAGATCTCTGTTCAAATCGTTTATAGTGAATTTAGTGAGCAAGTAGCGTCGACAAGAAACGGCTTTTTTGCCGTGATTTTTTGTCCTCCCCGCGACCCGGTTTGCCATCCTGCTCAACAGAAACAATCCCTCCTCGAGATTTTCCCATTGATTTTCGGGGATTCTTTACAATAATTTTTCTGGAAGTTCGAATTTTGCAGCGTAGATGATCGACTTGACGAGTTTGAAAGATTCGGCTTTCGGAAAGGCCTGTTCGATATCGATACCGTGCCCGCGAGAACTGGCGCCAAAGGAATTGTCTTTTTTCGACATTCGGGGAGTTCGACCCTCTCGCGATCCGCGAGTCGGGTGATCTTCCCCGGGGGCTGAATTTGCTGGAACAAGATAAGTTTTTCGAAACTTGTCGGAGGCATTGGTGTTTATATTTGGCTCGCATCCGCGCCGGGCCGACGGTCCTTGGCGTTGGAGTGGTTTCCACTAGGCGAGAAACGCAAGATCGGTCGCAGCTCTTTTGGGCCAACGCTAGGAGGGAAGGGCAATGTCTATCAAGATTCAATGTCCCAACGGACACAAACTCACTGCCAAAGAATCGCAGGCGGGAAAAATCGGGAAGTGCCCGGTATGCAAATCGAAGGTGCAGATTCCCGTGATGCATAAGGCGCTTTCCGACAGTTCGGTCCTCAATATACTGGGGGCGCCGGGATCGTCGATCATGAAGCAGTTTACCGAATCGCTGGAGCAGGACGGCACGCCGCCCAAGAAGAAAACTCCCAAGTATCTCCAGCGCAAGAAGAAAACGACGGCGACTTCCACGCATATCAAAGCCTGTCCGAATTGCGAGCGTGAAATCAACCTGGGATATCACATCTGTCCCCATTGTCACACGTATATCACGGGACTGAACGATTTCTAGGGATCTCGTTCCAGAGGCTTGACCCATTTGCAGTGGTCCGGCTTTTGAACACTTGCCTGTCCGGGTTCCCCGCCATCCTCCGCCGGATTCAGCTCCGGGACCTTTTTTCTGCCGGTTTCACAGGTGTTGAGATACAAAGGGTCCATCGCCGCCCGTCGCTTTCCAAGAAATACGAGAAGCTCGATTTCCCTTCAATTATCGGAAACCGAGCTTCTTTTTTTTGGGCTTGTTTTCCCGCCGATTCATCGGGCGACGATGATCGACACGTGCGGCCGGCTCGAGACGGTATCGTTCGGCACATGATCGGCCAGTTGCCAGCCGTAATCGAAACGTATGTTGATGTTCGGTCGCATCATGTAACGCATGCCGATGCCGGTACTGTAAAGGTCGTATTGTGGTCTTTCGCCGTTGAGTCGTTGACGTTGATTATGGGTCAGCGTGTGGTACATGGCGATGCCGTGGTCGAAGAACCATAGGAATTGCAGCTTGTCTTCCCGCTCATGGCAGCACCAACGGTTCAATCCGAGCGAGACCGGATCGGTCAGTATCTCGCAGTTGAGGATGTAGCCCGCGTCGCCGTTGACCAGCCGCCAGTCATATCCCCGAACGGAGTTGTAGCCGCCGAAACCGAGCTGCTCGCTGGGGATGAGATTCGCGTCGGAAACCTGCCCCGTGAGACGGATTCGGCTCTTCAGTCCCCCGTCGAAGATATCGCGATAACGCTCCAGATACATGCGGGAATAGATGTAATCGGCGCGGGCACCGGCGCGGAGTTGTTGCAGGAAAACATCGCGATTGTATCGGGAAAAACCGCCCGGGCTGATATAGAGATCGCCTCCGAGGGCCCAGGAGCCGCATGGTTCGTATTTGACGCCGTGATAACCGAAGACCATCTGCGCGATGTCGGCATCGTAGTCGGCAACGTCGGTTCCGCCGAAATCGAGGTCGGTATTGGTTTGGGTGAATTCGAACCCTCCGACCAAACGGTGTTCGTAGCGGGTCTCTTTATTGTAGATTCTCGGCCGCAATCGCTTGTGATAGAGAAATCCGCTTTGCCAGGCGAGCCCGGAATTGGTAAAGGGGAGGACCGCCGGTTCGATCGTGGCGTAACTGCCGTACATGAGCAGTTGATCGCGATGGATCATGGGAATCGAGTAGATCGCCGAATGGGATTGCACCTTTCGGAAGTCGGGGCTGGCGGTGTATTGATAACTGAAAATATGATCGCGCCATAAGGCGTTTCCCCAGTTCACGCCGAAGATGAGCCGCTCCAGGTCGGTCTCCCGCGTACCGGTATCTTCATAGCCCGTATAGAACCGTACCGGATGATCGTCGTTCACCTGGAAGACCACATCGGTTTCTCCGAACTCACTGCCCGGTTGCAATGTGAGGTCGATCTCGCGAAACGGATTCTGATTCAGCCAACGGAGCTCCTCCAGAAGTTGCATTTCGGAGATGCGCTGACCCGGATGAATGCACAGCTTGCGGTCCAACAGCGAAGTGTCGAAATGCCGGGCTCCCTCGAATTTCACCTCTCCGATGCGGGCTTCGGTGACCACCACCTGCACGACGCCGTCGGTGATGTCTTGTTCGGGAATGCTGACATCGACCACCGGCCGATCGTTGCGGCGATAAAACAGAACCACATCTCGAGAGAGTTCATTCAACCGATGGATGCTCACCGGGCCACCGAGATACTTTGCCACCATTTTGCGGAACGCACTCGATTTGACCAGCCGGAGTTCACCGTCGACATCGATCCCCTGGAAATTGAGCTTGCCGAGGACCACCTTCTCCTTATCGTCGACGAAAATCAGCCCTTTCAACTCGTCGACCAGAATCGTGGTGCTTCCGCCCACTTCGCTCGGCTCGTCGGGAAGTTTGGCTTCGCCCGGAATGCTCAGCGGCGATTTGGGGATGTACCGCATGTCTTGCGAGAGCGCGAATTCGGGCCAGATCAATAGGAAAAGCAGTAGCGCAATCATTCCCAGCAGGGTCCACGTCATACTTCGCACGAGCCGGTCATGCCGCCGATGGGAGGGCAGGAGCCGGAGTTCCGACGAAGGATTTGACCATGTACCATCGGATGAGTTTGTCTGCATTGTCGAGGACATGCATTCCTCCTTATGAATGATCAAAAAGCTTGAACGGCGAAAACGGTTCGCCGAAGGCTATCCTGTCGGGGAGAGAGTGGATCGAAACCGGAAACAAGTGCCAAGTGAAGACTTTGGGAGTCTCTGGTGGTTCGCGTCCTTGATCATTATCGGAGAAAACAAAAGTAAGGCTTCTATCTTTTTCCCCTTTTGCGAGGTAGAAGCAGTATTTCTTGCCCATGTGTGCCGCTTGAGGTCACGACGAAAAGAATGGGAATTAAGAAAAGGAGGAGCCGGTTGCCGGATATGGAGATTATTCCAAGGCGTTTCCAACAAAAAAGCAAGATGGGGAAGGGATTCGTATTATGCACGTGAGAAGAGGATGATGGGAGTTTGCATCGAAGAGGGCCTGTTCCACAACCTTCCGCCTTGAAAAACAGGTGGTTATCCACCGTCGATACAAGAGCGAAAACGGTTCACGGTCCATGCAGGGGCCCCCGGGAGAAGATGTCCCGGGAGAGAAATCCTGCGAAGAGGCGCTCTGGGGCATTGGGGGAGGTGAGTTGGTCGCTTTAATCGGGGAGTTGGCGATTCATCGTCCAGAAGACGAGGTTGGCCAGCATTTTCCGAAACGCCGGTACCTGGAAATCATCGGGATGCCCCAGTCCCGAATAAGCGATCCGCTGACCGTTGCGCTGTCGCACCCAGGTGAGGGGTTCGTCTTGGCCCTGTTCGGAGGAGCCGGTTTGCAGCAGCACGGCATCGTCGGCGATCGGTGAGGTCCAATAGAGCGAGCCGGTGCTGTGCCAGTTGGAGGGTTGTACGCCGCGAAGTACGGGGTGATTCTCTTGGCTCTCGACATGTTCCACATCGGTTCCCAGAGCGTTGGAGCCGTGATTGTGGTAGTTTCCGCCGAGGATGTCGTGATCGAATTCGACCCAATTGGCGGCTCCTTCGGGAATATTCCCCTTGGTGTCGAAGGCGTGGCTGGCGGTGCGCAATCCGATCAGGTCGTCGCCATCGGCCACGTAGCGTTTCAAGGCGTCGAGCTGATTTTTCGGAAGGGCCAGCCGCCGAATGTAGACGATCAGACAGTCGGTTGTTTCCAGTTCTTCGATGCCGTGGATGTTCGCCGTGCCTTCGCCGTGGAGCACGGTGCAGTAGCAACCATAGTCATCCCGAAGATGCTCGGCATATCGGGGCAGCGTTTCGTCGGCCAAGTAATGGTCGTCGCTGACGAGCATCGAAATATGCGGTCGGTGGTCGGCCTCGAAGCGAAACGCCGGGCCGCCGATCAGATCGCTCGAAGTGACCGTCGGGCACCAGTTTCTCTCGATGTGGTTGACCACCAATTCGGTCCCTCGAAAATGGGAGACTTGCGGCGGCATGGCCGGATTGTACATCGAATCGGTCATGTCACGCATCAGCACGACGTTTTTGCCGTAACGGACCATCTGCCGAATGCCGAACGGTCGCCCCAGCACGCACATGTTCGTGTGCACGCCGAGGATGACGACGTTGTCGATCCCCCGCCGGGCCAGGAGATAATAGATTTCGTCATTGTCGCTGACCGCGTCGCCGGGAAGGATCTCGATCGTTTCGATCTGCCGAGTATAGACTTTTTTCTGGGGGACGTCCTCAGGGCAACCGCCGTCGGAATCGTCGATCGGCAGCGGAGGCTCCGTTTCCGGATCGAGCGAGGCCCACTTCTTCGGAGGAGGGTTCTCAACCAGTTCCTCAGGGATCGGAGGCTTTTTCGCCTCCTTGGCCAGTTCCCTTGCGGGGGTGCCTTCGTAGAAGTCCATCGTCCCGCTGGGAGCATGGATGATCAGAGCTCCTTTATTCCGGGCCGCCTTGAGGACCTCGTTCATGCGGGGAGCCATCTCCCGCACGCGAGCAGCCGCCGACGGGCAATAGTGATCGTCCCACATGTCGCACACGATGACCGCCGTTTTCGAGGCATCCCAACGAACGGTTTCATAATGGAAATCGACCCGGTCGATGCCTTCTTCGGTGACGGTTTGACTTCGCTGTTGGAAGAGGAGAGGACCTTCGTCTCGAGGGGATTCGCTCCAGGCGAGGGGAATATGGAAAACGAGCAAAACAAGGGAGGCGTGAAGGAATCCTATCCATTTCATCATGGTGAGTCCTTTGACGAATCGATTGAGGGAAGATGTGCGATTCCGGGCTGGGAAACCGAGAAAAAACAAAGCCGAGCGAGGGGAAGAGCCCGCAAGGGATCGGTTTCCGCCTGGAGGTTCCTTCCATCATAAGGCCTATTCCACCGGGAAACAAGTTTTCTTAGGGTGGGAGTTCCGAATTCGATGGGGTCCTTTTCGAGCCTCTGGAGAGTTGATATCATTTGTGGATCGGCATTTCAGTAATCCTTGAGGATCATCGTCGGGAAACGATCGGCGACTTGTCGAGGGGAAGTTCGAAAATATCGGATATGGGATCGACATGAGCAACGAGATTCACGATGAACATCCGGAGGATCGGCAGAGGCCGTTTCAGATCAATGTTTCCGAACGGGTCAAGCGGCTGCCTCCCTATCTTTTCGCGGAGATCAATCGGCTGAAGTACGAAAAGCGTCGTGCCGGCAGCGATGTGATCGATCTCGGCATGGGCAGCCCGACCGATCCCCCGCAATCGCTGGTGGTCGACAAACTCGCGGAAGTCGCTCGGGATCCGAAAGTTCACGGCTATAGTCATGCCCGAGGCGTTCCCAAGTTGCGCAGCGAGATGGCCAGCAAGTATCTGAAAGACTACGGTGTCCGGCTGGATCCCGAGTCGGAGATCATCGCCTGTCTCGGTTCGAAAGACGGGTTCAGCCATCTCTGTCTGGCGCTTCTGGGACCGGGGGATTCGGCGATCGTTCCTGCGCCGTCCTACCCGGCGCACGTGTACGCCGTGGCGATGGCCTCGGCGAGCGAACTGCTGTTGGAGGTGACCGATCCCGAGAAACTGCTCGGCGGTATCGCCAACATCTGCGAGCAACTCTACCCGAAGCCGAAGCTGGTGATCGTCAACTATCCTCACAATCCGACCACGACGGTGGTCACGCAGGAATTCTACGTCGATCTGGTTCGCCTGGCGAAGAAGCACGGTTTCATGGTCGTCAGCGATTTGGCCTATGCCGATGTCTGCTTCGATGGATACAAATCTCCGAGTTTTCTGGCCACTCCCGGGGCGTTCGACGTCGGGGTGGAACTGACCACGATGAGCAAGGGGTACAATATGGCCGGCTGGCGGGTCGGTTTCTGCGCCGGTAACTCGGAGATGGTGCGGGCGCTCGCTTCGATCAAAACCTACTACGACTACGGGATGTTCACGCCGATCCAGATCTCGGCGATCGTGGCGTTGCGACATACCGATGCGGCGGTGGAAGCACAGGCGCAAATCTACCAGCGCCGGAGGGATGTGCTTTGCGATGGCCTGGAGCGACTCGGCTGGCCCGTGAAGCGGCCCAAGGCGACGATGTTCGTCTGGCAGAAGATTCCCCAGAAGTGGATGCAGCAAATGGGGTCTTTCGATTTCGCCATGAAGTTGCTCAAGGAAGCCGATGTGGTCGTGAGTCCCGGAGCGGCGTTCGGGGCCGCCGGGGAAGGCTATCTCCGTCTGGCCCTGGTCGAGAACGAAGCTCGACTGAAACAGGCGGTTCGACAGATCGGGCGAGCCTTGGGGTGTGCCTGATGCCATCGGCCGACGGCCCCCCGTACGGCACCGTGCAAAGAGGCGATCCCTCGCAAAAAAAATGGAAGCGCCCCAATCGGGAACACTTCCATCGGTTTTTCTCGCAGATGAAAAAGATGCATGCCGGCCTTATACCAACGCGGCCAGTTCCTTTTCGAACAAGAGCCGTTGGCCTTCGAGCAGGATGACGACTTCATCGCCTACTTTTCCCATGCCTTGGATATACTGAGCGCTGTCCGCTCCGGCGGTTTTCGGCGGAGGCGAGACTTGGTCCTCGTCGATGTTGCGGACTTCATTCACCGTGTCGACCACCAGTCCGACCTGTGTCGAGTTGATGTTCACGACGATGATGCAAGTTCGCTCGTCGTATTCTCGTGATTGCATATGGAAGCGAAGACGCATGTCGATCACGGGGATCACCTGGCCGCGGAGATTCACCACGCCCTTGACGAAATTGGGCATGTCGGGCACTTCGGTGATCTTCTGCATGCCGACGATTTCCGTCACATATCGGATCTCGATTCCGTAGTCTTCATTGCCCAATCGGAACGTCAGATACATGTTTTTCAGCGTATCTTCGGCTTCTTCAATCGACTGAATCTCTTCGTTCAGGGAATTCAACTCCTGCATGTCAACTTTGTTCTTCTCGGCCATGAGCACACCTCTATCTTCAAAGGAATGGGGGAAGGAAGTGAACCGGGTCGACAAGGCGGCAATCGTTCTTCGGGTGAAGAGACTCCATGCCCGAGCATCCTGGGATTGAGAGCGAGGGGGCTGCCTTGGCGACGTCCATTCGGGGGTTGTGGTTTGGGGGAAACGCTTGGGCTGCTCGTCCTTCGAGGAGACACGCCCGAAAGGTTCGTTTCTTTACCCTAGGTCATGGAACGTTCCCGGACCGGAAAAAAATCGTTGATTTTTTTCGACATTCGCCGTTTGCCAGAGAATGAACGGCTCGCTTCGACGATTCGATCGGGAAAAAGGAAACGAGCGGCAGAACCGTTCCCGATCGGCAGGACCCTTATGGTTGAGCGTCGCATCCATCGTGAACCCCGGGCGAACAGCGCGAGCCCGGCCTCACGGACGTCACTGCATGGAACCGAGGAGCCACGATTGATGCGAACATGAATAAGTTCGTTGCCTTACCAGCGATAATCGAGTGCGATTTGTGCCCCGTGGTAGAAGGGACTTCCGTCGGTGTTGATCGCGGCGTTGCCACTCCCGACGTCCGAGCCGGGAATCTGCTCCCACGCGGTGGCGACCCCCTCCAACCAAAGACATTGATACCCACCACGTACCGCCAACCGCGGGGTGAAGCGACAAACACAACTCAGGCCGGTTTCCCCGAGAAAGGAGGTGTGTTTGGCGGTCGCGGCGGCTTCATTTTGGGTGCCGGTGGTATTTGAATAGCTGAGATGGGTGACGATTTCATTGGTGAACACCCCTGTCTTGATGAAGCCTTCGAACGAGAAGCGACGCCAAGTGAGAATCACCGCCTCTCCGCCGATTTGGATCCCGTACATGTCATTGATCGAGCGGCTCTGCGAATATTCGGCCTCGGCACCGAGATCGCAATAGATCGCACCGCGTTCATCGAGCTCGACGAATCTCGCCCCCACGAGGAAATTCACGCACCCGCAAAAGAGTTTGCGTTTGGCGTTCAGTTCGATTCCGTCCAGATGCGAAAAATATGAGGCGCCGCAGCTTCCGGCGGATCCGCCGAGCCCCAGGGGCGTCGCGAATTGCGTAAAATCTTCGTCCACTCCCAACGCGAACGAGGAACTGCCGGATTGGCTGCCGGGGACCGATGCGTTGAAGTCATCGACTCGAAAGTACCGGCTTTCCACATCCCAGAAAGGATGATGGAGAATCTGATGTCGGGTGTAGGAGAAGTCGTAGCCTCCACGAAAATTGAAATCGAAATCGTTGGCGTTCAGGCGGATCACGTCGCCTGCGGTGGTTCCGACCAAGGGGACCGATCCCGGATTCGATCGCTCCAAGATGAGCGTGCCACCACGGAAGGTGTTTTTCCCGCTGAAGCAACGCTTTCGGGAGGGATCGAATTCGAGGCAATCATAGTAAAGATGGTTGAAATAGTCGGCGAAGTCTCCCCGTCCCACGGCCGTGAACAAACCGCCGCCGGTGGTGCAGGAGCAAGACCGTCGATCGCAACTTGATCTCATGCCGCAGCTTGGTGTGGCGGAGCATGCGCTCGTCTCCGGTCCGCAACCGACCTGACAACTGGGAAGTTCCATCGGAGGAAGCACCCCGCTTTCCATTTCGACCATGTTCTCCACCATCAGCGGTTGCTGCAGGGATTCCTTTTCGGCCTTGTCTTCTTCCTCCGCTCTCAGGAGAGGAGAGAAAAAAAGGAGAAAAGTTGCCAGATTCATCCACAACAGCATGAGCGACCGGTTCATCTTGCGCCTCCGGAAAAATCGGAATAATCGATTCATCTTAACAAGGGCAGTATCGTCTCTTGGAATCTAAAGATTGAGTTTCTTTTTCCAAACCGAGAAAAAAGCCTTGGTTTCTTTTCGAAGATCTCCCCCACGTTGGTCGCGGCCCTGGGAGAAATCGACCAAATAACGCCATTCGCGAGAATGTCGTAAGCCTTTGTTATGTAATCGTTTGTGATTTTTTCTGGGGGCTTCCTTCGGGCGTGGAATCGTGGACGGCCTTCCTTTGGATCCAAATGGGGGATAGAATAGGCTAACGATCGTACTTGCAAAAATGAGACCGCCTTGCTCCTCGGGACGAGGCTTGTGCGGCCGTAAAAATCAGACGAATGAGGGAGCAGGACAGATGGTCGCTCGGCGTATTTCGCCGGGAGGAAAGTCCGGGCTCCACAGGACACGGTGGTGGGTAACGCCCACCGGCCGCGAGGCCAGGGAAAGTGCAACAGAAAGCAAACCGCCGAGGTCGTTTCGGCGACTTCGGTAAGGGTGAAACGGTGAGGTAAGAGCTCACCAGCGGGACGGGTGACCGTTCCGGCTCGGTAAACCCCACCGGGAGCAAGGTCAAGCAGGAAGTGGCTCCCCCATTAGGGGGTGCGGACTGGTCCGGTCCGTCTTTCGCTTCCGGGTAGACCGCTAGAGTGGCCGGGCAACCGGTCATCGAGATAAATGACCATCCCGCGAGATCCGATTTTCGGAATCGCGTCGACAGAACCCGGCTTATCGTCCTGCTCCCTCCCTTCGTCTTTTTTTGAGCCTTTCGCGGGCCGGCTTGGCCGGCTACCGTGAATTTCCTTTTCCGGGTCGTCCGGCCTCGGCAAGGTTTGGTTTTTAAGGACCGAGAACTTGCGATCTCTTGAGTGGGCCGCGAGCCTGATGGTTTTTTCCCAGAAAGCAGAGTTTTTTCGTGATTTCCCCCGAATCGAGTCATCCATCTTCTTCAAGTTCGCCCTCCTTTCCTCGTAGAATCGCCGTGGTCGGCGGCGGCATCACGGGCTTGGCGGCCGCCCATCGCGTGACCGAGTTGTCCAGGGAAGCCGAAGTGGAACTTTGGGAAAAATCTTCCCGCACCGGCGGAGTGCTTTCGACCATCCATCGAGACGGTTTCCAGATGGAGATGAGCGCCGATAATTTCATCACCACGGTTCCCTGGGGGCTCGACCTGTGCCGGCGTCTGGGACTGGAAGACGATCTGGTGACGACCAATCCCGATTACCGGCGAACCTATGTGGTCCGGAAGGGAAATCTTCATCTCTTGCCGGACGGTTTTCTCATGATGGCGCCGACAAAAATGTGGCCGTTGGCGGTCACGCCGGTGCTCAGCCCTCTGGGAAAAATGCGGGCCGGCTTGGAATATTTTTTGCCGAAGCGGCGCGATCCCGGTGATGAATCGATGGCCCAATTCGTTTCCCGGCGTCTCGGACGCGAAGTGTTCCAGCGATTGGTCGAGCCGTTGATCAGTGGTGTTTACGCCGCGGATATGACCCGGCTGAGCGTGTTGGCGACCCTCCCTCGGTTTCGAGAAATGGAACAGAATCACGGGAGTTTGATTCGGGCGATGCGTCGGCAGATGCGGGAGGCGAAAAAGAGGCGGCGCGCCGATCGCCGGGATTCGGAAAAGGATTCCGGCGCCCAAAGCGGCGCCCGGTACAGCATGTTCGTCACGCTAAGAAGCGGGCTCTCGCACCTGACCGAAACACTCAGGCAGCGGCTTCCCGAGGAGCGGGTGCATCTCGATTGCGGGATCGTCGCCATGGAGCGGTTGCCTGGAAGCGGAGGATCCCAATGGCGACTGACCGACGAGCGGGGAGATCGGCACGAGTACGATGCCGTCGTGTTGGCCACTCCGGCGCAGGTTTCCTCGAAGTTGCTCGACGGGATCGACGAGGTCCTTTCTCGGCGATTGGGGGAAATCGAACATTCGGGAACCGCCATCGTCACGTTCGCCTTCCACCACGAGCAGATCCGGCGTTCTCTTCGCGGGATGGGATTCGTCGTCCCGACGATCGAGAAGAGTCCCATCCTCGCCGGGAGTTTCAGCAGCCTGAAATATATTCACCGCGCGCCGTCGGGAAAATCGCTCATTCGGGTCTTCGCCGGAGGGGCCCGGGCTCCGGAGATGCCGCACCTCGACGAAGCGAAACTGATTCCCCTGCTGATGGAGGAACTACGGCGTGTTCTGAAAATCGAAGGAGAGCCGATTTTCCATGCGGTGGCCCGGTGGCCGGAGACGATGCCGCAGTACCATGTGGGGCATGTCGAACGTGTCGCGCAGATCGAAAAGCGCCAACGAGAGATTCCGGGGCTGGCGATCGCCGGCAATGCGTTTCACGGGGTCGGTATTCCCAACTGCATCCACAGCGGGGAGACGGCGGTTCAGCGGTTGCTGGGAGAGTGATTCTCGGGGCGATCTTTTTCAGAGGTTCAGAAAGAGCCAGGTCATGTGGTAGAAGACCGGGGCGGCGAAGCAGACGGAGTCCATCCGGTCGAGCACGCCGCTGTGTCCTTCGATGAGTGTGCCGTAATCTTCCACGCCTCGGTCCCGCTTGATGGCCGACATCGTCATGCTCCCGGCGAAGCCCATCAGTGAAATGGCCAGGGCGATCATCCCGGCTTGCCACCAATGAGGGAAAGGGGTGACGAACCAGAGGGCCATGCCGCAGAGCATCGTGGTCGCGGCACCGCCGAAGATCCCCTCCCAGGTGCGGGATAGATTGATCTTCGGAGCGATGGGGTGCTTCAAGGGAATCTGCGACCAGAGATACTGGAAGACGTCGCTGAGCTGGACCATCAGAATGAAATAGAAGAGTAGACGCAGCCGTCGGCCGGTGAGGGTGGGCCGGGGGTACTTGGCGGGGTGTGTCTCGCCTTCCTCCGACGATTCCAAACCTAAGGCATCGACCACCTTTTCCTCGATGCCGTGTTCGAGCACTTCCGCCGTTTCGCTGGCTTCCAGAGGATCCGGTCCGGGGAACTCGATCGTCAACAAAGCGGGGGCGTAACTGAGGCA
The DNA here is from genome assembly GCA_964632505.1 of uncultured Planctomycetaceae bacterium. GTDB lineage: Bacteria > Planctomycetota > Planctomycetia > Pirellulales > Thermoguttaceae > CAZWCE01. The sequence goes on along the minus strand of CAZWCE010000011.1, from coordinate 130,968 downwards.
GTAGACGCAAATGAGCAACCCCGCCTGCAACTTGGCGACCCGTTCGAGGAACCGTTTCGCGTCGCCGCGCATGGCCATTCCCGCCGGCAACAGCAGGAAGACGTACACCGGAATCATGATGCTGTACACCTGATAGGAAGGGATGCCGGTGAGCGACTGGAACCACCGGCTGTCGACGCCGACCAGGAAGAATTGAAGTGGTGTACAAAGAAATAGAACCCAGAAGAGCATTCCGTGATCGGCCGGGCGCGTGGGGGTCAGGGTGATGTATTCCCGCAAGGCCCAGAAGGAGATGAGGAAGAACAGCACGACCGTCACGGTGTGACCGACGAGGAAGGCGCCGGTCAACACGCCGAACAACAGCCACCAAGCGCGGAGTCGGGCCTGGAACGTGTCGAGAACGGCCGAGTCGATTCCGTGCTCCGAGTTGCGCTTGAGAAGATAGATCGCCCCGGTGATGCCCCCCAAGGCGATGAATACTCCCACGAGCAGTCCGATGGTCATTTTATCCATGGAGATCACCCGGTGTTCTCGTTCTCAAGCTTCCGTCCCATCCGGATCGCTTATCGATCGGTTCAAAGATTTTTGAGATTCACCACCGCCGTCCGGGCCCGGTCGAGAAAGTCGTTCTTCGGTTCTCCTCGTTCGAGCCACATGGGAGGACCGAAAACGACGCGCGAGAGCATGGGAACCGGCAGATATTCCCCGCGCGGAAGAATGCGGTTCATGTTGTCCAGGTAGACGGGAATCAGCTCCAGATCGGGCCGTTTTTTGCTCAGGTGGTAGAGGCCGCTCTTGAATTCTGAAATGGTATCTCCCTCGGTGCGTCCCCCTTCCGGAAACATAATGACCGAATATTGGTTTCCCATCTCCTTCAGCATGAGGTTGATGGGGCTGCTTTTCACCTTGATGTTCTTGCGCTCGATCAAGAGGGCGTTGAAAATATCACGAGAAAGATACGTCCGCAGCCGGCCGCCGTGCCAGTAATCCTTCGCGGCGACCATCCGGGTGAGCGAGCGAATCCGCGAGGGAAGCGCCGCCCAAATGACGATCGCGTCCAGATGACTGGTGTGATTGGCGAAGTAGACCCGTTGGCAACGATCCGGTTGGGAATCGACCCAACGCACACTCGCGCCGCTGAGAAATCGGGCCACCAAAACCAGGATGTTTCGAATGGCGATCGTCGGGAGGTCGTCTCGACGATGTTCGAGGTTCGATTGTTCCAATGTGGTAGCCATGAAGATAAGCAATGAAAACGAAATGATTCGTCCGATGAGAAAAAAGTGGGCCAAGGGAGCGATGAATCAACGGTCGGGAAATCACAGCACCGACTTCGGTCCAAAGGGAGGCGGAGCAGGTCACCGGATCGCTCCTCGGCACCGGGCTCCTTCGGCCGAAAGCCTCGATTCCTCCCATTATGACTTTCGAAATACTTTTTGCAAGGTTCGGACCTCGATTGTTTTTCCGGCCGACCCGGAGAATGCCGTACGATGGTTTCTCGCCGGGAGATCGCCGGTTTGGCCTTTTACGGTCGCTTTGGGGATGTCATAATAGCGGCATCGCGGGGCGACTTCTTCGCCCGATCATTTTTTCTCGATCTCGGAACGCGCATTTGCGTTGATGGTGCGTCATGCAGCCTGTCGCATTTCTGGAACTCAGCCCGGAGCAGCTCAAGAAGCATCTGCAGGATGCCGGTTGGCCCGACTTTCGTCGTAAACAGATCCAAAAATGGATTTTTCAGCAAAACATGGTCGACTTTTCCGGGATGACCGATTTGCCTCAGTCGATGCGAAGGCGGCTCCAGGAGCATTTCTCGCTGTGGACGACCGAAGTGGTCCGGGCCGAGCAAGCAGGCGACGAAACGCAGAAGCTGCTCTTGAAGCTTCGCGACGGCAACTCCGTCGAATGCGTTCTGCTTCGCGACCGGAAGAACCACCGAACCGCCTGCATCAGCACTCAGGTCGGCTGCGCGATGGGGTGCGTCTTCTGTGCCAGCGGACTGGGCGGGTTCGTCCGCAATCTGACCCGCGGGGAAATCCTCGAGCAGTTGCTTCATCTTTCAGGGTTACTGGGGAAAGATGAAAAGCTGACGCATGTGGTGGTGATGGGGATGGGCGAACCGCTCTTGAATCTTGAGGCCCTGTTGGGCGCGCTCGAGACGGTCGCTTCCCCGGAAGGGTGGAACGTGAGTGTGCGTCGCATCACGATTTCCACCGTAGGGATTCCCTCGGCGATCCGTCGGCTGGCCTCCCTGGAATCCCCTTATCGATTGGCCGTTTCGCTGCACGCGCCCGACGATGCACTGCGAAATCGGCTCATTCCCGCGAATCGGAAGTACAACATCGCGTCCGTCATGGAGGCGGTCGACGATTACTTCCTGCAATCGGGACGTCGGGTGACCTTTGAGTACGTCTTGCTGTCGGGAATCAACGACCAACGGGAACACGCCGAAAGGCTTGCCGACCTGCTCATGCGACGGACGGCCCTGGTCAATCTTTTGCCGATGAACCCCGTTGCGGAGCTGGATTTTTCTCCTCCTCCGCCGGATCGGGTCCGTCGATTTGTGGACGTGCTGGAAAAACGAGGCATCGACGTCCAGGTCCGCTTCCGCAAGGGCGACCGCATCGATGCCGCGTGCGGCCAATTGCGACGAGAAACGCTTTTCCCGAAGGGGACGAAATGAGCGATACCATTTCCTCTTCAAGACCGTGTCCTGTTCGCGGGGCGGTTCCGGCGGGACTCGCCTTCCTCCTTGCCTTTTCCTGGGTCCTTTCCTCCACGCAGGCGGTGAAGCCGCGTCCCGCGGAAGGCCGCTTTTACTGCGAGACCGCTCATTACCGTGTCTTTTCCGACCGAGCCGATGCTCCGGCGACGGCCAGCCTTTTGGAATCGCTTCATGAAAGGCTCGATCGCTTTTTTTCCGAAGCGCCGGAAGAATCGACCGCAGCGAACCCTCCACCGGTCGGAAAGGTCGAGGTGCAGCTCTTCGCCGATGCGGCCTCGTACGTTGAAAAAATACGTGAAGACGGCGTGTTTTCCCAACATCTCGAAGACTCCGGCGGTTTTTGTCCGATCGATCGTCGGACGATCTATGTCCATCGCCGGGCGGACGACGATTACCGCCGCTATCTGGTGCTGCATGAGGCGGTCCATCGTTATGTGCTCGACCGGTTCGGAGAGAACTTTTCCGACCCCGAAAACTGGTTGATTGAAGGCTTCGCCGACGCCTTCGCCGTACACCGCCGGATTTCGCCCGGGAGCATCGCATGGGGCACGCCGCCGTCGATCTCACAAACCGACTTCCCCGGTCGTTTTCTGGCGATGGCCGATCGGGGGGAACTCCCTCTCTCACCCTCGGAACTCTTGGAAATGGATCGGGTATTTTCCGACGGGTCCTTGGGCGATTTGAACCGGCACGCCATCGCGTGGGCGGTGGTTCGGAAGCTGATCGAAGATCATCCCCGGAGCTTTTGGCGACTCTGGGAAGGACTTCGGTCGGGAGCATCGATCGGAGATGCTTGGCAGACGCTTTCCATGAAGGAGAAGCCGACCGGGAAAGCACTGCGCGATTGGGTGTGGCCGCGCCGCACACCTTGGCGCGTGATCTGGAGCACCTGGGAGGAGCGATCGTGCCGGGATGAGCATCCGCCGGAAGCAGGATCGTTTCGAGGTTTTTCGGAAACTTCGGCCTTGGCCGTGCTCCAAAGTCACGTCACCATGGTTGAGTTGGAACTCTCCCCGAGCGAGTCTGGGCGTCCCTTTTCCGGAGGAGTCGTCTTCGGCCGCTCAGAAGAAATGCCGAAGCGTTTTGATCTGCTGCTGATCGATTCGGCGGAAGGAGATTGCCGGTGGTTTCGTCGCGAAGAGGAGACCTGGAAGTATCGCCGGCGATGGGAGCTCGCACCGTCGAAGGAGCCGTGGCGATACCGCGTCGAACCTACCGACGAGGCGACCGAGATCTTCTTGGGGGAGATGCGGTTGCTGCGTTTGCCGCCTGAGTCGCAACGTGTTTTCGGGGTCTTCATCGAGCGATCGTCGGTACGCTTCTCTTGGAAACTCCTCGCGAAACGGGAAGAAGACGACGCAGTGCCCCGAACACCGACGGAAAACGCGGGAGAATAAAGGGCTTACCTTGAATTCAAGCCGCGATCGATCGGCACTTCGTGGGCTGAGTTTCCGGAAGAACGCTCCGCTGAAGGGAAAAGAGGGCAGCTTTTTTCCAGGTGGACCGGTTCGGCCGGTTTCGCTTCGAAGACGGAAGGGTCGATCTTCGGAATATGCGGTGCCGCACTTTTCTTTTCGGTGACGGGGGGATGTCCCTTCGCGACGACCATCGCCGGGGAAGAGAGGGCGTGGGAAGAGGTCGATGTCACGGCGGGGCGCCCCGAGGGGGACTTCTCGACCACCGGGCGCTGGGGCGGAATGCACTTGGGGCGATGCTTCCGGGAAACGGTCGGGGATTCTTGCTGCCGGAGCGTGAAGAACGCCTTCGACGAGGGCGTGGATCGCTTGGGAGCATGGGAAACGAAGCAGATCGCTGCCATCATGCCGGTCATCAGGACCAGTCCGGAAAGAATCGCTTTCGCCTGAAAAGGCAAAGAAGCGGGGTCTGATTGATCCCATCGGGTTCGGCTGCTGCTCATATCCTTGCACATCGACCCCGGGCGGTGAAAAGTCCACCGGGAATGGCTTCGGCGGGTGCATCGACTATATTCGTTCCGATTCCTTCGGGCGTTGTCACCGGAATGGTTGTTCTAGATTGCCGAGATTCGTTCCTCGATCGCGCATAAAAAAGGCGTCTTCCTCACAAGAAGACGCCGGGGAGGTCTCGGTTGGACCAGCGATGCGGGAGATCATACCGCCTTGGTTTCGCTATCCTTTTTATCTTCCGGTGTGCCGATCATCCAGTATAAGGCGGGCGAGGCGATGAAGATCGAGCTATAGGTACCGACCAAGACGCCTGCGACCAAAGCGAACGCGAAGGTGTGGATGCCTTCTCCGCCGAAGAAGTACAGGATCAGCACCACGATCAAGGTCGTCAGTGAGGTGAGCAGCGTTCGGCTCAGCGTTTGGTTGATGCTCTTGTCGATCAGTGGAATCGTCAGATTCGGCATCTTTCCACGGATTTCACGGACCCGGTCGAAGAGAACGATCGTATCGTTGAGCGAATACCCGATGATGGTCAGAAATGCGGCGACCACCGGCAGGCCGATCTTGAAGGTTTCGATGCCGGCGAATCCCAGGAAGGGAACGAGCCAAGCCGAGGCGGCGAGGAGCCCGAGCGTGATCAACACGTCGTGTACCAGGGCGACCACGGCGGCCAGACCGTAAGAGATTTTCTGGAAGCGGAGCCAGATGTACAAAACGATACAGATCAAGCTTCCCAACAAGGCGGAGATCGCGCTGTTTCGGGTTTGTTGGGCCACCGCCCCCCCGATTTTGTTCGAAGAGGGGAAATACGGCTGCTTATTGATCTGCTGTCGGACCCGATCGAGAACGATTTGGGCATCTTTTTCGGTCGTGTTCATCGTGAGGGTCCATTCGCCGAAGGCGGTCGAATCGTCCCGGCCTTCCATCTTTTCATTGGTCAAATCGATATCGAAATCGCGGGCGATTTCTCCGGCGTCGAGGGCGTTTTCCATCTCCCTATCGAGATCGGCGGCCAGGCCCTTGCTGTTGATTTTCGGTTCCATCGTCACTTCGGCGACCACCTCCGGCAAGCCTTCTCCTTGTGCCGGTTCGGTCGCGGAGAGAATTTCATAGTTCATGTCGTAATGAACGAGGGTTTTCCCGAACTGCTCCTCGAGGGTGGTGGTCACGGTTTCGAGGTACTCTTCCGCTTCGATTTCGGGCGGACTCGAGGTGTTGATGAGGAAGTGAGTGTTCTCGAGCTTGGTCAGATCGACCTCGCCGTCGCCGTTTTCTTCACCACTACTGGACATGTGGAGATTTTGCACCGAAAGGTCGGGAAGCCGGTCCTCGAGTTGGTTGTAAATCTCTCCTTGATCTTGCGGTTCGTGGAAGACCGCTTCGACGGAAACCCCTCCGACGAAATCGATGTCGAGAAGGCCCTTGCCCCGCATGACGACCGCGACCAGTCCGAGGAGGATCAGCACGACGGAAATGATGCCGGCCGGCTTGCGTTTGTCCATGAATTTCAGGTTCGGCCGGCTGACGATCTGCATCATCTTGAGCTTGCGGATCCAGCGGCGTCGCTCGGCGATCTCGAAGATCGTTCGGCCGCAGTAGATCGCGGTGAACATACTGAAGGTGACGCCGAGGAACAGGGTCACGGCGAATCCTTTGACCTGCTCGGATCCTACGATGTAGAGGATGACGGCGGTGATGAGCGTCGTGATGTTGGCGTCGTAGATCGCGGTGGAGGCCCGTTGGAATCCGTTGCGGATGGCCATTCGCAACGTCGATCCTTGCTTGAGTTCTTCCCGGATGCGCTCGAAAATGAGTACATTCGCGTCGACCGCGATTCCGACGGTCAGCACCAGACCGGCCAAGCCGGGTAAGGTGAAGGCGGCGTGGACCGCCATCATGACCGCAAAGATGAGCGAGAGATTCAAAAGCACCGCGAAGCAGGCGATCAGTCCCGAGAACCGATAATAGACGATCATGAAAGCCAAGACCAGGATCATCGACCAGAAGATGGCGGTCTTGCCCTTGCGGATCGTTTCGGCCCCCAGCGTCGGGCCGGTGAGCATGCGGCTGACCGGCTCCTCGCTCAATTCGGCCGGCAGACTTCCGGCGTTGAGGACCTGGATGAGGTCTTCGATCTCTTGACGCAGGGCTTCCCGTTCGGCGGGGGTGTCGCGTCGCCCGAAATCGATGCTGACCTGTCCTCCGGTGATCGCTTCCTTGATGTTCGGCGCGGAATAGAGTTCGCCGTTGAGGATGATGCCCAACCGCCGCGTGGTGGAGTTTTCCTGCCCTTGCTTCGGCTTGTAGAACGACGTGAGATTGCTGAAATCCTTGGCGCCCCGCGCGTACAAATTGAATTGCACGTTCGGCTGCCCCGTTTCTTGGTTCATCCCCTCGCGTTTTCTACCGATGTCCTCGCCGGTGACGTTGAACGGATCGTTCAGCACGAGGATCTCGTAACCGCCGTCCTGCTCTCGCTGGACGGAAGTACCGCCGATCAGATTTTCCACTTCCTTTTCGGCCACCGGAACCCACCAGGCCAGCAGGTTGCCCTCGGCGTCCCGCAGGCGGTCGGTCGGTTCGCTCATCGCCCGTTTGACGAGCGACTCATCGAGGTTTTCCCGCGCCAAAACACGGAATTCGAGAGTTCCCGCTTCCGAGATCACGCCTTCGAGACGACTGACCTCGGCGTCGTCGACCTCGGGAATGATGATGCGCACCTGGTGATTGCCGAGTCGCTGAATGGAAATCTCGCGGACACCGGCCGGGTTGACCCGCATGCCGATCGCCTTCTTGAGTTCATCCCATTGGATCCCCTGGGAACCGGCCTCTCGCTCCTCCCGGACTTCTTCCTCTCCGTCCTCTTCTTGCGGGGTGTCTTGCGTTTTGCTTGGAAAAACGTTGTAGACCAGAATGACTCCGCCGCGCAGGTCGATACCGAGGTTCAGACGGTGCAGCCCGAAGACGTTCGCGGCGGCACTTCCGAACAGGCAGAGGAGGATGACGAAAATGCGGAAGGAATGTTCCGGCATGCGCCACATTTGGCCGAGGAGGATGCCCACGGCGTAAGTTCCGAAAAGAATGACCAGAAAGACGACGATCTTCAGCCAGCCCCAATCGCGCCAATCGCTGGGGGCGGTTTCTTTTTCGACCGCGACGTCGACATCGCCCACCTCGGCGACCTCGTCCTCCTGGACCGGTTTCGGCGGAACCGGCGTTTCCGCCTCTTCCACTTCCAGCGGCGGCAGTGTCGTTGTGTCGGGCGTTTCGGCGGCATCGGATCCGTTCGATGCTTCTTCGTTTGAAGGTGGGGAGATCGTCGGAGGTTCGGTCGCTGCTTCCGCCTCCGGCGTCGAGGGATCGGCGGCGGCCTCTTCCAAGGAGGGGGCTTGGCCGTTCTCCTCTTCCGTTTCCACCTCGGGGGATGTTTCGGCGTCCGCCGCGACGTCGGGAGCGCTTTGCCCGATCGTCGGCGCCGATGCGTCTTGAGGGCTCCAGGCTTCGAAGGCGTTGGAGGCATTGGTGAGGCAAAAAACCATCATCATCGCCGCGAGGGCGGTCCACCCGATCGTTCGGGGCACGGAAAAATTGGCAGCACTGCGATTCATTCTGTCTCTATCCTGATTCTTCAATTCTTTGACGCATCGAAAGGGAAGGTTCGAGAAAATGCGAGAGCCCGGGAAGGCCCCATGCGGATTCAGGATTTCTCCTTGCCCGCTTCGTCCTGGCCATCCTGTGGTCCGAGAGTTCCGGCAACGGCGTTGAGTCGGAAACGCATCTTGGCGCCGCTCGCGTCGTCTACTTTCAGGACGATCTCGTTCTGATCTCGAAGGATATTATGTACGGTGCCGATGATTCCGCCGATGGTGAAGACTCGATCGTTCTTCCGCAGGTTTTCGAGCATCGTCTGCATCTGCTTGGCCTGCTTCTGCTGGGGGCGGATCATCAGGAAGTAAAGTGCGAAGACCACCAGGCCGACCATGAGAATGATCTGGGTCATTTGTCCGCCGGGACCGGCAGGGGGCTCGCCGTTTCCTTCCTGCGCGAAGAGCATGCCCAGTTGCGTGCAGAAGAGCGAAAGAGAAGAAAGCATCGTGGATCCCTTATTGGTTGAGAGGAAAGCTCGATTCAGAACGCGGATTCCGGTCGGCCTTCAGCAAGCAGGCCGGAAAGATGCTCCCTGAGGGAGCAGGGCTCAAATCGGGCTCCGTCGGGAATGGGTGCGAAAGACTTCCGGCCGACACGAAATTTGTTCGTAAAAGGTCTTATCTTAAACGGCGAACCATATCGGGACAAGACCACCCGGGGGGATCCGCCGAGAAGAGATCCAAAAAAGCCGGTTTTTCTACCTCAATTTTTCTCAACCATGAAGGAAGGGGAGCAGACAGGGGGCCCTCGGGTCTCTTTTCCCCGTTGTTTCGTTCGCGATTCAAAGTCCTTCAGGGGGGGGGGCTTGCCCAGGAACGCTGTTTTTCGCGATGAAACGCGACGAATCGGTCCTGGAGGATCGCCTCCCGGGCCTGCTGCATGAGACGCTGGTAGTAGGTGAGGTTGTGAATCGACAGGAGAATGGGACCGAGCATCTCACGGCTCATGAAGAGGTGGCGCAAGTAACCGCGACTCCGTCGACAGGCAGGACAGGGACAGTTTTCCTCCAAGGGGGCGGGGTCGTATTGGTGACAAGCGTTTCGCAACCGGAGTGTTCCGTGGTCGGTGAAGGCCATGGCGTTTCGCCCGTTGCGTGTCGGCATGACGCAGTCGAACAGGTCGACGCCTCGGCGGATCCCTTCGAGGAGGTCTTCGGGCCGTCCGACGCCCATCAGGTATCGGGGGCGATCGTGCGGCAGGTGTGGAGTGGTGGCGTCGAGCGTTTGATACATTTCCTCCGGGGTTTCTCCGACGCTCAGTCCTCCGATGGCATAGCCGGGAAAATCGAGTTCGGCGAGCGCTTCGGCGCATTGGCGACGCAGATCGGCTTCGAGGCCTCCCTGGACGATGGCGAAAAGGGCCTGGTCCGGGCGTCGGGACGCTTCGCGGCATCGTCGCGCCCAACGGACCGAGCGTTCCATGGCTTCGGCGACTCGGTCCCGCGGGGCGGGGAGTTCGATGACGTGATCGAGCACCATGGCGACGTCGCTTCCCAGCGTCGCTTGGATTTGCACGGCGTCCTCCGGCGTCAATTTCATCTTGCTGCCGTCGATGTGCGATCGGAAGACGGCGCCCTGCTCGTCGATGTGGGTCAGTCTGGCGAGGCTGAAGATCTGGAATCCGCCGCTGTCGGTGAGGATGGGGCCCTCCCAGCCGGTGAAACGATGCAGTCCGCCGAGTTGCGCCACGACCGAGGCGCCCGGTCGCAGGGCCAGGTGATAGGTGTTGCCGAGGATCATTTGAGCGCCGGTCCCTCGAAGCTGCTCGATTTCGACGCCTTTGACCGTGCCGACGGTTCCGACCGGCATGAAGGCGGGGAGGGAAACGGCACCGCGGGGCGTTCGGAAGTCACCGCAACGGGCGGCGCAGTGTCGATCCTGGTGGAGCAGGGTGAAGGAGGAGGCGGTGGGCGCATTCATGGGAAAGGATATCCTCTTCGAGCGCGAAGGAGACCTTCAAGGGAAGGACCCGCCGAATCTCGGATCTCGAGCCGCGGGGAGGAGAGACGCATGGGGAGAAATGGGCGCCTTACTCTCCGCGGAGTTTGAGATTGTGAGGTTGAAGTTTTTCCCGGACTTCGTTCAGGCTGGTGACGCCGAAATTCTTGCATTCGAGCAGTTCATCGCCGGTTCGACGGACCAGTTCGCCGACCGTCTGGATTCCCAGCCGGTTCATGCATTTGCGTGCCCGAACCGAAAGATTCAGATCGGTCACCGGACGCATCAGCAGTGCCTGTTCGTCGGCGCTGAGGGAATCCATCTCCACGGTTTCCTGCGTGTGTTTTTCGGAAGCGAATTGTCCGAGCTTGAGCCCCTTGAGCTGGAGCATTTCCTTGATTTCGATGAGGCTGGTCTCGCCGAAGTTTTTACTCGCCAGAAGCTCTTGTTCGGAATGCTTGCAGAGATCGCCCAGCGTTTGGATGCCCATGTTTTTCAGGCAGTTGCGGCTCCGGACCGAGAGTTCGAAGTCGGTCACCGGCAGGCTCAGGATCTGGCTGATGCGGTCGCGTTTGCGTTGGGCGTCTTCATCGAAATACATTTCGCTCGACGCCTGGGAGTCCTTCAGGAACATGCGGACTTTATCATGATCGGGGAAGGAGTCGAGCACGCGCTGATAGCAGATGATGGCCTGCTCATACATCTCCAGGTCTTCGTAGAGGAGTCCGAGATTGATCAGCGTGCCTTCATTGGTGGGAAAATGGGCTACGGCGCGTTTGTACAGTTCGAGAGCTTCGATGTCGTTGCCGCGGCGTTCATTTTCCAACGCCAACCCGAAAAGGGCCCCCGGGTGATTTCGATCGGCATCGACGGCTCGCTCGTACAGGGCAATCACTTCATGGGGATTCATGCCGAGCGAGGCGACCGTCGCCCCCCGCTGGTAAAGATATTCGGCCGTTTGCTCGACCGCGCCGGAGAGATTGTCCAGCTCCATCAAGCTCTTGGAGTTTTCACCGAGGTAGCGGTAGACTTCCGCCTTGGCCAGGGCGCAGTCGTCGGAGTTGTACCCGGCCGTCTGGGCCATCGAGTAGCTTTTCAGAGCCGTTTCATATTCCCCCAGCGCGAAGTAGGACTTGGCGAGATAGAAATGAGCCAGCGCGCCGCCGTCGCCCTTTTTCAGGGATTCGATAGCGCTATGGGGTTGGCCGATGAGATATTGGCAAACGCCCAGTCGCACCCGACCCGCCGGTGCCAGATTGTCTTTCGATTCCAGTTCGGCGACCGCCTCGCGGAGGATGCCGAATTGCGTGAAATCATTACTGATCGCTTCCGATAACTCGGCGATCTCACGGGGCCCGAAGGCTCCATCGGACAGGACCGTGTGTTTTAGGTCGAATTCCTGCGTGTTTGCCACCATTAGGTTTTCTCTCCTCAAGTCGATCGTCTTATTTCGGATCCCCGTGGTTCCTCTCCGAATGTTCGGAGATTGCATCGAAAAGAAGCATCAGCCGGGGAGCGAGGAAGCATCGATCTGTCATGCCGAAGGGGGGTTCCTGCCGGACGTTTGAGAGTCATCGGGGACAAGATTCGTGAATCGGGAGGGCTCACGAGGAACATCCGGGCGATGACCGTCGAGGGCTGTTTCCCGGCCGGGGAAAGCACAACCGCGTACGGGGGAAACCGAAATCCACCGTCGGGCGTTTCGCCCGACTTCGCCGCTTTCCGACGCCGCCGTCACGGATCCATCATTCTTCATTCATCAAATCAAGAATGGGAAAACGCCACCCGAGCCGTACAAAAAGCCAACGGAGGGAGTTGAACCCTCAACCCCGGCATTACGAATGCCGTGCTCTGCCGATTGAGCTACGTTGGCGCAGGGGATGCGCTGGGCATTCTCACCAAAGCTCATAGCTTATAAAGATTTATTTTCCGCGTCAAGGGGCGAAACGTCAAGGTTCGAGGAATTCCTTTCTGGAAGAATCACGGAAAAGCGAGTCCGTGGAAAAGCCTCTTGAGAACGGCGCCGTAAACGTTTGGCAGGTTTACGACCTTCGCGGTCGAGGATGCGCGGCTCAAAGAAAGAAAAAAGGGGCTTCAGCGAGTCACGCTTACAGCGTAACTTGATAGAAAGGTAAGGGCAAGGTAACCTTTCTACCCCATAAAGCGCTGGAGCCCCTACGGGCCAGTCTCGAAATGTACGGTCTCGATCGATGTATCCCAAAAAGGCGCGTATGATCGATCGTGGATGCTATGAAAGGGGTGGATCGTTAAGATAATGGAATGGATGGATGAGATTTTTGGGTCAACCGAAATCCGTATGTTCATGTTCAGACTGGCTGTTCCCCCTCTCGACGTGGACTTTGAATGAAGTAAAAAACCACGAAGAGAATCTTCTGCGAAAGGAAAATCACTCAAACTGATGAAACCATGCGAAAACGCATATTCCGAACTGATAGGGGCATAGTGAGAGCGAATGGGATGCCATATGGGATCCGTTTTTCTTTTTTTCGGTGGTTTTTCTTTAAGTGTTTGTTGTGAAAGGATTTATGGATGGTCTCTTTTTCCGTTTTCCAGTGAGCCGCTAGGGGCGGCTCTCTTTTGTGGTGTAGCATTTTGCAACAGGTGTTGCGTTTTGATGCAGCAATTTCGATAAATGTGTATCTTTTTGCAAAAAGGGACCGGATCCGATGGGTGGGAATGCGGCGTCGAGGAATCGCACCTCTCGGCCGTCGGTGGATCATCGGTGGGGGCCTTTTTCGGCAAGCTGCGGGAGAGGTGGTCTTGGATGGAATATGGAATGAAGGAGAGTGGGACATGTCGTGTCTTTCGAGGTGGTCTCTTGGGCGGAAACGCCACCTCTGCAAGTCGCCTCAAAAGTGGGTGGATGTCTCTTGCCTCCCTTAGATATGGGAGGAGGCCTCCCTTAGATATGGGAGGAGGAACGCTCATATGGATCTTTGAGTCGATTTGCGGTATCCTATCTCTCTCTGAACAACGTTGGTTAAATGGAGTGCGAGACGAAGGATCGCTCCGCCACGACATGGAGTTGATATCGTCCCACGACCGGAATCCTAAGTGGCGTTTTATGGAACGATGACGGCCGAACTCCCTCTCTCTTCTAGGGCGGGACGAGGCTTTTTGATTGACGTGGAATCAACTCCGAGGTGTAGCATTGAATGATGAAAGTGGAAAGAAACGCCCCTGTCCGTCTCGCGTGGTGATTTCCTTGAATCCGAAGGCGGGGCGATCCTCTCCCGGTTTGCGGGCCGCAAGCTTGAAAGAGCACCTGGAAAAGAGAGGATACGAGGCCGTTTTGTTGACCGATTTGGAGGAGGTGACCACCACGGCGAACCGGTGGCATCGCGACGGCGAGCTTCGTGTGCTGGTCGGTGTCGGCGGTGATGGGACCGCCCAAGAGCTGGTCAATCGGACGGAGCCGGGGGTTCCGGTGACCCTCCTTTCGTCGGGGACGGCCAACTTGCTGGCCAAATATTTCAAGCTGAAGCGAACTCCGGAAAAAATGTCCGAGATCATCGATTCCGGAACGCTGCTGCAATTCGACGCCGGTCGGGCGAACGGACGTTTGTTCCTGGTCATGCTCAGTTGCGGATTCGATGCGGCGGTGGTCGATCGCGTTCATGCCGCCCGGGAAGAAAGCTACCGTAGAAAACTCCGCAAGGGAGCTCATATTAGTTATTTGTCATATATCAAACCAATCGTCGATGTGGTACGTAGTTACAAGTACCCCAAACTGGATTTCGAATACCAGGAGGATCCTTCCCAAGCTTTTCCGGAAGATGCAACGCGGCAGGAGGCGCGGTGGGGGTTCGTATTCAATTTGAATTGCTATGGGTGGGGCTTGCCGCTCGCGCCGGCGGCGGTGGGAACCGACGGCTGGCTCGACGGCTGCTTTTTCCGAGGACGTTCCGTCCTGAACGGGTTCGTCTACACTGCTTGCGCCCAATGTGGAAGCATGCATCGGTTTTTGCCCGACTGTTCGATCGTCCGCTCTGTCAAGATGAGAATCTCCTCTTGGGAAGACATTCCCTACCAGCTCGACGGTGACCCCGGCGGTCGACTTCCGGTGGAGATTGAAGTGGTTCCCAATCGGGTGACCTTTCTGGTGCCTCGCAAAACGGCGGACCGATTGGCCGGTCCCGGGACCGTGACCAAGAAAGAGAGCCGCTAGCAGACGGATTTCGGTCGGTGGTCGAGCGTGAGCGATATTTGCTGCGATGATTCATCAATTTCGAAAAGGAATCGCGATGGCGGAAGTTCGAGCGGAGATCGGCGCGGTCGCTTGTGGCCGAGGACATCCGTTGCTGTTGATCGCCGGACCTTGCGTCATCGAGCAGGGATTGTTGGTGCCGATGGCGAAGGAATTGCAGGCGATCGCCCGGCGACTGGGCATTTCCCTGGTGTTCAAATCGTCTTTCGACAAGGCGAATCGGACCAGTCTGGATTCGTTCCGAGGCCCCGGCCTCGAGCGGGGGTTGGAGCAGTTGGAGGAGGTGCGCCGTTCGACGGGACTGCCGGTGACGACCGACATCCACCGATGCGATCAGGCGGCTCCGGTTGCCGAAGTTTGCCGGCTTTTGCAGATTCCCGCTTTTTTATCGCGACAGACCGACCTGCTGATCGCCGCGGCGAAAACCGGGGCGGCGGTCCACGTGAAAAAAGGCCAGTTCATGGCTCCCCGCGACATGAAGCATGTGGTGGGGAAGTTGCGTGCCGCGGGATGCGAGCAGATTTTGCTTTGCGAACGGGGCACCTTTTTCGGGTACGGACGACTGGTCAACGATTTCTCCGCCCTGATCGAGATGCGGGAATTGGGGGTTCCGGTCGTCTTCGACGCCACCCACAGCGTCCAGCAACCCGGCGGGTTGGGCCATGCGACCGGCGGAAATCGTGATCGGGTGCCGTCGTTGGCCCGGGCGGCGGTCGCCGTCGGCGTGGATGCCCTGTTTTTCGAGACCCATCCCGACCCGGAACATGCCCCCTGCGACGGCCCGAACATGATGCCCCTCGATCGGATGGAACCCTTGCTTCGGCAGCTTTTGGCGATCCGAGAGGCAGCGACCCCGTACGAGAACGACGCCGGAAATCGCTGAGCGAAATCCCGGCGGTCGACCTTGTTCCACGGCCCACGAAGGTGTTTTTTTTCGGCGAACGAGCCGTGAAATCCCATTTATTCTCCAACACACTCTTCCGACACAGGCGATAAGAAAATGCTCCATTTCCGAGGATATTGCCGAACCGTCCTTTTGTTGAAACGAAATGCGACGATCCGCTCTTCGCGTTGCCTTTTCAAGGGGTTTTCGCCATGGATACTCGTCTCCATATTGATGTTGGCCGGCTTTTTTGCCGGTTGCGGCGGAAAGGATCGAGGCCCGGGAGCTCAATTCGAGCAGGCCGGCGGTAAGAACGCGAAGATGCAGCGTCGGGAGCTTTTTTCGAGGTCGATCGACCTTCTCAATCGCTTGGAGGATCATTCCGGCGACGAAGTCCTCGCCCAGGTGTCCGGGCATCTCGATCAATGGATCGAAGATCGAGCCGAGGACCCCTACTGGCAAAAAGATGAGGCGATTCTCCAGTTACGGGAAGTCGTCCAGGATGTATCGCAACGCCTCGATTCGCTCGCGAAGGAAATTCGCGCGGTGGCGGAGGTCGAGGACGGGGCACGGCTCCAGAAGGAGGCCCGGAATCTGGCGACTCCACTTCGCGAGGCGGCTGAAAAGACTCGGGTCATTGGGACGAATCTCGGGTTTGTCTATCTGTTGCAGTTTCAGGAGCAGTTGGGGCTTTTGGCCGACAAATTAGACTTGCCCCAAACCAGTGGTCTCGTCGGTGATTCCCTCCGGAACTTCGTCAAGCAAGTGCCGACCGAGTCGTTGCAGAAGATCGCCGATCTATTGCGGGGATATTCCGACTACATGGACATCCGCCGGCTGCAATTCAGCATCGCCGACGCCGATTACCTCAAGCAGGCGGTCTGGCTCCGCGATGTCGCCCTCTGGGCCAGCGGTGACCAACAAGACGACCTGGAAAGAACCAAAGCGCTCTTCGACTGGGTCGTCCGCAACATCGACATGCGACCGTCGCAGATCAGCGATCCGCAATCCGGGCAATCCGTCAATGCTCCCATCCAGGCCCCCTGGGAAACGCTTCTTATGGGCAGTGGCTCGCGTTGGGACCGGGCCTGGTTGTTCGTCTCGCTCCTTCGGCAATTGCGCATCGAGGCGAGTGTCTTGGGCATCATCAACGAGGAAAATCCCGGCATGCAACTCCCCTGGCTCGTCGGCGTGCTCCACGAAGGCGAAATCTATCTTTTTTCTCCCGGTCTGGGGATGCCGATCCCCAAACTCGGAGGTTTGTCTCTCGAAGAAGGAGGGGGCCTTCGATTCGAAGTCGCAACGTTGCGCGAAGCGGCCGAGGAACCGGAAGTCCTTCGGCAGCTCGATCTCGGCGGGGGCTCCGTCTATCCTTACTCGGCCGAACAAATTCAGGAAGTGGCCGCCTTGCTCGACTTGAGCCCCCCGGTCGTTTCTCAGCGGATGAAAATCCTCGAAGGTGAACTCAGCGTGAACCATAAAATGGTTCTCTACATCCATTTCGAGGATCTTCGCGAACATTTCGAACAGGATGAACATGTCGCCCGGATACGGCACTGGTGGAGGCCTTACCAATACAAATTCGAAGACCTTTTGCAGCCCGATCGATTGCTTCGCCAGTTGATGATTTTCGATCTCTTGCATCCCAAGACGAATGAGCCGGTGCTCTGGAAAGGTCGGTTGCACCATTTCGAAGGGAATTTGACCGGTCCCTCCAGCGCCACGACCTATTACCAGGATGCCAGACTCCCCGATCGCCTTCTCCGCGCGATGGAGGTCCCCGAGCCGATCCGAGATGTGTTCTCCCAGGCGAAACTCACCGCAGGCTATTGGTTGGGCCTCGTGGCCGCGGCGGAGGAAAACGACGAGGTCGCGCTCGATTTCTTTCAGGACCGAACGCTTCGGACGCAAATGGGCGGCCAATGGCTCAACGGCGCTCTGTATAATATCGGTCGAATTCATGAGGCGAATGGGGATCATCGGCAGGCGATTCAAAGCTATCTGCTCAACAGCGAAGCGCCGGACGCCTACGGCAACCGGCTCCGGGCGAAGTGGATTGCTCAGAAGGCGGGTATCGAACTGAAGGGGGAGCAGTTCCAGCAAGAGGGAGGGGAAGCCGCCGAGGGTGAGGCTGAGGAACCGTCGGCCGAGGGGACGCCCGACTCCGAAGGTTCCCCCCAGTTGGATCGTGCGCCGCAAAGCGATTCCGAGAAGGAAGCGACCCCGGAAGGATCGCCCGGCGACGACGCCTCCTCGAAGGGGGGCGAAACGACCTGATCCTCATTGGTCTCCTCCTTTACTTTTCGGGGCTTCCGCGGAAGGGGGCTTGTCGAAACGGGCATTAGCGATTAACATATGGTGTTTTCCTGCGTTTCGTGCGGAGGCTGTTTGGATCTCCTGATTCGATTCTCTTTCCGAGAGTCGTCCATAGGAGAGGTTCAGGTTGCATCGTTCATCGGGAAGTATCCCTTAGAAAAAAGTAAAGTATCATGAAAGAAGGCATTCATCCGAAGTACGTGGAAACCAAGGTGACCTGCGGTTGCGGGAATTCCTTCACCACACGCAGCACCCGAAGCGAGTTGAAAGTCGACATTTGCAATGCTTGCCATCCTTTTTATACGGGCAAGCTGAAGTACGTCGATACCGCCGGGCGCATCGAGAAATTCCGTAACAAGTTCGCCAAGGCGGGATATACCAGCTTGAAAAAGAAGAAATAGGTTGCGTCTCCTTTCCAGGGGCATTCCTCTCTCTCCAACCTCCACCTTCGAAACACGATTGTCGATTGAAGTTCACGCATGCGCGAAATGCTGGAAGAAAAACTAGGGCGTTTCACAACGCTCGAAAAGCTGATGGTCGATCCGGAGGTGCTGTCCGATTCCTCTCGCATGACGCAGGTTGCTCGGGAACACGGCGAACTGGCGAAACTCGCTACCAAGTACCGTCGGTTCAAGGAAGTGGGGCAGGAATTGCAGGAGGCGGAGGAGATGCTCCGCGGCAATGACCCGGAGATGTCGGAATTGGCCGAGATGGAGGTTCAGGAGCTGAAGTCCCAGCGAGAGGTGCTTTGGGAAGAACTTCTGGAAATGACCATCGGCGGCGAAGATGCCAACCGCTCGCGTTGCGTGATGGAAATTCGCGCCGGCACCGGAGGGGACGAAGCGGCTCTGTTTGCGCGCGACCTCTACGAGATGTACAAACGCTATTGCGAAACGCAGGGCTGGAAGGCCGAACTCCTCTCGATGAGTCCCACCGAACTGGGAGGATTCAAGGAAGTGGTGCTGGGCATCTCAGGGCAGGGCTGCTACCGGCAATTGCAGTACGAAAGCGGGGGGCATCGGGTGCAGCGGGTTCCCGAAACCGAGGCGAAAGGACGCATTCACACTTCGGCGGCCACCGTCGCCATCATGGCGGAGCCGGAAGACGTCGAGGTCGATATCTCCCCCGATGATTACCGCAAGGACATCTTCCACGCCAGCGGTCCCGGCGGACAACATGTGAACAAGACCGCTTCGGCCGTTCGACTCACTCATTTCGAGTCGGGGATTGTCGTCAGTTGTCAGGACGAAAAGAGCCAGCACAAAAACCTGGCCAAAGCGCTTCGCGTTTTGAAGACTCGGCTCTACGAGCGTATTCGCGAAGAGGAGCAGGCCAAACGCGACGAAGAACGCAAGAGCAAGATCGGCAGCGGCGACCGGAGCCAGCGCATCCGCACGTACAACTTTCCCGAAAACCGCGTGACCGATCATCGCATCAATCTGACGATTTACAAGCTCGACAGCATCCTTTCCGGCAATCTGGAGCCGGTCATCGAAGGATTGATGGATTATGAACGGAATGAACTCCGGGCGTCGTTCGGCTCGCTGGAATAATCTTCTCGTCGCACCTTTTCCAGTGTTTTCTTCGTGTCCGGCAACGCAAGGATGGTCTTTTCATGTCGCACCCCGATGCGTGGACAATCAAACGACTGCTGACCTGGACCACCGATTATCTGAAGCAACGCGGCAGTGAGACTCCCCGACTCGATGCCGAGATACTGCTGGCCGAGGCGATCGGCTGCGACCGGATCGAACTCTACACCTCTTTCGAAGAAGAGCCAGGCGAAGCTGCCCGAGATCGCTTTCGCGGCTCGGTCAAGCGGCGTGCCGCCGGCGAGCCGGTCGCCTACATCGTCGGCAAGAAAGAGTTCTACTCGCTCACGTTTTCGGTCAATCGCCATGTGCTGATCCCTCGTCCGGAGACGGAACTCTTGGTCGTCGAATCGCTCGATTATCTGAAGACGCTTTCTCTCGAGAAGGCCCCTGTTTTCGGGTGCGATGTGGGAACCGGAAGCGGGGCGATCGCCGTCGCGCTGTTGCGGCATGCTCCCAAACTGCAGATGACCGCCATCGATCGAAGTGGTGCGGCGCTGGAAGTGGCCCGAAACAATGCGCGCGAGCACGACGTCGCCGGACGTGTGGAATGGCGCGAAGGGGATCTCATGGGCGACATGGCCGAAGAGCCGACCTTTCACCTGATCGTGAGCAATCCGCCCTATGTGAGTCGCCGCGAATATCAGGAGCTTCCGGCGGAAGTGAAGGAGTATGAACCGAAAACGGCGCTTGAAGCAGGACCGACGGGGACGGAGTTGATCGAGCGATTGCTACCGCAGGCGTTGCCTAGGCTTTTTCCCGGCGGGGCACTGCTGATCGAAATCAGCCCGATGATCGTCGATCGGGTGGTTCGGCTTTTCGAGCATCAAGGCGGTTTCGAGGAGATCCGAGTCGTGAAAGACCTCTCGCAACGACCCCGCGTCGTGATGGCGAGACGGCGATCTTGACTTGCTCATCAACAAAAGACTTTGCGGCCGGGTCGCAGACATCGGAGGTGATGGCGTTGGAAGAACGATTCTTCATCGAAGGGGGCCGTCGTTTGGAAGGAGTGGTCTCGATCTCCGGGGCGAAAAACGCCGCGCTTCCCATTCTGGCCGCCTCGCTGATGGTGCCCGGTACTTTCCGCCTCAAGAATATTCCCAGGCTGACCGACATTGAAACGCAATTGTCGATCCTGCGGCATTTGGGAAAGCGGGCCGTTTGGGTGAGCCGATCGACACTCGAGTTGATCGACGACGATTTCCTTCGGGTCGACGCTCCCGAAGAGATGGTCCGCCGCATGCGGGCCGGCTTCTGCGTGCTCGGCCCGCTTTTGGCGCGAAGGGGCAGGGCGGTCGTTCCGCTTCCCGGTGGGTGTGCGATTGGACCTCGTCCGGTCGATTTACACCTGAAGGGACTCTCCGCCCTCGGTGCGGAGATCGAGCTTGCCGGAAACCACGTCATCGCCTCCGCCCGGCGACTTCGCGGCGCGACGATCCAGCTTGCCGGACCCTGCGGGTCCACGGTGACGGGGACGGCGAATCTCATGATGGCCGCGGTCCTGGCTCGGGGAGAGACCGTCATTCTTGGTTCGGCCCGTGAACCGGAGATCATCGCTCTGGGGATTTTTCTCAATGCCTGCGGCGGACGCATCCACGGCTTGGGAACCTCGACGCTCCGCATCTTGGGAGTAAGGGAGCTTTCGGAGCCGGAGAGGACGGATGGTAGTAAGAAGAATCGTATCGATTTGGGGGCCCAGTCGCCGTGCCGCATGATCGGCGATCGGATCGAGGCGGGAACCCTGCTGATGGCCGCAATGATCACCGGAGGCGAGGTGACGCTCGAAGGGATCGACCCTGAGATGCTCCGACCGGTATGGACGATGCTCGCTCGGACCGGAGGAACGATCCACTGCCACCGGCGGAGCGAATCGTCTCAGGGAGCGATCACGCTCAAGACACCTTTCGGCGGTGTTCTACGTTCACAAGCGGTGGTGGCGAGGGGGTATCCCGGTTTTCCGACCGATCTTCAGGCGCAAGCGATGGCGATGCTCTCATTGGGAGAACAGCGATCGAGTGTGGAAGATCGCGTTTTTCCGGATCGGTTGGGGCATGTGGCGGAACTGAACCGGTTGGGAGCGAAGATCCGTCTTTCGGGGCATCGGGCGTGGATCGAACCGGTTTCCCGCTTCCTCGGCGGCGAGGCGTGCGCGACCGATCTCCGGGCCGGCGCCGCGTTGGTGATGGCGGGATTGGCCGCCGAGGGAACGACGATCGTTCGTCGCGCGGAACGGCTTCGGCGAGGCTATGAGAATCTCGATGAAAAACTCGTTTCGCTGGGAGCGGTGATCCGGCGGGGATTCGGAAAACGCAAGGCCGGATGATTCCTGGAGTTACTTCATCCACTGGCGTTCGATGAAGCCGGTATCGAGCTCACCTTGGCGGAAGGAGGAATGCGCGAGAATCTTCTCCAGCAGTGGGATTGATGTTTTGATGCCTTCGACTTGGAATTCCGCCAGGGCCCGCTGCATGCAGGCGATCGCCTCCTCACGCGTGCGATGGTGGACCAACAGCTTGCCGACCATCGAGTCGTAAAAGGGACTGACGGTGTAGCCGGCGTGGACATGGGAATCAAAACGGACCCCGAATCCCCCGGGAATGAACAGCTTTTCGATCGTGCCGGGGCAGGGGCGGAACTTGTTGTCGGGATCTTCCGCGTTGATGCGGCATTCGATCGACGCGCCTCGGCAGGGGATCTCTTCCTGGCTGAAGGGGAGCTTTTCGCCGGCGGCGACGAGAATCTGCGACTTGATCAAATCGATGCCGGTGACCAACTCGGTGACGGGATGCTCAACCTGGATGCGGGCATTCATCTCGATGAAGTAGAAATTCTCTTCCTTGTCGACGATGAACTCGACCGTTCCCGCATTGGTATAATTGGCCGCCTTGACCAGCCGGACCGCCGCCTGACAGATCGCTTCACGCGTGGCACTGCTCAAGTTGGGGGCGGGGCTTTCTTCGATCAACTTCTGATGACGCCGCTGCATGGAGCAATCGCGTTCCCAGAGATGGACGGCGTTGCCGTGTTGATCGGCGATGATCTGCACTTCGACGTGCCGCGGTCCCTCGACGTACTTTTCGAGATAGATGTCGGCCGAACCGAACGCCGCTTCCGCCTCGGTCGAGGCTTGTTGGATCGCGGTTTTCAGGCCGTCTTCGTCCCGGGCGACGCGCATCCCCCGGCCCCCTCCTCCGGCCGAAGCCTTGATGAGCACGGGGAAGCCGATCGTTCGAGCGATTTCCAATGCCTGCGCTTCGGTGGTGATCAACCCTTCACTTCCCGGCACGGTGGGGACGTTGTTTTCCATGGCCAGCCGTCGGGCGGAGTTTTTGTCGCCCAACAGGGCCATCGCTTCATGAGTCGGGCCGATGAACTCATATTTGCAACTCCGGCACACATCGGCGAAGTGCGAATTTTCGGCCAGGAATCCGTAGCCGGGATGGATCGCCTGGACATCGCCTACCTCGGCGGCACTGATGATGCGGTTGATCTTCAGATAGCTTTCCGACGCCCGGGCGGGACCGACGCAATAGGCTTCGTCGGCCAATTCGAGATAAGCACTGCCGCGGTCGGCCTCGCTGTAGACGGCGACCGTTTCGATTCCCATTTCACGACAAGCTCGGAGGATCCGGAGTGCGATTTCTCCACGGTTGGCGATCAAAATGCGTTTGAACATGGTGATTCAATTCCACTACGAAGAAGGGATGCTGTTGACGAAAGAGCCTAATTGAAGAGGCAAGATGCTCACGGTCGAGGTGCAACCATTCAGGCGTCTTCCTCTTTCATTGGGAAAAACGAAGAATTCCCGGCAGCGGCGGCGTAAGGTGGTGGGGCCTGGAGGCGCGATGAGCTTGCCGGCGGAGGGCCGATTATCCGGCGGGATCGATTTTCATCAACGGCTGGCCGAACTCGATGGGATCTCCATTTTTGGCAAGAATGGACACGACCTTGCCGGAGGTTTCCGCCTGGATTTCGTTGAAAACCTTCATGGCTTCCAGGAGACAGACGGTCATGTCGGGATTGACTTGGTCTCCCACTTTGACGAAGGGAGGCGACTCGGGATCGGGGGCCGCGTAAAAGGTGCCGACCATGGGGCTTTTGATGATCACGAGGTGACTTTCGTCGGGAGCTTCTTCCGTTTTGCCGGGGGTCGGCTCGGCGGCGGCGACCGGCGGGGCCGGGGCCGGGGCCGTGGGGGGAGCGACGGCGGGAGCCACCGCCATGGTGTTCCGCCGGAGTTGGATTCGCATTTCCCCATGTTGGAGATCGATTTCGGAAAGATCGTTCTCCTGCATCAGTACCATCAGACGACGAATTTTTCGGATATCGAATACTTCATTACTCATCGGACCCGCCATAGGAAACCACTCCAGCAATTATTGTTCTGTATCTTGACTTGTTGGCCTTTTTCCGCCGCATTTCCTCTTTTCCTCCCCACTTCCTCCCGCCTGTCCACCGTCGTGGTCGGCGGCGGCTTGCCCGAGCAAGAAGAGGATCAGGTAACCGAGTTCTCTATCGGCAGAGAGCGGAACGTCGGAATAAACTTAAACGTTGATTATAGCAGCAAATACGGTTTTTTTTAAGTGCAGTAGAAAAAAGTTCCCGAGGAAAAAATCTCTTCCGTGCGCCCCTTTCCTGGGGGGCTAAGGCACGATCATCTCTTCCAATCGCTTCGGCACTTCCCGCGAAAGGACTTCGTGCCCCCCCCGGGTGACCAGGATATCGTCCTCGATCCGAACTCCTCCCCACCCTTCGAGGTAGATTCCAGGTTCGACCGTCACGACCATCCCGGGGCGGAGGATTGTCTTGTTCTCTTTGGCAAATCGCGGCTGCTCGTGGACCACCAGGCCGAGCCCGTGTCCCAAGCCGTGGCCGAAATGGCGTCCGTGGCCGCCGTCGGTGATGATGTCTCGGGCGATCTTGTCGATTTCGCCGCAAGCGACCCCCGGTTCGATCGCCTGAATCGCCGCCTCTTGAGCCTTGAGGACCAACTGGTAGATGCGGCGGATCTTGCTGGTGATTTTTCCCGTGATCAATACCCGGGTCATGTCGCTGATGTAACCTTCGTACTTGGCTCCCCAGTCGATCAGCAAGAGATCGGCCGACTCGACCTTCTTCTCGGTGGGCACGGCGTGGGGCAGCGCGGCGCGGGGGCCATTGGCTACGATGGAAGGGAACCCGCGGTCTTCGGCCCCGAAAAGCCGCATGTGGTATTCCAGATCGTTTCGGATGTCAATCTCCGACTTGTTTTTTCGAAGCGTCGCCCGAATGACGTCGAATCCACGAGCCGCATAATGGATCGACCGACGGATCGTTTCGATCTCCTGCTTATCCTTGATCGTTCGCAGGGACTCCACCATGGAGGAGGTGGCCACGAACTCCCACTTGGGCATCTTGTTCTCGAGCAGTCCTCGTGTCGTGAGGGTCATCGAGTCGCCTTCGATTCCCAGCTTTTGCGGTTTGAACGATTGGAGCTGCTTTTCGACCGCCTTGATCATCCCCTCGTTGTTCTTACGGACGGCGAGTTCGAGACCGGGACACTCTTCCTGAATTTGGGTGGTATAGCGGGAATCGCTGATGATCGTATCGCCGTTTTCGCGAACCAACAGGTAGCTGTCGTCACCGCTGAAACCGGTCAGATACGTGACATTGACGAAATTGGTGATCAGAATCGCCGGAAGCTCCTTCTTTTTCAAGAGCTTACGGAGGTGATCCCGGCGGGCCAGATAGCGTGCTTTCATGAACCGATTCCTTCATTCCCTCTCTTGGTGGATGTGAGCGTGCCGGTGGTGCGACCGCGGGGAAACCGTGGGAAGAAGGCTTCCGCACCGTCGAAGTGAATTCCCGCTCGATTGGGGGGCGCGGTCGCCAAGGTCGTGAACCTTTGGAATCTGCATCGAGGCTCCAAGGGCCGCACCGGTCGATGGTCGGGGCCCATCGATCCACGATTGATGCGATGCTCATTATTGTACGGGTTCCTCCCCGTTCTCGCTAGAAGGGGTTCGGATGGAGGGGATGCCCCGAATGTCGGTCTGGCGAATCAACTGCAATTGGCGAAGGAGGGCGACCGCCCTGAGTTTTTTGTGATATCTTCCCCGAGGAACCCAATCGGCCCGCTCCTTCAAATCGCGGTGGATTTCAGCGGCCTGGGCGATCGTTTCATCGCCGACCACCATGCGCGTGCGGAGCATCGCGATCGCTTCCCGAGTCGCGATGGGGGCGACGAGCAGGATTTCCACGACCAAATATCCATAAGCGGTAGTCCGGTTCAACCCATGAGTCATCAGGGGGGCATTTTTCGAATGTCCGACTCGTCCTAAGTTGGCTCCCGATTCCGACCAGCCGGAGAGGTCGAGAAACTGATGCTGCCGCGTGAACCCGGCCCCGGCGATGATCAACATCAATAGGACGGTGAAGAGGGCGGGGAGCCATCGGGTGAACGTGTTTTCCGAAAAGAGAAAGATCATCGAATATTGGAATAATCCCCCAAGCCAGAAGACGACGCCGAGGGTGATCCCCCAGGCGAAGAGGGCGCCGAGGAGCAGCCCGACGCCGATGAGGAAATTCATCTGGTTTTGCCGGGAGACCATCTGTCTGAGTTTCTTCTCGTTCATCGCTATTCCTCCATCCAGGTGGGTGATCTCCGGCTTGCTTTTGGATATACTTTATGTAAAGTTGGAGATATTGTCCCCATCTTAACAGGAAATCGATCGGGAAAACAGACTCCGGCTTTGATGGTAAGCTTTCTTTCTCGAAGATTATGGGGGTGAGGCGAATGCACGACGATCAACTCAAGCAGCTGGCGAAGCAATTTCTCGAAGGTGATCTTTCCGGCAGCCTTTTTTTGCAACAGTTGTCGAGTCAGGGAAAAATCGCCGATACTGGAGATGCCCAACTCGATTTGGAGCGGAACCGGCGATGCGGCTTTCCGGAAGTCGTCTTCGCCGAAGGCAAGAGCGCCGAAACGCTACGGCGAATTTTCCATTCCTTGACCGAGCACGGGGTCGACGTGTTGGCCACTCGACTGACGGCCGACAAGGCGGAAGTCCTATTGCCCGAGTTTCCCCGCGGGAATTACAATGCCGTGGGACATACGTTCCGGATTCCGCTTGCCTCGAATGAGGACAAACCGCCCTCCGGCCGTGTGACACTGGTGACCGCCGGAACGAGCGATTTGCCGGTCGCCGAGGAGGCTCGGGAAACCGCGGTCTGGGCCGGGGCCGAGGTGACGATGGTCCAGGATGTCGGCGTGGCGGGACCACATCGGCTTCGCGCGAACCTACATTTGCTGGAAGGGGCCGACGCGATCATCGTGACCGCCGGCATGGAGGGAGCTCTGCCGAGTGTGGTGGGGGGGTATGTCGACTGTCCGGTCATCGCCGTTCCCACGAGTGTCGGATACGGGGCGAGTTTCGGCGGCCTGGCGGCGCTTCTGGGCATGCTCAACAGTTGTGCTTCGAACGTGACGGTCGTCAATATCGATGCCGGATTCAAGGGAGGATATCTCGCCGGATTGATCGCCCGAAATGCTGGCCGAGCGCGGGCGAATCGCACCGATTGAGCGTGCAAGGCTCGTTGAGGAATTAGGAAAAAACCATTTACTACTATTGGATATGATCGAAGGAGGCCGGTTGATGGAAGTGAATCGCAACCCGCGTCATCGTGCGGTACGATTGGACCCTGCGGAACTGGGAATGTTGCCGTTGCTGCTGGAGAGGGAGCTTGATTCCCATAAGGGATCTTACGGTACGGTTCTTGCGGTGGGCGGGTCGCGAGGCATGAGCGGCTCGATCGCCATGACGGCGATGTCGGCGGTCCACGGGGGCGCGGGACTCGTTCGGGTGGCGGTCCCCGATCCGATTCTGGAAACCGTCGCCCAATTCGCCCCGGAATATACTCTTGTCCCTTTGCCGGCCGACTCCCATGGGAGATTATCGGAAGAGGTGCTGGAGATCATTCCCGAGTTGGCCGAGGAGGCAAGTGTCGTGGCGATCGGTCCCGGGATCGGGCGTTCGGAATCGCTCGATCGGATGATGGTGAACCTCTATCGGGATTTGGATGCCCCGATGGTCATCGATGCCGATGGCCTGAATGCTCTAGCGGCGGGATGGGATTTTTCCGAAACGCCTTCCGTTTCGGCGCTTCGCGTTCTGACGCCGCATCCCGGTGAGTTCGCCCGGTTGACCGATCAAAGCTGCCCCGTGGAGACCGAGGGCCGGCGCCGGGCGGCTGAGGCGTTCGCGGAGAAGTCGGGAGCGGTGGTCGTGCTCAAGGGAAGCCGGACGGTCGTGACGAACGTCGATCAGACGGAAGTGAATACCACGGGCAATCCGGCGATGGCCACGGGAGGAACGGGGGATGTACTGACCGGGCTGATCGCCGCTCTATTGGCACAAGGATACGGAGATTTCGAGGCGGCCCGGTTGAGCGTGTTTCTCCATGGTCTGGCCGGCGATTGCGCCTGGCTCGACCACGGTTTCGAGGCGGTGACGGCCGGGAAGATGATTGAATATCTCAGCGAAGCGTTTCGCATTCTCCGAAAAGTCCAGCAATCGGAAACTTAGACGGCACGGCTTTCCCAAGCCGCACTTTTTCAGGCTCCGAGATGTTTTTTTGCATTTCCGCGACCGGAGAGCGGGAAAAAAGTTTGCCGGTTTTGCACGGCGCTGCTAGCATGAAAGTAGTGCCCCCGAGATAAAAGGGAGCATCCCAGCGGAGCCGAGAATATTCGATTGGAAACCAGGCATCGGGCAAGCGAAGGGTATAGCCGTCACACGGTTCGGCCGAGGCGGATCACGCTTCCCGCCCTCGAAGGTTTCCCCCTGATTGGTGAGGGTTCCCCGTGGTGTTCTCGCGAGCCGGCACGGCTCCGGGGGTTCTTTTTATGCGCTGATGGTTTGTTCAATAATATGCGTTCTTCGCGTTTCACCCCGTTTTTTCGAGGCTCAAGGGGGATTTCCCATGGATTCGCTTTCCGAATCGCTCCAGAGGAAACGGGAGCAATTGATCGATCGTCTTCGCTCGCTTCGACGATGCGTGGTCGGTTTTTCCGGGGGGATCGACAGCAGCGTGCTTGCCCGGGCCGCCCGGGAAGCGCTCGACGAAGAGGCGCTCGCGGTGACCGCCGTCAGCGCGAGTTCCGCCACGGGGGAAGTGGCGGAGGCGGAAGCGATCGCACGCGAGATCGGCATCCGACATGAGGTGCTCCCGAGCGAAGAGATGGAAGATTCCGATTACCTGCAGAACGACGCCTTGCGGTGCTACCATTGCAAACGGGTCCGGTTCCGGCAGATCGTCGAGTACGCGAAGTCGAAGGGATTTCCGTACGTTTTGGAGGGGTCCAACGCCGACGACCGCCAAGACTATCGTCCCGGCACCAAGGCGGTGAAAGAGCTCGAGGTTCTCAGCCCGCTGGCCGAGGCGAATTTATCGAAACCGGAGTTGCGCGAACTGGCACGAGATTGGGGGGTGCCGAACTGGGACAAGCCGGCCACCCCCTGTTTGAGCACGCGAATCGCGTATGGAATTCCGATCACCGAGTTGTTGCTTCGACGGATCGATCGGGCCGAGTCGCTGTTCAGGGAGCAGGGCTTTCCCGAATATCGGGTCCGCTGTCACGCGGAAGATCTTGCTCGAATCGAGGTGCCTCCGTCGGAGATCGAACGCTTGTTCGATTCGAAGCTTCGTCACCATCTGGTTCGGGCGATGAAATCGCTGGGGTTCCGGTTCGTCACGATCGATTTGGAGGGATTCCGTTCCGGCAGCATGAATGCGGGAGTGGAGAACTCGTCTTCTGAATGAAGCTTGAGCAAATGAGTCAGGGGAAGATCAAAAAGAGCGTTGTCATCGATGTGAAGAGGAGCAGCCCCAGACCGGCCAGCACGAGGCACCAGAACCAGGTGGGGACGAGTTGATACCAGGGAAGCCCCGACGATTGCGACAAGGGAGAATGTTGAGGGAAAGGGGAGAAAGATTCCCCCTTCGTCGTCTCCTTGGCCTGGGAAGGGAGCTCGGTTTCTTTTTTCGAAAGGTCGGATTCCGACGGGGCTCCTCTTTTCCCGCTCGCTTCGGGCGAGAACTTCTCGGCGACTTTCTTCGGCATTTCGGTTTCGGGTTCGTGATCGCCGGCGAGACCCTGTTTCTTGCGGGCCAGATTGATCTCGTTCATGGCGAAGCTGAGAGGGTCGGCTTTCTGTTTCTGCAAGGTTTTGGAAGATAGCGAGAGGTCGTCCGTTGCGGGTTCCCCTTGCCCGGAGCGACTACCGCCCGCCGCGGCATCGCCCGACTCCTCGACCGGGGTCAGATCCCGATCGTTGAACAAATCGACATGCCGGTGCGACTTGAGACCGCTTCTTCCGGAGTCGGAGCGATTCTCGCTCCTCAATCGTTTCGAGATTCTCAAAAGATGTCCTTCGCCTCCTTTGTCGGTGGTCAATCCGAGAGAGGCGAAATCTTCGGACATCTCGCGATGCGAGGAGAGGAACTGCGACGGTTCGGCATAGCCGTAGCGGACCAGCCAAGCCTCCATGTCGACGGCCACCTCCATGGCGCTTTGCTGTCGGACATCGGGGTTCTTGGCCATCATTTTTCCGCAAAGGGCGACGATGTCCTCGGGGGCATCGGGGCGTTCGATGAGGATGCTGGTCGGTTCCTCCCGCTGATGAGCCAGAAGGCGTTTTGAGACCGACCCGAAAGGAAAGGGGGGATGCCCGGTGAGGCAGAAATACAGGGAACCGCCGAGCCCGTACACATCGGCCCGGGCATCGACTTTGTGGCTGTCGATCGCCTGTTCGGGAGCCAAGTAGTCGGCCGTTCCCAGGACGCTGTCCTGATCGAGTTGGGATAGATTGGAACTGTACAGATCTTCGTCGAGCAGCGCGAGCCCGAGGTCGAGGATCTTCAGAAGTCCGTTTTGATCGACCAGGAGATTGCCCGGTTTGATATCACGATGAATGATGCCGATGCGATGGGCGTAGTGCAATGCGATGGCGGCCTGACGTATGAAATCGGCGGCCTTGTCGTAGGAGAGCGGCCCTTGTTCATCGACCATCTGTTGGAGATTATCTCCCTCGAAATATTCCATGACGATGTAATGGACGTCGCCCTCGTTGTCGATGTCGTACGCTCTGACGATGTTCGGGTGATCGAGCGTGGCGATCGCCTGGGCTTCGCGAACGAATCGTTCCAGGTAGGTCGAATTCTTCAGTCGTTTCTTCGGCAGAACCTTGATGGCGACCCGGCGTTTCATCAGCACATGCTCGGCGAGGTAGACCATGCTCATGCCGCCGGAGCCGAGATGCCCGAGAATCTTGTACTGCCGGAGATAGAACCCCTTGTAACGCTTTTTCATCAACTGGTGGACATGCCATGGGGTGAGCAGTCCTTTCTCGGTCAGGGCGTTGGCGACATGCTCCGGATCGTCCAGAAGCTTTTTTTCGGTCGTGTCTTCCTCGATTTGCGCAAGGGCGGCGTCCAACCGATTGTCGTCGACAAGTTGGCTGCGCCTCAGGTAGTCGAGAAATTGGTCGATGGTCAACTTGCTCATGCACTTCCCTGCCGCCACGCTTGCGGTGAAGCAAGTGTGGCATGCGAGGTCCCGCGGAAAAGATAAGAATGAAGAATGTGTTGGCTGCGTTCGTGGGTGTCGAGCGATGGTGCCGAAAAAGTGAAAAACAGGGTTCGGTGCCGCTCCTTCTTCTCTGCGACGAAAACTTGATTACAGCGATTGGGAACAGCGAGGTATCCCAGGAAATGATCGATAAGGGACAGTAATAGGATAGCCGATTTCGGGGGATTAGGAAAGTTTTTTTGTAGGTATTTCCCTATTTTGGGGGATTCGTGAATTATAGCCGGGAGTCGGGAAGGGTCCCTCAGGCCGGGGGGACGTTTTCACCTCGAAACAAGGGGTGACCGAGCAGATTTTTTCCTCGGGTGAGGGGCTCGCCGGAGGTGTCTTCCAGGTAAATATTGGCGTACATGTTGAATTTGGCGTCGCAGTCGTCGGCGTAATGGACCAGGAGTGCCTCGGGGGTCATTGGGGGTTTCGGAGAACCCCATTCGGGCAATCGCTGGTGGGCCAACAGCAGGTGTTCCAATCGGAGACGGAGTTCGTCTTCCAGCTCCACCGCCATAGCGGTCTCGCGGACCATGTCTCGCCCCAAGATCAAATGACCGATCAGCTCCCCTTCGGGAGTATACCGCGCCGAAGTGATGCCGGATTCCAGCTCCCGGACCTTGCCGATATCGTGGAGGATCGCCCCGGCCACGACCAATGTTTTCTGTAGGGGGGGATCGAGATCCGGATACATTTCGAGGTATTTCTCGGCGAGGTGGATTGCGGTCCGGGTGACGCTGAGCGTGTGTTCGAGCAGTCCGCCGAAGTAGGCGTGGTGATGACGTCGGGCGGCGGCCGAATCGAGCAGGGCTTGGCGGTGGTCCTTGAAAAGGCGGGTGACCAGATTCAGCAATTTGCCTTTTCCGAGCTGTTTTTTCGCCAAATCGAGCAGTTCGTCGTACATGACGTCCGGAGAAAAGCGGGACGACGGGCGGCAATCGTTCGGATCGAAGCCATCGGCCCGATCTTCTTCGTTCGCTTCACGAATTCGACGGAGTTCCAACTGCGGGCCATAAGTGGTTTCGCGAAGGCCGGCGCGAAGCTTGTAGTACGTGCCGGGTTTCCAATTGATTTCGCACTCTTGAAAGAAGGGGGAGTCGTTCCAGACCGGCATCTTCACCTCGCGGCGATCGTCGCAGAAGGACACCTTGTAGAAGGGTTTCCCCTCGCGAGTGGTGGCTTTCTCCTTTTCGGCGAGTAGCACGAAAAGATCTCCTTCTTCGCCCGGAGTCATTTCGGAAAGCTTGACGATCGGCATGCCGTGAGCGTGCATGTTCGGCCTTTTCGCTGGAAAACAAGATCAAAGGAAGTGGCGTACTCATTTCCTCCGCAAGATCGATGATGCCCCCGCGCTATTCTAACCGATGTAAACCCTGGACGGCAACTGATTTTCTCAACCCGTTGGGGAAAAAAGGAAGAAGAGGTGTTCGATGGCGGTCTCGCGTCGGCGGAAGCTGGTTCCCAAGAAGATGGATGTCCGTCCGGCGGGGCAGGTCTGGCTCGACGCTTTCGTGGAATACGCTTCCGGTGAGTGCCATTTGGCCAAGAACACGGTGGCCGCTTATCGTCGCGATTTGACCCGGTTCTACCAATGGCTTGGCGGGCGGAAGATTCAGGAGATGGGGATCGAGGCGCTGGGCGATTACGTGCAATGGCTTCACCGGCGAAAGCTGGCCCCCGCCACCCTGGCTCGGAACATCGTCTCGCTGAAGGTCTTTCTCCGCTATCTTCAACTCGAAGGCGTGCTCGACGACAATCCCGCCGAACTCTTGGGCAGCCAGAAACTCTGGGAGCGGATTCCCCAGGTGCTCACGCCGGGGCAGGTCGACCGGTTGCTCACCGCGCCGCGGCCGGCCGATCCGTTCTGGCGACGCGACCGCGCGCTCATGGAAATGCTCTACGCCACCGGATGCCGGGCCTCGGAGGTGGCGAATCTGAAGATGGAGGACGTCCACCTCGACGAGGCATATTGTCTTTGTACCGGCAAGGGAGACAAACAACGACTCGTCCCACTGGGCAAGAAGGCGATCGCCGCGTTTTCTCAATGGGTCGAGGAGGAACGGCCCGTTTCGGTCGCTCGAAGTGGACGCGAAACGCAGCCCTGGGCGTTTCTTTCCTATCGAGGCAAGCCCCTTCGTCGGGAACGCATGTGGGAGTTGGTGAAGAAGTACGCCCTCCGGGTGGGGGCTCCGAGTTCGATGAGTCCCCACACGCTTCGGCACAGTTTTGCGACCCATCTTCTGGCCGGGGGGGCCGATCTGCGCCAGGTCCAGGAGATGCTCGGGCACGCCTCGATCGCGACGACGCAAATCTATACTCATGTCGACGCATCGCGCTTGAAGGCGATTCACCGCCGGTTCCATCCTCGGGGGTGAGCGCGATCGATCCGATTTTTTTGGGACACCTCATCTCTTCGTGTGTTCTTTATCTTTTCGATTCCTTGCCCATCGCCTGTTCTTCCGAGTGGCACATTTCTTTCCCATCTTCCGGTTTTTTGCCACGGTTTTTCTTTTTTTGGGAATAATCGATACAACTTGTTCAAAAAGGAAAAGTGTTCCGACTGGCACATGCCGATAAACGGAGACAGACCGTACTCTTTCAGTGCGAGCATTGCGCTTTGAGTAGTTTGCAAATATTTGGGTAAATGGATAAAGCTGGCAAATTTTGTTTGCCCGGAGACTAATAGAATGAGCTTCGTTTCCAAAAGCAGTTGGTTTCGAGTGGTCGCTGGAAAGTTTCTGATGCTGGGTCTAGTGATAATGGGCTCCGCTGAACTGGCCAGAGGAGCTGATTTCAACTACAGCGTTTCGAACGAGACCCAACTTCGCGGGGCGATCGAGGCGATCCAACAGGCGACCGCTGGTCAAACGGTTGAGATTAAAATCACCGGAGGCGTCCAGTTGACCGGGCAGTTGCCACCGATCGGGAAGACGGGAGTAACGGTCAATGTCATCGGCGACAACGCAGGCAACCGGATCACCGTCGACGGCGACGGGGCCCACCGAGGGTTTGTCATCGATGGAGGGACCGTCAAATTACAGAACATGCAGTTCGAAAATTGTGTTGCCACCGGCGGCGACGGTGGTAGCGGTGCCGACGGCGGTGGCGGCGGTGCCGGACTCGGTGGGGCGGTGCTGGTCCGTTCGGGCGATGCGACGGTGAAGGATGTCTATTTCAAGGACAACCAGGCGACCGGCGGGGACGGCGGAGAAGTGCTCTCGGGCAGTACGGCCCAGGGTGGTGGTGGCGGTCTCGGCGGCGACGGCGGCGGTGGTCAGGCCAGTACCCAACCTTATTATCTCAAAGACGACATGGACATCGGCGCCGACGAGGCCAACTCCGGCGGTGGTGGCGGCGGTTTCGGCGAAGGGGCCGACGGTGGCGACGCGGTCCACGAAACGGAATACGACGCCGACAACGATGCCATCAATGGAGAAAACGGTGACTATACCTCCGAGTACGATAGTGTGACCGATGCGGGACGCGGGTACACCTCCGAGCGCGACGCCGGGGCCGGGAGCGTGGGCGATCGGGCCCAATATGGCGGTGGCGGCAGTGGATCGTACGGCGTGGACGACAACTCCGTGGCCGCGGGCGGCGGCGGTGGCGATACCTCCGAAATGGCGGGGGGAGGAGTCGATCCGGTGAACGACCCCCAACAGGCCGATGCCTATCTCGATACCGATGCGGGCGGACGTCCCATCGCCGGGGCAGTCGTCGGCGGACCGGGCGGCAACGCCAACGGCGGCTGGGGCGGCGGCGGTGGCGGCGGCACGAGCGGCGGCGGCACGGGCGGCTACGGCGGCGGCGGTGGTGCCGGTGGCGGAAGCTACGGTGGCGGCGACGGCGGTTTCGGCGGCGGTGGCGGTGGAAATCCCGACGGCGCGCTGGTCGGTGAGGGCGGACTCGGGGCCGGAAACGGCGGTGTGGCCGATGCCGTGCTCGATGCCGACGGCAACATCCTCGTCCAGAGTGGCGGAACCGGAGGTGGCGGTATGGGAGCCGGCGGGGCGGTCTTCGTCGAGCAGGGCGCCTCACTCACCGTCGAATACACCACCAGCGATCCGAGCAGCATCCTCGACGGCAACGGAGTCACCGGCGGGCTCGGTGGCGGCGGAACGGCCGGCGACGGCGACGCCATCGGAAACGCCTTCTTCGCCGGGGGCAACATCAAATTCAATATGGCGAATGTCGATGGCGATGCGAACACCGTCGATTTGCGGATTCAGGAAGACATCGGCGGCGAGGCGGCCGCCTCGAACTTCGACGATCAGAATCCCGTGATCATCAATGACGGCGGGGTCGAAATCGACGGTGGCGGACGGGTCCGACTCGAGGGAACCAACAGCTATACCGGAAAGACGACCCTCACCAACGGGACCCTCATGGTCATGAACGGTGTTGCGATCGGCGATCACTCCGAAGTTGAGCTGGCGGGCGGGAATCTCGAACTCCAGAACGATGAAACGGTCGGCTACCTCTCCGGAGCAGCGGGGAATGTGAATCTCTTTTATACCGACTCCGGGGGAACGAAGCATGGTGGCAAGAGATTGACCGTTGCCGGCGACGAGGACGAGACGGATGTCGGCGGGGGGCTCAATCCGTTCACCGGGGCACTACCGGCGCCCTTCGCGGACACCATCGTCACCGATAACAATACGGCGACCCAAGAGTATCTGATCAAAGAAGGCACGGGGCGTTTGACGCTTTCAAACGATAACACGAATGGAGCGGGGGATCACTTCATCACCGAGATCCATCACGGCACCGTCGCGGTGGGCCACAACAACGCCTTCGGCGGGGGCGAGGTGCGGATCTACAACACCGACGAGGAACTCCGCCGCAATACCTTGCAGGCGACGGGCGCTGGATTCGATCTGGCGAACAAGTTCACGCTCCATCAGGAGACCGCCACCGGAGAGAACGCGAAGTTCAAGGTCGGGGGAGTCAACGATTTCGAGGTCTCCGGTCAAGTGACCGGCGGAGGCGACTTGGTCGTCCAGATGGACGCGAACACGAACACCTTTACGCTGGGCAATACCGACGAGAACAATCCCAACAGCTACGCCAATACCTATCTCGAGAAGGGAACGCTCGCCACGACCGCTTACGTCGGTGGGGCTACCGCATTGACCGGCTACGACAACCTGGGCAATGGTTCGGTCTATGTCGAACAGTCGGGCACCGGCTTGCAGGCGAATACCGCCGGGATGATCATCGACAACACGATCCAACTCGGGGCGAATACCCTGACGCTGAAAAATAGCGGGAACAATTACGAGATCAGCGGGAGCATCCACGGGCAGGGTGGGATCGATGTGAATCTCGACAATGCCGGCCATGAGTTGACCCTCTCTGGAAGCCTCAATTACCAGGGATTGACCACGATCACCCAGGGAACGGTAAAACTCGATGGTTCCAGTAATGTTTCCTTGGGAGGGCTTTCGGGGACCGCCGATGCCGAGTTCGACGTGAACGGCAAGGATCTGACCGTCGGTTCCGGCGGGCTCGATTCTTCTTTCAGCGGCGATCTGAACGACACCGCCGGCGGTGGTTCGATCACCAAGTCCGGTACCGGGACCTGGACGCTCGGCAGCGATGTCTCTTGGACAGAAGATCTCATTCTCCAGTCGGGCACGCTCCAGGTCGATGCCAGTCAGCAATTCGAAAATTTTTCCGGCTCCGGAGGCACACTGGAAGTAACGGCGGGAAATACGCTGGATTTGAATTACACGTCGGATGAGACCTTTACCGGCAAACTTGGTGGGGCCGGCACCATCGATAAAGAAGGAGCGAATCAACTAACACTCGCCGGCGACAGCAGTGCGACCCGAACCGGTGGAACGATCAACGTCAACGCCGGAACGCTCCGGGTCACCAGCAGCGGGGCGCTCGGCGGCGCCGGGGCGACGACCATTGTCGCTGCGGGTGGAACGCTCGATTTCAGTGTCGCCTCCGGATCGACCATTTCCAATGCGTCGACGATCAATGGGGGCGGAACGCTGGTCAAATCGGGAGCGGGAACGGTGGTTTTCGATGATAAACTTTCAGGAATCTTGGGAACGACGAACCTGAACGCCGGTTCGATTCGACTCGATCACCAGGACGGCTTAGGAACCAGTGGAGTGACCGTCGGTGGGGCCGGGACCTCGCTCATCGCCGGGGCCGACGCGATGACGGTTGCCAACGACATTACGTTAAACAATACCCTCACCGTCGAAGTCGAGGAAAATGTCGCCCCCACAGGAATGATCCTTTCCGGGGATCTCACCGGGGGGGACGGCTTGAACAAGACCGGCTCGGGCCTGCTGACGCTTTCCGGTGGCGGCAACACCTACAGTGGGCAAACGAATGTTCTCGAAGGAACCCTGAAGCTTTCCAGCGATATCAGTAGCTCCGACGTGACGGTCCATTCCGGAGCGACGCTCACCGGAGACGGAGCGATGAAAAGCCTGCATATCCTCTCCGGCGGATGCGTCCGGCCCGGCAGCTCACCGGGAAACCCCACCGTGGACACTTTCACTTCCGAGGCCGGTAGTTGCACCGAAATTGAAGTCATTCCTTCGTCCCCCGCGGCCCCGGTCCCGGGAACGCACTACGATCAATTTGATGTGGCCGTAACGGCGACGGTCAACGGGGGAGAAGTGAAGATCATTGCCGATCCGCCAACGGCGGGCAGTTACGATACGACCGATAACTACATTTTCCTCGACGCCACCGGCGGCGGAAGCCTGACGGTCAACACGCCGTTCTCCTTCACCGACAATATCACCGGTTTTCGGGCGGTCGGCACTTATGGAGCCGATACCTACCAGTTTTCGTTCGAGGCGTTCGATTACCTCTCCGATTCGATCACGTCGAATCAGCACGCGATGGGCGGTTACCTGAACTATATCTCCGACAACCTCCCGATCGGGCCGACGATGAGCACCCGGCTCACGGCGATTGAGAATCTCACGCCGGCCAACAAACGTCGTGCCCTCGACGAGCTGACCGGGCAGATCTACGGATCGCTCGCCTCGGTGCAGTTCCAGAACACCTCGAACGTGCTGCACTTGATCCACTCGCGCATTCGGCCGGCGATGTCGGCGGGCAGTGCCTACGTGATGGATTCCGCGAGTGACGCCATTGTCCGCGGCCAGTGCGAAAGCGGCGCGTGCGGAAACTGGATCGGCTGGACCGCCGGCTACGCCTTGACCGGCAGCGCCGGCAGCGACCCGAATACCCAGGGCTTCGACTACGATCTCTACGGCGGCATGTTGGGCGTGGAACGTCCCTTCGCCGATTGCGGACGCATGGGGCTCTTCTACTCCTACGGGGATTCCTTCCTGCAGACCGGAAATTATGCCGGTCAGGCGAGCAGCACGAATCACCTCTGGGGCGGCTTTTTGAGCTGGGAAGATCCTCTCGGCTACGGCATCTTCAACGGTGGATTGGGCTACGACAAGTACCAGGCGACCCGAACGATGACCGTCGCCGATACCGCGACGGTCCACGGCAGCACCGACGGTTGGCAGGCGTTCCTCTACGGAGAACGCGGGGCGACGTTCTCCTACGCCCTGGCCGATTTCCAACCGTTCTGCGGCCTCCAGTATGTGTTCCAGCGGCAGAACCGCTTCAGCGAAGGCGGCGATACGCCGTTCCTCTTGGAGCACGACGGCATGGAGGCGGGCAGTCTCCGAACGCTCCTGGGTGCTCGTTTGCTCAAGTCGTTGGTCACGCGGCAGGGGCGGGGACTGACCGTCGAGGCGCACACCCACTGGATGCACGAACTGCTCGACCAGAGTTCCGGCATGGTCAACGCCCGATTCACCGGCATGGAGGCGGGCAACGCCTTCACCACCTACGGCGCGAATCTGGGACGCGACTGGGTCATCGCCGGTACGAGCGGCACCTGGGCCTGGCGACAGAACGTGAATCTGTTCGCGCAGTACAACGTGCAGTTCAACCGCTATCAGACGTTCCACGCCGGCGACGCGGGCGTGCAGATCCTTTGGTAAGCAAGCGGGCGGAGTGGATCTCGAAGGCGCGTTAAAGATTTTCCGGCGGGGCGAACTTGACCTTGTCGATGAGTTTGACGACGCGCCCCTGTTCGTTGATGTACCCGGAGATGGCGGTCATCGCTTCGATGGTGTACGCATAGCGGAGGTTGTAGTCGCTGTCGAGTTCCACCTCGAGGTTCTCGCGTGCTTCTTCGCCGGCGGTTTCGGAGACCACCGCGAGCACTTCGCGGCGCAGGGCCTGGAAACTGGTGCCCAGCGACCGTTCGCCGAAGAGGATGTTCCGCAGATTGCCCTGGTTGTCGGCCACCAGCCGGACCTGGATCGGGTCGACGATCTCGTCGGGATCGGAGATCGTCTCGGTCGGCGTGTTCAGGGGCATCTTGACGTTGAAGTCGCCCTCGGGTGCGACGATCTTGAACGTCATGACGAAGAACACCAACAGCAGGAAGACGATGTCGATCATCGGCGTCATCTGCAGTTCGATCTTCTCGTGTTCGGGGGCCCGGAGGCGTTTGGGATTCGTTTGCATCGTATCGTGGCGATCGGAGCGTTCGGTTCGGGAAAAGGATCAGGTCGATTCGTCCGGCGTGGGGAGCGGGGCTGCCTGTTCTTGCTTGGCCCGCAGCTTGAAGATCTCCATGCCGGCGTCCTGGCAGTGGCGGATCACCTCCTGGATGATGCCCGTTTCGACCTCGACGTCGCCCCGGAGAATCACCGTGACCGTATCGGGCGAGACATCGAGGGCCGTGAGGATGCGCATTTCACGATCGAGTGCTCGGGGCAGATCGGAAAGTTGGTATTCTTCGCGGCCGTACAGGACCGTCCCCGATTCGGTGACCTGCAGGGTCAGCGGTTCGGTGGGCGCCGCCTCGGGCGGCCGAGCCAATTCGCTCGACGGCAGCCGAATGCGCTCGTTCTGGTCGGCTTCGGTGAAGTTGATCAGGACCATGAAGAAGGCGATCAACAGGAAGACGATGTCGATCATCGGCGTCATGTTCGGTTGGGTGCCTTCGTGGCTCGGTTCTCCCAGTCGCATGGGCAGATCCTCCGTTGGGGACGTCAAAGGAACGTTCGTGCGAAAAGGCTCATTTTTCCTCGACGCCGGCGAAGCGGTTCATCATGTTGTCGCTGATGATCCCGATTTCGAGGACCAATCGGGCGAGTCGTTTTTTGAGGATGTCGTAGGCGGCGATCGAGGGAATCGCGATGGCCAGTCCGATCATCGTGGTGAACAGGGCGGTCGAAATGCCCTTGGCCAGTTCGGTGGCCTGGGGCGCGCCGGCACTGACGGCGATGGTGTTGAACGAGTTGATCATTCCGACGACGGTCCCGAAAAGCCCGATCATGGGGCTGATGTTCCCGATCAGCGCGAGATAGCTCAAGCGGTGGTCGAGCCGCATCGTTTCCTCCTCGCCGACGTCCTGCATCGCCTGGACCGCCGGTTCGTAGCCGCTGGACATCTTCGCCAGGCCCGCGGCCAGAACCAAGCCGGTGAACGATTCGTCTTCCTTGGCCAGCTCGTACGCTTCCTGGTATTGTTTCTCGTCGAGCAGATCCTGGAACTGTTCGAGCATGGGAGCGGGAATGAGGCTCTCGCGGCGGATCGCCATGAGGTTCATCACGAACAGGGCCACCATGGTCAGCGAGAGCAGCAGAAAGACCGGGGAGAAAAACCAGCCGAGGGAGCGGAACATCCAGGTGAGGTAGTTCTGATCGCCTTGGGCGGTTTCTTCCTCCGTCTCGTCTTCCTCTTCGGCCGGGGCTGCTTCCTCCTCATCCTCGGCAGGCGCGTCTCCCTCCGTGTTTTCTTCCGGTTGAGCCGCTTCGACATCGGTAGCGATTTCGTCGAGAATGTCACCGCCGTCCTCGCCGTTGTCCTGGGCCGGCGAGAGCGAAAGGGTGCCGCCGACGACCAGGAAAAAGACCAACGCGGTCACCAGCGAAAGCCGGATACCGAAGTTGCCCGAGCCCAAGCTGGAAACGCCCCTCTTCTGCCGATGTTGCGTCATCGTATCCTCCGAGATATCTTGCTTCGTGATATGCATGGTCGCAAAAGTCGTTGGGGGATCCTTGATTCCCAGACGGACACCTGGAAGACCGCCCCTTCCGATGTCGGCCCTCGGTTCACTATTTTGCGACGTTCGATGATGGGTATTTTCTTTTAGGGATCCGATCTACCATTCTAGCCGAGAATTCGGCCTTGTGTCTCGGAAAAACGCCGACCGTTCCGGCTTTTTCCGAATTCTCCGTTTTTTCGGTCGGGTAGAACGTTCGGTAGGGAATGTCATTATTGGGATATGCCGTAGCGGTTTTCGAGGATCTCTTCCGCCTCGGCCGCTCGATCGGGACGCTGCACATCCTTCCACAGCTTCGCCAAATGCTTCAGGGCTTCGATGTGGTCGATCCGGGCGGTGGCGTACAGCAGGTCGACGTGCAAGTAGGCAAGGATCGCGTCGGTCGGCCTTCCCTGCGAGGTGCGGACGGATCCCAGCGCGTTGTAGGCTTCGGCCATGAGGGGAGCGTCTTCCGGATTCCCGTTATCGATCACTTGATGCAGATTCGTGACTGCCTGGGACGCATCCTGTGTTCCGGCGAGGCATTTGGCCAGTCCGATTCGGGCGAACTGCTTCTGCCGTTCCACCAGCGGCGACTCTTCGGCGTCGTCGATGACTTTCTGGAAGGTGCTTTGGGCCTGTTCGATCTCCCCCTGAAGGAGCAGGACGTTGCCCAAGGCGTTTTGCGCCTTGAGGCGGGAATCGGGCCAGGGGGCCTGGGTCAGCAGTTGGAAATATTTCTTGGCCTGATCGTAGTCTTCCGCGGCCAGGTACAGTTCACCGGCCAGTTTCAGAGCCTCGATGTAGTGATAGCTGTCTTGATTTTGAGAGATGAAATTCGCCATTTTGCCGGCGGCCGTTTCGAGGTCGGCGGCGCCGGAGAGGGCGAGTTGGGCGGTCGTCAGGGCGATGTAATACTGATAATCCTGTCGCGTTCCCTTGCGTTTCAGGTCCGCCGGATCGATCTCTTTGAGCGCTTCGACGGCGTCTTCGTACCGGCTGCCGCGGATCGCGGTTCGGGCCGAGCCCAAGAGGGGCGGCTCGTTGTCGAATCGGGCGTATTCGATTTCGTTGGCGGGAATTTCCGTCACCGTGCCGTTCCGGTCGATGTCGATCCCCCGGGCACCGATCTCGACGATCGTTCCGGAATAGTTCGAATCGGCCGTCTTGACGATGTCGGCGGCTCCGGCGACGGCGGGGAAGAACACCAGGAGGCACAAAATCGGGTGGAATGGGAAAGAGGATTTCATGATCGGCGATGCTCCGAGCGGATGGAAATGAAGGATAGATTCGATTCTTCCGATTTCTTCAGGCCCGGCGGGTTGCTCTGGCCCAAAAAGGTGCGGATGTTCTTTAGGAGATTGTCGAAGGTGACGAACCATTCCGGTCCGCCCATGTTCGGGTAAAGTCGATGGATGCGTTTCAGCTCGGTCTCCGCCTGGTGGAGCAGTTTGGTCTGTTCTTCGCCGGACTTGGATTTCGCCAGTTGCACGCGGCACAAGATCCGGTGATAGATCGCCTCGAAGTAGAGGTCGCGGTAATCTTCGCGTCCCTGGACTCGCCGTGCGATGCCGTTCCATCCCCAGATGAGATGACGCCCTTGGCGCTCCTGTCCGCCGAGGATCGCCTTGACATAGTATTCCGGCGATTCGCTTCCCCAGTCCTGATAGGTTCGAGCGGCCTGGATCTGTACATCCACCCGGTTCTCGTTCTCCTCCAGGAGACTCACCAGCAGTTTGATCGCGCTCATGTACTGCTGCATGGCGCTCAGGCAGGTGGCCAAGCGGAGGGAGAGGGTGTTCCGAGCGTTTTCGGGAGCCCAATCGGGATCCTCCTTGATCTTACGCAGCATTTTGATGTAGGTCGAGGCGGCCTGCTTGTAGTAGCGGACCGCTTCCGGCGGAGTGCTCCCGAGCGAGTGGTCCACGCCCGAGCCGAGCCGGTAGAACGTTTCGGCGACCCAGTAGAGCGAATGGAAGGTGTTGCCCTTCTCTCGCTGCGAGATTTTCTGCAGGAAGGTCTCGAAACCCTGGGAGACCTTTTGAATCTCTTCCTTTTTGCCTTCGTTGTCGAGCCGCGTGAGTCGTTCCTCGAGCTGTTTGCCGAGTAAAATGTAGATTTCGGTGAGACGTTTCTGAGAATCGCCGCTTCCCCGGCGGACGAGCGACTCGAGCTTGTCCATGATCGCCTCGGCCCGGTCGAGCTTCTGCGCGCCCACGTAGGCGCGAAGTGCCGTGATGTAGGCGGTGATTTGGAACTCTTCTTTCCGGGTGATGCCGGAATCTTTCTCGATGAGCGCAAGGGGACCGATCTGCTCTTGGGTCAACCATCGGATCGCCTCGCTGGGGTTGCCGGTATTCAACTGCAACTGCGCCAGGGAAAGGGCGGAGTAGACCATGAGGTAATCGGGGGAGCCGCCCTCTTCCAGACGGCGGAGCGATTCGGCGATCCCGCTTTCCAGCGCTTCCTTGGCGGTGGAGATCATTTGATCGAGCTCTTGTTGGCTCGGGCGGGATTCTTCTTCCTTGGCGGCGTCCTTGGCGTAGGCGCTCCAGAGCGATTGCCCCAACCGGAGCTGAGCGGTCGCCCGTTCGGGAGAATTTTCGGGAATCCGTTCGAGC
This sequence comes from uncultured Planctomycetaceae bacterium, assembly GCA_964632505.1. GTDB lineage: Bacteria > Planctomycetota > Planctomycetia > Pirellulales > Thermoguttaceae > CAZWCE01. The sequence goes on along the minus strand of CAZWCE010000011.1, from coordinate 87,422 downwards.
AAGGCCTTCGCTTTTTGGGGATTTCCCCGGTCGATGACCGAATCGATCCGCATCAACCAGGCCTGTTCCGCCTGGGGACTTCGGGGCCATCGCGTGGCGATGTATTCGGCCACGGAAGCGAGATGTTCCATCTCGGAGTCGGTGCTTTCTCGTGCCTGTCGGGCGGCAAGGAATAGTTTGCGATAGGCGGTCAGCGCGATTTCCGCCGCCTTCGAAGCGTTGGGGGAGTCGGCATACCTTCGGGCCAAAAATTCCCCCAATACGGCGGCATCGTGGTACCGCTCCAGGGTCCAGAAGAGCGAGGCCAGACGCAACCGCAAATCGTTGATCTCCTCGATCGGAGTGTCGGATTCCCGAAGGGCGATGGCGAGCTCGGTGTAATAGACGGTGTCCTCGGCGGCGAATTCCAGTTTGCGTCGGGTTTCCTTCTTGTCCTGCGAATCGGTCGCATCTTGCTGCCGTGTCGCCGCGGCGATGAACTCGCCCCAATGCCGGTCGGCCAAATCGCGTGCCTGGAAATAATCTTCCGGCGTTTCCAGTTCGGTATCGCCTCTTTTGAAATGTTCGGCCAGAAGGTCCGAGGCCTCGCGGCGATAGGGACTGCGAAAGCGGATGATGAAATCGAGATGATCGTGGGCCTCGCTCCGCATGCGCTGGTGATCGCGATGGTCGCTGCCGAGCGCCTTCGCGCGGGCCAGAGCGAGCTTGGCCGCCATCAGGTGAATGTGAAGACCGCTGGGTTTGTTTTGCAGGCGCAAGGGGATGGCATCTTCCCACTTGGCCACGCGCTCGAGGCCGTCCGTGTAGTCCTCCAGGTCCCCCTCCAGCGCGAGCTTGAGCATCAAAATGAGCGAGTCGGTCTTCAGATCGAAAAACGCCGGTTGTTGTGGAAGGGTGTTCAGTTCCAGGAGGATCTCGCGGGCTTTCTCCATTTGGCCGAGTTCATAATAGGTTTCGGCTTCCAGGAATCGTGCATTGAGGCTGCCGGTCCATTTTTTGTAGGTCACGAAAATGTCGTGCAGTGTTTCGGCCGCCCGGCGAAGACGACTTCTGTATTCGTCGCTCCCTTTTTCGAACGTCTTGCCGATTTGCTTTTCCAGCGTCGCGAGTTGGATCTTCATATCCAGGAAACGGGCGTTCGCCAGGTCCTTCTCCGGACCCGGCGTGTCTTCCAACTCTTTTGATTTCGTCCGGGCCAGTTCCAGCGCTGCTTCGAAATAGCCGCCCGCTTGCTCGAAGTAGTCGCGTGCCTCTTTTCGCAAGGATAGGGTTTCCTCCTCGAGGGTCGATTCCATCTCGCTCTTGGCCAGCGCGAAGTTGCCTTCTTCCACTAAAATTTTTCCCAGCATCACATTCGCCGAAAAGGCTTCCGGATGCTCAGGCGATTCCCGAAGGAATTCTCGGATCGCGCGGCGACTCTTTTCCAGATGTTGCGAACGAGGCAGGAAGGGGCTCCCTGAAGCGAGCGCTTCGATGTGCACGGTCCCGATTTCGTAATCGAGGACCTCCGACAGCTCGTCGGGGCAGCGGGGATGGTCGCGCAGCGATTCGAGGTATTCGATCGCCGTGTCGAAATAGTGGCGTTGCTTGAGCCCCTCGAGGAAGTCTTCCCAGCGAGGCTCGCCTCCAGGGACCGGTTGCGGCGAAGCCGCGCCCACCAGCATCACCACAAGGAAAACGAAGGTTGCCGGAAAGAAATCGAGGTACGAACGGGAATCGCGATTCTTCTTCATGGGGAGGCAGCCGCGTGAATGGGTTCGAGGAAAGATTCTACCGAAATGATCGAGTCCTCGTGAATAGCGAAAAGGATGGGAGATCGGTGAACGTGTTACCTTCCCGGCGGCGATACCGCGTCTCCGATTCATGATCGCCATGGGAAAAGCCGCCGATCCTCCTCGGTCCGGCGTGTTCGAGGCTCGGGTCGAAATGTCATTGTATCGATTCGATTCGAAAAAGGAAAGGAATCGAGACATTCCGAGGCCGACAAATGTCGGCGAAAGGGGGCTTTTTTCAACCGAAAGCCGCAAGCGTCGTCCGTCTTACCGGTTTCCGCCTGCATACAACATCGAAGCCGGCGCTGTTTCCTGGTTCCAAAAAGTGGTCGAAGGAGTGATTTTTTTCTTCACTCAGGCTTCACCTCTACGGAAAAACAGGATCATCGATACGATCGGAAGGTGCCGCTTCTCTGGCCGGGGGGTTTTGGTGGTATTTTCGAAATATTGGAGGATCTAAAAGGTTACCATCTTCTAAGTTATTATACGCTCTGTATTTGGATTCGGGGGTTAAAAAAACAACCCGTGTTGCAATTCGGGGGATTTCACAAGCTGAACATGTGAAGGTTTCCGAAGAACGGAGTTTTACGATTTCCACGGAGAAAGGTGCCATGGGCGTGGCTCTTCCAAAAAGGCGTCTTGCGGTATCGGGCCGGAGCCTTCACAAGCAACGACGGGTTGCTCCTTGATAGTTTTATACAATTGAATCATACGATCCGGTTGACGGTTTGCTCCCGTGCATGGTTCCGATCGAGAAGGATGCACTTCCCACCGGTTTTCAGTGAACCCGAGGCCCAGTCGCTCCTTCGCTCTTATGGTTGATCGGGAAACAACAGGATTGGTTCTCGAACCCAAAAAAGGCGAACAGGTCATCCATCAAAAGGGGAAAGGCGATGCGTGAAGAAAAAACGGATCACAAGAAAAGCGAATCCAAGAAGGATAGGGAGGATAAGAGGCTCCAGTACGGCGCCATCGCGCTGGCCGCCTCTTTGACATTGCTGTTCGGCTTCTTTTACTATCTGAGCCGGACGTCGCCCAGCTCGAAGCCGACCAAGGAAGTGGTGGCTTTGGAAGAGGTTTCTCCGACCAGTTCGCCGCGTTCTTCATCGGGCAAGGGAGATGGTTGGGGGAACCGGGAAAACGAGGAGGAGGATTCGGCCGGGGACTCGGAGGCGAAAGAGCACGGCAACGGCATCATCTCGAGTCTGCATCAGGAGAGCCTGAAGTCCGTCGAAGACGATACGCCTCTGCGTCGTCTGCAAGAGGTCCATGCCTGGTTCCATATTTTTTCGCTTCTCAGCGCGACTCCTCAGGGGATACTGCAAAAAGCTTCCATCGGCCCGGTGCTCCCCGAAATGCTCAACGACGCCCCGGAGGAATATCGAGGGAAGGTCGTCACCGTTCGGGGACGCATGGTGCTTTGTCGGAAGGTTCCCTGTGGGCCGAACGAAATCGGCATGCGTTATTATTACGAAGTGTGGATGGTTCCCCAGTGTCAAGGCGAGTTGGCGATGAATGTTTGCGCGATGGAGGTCCCCGAGTTGTTGCGTTCCGAGGACGCCAAGGAGAAGCCGATCGAAGCGACGGGCATTTTCTTCAAACGCAGGGCATTTGCCAAGGACGATCGGGTTCTGCAGACCCCCGTCATTTTGGCGAAAAAAGTTCGAATCCTCGAGACGTTGCCTTCGGAAACGAGCACGCGCTTTTCCGCCGGACAGGTCTTTTGGATCTTCCTCCTTGCTGGTATTCTGGTGGGAGGTTTCGTATTGATGGTGCGCATTCTTCTTCGCGTTCCGGGGGAAAAACCCTTCGAGACGGAGGCGTCCCGAAAAACGGAAGCCGAAAAGCCCGAGGAGATTCCATCATCCGGGGACACCGTCTCGGGCGAGGCGGACGTGGAGAATCGCGATACGCCGGCTGAGGGAGAAAAGGAAGCCGAGATGCAAATCGTCGATCATCCCTAAGATCCGATGCCGTCGCCGGCCCGGCAGTGCGACCGGCGGCAAACAGCAATTTTCAAGACGCCCCGAATCTCCGGCGGAGAGGGCGTCTTTTCATTTGGCCCCGAGATTCCATAGCGATCTGTTCCCAAAACGACAAGGCTCGTAATGACCGAAAGGACCCTGATTCGATGAAAATGATTTTCACGACGATGGCTTTTCTGATTCTTTTGGGGATGGGGGGGGCCGTGATTCGCTCCGCCCATCCGGAAGACGTTGATCCCGCTTCGTCGAACGCTGCCGAGAGCGCTTCTCGGGAAGTGGAGGTCGTGGAGTCGTTCGGGGCCCCGCTGGTGCGGGATTTGTTGCAAATCACTCCCCAAGAGTGGGCATCGATCCAAGATGAGGCCGCGCTGACCGCCGCGCAGCGGAACATGATCTCCCGATTTCTCGATTCACTTCGTGGGAAGGTTCCTCTCTCGTTCCAGGTAGGTCGGGCGAGTCCCCGATTCCCCTACGATACCATGCTTGAGGAACCGGAGAACCTTCGAGGAGAGATGTTCCTGCTTCATGGGCAGGCTCCGTTGGGAGAGGTGGTGCTCCCTTTTGCCGCCGAGCCGGAGGGAGGCTTCGAAGTCGTGTTGATGTCGCTTGCGACCGAGCCGGAACCGCTTCCGGTCGGGTACGCGAACTATTCCGGCGATGAAATTCCCGAAGTGCGGGCCTCTGCCATGAACGGTCCGCCTGTCGTGGCGGTTTGCGTGCCGAAGGGGTTTTTCCTCGATGCGGATGAACCCGATATCGGCCGGCTGCATCGTCATATCGGATTAGGGGTCTTCTTTCGAACGATCGTTCTGTCCGCCGTTTTTCCCGAACCTCCCGGCGGAGACGAGCAGGAAGTGAACCTCGCGCGTGAAGTGCCTTTGTTTGTCAGTCCCGAACTGGGGCTGTATCCCCGAGGTTCCTTTCTGGCGAAATTGGGGGTCGACTTGCGCGACTTGGCGGAGGTGAAGGTCGCTTCGCTTTCGGATCTTCGTGAAGATGCCCAAGAAGGTGTGGACGAGAAGGGGAGCAACGTGGATGGCCGCTCCCTCCGACTCGTGCATGAAGATCGGGAAGCATTCTATTCGATGCTTGCGGCGATGCGTCGGCTCGGCCCCGGCGATTTGCGCGATCTTACCCGAGAAAAGCTCGAAGAAGTGCCGGGAGGACGATTCTCGGTGGTGCCGCTGTTCAATCGGCCGGAAACGCAAAAAGGCGAGTTGGTGATGCTCGAAGGGATTGCCAAACGTTTGCTCCCGGTGGAGGTGGAAGACGCGGACATCCGATTGCGTTACGGCATCGATCGCTATTTCCAGCTCTATCTTTTTACGGACGATTCTCAAGGGAATCCCCTGGTTTTTTGTCTGGCGGACTTGCCGGAATCGATGCCCCTGGGAACGACTTCCGATTACGCCGAGCGGGTGACCGTCGCCGGTTTTTTTCTGAAGTCTTGGATGTATGAAATCGAAAAGCCGGCCAATGGTCAAACAAGGGAGACGGCGTGGCAGTTCGCGCCTCTGTTGATCGGTCGCAGTGTCCGATGGCATCCCGGCGAAGGCGCGGAGGGCGAGCCGCTCTTCTCTCCGAAGACCACGATCGCGATCGTGGCCGTGCTGGTGGTTTTGTGGTGGGTGGTACGTCGTCGGCTCGGTCGAGGAAAAAGAACCGCGTCGGTGGAGTATCGAGGTGGACGGGGGAAGATGAGCCGCGATGCGCTGCCCGAAAAAATCGCGCCGTTCGATTCCAGCGATGCGGAAGGCGATTCACCGCAAGACGATACAAAATCGTCGTGATTCTTCCGTCGTCTCGGCCTTCCGGGACGTCTTTCGAGACAAGCAACGTCTTCCATCGGTCACCGAATCGCCCATCTGCCTCTCTGAGGCCCTGCGCCACCTTTTTCTGGGCCGAGCCTGAAAAAACCAATACGGTCCTTGACAACGGTCCGGTTCGATCGGCCGGTGGGATCGATTGGTCTTCGGGCATCCGCTCGGCGAGCGATTCTCCCCCCTTGACGAGAAATGTCGTCGAGGAAATACTGAAAGGCTCTTGCATCGTCGGCGCGGTCGTCGGGATGTGGCATTGCTGTAAATGCATACTCCATAAGAAGTTGGGTGAGAGAGGTAGAACATGAAGCGAGCGAAGATCAGCATCATCGGAGCGGGGAACGTCGGCGCGACGACGGCACATTGGTGCGCGGCGGCCGAATTGGGAGATGTCGTGCTGTTGGATATTCCGGAAACCGAAGACATGCCCGCCGGCAAGTCGCTCGATTTGATGCAAGCCTCTCCGATTTTCGGGTTCGATGCGAAGATCACGGGAACGACCCGATATGAAGACACCGCCGAGAGCGATGTGGTGGTCGTGACGGCCGGCAAGCCCCGCAAGCCGGGGATGAGCCGAGAGGACCTGGTGGCGGCGAATGCAAAGATCGTGACCTCGGTTGCCGAGCAACTTCGCCGGACGAGCCCCGAAGCGGTGGTGATCGTGGTGAGTAATCCGCTCGATGTAATGACATATCGGCTTTGGCAAGTGACCGGTTTTCCGAAGCACCGGGTCGTGGGGCAGGCAGGGGTGCTCGATACGGCTCGTTTCCGGACGTTCATCGCGATGGAACTCGGGGTGAGCGTAGAGGATGTGTCGGCGATGCTTCTGGGCGGACACGGCGACACGATGGTGCCGTTGGCCAGTTGTGCGGCGGTGGGAGGAATTCCCATTTCCACGCTGATCGCTCCAGAACGGCTCCTGGAAATCGTCGACCGGACCCGAAAGGGGGGGGCGGAGATCGTCGGGCTGCTGAAGACCGGCAGTGCCTACTACGCCCCGGCGGCGGCGTCGGCCCAGATGGTCGAGGCGATCGTTCGCGATAAGCGACGTCTGGTTCCTTGTTCGGCCTATTGCGAGCAAGAATACGGCGTGGATGGGTATTTCGTCGGCGTGCCGGTCCTGCTTGGCGACCAAGGAGTACGGAAGATCATTCAGTTGGAGTTGAGCGAGGAAGAAAAGATCGCCTTCAACAACAGTGTAGACGCGGTCAAAGAATCGGTCGCTACGATGGAGAAACTTCTCGGCGGATAATGGTTTTCTTTTTTTCTTTCCGGTCCCCTCAATTCTTGCCCCGGGTCCCGCGGTCCGTCCTTATCTCCCTTGGCCGTCACGGTGTTTCCTGTGGCTGGGACGTGGCGGAATTCTTGAAAAGGAGTCAGAAGAAATATCGATTGACACAAACGACCGAATTCGGCTATAGTGCGTACAAGCTATTGTCGGTATTCGATCCTAAGCGAGCAGCCTTTTCAAGAGAGAAGAACGATGGAGCATTTCAAAGCGACCCCCGAATATCTGGATTCCGCCGACGCCGTCTCCGAAGAGCTCGGCTTGGAGCTCGATTTTGCCAGGGTGTCTCGAGAAACGGCTCACGAAACTTCACCGTACACTCTTTTTTCGCCGCTTCATTATGAAGCAGGGTATGCGTACCCCCTTCTGGTATGGCTGCATACGCCGTCTCGCAACGACGAGCGGCAATTGATGCGCATCATGCCGGTCATCAGTATGCGGAATTATGTGGCGGTCGCCCCGCGGGGAATCCCCTTGGAAGAGGGCGGCTATGGTTGGCCCCAGACGCCGGAGGGAGTGCACCACGCCGAGCGGGAGATCTTTCGCTGCATTGCCAGTGCGAAACAACGATGCCATATCGCGCCGGATCGTATCTTCCTGGCCGGTTTCGACGCTGGAGGAACGATGGCGTTCCGTACCGCGATGTGTTTTCCGGAGCAGTTCGCGGGCGTAGTTTCGCTCTGCGGAGGGGTTCCGATCAACCAACATCTTTTGCGTCGGTGGGAATCGGCCCGACAATTGCCGGCCATGATGGCCGTCGGCCGTGACAGCGAGGAATTTTCTCCTTCCCTGGCATGCCAGAATCTTCGACTCTTCCATACCGCCGGTATGTCGGTTTCGGTGCGGCAGTACCCTTGTGCTCAGGAACTCTCCCAACAAATGCTCAAGGATCTGAATCGCTGGATCATGGAGCTCATCTGCGGCGAAACGCTGGTTTGACACGCCGACGTTGGTCGCTTCTCATTGGTTTCTCCTCTGCCGACATGTCTCATCCTGAATGGGAGGAGACGCTCCATTTCTTGGAAAAAGCGGGATCTTCCTCGGGCATTTTCGGGCATGGGCCGGTGAATCTGGATTGACAGAGAGCCTCGAATTTCGTAAAAGCGTCCACCCGATATCGTCCCCGACGATTCCCGGCGCCGGCGTTTTGTATTCCCGGTGGATCGGGAACCGGATTTTGATTCTCTGATGGAGTCCCGATGGCACAGCAAGCCCCTCCAAATCCGATGGTGGAAGACGAAGAACCGGTAGGCGGTTTTCGTCGACGCGCGGAGGAAGAAGAGACCGGTGAAGAGTTGACCGGTTGGCGTGCGCGCTGGGAGTGGTTCAAAGCCTGGCGGGTGGCCCATAAGAAGATCTTTTACTCGATCATCGGAGCGATTGCCGGGATTTTTCTGATTGTGTTGGCCATGATGATTTGGCACTGGATCCACCTCGCGACGCGGCCCACGCTCGAAGAAGCCGAATCGGCATTGAACTCGGGAGCCTATCGATTGGCCCGTAATTTCACGGACCGTATCCTCGGCTACGTCGAGGAAGACGATCGGCGGCTCAAATCCGCGGCTTATTATATCAAGGGAGCGGCCTTCTGCCACGATGCCGAATTGTCGTGGGAAGAAGATAAAACTCCCTTCTACCGTCAGGCGATCGTCTCCTTGAAGGAGTCCAAAAAACTGGGATTTCCGGAGCAGCATCGGGCCTCGGGCTGGTTCCTGTTGGGAAAGAGCCTTTTTATTTGCGGTCAAATTCAGGAAGCCCTACCCTGTTTGTTGGAAGCTCATCACCTGGAATCGGAACATAAGAAGCAGGTTTGTTGGTACTTGGCGAAATCCTACATGTTGCAGGAGTCGGCGAATTACAATGAAGCGATGCAATACTGTTCGGAATATTTGAAAATCCCGGGATTGAGTAAACACGAACTGGAGGAAGGGCTTCTATTGGAGGCGACCATTCTCGTCCGCATGGGCAGAAGGGAAGAAGCTAGAGAGTTGTTTCAAAAGGTCAGTCCCGATTCCCCTTTCGATAATACTCGAAAATTGGTGGAAGCGGAGATCCTCATGCACCAAGCCCAGGAATTGAAGGACAAAGCACGGCAGTTGGAGCGGAGTACCGGCAACCCCCAGAAGCTGATTCGGAAATCCCAAGCGGAATCGTCCGACGTTCAAACGGAAGCATTTGACGAGAAAAAAAATACCCTCCACGAGGACGCTTCTCCTGAAGAAGAAACAGAAGCGGAAAAGCCTGATGGGGCGAAGACTTCGCCACAACCGCCCACCGCGTTGGAAACACATCCTTTCGTGGAGCATCCCGCGATGGAAACGGTTGTTATGGGGAGACCTCGCAAGTTCGAGGGCGTTGTGGCCGCTCGGGCGGAGGTTTCCGAAAAGGGGGCGATTCGTCCAGTGGTCTGGCTCCAGGAAGAGGCCGACGCTTCGGTCCCCGCGGAGGCCGTCGAGTCACTGGCGGATGATCGTGAAATCGTCGAAAAAGAATTGGGTGAAATCGAGGCGGAGCAGTTGGATTCCCCTGCGGAGAAGAAAAAGAATCCGAGAACCCCGCCGAATGCCGCCCCTCCGGTGGAATTGCCGCAACGCGTCGGTTCCGACGGCACCAAGCCGGAGTCGAATTTAGTGAACGAAAATCTAGCTCAGGCGAGGGAATACCGTCGCCAGGCGCTTGAGAAATATCGCGAAGCGATCGACCTCTTGCAGGAAATTCTCGAAAAAGATGTCGGGAAATTGGAGCCCGTACGCAAGGCGGCGTTCCTCAAGGCAATCTGCTTTCGGGAAATCGGAGATTTCGAAGCGGCGAAGGAGGTGTTGCAATTCATCGCGGTGACGTTTCCCAACAGCCCGGAAGCTGTCGCATCGGAATTTCTTTGGGCCGAAATGGAGCGCCAACTGGGTGGCCCGACGCGAGAGGTGTTGACGGCCTATCAGCGAGCGCTGGAGTCGTTCGGGAATGTCGAGCATTACGTGAATCCATGGTTCACGCGACGGGAAATCGAAAACCGAGTCGTCGAGGCGTTTGAGGATTATGTGGAAATCGGCGAGTACATCGCAGCTCTTTCTCTATGGAAATATTTCGACAAACTGATCGACCCCGCCAGACGCTCGCGATTGAAGGCCGAGCTGTTCTATCGCTGGGCGAAAGAGCTGGCTCAGAGTGCCGAAGTCGCGCCAGCCGATGAAAGAAAGCGTCTCCTGGAAAAGGTGCGGAAGAAATATCGAGAGGCAGGTCAGGCTTTCGAGGAGCTTGCGAAAAAGGAATTCACCCGTGAAGAATACTATATGGATCTTTGGCAATCGGCGGAGTGCTACCGTCTCGGTAGGGATTATATCGAATCGGTACGCATGTACCGTAAATACCTCGATAATGAGGTGCTTCACCGACAGTCGCGAGCACTCTATTACATCGGGGAAATGCTATACGACATGGATCAGCTCGACCGTGCGATCGAGACGCTGAGGGAATGCATCCTGTTGTACCCGAATGATCCGATGGCCTACCGATCGCGTTTGATCGCCGGATATGCTCTGCTGGAAAAAGGGGAAACCGCTAAGGCGGAGCAGATGTTCCAGCAGAACCTCAATGGGAGACTCGCTCCGACGGCATCCGAATTTCGCGACACATTGTTCGCGCTTGGAAAGCTCTACTGGAAACAAGAAGACTATCCTCAAACCATCATTGCCCTGGAAGACGCCGTGACGCTTTACCCTCGTGCGCCGCAATCGGCCTGGGCGAACTACCTGATCGCGATGAGTTACTTGAGCCAGGTCCGCGAAAAGATGGAAGAAGTCAAGGGAATGGAACTTCCCACCACGCAGAAAAAGGGAGCGCTCGAGGTCAATCGAGGATTGCAAAAGGCGTTGAATCACTTGAGAGCGGCTCAAGATCTTCTCAATGAGCGCAAGGAAACGGAACAACTGACCGAGCCGGAACAGATGATGCTTCGGAACTGTTATTTCGGGATCGGGAGTATTTTGGTCGATCTTGGACAGGATCGTTTCGACGAGGCGATCAGCGCTTATAGTGCCGCTGCGACCCGATTTCAAGATTCTCCCGATGCTCTCCAGGCATACAGGCAAATCGCCCGCATCTACTGGATGATGGATCAAGACGAGGAAGCCGAAGCGGCGGTCAATCGAGGGAAGTTGCTTCTGGAGCGATTGAAGGCCGCCGAGAATTTCAAAGAGGATAATCCTTTCTCCCCACGGCAGTGGCAAGAACTTCTGGAAGAGCAAAAAGAGATCCTTTAAATCCTTCCAATAATAAAGGCTTCACTAATAAGACAAAATAGTGAGTAGCATGAGTTTTCGTGAAACTGAACAACTGGGAAAATTGATGCACCGCAAGTTGCAGGTAGTGTCGAAACTACTGGATTTGACGCGGCAACAAGCCCAATGGGTGGAAGAAAGTGAGATGACCTCCCTTTTGGAGGTGCTGGGAGAAAAACAGAAATTGCTGTCCGATTTGGGGATCCTTGAGAAACGGCTCCTACCGTATCGCGACCAGGATCCGGCCTCCAGAAAGTGGAAAAGCGAAGCGGAGCGAGAGGATTGTAGAAAGAGGATCCAGGCATGTGAACAAATGATTGCCGAAGTGATCGCTTTGGAAAATGGCAGCCAGAAAAGTCTCATCGAAAAAAGGGATCGAACCTACCATCAACTGCAAAAGCTTGATCAAGGCAGCCGGGTTCACGGAGCGTACTCGCAACAAATGCACATGCCTTCGGGGAAATCGCCGAACGCTTTTCAGGAGTCGCCCCGCTTGGACCTTTCAGCCGAGTAAGCATAGTGTGAGAGTGACAGTGGAGAACAGATAAGGAAAAGGGAAAATCGATGAGCAAAAGCAGTGAAATACTCGTCAGCGAGACGGAATTGCCCGGCCCCGATGCCGATCTGGAAACCGTCCTGGGGGCCTGGCATGCCGCGACCGTCCGATTGGAAAGAACTCACGAAGCATTGCGCGAGGAAGTGAAGCGCTTGACAGGCGAGTTGGAGGTCAAGAACCGCAAATTGGCCCGGAAAAACAGGCTCGCCGAACTCGGGCAGATGGCCTCGCATATCGCTCATGAGGTGCGTAACGGACTCGTTCCCGTCACACTTTATCTGAGTATGCTCAAGCGTCGGCTTCAAAAAGACCCCGAAGCATCTCGAGTGGTGGAGAAAATCGAATCCGCTTTCACAGGATTGGATGTCACCGTCAATGATCTACTGCACTTCACTTCCGATCGCCAACCACAAATCCGAGAGGTCTGTCTCATAGAGATGGTCGACCAGCTTTGCACGACTCTCCACCCGCAATTTGATGCGCAAAGAGTCGAGGTGGAAGTGGAGCTCGGAAAGGCGTTAAGTCTTGGAGGGGATCCGGATATGCTGCGGCGAGCCATCTTGAATCTCCTGCTGAACGCGCTCGATGCCATGCCCGACGGCGGAAAATTGTTGATTGATGCCGTACTGGAAAACGGCTATCTGGCACTTTCGGTTTCCGATTCGGGAAAGGGACTCTCCGAGGAATCGCTACAGAAAGCCGCCGAACCGTTTTACTCGACGAAAAGTACCGGTACCGGTCTCGGACTGGCGATTGTATACCGGATTGTCGAAGTGCATCATGGACATGTAATCATTCAAAATCTGCCGACAAGGGGTGCCAGAATTACCTTATACTTTCCTGTAGATCGGCATGATAAACCGTAAAATCAAGTACATCATTTATTATTGATAAATTGATAAAATCCTTTCCTTGCTAATCCAGTATTGAGCATGCTACCTCGCAAAACACATACAAAAGCGAATGGCCGTTCCAATCGGCTTCTTGTGGTCGACGATCATGCGCGCACCAGGGAATCGATTGCAGAGGTCCTGCGGATGGCGGGGCACGAGGTACAATCGTGTGCAAGTGGTGCCGAAGCACTTCAATACGCAAAGGAGCGCGACCCGGACTGTGTGGTCACCGATCTTCAAATGCCTGGCATGGATGGCATCGAACTGATCGAGAATCTTAAAAAAATCGGCTCTCAGGCACGACTGATCGTGGTGACGGCGCACGCGAGTGTTTCGACGGCCGTACGTGCGATGCGGTTCGGGGCATTTGATTACATCGAAAAACCCTTTGATATCGAGAACTTGGAACGGCTTGTTGAGGAGGCCCTCCGGCATCATCGTCTTCTGGTACCCTATCCCTCGCAAAAGTCGGATCGGACACGTGATCGAAAACAGGATGATTCCTTCACGCTTCCTCCAATGGTAGGATCCAGCGAACGGATGTGCCGGTTGCGGCAACGTATCGAAATGGTGGCCGGCACTTCGGAAACCGTCTTGATTATGGGGGAAAATGGCACCGGCAAGGAGGTCGTCGCTCGTCATATCCATGCGAATAGCCCTCGAAAGGATAAATCTTGGATCACGCTGAATTGCCCTGCGCTTTCGGCTCAACTCATGGAAAGCGAGCTTTTTGGTCACCAGCGAGGCGCCTTCACCGGAGCGGAACAAGATCGAATCGGACGATTTGAAATGGCGAATCGCGGTACTTTGCTCCTCGATGAAATCAGCGAAATCGACTTGGCTTTGCAATCCAAACTGCTGCGAGTCCTTCAAGAACGTGCTTTCGAGCGTGTCGGTTCGAGTGAGACGATTCACGTGGATGCCCGGATCCTGGCCACTACCAATAGAAATCTGTCGCGAGAAGTGAATGAAGGACGCTTCCGTGAAGATTTGTTTTATCGGCTGGCCGTGGTTCCGATCGAGGTTCCGCCGCTTCGAGAACGTAGAGAAGATATTCCCGAATTAGTCGAGCATTTTCAGCTTCATATAGGAGAGCGTCTGAATCGAAAGCCGCCCGATTTTGATGAAAGCGCCATGTCGCTTCTTTGCGAATACGACTGGCCGGGGAATGTGCGCGAGTTGGAAAATATCGTGACTCGAGTGAGTGTCTTCGAAAAATGCACTTGCGTGACTGCAAGTGACCTGCGACGCTGGCTCATGAAAAGCTCCGAAGATGGTGGTCGTGAATGTGGCAGCAGAGTAACGGGCAACGAGAAAGACAAGCATTCTCGCGAGATCGTTGAATCATTGGGATGGGAAAAGGAGCAAGAGGAAGAATTGCCGGTGGGAATCAGTCTTGAGGAAATGGAAAGGAAGTTGATCGAAGCGACGCTCCGTCATCATCAAGGGCATCGTATGCGAACGGCGCAAACACTTGGGATTGGAGTCCGAACGCTCAGCGGAAAGCTCAAGCAATACGGCTATGCCCCCCGTGAAAAGCCGGCTGCTTAGAATATGATTTTGGTCCCTCCCGTGAAGCGGTATTGGAATGAAGCTGATCTTCTGTCCCCGCACCATTGTCATCATTTGGGTGTTTTACAGAGAGAAAATATCGATGAAACAGGATATCGATGATACTCACGCGATTTTCAACAAGACTGCTCTTCTTTTTTCCTGGTTGCTTTGATAGGATTTCTCGTGCAGGTTGGGATCGGTACATGCAACAATCGATCACCCTGTTTTTTTCAAGGTCATCTGAGTCGAGTCCGGAACGAGCAAGGAATTCCTGGTCATGACAGCGCCAACGATGCAATTTCGGGCGATGTACAATGCCACGACCATTCCCGTTCTTGAACAGGTGGTCAACTTCACGCAAGCGCGGCACTCGTTATTGACGGGTAATATCGCCAACTTCGACACGCCGCATTACAAAGCACGCGATATCAGTGTAGCTGATTTCCGCGAACGTTTGGCCTATGCGATTAAGCGGAAGCATGAGACACCCCCTGGTCCCAATCACGCTCCATATCCCTACAGGCCACCGAATCGTCCTTTTGGTGAAGAGTGGCCGACAGATCATCCAATCCTTTATCATGATAAAAATAATGTGGGGATGGAGTATCAGGTGGTGGAAATGGTAAAAAACCATCTTGAGCATAATTTAGCGCTTAATATTATGAAACATCAGATGGATTTGCTGGAAACGGCGATCCGAGGCCAGGTCTAGTTATTGCCTATCTCTCCCGACTTTCTTCTCTTGTAGAAATCTTCATCCAATATTCTGATTGCGGCCGAAGATCAGAATTTCTTGAGTAAAAGAGCCAAATTCCTATTGGATTTCCGGCATATTTTTTCGTAATATATCCCCGTCCCGCGGCCTGTCGACTCGGTGCGTCTACGTGTTGGGGAGGGGGGTGGTGACTTTTGCATATTCATTCCTTAAAAGGAGGGGAATCCCATGCTCCATTCGATCGATGTCAGTGCCAGCGCTTTGAAGGCACAACGAATTCGAATGCTAGCCATCTCCAGTAATCTTGCGAATTTGACGACGACCCGGAACGAGGACGGCGAAGTGGCACCCTATAAGCCACGCTATACGTTGTTTCAAACGGATGAAACCCTTGGAAAGAACGGATCGGCCGGCGTATTTGTCAAGGAAGTGGTCAAGGATGATATTGCACCTCTACGGCGTTATCAGCCGGATCATCCGGATGCGGGACCCGATGGATATGTGCTGTATCCCCGCATCAATATGATGACCGAATTTACGGACGCCTTGGAAGCGCAACGTTCCTATGAGGCGAATCTAGGGGCCATGGAAATGAGCAAGGATATCGCGAATCAATCACTGAAGATCATCGCGTGATCGCTTCATTCCTCAGAAGGCGTTTATGATCTAGCGAACAGATGTGTAATAAGGCTCTAATCGGATGGATCAATCATGGATGGAATCAATAATCTCAATGGAATCAATACGATTAAAGCTCTTCAGCCGAAAATCGGTGTGCAGGGGGAAGCCAATGAGCTGATCAATCCTCCCATGATGGAGGATAAAAGAGCTTCTTTCAAGGAGTTGCTGGTCGGTTCCATTAAAGAGGTGAACCTCCTACAGAAAAATGCGGATCAAGCAGTCGAAACGTTGATGACTGGGGGTGAAATCGGTACCGCAGAGGTTTTAACGGCGGTTCAGAAGGCCGATTTGGCGTTCAAAATGATGATGCAAATGCGGAATAAAATGGTGACTGCGTATCAAGAAATCCAGAGTATAAGGGTTTAGCAGCGGATGCGATATAATTGAATACGAAGAAGGTGTTCTACTTAAACTGTTGAGATCATCATGTTGAATAATCATAAGAAGCATTGAAGGCTGGAGCAATGGATTACCTGAAGAATCTGTATGAGCAGACAAAAGAGTTGTTTATTGGAATGACTCCGGGTTCGAGGATCATCGCCGGTCTGCTTGCCGCAATTCTTCTGGTCAGTTTCGGATTCCTTATTATCGGTAAAACGGTGCCAAAAGAGAAAAACGTCTGGTTACTTGACAAGCGACACTTTACGCAAAGTGAACAAAAACTCGCGGAGGCGGCCTTTAGCCAGGCGGGATTGAATGATTTTGAATGGCAAGCAGGCAGTTTGAAGGTGCCAAAAGAAAAACGACAAAATTACATGGCGGCCCTTGCAGAATCAAATGCGCTTCCAACGGACTTTGGATATTTTTATGATGAAATGCTTGCCAATACTTCCGTGTATGAATCCAACGCGCGGCTGGAATTAGGAGAGAAAATCGCGGATCAAAAGGAACTTAGCGGTGTCATCAGTAAATTCAATGGCATCGATACCGCCACCGTGAAAATTAATAAAAAGGAAGTCACCGAGGGAATCACGAAGAAAGAAGTTGTGACGGCGGCCGTCTCGGTGATGCCTTTTGGAAACGAGACTCTATCCAAAGCGACGGTCGCTTCTATAAGCAATTATGTCGCAAAAGCAACAGGGATATCGAACCCGGAAGAACATATCAGCATCACGAACATGAAGACAAACCATACCTATGCAGGAACACAAGAAGGACTAGCGGGAGGAGGTCGCCAGACCTATGCGGAAGCAGAGAAAGAGATGGTGGAAGAATGGACTCAGAAGATTAGGAATCATTTTCCCGACATACATGGCTTAATCGTCACTCCATCAGTGGAACTGGAGGAATACTCAAGCAAGCATGAATATGCGGTCAAACATGATCCAAAGACCACGCCGGTGACGATCCAGGAAGAAAGCATGAAAAGCAAGCACGAAGGAGCGGACCGAGCAGGACGTCCCGGGATGGTTGCACAAATGGGAGTTCCGCAGCCGAATCCTCCAAATGAAATACTGGAAGGGGATCGCTCTGAAGAACAAATGAGTAAGCTGACACAGGGCAATGCCCTACAAGGGAGTGAGCAGGAAATCGAATGGGCACCATTCGTTCCAAAGAAAGTTACCATTTCCATTCGTATCCCCAAGAGTTATGTTCGGCAAGCATGGATGGAGGAAAATGCTATTGCAGGGGAAGATCCGGGTGAACCAAAGGAGACGGATCTTCGCGATCATGAAATAAAAGTGATCAATGATATCCAAACTCAGGTTGCGAATCTGGTTTATAAGGATGATGCTCTCATCGACATGAAGGAGCTAATCCAGGTGGATGTTTATCCAGATCCTCCTGTACGGGAAGTTCCGGAATTGACCTTCTCCGAAAAGATGTATCAATGGCTCTCAGAACATTGGCAGAGCATTGGGATTATGGCAATCATGCTGACCGGCCTATTTGTTCTCTGGAATGCGACAAGGCCCAAAAAACCGGACCCCATCGTCATTTATGAAGCTGCCGAGGACATGGAGCAAGATGAAGAGGAAGAGGTGGACGAGATGGACGAGGAGGAGCAAGCAGCGTATCAACGAGAACTTAACTCCTTCGATAGCAACATGCGTTCGCTTCAAGAAGAAGTTGCTGAACTTGTCGATGAGAACCCAGACGCCGCAGTTGCGGTCTTAAAGCAGTGGATCGGCAATACCACGACCAAAGACCATTAATAATCCATGATCATGAAGGCATTTTGTTGCTGCCTGCTGCATTCGGAGAGATAGAAGCGATTCTCGATGGACGGTTCCAGATCAGATTGAATGCCACTCCATCATAAAAGATATTTGGTAATCCACAATGTATCATAAAACCATTATATGATTGAGTGTTGTTGAAGCTATGACTTATGATGATAATCCGTCAGTTAATCGGCAGAACGAAAAGAAATCGGCGGAAGCTAGCAAAAAGCCTAGGAAGGGAAACCCGGAAGAGCCGGACGTCCGAATACGTAAACTTGGAACGAAGGAAACACCCAAGGGTGTTAAAGTCAAGTCGGGCATGTCGGCAGCCGAGATGGCTCAACAGATTGAAATCTCTGGTGGTCGTACACGCAGTCTCATACCGAAAGCCTCCTTAGAAAAAGGCAAACTCGGGGCGATTGCGAAGCTCTTGCAGTTTCAAAAGGAAAAAAGAAAAAAGTTGGAAAGTGCTATTGTAGAAGCGAAGAAAGAAGCTGGAATTCGTTTTTCCCCGACTGAGAAGAAATTTGAAGAGGATTTAACTCTGACTTTAGACGATCTGGCTCGAGCCGTCTCATCGGCTAGGGAAAGATTAGAAGAGAAACGACGATATCGCAAATTCAAGCAAGGGAACAAGGTCGATGGAAAGATCGATATCGCCATGAAAGTTCTACAACAAGTATTTGAAAGAGAGAAGGTTTTACAGGAAGAAAAGGAAGAGATCATCCGTCGTCAGGACGAGGAAAGAAAGCGGAAGGAAGAAATGGAGGAACACAATCGAGAGACAACCGCAGAGAACGAAGAACTTTTGCAAGCAGAACTGGAGAAGCGCGAAAGGGAGTTGGAAGGCTTCAAGGGTGTTAACAGAAATCTTATCGATGATGCTAAGGAATTAATTGAGGAAAATCAGGATGCGGCTGCAAAAGTGATGCAACAGTGGATTGGTAATCCGACGGATGAGAAATGAGTAATATCTGATACTTCACAGATCGGGATGTAAGATGTCAAATACCAGAGCAACGAGCCATGCCGTCGATGACGGAATTCGAAAGACTGTTATATTCCTTTCATCCCTCCATCCAGCGAAAGCTTCGCTCTTGCTAAAAAAGATGGGTCCCGAAGCAGCCAGCACCATTCGGCGACATTTAACCATGCTGGGATCTGTTCAATTGCATGAAAAGGAAGAAACATATCGTCATTTTATTGCTTCATGTAAAACCGATAATCCCAACGATTCATCAAACCGATTTCGAAGTGAATCCCCGACCTATGGCCCACCGACGCATCATCAGCAGGGGCGGTTTCATAAGAGACCATTTCCGATTGAGCGCTTTCATGAAATGGGAGATACATTCGAAAACACGGCGAAAACCACTGTGGAAGAAACGGGCAAGCACCTTGCGGGGGTTGATGAAGGGGAAACACTTGCAACATGTCGCCCCGATGTTCTAGGGGGCGCCGATCTAGACAATCAACAACCACAAGCACATAAACCGAAAGAAGAACCGTTCGGATTTCTTCGTGATGCCGAGGCTAAGAATCTGGCTGCCGTCATGTCGGAGGAACGCCCACAGACCATCGCCTTGGTTCTGGCTCACTTGCCACCCAAACAGGCCGGCGATGTCCTCGTCGGTTTTTCCCCTTCCATGCAGACTGAGATTGTCCAGCGTTTAACCCATCTCGAAGAGACGGATCCCGATGTGCTGAAAGAGGTGGGAACAGCTCTGCAATCGAAGTTGAAGCATTCGTTCATGACTCGTGAAAAAGGTAGGCACGGCCAGCAGATTGTCCAAGAGATCTTTTCGCAATCCGATTCCCGAGTCAAACTCCAGTTAATGGCAAATCTCGATGATCAAAATCGGAAGATCGTGGAGCAATTTTCAAAGGAACGCTTGCATTTTGACGATTTGTTAACACTCGATGGAAAATCATTCGGCAAGCTCATACATTCCGTGGATTCACGAATCCTTATTCTCGCTTTAGTCGGGGCTTCTCCTTTGATGATTGAGCAAGTCATCGCGGCCTTTCCTACCTCAGCTCATAAAGGTATCCGTCATCAACTAAATCATCTGGGCCCAATCCAGTTGAACGATGTAGAGGAATCACGGCGCATCCTTGTTCGTCAAGCGATTCGATTAGCTGCTGAAGGGAAGATCTTCTTGCGTAGTGGAGGCCATTCGCAAAAAAGTCGGTATACGCATGAGCCTCATGTGGAATATGCCGCATAACGGGTATGGGTTACCGAACTGATCAATCCTGACTTATTGATCTACCAAATTATAAATGTGAATTGAAGGTTATTGATGGCAAGTTCTATCCATAAAGGAGGTAGCAAGGACAGTCGCTCCCTTCGAATGGTTCCATTCAATTTTGAGGACCTGGAGTCGAAGGCCAATGAGTATTTAGATAGTGTCAAACGCGAAGCAGAGAAGGTGATAGCTCAAACCCATGAAGAAGTGCGGCGATTGAAAAATGAAGCAGTTGAAGAAAGAAATGAACTGACGGAAGAAGCGAAGAAGATTCGTGCTGAGCTGGTTGATCTCAAGGCAGGGCAGGAGTTCGAACGCAAAGAGATTGAAAAGCTCAGAAAAGATACGGAAGAGGCTACTTATGCGGAAGCGCGAACTGAAGGTTCCAAGAAAGGGTATCGGGAAGGCTTCGATAAAGGATATGAAGAAGGAAAACAGAAGGGAATGAAAGATGCGGAAGCGAAAATCAAGACTGAAGCGACGAGTCAACTGAGAGGCAAGCTGGATACTCTTCTTCCATCACTGAAGTCTGCCGTAGATGATTTAAGTTGCGCTCAGCAATCATTTCTTGTCCAATGGGAAAAAAGCGCGGTTCACGTTGCTGGAGCGATCGCACAGAGGGCGATCTCTCGACAAATGCCGCAATTGCTGGATGTGCCGATGAGGTTGTTGCGGGAAGCACTCGAATTAGCAGTCGGGTGTTCAAAGCTTAAAATCCGAATGAATCCGAAGGATTTTGAATCGCTGCAACCTCAGATCGAGATGATTGTTGACGAACTCGCCGGTGCCGCAGAAACAGAGATTGTGGGAGATCATAAAATCAGTCCTGGAGGATGTGTTTTGGAAACCTCTCTCGGAAATATTGATCAGAGAATTGAGTCGCGATTAGAACGCATCAAAATGGAACTGGTTTGAGAAGCGATTATTTCAAGACTCTGGGAATGTAGGATTTGCGTTTTGAATGATAGGGCAGGGACATGCAAATTGAAGAACAAGTCGAAACGATCATGCCGGTGGAATTGATCGGAAGCGTGGTTCGCACTTTGGGAATGACCGTCTCCGCGATCGGCTTTCCGGCCCCGGTCGGTTCGCTGGCCAAGATCGAACGCCAGAATAGTGAACCGTTGATCGCGGAGGTCATCGGTTTCCGCGACAATCTGACTTTGTTGTTTCCGTATACTGAAATATTCGGTGTTCGTAGAGGAAATCGAGTTCGCATGGTTCGAACCGTACCCTGGCTTCGTGTCGGAGAAAATCTTCTGGGACGTGTCATCAACACGGAAGGAGAGGCAATTGACGGGAGACCCCAGCCTGTACTTGATCATCGTGTCATGTTTGATCGTGATCCTCCTTCGCCCTGTTCGCGTCCACGGATTAACACGATTCTTTCTACCGGCATCCGCGCCATAGACGGCATGTTTACTTGTGGGCGTGGTCAACGCTTGGGTATTTTTGCAGGCTCGGGAGTTGGCAAAAGTGTGACCCTCGGTATGATGGCACGCTATACCGATGCCGATGTCATTGTGATCGGCCTTATTGGTGAACGTGGCCGGGAGGTGAATGATTTCTTGGAGCGCGACCTCGGCCCAGAAGGGATGAAGAAGAGTGTGGTCGTGGTGGCCACATCGAATGAACCTGCACTCATGCGGGTTCGCGCGGCTTCGACCTCCATGGCGATTGCGGAATATTTCCGTGACCAAGGGAAGGACGTTTTATTGATGATGGATTCCCTAACACGTTTCGCCATGGCACAGAGAGAGATCGGTCTTGCTGCAGGAGAACCGCCGACCACGCGCGGTTATCCACCATCCGTTTTTGCCATCCTACCGAAACTGGTTGAACGTTCCGGACGTTCAGATAAGGGAAGTATCACCTCTTTTTATACGGTATTGGTTGAAGGTGATGATATGAATGACCCGGTGGGCGATGCCGTCCGGGGGTTGCTTGACGGGCACTTGTGGTTATCTCGCAAATTGAGTACACGCGGGCATTATCCCGCAATCGATCCAATTGAGAGTATTAGCCGATTAATGCCGGACATTTGCGATCCGGAGCACTTAAAAAGTGCGCGATCGATGCGTAGGCTGCTCGGTGTATATACTGACAATGAAGATCTGATCTCCATTGGCGCTTATAAACAAGGAAGTAGTCCGGAGATAGATAAGGCGATCGAGATGAAACCGAAGATTGATGATTTTCTTCAGCAAGATGTAGCCGACGGCGCGAAGTTGGAAGATTCGATCAAACAAATCAAGGAATTAATGATTGAGAAACCCCAGGCCCCTGCTCCCGAGGAAAATTCGCAAGAAGAGGCTGAAGGAAAAAGTCCCCAAGAAGGATCGCTTTTTGCTGACCAACCTTCCGGCAAGTCGGGCCCCGGGAGTTCGGTGGATCAGAAGGCCGGTCTGCCTCAATAAGAGCGAGGTCTCGGAATTCATTTTGGGAGGTTCTTTTTCCGTGATATTCGTTATGATCGTTAATCGTTTGCCATCATTTTCCGATCATTTCGTCTATTAGGATTCACAAGCTCCTGATGAAGTAGAATGGTAGTAAGGACGATCTGCATGAGACATGATGCCCTATTCCCGCGACAATTTCATAACCGTATGCTTTGAGATTTGTTTTTCACCTTGAATAATGGATCCGTGCCCGTTATTGAGCGTCGCATCTGTAGTGAACTCCGGACGAACAGCGAAAGCCCGACCTCACGGTCGTCACTGCATGCACCGAGGGGCCGCTATTTATTCGAACAAGAATAAAGGTTTCATCGGGTGGAGGAGGCTTTCTTCTTCCCGGTAACATTGGGATGGCGAGAGGCCGCCACGCAAGGATGAGTTGAAATGCCGAATTTCAAATTTCGTATGGAGCCACTGCTCCGGATTCGAGAAAACGAAAGAAAGGAGCGGCAGGCGGATCTCGCAAAGGCCTACCATGCGGAAACCATTCTCCAAGGGCACATGGAGACGAATCTGAAGGAGCAGGAGCAACTTCTGGATAGCGGAAGAATGTCCGCGGGGGCAGGGGAGATCAACGTCGATCATTTGCTTGAGCTACGCCGTTATCAGGCTGTGCTTTTGGCAGAACATCGTGGTATGAGTGAGAAGATGAAGCTGGTTCAAGAGGAGATCGAACGTCGTCGGGAATTGCTGGTCGAAGCCAATAAGGAGGTTCAGGTACTGGAGAAATTGCGTAATCGGCAATTCGAACGGTTCCAGGATGAGCTACGAAAGAAGGAAAGCAAGGAAATGGACGAGGTGGCCGGCCGAAGCTTTTATAAAAAATCGTTCTGATTGAAATCCAGGTGCAACCATGTTGAAAAAGTTTTTTTCCAAAAAGATGCTTGCACGGCTCGGTATCCTTGGGCCGGTGGTGTTGTATCTTGCCGCCACGCTGTTTTTTGCACAATTGCTTCTGGTGGGTTATCTTTCCTACGCTTGGCGATTGAATTCGGAGAAGCTTTCGCAAATTGTGGCTATCGCGCAGGGAATCGATTTATTTCGAACTGAAGAGAAAGTCCGAAAAACTTTTGAAGAAAAGGCCGGCTCCATTTTTCAGGAAGAGGTGATCAAGCGACGGGCCGAACGTGACCGCGATGTGGAATTCGAAAAGTTGGTCATCGACGACAACATCGATCAGATCCTCTCGGAAGCGAGGTGGCTGAAGAAGGAAAAGGAAGAGATCAACTGGTTATATCGAAATTTTGAAAAACGGCTTGATGATATCCAGGCAAAAGCAGAAGAAGAGGGATTCATCGAGTTGACGCAGATGCTCGAAACGATCGATCCGGCTTTGGCGAAGCGGTATCTCCTCGATATGATTGAGAAAGGGGAGGAAAATCGTGTCGTCCAGCTTATCATGGCGATGGATCAACGTCGTCGGGCAAAAATCATCGATGAAATGCAGCAAGATCCTGAGGTCGAGGAAATGGCGGAGATTTTCGACCGGATTGCCAAAGGAGCCCCCACCGCCGAATTGACCAAGGATGTTCGCGATACCTTGCAGAATCAGAATGGGGATATTGCCGACGATGCCGCGGCGAATCCCAATGGTGCCGGGGCGGCTCCGCCCGAGAACCCACTGGCGGGACCGTGATCTTTACGCACGATAAAACCAAGGAAGGAAACCCATGGCCCGACTCAGTTCACAACAGTCCTCTCTGCTTCCAGTGGAAAAGAATCAACACCCTCCCGAATCCCTTTCCATGCAGATCGATGCTTCGCAGTGGGGATCCTTCGTCGATTGCTTGCGGAAGGTGACGCTTTTCGACGTCGCTTCGCCACGCATGGAAGAGAACCCCCTCGAACGGGATCGGATTGATCTCGACAAGCCGGAAGAGGAGGATGACGGCAAGGAAGAAACAGTGGAGGATTTTCGCAAAAAAGAGAAAGCCTCCCGAAAGGACGGTGGGGCCGAAAACGAGAAGCAAATGGAAATGGCTCCGGGGTTGACCGATCCGGGTCGAATCAAATCAACACCGACGACAGGGGGAACCGGAGTAGAGGCATCCGGCAAGACGGGGACGGGGAATGCCGACGAAATGCCCGTCACCGAGGGACCGGCGAAATCATCTCCTCAAGCGTCGAGCGGAGGGGAGCCAAAAGGGGACGATGGAAGACTTCCTGGAACGCCGCGGCCGCTTTTTTTGCAGCAAGATGGGCCGAACGATCCATTTGGATTTAAAAATAGTGTTCTCGGGCAAGAAGCGGGAAAAGCTCCATTTTTTCAGGCGAATACCTTCCCTTCGTCGCAAGGATTCCAGTTGCCGCCGGATCTGCTCTCTTCGGTGGTTTCCGCGAGCCATGATTCTCAGTGGGCAGGTCTTCAGTTCGCCCATGCGTCGCCGAAAGCGATGTCCTCTTTGGAACGGAGCACTTCCACGATGACGGTGGGGATGAACCCGACGATGGAAAAGAGCGAAGTGCATGCGGGGCTGAAGACCGGAGACCAAGGAAAGGGGCAGCAGGACAGCGGACAGCGACAGAATCAAGGACGTCCCGGCTCCACCCCTTCGCCGAACGGAGCGGAAGGAGCCGGCGACGCTTCTTCGAAAGCCCGAAAAGAAGCCGGCGACGCCTCCCGGACGGCAAAGGGGCAGGAAAGCTCCACTCTTTCAAAGCAGATTGATCGGGTGCGTTTGGTGCAACGGGTTTCCAGCGCGTTTCGTTCGTTTGCCCATCAGAACGGAACGGTCCGCATCAAATTGCATCCACAGGAACTCGGTTCGGTGACGGTTCGCCTTCAGATGCAGCAGGGAGCCATGACCGCTCATCTGGAAACGGAGACCGAGGCGGTCCAGAAAGCGTTGATGGAGAATCTTCCCGATCTTCGAGAGCGTCTGGGGCAGCAGAATATCAAGATCGAGCATTTTCAAGTGGAAGTCGTCGGGCAACAGATGGGAGGGACCTCGTCGCAGGCGGGCCGGGAACGTGGAGGAAAGGGGGGAGAGCGAAGCGCCGAATCTTTGAGGCGAACGAATGCTCCTTCCCGGAGATCCGCTGAAAGAGGTGAGCAAGAGCCGGCACGTCCGTCGCGGGAGGAGAGTCCGAGCGACCCCGCCCGGCAACTGGACGTGCGTATTTGAGATGCAGCAGCGGGGGATCGGTCGTCCCCTTGAATTCATGAATAATCAGAGGAAAAACGAACCTATCGAAAGGAATTGCCATGATCGATCCGTCCGAATACCGAGCGGGATATTCCGGGGTGCAAGCGGGCCAGGATCCGACCGGGAGGAATGCATTCGAGGATGTCGACATGGGGCAGTTCATCGATCTGATGATTGCGGAACTGCAACACCAGGATCCGATGAATCCCATGGATAACTCTCAGATGATGGAACAGTTGGGGCAGATTCGTGAGATCTCCGCGAGCGACAAGCTCACCGAGAGCCTCGATTCGGTGATGCTCGGTCAAACGATGTCGACGTCGGCGAACCTGTTGGGCAAGCGTGTCGAGGGGCTCGATGAATTCGGCGACGAGGCCGATGGCGTGGTCGACGGGATCAGCATCGTCGACGGCAAGCCCGTTTTGAGAGTGGGAGCCCAAAAAGTAGCGATGTCCGATATTTCGAAGATCCACGCCGAGATCCCCGGTACCTCGGAAGGCGGAAATACCTCCGCGAACGATTCGGAAGAGGACGCCTCCGACGCTGAAGATTCCCAGGCGGCATAACAGCCGAACAAGAAATGACGGCGACCGCTTGTTTGAACGGCGCCTGCGGTTTTTTCCCTCCACTCGATTTCAGCGGGCCGATCACCGTCGGTTCCCGCGGATGTCGCGATTTCGGCGATGCAGGGGCGGCAAGCACCGGTCGAGGCGTTGCGTTCCCTTGGAATATTCCGCAAGGCGGGTATAATCGATTGTTTGCCCGATGCGCCGAGAATGCAAGCGACAAGCTCCCTGTGATTTCGGCCTTCTTCTATCTGCGATAACGCTGGAAAGATGGTCCCATGTCTCAGAAGCCCTCCCCCGAGAAGCGTGAAGAAAAAGGCGGCCAGGCGGCCCATCTTATGACGCTCCGGGTATGGAACGGCATCAATTTTCCGAGCATCGCCCGAGCGCTCCGGCGGCATCGTTTCGCGGTTTCGCCGAGTCGCATTCCGATGGCGACCTTCATGACGGCCCTTGGACTCGTGAATTCGGCCCTCGCCTCGACACAGCGGTTGTTCTGGAGTCGAAAAGTCGCCGAGACGCCTCTGGTCGACGATCCCGTCTTCATCATCGGTCACTGGCGCAGCGGAACGACACTGCTCCACGAGTACATCATACGTGATCAACAGTTCACGTATCCCGACAGCTATGCCTGTTTTGCGCCGACCCACTTCTTGCTGACACGCAAGATCCTTCGACCGACGCTCTCCTTCCTGCTCCCGAAGAAACGTCCGATGGACAATATGGCGGTCGGGTTCGATCGCCCCCAGGAGGATGAATTCGCCCTGTGCAACATGGGCGTACCGTCGCCGTATCTGCACATCATGTTCCCGAATCTTCCCCCGGCCGATTCGGAGTATTTGACGCTTCGCTCGCTTTCCGACGACCAACGCCGCCAATGGCTCGATGCCTTGGATCGCTTCCTGCGTTGTTTGACGGTGATTTCCCCGCGACGGGTGGTCGTGAAATCGCCACCGCACACCTGCCGGATTCGCACGCTGCTGGAGCGTTATCCGCGTGCGAAGTTTCTCCACCTCCACCGGGATCCCTACGTGCTCTTCCCCTCGACGCGAAACCTCTGGATGCAGATGTCGCGCGACCATGGCTTCCAAGTGCCCACGGGGGAGGGGCTCGAGGAATACATCTTCGAAACATTCGAGACAATGTACGGGGCGTTCGAGTCGGATCGCGCATTGCTCGCCGAGGATCAGATCGTCGATGTGGCGTATGAAGATCTGGTCCGCTCGCCCATGGAGGTGCTCGGCGATGCCTACCGGCGTTTGGGACTTTCGGGCTTCGAGAGAGCGAAAGAACGATTCGCGACGTTCGCCGAAAGCCAGCGGGACTACCGCAAGAATCGATACGCCGTTTCTCCTCAAATCCGAGAAGCGATCGCCCGACGGTGGAGAGGGTATTTCGAGCGATACGGCTATGCCTTAGCCTCCTCGGAGGAATGATCGCAACGGGAGTTCCCGTCGTTTTTCTCTTCCGGCGAGGAATCCTGTCCTTGCTAGGAATTACGCGGCGCTCTGGCCGGGAGTGTTCGGGACGGTCTTCCCTTGGAGCTGGTAGACATAGGCGAGCACTTCGGCGACGGCGGCGTATTTGTCGGCGGGAATCGGCTGGTCGATTTCGACTTCGCGGTACAAAGCCTGGGCCAGCGGTTTCTTCTCAACGATGGGGACGCCGTGTTCCAGCGCGAGTCGGCGGATGCGTTGAGCCGCGAAACCGGCGCCTTTGGCGACCACCACCGGGGCGGCCATCTTGTCCGCGTCGTATTTCAGCGCGACCGCCAACTCGGTCGGATTGGTCACCACGACATCGGCATCCGGCACGGCGTTGCCCATCCTGTCCATCGCCATCTCCCGTTGGAGATTCTTCCGTTTTCCCATGATTTCCGGATTCCCGTAGGTCTGTTTCATCTCCTCCTTCACCTCGTCGGGACTCATTTTGAGATCCTGTTCATGCTTCCAGTACTGATACATGTAATCAAGAATCGCGAGGATCAACAAAGCGATGGCGATCTTCAGCGCGGTCCAAAGCAACGTCGTGATCAGATAGGCGGCGATCTGCCGGACGTCGGTCCCGGTGAGTTCCATGACGGTGTGGACCTCGGAATAGAGGGAAAAGAAGGCGACCCCCACAATGATGGGCAGTTTCAGCATACTGAAGCCCAATTGAACGAATTTGCTCAGCGAGAAGATGTTTTGGAAGCCCTTGATGGGGTTGAGCCGCGAGAAGTCGAAGGCGAGCTTTTCGGGCAAGAACATCCAGCCGATCTGAAAGAGGTTGACCGCCACGGCCGTCACCAGGAGAATCACCATGATGAGCACGACTCGCCGGAAGAATTCCTGGAAGGCTCCGTAGCACTGGGACATGAGAAAATCGAAGTCGCCGACCAGCCAGGCGTCGTCGCCGAGTTGGTGCTTGGTATACTTCCCCAGGAATTCGACGAGCTCCTTGCCGAGGGTCATCAGGAGGATGATCGCGATGACAAGCAAAAACGCCTGCGCGAGGTCCTGGCTTTTGGCGACCTGGCCCTTTTCCCGGGCCTGCTGCCTTCTTCTTGGGGTTGGTTCTTCGGTTTTGTCTTCACCGGGCATGGATACTGCCTAACATCATTGCGAACGTTATTGGGTGAGCTGCACGGCGCGGGGGTTCCCCGAACGGATTACCACGCGAAGTATTCGTTTCGTAACGGGGCATGAAGGGCATCGCACATCAGTTCCATGGCGTCGCCGATCTGGTGCTGGAAGCAGTAGATCGCGGCACCGAGGGTCATCGTCATCATGACGCAGAGAATCATCGTATTGAGACCGAAGCCGAGCGACATGATGTTCAACTGGGGGACGGCCCGGCCCATCAGACCCATCACGAGCGTGGCGAGCAAAAGGGCGACGGTCGCGGGGCCGGCGGCACGGACGCCGAGTTGGAACGACATCGAGAGGATGGAAAGGAACGCTTTGCCGATCGTCGTGGGGATGGCGACCGCTCCGGGGGGAATCGTGACGAAGGTGTCGAGCAAACCGGCCATGAGGACGCGATGCCCGCCGATAATAAGATAGACCGATAGAGTAAGCATGTATAGAAATCGGGAGAAAATCGGAATGTTCATGCCCGTGGAGGGATCGAAAATATCGGCGACCATCAATCCGCCGATGCGTCCGACCAAACCTCCGGCGAGATAGGCTCCCGAGAAGAAGATGCGCAATCCCACCCCCAGTGACATCCCGATGATCAACTCCGCACCGATGTAGATCGCGTACATCACCAGATTCGGTGGCTCGGTCACATCGAGGCACCACTGCGAAGGCATGATCAACAAGGCGAGGGAAAAGGCCAATAGGGCCCGGACCCGAACCGGCATGCTGCCTTCGCCGAAGACCGGCGCGGTGACCACGAGGCCACTGACCCGTGTCAGCACGAGCGAGAAGACCAGAACGCGGGAGGTGTCGAGAAGTTGCAGCCAGTCCATGGGTTTTTCCGGCCGTCGAAACGGATCAGTAGAGTCGGGAAGGGATTTCGGCGATTAATTCGTGGGAGTAATCGAGCATCTTGATGGTCATCCAGGAAAGGAGATAAGCCACGGCGAGAACCATGATAATGATCTTTCCGATCATGGCGACCGACTGTTCCTGGATTTGCGTGAGCGATTGAAAAAGGCCGATCACCAATCCGACCGCCATCCCCGCCAGAAGAACGGGGCTTCCGATCAATAGGGCCATCCAAATGGCTTGGCGTCCGAGGTCGACAGCGATTTGCGGTTCCATTCGAATATTCTCCCGAGATGAATGCAAGGTCGATTCATGTTCGCATCCGTAGGAGCCCTGGGTTCACTATGGATGCAAGCTCAATAATAGGCGGTGTCGTTACCGGACCGCCGAAGCGGGCCGCTCGGTGAAACAGGGGCTTTCGCTCAAGCACGGCAACAATCTATTGTCGCACGGCCGAGATCGAAACACGGCACGAGGTCTTTTTTCACAGGTAGTTCGCGCAAGGCGAGAAGGGAAACGTCAGACATACCAAGCGAAACTTTCCAGGAGCATGCCGACGACCAGTCGCCAACCATCGAGCAGCACGAAAAGCATGATTTTGAACGGTAGCGAAACAACCACCGGCGGCAGCATCATCATGCCCATCGAGACCATGACGGCCGCGATGACGATGTCGAGGATCAGAAAGGGCAGATAGATCTGAAACCCGATCAGAAACGCGGTCTTCAGTTCGCTGAGCATGTAGGCCGGCAGCAATGCCCGCCAGGGGACATCTTCATATCCGGTGGGAGTGGGGGCGTCGGGGATGTACTTCATGAAGAGCAGGATGTCGTCGGTGTTCCCGGTGCGATGGATCTGCATACTCATGAAGCGTCGGATGGGAAATTCCCCTTTTTCCCATGCCTCTTCCAACCCGATTTCCCGCTGGGTGTAGGGAAGGATCGATTCTTCATAAACTTGCGACCAGACCGGGGTCATGATCAATAACGTGAGGAAGAGAGCCAGGGAGGTGATGACTTGGGTGGGAGGCAGTTGGGCGGTGCCGATCGCCTGACGGAGGAGTCCCAAGACGACGATGATCCGCACGAAGGAGGTGGTCATGATGACGATCGAGGGAGAGAGCGTCAACACGGTCAGGATGAGCATGATCTGGAGGGTGGAAACCATGCCGTCGGGATCGGTCATGAATTCCGGCCCGTTTCGCAAATACGGCTCCACCGACATTTCGAGACGACCGACCTCACCGCTCGGGACCTCGGCCGGAGAAGAAATCGCCGTGCGGGTTGTTTCGCCTTCCGGGTCGATTGTCTTCTGCTCGGTGGTTTGTTGCATCGGTTGCAGGCCCGCCTGTTGTCCTCCGGCGGGTGAAGAGCTGAGCACGCCGAACCACACCAGGGCAATCACCACCAGCAAGGGGCGAGTCCATCGCTCCAGTCGTTGTGTTTTCGATTCCAGAGAAACCGCCTTCATGCACTGCCCTCGCTTCTGTGATAATTCGCCGAGGAGGTCATCGGAGGGATCGATTCGGAAGAGAGGGACTCGGAGTCGGTCCCGAAATAGCCTCCTTCGACCGGTTCCTGGGCGAATTGGTTGAGCACTTGCCGAAAAGCGCTGGTGGAGCTGTTTTCCTCGTGACGTCGGCAAAGCCCCAGCAGATGCACCACTTCATCGGGATGGCTCACTTCGCAGATCGTTTCGACGCCGTCCGGCGAGACCGCCACGAGGATGAGACGATCTCCCAATCGCAATAGTTGGAGCTGCAACCGGGAGGTCAACGGTGCTCGGCCGAGCGTTTCGAAGACTTCCTTGGGCAGTTGGGCCATGCCTTTGGGGTGGGCCCGCCGCATGATGACCGCCAGGGCAAAAAACACTCCCAACACCACGACAAGACTGCCGATCACCGGAATCATCGTTCCCATGCCCGTCATGGGATGCTCGAAGTTCGATTCCTTTTTCGACTCCTTGTCGCTGAAATTCAAGGGAGGAAGTTCCCCTTCAGCGCGACCTTCCGGATTCTCGTTCTCGCCCGAGGAATTCGTCCGGGGGGAGGAGCCCGACGCCGTCGGGGGCGGGCGGTTGCGGGAATCTCTCGCGGCGAGACGTTCTCCGGTCTCCCGTTGCGATTCTTCCAAGGGGGCGGGGGTGGCACTGCTGGATGTGCTGGGGGGCAGCTCGGAGGGAGGGGCGCTGTTGCTCGAAGTCGACTCTTGGACGCTCATGTCGGAAAAACCTGGCGTCGGGGGAGCGGGTGACTGGGCTTGATGTTCCGGAAAGGCGACGTTCTCCGGAGCAGTGGGATGGGTGGGAAGAGATTCCGGGTTCTCTCGATCGCGTAGAGATCCCTCGAACTGGTTCTCGCGGGAATAGAGCGGTTGCACCACTCCCTCGCTTGCCCGAGGTTGATCACTGCCGGCCGGAGTCGCTTCATGGCTGGTGGGGCCGACGGGGGAAAGTGATGCTGACGAGGAGGCTTGCGATGTCCTCGGAGGAGGGGCTTTCGGCCCGAAACTCGATGCAAGGTTCCGAAGGCGGCCCGAGTCGGAACCCGAGGTGGAGACACCGGAATCGCGGCCTCCGGCAAGCTGGATGGAAGATGCGGAAGAGGAATCAGCGTCGGATTCCTTGCGGTCCGGTTGAAACCGGATCGAGGTTCTCGAAGTTTCCGTCCCTTCTCGATAGGGCGTGGCGTGTTGCTGCGTGCCGTCTTTCGCGGGAGAAGGTTGCAAAGTGATTTGCGAAGAAGTGGCCGAGGAGGGCTTTTCGGCAAGGCCGGTTTGCGAAGGGGAAACCGTGGCGATCGTGTGATGGGAGGGAGCACTCTGTTGACTTTCTGCCGAGAGTGCTGGAACCGCGAGTGTCCCGATCATCGTCGCCGTCAGAACGACGTTTTTCCACACGAAGCGGCGAAGAGGGGACGCCGGGGGGTGGGCGAAACGTCCCGAAACCGCGCAGTTCGGCCGGAAGTGACGCGTGATGTTTTCCGACTCGGGCATCCTTGCCCTCCTTTGTCGCGAAAGTGAGTCGCCGAACTCGAACGTGGAGAACTTTCCTTTGAAAAATCTTCAAGTTTTGCGGCGACTGAAGTCGATATCGATACGGGGACGTCCATGCCCGCCGTTTTCGGTTGCTGAAAATATCGGCGGGAATCCTTCCGGAGGAAAGATTCCCACGAGATGGTGCTTTGACCGCCGGCGTGCCGTTCCGGCGATATTTCCGGAGTCGGGGTTATTCCATCGGGATGGCTCCGGCCAACAGTTCCGCCACGCGAACACAGAAGTTGTCGTTCATCACGAGCACTTCGCCGCGGGCGAGTAGTCTCCCGTTGATGTAGATGTCGACGGGATCTCCGGCCAATTTATCCAGGGGGACCACCGAGCCTTTGCGGAGTTTCAGGACATCCTCAAGATACATGTTGGTCCGCCCGAGTTCGATTTTCAAATCGAGCTCGACTTCGCTGATCTGGTCGAGGGTCGCATGATCGGCGTTCGGCGCGATACCCCCGAATTCCGGAAACTGGAATTCGACGACTTCCGCCGGCAGATCGGTTTCATTGGTGGTCAGCGAATCCAAGGCATTCTCCGCGCGTTTGAGCAAGTATTCCAAGTCTCCCTGCGGCATGGCACCTTCCTCGGGGAAACTTTCCTTGGCCATGTCCATGGCGCTGTTGAATGCGTTCATGTCCATCCCGGCGCCGGCGGTTTCTTCCTTTTCCGCTGAGCCGGACGATTTGTTCAGAAGCTGTTCGATCTCGTCTTGGGCCATGATGCCGCCTTCTTCTTCCTCGGCGGCGGCCGGTTCGCCTTCGCCCGAACTGCTTTCGGTCGAGGCTTCTTCCTTTTGTCCGCCGCCATCGAAGAGGGCTTCGACGGCCGACTGATCCAGGGCGTTTCCTTCCCCTTCCCCTTCGGCTTTGCTGTCCTGCCCCCCTTCGGCAGAAGGTCCATCGGAAGCACCGGCCTCGGAGTTCTCCTCCGATGCATTGTCCTTCGCATCGTCGTCCCCGTCGGCGGGGCCTTGCGAAAGCAGGCGTTCGATCTCGTTCTGATCGAGTGAATTATCGTCGCTCATGGAATCCGTTCCTGTCGCTTTTCGGCGGGGTCGCGTTCTCTGAAATGAGGAAAATGCTCTCCGAGTATCTTCCTCTACCGCCTGTTCTGGTTCGACGCTTCCTGAAGGTGGGCGTCGTGTAATCGGCCTTTGCCGGATTGGAATCGCCGTTCCGCGAAAGGGTCTCCCCCTTCCGCGACGTTCGTGGGCGTGATGGTAAGTCTTTGATAATTAGGGGGTTGCGTTGATTTCTGCCGGCAAGTTACATCGTGTCCCACGCGAAGTCGGTGTAGATAATGTTATCGACGTAAGGTTCCCCCAGAATGCTGTTGATTTTCACTAAAATGCGATTTGTGATCAACCCCAATTTCGGGTCTTTGAGCTCTTTGGACGATCGGGCCCGGAGGATTTCCAGGATCGAGGCCCGGATTCGATTTTTCCGTTCTTCGAACAATGCGAGGAAGTCTTCCTCTTTGTCCTTGTCGACCAGCGCCCAAAAATGAATTTGCAGTCGTGAGGTGGTGTTGGAGGCCGAGTCGTTTTCGGTGAGGGTGAATTCCCCGAGGTCCACTTCCAACTGTTCCTCCCGTTTCATGTTGCTTTTTTCGTCCGGTTCGTAGAGGTCGTAAGGCAGCTCTTCGGGAATGCTCTCTTCCATCGCCGCCTGCACCTCGCTGGTCACCTTGTTGGGCGAGGGAAGCAGAAAGTAAGCCACGACCGTCTCGGCGATGACCACGCCGGCGAGCATCAGCAACAGGTGCATCCTCCCGAAGATGCTTTTCGGGGCGGCGTTTGCGTTCTGACCGACCTGTTCTTCGGTGGGTTGTTCTTTTTTCTCTTTCGCCATGGGTCTCCGTCTCTCCGTATTGCTTTCCGAACACGATTCCACCGGCTAATGGTGAAGGAGAAGAGAGAAAGCTCGAACGTTCAGCCGTCGAGGAGGGGAAGCGATTCGCCCGATACTTCCCGACGCACAACTACTTCCCGACGCACAACGGCGATCAGCTCGATCCGTGTCATGTGGAATTGCAAGGTAGGTTCGAAACACGAACCCTCTAGGATTATCTCTAGATGTGTGATCGATGTCGGTTTCGTGGATTCGAAATGCTGAGGCAGTTTGGGAAACAAATCTATATTCCGGGTGCCTAAAAAAATATAATATACGGATAGAGGCGCAATAAGGATAGAGAAGGGGTTTCCGGCGATTTCAGCCATGCGACGGCCCCCTGGCGAAGGAATGCGAGGGAAATAGGGGATATGATGAAAGAAGGGAAAATACGGGTGGTAAGAGGTGGGGCGATCGGACGCCCGCGAATCAGATGGGGCCCTCTTCCAAGTATTTTTTGCGACGTTCTTCCTGATCGCCTTCGAGCTCTTCGGTCGTCTCCTCCAGAAGCATCACCTCGACGAACGCATCCTGATCCTGTTGGTCGGGGGAGCTGAACTTGGCGACCGGTTCATATTGGGCGACGCTGGAAAGACGGAATCGCTTCGGTTTGACGCCTAATTCGGTCAAGTGGGTCATCACGTTGTAGGCCCGCGTGTAACCGAGATCCCACAGATTCCGATAATGCGACGGTTCGGCGGGAGAGGTGTGCCCTCGGACTTCGATTTTCAGTGTGAAGCCGGCGATCTGTTTGTAGATGGTCATTAGATCTTTTTTGGCTTGGTCGGAGAGTTCATCGGAACCGATATCGAAATAAACCGTGCCTCCTTGCAGTTTTTCGGCGGGCCGAACGGAGCGGACTTGTGCGTGGGAACCGGTGGGGCTCTTCACCGGATTGCCGCCTCGAACGGTGTCTTGCCGCATGTCGCGGCCCATGCTGCGGATTTGCAGGATCGCCGAATTTGCCGGCGGCGCCGGTCCCGGGACCTGGTTTTGCGGCGTCATGTTGTGGCCGAACTGTTGCCGGAGCGATTCGACCACCGCGAGGGTCTTTTCCGTTTCCAGAACGCTCATCGAATAGAGCATGATGAAGAACGTCAACAACAGCGACATCATGTCGCCGAAGGTGACCATCCATTCGGGCGCGCCTTTGGGTGCCGCTTTTTTTCTTCGGGCCATTAGACCTCCTCCTCTTCCTCGGGGCGCGCTTTGGGCGGGATGAACATCGTCAACTTCTGCCGAATCACTCTCGGGTTCTCCCCTCCCTGGATCGCCAGAATGCCGCGGACGACGATCTCCATCGAAAGCAGCTCCTGTTCGTTCAGGTAATTCAGCTTTTCGCTAAACGGAAGGTAGATGAGGTTCGAGACGATCGCGCCGTAGAGGGTGGTCAAGAGGGCGACGGCCATGCCGCTGCCGATCGTTTCGGGATTCATGTCGCCCAGCATGATGATCAGCCCCATTAGGGTTCCGATCATGCCGAACGCCGGAGCGAACCGGCCGAGCGAATCGAGCAGCTTCTTGCCGTTCTCGTGACGGGTGGACACTGCGTCGACCTCGGTCTGCATGATGCCTTCGACCACTTCGGCGTTCATGCCGTCGACCGCCATGCGGATGCCCATCATGACGAAGGGGTCGTCGAGCTCTTCGAGCCGGTTTTCCAAGGCGAGTAGACCGTCGCGCCGGGCGGTTTCCGAAAGCGAGACGAGCTGCTCGATCAAATCGGCGAGGTCTTTTTGCTTGTTGACGAACACGTTCTTGATGACCGCGAATACGCTCATCACCTGATTCAAAGGAAAGCAGATCATCGCCGCCCCCATCGATCCGCCGATCACGATCAAGACCGAGGGAATGCTGATGAATCCTCCGAACGAGGCGGCCGGGTCGATGAAAATCGACATCAGGATGAGGGCCGTGCCCATCACGAGTCCGATGATGGTGCTGATATCCATGACTGGTTTCGCCTTCTCGTTATTCTTGCTTCACGCGAGGGGGGTAATCGGTTCTTGCCACCAGATGTTTCGCCTGTTGGTAGGTCATGGTTCGGCGAAGCACTTCGTCCATCGATTCGGCCACCATGAGATTCTCGCCGGTGGTCAAGTTGATGATCGTGTCGGGACAGGATTCGACGAAGCGAATCAATTCGGCATTCAACAGGAAGCCCTCGCCGCTGAGTCGGGTTACTTTAATCATGGCTTTCCAACTTCCTTGATTCGTGATCCTTTCCCGGAAGCAACGCAACGATGCTGTGCCGGGAGCATTACATCATGCGCATCAACTCGTCGAACATTTCCTGCGACGTGGTCACGACACGCGTATTGGCCTTGTACATCGTCGAGGCGGTGATCAATTCGACCAGTTCGGTCCCGATATCGGTGTTCGACATCTCCAGCGTGCTGCCGCGGACCGAGCCGAGCGGCCCGGAACCGGGGTTGCCGAAGGCCGGGGGGCCGCTACTGGAGGTCTGGGAGAACATGTTGTCGCCTTCATGGGCCAATCCCTCGTTGTTCTTGAACCAAGCCAGTCGAAGCTGACCGACCGTTCGCGTGGCTCCGCTGGTGAAAATGCCGGTGATGGAACCGTCCTCGCCGATCGAGAAATCGTAGAGCGTGCCTGCCGCCGCGCCGTCTTGATCGTCCATCGAGAGGACCGGGTTGTTGGTCGCCAGGGCGTTGATCGCCGTCATGTCGAGTTCGAAACTGAGCGGATCGACACTGCCGGGGACATATCGCTCGACGGTGATCATTCCCGGGGAATTGGTGATGTTTTTGCCTTCGCTATCGAAGGTGATCAGCCCCGTCCCGCTGCGAATACTGTAAGGATCGTTCGCATTGGGCCCAGGCATGTTGTCGTTCGAGTCGGCGTACCAGCGGTAGGTGGTGTTGCCGTTTTCAGAGCGAACCAGCGCCATCGTGATGCGTACGTTGACGGGAGAACCGAGGGTGTCGTAGACCGGCAGATCGGTCGTGATGCTCGTGCCGATCGGATCCTGAGCCGCGTTCCAGGGGAGATCGACCGTACTGCGGTTGCCCTGATCGTCGATATGGATCAGTCCCGAAGAGGCGATCTTCAACTCGTTGTCTTCGCCCGTGTTCCCCAAGAGGTAGACTGCCCCGTCGAGGACGCTCCCGCCGGGATTGCCGCCGTTGATCGTTTTGCCGAGCACTCCTTGATCGGTGACCAGTCCCGCGGCCTGGCTCGCATCGCGGATGCCCATCGAGTCCTTCATGAACAGAAGCAGTTCCTGTAAGGTCGTCGTGTTGTCGACGGTGAGCTCTTGTTGCTTGATCGCATTGCCGCCCTTGGTCGCGTTGAATTCGAGCGTCCCCGTTTCGAAGATCTGTTCGAAGGTGCCGGAACTGGTCCGCCTCAACAGGTTCACCAGGGGCGTCGAATCGGTCGCCAGCACGTTGCCTTGGCCCTCCTTGCTCAACTCCGGGGCATGCTCCAAGGTATCGTCATCGGTCGAATCGATGAAGGTGACGTCCTGGTCGATGTTGCTGATTTCCGTGAGTTCGTGAAACGCGGTCGGGTCGTTCTCGAGATTGCGGTAGATCTTTCGCGTGGTCCATCCGTTCGGATTCGGGTCGCCGCCACCGAGCGACGGGAGATCGGAAAGCGTGATCCTCCCATGGTTCACGTTCAGCGAAGAGCTGATCGGCGAAGGACGGCTCTCGTTTCCCGAGCCGTCGGTGTAGGTCACGTAATACTGGTAACTGCCGGTCAGTCGAGTCGTCTCGAGAGTGGGATTCCCGGCGATGTCGGCCTCGGAATGGCGGTCCACGTAAGGCAGAGCGGCCTGGGCGAGCGTCAGTTCCTCGACCTCCGTGTAGGTCGGCTCGATCGTCGGGTTTCCCGGATCGATCGCGCGGTAAACCTTCACATGGGTGAAGGGGGGATTGGCGGCCGGGGGGACCTCGCCGAGGGGGATGTTGTCGATCTGGACGGCGTTCTGATCCTGAGGGACCGCCGGCGGGTCGGCCGCGAGAACCCGGCCGGAAAGCGGAGTCGAGAAATCGGTTTCCGCTCCGTAGGTGCCGTCGGCGCGGGAGTAGGCGAAACGGTAGACGTACTGACCGGGAGCCATGGCGCTCTGGCCGGGGGGAGGGGGATTCACGGCCGGATCGATGTACATGCCCGTGGCTGTGGTGCCGGCCGTCTCGATGCTGGGTCGCGTCGTCTGGTTGCTCGTCAGCTTGGTGCCGGGAGCGGTGTATTCATTGTTCGAGAGGACGGGCGTTTCGAGCACGGTTCCCTGAGTCGACTTCTCGCCGTCGGCCTTGATCAACCCCTCCAGACTGGCTTCGGTCGTCGCTTCGGCGATTGCCTTGCCTTTCGGGATGGTGATCGGCGCGAGCTCTTGGGTCTGTAGCTGGAAGTCCTCGTCGGTCACGTACCCCATGACGTATTCCCCGGTCATGGTCACCAATTCATGCTGATTGTTCAACGAGAAGATGCCGTTTCGGGTATAATTCTGGAGATTGAGGGATCTGTCCTTCTGGACGACGAAAAATCCGTCTCCCTGGATCGCCATTTCCGTTTCCGAGGACCCGTTCTTCAGAGAACCTTGCGTGAAGTTCCGCGTGATGGAGGCGACGTGGGTTCCCAGGCCGATCTGGATCGGATTCGTTCCCCCTCCGGTTCCGGTGGCGGCAGGACCGCCGTTGGCGTTGTCCGGTGGGGTTCCCAACGATAATGTCTGGGAAAACTGCGTTGCGAAGTCGGCGCGCGACGATTTGAAACCGATCGTGTTGGCATTCGCCAGATTATCACCGGTCACACTGATGCTCGTTTCGGCGGCGCGCATGCCCGTCAATGCCACGTTCATGGCGGATCCTAAACCCATATGCTGGCGAACCTCCTCACTGTGCCGGACCGCTTGCGAGCGGAGCGGCGATGGCGTTCACGATCGAAAAAGAGTCGTTGGCCCGAGCGACTCTCCGATCGACCTTGCGATCATCAAGTCCCTGGTGGTGCAATGTTTTGGTGCATCCTCGGGGGCTACATGGTAAATGGGAACGCGCCCCACCTTCCGGCCGTTTCGAACGGAAGTAGATGTATGGGATGCGTACATTTCACGATATCGGCTTGATCTCTACCGGAGTAAAACTGTTTTTTGTAAAAATCGGCACAATCCCGACAGGCGGATTAAATTGCCGAAGTTACCATGCGCACTGTTTCGGAGGGAACGCAATTCGAAACGGCAAGGCCGGAAAAAAGGGCTGATGAAGTGAGGGAGGCCGTGGGCAGCGATGAGTCCTTCCGCAAGGGCTTCGAAAAGAGACTTTGCAAGAAGGCTCAGTGGAAGTTGCCGTAGATCGACTGCTTCATCGCGATGCGTTGCAGGGCCAGACGCATCTCTTCGGAGAGCTGGCTGGGCATTTGGTTGCCCTTGAGGCGTTGCAGAGGGACGCCGGAGGAGGTGAGAAACTGGATCGTCGGGAATGCCTCGACTTGGAATTGGTCGCAAAAGGGCGTGGCCTCGCAGGAATCGATCTGCACGCAGACGAATCGATTGGCCAGTGCTTGCACCTCCTGGTTCTGAAAAGTGCTTTCGAGCATCTGGCGACTGTACACACAATTCGGATCGGTGAACAGCAGCAGAACCGGTTTGTCGAATTGATGAGCCTTTTTCAAGCCTTCTTGGAGGTCTTGGTGGAACATCGGCCTCGAGAGTGACTCCGTTTTCGGAGAGGACGAATCCTTCGCCGGAGGCGATTTCTCTTGAGCGCAGCCCAACAGTATCAGCGTGGTGCCCAAGAGCACCGGCCATAAGAGGAGTCGATATTTCTTCGGGGCTGGCTTCATCGATTGACCAGGGGGTTCGGGGATGGAGCAACTCCGTCACGGCGCTTCGGCGTTGGTTCTGTCGGAAATCGGAAGCGGGGGATCGGGGAGCAGTCTTCCGGCTGGTACGTCGCAGCACTTCGCGGGCGATCTCGAATCCACGCAAAATGGCATAGCAGAAGAGATCTTTCTCGATTCCCAAAATATCTTGGTTGCCCTGAACTCCGGAAAGATCGAGTAATAAGAAGTCTGACCGCGGGACCTTTTGCTTGAGTCCGACCGGGGGGATTCGCCAGGACGTTCGATTCCTGGAAGACGCCGCGCGCCGGCGGAGCACGAGAAAAGTCATCCCTTAGGAGTATCGATCGAAGGCGCGCGGAAACTTGAGGATTCCGGGAGGTAATGCGGGCAAAAAGAGTTGGGGGGCGATGTTAATCTTATCGAAAGATCCGTTTTTTTTCGGCGAGGAAGTCCCAAACGGCGGATTCTCGGCTCAATGTCGGCCTTCTTCGGTCCACTTGAACGAAAAAACGATCTGGACACTTTCTCGGCAATTCGTTAAGTTTCATCAGCTATTTCGCACAATTGCCTCCCCGCTTTCTGAAAAGCAATCCACTCATGGAGGAGTGGACGAAGAAAAACCCCTCAGGTGGAGCATCTGGGGAAGGAATTCGCGGTGGGATGGAGAAGATAAGAGTGGCAGGATGAACTCGGTTTTTTCCCGAATCCAACATATTCTCAACAGCGGGAGGTTTCAGGACTTCCTGTTTCCGGTGGGAGTGGCGGCCAGTATCCTGGTCATCCTCATTCCTCTCCCTCCCCCGGTGATGGATCTGCTCTTGTCGCTGAACATTACGATCGGTGTAGTGATTCTTCTCTCCTCGATCTTCGTCAACAAGCCTCTCGATTTCAGCATTTTTCCGTCCCTTCTGCTCGCCACGACGCTTTTCCGGCTGGTATTGAACGTCGCCACGACCCGGCTGATCCTCACCCGTGCCGAAGAGGATGGTCTCATGGCGGCTGGGGGAGTCATCCAGAGTTTCAGCCAGTTCGTCGCGGGCGAGAAGGTGGTCGTCGGGATCATTATATTCATCATTATTGTGGTGATTCAGTTCGTCGTCATCACCAAGGGAGCGACGCGGGTCAGTGAGGTGGCGGCCCGATTCACCCTCGATGCGATGCCCGGTCGACAGATGGCGATCGACGCCGACTTAAACGCCGGCATCATCGATGAACACGAAGCCCAGCGGCGCCGAGAAGAGATTACCCAACAGGCCGACTTTTTCGGAGCGATGGACGGTGCCAGTAAATTCGTGCGCGGGGATGCGATCGCCGGGATCGTTATTACGTTTATTAATATCATCGGTGGTTTGATCATCGGCATGCTCGAATCGGGGATGAGTCTCAGCGAGGCCCTGTCGCTTTTCACCCAGTTGACCATTGGCGATGGACTGGTGAGTCAGGTTCCTGCTTTTTTGATCTCCCTGGGGACGGGCCTTTTGGTGACCCGGAGCAGCCAAGGTTCCGACTTGCCGCAAGAATTCATCCAGCAGCTTTTCGCCCGACCGAGAGTCCTCCTGGTCGCTGGAGGCTTTCTGTTTTTGCTCGTTTTCACCAGCCTCCCCAAGACGCCCCTTTTGATGATCAGCCTCTCTTGTCTCGGGGCGGCTTTTCTGATCACTCGCAACAGTAAGATTCAAAAGGTCGCCGAGGAGCAGGAGAAAGCGGAAGAGGAGAATCAGGAGCCGGAGGAGCGGATCGAAGACTACCTGACGGTCGATCCGATGGAAGTGGAGATCGGCGTGGGACTGATTCCGCTAGCCGACCCGAACCGGGGAGGCGATCTGCTCGATCGCATCCACCGGATCCGTCAGAATGTGGCTTCGGAGATCGGCATTATATTGCCGAAAGTGCGCATCCGCGACAGTTTCCAACTCGAACAGTTGCAGTATCGGATCAAGATCGCCGGGATGTCGGTCGCTGTCGGGATGGTTTATCCCGATA
Source organism: uncultured Planctomycetaceae bacterium (assembly GCA_964632505.1). Lineage (GTDB taxonomy): Bacteria > Planctomycetota > Planctomycetia > Pirellulales > Thermoguttaceae > CAZWCE01. Next base: position 45,102 of record CAZWCE010000011.1, on the reverse strand, counting down.
TGTATTTGGCCATGGATTCCGGGGTGGCCGGCGGGGAAGTGCAGGGCATCGAAACGGTCGATCCGGCATTCGGGACGCCGGCCTTGTGGATCGACGGTGCGACGCGCGACAAGGCCGAGATGCTCGGCTACACCGTCGTGGAACCGGGGGCGGTCATCGCGACTCATCTGACCGAGACCGTCCGCAAGCATGCCGACGAAATCCTGACTCGCGATGCCACCCAGCATTTGCTCGAGGAACTCAAGAGCACCTCGCCGGCGGTGGTCGAGGAACTGGTTCCAAGCGCGATGAAATTGTCGCAGGTCCAGCAGATTCTCCAGATGCTCCTCCGTGAACAGGTCCCCATCCGACAATTGGGAACGATTCTGGAGACCCTAGGCGATTACGCGTCCAAAACCAATGATCCGATCGTGCTGACGGAGTTCGTTCGGGCGAAGCTCAGCCGGACACTCTGTACGCGGTATCGCGATGTGGAGGATCGATTGCATGTGGTCACGTTCGACCCCGGTCTCGAAGACCAGATTCGCGCCGGCGTGGAGCACACCGATCGGGGGCTTTATCTTCGGTTCTCCCCCCAGGCGATCGAACAACTCTCCATGAAGATCGCCCAGGAGGTCGAGAAGTTGACGACCGCCAATTACCCGCCTGTGGTGTTGGTGAATCCGCAGATTCGGGCCGCGGTGAAACAGATGACCTCCTCGTCGCTGCCGGGGCTGGTGGTGCTGAGCTTCAATGAAATCACGCGGGATACCCGTATCGATTCGGTCGGCATGGTGACCGCCTGATAAACTGGTGTGGAAACATTGAAAAATGTTGCATAAGGCGTTTTGATCGGCAGACGCCCGACAAGAGAATTTCACTCGATTGCAGGATGGACAAGGATGAACATCAAGACCTATCGAGCCGGTTCGATGCATGAAGCGTTGGGACTGGTTCGCCGAGATCTCGGTCCCGGAGCGGCGGTGCTTCATACGCGTGAGGTGAAATCGCGACGTCTCTTCGGGCTCCTTCCGGCGACCCGTCTGATCGAAGTGACCGCCTCCTCGGAAGTCCATGTGCCCAGCCGTCTGCCGGGGGCGACTTCCCGGAATATCGGCGACCCGCGGATGATGGGCGTCGACCCGAGGAGTCAGGCCGGTTCCATGCTCCCGCGCGAGGCATCCCCCGAAAGAGAAGAGCGATCGGGAAGTGTTTCCTCCGCTTCCCCGGCGGCGGTTTCGACACCTCCTCGACCGAACGAGGAGCCCGCACTGGTCCGGCAAACGCCGTTTCCCCCGTCGCCTTCCGGCAGAGAACGACACGATGCCTTTCGTCCGGAACCCCCTTCGCGTCACGAGCATCCCGCTTATGAAGGTCCACCGCCGGGAGGCGATTGCCCGCAGGGACAGCTCTCGGAAGTGTACCGCATGCTCCAACATCTGTGTGAGAAGAAAGAAGGCGATTTGCGGGGGGGATTGCCGGAGAACCTTTTCCGGTTGTTCACCGAATTGATCGATGCCGATTTGAGCGAAGAGATCGCCCGAGAGTTGGTCGAGCGGGTCCGGAAGAATTCTCCCGTCGAAGCGCTCGACGATGCGATGATGCTCAAGACCCGCGTGGCCCGGCTTCTTGAGGATGACATGACCATCGGGCCGCCGATCACCCTGACCGACGATGCCCCGCGTGTTGTGGCTCTGGTAGGGCCGACGGGGGTCGGGAAGACCACCACACTGGCGAAACTAGCGGCCAACTATCGGCTCAAGGAGAAACGCCGCGTCGGTTTGATCACGGTCGACACCTACCGCATCGCGGCGATCGAACAGTTGCGGACCTACGCCGAAATCATCGATCTGCCGATGGAGGTCGTCACCTCGCCGAGTGAGATGCGCGCCGCGGTCGAGCGTCTCTCGGCCCTCGATCTGATTTTGATCGATACGGCTGGAAGAAGTCCTCACGATGAAGTCAAAATACGCGAACTCCAGTCGTTTCTCGAAGCGGCTCGAACCGACGAGGTCCACCTGGTCCTCTCGGTGGTCGGCGGCACGCGGAGTCTCATCCGGACCCTCGAACGCTTCGGGGACGTGGGAACGACCGGATTGATCTTCTCGAAGCTCGACGAGGCCGGCGGCATGGGAAATATCATTCCGGTGATGCGCCGTTCGAAGTTGCCGTTGCATTACCTGACGACGGGACAAAGCGTTCCCGACGACATCGAAGAAGCCCATTCCGGCCGACTCTCGCGGTTGATCCTCGGGGTCGACAAGTTGTATTGAACGGAAGGGGAGCGAGTGCGGGGAATCGACTGATGTTCCCGTGAAGGAAAACTCCCGAGCATCGAAATCGACAACCTATTTGGAGGAATCGCCGGAAAAAGACTCAACCGAACCATTTCGAGGGCCGATCTAGCGGAATACGTTGGATTGTGGCCGCGGGGGGGCGCATTTCAGGGAGAGCATCCTGGTCATGCCCGAGGAATCGGTACTGGAAAAAGAGTATCCGGAACAGCAAGAGCAAGAATCGTCCGGAGACGTGTCGGAGAATGCCTCCGAAGAAGAGAAGCCTTACGAGGAGGAAGTGGTCTCTCAAGAGGAAGATCTCCTCGGGCTGCTTTTGGACGATGGAGAGGGGCAGGAAGAGCGCGAACTGCCCGAGAAGAGGCTGGCGCGTTTTTTCGCGGCATTTCTCGGTCCGATGGGGATGATCGTCGCGATGGCGATTCACCTGATGCACTCCGCCTCTTATGATGAGATTTTGAAATCATCGATGATTGCTCTGGGTGTTTTCGCGGTGATTGGGTATATTGCGGGTCTGATTGTCGAATACTGCGTGGAAGAATCGGTGGAGGAGATCGTCGCGGAAGTGGTGCTCGCCGAACCGGAAAAAGAGGATTCATCGACCGAGGTCCCCGACGAAGAGGAGACGATGGTCTCGCCGCAGTGATGGTTTGTCGTAAAGCCTGAATAATCAAGGAAGATGACCCGGACGACCGACGGGACCATGGATGATCCCCGAAACCGGGTAGAAGAATCAAGTCGGGCCGCCGAGAGCCGGTCATGGAGGGACGGATGTCCACGACAAGCGCGCCGGAAAACGTGGAACAACTGTGGATACGATATAAGGAAGATGCTTCCAACGTCGAGATCCGCAATCAGTTGATCGAACGTTATTACCCGCTGGTCCGAGTCAATGCCGAGCGGATCTGGTCCCGCTTGCCCGATGGCGTGGAGCTGGGCGATTTGATCCACGCGGGGGTGTTTGGTTTGGTCGACGCCATCCGGGGATACGACCTGGATCGCGGCGTGAAATTCGAGACCTTCTGTGTTCCGCGCATCCGGGGCGCGATGCTCGATGAACTCCGCAGCATGGACTGGGTTCCTCGTCCGGTGCGCGCCAAGTCGACGAAGCTGAACAAGGCGATTCGCGAATTGGAAGTTCGCTACGGCCGAAAACCGACCCACTCGGAGCTGGCACAGCAGATGGAGATGAGCATCGCGGAGGTCGAGAAAATCCTCACCGACACCAACGCCGTGAATCTGGTCAGTCTCGACAAGAAATGGTACGAGACCGACAGCTACAAGGATGTTCGGGAGATCGATGTACTGGCCGATAAAAAGGGAGAGGATCCCACTCGGCGCATCCAGAAAAGCGACATCATGCGGTTGGTCACTCGGGGATTGACCCGAAATGAACGCTTGATCATCATCCTCTATTACTACGAGGAACTCACGATGAAGGAGATCGGCGCGACCCTCGATCTTTCCGAAAGCCGGGTCAGCCAGATGCACAGCGCGATCGTCGAACGACTCAAGGGGCTTTTGGACGAGCGTCGCGTGGAATTCTAAGAAGCAACTCTTTGCCGAAAAAAACTCCAAGCCGTGTTCGACCGAGAAGTGCATGGAGCGCCGCGTTTTTTCTTTTCGACAGGCCGTTCGTGAGCCTTCGGCGCTTGGGGAACTTACGACTTGAAGTCCTCAAGCTCTTCCATCCAGAGCCGGATTTCGTTGTCGTATTCGCTCGCCAAATCGCCTTTGATCAACTGGCGGTGGAAACTGGCGGCGCCTTCCTTGACCAAGTTCGCCGCTTCGGCCGAGGGGAAACGACGCATCGGGTCGGGAGCGATCAGGCCTCGGCAGAAAGTCATCAGCAGTTCGCTGGAGACGACCTCCTCGGGAAGGATCGTCGGGAGGTGCTGGGCCAGGAATCGCTTCGCCTCGAGCAGGTCCTTCAGGTTGTTGCGACCGTCGAACGGTTGGAGGCCGGAGAGCATTTCGATGAGGACGTAGCCGAGGCTGGCCAGGTCGCTCCGTGGGGAGATCTCCCCACCCTCGAGCACTTCCGGGGCCGCGTACGTCGGCGTGCACATCCGTTTGACCGGCGTGTTCTCGAAATCGAAGGCGGAGCCGATATCGACGATTTTCGCATGCCCGGTCCGCTTGATCATCACATTGGCCGGCTTGATGTCGGCGTGGACGATTCCTTCGCGGTGCAGGGCGGCCAAGGCGGCCAGACAATCGCGGATGATCGCGATCGCCACGCCCGGTTTCACGCGGGGATGCAGCGGGCCGTTGGTGACGATCACTTCGTTGATGTATTTCCACCGCCGGGTGCTGACACGGCGGTAGATATGATCGAGCATTTTCTGTTGCATCAACTGGCTCAAATCGAGGCCGTCGACCCATTCCATCTCCATGATGCGGATGCGATTCCGGTCGAGCCAATTGTGCACGTCCAGGAGATTGTCGTGCTGGATTTCCGCGACTCGGGCGGCGACATGGGCGATCTGCGCCATGTCGGCATCGTAGGCGGTATCGTTCTCGTAATGTTCGGGGGAGAAGATCTTGATGGCCACCGGCAACGTGAAACCGTCGGTGCCGCGGCGTTCGGTCAGGTAGACCACTCCTTGTCCCCCGGAACCGAGCTGACGCAGGAAGTGGAGATGTTCCGTCCAGTTCAGCCGTCGGCGATTCAACAGAAGATTGTAACGGCCGAGCAATTCGTCGGAACAATTGCCCGCTTGCTTGCGCCCCCAAGTCCGGGTCACGCTGCCTTCCAGGAACGCTGTGGTGGTCATGATCGACCCCTTCTGAAACCTATCGATGTGGCGAAGCGTATCAATCGCTTCTTCGTGGGGGACATGGGCGGAATCTACGCGAAACGGAGTTCCGCGATCATCTCCCATCTCATCCGGCGGGTCGCTTCCGGCGAATCACCGGGGGAGGGTCACACACCTCGATTGGACCGAAACGGGTGTGCCGGGAAGTGGCGGGCAAAAGAGACTACCCACCAATTCCATTATAATCCTTTTTTTTGATCGTTACAAGAGATTTATCGTTGCTTGGAGGGTGGTGAATCCCCCGTGAAACGGTCTCGTTGAGCAAGGGCCTTTTCGGGGGAAACCGCTTCCCGATCGACGGATCATCACCAACCGACCGACTCGTTCAGGTCGATCCATAGTGGCGTCGATCCATCGCGAAATGGGAAGCCGGCTTCTTTGTCGGCGATGTCATTGATCAACGGTCGGTCCGAACGCCAACGACGGAGGTTTTCGCAAAAAAGCCGGGTCATATCGTCGATTCGGCTGCGACACTGGCCGGCAACATGCGGGGTGATGATCACGTTCTCGCATTCCCAAAGGGGATGGTTCGACATGAGCGGTTCCGGATCGGTCACGTCCATCACCGCCCCGGCGATCTCCTTCCGGCGGATCGCATCGATGAGGTTCTCGGTCACGACCAGTTGTCCTCGGGCCATGTTGGCCAGCAGCCCCTCCGGTTTCATCTGCTTGAATTTGGTTGCGTCGATCAGCTTCCGAGTTCGATCGTTCAGCGGTAAACACAGAATGACCACATCCGACGCTTCCAGCAATTCGTCGAGGTGCTCGGCGGGCCAAAGCCGTTCGACTTCCTCCGGTTTGTCTTCCGGGAAGAGATCGGTGGCGAGGGTCCGTGTTTTCCAGGGGGCCAGCACCTGAGCGATTCGGCGGCCGACGCCCCCGAATCCGACGATGCCGACGGTTGCCCCGGTCAAATCCCGGGTCGGTCGACGGATGAACTCTCGTTTCTGATGGGCTTCGAAAAAGACCGGCAAGTTTCGCATCCAGGCCAACAAGAGGCTCATGGTGTGTTCGGCCACTTGATCGGCCAGCACGCCGGACGCGCTGGTCACGCGGATCTCGGAATCGATCACCGAACGAACCAGGCAGTGGTCCATTCCGGCCGCCGACGACTGGATCCACCGAAGCCGACCGCGGGCGACCACGCCGTCCCAATCGACCGGGACCTTCGCGTGACCGCAATAGATATCGGCCTCGAAAATCGTTTCGGCAATGCCTTGCTGGCCGGCGTCGATGATGTCGGCTTCCGGCCAAGCTTGTTGGATCCGCTCAAGGTGTTCGGTTTCGACAGGATAGCAAAGAACGATATTCATCATATGCTTGCAGGTTGCGAAATGATCCTTGTTTTTGGGCGACGTTTGTCCGCCTCTCTCTGAAAAAAGGCGATTCGCGGAAGAGCGAATACCTCAATGCACAGTTTCTGTAATTGTGTCCGATATGGCGTTTTTTGACAACCCCTTCGCGAGAGGAATTGCCGAGAAAAGCCGGCCGGGAGATCGGTTCAAGCCTCTCGAAAAGAGGTGCGGGGAGACGTTTTCACCAAACCGAGGCGTTTTTTTGATAAAAAAATACCGATAAAAATTGATCGGAAGGGGCGTCTCCCCTTCGCGAAATCGTTGCAAACCCGGAATATGCAGGGCCAATCGCGGCTCGGGAAAAAATATCGGGGATGAATTATTTGTCGAGAAACCCTTTGCTTGGCAACGGGAAGTAACTACAATGGATGGAATAGGTACCATCGGTATCTTCTGATTGTTCATTTTTCCCCACTCCAAGTTCCAGCCGTTCGAACACAGGGGGCTCGACCGATTCCCCTGTTTCTTATCGAGGTTCCTCGACGATCGCCCGGGAGCAGTCCTCAGGCGGATCGGCTCGCCGTGGATGACGTCTCGCTCTTTTCGCGACTGGGATGCGGGTGCTTCCGGTAACAAATCGACCATTGGACTCCAACGACCACTCGGATTGGAGAGAGGAGGTGTCCCCTGAACCACAAGAAGTATTATCTCGGAACATTGGCCATCGTCATGCTCGTTGTGCTGCGCATCACCATCGGCTGGCATTTTCTGTACGAGGGAGTTTGGAAGATCGCCAACGCCGAGGAGTTCTCGGCAAAACCCTTTTTGGGCATGGCCAAAGGCCCCGCGGCCGAACTCTACTACGCCATGTTGCCCGATCTCGATGGCAGCGAACGGCTGGTCGTGAAGGAGTTCGTCGACGAGGGGATCCTCGATGAACTCCAGGACAGCCAAATCAAAATGTACGCGCCCGAGGAAGAAACCTATGACAAGTTGAGTACCTTCAACGACAACTACAAATCGGAATTCAAGGCGCGGCTCCCGAAAATCACCCTGCCGGTTTACGAACAGGCGTGGGACAAGTACAAGGAAAAATTCCTGAATAAACACGAGCTCGAGGATGACCAGAAGAAAAAGGTCGAGAGGATTTATTGGCAATACCTTCTCTCGTTGCGGGAATTCGCCGACAAGTACGGCGAAGACATGACCGCAAAGATCAAGAGCGAGATCGAGCAGCATTTCGGCAGCCTTGAGCGATTTCGAGAACAGGTCGCCTCTAAGACGAACGAGGCGCCGCACCAACTGAAACGCAATTGGGATCGCCGGATGGAACTCCGCGCCGAAGCGGAGGAGATGCTCGATAAACTCGAAACCATGGGCGACGATTACCAGATGGCTCTTTGGGACGTGCTCACCGACAAGCAGAAGAAACAGAGCAGCATGGGCGACATCGTCTACGAGCCGAACCGGCTTCCCGTCCCGGTGCCGTTTGTGAAGAGCCACATGGGCTTTCTCGACTGGTCGGTGACCTTGGGACTGACGGCGATCGGCTTTTGCGTCGTGATCGGGTTCTGCACGCGTCTTGCGCTGATCGGCGGAGCGATTTTCCTGATCAACGTCCTTCTGACGCAGCCGCCTTGGCCGACGATCTATCCCCATGCCCCTCCGGTAGTGGGCCATGCCATGATCGTCGACAAGAATTTCGTCGAAATGGTGGCGATGTTCGCCCTGGCGACCATTCCCGTGGGACGTTGGGCCGGCCTCGATTACTTCCTCTACCACCTCGGCGGCAAGAAGCTGGCCGTCAAATATGGCCTGGAAGATCCCGAACCGGAAGAGCAGAAGTCCTAAGATGACGGAACCTCGGCCCCCTTGCGTGGGGGGCTTCGGTTTTTGCCGGTCATCACGAACAAATTTCTCCTCATCGAACGTAATAAGTAGTGGGGGCGACTCCCGATTTCGCGTTCGGAGCATTCATCCATCATTTACATTTTTCAAGGAATACAAAGGCAACGCTCATGAATCTCTCACCAGAGGAAAAAGCAAAGGGACGGGCCGATTTCGCCGATGTTTCGCGGCGTGATTTCCTCAAGGGCGGCGTTCTGGCGGCGGGGGTTCCCGCGGCGACGCTCGGTGCGTTCTATTTCGGATATGAGAAAATCCAAGGCAACCCGCTTCGGGTCGCCGTTTTGGGGACCGGCGATGAAGGGAACGTGCTCATCGGCGCGCTCAACCCCGAGTATGTCGAGGTCAAGGCGATCGCCGACCTGCGTCCCTACAATCAATTCCGCGCCTTCCACGGCGACGTCTACAGCCCGGCCGCCCTGGAGGCACGCCAGGGGCTGATGCGCGTCTACGACTGGAAGACCGAGTCCGAGGCCCGTAAGCACGTGGCCGTCTACAACGACTACCGCGATTTGCTGGAAGATTACAAGAAACTCGGCATCGAGGCGGTCATCATCGGGCTGCCGCTCCATCTGCACGCTCCGGCTTCAGTCGCCGCCATGCATCGCGGACTGCATGTGTTGACCGAAAAGCTCATGGCCCACAGCGTCCACGAGTGCAAGGAGATGGCCATGGTCGCCGCCCAGACGAAGCGGCACCTGGCGACCGGCCACCAGCGGCACTACAACATCCTCTATCAAGAGGCGGTCGATACGATCAAACGCGGCATCCTCGGCGATATCCACTACATCCGTGCCCAGTGGCACCGGGGCAACATGCCGGGAACCGACAGTTGGCAGATGCCGATGCCCAAGGATATCAAGCCGGACGACAGTCAGGCGGAGCGCCTGGAAAAAGAACTCGATGCCTGGAAAAGGGCCATGATGCGGGCCCGGGGGCACGAGATCGACAACTGGGCCAAGAAGGTTGCCCAGAAGGAGGCTCAGCTCAAGGACGCCGTGCTGGCCGAAGGCGGCGAAGTCGACGGCCGGGAGTTCAAGTCGGCGGCGGAATACGGCTACCGGAAAGAGACCCTCGATTGGGGGGAAGGAAACGATCCGTACGATCGTCCGGCGGCCGAGGAACTGCTCCGCTGGCGTCTCTGGAAGCGGACCGGCGGCGGATTGATGGTCGAACTCGGCAGTCACCAGCTCGATGCGGCCAGTATTTTCCTTTCCGCGGCGAACAACGACAAGAAGCCGCATCCGCTTTCGGTCATGGTGGCGGCCAACCGGCCCATCTTCGGAGGGGACCGCGAGGTGAACGATCACATCAGCACGATCTTCGAATTTCCGGCCCCCGGCTACGACGCCAACGATCCCGAGAAACGCCGCCGCAAGATCGGCGTGCAGTATTCGACGATCAACGGCAACGGTTTCGGCGGTTACGGCGAGATCGTCTTCGGAACCGACGGCACGCTCATTCTCGAGCGGGAAAGCGATGCCCAACTCTATCGCGGCGCGGCGACCAGTCGGGTCAAGGCGACCTCGAGCAGCGCCGGCCCCGCCCTCGACACCCAGGCGAGTGCTCCCGCCCAAAAGGCGGAAGCTTCCGGGCCCCAGCGGAAGGTCAGCCGGGGATACAAGGAGCAGATCGAACACTGGGCCTGGTGCATTCGCGAGAACCCGAACGTTCGCGATATGGAAGTCCAACCGCGGTGCCACCCGAAGGTCGCGCTGGCCGACGCGGTCATCTCCCATTGCACGAACATCGCGGCCGATCCCGAGAACGACCACTTCAAACGGGTCAACTTCAAAGAAGCCTGGTTCGATCCGGAAAGTCCCGAAACGCCCGAAGGCGTCAAGCCCGATCTTTCCCGATACCAAAGCTGACCGCTCTTGGATGGCGGGTCGCTTGGATCACTATATATATCCTATGAACCCATAAGCAAGGACCTATTCGATAAAGGCAATATACGATGCATCTGACTCCGGAACAAAAAGCGATTGGAAAGGAAAATTTCCACGCGGCGATCGGGAGCGAGCTTATCCGGCGTGATCTTCTCCATGAAGGGATCGCCGAGAAGGTCGCCTCGGGCAAGGGCCTGGGATCGCTCTATTACGGATATGGCACGATCGAGAAGCCGATCCGCGTCGGCGTGTTGGGGACCGGCGACGAGGGGAGCGTGTTGATCGGGGCCATCAATCCCAAATACATCGAAATCAAGGCGATCGCCGACATTCGTCCGTACAACCAATACCGGGCATTCCACGGCGATTACTACAGCGAAACGGCGCTGGCCGTCCGGCCCGGTCTCATGAAGGTGTACGGCTGGGAGAATGAAGAGGAAGCCAAAAAGCATGTCAAGGTGTACGGCGATTACCGCGAGCTGCTCGAGGGAGAAGACGACCTCGAAGCGGTCATCATCGCGCTGCCGTTGCACTTGCACGCTCCGGCCGCCATCGCGGCGATGAAAAAAGGCCTCCATGTGCTCACCGAGAAGCTCATGGGGCACAGCGTGGCCAACTGCAAGGAGATGGCCCGGGTGGCCAAGCAGCAGAAGAAGCATTTGGCGACCGGCCATCAGCGGCACTACAACATCCTGTACGATCACGCCGTGAAGATGATCGGCGACGGCCTCCTCGGCGATCTGCACTACATCCGCGCCCAGTGGCACCGCGGCAACAAGCCCGGCAGCGACAGTTGGCAGCAGCCGATGCCCCCCGAGGCGAAAGAAACCGATCCCCAGGCGGAGAAACTTCGCAAGGAGTTGGAATCTTGGGAGAGAAAGCTTGCCGATGTCGCAAATAAGCTGGAAGCGGCCAAAAAGGCAAACGATAAATTCAAGATTTCGCTGTACAACGATGAATTCTTCCTCTGGAAAAACCGGGTGGCGCAGAAGCGGGCCCAACTGAAGGACGCGATTCTGGTCGAAGGCGGTGAAGTCGATGGCCGGGAATTCAAATCGGCCGAGGATTACGGCTACCAGGACGCGAAGATCGAAGATTACGATCGTCCCGCCATGGAAGAGTTGATTCGCTGGCGTCTGTGGAACCGGACCGGCGGCGGACTCATGGCCGAACTCGGCAGCCATCAACTCGACGCGGCGAGCATCTTCATCGCGGCGATGCACGGCGGCGAGAAGCAGCATCCGCTGACCGTCTCCGCTTCGGCGAGTCGGAGCATCTTCCCGCGCGACCGCGACGTCGACGATCATGTGGTGTGTCTGTACGAATATGCCGCCCCCGGTTACGACAAGAACGATCCGCTGAAACGGAAGAAACGCATTTCGGTCGCGTACGCCTCGATCAACGGCAACGGCTTCGGCGGCTACGGCGAAACCGTCTACGGCACCGAGGGCACGCTCCTGCTGGAACGGGAGAAGGATGCCTTGCTGTACAAGACGGCGGCGGTCAACGACAAGACCATCGTCCAAAAGAACCGGGATGGCAAAAAGGAACTCCATCGCGACGAGGAAGGCGATCCGCTCTCGGCCGCCATCGGCGTGCAGGGGACCTTCGCCGGAGAGATCAGCCGCGGATACACCGAGGAGCTGGAGCACTGGGCCTACTGCATCCGCAACAATCCCGACGCTTCCGACGATGCGTGCATGCCGAAGTGCCATCCGAAGATCGCCCTCGGCGACGCGGTCATCGCCCTGACGACCAACATCGCCGCCAGGACCGGCGAAACGATCGAGTTCCAGGAAGAATGGTTCGATCCGGACGACGACGCCACCCCGGACGATGAAAAGCCGGACCTGAGCCAATATGAATGATCTTCATGAATGATCTTCCCCGAAAATGAAACCGCGACCCGAACGGGAGACGAAACGTCTCCCGTTTTTTATGTTTTTTCTTGTGATATCTTGTCCAGTATCTCCTTCGCCTCTTCCACGTGTTTGGTCGCATCGAGTTGGGCCCGGCAGATGTGGCGGACCTTGCCCTCGCCGTCGATCACGAACGTGACCCGATCGGGTAAGAGGCCGAACTTCTTGGTCACGCCGAACGCCTTGCGGATCGCTCCGCCGCGATCGGAGGCCACCGGATAGGGCAGTGCGTGCTTCTCGGCGAACGCCTGATGTTTCTCGGCTGAATCGGCACTCACCCCGAGCACCACGGCGCCGTGGGTCTGCAGATCGCCGTAGGCGTCGCGGAAACCGCATGCCTCTTTCGTGCAAACGGGCGTGCCGTTTTTGGGATAGAAGAATACGACCATCGGCCGATTTTCTCGGAGCTCCTCAAGCGAAACGGTCTCGCCCGTGTGAAGCGGGAGCCCGACCTGGGGGACTTTCTCGCCGGGTTGCAACAGGGCCATGAGAGATTCCTTTGAAGTGAGGAAGAAATAATTGCGGTAGGACCACCTTTCCATGTCGGTAACCTACCGCATGCGTTCCGTTTGTACAATCGGAGAAGAAGGAAAAAAACGACCGAGGCCGAGAGAAGAACGGTGCCGGTCCGCCGGGAGGGAACCGGGGGGATACTTGAGCGGGAGGCGGGAATCCGTTAAGGTATTTTGTTAGTTTATTAGCGGGAACGTTCGCAATTGCCCTTCGCCCTGAGAGGATCGAAAAGGAGAATGATCATGGAAAAGTGGCCCATTGGCGTATTTGCCAGTATCGATGCCGGTTTGGGAGTCAAGATGGATGTGGTCCGGGAGTTGGGAATTCCGACCATCCAATTGCATGCTCCCGAGAAGGAAGGACGCACCTCCGAGAATGCCGAGCAGTTCAAGGCGAAGATGGAGGAATACGGCATCGCCATCACCACGGTTTTTTTGGGATTCGCCGGCGAGTCGTACGAGACGATGGAGAAGGCGGCCCAGAGCGGCCTGGTGCCCACGGAAACCCGAGCCGAACGATTGAGTGAATCGAAGCAGATCGCCGATTTTACGAACCTTTTGGGGGTGGATTCCCTGGGAATGCACGTCGGATTCGTCCCGCACGACAAGAATGATCCGAACTATCAAGGGGTCGTCGAGGCGATCCAAGAGATCTGCGATTACATTGCGCAGTACAATCAGGCTTTGCATTTGGAGACGGGGCAGGAATCGGCCGAGAATCTGCTTTCGTTCATCGACGATGTCGGACGTGACAATCTGTTCATCAATTTCGACCCGGCGAATATGATTCTCTACGGCGCCGGTAACCCGATCGAAGCGCTCAAGAAAGTGGGGCACAAGGTTCGTAGCGTCCACTGCAAAGACGGCAAGTGGTCCGACAAGCCGGGCGTGGAATTCGGCATGGAAGTCCCGTTCGGTCAAGGCGATGTCGACGCGGAACTCTTCCTGAAGACTCTCAAGGAATTGGGATACGACGGAGCGCTGACGATCGAACGTGAAATCCCGCAGGATCCCGAACGGCAGAAAGCCGAGATCGCTCAGGCGGTGGAGCTCATCCAGCAGATCAAGCAGAAAATCGGCGTATGAGTATTTTTTTGTTCACGTATTCCGGCCATCACCATTATCCCTTCCCAGCCTTCCTGGCCAAGGGGAGGGCCGGTTTCCATCGAAGACGGAAAGAGGAGAGTCATGCCGAAAATGAAGGTTGTCGTCCCCCATGCACTTGGCCAAGAGCAGGCGAGCACCCGCCTGAAGGAACGGTTTCACGAAGCGAAGGATGAATTCGCCGGTCAGGTCACCGATTTCGAGGAGAACTGGGAAGGGGACCATGTGCTCCATTTCAAGTTCAAGGCGATGGGCATGAAGGTCGAAGGCACCACGACGGTGGAAGAGAAGAACGTGAATGTGGCGGCGAATCTCCCCATGGCGGCGATGATGCTCAAGGGAATGATTGAAAAACGCCTGACCGAGGAGATGCAGCGCATTCTCGCCTGAGAGGTCCTTTCGTCGATCCCAAGATGCCCGATCCGGCGTGCGTGATTCAAGGTCGCTCAAGGAGTGGGCTTTCGCTGCTGCTTTTTACGGCTGGAGGAGAGTTCACTCTTTTTACGCGACACCCGATAAAAACTCTCCGCGATGACGTGTTTTTTTCTCCCGCCGCCGAAAAACCGAACGGCACCGCCACGCTTCGATTTCAAGGGTGAACCGGATTATTCCGGGAAACCCTTTTTTTCTGTCTGCTCTACTGCTGATTGGGGGGATTGTTCATGACTTTTCTAGTTTCTTTCTCTTCTCTTTCCACCGGCATTTGACACCCACCGTTTGCAACCTATTTTTGAACAGATCATCAATCTTTTCCTCCAGGTCGTTCACCGGGTGTTCCAACGATCGAGTAGATGCCCCGGCCGAATAGATCTGGTCCATTGGACTTTCCCGAATCCTATCCTATGCGGGAACAGAGTGTGAGGTAGAAACTATGACAAAGGTGCTCGTTGCAGACGATTCCAGTACGATGCGGAAAATCATTTTGCGTTCCCTCCAAGCGGTGGGCGTGACCGACGTCGCCGAAGCCTCCGACGGGGCCGAGGCGATCTCGCTTTTCAAGCCGGGAGAATTCGACATGGTCCTGACCGATTGGAACATGCCCGGGTTAAGCGGTCTGGAAGTGCTTTCCGGAATCCGTGAAAAAGACAAGGATATTCCCGTGGTCATGGTCACGACCGAGGCGGAAAAATCCCGAGTGATGCAAGCGATTCAGGCCGGCGTTTCCGACTACCTGGTCAAGCCGTTCACCGCGGATACCCTGCGCGAGAAGATCGAGAAATTCGGTCTCTAACAGGTCGTTAGAAAAAAGGCTGCTCAAATCGCCGATCGAGCGCCAGGTGGATCGCCCGGGATTATTTGAAGCGTTCCCGGTTCCACTGCAAAACGCCGCGATCATTATGTGATGAGAACATTCGAAGCGTCGCTTCCCATCGGCTGGGAAATTCCCGCTGCCAACAGGGCGATCGTTTTGGATGATGAAGCCCGTTTCCGGAAATTGGGGAGTCCGGAGACGGGGCTTTTTTTTTATGGCGGCGGGGAGGCTTCGCCGCCGTCCGGTGGAATGATTCGAAGTGTCCCGGCGTTCAATTCGAACCGGCAACCGGTCGGGACGATCAGGGCGTCGAAAAGTTCTTCGGCCGTCGCCTGATCCACCTCGAACGAAACGAGCATCTCGGGATCGATGTCCGCGTCACGTAACGACGAGGCGGGGAAAATGAGCTCCAATTGCATCTTCTCCGAGAGCGTTTCCAACACCGCGCGAAACGGCTGCTTGACGATTCGAATCGTGAAGCGCCGGTTTTCGAGCGGGATTTGCGGAGTGGGGGAAGTGTCGTTCCCCGATCGCCTCGACCGGGATGATTCGCGGATGGCTCCCTCGACTCGGGCCACCTGGCGGAAAGGGCCGCGAATGTAAAGCCTTCCCTCGCGTGCGGCGAACTCGCAATCGGGAGCCAGTTCTTTCCATTCCTCTCGGGGAGCGGTGCGTCGGATCGGCAGCGCATGGGTGATCGTTCGATCGCCTTTCAGGAGAACCATCGCGATCTCTCTCTCTTCCGATTCAACGACGTAGGTCGCGTCGAATCCGAAAAGCACCAGAACCAATCGCTCATAGAGAGACATCGGGGGAAGGGAAACTTCCGGCCAGAGGTCATGAGGGATCGCCGAGGCATGATTCCAAGTAAGGTCCGCCTCCTGGGCAAGTGATTGGAGGATCTCTCGCGGCGTTGCGAATCGTTGCCAGGAAAACGCCTGTTTTCTCTTGAGGGCTTGAACGAGCGCCGGCGGCAGCTTCTCGAGTTCCTTGCGCTGCAAGGCGGCGACCAGATGCAGTTCGTCGGCACTTCCTTCGGGACCGAGCCAGCCGATCGGCCCGAAGGCGGTGTAGTCGAGTTGAAATTGATCGGCCAACTTTTCCAGCAAGAGGTGCACGGAGGGAGCTTGTTCTTGGAACGTGACCGGCCGGCTGGGATCGACTCGGCGATCGAGGAAGATGGTCACGTCATGGGCTGCGGCGAACCGCGTCAAGGCGGCCCGTAGCGATGTATGATTCCACTGCATCGAAGCCGGACGATCGAACTCAGCGGCGCGGGCTGTCGTGGCTTGGGCGAGGATCGCGGAAGGGGGCGAGACGGCCATCAGGAAACAAAAGAGGCACCCCGGCCAAAGGAAGCCGAAGTGCCGGAATGAAGCGTTTCGAAAAAAGGTCATGAATCTTGCGCTCGGTTTACTGTTTTGAGGCGGTGATTCCCGGCCAGGAGTCGGTGCGGAACGGCGAAGCCGGCAGACCGGCCTGGTTGTACAGATTGGCGGCGGGGTTGTCGGCCCAACCGTACCGGACAGCGACGGGTTCTTCGACGTTCGGGCTCGAGACCACGACGGTGTCGCCTCCGATCGTCGCATCGGCCCAGACGAATTGGCGATCCTCGCCGGCGATGGCGAATCCTTCGAGCGTATCTCCCTTGGCGATCAGTCCCCCATCGACGTGATCGAACTGAAGCACGATCTTGTTCCCCACCCGTTTCATTGAACGGTAGGCGGGACCACTGTAGACGATATCCTTGCCATAGTCCTTTGCCAGGGCCCATCGGGCGAGCCGGCGCCCCACGTCCTGCTTGTTCCGGGGGTGAATATCGTCGGCTTCGCCGATATCGATCGTCACGGCCTGCCCGGTGTTGGGCAGAGACAGGGTCAGCGATTGGGCTTCGCGGAGTTCGGCCCAGGCGCTTTCGCCGGGCTCATCCTTCCGTTGGCGAAAATTGGCCAATTGCACGAAATAGAAGGGGAAATCGCCTTCGCCCCAGTTGGCTCGCCAGTTTTCGATCATCGTCGGAAACAGTGTTCGATACTGATAGGCACGACCGGCGTTCGATTCGCCCTGGTACCAGATCGCCCCGCGGATGCCGTAGGGGATCAACGGAGCGATCATCCCGTTATAAAGATGATAGGCCTTGTGTTGCGGATTGGCTTTTTCCACGCGATCGAGAATCGCCTGATAACGTTCGTCCGATTCGAGCACGGCTTTCTCGACCCAGGCCTCGCAGGCGGAACCTCCCCAGCAAGTCCGGATCAATCCGACCGGAACATCGAGTTCCTCATGCAGCTTGCGTCCGAAATAGTAGGCCACTGCCGAGAACGGGGCGACCGTTTCGGGAGTGCAGGGGGTCCAACGGGCTGCGACGTCCTTCTTCGGTTCCGGCACGCTCACCAGCGGAACGGCGAAGAGGCGAATGTTCGGGTAGTCGGCCGCGGCGATCTCTTTTTCGGCGTTGTTCGAGTTGGCGACGGTCCACTGCATGTTCGATTGGCCCGAGCAGATCCAGACTTCGCCGAATAGGACGTTTTCCATCGTCAGGGTATTCTTGCCCTCGACGGTAAGCGTATAGGGACCGCCGGCCTTCATGGCATCGAGTTCGACGGCCCAATCCCCCTGGTCATCGGCTCGGGTTTTCTTCGATTGCTCACCGAGGGTGACGGTGATCGCTTCGCCCGGCTCGGCCCAGCCCCAAACCGGATTCGCCTGCTCGCGCTGAAGGACCATGTCGTCGGAAAAGAGCGACGGAAGCGAAACCTCGGCTCGGACCGATGGAACGAACAAGGCGGAGAGCGATAACGCAAAAAAGAACGACAAGAAGATGGGGCGAGCGAGAAATTTCCTCATGGGGCGAGACTCCTGATAAATGAAAAAGAAAATTACGAACGATTGTTCCCGTATCGGCGGACCGCCTCGATCATGGCTCGAAAGTTTTCCGGCCGAACTCCTTGGTGGATGGTGTTGCTCGATGAAAGGATGAGCCCCCCGGGTCCGCCGGCTTCGATGCACTGTTTCACTTCTTCTTGTACTTGTTCGGGGGTTCCGTCACAGAGGTTGCCGGTGCAATCGACGTTTCCTTTCAGGGCGATGCGGTCGCCGTATTCCTGCTTCATCCGCCCCAAGTCCAGGCCGGCGCCGGGATCGATCGGGTCGAGGCAATCGATGCCCGCTTCCAGCCAGAAATCGAGAAGGGGGAGGACATCGCCGTCGCAGTGTTTGATGATCAACAGCCCGAGATCGTGGTAGCCCTGCATGACTTTTCGGAAGGCGGGGGCGATGATCTCGCGGTACATTGGCGGAGAGATGAACGGGCCGTTGGCCGTGCAGACATCGTCGGTCGTGGCGACGATTTGGATGCCGAAACGTTTGACGGCCACCCGAGCCAGGGCGATATTGTATTCGATCGAACGGTCCAGCAGCGCCTTGAAATTCTCGGGATCCAGTGCCATCGCCATCAGGGCGTTTTCGTAGCCAAGCAGGTCGCGCATGTCGGAGAAACCGTCCCGAAGGTTGAGCACCACGGCTTTGCGGTCACCGTAACGCTCCATCGCCTTTTCCAACGTCGCGAAGCGATGGGCCGCGGCGGGATCGGGAAAAGTATATTCCGATTGCCGGGCGATGTCGGAGATCGGATGCGCGATGGAAGCGGCCAGCACATCGCCGGTGAGCTTCTTGGTGATGCCCCGCTCGTCGAGGAAGGTGTCCTCGCTTTGGAAATCCTTGGCGTAATCGGCGCGGAGGTTCACGGCGTCCAGGTCGAGGTGGTCGACCACTGCGATCGGATCGTCGGTGCCGGTCAGTTCCAAGGCGACCTTGCGGTCGATGAACCATTCGAACGTGGGGATCCTCTCGGGAATCTCGCGTCGGAGGGCGGCGAGCATACATTCTTTCGAATTCACAACAAACTCCTCATCGTGAGCGATAAACAGCTCCAAAGGAGGCGGCCCCCGGCGAAGCAAGCGAACGATACCGACAGCCGGGCGATCCATAACCATTGGAGCACGAAGTCCAACGCCATTCTAGCGACACCTGAGCGGACACGCAAGCGAGACGCCGCGGCGTGGAAAGGAAGCTTCGCGAATGGACGACGACACGATGAGTCGCTTCATGGAGAGGTGGAAACATCCGTCCCGTCGTCATCGTGCAAGGGAAACCGGAACCGAAGCGAGCCGATACGGCCGTCCTCACCGGTTGCGTCGATCACGACATGAAACGTCCGCAGGGGATCGGGCATATCGAACACGATTTCCGCCTTGCCTTCCTCATCGGTCGAGAGTTGCGGGTTCCAGTAGAGCGTCCGCATCACCGAGGGGACGTCTTTCGCTTCAGGTTGTGCGGTGGCAAGCATTTCCAGAGAAGAGGGACCCGATGAGGGGCGGGGACGATCCGCTTTTTTGCCGGCCGAGAAGAATTGCTTTTTTTCTCGATTCTCTTCGGTCGCCGATTCTGCCTTCACTTTTTCGGAAGCTTCTTGCAGGTTGAGGGGCTTGCCCACGTCTTCTGCGGTGTTTCCTCGGTTCCCGGGCATCGCTTCTTCCACCTCCATTCGGGACACGCCCAAGTCGCTGTTTCTTTGTGGTTCTGTTCCTGCCGATTCGGTCGGGGCCACGGGCGCCATTTTCGAATCGTCAAGGTCCTCACGCAGCATTTCGCTTTCCGGTTTCGGATCCTCCATTCGGAGTTCGGAGGCAGGGGCGGAGGAAGGGTCCGCTTTTTCGGAACGTTTTTCGGCGGCCCCGAAAGCAACGCGATCTTGGGGGCGAAGGGAATCGGTTTGAGGAACGACATGATCGGCCATGGGAGGTCGAGTTCGACCGAGATGCGACTCGAAATCTCCTCTCAATCGCCGGTTCATCGGATGGGAACGCAACCCGTGATTGACAAAGGCGACATTCCCGATTACGCTTTTCGACCGGGGTAGGGGATTGAGCATCGAGCAAAGGAGGATGCAGGCGATTCCCACCACCAGGGCAGCAGCCAGGGAACGCATTCCGACGGTCATTCCCAGGGCGTTGAGGATCAGAGCCAGAAGGATCAACGACATGCCGCCGAGAACGCCTAGGACGGTAACGACACGGCTGAAGAAAGCCCCGCGGGCATGGAGCCGATCGACGTGATCGCGATAGCTCTTTTTCAACTCCGGCAGGTTATCAAAAACCATTGGCGGGACGCTGGCGGGCAGCAGCGCGCTGGGGATAGGATCGTTTTGTCCGAGAAGTCGGGAATCCTCCGACATAACGGAAGTAGATGTCTCGACTTCAGGCGAAGAAGGTTCACCGGCGGCCATCAGGTGATCCGGCCATTGGGGGAGATGGACTTCCGTCGCGCCGACCGTTCGCGTTCCGAGGAAGAGGTCCAACGCCAGTTTTGCTTTTTGTTCGGAAAGGCCGTCGAGCGATTCGAGGAATTCCCATTCCCGGGAGATTTCCAGCTCGCGGGGACCGAACGCCTCGCCGTACCATCGCCATAGTTGCAGCGTGGGACGATGCGACGGATCGATCGCCGACGAGGGAGGGATTTCCACCACGCTGACACCGAGCGTCGCCGGCGTGAAGCGGTGCTGTTCGTTTTCCACCGACACTTGCAGGCGAACGGTCGCGCCGCCGCCGTATCGATTCATCTCCACCTTCCGGTCCAGTTGCAAAAAACGCTTCGGTTCCTTGAAAACCAGCCGGGTCGCGACTTCTTGCGGGGGAGACTGGGAAAAATCGAAGACGCAAATCCGCAAGACCCCCATGACCGATTCGTCCAACGACAACTCCACGGGATTCGCCTGTTCTCGAGTGACCAGCAACTCTTGGGCGAGTGGAATTCCTCCCTGAAACGCCGTGACCACCAGCGGGAGATTGGAGCGAGCCGAGCGGAGATGGAATTGGATCGGCTGTTCCGCTTCGAAGATTCCCAGCCCCGCGCTCAAGACGATGTGGGCGCCTCGTTGCGCCGAAGGGAGCGGGATCGAATGACGCACCTCGTCTTGATCGGTATAAACCAAAAAGTAACTTTCCGATGCCTCGGGAATAAAGGTGAATTCGCCGAGGTTGGCGTAAGTGGTGAATCCCGAGGAGACCGTATTTTGGCGGCGGTCGACGATCACGGCGTCTTGCATGAGCGTTTCGAGCGAAGCGTCTTCGGAATCGGACTGGGGATTCCATCGGAAAAAGACTCGATTCTCCAGCCCGGCGACCAGGTGGCCTCCTTCAGGAAAGAATTGGAAGCGGATTCCCTCCCCCGCGGTCGGTTCGAGTGGCAAATCGGCTTTGGAGTCCTTCGGTTGCCCCTTACGAAAATTGGATATTTCGCGCGTCTGCCCCGCTTCGTCCACGTGGTCTTTCTTCGCGGTGTCGGCAGGTTCCGGGAGATTTTGTGGAAGGTCGTGCGGTCTCATTGAGGAGGCGATGCCGCCGCTTGAACCCTCCCCTCGGATCGAATCCGAGTTGAGGGATAATCCGTTCCTTTTGCCTGGGGAGAGAGGCGTGGAGGAACTTCGAGCCAAATGACCGCTGGTCGGCTCCGGTTGCTGAACATTCAGGACCAGCTGTTGCTGCATCAAATGGGGAAAAGCGAGTGATTCGGTCTGTTCGATTTCCGCATCCTCGTACGAGTCGACGGTCACGGAATGACGGGCTTGGGGCCCGGCCGGTGACGATTCCGGAATCGCGTTGAGGAGATAGGCGCCGTGGGCCATCATCGAGGGAAGCTGCATTTGGCCTTCAGCGGTATCGTTTTTCCCCTGCATTTTTAGATTCCGAGCCATCGGAATCCGTGGATCGGCGGGATCGCCTTTCGGATCGGTCAAGAGGACGTTGACTTCCCGGCCCGCCCGGCGCGCGAGCTTTTCTCGACGATTTTCTTTCTTGCGGTCGGAGAATCCCCGGGCCACTGTCTGTGCACGAAAGAACAGCGGCTCACCGGGGGCGTAAAGCGGCTTGTCGGTCGTCAAGTAAGTCGGGGCGACCGGAGGGAGGACGGCGATTCGGGACTGGACCTGTTCGGTTTCTTTTTCGCCGGCGGTGATGTGCAACTGAACCTGTTCGGGAAGATCCAAGCTCTCGTTGAAAACGAAATGGGCTTTGCCTTCCTGGTCGGTTTGCTGAGTGTGCCCGAGGATCTTTTCCCCATCGTCCGAGAGTAACTTCAGTTGGACGGGGGCACGCTTCGGCTCGCCCAGGATATTCGAAACGGCGACGGTCAATCCATTCGTTTCTCCCTCGACGAGGTAGGGCGGACCGGTGACCCGCACATGGAGATACCGATTCGAAAGCCGGGCGAATTCGATTTTCTGGGAGAGCACCCCAAAAAGCGTGACCACGAGCAGACTGATGGCCATCGAGCTGAGCAGCAGGTAATAGCCTTTTTTTCTTTGCTGAGTTTTTTTCCGAGAAGGAAATGCTGGCGAGGTGCGCGGGCCCCGAGAGGGTCGGGAAGGCGGTGGGACCGGAGTGGATCGCGGACGTCTCACCTCTTGCCTCCAGACCGCTTTTTCCCCCATGACGGGAAGCACCGACTCGAGGGTCTCCAGTTGAGCGGCTTCGGCAAAAATGCCCGCGGTCTTTTCGGTCTCCTCGAAGAGGCGAGCCACTTCCGGGTCGTTCGCGATGCGCGCACGAAGTGCTGCTTCCTCGTCGGGAGGAAGGAGGTCGTATATCAGTTCCAGCATCTGCTGGTGCAACTTGGGGTCCATGTTCATGATGTCGCTGTGGGCGAAAAAAAGACGAGGGTGGTGATCGAAACTCTTCGAGGTTCGATTTTTCCGGAAGCAGAAAAAACTTGTCGGTTCACTGGGAATGCTTCGGCAACGATTCTCTCAATTTCTCCAAGGCGCGACGCATCCGGGTTTTGGCGGTGCCGGTAGGAATTCCCAGAGTCTGGGCAATCTGGTCGTACGTCATTTGTCCATTTTGGCGGAGCAGGAAGACTTCCTTTTCATCGTCGGGAAGACTCATCAAATGACGGCGAATCATGGCCACCTGTTCGCGCTGACTCAATTTGGCCTCCGGTTTCTCGGCTCTTGCCATCAGCAAGGCTTCATCTTCGGGCAGTGGTTTCCGCCGGCGTCGCCAAGCCGTTTTACGAATGTCGCGTCCGATATTATAAGTAATCCGAAAGACCCACGCCTTGAGGTTCCGGATCTCCGAAATCTGTTCCCGATGATTCCAGCAACGAATGAACGATTCCTGCACGGCGTCCTTGGCATCTTCAGGATTACCCAGCAGGAAATATAAGGTTCCCATGAGTTCCGACTGATGCTGCCGGAAGATCTCCTCCAGACGAACCTCGGGAGGAAGGCCCGAGTCGCCGGGAGAGGGGTCAACGTCGTTTGACGGGAGCGATCTTCTGGAACTCATACTCTTTGCCGGGATTTCGGGAAAATCTGCCCGCCTATGGGAAAGACGAGCGAAAAGAGGTCGTGGATTGCGGTTTATTGCGTGAAAGCGGCACTTTTTGCGAGACTCCTCTCCCCGCGAGCTGCCAACGACGATTCAGGGCGAGAGAGCCGCTTTCCTCTTCGTCAATGAAATTCAGGGGACATGCCTCACCATTTTCGGTTTCGCCAGAGCCAGCCGGTCTGAAAAGATAGCAGTCGGGCGTTTTTCCGCATCTTCAGGAGGGGGAAGGCTTTTTACTTCTGCAGATTGCCGTTTTGCTTACCAAGTATAGTTTTCCACTACTGGAGAAACAACTGGGAGGGATCCATGAAAGTCGATCCCGGTCTTTTTCATGATTCGGCGGGGGAGATCGTTCGAAAAACGAGTCTTCGCGTCATCGAAGTCGTCATCGATCCCCCCCCTCGCTAAGGAGTTGGCGGGATAGCTCCTAAAGGGTAGAACCTTGTGCTATATTTCGTTATGAAATAAAAAAAATAGCGGTATACCTAAACCCCGCTGCAGAGCTCTTTTCGAATTTTTTTGCAAGAAATTCTAGATATTCTATAGATATATCTATTATTTCCGTTATATTGGTAGTTAAGGGATTGATTCATTCGAGGAATAAAAAAATTGATTTTCATCATCGTTCTATTGCTTGATTTCTATCGGGAACGGCGTTCGATTATTATATTTAATACCTTCCATAAGCACTTGTTTGCTGCTCCGTTCGACGTTTCCCATCATCGCGTTCCATGCCTTAGTTTACCCTGTTCTCTATTGGTAATACTTTTTTGTGGATGTGTCATCAGAGACGGTAGGTGTTGGAATCCGAGGGAGTTCTCGCGATTGAGGCGTGAAAGGAGTCAGGTGGAGAATCTATTCTCTCCCTTCTTACTTGCTTGACCGAGAAGCATGCTGAAAGGGCCCGACCCACGAAGTTTTTCCGATTCCTTTTTTTGCCTCTGGCGATCATGCTGTGGCGGGAATCGCCGTTTTGACGTTGGGGGTTGCGGATTTCTAGTGCCTGCTCGAAAGAGTCGCGAGAAATTAATCATTGGAATGAGGTAGACAAGATCATGCCTAGAGCTTCGATTAGCGCAGCGGGAATGCGCATCATGAGATTGCTGATCGGCCATCCTCCCCGTAGGATGTCGGAATTGATCGAGGCAACCGGAGTCACACGCACCGCGATCACCGAACAACTCAACGAGCTGATCGCCGCGGGATATGTGGAGCAGAGCATCGAGCGTTTGCCGGGAAGGGGGCGTCCTCGGTATCTGTACACCGCCATGGACAAGGCCCTCACCCATCTATTCGAGGGGAATCAGAACTTGGTGGTTCCCGCCATGTGGCGTGCGATATCCATCTGTTATGGAGAAGAAGCCACGAAACGGGTCGCCGACCTCGTCTCCGAGGAAGTGGCCAATCATTTTCGTAAGCAGATGATCAGCGATTCGCCGCAGGAGAGGATCCGCGAATTTGTCCAGTTGGTCTCCAAGGATGGGCGTTTGGTGGAGTTCTATCACGAAGACGACGAGGTGATGGTGCACAAGCTCAGCTGCCCCTTCATCTCCATGTACGACGATGCCGGGATGGTTTGTAAGATCCATCAGATGGCCATGTGTAAACTCTGCGAAGCGAAAATGGTGCAAGTGGCTTGCCGACATGAAGGTGCCCCCTGTTGCATCTTCAAACTGGTCCTCAATGGTGAAGCGACGCCCGCCGAAGAAAACGAGCAGATCTCCTGCCCCGACAGCGACACCGAAGAAGAGCGATCCTAGAAGGCAATTCTAGAATGCGGGGAGCACGAAAATGGAAAGGGCGGAGAGCGTCCTCATTTTGGGGCGATCCGTTCCGTCGCTTTCTGTGTTCGAGACCAAAGGATGCTCCACAAGTCAAACTCTAGGTCGGTGTTCTATTTTGGCCTGCCGGTTTTTCTCGTTGTTTCAGAGGGTGGTGAATGCGTGATGCTTCGAAAGCGGCCACCGCTCGTCCTCGAGAAACAGCGACAACTTCCCGGAAATCTTCTTGATTCTTCTACCCCCCTCGGATTATGCTAAGATGTATGCCTCGATCCGGTGGTGCTCCCGTGAGGCATTGATGCTATCTCTGACCGGGTGGGGACGTCCCAAGTGTCGGGCGTTTGCGGCTTGGTAGCTCGATGATCGAATGTCGCCCCTCTCCGAAGGAATGGAAAACGAGCCGATCCATGAAGAACGCTTCGCCCTCTCCCGAGCGAAACTCGAAAAAGTGGATTTCGAAAGCGTTTGCCGATCGAGGAAAACGCAAATTTCTACTCCTCGCCGCCTTCACGATTCTTGGAGGCGGATTGTTGACGTTGGCCTATGGAGCCTACGATTACTGGCAGACCTTGCCCGAGGGGCTCCAGCCGTCCTATGCCGAGCAAAACTCCTGCCGAGAGTGCCATGCCAAGGAATATCTGCTCTGGCTGGGCTCCGACCACGATCGAGCGATGGATCATGCCACCGAGTCGACCGTGCGTGGTGATTTTGACGACGTGACTTTTTTGCACGTCGGTTTTGACGATCTGCCGAAGCTTTCCGAATCCGATTTGAAGCTGCTTCTCGGGAGGGCCGATTTACGGGATCTCGCCCTGGCCCTGGGGAATGCGGCCGAGGGGGTGGAAGCGACGATCCTCGAGACACTCTCCCCCCGTCGGCGCGACGATTTGCTCCGCCACTTGTCGGATCTTGAAGAGCTGCAATACTTACGGCCTTGTGATATTACCAGCGGACAGCAGCGCATCGATGTGCTGGCACGCCAGTTGGCCGAGGCGGACTTGATCTCCCTCGACTTCGCCAGTCCGACCCGATTCTTCAAAAAAGGAGGGAAGTTTTACGTCACGACCGACAATCGGCAAGGCGAGCAGGAGACGTTCGAAGTGAAGTACGTGTTCGGCGTTCGTCCTTTGCAGCAATATCTCGTGGAATTTCCCGACGGCCGCATCCAGTGCTTGCCGGTGACCTGGGACACGGAAATGCAGCGATGGTATCATCTCTATCCGAAAGAGCAGATCTACCACGACGATCCGTTGCACTGGACCAGGTCGTTGCAAAATTGGAACTACATGTGTGCCGATTGCCATACGACGAACTTGGCCAAGAATTACGATCCCGAGAAACAGACCTATGCCACGACGTGGTCGGAGATCGACGTCGGCTGCCAAACGTGCCACGGCCCGAGTGGGCTGCACGTGCAAACAGCCCGAGAAAAAGACGGCACTCCATTTTGGGATCGTCGATACGGCGTGGCGCTTCCCGGCCTGAAGGACGCCGAATCGAAAGCGGTCATCGAGACCTGCGCTCCCTGTCATGCGCGTCGGAGATTATTGAAAGCAGGGCCGAAGCCGCCGGGACACGAGTTTCTCGATTATTACGTCGCCGAACGGATCGACGACGATCTCTATTATGCCGACGGCCAGATTTTGGAAGAAGATTACGTTTACACCTCGTTTCTCCAGTCGCGCATGTATCACGAAGAGGTCCGGTGCACCGACTGCCACGATCCGCATAGTACCCGCGTGAAGTTTCAGGACAACCGCTTGTGCACGCAATGCCATACGATTGCGGAATACGATACGCCTTTACACCATCACCATCCCGATGATTCCAAGCCGGGGACGCTCTGTGTCGAGTGTCACATGCCGGAAACGACCTACATGGTGGCCGATCCCCGACGCGACCACAGTTTGCGGGTTCCCCGACCCGATTTGACCGTCTCGTTGGGAATTCCGAATGCCTGTAATCTTTGTCACGACGACATTGCCGCGGGCGAAACGCCCCGTTGGGCCCAAGAGCAGTGCGAACAATGGTACGGCCCACCGGAAGAGAAGAAGCATTTTGCGTATGCCATCGCGGGGGGGCGGGATGGCGATCCCGAGGCGGTCGAGGATCTGGTGGAGGTGGCTCGGCGAACCAATCCTCGGCAGATTCGTCCCATCGTACGCGCCAGCGCCGTTTCTCTTCTAGGAAATTACATGGACGATGCGGCGATGGCGGAATGTTTTCGCGCCCTGGAAAACGAGAACGCGAATATTCGTTTGGCGGCGATCGAAGCCCTCGAGCATTTACCGCCCGAACGCTTGCAAGAGCGCATCGTGCCGCTGCTTTCCGATCCGGTTTGCGCGGTACGATTGGAAGCGGCCCGGCTTCTCTCCCGTTGTCCGAAAAGCTCGTTCAGCCAAGAGCAACGCAGGCGATTCGAAAAGGCCCTTGCTGAGTATATCGAGAGCCAGAAGGCGGTGGGCGATCAGGCGGCGGCTCACTTGAATCTGGCGGTGGTCTACCAGAATCAGCGAGAACCGGAGCTGGCCGCGTTGCAATCGGAGACGCAATTGGCGCTTCGTTCGAATCCCTCTCGGCGGGAGGCGATCCGGGAACACTACCATCGCGAGCAGGAGAGGATCCTCGAGCCGGCATTCAAAGAATATCGCCTTGCTCTGGAGATCGATCCCCTTTTCATCCCCGCAAGGATCAATCTCGCGATGCTTCTCCATCAGGTCGGGAAATCGGAAGAGGCGGAAAAGCAGTTCCGAAAAATCCTCCAGATCGATCCCCGGATCGGCGATGCCCATTATTCCATGGGATTGCTTTTTGCTGAAATGGGCCGGTTGGAAGAGGCGGTCGAATCGCTTCGCAGGGCCGGCGAACTGATCGAGGCGAATCCTCGCGTCCATTACAATCTGGGGCTCGCTCTGCAGAAATTGGGGGACTTTGAAGAAGCGGAAAAAGAACTCATGATCGCGCTGCGGGAGCAGCCGAAGTCGTTGGAATTCCTACACGCCTTGGCGATCCTCTCTTCCCAGCAAGGTGACTGGGAGAAGGCCATCGCCCGGGCGAAGCTGTTGGTCCAGAGCGATCCGAACAACCCTCGCTGGAAGCAGTTTCTCCAGTCGTTGCGGTCACAAGCGGCTCAACCGTCGACTCCAAAGCGAGAAGCCCCGTGAAGAGACGGAACCGCTTGTTTTTTCTGCCTTCGGGTGAAGAAACGTTATCAGATGATTTTTTTGTGGGAAGCATGAAAGGGAAGGGCATCACAATGAATGGATTGCCCCCCTGTGAGGTGGTCGCGGAGTGGTTTGAGCGTTGCTGGAATGTGGGATTGCGTAGTTTGGGGTGATTGGGGATCCTTTTTAGGGGCGTCCTCGGAGAGAAAAAAGTGGGCTGAAAAAAATAAAAATGTCGTCTTTTTCTTGCCAACCCTCTTGCGTAAAACGGGTGAATAAGTTCCTATAGTGGCAAAAATTCCAGAAGGTTTGTCAAGAAGGCGCGGAGTAGAACGGTTCACGATGATGGCAATATGATATGGAATTCTCCTGGTCGTCGTGGAAATGGAAACGGCACCGGCTTTCTGTAAACCGCAATTTCTACTGTAAATTATGGCAGTATAAAAATATTATACTTTTCTGTTTGTTGAATTGACGTCGTGGTGAAAATCCGCTACACTACTGGCACCGATGGGGGGATCCCCTAGATGGAGGGGTGTCAAGTTGTTGTCATTTTTCACAAAATCATTGTTTTATGTTTCGCAATACTTTAGGCTTTAGACTACCGTGCTATCTGACAAGCGATTCCATATCCAGCCACGGTGGTGTTTTGTGGGAGACGCGATATGATTTCGCGTTCCTGTTTTTTTAAAGAATTGTCCTGCATTATCGAGAATCGCGTTGTAGAATTGAGATAGGGCCATAACCGATTTCTAGTAGAAATGTGGGGTAGAAGGATGGTCGGGCGATCGATGGAAGGACTTCCTAAGCTCCTTTAGGCGAGGAAGTTACAGGCGCACGGTCGGGGCATGCCGAAGCGATCCTGCGAATGCACTTTTTTTTATTGTCGGTATTTATTTTTTGAATGCAGCGATCACTTGACATTACACAGACATTGTTTCGGAGTAACCCATGAGCATTCACGTTCTGATTGCCGACGACCACGAAGTCGTGCGTAATGGTCTTCGGTATTTTTTTGAAGGAACGGACATCGAGATCGCGGCAGAATTCGCCACCGGTGATGCCGCTGTGCATTATGCCCTCGAAAACGACATCGATGTGGCGTTGCTCGATATCCGCATGCCGAAAACCGACGGTTTAACGGCCCTGGGGCGTATTAAACTCGAAAAGCCCGACCTCCCGGTGCTGATGTATTCGACGTTCGATAACCCTACCTATATCGCCAGAGCCGTTGCTTTGGGGGCCAGCGGATTCGTCCTCAAGGGGGTCGATAAGGAGATCCTGATTGACGCCATCCATAAAGCCAGCAACGGGGAAAGCGCCTGGACCCGCGATGAACTTCGACGTGTCACCGGCGCATTGGCGACCCCGCGTTTGAATGCCGATATCGAGGTCCCTCTGACCCAGCGAGAAAGCGAAGTCCTCAAGCAACTGGCCTATGGACTGACCAACAAGGAAATCGCCCAGACCCTACATATTTCGTACGAGACGGTCAAGGAACACGTCCAGCATATTCTGCGGAAAGTCGGCGTCAAAGACCGCACCCAGGCAGCGGTCTGGGCTGTTAGAAAAGGGTTCGTGTGATCGTTTTCTCCGGTCGTTTCTTTGGGGATCCTCGGCCGAACGCTTGCAAGCTCGGTCCGTTCTCTTTATTCTGAAAAGCCAAACGCCTCTCAAGATCTTAAAGGCAAGAGCCTCTCTCTTGGGAGACGCTTGGCTTTTTTTCTGCGCGTAGCTGAATGCCGACCGAGCCCCCGGTTTCCACAATGGATCGATTTCGGGAATCTCGGCCAAGCGATCGATTACCCCCACAAATAAGGAATGCTCATGACCAAATCAACCGACATCCGTCTGATGGAAGTGACCGCCCGAACCGAACGATTCGATTATCGCACCCCCATGAAATTCGGGGGACGGGTCGTGAAGAACGTGGTGCTATTGCATGTCACCGCCGAGGTGGAGACCCGCGACGGACAACGGGGGCTCGGTCGAGGCTCGATGCCGATGGGGAACATCTGGGGCTGGCCGGCCGGTGAGGTTTCTCCCGAACAGACCCTCGAGGCGATGATCCGGATGGGCCGGAAGGTGGCCGAAGGGGCCGACGATTTCCGGGAAGTGGGGCATCCCCTGGAGCTGACGTCCGATTATGCGGAATCTTATCCATCCGCCGCCGCCGACGTCACGGGAGCAATGGGAATCGAGCCGATGCCGCGATTGGCCCAACTCGTCGCCGCCAGTCCGTTCGAGGCGGCCGTCTTCGATGCCTATGGCAGAACCCTCGGTCGGAATGCCTACAATCTGCTTTCCGAGGAGTTCTGCAATCGCGATCTGGGGGCCTATTTGGGGGAGGAGTTTGCGGGAGAGTACCTTGACCGATACACGCTCCGGGAACCGAAACCGAAAATGCCGCTCTATCACCTGGTCGGGGCATTGGATCCTTTGACCGAAGAGGATATCGACCGGCGATTGCACGACGGATTGCCCGAAACGCTCGGCGAGTGGATTCACCACAACGGTTTGACCCACATGAAGATCAAACTCAACGGCGACGACCTCGATTGGGATGTCGACCGGGTCTGCTCCATCGAAAAGGTCGCTCAGGAGGCACAGCAAGAACGTGGCGTGGACACCTGGTTTTATTCGGCTGATTTCAACGAGAAATGCCAGTCGGTGGAATATGTTCTGGATTTCTTGAAGCAAGTCGAGGGACGTTCGCCCGAGGCGATGCATCGTTTGCAGTATATCGAGCAGCCGACCAGTCGTGACTTGAAGTCGCACCCGGACAATAAGATGCACCGGGCGGCGGAGATCAAGCCGGTGGTGATCGACGAAGCGCTGGTCGATTTCGAGAGTTTGCAACTCAGCCGGGAGCAGGGGTACTCCGGAGTGGCTCTGAAAGCGTGCAAAGGACACGGGGAGGCCCTGCTGATGGGCGCCGCGGCCCTGAAGTACGAAATGTTCCTCTGCGTGCAGGATTTGACCTGTCCGGGAGCGTCGTTTTTGCATTCGGCGAGTCTTTCGGCCCGAATTCCGACCGTCGCGGCGATCGAGGGCAATGGCCGGCAATATTGCCCGGCGGCGAATGCCGGTTGGGAGGAAGCGTATCCCGGTATGTTCCAAATCACCGACGGTACACTGCAAACCCGCGTGCTCGATGAGCCCGGCCTCGGATTCCATTGGCCGGAAGAAACGAAATAAACTTCATCTGATACCCTAACTGAAAGGGGACGTGGCGGCATGTCCGGGAATTGGTTTGTTCTGCAAAGTGGCGAAGAACGCGGCCCTTACGATCGAGATGCGCTGCATCGCATGTTGCTGGAAAACGAGATCGAGGGTGGGACCCTCCTTCGTCCGGAAGGGGAGACGCAGGCGATGCCGCTGCCGCTTTGGGAAACCGGGCTTTTCGAACGAGAGTTGGAGGAAGTGAATCCATCGCCAAGCTGCCCGTTTTTATGTCCCGATGGCAGGGATCGGCTCCCGCCTCATGCGTTTGTTTGTCAGGCGTGTGGACGGCCTATATTGTTATCTGGGAAAGATTTATGGTTAAAATACCCCCTTTTGTGGTTGGTTTCGCAAGTGCGCCCCCTTTTGGCGTGTGGTATTATATTAGTAGCCCTTCCTTCCGCGCTGGAAAAAATCTATTGGCCGCTCATTGGGGCGGTGATCCTCTGGTTCCTCAGTGAATTGACGGCGTTCATGCTCTCGCCGTTTCGGGATCATCGTGTGGTGGCGGGTGGAGCAGGGGGGGGAACCTCGGAGACGTTGGCGGAGACAGGCCGTGAAAGGGAGAATCATCACGATTCTTCATCATGATGAGGTACTCAGATGCAGTGGATTGTCAATCATGGATATGGTCGTCAGGAAGGCCCCTACCCGACCGAGAAGATCAAAACGCTGGTTTGCGAGGGATCGATTCGGGGGAGCACCCGATTGACGCCGGTGAACGAGTATGGAGAACCGGTCGGTGGGGAGTCGAAGGAGTATCCTGCCGTCATGCACGATTGGCTCTTTCGCCTTGAGGGGGCCCCTGAAAAGCTTCCCAACGACGAAGTGCAGCTTCAGGCCTTTTTGCCCTGTCCCGATTGCGGCACGTTCCTCTCACGAAAAGCGCGGCACTGCAGCCATTGTGCCTCGACGTTTCGTTCCGACTTCGAACGCTCCGGAGACCGCTTCGGTTTTCTCGAAGGCATCGCCGGCCTCTTCCGGTTTTTGGCCTTCATTTTGGCGATCGCAGCCGTGTTTTCTCTGGGGTCGATTGTGGTGCTCCTCCTGCCCGGTGAGCGGGGTTCGGCAGATTTCCTCAATATGGGGACGATTACCGCCGGCACGATCATGAGTTTTCTCTGGTTCTGGATGATGGCCCATCTGATCCAACTGGCCCTGGTGGTGGAGTGGAACACGCGAAGCGTTTCCCTGATCGATTTCTACCGCGATTTGCCGGCCGGAAAGCTCGATCAATTGCCGACGGTGTTGGTGGAGGAACCCGTGAAAGAGACTTCGAGCGAAGCATCTTCTCCAAAAAATGCTTCCCCCGGCAGATCGACGAAGTGATTCCTTCTCAGAGGGCACGAAATCGATAGGGGGCCGGTTTTTCGTCGACTTCTTCCAGGAGAGCCACTTTTTTCTGCTCGAGAAGGTATTCCATTCGAGCGCCGATGTCGGTCAGGGCGAGTAGTTCCCGGCCTCCCCGTTGCGTGAGATACATCCGCCGAGCGATTTGGTCAATCGTCATCGGCTCCGGGGCCTCGGCGAGCAATCGGAGAATGCGGTTGAGCCGACGATGGTGGTTCTTTCGGATCGTCGCGATACGCCCCGGCAGATCCTCGATCGTCGCCTCATGGCCGGGAAGTCCCAGGCGGAGCGATGCCCGTTGGGCGATGATTTCGAGCGAATCGAAATAACGGGCCAGCCCCGTGCCGGGACCGAGTTCTTCGGGCCAGAGCTGCGTGATGGTGCGCGAGAGGATGTGATCGCCCAGAAGCACGAGATCTCCCAAGATCAGACACAGATGTCCCGGGCTGTGTCCCGGCGTGTGGAGGACCTCGATGCCGTCGAGCGTTTCGCCACCTTCCAACGGAGGTTCGGTCGGGACCGACCGCGTGCGACCGGGCCGGAAGCCGAACGCCTCGACCACTTCGCCCCTTCGCTCCGCCGGCAGTCCGCTGCGATTGAGAAACGTTTCGAACTTGCGATTGGCCAAGGACGCCCGCTGGTCGAAATCCTCCAGGACCGGCCGATCGTCGCGGTGGCAGAGGATCGGAGCGCTGCAGATCGACCGCAGATCCGCCGCTCCTCCGAAATGGTCGATATGGCCGTGGGTGATCAGAATGCGTTCGATCTTCTCCGGAGAGACGGCTTCCCCGAACTGCTGATGGACCCGTTCGATTCCCTCGAGAATCTGTCGCGTCGAGTCGCCTTCTCCGCTCCCGGTGTCGACCAGCGTCGGCGGGAAATCGCCCAGGATCAAGTAGGCGAATCCGCGCAAGTGCCCGAACACATCGCATGGGAGTCGGTAGACGCGATGGCCGGTGGAGGTGAGGAATCGATCCACGGTGATCCTGGCGGTTGAGGGAGACGTTTGTGGGGGAGAAACGTCGGGGCGGGAAGATTTCACGGCATCGGTTCCTTCAAGGGCGTTCCGGTTTGGGGATACGGCCTCCGGGACGCCCGGTATGCGGCGTGCCTCGCTTGCCTTTGCGTCCCTTCCGCCGGGCCTTGCGACCCCGTTGGGATTGGGGGAAATCGTCCGGCTCCAGTTCCACCTCGTCGGCCCGTTTGCCGAGATTCTCCTGCATCTGCTCGATGCGGTCGCGCAGAATCGCCGCCCGTTCGAACTCCAGTTTCTCGGCCGCTTCGAGCATCTCCTTTTCCAGTTCGTTGATGTATTCCTGGGTGATGAACTGGGCGTCGTCGTCCTGGCCTACCTTGGCGTTGGCGACGGCGTGGGCGGCCGCTTCCGCCTCGATGCCTTCGATGATGTTCTTGCGGATGGTCTCCGGCGTGATGCCGTGTTCTTTGTTGTATGCCTCCTGAATGCTACGTCGGCGGCGGGTTTCGTCGATCGCCCGCTGCATCGATTCGGTCACCTTATCGGCATAAAGGATGACCTTCGCGTTCACATTCCGAGCACTCCTTCCGATCGTCTGAACGAGCGATGTTTCGCTACGGAGGAAGCCTTCCTTGTCGGCATCGAGGATCGCCACGAGCGAGACTTCCGGCAAGTCGAGTCCTTCCCGGAGGAGGTTCACCCCGACCAGGACATCGAAACGTCCGGCCCTCAAATCGCGGAGCAGTTCCACTCGCTCGAAAGCATCCAACTCGCTGTGCAACCACTTGCAGCGGATATCCTGCTTCGAGAAATAATCGGCCAGATCCTCCGCCAGCCTCTTGGTCAACGTGGTCACCAGGACACGTTCTCCCACGGCGGCGCGCTCGAGGACCTGCTCGTGCAAATGCCGCACCTGCTTGGAAGCGGGAACGACATCGATGACCGGGTCGAGCAGTCCGGTCGGACGAATCACCTGCTCGACGACCCGCCCATCGCTCTTTTCGACCTCGTAATCGCCCGGCGTGGCGGAAACGAAGACCCCCTTGTTGATCTGCCGTACCCATTCGTCGAACTTCAAGGGGCGATTGTCCAGGGCGCTGGGCAGGCGAAAACCGTGTTCGATGAGGTTCATTTTCCGAGCACGATCGCCGGCGTACATCGCCCGAATCTGAGGGATCGTCACATGCGACTCATCGACGAACAAGAGGAAATCGTCGGGAAAGAAGCTGAACAGCGTGTCGGGCGGGGAACCGGGGCTCCGACCGGAAAGCGGCGCGCTGTAGTTCTCGATCCCCGGGCAATAACCGACCTCCTGGAGCATCTCGATGTCGAATCGCGTTCGGGCGCTCAGCCGCTGCGCCTCGAGCAACTTCCCCTGCTCGCGGAACTGCTTCAAGCGTTCATCCAGCTCACGCTCGATGCGCTCGATCGCCGCACTGATGCGTTCCTCCGGCATGACGAAGTGCTTCGCCGGATAGACGAAAAAATCGTCTCGCTTCTGGAACGACTCGCCGGTCAGAGGGTTGATGAGTGAAATCTGTTCGATCTCGTCGCCCCAGAACTCCACCCGAACGGCGAATTCCTCGTAGGAAGGGAAGATTTCGACCGTGTCGCCGCGGACCCGAAACCGTCCTCGCTCCAAGGCCACATCGTTCCGCTCGTACTGGATTTCGATGAGCCGGGCGAGCATGCGGTCGCGTTCCAATTCCTCTCCCGTGCGGAGGGCGACCATCATCTCCTGGTAGTCGGCCGGGGAGCCGAGACCGTAAATGCTCGACACACTGGCGACAATGACGACATCGCGACGGGTGACCAGCGAACTGGTGGCCGAAAGGCGAAGACGGTCGATCTCCTCGTTGATCGAAGCGTCTTTCTCGATGTAGATGTCCCGTTGCGGGATATACGCTTCCGGCTGGTAGTAATCGTAGTAGCTCACGAAGTAGGAGACGGCGTTGTGGGGGAAGAACCCCTTGAATTCCGAATAGAGCTGCGCGGCCAGGGTCTTGTTATGCGACATCACCAGGGTCGGGCGCTGAAAATGCTCGATGACGTTCGCCATGGTGAACGTCTTTCCCGAACCGGTCACCCCGAGCAACGTCTGGAAACGCTGTCCGTCATCGATCCCGTCGATCAATTGTTCGATCGCCTTCGGCTGATCGCCGGAAGGCTCGAAAGGCTTGGCAAGCTGGAACAAGGGATACTCCTCAAGAAGGCTTGGCTGCGAAAAGGGGCGTTCAACTGCTGTCGCGCTGCGTCGGATCCGGTTCGAGGACGATCGTTTCGGTCCCCGCGGTCGGCACGAGATAGGGCATCACGCTTTCGAGGGTCTTCGGTCCGATCCCGCGAACCCGAATCAGGGAATCGTTCGAAGGGAACGAACCATGCTCCCGACGGTACTCGACGATCCGTTTGGCCAAAGTTTCACCGATATCGGGC
This sequence comes from uncultured Planctomycetaceae bacterium, assembly GCA_964632505.1. GTDB lineage: Bacteria > Planctomycetota > Planctomycetia > Pirellulales > Thermoguttaceae > CAZWCE01. The sequence continues at coordinate 8,818 of CAZWCE010000011.1, read as the reverse complement.
AGTTGCGCCAATTCCGGCCACTCGGCGGAATTCAAGTCGACCGCGTACTCCGCCTTTCGGGGGGAGAGGTCCTTGAATTCGACGGTTCGGCCTTCCAGCCCTCCCTGTCGGTACCACCAGAAGAAGAGCATCCCGGCGGCGACCAGCAGTAAAACGGCCAGGACCCACTGATCGCGACGGCGAAGTAGATTCAGCGATGGTTTGGATTTCTTCTCGTCCATGATACCACTGGGAGAGGAAGGACTCGAAAACATTCATTGATTATGAACGATCCGTCGCGGAAAGCCAACTAGAGAAATGGCTCTTGGGCGCATTTTTTCCGGATCGAAGGAATCGAAGTATAGGAAACAAAAATGGGTGGGGAAAGTGGAAGATTGTATTTTGTCGAGCAACTGGTATAGTGGAAAGGAAATAAGGTGCATCGTCTTTTCCGCTTCGTTCCGCTGCCCTTTTTTGAGAGTCTTTCGCAATGGAATCCCGGTTGGCACATCGTCCGTTTCACAAAAAAATGATTCTTTCGGTGACCCTCCTCGGCTGCCTCGCTCTGGTCGGTTGCGGGAGCCGGAAATCGCCCGAGGAAAGTGGATCGGAGTACGCAGGAATGTCCGACGAGTCGGCGATGCGTCGTTTCGCCGGGGAGTTGGAGCAGCAGGTGGCGTTGGGAGAGTTCACGGCGATCGATGAGGCGATCGACCGCGACACGCTTTTCGAACGGGTTCGCGAAAAGTTGGGAACCGAAAACGATCCGAACGTGAAAAAGATCCTCGATGTGATGAAGGAAGGCATCCTCCACCCGGGGTTCGGACCGGTCGTCGACCGCCAGTTGGGAAAACTCGGTAAGTACCGGTTCGTGAAACTGCAATCGTTGGAAGATGCTCCGACGGCCCTGTTTCGGATTTCCCATCCCGACGGCGGTCTCGATTATCACTGGTTGCGACTGGCACGGCAGTCGAACGGCGGAGTGAAGATCATCGACGTGAAGCCCACCACCAAGGGAGAATGGTTCAGCGATTCCTTCTTTTGCGATGCACTGGTCCTTTTCTCCGAGAATGACGAAGTGCTCGAGTCGATGGAGAATCAGGCGACCGATTACCGCGATCACCTCCAGGCGTTGTTGCCGTTCCTGGCCGCCTATGATCAGGGAGACCCCCCCTGGGTGATGGAGGCATTCCTTCAGCTACCGGAAGTTCTTCGCCGGAAACAGTTGCTCGCGCGACGCCATTGTCAGGTCGTTTTGCAGATGCCGACCCATCGTGCCGTGGTGCTGCCGGTGCTCGAGGCCTATCTTGAACAATTCCCGGAGGATCCCTCGGTTTGGCTCTGGAGCATCGATACCTATATCGCCGCGGAAAAACCCGATCGAGCCGCGCTGGCGATCGAGCAGCTCGACGCGCAGTTGGGCGGGGACCCCTATCTCGATTTCGTCCGGGCCGAACTCGCTTTCACGAACGAAGATTACGCGAAAATGGAATCGTTGACCCGAGCCGGGCTTGCCGTCTTTCCGGAGTCCTATTTCGGCAACATGCTCTTGCTGAGTGCTTTGGCGGTGCAGGAGAAGCACGCGCCGGCCGTCGAGGTGCTCGAAAAACTGGAGCGTCGTTTCGGGAGTGAGGAGGTCGACGCGGTCTTGGGGAATGTGAGTCTCGGCGATTTGCAGCAATCGGAGGCGTTTCGGAAGTGGGAAGAAAGGAGGGCCCCCTAAGTTGCGACATCGACATCACCTTCTCAGACGCAGCAAGGCGTCGGTTTCCAAACGAGGAATATCCGGCTTTTTTTGGGCGGGAGTGCTCCTCGCCATCGCATGGTCGGGTTGTGGATCCCCGCCGGAGAAATCGGAAAGTCCTTCGGAGCCGCCGACAGCGGAAGCGCCGCCCCCGATCGAGGAGATTCCGATCGAAGATAGCCGAATGACCGAACCGCAAATCCGTCGGTTCGCCGAATCGTTGGAGGAAGCGATCGCCCGGAGGAATTTGCGCGCTTTCGACGAGGCGGTCGATTATGAAGCGATGCTCGCCCGGGTTGGCGAGAAGCTCGATGCCAACGAGGAGTTCCCGATTTCTCAGATGCGGAAAGACACGTTTCTCGAAACATACCGCCGGGAGCGGCGGGAGGAGCCGTTTTCGCGGATCTTGGGGGAACACCTCGGTCGCGCGGGAATCTTCGAATTCTTGCGACTCCAAAAAAACGGGGAGCATCCGGCCGTGCTCTTTCGTCTGGCTTCCCCCACCGGCAAGATCAATTATCATTTGTACACCCTTTCCCGATTCACCGACGGAAAGATTCACATCGTCGACATCCTCTCCTACGACCGCGGGGAGCCGATGACCGAAATGCTCTACCAGAAAGCGGTGAACGATTATCGACAAGACCCGGAACTTGAAGAACTCTCTTCGGAGATCGTCTGGCGGATGGCGGAAGTCGATGCCCAACTTCGAAAATATTTCGAACTCGCGGCGGAGGAAAAGTGGTCTGAGTTGCTCGCCTTCTATCCGGATCTTCCGGAAGCGATCAAGCGTCAGCGGCCGGTTCAGCTCGTTCGTATGAAGGCGACCTATCTGGAAGAGCCTGAGAAGGTGGAGCAGGTTGCCGAAGAGATCGAAAAACGCTTTCCCGATCGGCCGGGCATGGACCTGATGGCCCTGGAATACTACTGGCCGAGAGGGGAGTTCGACAAGGCCCGGGCGACGCTCGACCGGATTGATGACCGCGTCGGCGGCGATCCCTGGTTGCATTTTTTGCGGGGCTCGACCTACCTCGAAGAAAAAAATTATCGAGAGGCGGAAGCCGCTTTCGGTCGGTTCGTCGACGCCTTTCCGGAATCGATTCTGGCGAACCGAAGTCTGCTGCTGGTGCTCATCGAGCAGAAGGATTTCGAGCGAGCCTGCGGATTGCTGACCGAGATGGATCGACGTCTTGACAAGGTGATCGTCAACAATATTCTCCTGGAGACGACATTCGAGGAGCTGGTCGAATCGAAGGAGTTCGAGGCGTGGGAAACGGAACGCCTGGCGCGTGAGGACGCGAACCGCTCGGACTCGGCGCCCCGTCGGTGACCTGGCAGCCCGGTTGCGCCGCGGCGGCCGCCATCGACGGGCCGGAGATTGGAATGAATGGGAAGGATTTTTCATGCACAGAGAGTTCACGCAACATGTTTGGAACGACGAATTGAACAAGGCGGTGGAGAAGTTGGTCGCTTTGGCTGTGGAAGAAGATACCCGATCGATCGGCGATTTGACGAGCATGGCTTTGATTCCACCTGAGTCGGAGGGGAGTGCGATGGTCGTCTCCCGCCGGCCGGGGGTGGCGGCCGGCATTGCCGCGGTCGAACCGATGCTCGCCGCGGTCCACTCGAGCCTTCGCTGGATTCCCCTGAAGGAGGATGGCGCGAGCCTGCTTCCCGGCGATGCCCTCGGCAAAATGGAAGGACCGGTTCGTCCGATGCTCACCGCCGAGCGATTGGTGTTGAACCTGCTCGGAAAACTTTGCGGGGTGGCCACGATGACCTCCGCGTATGTGCGGGCGGTCGCCGGGACGGGAGCCCGTCTGTACGATACCCGGAAAACAACGCTCGGTTGGCGATTGTTGGAGAAGTACGCCGTTCGCTGTGGAGGGGGAAAGAATCACCGGACCGGGCTCTACGATGCCGTGTTGATCAAGGACAACCATCTGGCGCATGGAGCACGACGCCTCGAAGGCGAAAGGAGCCCCGACTATACTCCCGCCGAAGCGGTGCTCCGCGCAAAGGCTTTTCTGAAAGAGCTGGAGCAAGAGTCGACGACGATCGTGGAGGTAGAGGTCGATTCCGTGGAGCAGCTTCAGGAGGTGCTCCCCAGCGGTCCGGAGATCGTGCTTCTGGATAATATGTCGCCCGAACAACTTGCCGAGGCGGTGGTGCTCCGCGATCGATTGGCGCCGGAGGTGGAGCTGGAAGCTTCGGGAGGGATTACGCTGGAGACGATCCGCGCCGTCGCGGAATCGGGAGTCGATCGCATCAGCAGCGGGGCGCTCACGCACTCGGCGATCCAGCTCGATCTCGGCCTGGATTGGCTCGAATCGTGACGCTCTCCGGAAATCGTCGGCCGGTGGCGGCCAAGAAATGACAAAGGAGGGAAGGTTCCCTCCTTGCTCCCGCTTCACGGCGATTTCTTCATTTTCTGAGTGCTTCGGCGGCGGGCATTTTCAAGCGGAGACAGCGCCTCGCCGAATCTCGAAGGGAGTCGGGGAGACGCTTTCTAGAATAGATCCGAGACGGCGCGATCAAATACGTGTGTATGGAGACAATGGCGGGGCGCCGCCTGTTGCTTGCCGTCGAGAGAGGCAAACGATCGGAAATGCCGCTTAGCTCCGGGTGAGGCGGTGCCGAGAACGCCGTTCGGCACGCAGTCGGGCGCGTCGCTTGGTTTCGCTGGGCTTCTCGTAATACTCTCTTCTTCGCATTTCTTTTTTGATGCCGCTCCTCTCCACCAATTTGCGGAATCGACGGACCGCTTCCTGGATCGATTCCTTTTCCCGCAAAGTTAGTTTAACCACTAATGCCTGCCTTTCGTGAAATAAGGTTCTGAAAATGATTCTCTTCGACGTGAAAGATATCGTCAAAGATCCATGGAAAACGAAACACGAACGAGAGATGCCGCTTCGCTTCGCTGAAAGGGATCCCATCAGTATATCGATCTCGCGGGGGGGTTGTCTACCCTTGGGATTGCGAGCTCGGCGATTTTTTTCGAAGATTTCACTCCACGAAGCGCGTGTTGCCGGGGATCCCCTCGGTTGTGTTGCGTATCACACTCCTGAAATTCGCCGGCAAGGATTGCCTGACCGGAAAAGATTCACATTCTTTGCGTTCGAAAGCCATGGAATTCCAAGGAACCCGGAGATGCCGTTCAATGCCACCGCTTGGAGACTCCGAATAAGAAAGGTAGGAAGTACGCTTTTTGTCGATCGTGCGGCTGAAATTCCCGGTACGGACAAGGCAAAATGGGGGAGAACGGCGGCGACTCTCGAAAAGGGTCGGTAGGCAAGTATGCGTTGCCGGCGGCTTCTTCGAACGAAAAAAGTGATAGGTCAAATCACCCACGGGATCTCCGTTTAGAAAAAGAAAAGAATAGGGGGAGTCGATGAGTTCCGCTAATCCGATGGAGCGTCTGATGGAGCTCGACGCAAAACACAACGACCTTCTCGATCGCCTCAATGAACTGGATCGTCGGGTGGAAAAGGTGCTCAACGAGTGGACTCAAAATCGAACCGAGACGACGGGGGTTCCGGATTCTCTGGGACCAACCCTCTCTCTTCAGGAAGAGTCGTCTCGCGAAGAGACACCTCGCCCCCATCTCCCGGGGGTGGCGTCGTCGGGAGCATCGTTTGCTCAGGTCGATCCGGATGCCGACGTGACCGCCGCGTCTCGGGAGAGCGGCGAAGAGGAGTTCGGAGAGCCGTAGACAAAAAAGACTCAGACCGTTGCGGCGCTGAGCACAAGAGGAAAAAATTGGGGAAGGCGATCGTTTCGATGTGGAGTCGGGGCGGTCGCCTTCTTTTTGGTTTCGGGTCCGAGGCTTCGGGTCCGACGTGCCGAAGAGGGCAGGAAAAAGAAGGGGCCAAAGGGCGAACAACCGCGGAAAACAGCTGTTAGCGCCGTATGCGGCGGAAAGTTTGAATTTTTTTAAGTTACCCCTTTGACAGATCCCCGAAGCCGGGATATATTGTTCCCCATCGTTGGCACACAGCCCGGCGAATTCCTTTTTCTCGAACGCCCATTCGGCGTCTTTTTGAAAGGGTTTTCGCGAAAGCTTGGCCCGATTTCTGGAGAAGCTGTTGAGCGAGTGGTTCGCCGGTGGCTCTTGTCGGAAGCAAGTTGCTTCCTTCGGAGTCTGTCGGAAAAAGGATTTCTGAACTTTTTCGGTTTTCCTGTTTGACAAAGCGAATCGCTCCCGGTAGAATAACCAGTCTCGATTGGTGAAGCCCTGTTGGGGCTTGGCCTCTCGGGCGGGACGAATAAGTTCCGAGAAACGATCTTTGACAATTGGTTTTTGCAAGAGTGGCATCTGATTTTTTATCAAAGAAACCGCGTCGATGAACGGCAGGGTTTCTTTTGAGCACTTAGAGCATATCGTTACAAAAGGCTCGCTTTGGATGTCGATTCCGGAACGGCCTCTCACTTCCGTCAGGGGGTGCGGGTGGCTGGGATGGAGTCGGTGACCATCGAGAGTCGCGGTAGTTTCGCGGTGTTCAGGATTTCGGGCAATGCCTTGCGATAGGACGTTTTCTCTTTCGGGGAAACGGCCGTGGCGAGGTGGCTTGGAGTGTTGGATTCATGCGATCAAGCTACTAAGGGCACATGGGGGATGTCTTGGCATCAGAAGGCGTTGAAGGGCGTGGAAGACTGCGAAAAGCCTGGGGTAGCTGTCAAACAAGCGTTGATCCCGGGATTCCCGAACTGGCTTGCACTGAATACATAGGTGCAAGTGGCGAACGTGGTGAACTGAAACATCTAAGTAGCCATAGGAGAAGAAAGAAAAATCGATTTCCTCAGTAGCGGCGAGCGAACGGGAAAGAGCCCAAACCGCGGAGGTTTTCCTCTGCGGGGTTGTAGGGTTCTCCACATGGGAGTTACAAAACGGTGCGGTAGCAGAACTGTTTCTGGAACGACAGACCACAGAAGGTGAGAGTCCTGTACGCGAAATCGCGACCGTCTCCCGGAGGATACCTGAGTAGGCCGGGCCACGTGGAATCCTGGCTGAATCTACGGGGACCATCCCGTAAGGCTAAATACTCTCTGATGACCGATAGTGAACCAGTAGGTCGACTGAATGATGAAAAGAACCCCTGCTAGGGGAGGGAAAGAACCTGAAACCATGTGCCTACAAGCGGTCGGAGCACTATGGCCTTTTTGGCAATGTGTGACGGCGTGCCTTTTGCATAATGATCCGGCGAGTTACCGTATGTGGCTTGGTTAAGGTCTTCCGGACCGAAGCCGTAGGGAAACCGAGTCTTCATAGGGCGTATGTCATGTGTGGTAGACGCGAAACCGGGTGATCTACCCATGAGCAGGTTGAAGCGCGGGTTATACTGCGTGGAGGACCGAACCCACCTAGGTTGAAAACTGGGGGGATGACTTGTGGGGAGGAGTGAAAGTCTAATCAAACCCGGAGATAGCTCGTTCTCTTCGAAATAGCTTTAGGGCTAGCCTTGAGTCACTACGCAACGGGGGTAGAGATACTGAATTGGTTTGGGGCCCTTCCCGGGGTACCCTGCTGAACCAAACTCCGAATACCGTTGCGACTATCTCAGGAGTCAGTCGGTGGGGGATAAGCTCCGCCGTCGAGAGGGAAACAACCCAGATCGCCTGCTAAGGTCCCGAATTAAGTCTTAGTCACTAAGGAAGTCTTCTTGCTGAGACAGCCAGGATGTTGGCTTAGAAGCAGCCACCATTTAAAAAGTGCGTAATAGCTTACTGGTCGAGCAACTAGGCGCCGATAATGAACGGGGGTAAGACTTAAACCGAAGCAGCGGAATCGAAAGATTGGTAGAAGAGCGCTGTAGAACAGACACGAGCCGTACCGAGAGGAGCGGTGGAGGGTTCTACAGGTGATTATGCCGGAATGAGTAACGATAAAACAGGTGAGAATCCTAGTTCGCCGAAAGCCTAAGGTTTCCTGGGGAAGGCAAATCCGCCCAGGGTTAGCCGGTACCTTAGTCGAGGCTGAAAAGCGTAGACGATGGAGAGCAGGTCAACATTCCTGCGCCATCCTAGTGGACCGATGGAGGGACGGCGTTCAGAGAGTGAGGGGACGGATAGAAATGTCCCTCGCCTGAATTGCAGTTCGCAGATTGGAAAATCCGCTGCATCAGAACTGTAGTTCGGGACAACCGCATATATGTTCGGATAGTCATTTGAAGAACGTCCAAGAAAAGCTTCTAAGGGATGAAGCTGGGATGACCGTACTAAAACTGACACAGGTAGGCGAGAAGAGAATTCTAAGGCGCTCGGGAGAACACTAGTTAAGGAACTCTGCAAAATGGCCCCGTAAGTTCGCGATAAGGGGTGCCTTCTGGGGTGTATGCTCCGGAAGGCCACAGTAAATCGGCTTCTGCGACTGTTTATCAAAAACACAGGACTGTGCTAACTCGTAAGAGGATGTATACAGTCTGACGCCTGCCCGGTGCCGGTAGGTTAAGGAAGACAGTTAGCCTTCGGGCAAAGCTGGCGACCGAAGCCCCGGTAAACGGCGGCCGTAACCTTGACGGTCCTAAGGTAGCGAAGTTCCTTGTCAGGTAAGTTCTGACCCGCATGAAAGGCGTAACGACAGAAGCACTGTCTCAACTAGTGACCCGGTGAAATTGTAGTCGTGGTGAAGATGCCACGTACCCGCAGTAAGACGGAAAGACCCCGTGAACCTTTACTGTAGGCTGATATTGGGCTGTGGTATATTTTGTGTAGGATAGGTGGGAGGCATTGAAGCCGGAACGCCAGTTTCGGTGGAGCCATCCTTGGAATACCACCCTGGATATACTTTAGTTCTAACGTTGATTCCCTTGAATCAGGGCAACGGACAGTTTCAGTTGGGCAGTTTGACTGGGGCGGTCTCCTCCCAAAAGGTAACGGAGGAGTTCAAAGGTACCCTCAGCCTGTTTGGCAATCAGGCGTTGAGCGTAAAGGTAGAAGGGTGCTTGACTGCGAGACATATAAGTCGAGCAGATACGAAAGTAGGACTTAGTGATCCGGTGGTTCCGTATGGAAGGGCCATCGCTCAACAGATAAAAGGTACTCCGGGGATAACAGGCTTATCGCTCCCGAGCGTCCATAGCGGCGGAGCGGTTTGGC
>CAZWCE010000010.1:0-163882 GCA_964632505.1 uncultured Planctomycetaceae bacterium | reverse complement strand
GGAGGGTGACTGTCAGTTTTTTCTCTATGTAATTTGCGTAAAATACTCGTTTTTTGAGATAATCTCAACTTTTGCCCTTTTTCACTTGAATTAATAATAGAGAAGGCTCGAAGGTTACCGACAAACAGGAATAACACAATTACAACAGAATTCTAGCTTTTTTGCTGGACTCTGGCGCCGGGGAACTGTAAAATGAATTTCATTCCTCGCAGATACCGAACCTCGACCGACGGGGTGTGAGTGAGCCCGGCACTTACAAAAATAAAGAAAGTCGAGGATGAATCCCCATAACCATTGGCAGGCCGGTCGGCTTTCGATGCGTGTAAGGTCCGCGCAGACCTTGCCGTTTTTTTCTATCGAAGGGCGATCCATGAGGTACACCGGAGACGTAATGGACAGAGCAACTTAGGCGAATTCCTCGGCGGGCGATGACCGAGATCCCCAATCCCCGAAACGCAGATGGGGAGGAAAGAATGGGTACGGCCCTGCCGACGGATGTTTCAATGGTTTCTGATGCGACGCATTAGATATTCTTATTCAAGGATGTCATAAGCAAAGAGTCTGGTTCCCGGTTTTTTTGTTGGATTATCGTCAAACAAACATGGGACGTCGCTTGGTGCGTCGATTTCGTCTGCTTCATTTTCCAACGCTTGAGCCAGAGGCTCGTCAGTGTTGCGGTTGGATAGCAGGCAACGATGCCATGTGGGGGAGGATGAGCAAAAAGGAAGAAGGAGTCGATATTCCGGTCCAGGCAGGAGAGGCGAACGGCGCGGTCCTTTTATTCTTTCCGTAATCGCAATCCCTTACCAAATGAAGGTTTGGGACGGCCCGCCTGTTTTTTTGTGTTACGCTTGATCCTAAATGCCGGATATGTTTTTGAAGCGGCGGCTGGATTTCCCGGGGAGGATGCCGGGCGACCGCGGAAGATTTTGAAACGGAACTTCAAGAGTCATTGTTTTTTATTTTTTCGAACGTGGTGAGGCCGCCTCGTCATTCGAAGAAGAGGGTCGCGGTGTGACGGAACCGCCGTGATATCGAGGTTTACTAACTAAGTAGGAGCCTTGTTTTGTACGACGCAGATGCTTTATTGGAAGAACTCAACGAAGATGAAGGTCTCCGCACAGCAGGAGGTCTTGATCTGGAACGCGAAGACGATTCTCTGGAATTGGAAAGTGATGATGATATAGAACTGATTGATGACGAAAACGATGAAGAAGATGGGGACGATGGTTTCGAGCTTGACGATGAATTGATCAAGCTTGACGGTATCGATTCCTGGTCGGATGATCCGGTGCGCATGTACCTGACGCAAATGGGGGAGATTCCCCTGTTGACGCGGGAGCGGGAGATCGCATTGGCGCGACAGATCGAAATCACTCGGCGGCGTTTTCGCGCGAAGCTGCTGGAATGCGATTATGTGCTGCAGCATGCTGTTCGGATTCTTCGCCGCGTATGGCGCAACGAATTGCCGTTCGATCGCACCGTTCAAGTGTCGGTCACCGATGCGCTGGAAAAGCAGCAAATCGTCGGACGCTTTCCCCACAATCTCCGAACGCTGGAGGTGATCGTCAAACGGAACCGTTGCGACTACCGGGTCGCGGTCAGCAAGTCCCGCCCCATGGAGGAGCGGAAGGCGGCTTGGCAGCGGCTGGGCAGGAGTCGCGCTCGCGCGGTTTGCCTCATCGAGGAGTTGGGCCTTCGGACCCAGCGGTTGGAATCGATGATCGACACGCTTGCCGAGTTCAGCCATCGGGTCGACGAACTGAAGCAGCGCATCGACGAACATCGTGCTTCGGACCGGCCTGCCTACGAGCGGGAACCTTGGGTCTCCGAGTATCGGAACATTCTGCAATTGACGCAGGAGACCCCGACCAGTCTTCGATCCCGGGTCCGGTGTGTCGGCGATGCGTTCCGTAGCTATCAAGAGGCCAAACGAGGGCTCTCCGAGGGGAACCTCCGTCTGGTGGTTTCCATCGCCAAGAAATACCGGAATCGAGGACTGAGCTTTCTCGACCTCATCCAGGAAGGCAACGCCGGACTGATGCGGGCGGTCGACAAGTTCGAATACCGCCGCGGTTTCAAGTTCTGCACTTATGCCACTTGGTGGATTCGCCAAGCGATCACCCGCGCGGTCGCCGACCAGAGCCGGACGATCCGTATTCCGGTGCATATGGTCGAGACGATGTCGAAGATGCGGAATGTTTCCCGCAAGTTGCTGCAGGAGTTCGGCCGGGAGCCGACCATCGAGGAGACCGCTTCGGCGGCCGAATCGTGCGTCGACGAGACCCGACGCATCCTCGCAATGAACCGGTACCCCATCAGTCTCGATCGACCGGTGGGCAACAGTGAGGACAGCCATTTCGGAGACCTGCTGCCCGACGGCGATGCCGAGAGTCCTTCCATCGGCGCAACGCAGGATATGCTTCGCCACCGCATCACCAATGTGCTGAAAACGCTCAGCTATCGCGAACGGGAGATCATCAAGCTCCGCTACGGTCTGGGCGACGGCTACAGCTACACCCTCGAGGAGGTCGGGCACATCTTCAAGGTGACGCGGGAAAGAATCCGACAGATCGAGGCGAAGGCCGTCCGAAAGCTCCAGCAGCCGAGTCGGAGCCAGGAATTGGTCGGTTTCCTCGACTGAGCCGTTCCGAAAACGATCACCGGACAAAGAGAAAACCAAGGCGATCTTCGACCGCGTGCGAAGGTCGCCTTGGTTTTTTTCTTGTGTGGTGGTCGCAAAACAATCGAAACCGGGACGGATCCCTACTGCCGGACCGTTGAGGTCACCAGCGACTTGAGCGCTTCAAGCAGCACGACCAGCCGGTCGGGCGAAACTTCCTTCCACTCGGTGACTTTGTGGTGAAGCAGGGCGATCTTCATCGCTTCGAAACTCGAGGCCAAATCGGGCGGCAACTCGTCGAGTTGATCGAGTTCTCCGCTCAAATCGTCCGAGATGGAGAGGTCGGAATACGCGGTCTCCGGTGTGCCGGGTTCCTCGGCGTCTTCGAAGGCTTCCTCGGAGAGGTCTTCTTCATCCGATTCCACGTCTTCGACCGCCGACATGTTGTTCTCGAGCACCTGCTCGGAATCTTCTTCCGGGTTGACGTCTTCATCGAGTTCGGAGAGGATGATGTCCTCATCGCGGGGTTTCTGTTCCGGTGGTGCCCCGATGGCCTCCCAGCGTTTGGTTCGCATGACGGCGACCGACCACCCGTTTTGGACGGCACCTTCGAGCCACATTTCGGCGTCGTTCCAGTCGACCGCCGCCTGGAAATGGCTCCAGAAGAGCGTGGGATAATGCTCATGGCTCCGGCCGAATCGCTCGAAGACTCTCCGAAGACGCCCCACGTGCTGGCCCGTCACGTTACCGACACGGCGAGCCCATGCTTCGTCGGAATAGCTCTGACGCGGCGCCCCCGATTCGACCAAGCGGTTTCGCCATTCGAGGATCACTTCCCCCTTTTTCCAGTTGGTCGTGCTGACCAGGCGATTCCAAGAACCGACGAAATCCTCGGAGAGAGAGTCGAGCATTTCCGGATCCTCGAGAGCTTCTTCCCGTTGGCCCTCCTCGGACGAGGCCATCGACTCGTCGTCGGAAAAAGGGGGATCCCAGGAAACGTCGTTGGATTCTGTTTCGAAAGAGTTGGCGGGGGTCGATCGATCGTAGGGGTTTTCCATTTCCATCACCTGTCGCCTTCCTAACGCCCAGTGGATGATTCATGGTCGCATCACCAGTGAGGGTCCTTGGATGAAGGCCCACGATCCTACTGGTTCCGCGACGCTCGAAATACTTCCGCGCCCCCGACGGGTTGTGGAGAGAAAAGAGGTCGGCGATTTGCGCAGAAGTCGCTTATTTCGCATCATTCTACTGGGCCGAGAACGAATGATCTACCCGCCTGGTGGGTGGGGAAGCGCTCTTTTTTCGTTTGCGCCGGGCCACATTTTCAGGCGTCGAAGCGGGATGCCTTGGTTGCGTCTTGGGGACGGAATTCCTACAATACCATGGTGGCGAACGAGGTGTCGCTTTTCGTATTCCTTCAGGGAAAAGTATTTCAGGGAAAAAGAAAGCCATCATGGAGAAGAAACTCAATCAACAAGAACGACTTCTTCTCCTGGAACAACTTTTCGAGGAATCGGATTTCGCGATCGGGGTGGCCACGCTCGAAGGAACGATCATCCTGGCGAATCGAAAGATGGCCGGCTTTTATGGATGTTCGGTGGATGAGCTGATCGGCTACAACTTCAAGAAAGCTTATCCTCGAAAGTCGCGGGAAAAAATGCTTCAGGTCTACGACCACGCCATCCAGCACGGTTCCTGGGTGGGCGATCGTAAGGTCTATCATCCGTTCCAGAAGGTTGAGATCCAAGTACGGCAATATCTCTTTTTGCTCCACGATGAAAAGGGCGTTCCCGCCTACTTCGGCATCTTCTTCACCGATCGCGAGCACGTGCGGAAATTGGAGGAGGAGAAGGCCGTCTTGCAATCGGTGCTCGATGAAGAGGTACGCCGACGCACTCGGGAAATGTCGGCCACGGTCCAGACGCTGGAGAGCACGAACCAGCAGTTCGAGCAGGAGATCATACGCCGAAGCCGGCTGGAGGCGTCGCTGCAGGCCCGGGAGGAGCAGTTCCGTACCTTGGTCGACAATTCGATGGGGCTCATCTTCCGTCTCAGGATTCGAGAGCCCCGCCGGGCGATGTTCATCAGCGACAAGATCAAGGAATTCACCGGATTTCCCTCCTCTTACTTTTTGGGCACCCAGATGACCCGGTTCTGGGACATGATCCATGCCAAGGATCGCCAAAAGGTTCTCGATACTTATACGGAAATCGCCCAAAGCAAGAGGGATTATCTGATTGAATATCGGTTGTATCACCGCGACGGCTCGATGCGCTGGATGCAGGAGCGGGGGCAGGTGATTTCCGATTTCAACGGCGTTTCAAAATGGGTCGACGGGATCCTCCTGGATATCAGTGAGCAGAAGCGTGTGGAGTCGAATATCAAGGAGGCGCACCAGCGTCACCGTCTGTTGATCGACGCGACCGATTCCTGGACTTGGCAGATCGACGAAGATTTTCGCTACGTCGACGTCGACGCGAATGCCGAGGGGCACCTGGGATATCCTCCCGCGCACTTCTTGAACAACCGGCGGAGTTTTTTCTCTCCCAAAACGAAGGTGATCACCCCCCAGATCAAGAAGGAGCATCTCGAAAGGCGCCGTCCCTTTTCCGATCTTCTGATGCGGGTCCGGCATGCCAACGGTGAGGAAGTTATTACCCAGTCGAGTGGGATCCCTTTGTACAATGATGATCAGAAGTTCATTGGTTATTGGGGGGTCTCGGGGGTAGTGACCGAACAGTTCCGCAAGCGGGAGAAAGAGGAGCGGGAGCGCCGGCGGCTCCGACAGTTGGTGTCCGCCTCGGACCGGGATCACCGCCTGATCGCCTACGAGATTCACGACGGTCTGGTCCAGTTGGTCTCCGGTGCCTCCATGCAGTTGGACGCTTTCGGGCGATTTCTCCAAGACATTCCCGAACCGGCGACGCAACTCTTCGAGCTGGCCAAGGCCCATCTTCAGGATGCCATCAAGGAAGCCCGATTGATCATCAATAATCTCCGCCCCCCGATTCTCGACGAGCAGGGAATCATCATGGCGATCGAGCATCTCTTGTACGAATACATTGAACGGTATGGACTCGATATCACTTTCTACCAGCGAACGCAGGAAGCCCGGTATGCTCCCTTGCTGGAAAATTCCATCTTCCGGATCATCCAGGAGGCGCTGAACAACATCGTCAAACATGCCTCGACGAAGAAGGCCAAAGTGGTGTTGCGGGAAGAGAAGGTTTCGGAACCGGAAGACGGCCGGAAGATGGCCTCGGAAGAGGGGACGATCCATGTGGAGGTCTCCGACCAGGGGGTCGGCTTCGATCCCGGCGAAATGGAATCCGGTGGTGGTTTCGGCCTGACGGGAATTCAGGAACGGACGCGAATGTTCGAAGGAGAAGTGAAGATCGAAAGTGCTCCCGGAGAAGGCACGAAAATCAAGGTCCTTCTCCCGTTGATCCGTCACGAGGATCCGGGCGAGTCGATGTGGTTTTGGAATGGGAAATCGGGGCCCCAAGCGGAACCCGCGGCAGCGCCCCCGCTCCCTCCGGAAGAGCAGTGAATTCCCGATTTCGCGGAGTTGCCCGAAGCGGAAGATCGTTCGGTGTTATAGTGAACGAAGATACATGATTAGGTCGTCCATGTCCTTCGAGGAGAGGCGATCGATGCCCTTTTCTCCGTGGCCGTGCTTGCCCTCGACCAAGACCTGCCGCAGTGTGGCGTAGCGTCCGTCGTGAAGATAAGGGGCGGTGCGCCAGACTTCGATCAAGGTGGGAGTGTCGAAGGCGAAGCGATGGTCGCGGGGGCCGGAGGTGCCCACATCGTGGTTCCGTAGATCGGTGAAAAGAGGGGCCGGATGGCACCGGGAACACCCCATCTCCGGACGTTCGAACAGCCGCTTGCCCCTCCGGGCCGAGGCGGTCAACTCTCCGTGGTCGTCGAGGAAGGGACTTTTCACCGGCTCCAGAGTCCGAAGATAGGCATCGATGGCTTGGGCGTCGGATTCGGAAAAGTCGGAAAACAGGATGTGCTCGATTCCCGAACGCACGGCGATCTCCGCCGTCGCTCGCACGCCGGTGGCCATCGCCGGGGGCGTCCGGTGCGAGAGCAGGAGACTTTTGGTGTTCTTCGGGTTGTTCAATCCGTCGTTCAGCAGGTCCCAGTTCAAGGCGTCGCTGCGGCCGTCGGGATGGCAGCTCTGACAACTGTGCCACGATTCGAGGGCACCGGTGGCGTCGTGGAAGAGCATGGCGCCGCGCCGAACGGCGCTCCAGGGTTCATCGCGAGTGAATCGGAAGAGGTCGCGCTGAAAACGGATTCCCTCGATTTCAAATTCCGGAAGCGATTGCCGACTCCAACTCGGCGGAACCAAATCGAGAGGGGGATCCACCGACGATGGCGCCGAGGAAAGCCGTTCCGGAACCAGTGGCTTCTCGCAACGGATGCACGCGAGGGTATCGTCGAAAAATCCACAGGCCCAGAGCGTTTGGCCGGCCCAGCAGAGTCGCCGCAATCCTTTGACGGGAAGAGGGATGCGTATCTGGTTGGGCAGATGGTCGGGAGCATCCTGCTCTTGGGCGTTCTCCGACGAAACGAACGGCCTTCGGAGCCATCGGAGATTCAAGAGAGTGATTTCGCAACTCCCGGCATGGGCGACGGCGAGCCATGATCCCTCGGCCGAGCAGGCCAGTCCCCAGGGATTGCCGGCGCCGTAGCCGAGCGCGTCGAGCGACATCGAGGCGTGCCGCTGCCCGGTCTCGGCGTTGAGCAACGAAATCATGTTCTCGTTGATCCAGCCGGCATCGGAATGGCTCGGAATGTGTTCGAATTTACCATCCAAGTGAGTGGCCACGGCGATTCGGCCCGTCGGATCGATGGCCAGATCGCGAACGTTCATCGCTCCCGGCAGCAAGGAAGCGTGAATCGTTCGTCCCGATTCGAGGTCCCGCGTCGATACGGTCGAGGCGACGTGGCTTCCCTCGTTCGACATCGCGGGAAGGTGGTGGGCGATCATCAATCGTCGTCCGTCGGGGGTCAGGGAGAGGGCGATCGGTTCACGGCCGACCGAGAAGGTCCGGCGACAGATTCCCTTTTCCAGATCCACCTCCGAGACCGTCCCGTCGAAACGATGGCAGACCCAAGCCGTTCGGCGACCCTCGCGCCGGCCGATCGTCACATCGCAGGGAGTATGCCCTACGGGGATGCGTTTGCGGATGGCAAGGTGCTCGTGATCGATCAACAGCAGCTTTCCGTGAAATCCGCCGCAGGTGACCGCCAGCATTTCCTCGTCGGGGAGTCGCTTCATTCGGTGGGGAGTGTCCTCCAGAGGGAGGTGTTGCACGCCTTCGGGGCTCCATTTCCACAGGGCCGGTTTTTCGGCGGTCAACAGGAGGAAAGTGTCCTGATTCGGGGAAACCCACAGGTCCACCGGTCTCTGCCAGGCCGCTTCCGTATTGTTCGGCTCGGCGGTACGAACCGGTGCGGAAAAAGAGGATGCCGAGAGCACGAGCATGATCGAAAAGAAGAACGTCCTTCTTGCTGATCCTGCGAAGCGTCGGGTAAAGTGAAGTGAACGTAAAGCGAACGGACGGTTCATGGCAAGGCGTCCCCCCCGAGGGCACGTTCCAGGGATTGCAAAAAGAGCCGACGTGGAGCGCAGCCGGCTCGGTAGCTTCTCTTGAGTCCCGGTCGGCTGGAGACTATTATACGCGAAAGGGAGACTTCTCCCAACCCTTTTCGATTTCGCCGAGACAAGGGCGAATCGGGCCCGATGGGGAGAAGTGGCCGGGAACTCCGAGTGGCGCAGGATGTTCGTGCCGTCCGGCGGGCCGGGGAAAAAATGAGACTGGAGAGGATCGAGGAGGTGATTTGTGGAGGAGTCGGGTTCGTCGTTTCCGATCGCGGTGGTGGGGAATGCCCACCGGGAAGAATTTCAGACGGCTTGTCGTTCGATGCGGTCGCTCGCCGAGGTCCGTTTTTTCCGCGATTCCCATTTTGAAGCGTTCATCGATCGCGTCGGTCGGGATCCGCCGTTCTTGTTGATCTGCTGGCTTCAGGATTATCCGGGACAGTACCCCCACCAGTGGATGGATCGAGTCCGTCGGGCAAGCCCCCTCACGCGACAGTTGGTCCTCTTGGGAAGTTGGTGTGAAGGAGAGATGCGAACCGGTTCGCCGGTACCGGGGACGATCCGGCTGTATTGGCACCAATGGGCCCGTGGTGGGGAAAAGGAGCTTCGATTCCTGCTCTCTGGAGGGGCTTCCGGCTGGTCGCTTCCCGCGACGTCCGGGGAGGAAGAGTTGATTCTGATGAAAAGCGCTCGGAGCGGGGCGCGAAGCGACTTCGGCTCGATGGTGAAGGCTTCCGAAATGCATGATTTTGGGAGCGAACCAAGAAGAATCCCTGTTTTTAGGGGGCGTGACGGAGGGGCGGACGCCCCATTTTCGGGGAGTTCGGCCGTGCTGGCGGAAAGCCCTGCGATGCGGCAATTCCTGCTCGATGCGGTCGAATCGTTGGGGGGCGGCGCTCTTTCGGTGTCGTTGGCCGAGTTGCTTTCTCCCGCTTGGCGGATGCCGCCGGCGGTGCTTTTTTGGGATCAACCGAAGTTCGACGGAAAGCTTTGCCCTGTTTTGCACCATTTGCGGGCACGATTCGAGGGCATCCGGTTGGTCGCGTTGCTCGATGATCCCCGCTGGGAAGAGGTCGCCGGGTGGAACGCGGCCGGGGGCGAGGCGGTCGTTTCCAAACCGATGCGGCTTGACGATCTGGGATCTTTTTTTCGGCCCGAGGAAAACTCTCTTGGTGTCTCTCGATGAAAGAGAAGCCGAATCGCTTGACAATAAATTACTCTAAATGGTACGATAGTGATTATCTCCGCATCTTCAATGGAAGGCTTCCGCACATCCGTCGACGCCCGCCGGTCATCATCTTGCCGAATATCATTCTGCTTATGTAGCCCGCAACGGGTTCGCACGTAAGAAGCTCTTGGGAGATCGTGTTTCTTTTTCCCCGATCGTGTCGTGGTGCCCCTTAACTTGGCGAACGTCGATGACCAATCATTCCCGAAAAACGTATCCGATTCCCAGTATCCAACGTCTTCCTGTGTATCTCCGCTTTCTGAAGGAGCTTGGGGAAGAAGGAGAGACCGTGGTCTCGTGCACCCGAATTGCCGAAGAATTCGGGCAGTTGAGCGTCCAAGTTCGCAAGGACCTGGCGATCACCGGTATCACGGGCCGCCCGAAGGTGGGGTTTCGAATCGACGAGCTGATCCAGGCGGTGGAGAAATTCCTCGGTTGGGACCAGCCTTCTCCCGCCGTGCTGGTGGGGGCGGGAAGCCTCGGCAGTGCGATTCTCGGTTACAAGGGGTTCGCCGAGCATGGTCTGGAGATCTTGGCCGCTTTCGACAGCGATTCGCGAAAGATCGGCAAGAAAGTCCACGGTTGCCCGGTGAAGGACATCAAGAAGCTCTCGCCGATCGACCATCAGGGGGAAGTGCTCATCGGCATTCTGACGGTTCCCGCTGAAGCGGCCCAGGAAACGGCGGATCTGCTGGTGGAGATCGGCGTTCAAGGCATCTGGAATTATACGCCTGTGCGTCTTGACCTGCCGGAATCCGTCGTCTGCGAGGACGTGAAGCTCTCGGCCAGCTTCGCGGTGCTCTCGAGCCGATTGCGTCGCGAAGAAGCGGTTGCCGGATCCTGACCCCGTGACTTCGGCCGGAGCTCACTGGCCGGTTTCGGAAGAGGCGGCTCCACCGGGGCCGCTTGAGCCCGAGGAAGCGGGATTTTCAGGGGTCGGTATTTCCCCGGGTTCGGGAGTGACCGGGTTCAGTTCGATCGGCTCCGGAAGCGTATCTCGTTCGGAGAGCGGTACCATCAGGTTGTTCACCTGGTTCACGGCCGGATTGCTCAACAGCAATCTTCCCGCCTGCATGCGATGCTCTGCCGTCGGAACGATGCCGCGCACCGTGGCCACGCCGTTCTGGAGTGTCACGCGAACCGGCGATTGCAAATTCACCGACGGGCTTTGCAGAAGCGATAGCTCGAGTTGTTCCTCGATCCGCCCCGTGCGGTCTTGTTGCTGGGGCTGGAAATAGAAGGTTTGCGGGGGATTTCCCCGGGCTCGGTCGGAAGAGGTCATTTGGGCCGCCCCGGGTGTGGGAGCGCGAAGAGTTCCTCCGCCGGGTTGGCGAGCCGCCCCCATCATGCCGGCACCCCCGTAGAAGGGATCTGCGGAGGGCGTATTCGGTTCGGCGGTGGTTCGCGAAGATTCGGACGGGGCACCGCGGAACCAGATCTCCTCCGAAGGCCTTTGCGGTGGCGTCGGCTGTCGTGGAGTCGGCGTTCGGCCGGGAATCCTTCCGTCCCGCTGGAATTGCTCCGGACGCAGACGCTGTCCTCCGACGAGTTCCGACTCGGGGACCGGCGAACCTTGGGCGAATTGCATGTTTTGCGGTTGTCGGGGAGGGCGCGGTCGTGGGGTGAGCGTCGTCCGGCCCGGTTCGGGATAGTAGTCTCTCGCCTCGAATCCGGCTTGAGGGAGCAGATGCGGCTTGAACATTGAATTGGCGGCGGAGCGATCGACGCCGAGAATCGCTCCCGAAGGACCGAAGCGGATCCCATGGTGAGGAAAGCGTGAATTCTTGTTGTCCGGCTTGATCGGAACGCCGTATTCCTGAACCCCGAACATGCCCCGGCTGGTGACTTGGTACAGCGGATATTGCTCTCCGGTGGCCGGATCGTAGGTGACGCTCGACCATTGGGCCATCGCGGTCGTGGCGCCGGCCACAACGATCCACCCCACCAGCATCGAAATTCTCAGCCCGTGTGCCATGTTCTGCTCCTTATCCGCAGGGAGGGCCTGAAGCGTGTTTTTTCCGGAATCGGACCGGAACCGCTCTTGATTCAATTATTGCAAAAAAGCTCCCGTTTGGAAACGAGGATTCCCGTCACCTGGGAGAAATTCTCCCGGAATCGCCGAATCGAGGTTATTTTCGAGTTCACGATTCATGCTCCAAGGGCGAATTTCTATCAGAAACCATTATCGACGAGGCCGGATGCGATCTCCCGCGGCAGAGGGCCCGAGGAGGCATTTTGGTGAATCTTTCCGGTCGTAGGGATTACTTTTGTGGATTTTGCCTCCTGGTTTTCCCTTGGTACAACAGCACCATCGTGCGAATCGCGACGAAATCGTAGAAGGTGTGCACGACGATCGGCACGAGGAGGTTGTCGAAATAGATCATTAGAGCACCTAGGTAAAGGCCGACGATCGCGACCAGCACGACGTAGGTGAGGGAGATGGGATGCAAGATGCCGAAGGTGACGGCCCCGACGAACAATCCGATCCAATTGCCGGCGTCCCCCCCGATCCAGGTAGCCAATCCCTCTTGAATCAGTCCCCGAAAGAGGAGCTCCTCTCCAAAGCCGGCCAAGAGGCAAATCAACAAGAGCTGCAATACGGAGCAGTTTTTCATCGACTCGAGCAGGAGCCTTCGCATGACGCGACGGACGCGTCGGAAGGGCGTCCATCGACTGGTCAGCGAGAAGAGGAACAGGCCCAAAAGGGGAAAGGTCGCCAGAGCGCCGTAGAGAAGGTCCGGTCCGTTCCAGTCGATCCGTTTTCCCAGGGGGAAGCCAAGGAAATAACCCAGCCCGATCGCCAAGAGAGCCATTCCTCCCTCGAAGAAGATCGCGGAAAGGATGACGGCCTTGCTCGAAGGTGCGATTTCAGGTGGGGAGGGTTGCTCCATGATTGGTCCATTCCCAGGGGCGTCGGACGATTCACGATCGGCCGTGGGGGCGATCTTCAGTGGAAAATTCCGGGGGCCGTCCACCGCGATGCGGCAAGGAGGGACGCGGCGGGGGAATCCGAGGCGACGCGGCGGCAGAGGCCTACCGCTGCGGTCCTGATTTCGGAGGAGAGGAAAAAGTCGGTCGATGTCCCCCTTGAAACTGCTCTCCACCGAGGGGGAGGGAGAAGGCGGTCGCATCTCGAAAACGAGACGGCGGGGAACCCTACTTTGGGGCCAATGTGCAAGAGATGCGTTTGCCTTGTTGCTTGGGGGGCGATTCCACCTTGCACACTTCCTCAAGTTCCTCGATGATGTGCTGCAGCACCCGTTGGCCTTCTTCGATGTGGGCCATTTCGCGACCTCGGAACATGACCGAAAGCAGCACTTTGTCCTTGCTGCTGAGGAAGTCTTTGGCCTTGTTCACTTTCACCTGGATGTCATGTTCTCCCGTTTTCGGGCGAACCCGCAACTCTTTGAGTTTCGATCGGTGTGTGTGTTGCTTGCTTTGGCGTTTCTTCTGCTGATACTTGAATTTGCCAAAATCCATGATCCGACAGACCGGCGGTTTCGCCGAAGGGGCGACCTCCACCAAGTCCTGCCCTGCTTTTCGGGCCGCTTCCATCGCGTCCTTGGTTTCCATGATGCCAAGCTGTTCACCGTCCTGGGAAATGACCCGGACCGGAGAAATGCGGATCATATCGTTCACACGCTGTTGATTTCCCTTTTGGGTCGTGGTACTGGTCCTCCTCTGCGCCATATTACTCCATACCTATCAAAATGAAAAAAACAGTCAACCTCGCCGACGTGTTTCCCCGGCAAGGGGAAAAGCGAGAGCAACTCCACACGAGTTGAGGGGGCCGAAAACCCCCGACTGATCATGGATGTATTATAAAAAGTATCTACGAATTTTATACCACCCGTCAATATAAAACCGGAGAAATGGATTTAAATTCGCGAAATTTTTCGCATTTTCCCTTTTCGAGGATACCGATTTTTCCTTTGAAACCGACAAGAGTTTCGGTCGGACGACCTCAGGTCCCCGGGCCCGGTGCGGGCAAGCGACACGAAACAGGGGCGCGACCGCCGAGGCGCATCCGCATCAGGGCGCCTCGCGAAACCGAATCAAAGAAGCGTAAGATTCTGTTTGGAAAAACTTGTTTCGTGGTGCGAATCCGCTAAAATGGGTGGCACACGAGCGGCGAATGCTTCGAGCGCGTGGGCAAAAACGATCCGGATCATCCGGCTTGCGCGAAGAGATCGCCGACGGACCGGGACCAAGGGAGTGCGAGAAAACGATGGATCCGTGGATTTGGATGATATTGCTGCTGGTGGCCTCGCTGGCGCTGGCCTTTTTGGAGATGTTCCTGCCCTCGGGGGGGATCCTCGCTTTTCTTTCCTTGACGGCGATGATCGGAAGCATCGCCTACGGATTCATGGTGGGCCCGGCGCTCGGATTCCTCTATCTGATTGTGTTGATCATCGTCATTCCTCTTCTGATCCGTTGGATGCTCCGGTGGTGGCCGCAGACGCGCATGGGAAAGCGGTTGATCGTCAATCCGGACGACTTCGCCCGCACCGAGGATCAGGCGCCCGATCCCCGGCAGTCGCTGTTGGGTAAGGAGGGGGTGGCCCGAAGCCGCATGATGCCCAGCGGCATGGTCGAGGTGGACGGGGCGCGGTGGGATGCCGTCAGCGACGGCGTGCCGATCGATGCGGGAGATTCGATTCGTGTGCTCCGGTTGCAAGGGACGACGCTGTTGGTCCGGCCGTTGGAGGCCATCAAGGGGCAACCCGATCGACAGCGTTCGGGTGCGAAAGCGGGCGGAGAAGCTTCCGGCGAGTCGATGGTCGAAGACCCTTTCGACGAATGATCTATTGGTGAATCAGTATCCGATCCCCGCCCGGGAGAGAACGCCGAGGGCGGGATGGCGTTTTCAGTGAGATGATTTCCGAACGCGGCGATTTGCCTTTCGACTCCGGAAAATTCGGGGCCGGGCGAGGGCCGATGCACGGTTCGGATGAGAACCGATCGATGGAGACCCACAGGGAGGGAAGCAAATGAATCTTATTCGGTTATTCGCCCAACTTTTTGCCCAGGATCCCGCGCAAGTGGTGACCATCGTGGCGATTTTTCTGGGCGTGGCGGTGGTGATCGTCCTCATCGCGATGATTTCGAGGTACTTTCGGCTATGGATCCAATCGGTTTCGACCGGGGCGAACATCGGCATTCTCGATTTGATCGGGATGACTTTCCGCCGGGTGAATCCGACGGTGATCGTTCGCAGCAAGATCATGGCGGTGCAGGCCGGTCTCGACGATTCGATGATCTCTTGCAAAGCGCTCGAAGCCCATTATCTTGCGGGGGGGAATGTGCCGATGGTGGTTCGAGCGATGGTCGCGGCGACGAAAGCGAAGATCGTCGATCTGGACTACAAGTTGGCCACGGCGGTCGATCTGGCCGGACGGAACGTGTTGGAAGCCGTGCAGACGAGCGTCTATCCGAAGGTGATCGATTGCCCTTCGCCTTCGACGGGAAAAAGGACTCTCGACGGCGTTGCCCAGGACGGCATCCAGCTCAAGGTGAAGGCACGCGTGACGGTTCGGGCGAACATGCAGCAGGTGATCGGGGGAGCGACCGAGGAGACGGTCATCGCCCGCGTCGGCGAAGGCATCGTCAGCGCGATCGGTTCGGCGGAGGCGCACGGCGATGTGTTGGAGAATCCCGACACGATCTCCAAGACGGTGCTCAAGCGGCGGCTCGATTCTCAAACGGCGTTCGAAATCGTCTCGATCGACATCGCCGACATCGACGTGGGCGACAACATAGGGGCCCGGCTTCAAGCCGACCAGGCGGAGGCCGACATGCAGGTCGCTCAGGCGAAGGCGGAAGGCCGTCGGGCGGCGGCGATCGCGACCGAACAGGAAAACCTGGCCAAGATCGAGGAGAATCGGGCGAAGGTGGTCGCAGCCGAGGCGGAGGTCCCCCGGGCCATCTCCGAGGCGTTCGAATCGGGGGTCTTGAGCATCATGGATTACTACCAGATCAAGAACATCACCGCCGATACCGACATGCGATCGGCCATTGCCAAGGCCGGCGTGGAACGGGAGACGCCGCAATACGGCATGAACCGGCCCGCCTAAAGCGGCAAGAAAAGGAGATCGGCATGGGCGCAGCACTGATGGGAATCGGAAATGCGATGGGGAACGAGCTTTTCGCCGGTGTCGGGCTTTTTGCCCAGGGGTGGCAAGAGCTCATTTTCGCGCTGGTGTTTTTGGCGATCATCATCTTCAATGTCCTCGGTTCGCTTTTTTCGAACGGCAAGAAGAAACCGAACCAAAATCAGCAAGGGGGGCCGAAAGAGGGAGACGATCTTCGACGCGAGATCGAACAATTTCGCAAAGCCCGCCAGGAGCGCGAAATGGCGGCGGGGCGCGATCGTTCATCGCAACCACGCCCGCGACAGCAACGTCCGCAACCCGTGGCCGCCGAGACCGGCCGAGAGCGTCCCGCGAGGCCGCGAAAAATCGCCGCCGACGGCTCCGAGATTCGCCGTCGACCCGATAGGAATGAAAAACATCGCCAGGAGGCGTTCGCCAACGAGGAATTTCCGCCTGCCCACGATCGGCCGTCTCCGGTGGTCGAGGCGATTCCCGTCGAAGGGATCCGTGACAAGGGAGTGGTGGAACCGCCGAAAGATGAAGGCAATTACGCCTTCGATCGTGAAAAGGAAGCGTCGGTGGCCGAAGAACTCTTTGAGCTTTTCAAGAGTCCCGCAAGCATGCGCCAAGCGATTCTTTTCAGCGAAATCCTGCACCGCCCGACCCATCGCTGGTGATCGACCGCCGCCACGTCGCTCCCGAGGGGAAGGAAGTGGACGCGGAAGGCGGGCGAACAGCGGGTGTGTTGGTGTGTGGACCATCCTTGCGATTCCGAAGGACGGCACGAAGGCAGGTTCAGTCGGGTGTCCAGAGCTTCGAACCGCCACCGCCTTCTTGTTCGGGCGGAGGGGGCGGGGCATCGCCGTCGGGGGTCCAGAGCTTACCGTTGGCCTCGTCCGGGGCGGGTTGTCCCGGGGACGTCGGTGGTGGAGTCGCTCCGGGAGGCGGGGCCGCTCCGGGAGGCGGGGCCGCGGCGGGAGAGCCGTCGGGCCGGATCAAGCCCATCTCCATGAACAGCGACTGCAACGATTCGAGCACGCCCGGTTCGTCGCGATGTTCGCGTATCAGGTGGTCGACCAGCGTTTGCGCTTCGGCCGATTGCAGAAGTTGCAGCCGCAGAGGCAGCTCCGCCAGGTCCCAAATGGCACACGACTGGCCGGTCTGCTTCGTTTCATCACGGGCTTTCGTCAGCCAGGCGAACGCCTCTTCCTGATTCGTCGAGCCGGTCACCTCGATCAGATGACGATAGGCGAGGATGCGATCTTCCCGCGACGTCTTGTCGATCGGCTGTTCGACGATCGCTTGGGCGAAGATCCTACCGGACCGCGGGTCGTTGACCATCATCGCCGTTCGGAAGCCTCGGGAAATCAGATCGGGCGAGAGGCCTTCGGTCTCGACCCGGTACAGTTCCGAGGTCGTCAGGTTCATGAACTCCTCTTGCTGGTTCGCCGGATCGATGGTGATCGGATCAAGCGTCGGCAGGCCGAGCTTCTCGCGAAGCCGGTTCGCCACCGACAGGCCCATTTCGGGATCCATCCACGATTCCAGCAGAAGCGTGATTCCCATCAGTGGTCGGGTGTTCTCCTCTTTTTCGGCGGCTTGCTCGGGAGTTTGTCCGTCGAAGCGTCCCAAGGGGAGTCGGCACCATGCGGGGAGGAACTCCTCTTCGAGATGCTCGCGAAGCAGGGCTCGCAGACGGGCTCGCTCCGGCAGATGCTCTCGCTGGAAGCGGAATCGCGTCTGCATCATCGCTTGGCTTCGGGAGACGGTCCGCATCGTCTCTTCGGAATCGAGATCGCCGATCCATTCGTTCAGACTCTCTTCGAGAAAGGCGTTCACCGGCTCCACGTTCGGTTGAAGGACCTCGAGCACGTCCATGCGAGCCGGGCGATCGGTCTGTTTCCCGTACAGCAGCAGGGTTCCCATTTGCGAGGCGACGTTTTCGAGCGTGACCTCTTCCCCGCGCGGCGGGAAGGGACGATCGAGCAGCACGAATACGTTTTTCGGAGCGGGGCCGTCCTCCTGGCGAAACATGCGGGGATCGAATTCGACCGACTGCGCACGCGGCGAGGAGAGCAGGGCCTCTTGGACGCGATCGAAATCGGTGACTTCCCGTTCGAATTGGACCACCGCCGTCCGGTCGCCGAGGGGATCGAAATCCAACAGCAGACGCAGATATTCGGACTGGGCGGCGTCGAAAAAATCGACCTTTTCCGAGCCGACGAATTTCTCAATCGCCTCGACCGCCTTCTCCTGCTCGTCGAGCCAGAAGTAGAGCGAATACAGCGATTTCCAGAAATAGGGCCAGGCGTCGGCTTTCTCTCGGAGCGCTTCGAGTTCGTCGCGACCCCGAAGCCATTGGCCGTGATGGATGCTGTCGAGGGCATGATCGAATTCCGCTTTGAAGGGGCCCCCCTCCGGGCATGACTGCGTGGGGGTGATTTCCTTGAGGATCGTCGGAATGTTTTCCATCTGCAAGGCGTTGGAGAGCAGTTCGAGCGCTTCCCGGTTCTGTGGTTGGAAGGCGACGACCTGACGGATCAAAGCGATAGCGGGAATGACTTTTCCTTCCTGCAAAAGTCGCTGCGCCACGACGCTCATCGCGTACAGTGACGAGCCGTGCAGGGAGTTGTCGTCGCGAGTGCCGAGCGCCTCGAGGACGAACCGCAGGGCACCGGGATCCGATCGCATCGCGGCGATGATGGCGCGTTCCGCGCGGGCGAGCGGGTTCTCCGGTTCCCGCTGCACGAAGCGTTCCACCTCTTCGGCGGCTTCATCGAAGCGGTCCAGCGCACGGAGTACCGTGATCTTGGCCGCGCTCAAGCATGCGCATCCGGGGTCCTTCTTCTCTTCGCGTTCGATCAAGGCAAGGCAGGCCGAAAACTGCTGGTCGTTGAGCATCTTTTCGATCTGCGAGAGTTCCTTGATTTTGTCGGGACAGCAAAATCGGATCTTTTTGTCGCGACCGCCCGGACAATAGGAATAGGGGTCCAAAGCCATAACGGAAATATTCCTTTCGTACTGAAATTTATTGGATTCCCTGCCGGCAGGGAGGGGTGTCGACGAATGCAAGAAATGAAACCGCCTTCGCGGGGAAGGCGACATGGACGAAGGACTCGTGTTTCACTGGAATTTTCGGCATCCTCTTTCCGGGGACCCGCAAATCGCTCCGTCCTTCTGCGCCGATAATAGCGTATTTTACGGCATCCGACGAGGGCCGGGGCGGTCTTTCGCCGCCGGAAGCGAAAAAAAACGAGAAAATGATACTCTCGGAAGAATAGTGGAGGGGCGCTGAGTGCATGCAGCGATGCCGGTTGTGATGTTTGGCGAAAAAAGTAGGAGAAAATCGGCCCGCCGCAAAAATATGAGGGCCATAAGTTCTTAGCCTCTAAAAAGGTATGGACAATTTCCCGAAAGAAGATTAAGGTTGAGGCTGGCAAAAAAAGTCTTGTTGGCCTTTCCGTCGACATGGGACGCCGACGGAAAAAACGGGCCGTAGCGATCGCGCCGGCTTTCCGAACAAAAACGGGAAAGAGGCAATCGGTACGGACCGCACCTCCGGGGCCAGTGCATTGAGGGGTCGCAATCATCGATGGGTAATTCTTTCTTCAAGGAATACGGTTTCCGGATCATCTTCATCGTCGTGTTCCTTTTATCCTTTATCTGGATGGGAACGCGGCGGACGATCCAGAGCAACACGAACGACGTTCGGGATTGGCTTCCGGATTCTTTCACGGAGACGAAGCAATACGCATGGTTCCGTGATCATTTTCCGCATGAGCAGTTCATCCTGATCAGTTGGGAAGGCTGCAATCTGGACGACCCCCGCATCGAGCTGTTCGCGCAAAAGTTGGTGCCCGATCAGAAGCCCGTCGACATCGCCGCGGCCGTCGAAGAGACGGAGATCGTCGTGGAGCTCGATGCCGCCTCGGCGAAGAAGAGAATCCAATCGGGATCCTCCGGGAAGACGCCCGAGGATCTTCCTGATGCAAACGCCCCTCCGGAAACTCCCCATTCGGCGACCGTCGAAGATCCGGTGACCTCTCGGACCGAGCTTGCGGAAGAGGAAGAAGAGCCGCAATATTTCAAGTCGGTCTTGACGGGGCCGCGCCTGATCAAGATGCTCCAAAAACAGTACGAGAATCTCACGCGCGAGGAGATCCTCGAGCGGCTCGAAGGGTCGTTGATCGGGCCGGACCACTACAGCACGGCGATGATCGTCACCCTTACCAAACAGGGCGGCAGCGGCAAAGAGCTCCGGGAGGTGTTGGCGAAAATTCGGGAGATCGCCCGGGAATGCGGCATCGAACCGCCGAAGGAAGAGGATGACCGTTTCTTTCTGGTCAAAGGGTTCGAGGCGTTCACGACCGTGGTTCGGGAAATGATTTTCGGTCGCAATCCCAGCACCGACGGTGTCATCATGGGAGGACCGCCGGTCGACAACGCGGCGATCGACTACGAAGGCGAGCGGACGCTCTATCGGCTGGCCGGCCTTTGTGCATTGATCGGGTTCACCGTTTCGATGATCTGTTTTCGCAGTCTCCGCTTGACCGGGATGGTCTTCTGGATCTCCATTCTGGCCGCGGGCATCGGCATGGCTTCGGTCTATTTCACGGGAGGACGCTCCGACGCCATCCTCTTGAGCATGCCGGCGTTGGTCTATGTGTTGGCGATGTCCGGGGCGATCCACATCGTGAATTACTATCACGATGCCATCCTGGAGCATGGGCTGAAAGGCGCCGCCGAAAATGCGGTGCGCCACGGCTGGTATCCCTGTACCATCGCCGCCTTGACCACCGCGTTCGGCCTCGGATCGCTCGCGATGAGCAATCTGATTCCCATCACGAAGTTCGGCATCTATTCCGCCATCGGCGTTCTGGCGACGCTGCTGCTCTTATTTTTGTACCTGCCGGCGCTGCTTTATTTCTATCCTTCCCGGGCGGTCGCCGAGAAACATGCGGGCGAGGGAATCGAAGCGCGGCGCTCCCGAATGCTGATTTTCTGGAAAACCGTCGGCGATTTCGTCGTTCGGCGGAACCGCTGGGTCGCCGCCGCCGGCATCGCCGTTCTGGTCTTTTTCGCCGTCGGCCTGACGCAGATCAAGACTTCGGTCGATCTGATGGGGTTCTTTTCCGACGACGCGGAAATCATCGCCCATTATCGATGGCTGGAAGAAAAGCTGGGCCCGCTGGTCCCGATGGAAGTGGTGATCAAATTCGACAACGAAAAGTGCGATCTTTCGACGCTGCGGCGGATGCGATTGGTGCACCAGGTCGAACAACAGATCGAACAGTCCCTTCCCAGGCAAGTGGGGGGGGCGATCTCGGCCGCGATGATGGCACCGGACCTGAAAACGCCCGATTATCGCGGTTTCGGGGCTTGGACGCGCAAGCGTGCGTACGAAGCGGGGCTCAACGGCCGCCTCGACGAACATCGCGGGGAGTTCAAAGAGTATTTGACCGTCGAGGGGAATCCCGACCTCGAAGAGATGGGAATCGATCCGAAGACGGCCGTTCGGCTGAAAGCGAACGATATCAACGATTTGCGCGACATTCTCGCGCTGGAAGACGGCGAATCGGTCGGTGGCGTTTCGGCCGAGGAAGTGGCGAAATTGAAGGAGATGGGCCGCACCTGGCAGGAGGAACACGGGGTCGATCTGTGGCGGATCAGCATGAGAATCTGGTCCCTGAAACGCGATATCGATTACTCCCATTTCGTGGAAGATCTCAGCGCCGTGGTCGACCCCATGCTGGAGGATTTTTCCGAAGCGGAAGGAATCCAAGGGGTCGACGTCGTCTACACCGGCATGGTTCCACTGGTGTACAAAACACAACATGCCCTTTTGAACGGCTTGACCAAGAGTGTCCTCTTGGCGTTTGTGCTCGTGGCGATGGTCATGATGCTCGTGCTCAAAAGCCCCTCGGCCGGCCTGGTGTCGATGCTCCCGAACATTTTCCCCGTGGTGGTGGTGTTCGGATTCATGGGTTGGGCGGGAATCATGGTCGATGTCGGGACGATGATGACCGCCAGCGTCGCCTTGGGAGTGGCGGTCGACGACACGATGCATTACCTCACCTGGTTCCGAGAGGGAATCGATCAGGGCAAAAGTACCCGAGAGGCGGTCATGAACGCCTACCAGCGCTGCGCCACTGCGATGACGCAGACGACGCTCATCGGCGGGCTCGGCCTCTTTGCGTTCGCCTTCAGTACCTTCACGCCCACCCAACGCTTCGGGATGATGATGCTCTCGATGCTTTTCATGGCCTTGGTGGGCGACTTGATCTTCCTGCCTTCCATCCTTTCCGGACCCGCCGGACGACTTTTCCGCAACAAACCGCCGGTGGGAAAGGCCCCGAAATCGGATCAGCAAGAGAAGCGGGTGACGGAATCGCCGAAGGAGACATCACGGGAACCTAAGGAACCGACCGCAACGGCGACGAAACGTGCCTCGCGTTCCCGTCGGGCCAGTTCCCGCATTTGATGCCTCTCGAAGAGGCGGTTCGTTTTCGGCCGCATCACCAATCCCCGCCTACGCGGCGCATGAAAAACTCCGGAGGCAAGGCTCCGGAGTGTAGGTGCGTTGGAGGGAGTCGCCGACGAGGATCAGTCGCCCATCCGTGCTTCCAGATAGCGGGGCAGTTGGTGGAAGTCGTCGCCGGGGATGATCGGTCGCTGGTAGGCTCGGAGGATCGAGAAATCGATCAGTTCTTCGAACGGGGCGAAGATCAGTTCCAGGGCTCCGGTCACCGAAATCATCACGCCGTCCTTCCCTTCTTCGGTCAGCGCCCGAAACGCCCCCACGCCGAGTTGGCTACCGAGGATGACGTCGAACGCCGTCGGCGGGTGGCAACGGACTTCGTAGCCGAATTGCAGTCCGTTGACCTTCTTCTTGTTTCCCGTACGTTTCTGATATTCCTCCGCGACGAGCCGGCCCAACCGGCTGGTGAACTTCAACTGCGAAACGGGGAAGTGCCCGAACGTGTCGGGCTTGAGCGAACGGTATTCGTCCTCGGAGAGACAGTTGTGGATCTCCTCCAGGGGAAGGTATTCGGCGATGCCTTCAGCGACCACGGCCACGAAGCTCTTCTTTCCTTCTTGTTCCCGGGCGAGGATCGCGTCGGTGAAGTAGTCGACCATTTTCTGCATGTCGATCACTTTCCGCATCAGCGGTTGGCCGGATTCGTTTTTGATGACATTGCCGCTTTCCGGATCGATCGTTTCCTCTTCGCCTTCCCAGTCCTTGGGGATGTCTTCCAAGCCGACCACGAGGCTCGATTCCCCGGCGATCGCGGCACCGTAGGCGAGCCATCCCGCCTTGCGCCCCATCAACTGGCAGATGTAGCCCGCTCCGGCCGCTTCCGAATCGTGAAGCACGTTGCGGAGCTGTCGCGAGAGCAAGTCGACCGCGGTGAAGTAGCCGAACGTGAAATCGATGCCCTTGTAGTCGTTGTCGATCGTCTTGGGCAGATGCACCACGTTAATACGTTTTTGATCCTCGGGCAACTCCTCCTGCACCAGCTTGAACTTTGCTGCGGTCGTCAGGGTGTCGTCGCCGCCGATGGAGATCAAGGCGTCGATACCCATCGAACGAAGGGCCTTGTAGGTCGTCATCAAGGGCGCGGTCTTCCGCGGATCCTTCAGGTCTTCCGGGTTCGCCAGCGCCTTGCCGGGGTTCACGCGAGCCGTGCCGATGCAAATGCCGCCGGCGGTGCGAAGGCCTTCCATGTTCTGCTTGTCCAAACGCCGGTAGGCGACGTCTTCCTTCAATTCATCGCCTTCCTGGTAGTCGGCCAAGTGGGTGTATCCATTGAGCATGCCGTAGACTTCGATTCCCGCGCGGGCAAAGCAGGTCGCCGCGCTGGCGATCACCGCATTGGCGGCCGGAGCGGGACCTCCGGAGAAAAGGATCGCCACGCGTTGGATGTCGGTGTTGGGCTTTTTCGGACTGGAAAGAGGAGTGCTCATCGGTTTCTCCAAAAATGTTTGGGCGATCGCCGACTAACGACGAACGCGCGTGTTCGTGATGATTCTGTACATAATGAGTTTCTATTCAATTCACGCCGAAAACCAAGATCGGAAGCACTCCGACCTCATGATTATCAGCCGAACGCAAGTGCCGATCGCGCGAACGGAAAACGAACATCGAAGGGAGATTTCAGACGGTCGGGCCTGGAAAACACGCCCGGAAGATTCCTTTCTTTTTCCCGGCAAGGCGAAGCCGGCGACGATACCCAGGTATCGCCGAACAAGAAAAAAAGAATCAAACCCGATTGTATCAGATCGCCTCGCTTGCGAAATGCCCCCCGGGAAAATCCTGAAGGGGGTTCGGTTTTGCTGAAGGAGGAGGACCGTGGCGCGATGGCGGAGGGTCGGGAGAGGGGAGGGAAGGACCGTCGGGGGCTACGGGGAGCCGCTTTCCGGCGATTCCGTCCGGCGATGGCGCTCTTCTTGCAGCCATTTCCGGACCATGCGCTGAAACGGCTGGCTTTCTCGGAGCACCAAGCAGTCGGCTTCTTCATCGACCCAGAAGGCGGTATCGCTTCCTTCGGTCTCCAGGGAATCGGGAGCCATCGCCTTGAGCGTGGCGACAAGGTCGTCGATCGATTCGTCCGCTTCAGGAGGGGGGTAGCGATGGATTTCCACGGTTTTCCGCGACTCGGCTTCCTCGGAAGAGGTCACCTCGATGACATCGTGCTCGAGAATTCGGTAAGTAAGTCCCAGCGGAGAAAGAAGTTGTGAGAGTGCATCCGCGATCGTTCCCTGTTCGATCCGCAACATGGCCCGGTTCCTCGGGGAAAGCCCCACCGAAGCGAGTGCGGGGCGATCGATCAAAATATGGAGGTTCCCCTGTTCAGCGATCATGTTCAGAATTTCACGGAGCGGCACCGGTTTGAGGTAGTTCAGGGTGATTCGCTGTTGGAGATGATCCCACCCAAAGGCTTCCGGAGCAAGGACTTCGGGATCGAGCGATGATTTGGGGTCCAGATGGTGGATCAATCGGAGCTTGTCGAGAAGTTGGGTGATTCGGTATTGATTTCGGGAGGTTTGCAGAATGACCAGTTCCCCGCCTTCGATGCGGATTTCGCCGGGACCGTTTGCCGATTGCCAACTTTTCGTCGCGATCATCTCCTCGATCAGGGCGATCAGCTCCGCCGAGTCCAACGCTTCGATCGCTTCGAGGAGGTCTTCCACCGGATATCTGTCCGTTTCCGGTTTGTCGATTTTTCCCTCGGGCAGGGTCAAGAGGATGTGCTGTTCTCGGATTTCAGGGACCAATCCGAGCGTTTCGGAGACTTTTTCGAGCGCTGTTCGGGCCGTGGTGGCCTGGAGGGTCAACCGGACCGGATCGGTCAGCGATTTGCCTCGCCAGTGGAGCGTGTCGAGGTCGACCTGAATCGGGACTCCCACGAGGGACCGCAACACCGCGACGGCATCGACGAAGGCGATGTCGGAAAATCTGATCTCCTCGATCGGGTTTTGGAGCCTCGCGCCGATGTCGATCTTCTTCACCTCTTGTTCGGCATCGAGTTGCGGCAGTACCGATTCTTGGGAATTGGAGGGAGATTTGTCGGTTTCCGGACGGTCGGAGGCATCGTCTGTCGTTGGCTCGTTGTCTTCGTCGGAGGAGGTGGTGTCCTTCTTTTCCTCCTCATCAGATGTTTCGTCGTTCTCTTCCGCGGCCGATGGTTTGTCTT
The DNA here is from genome assembly GCA_964632505.1 of uncultured Planctomycetaceae bacterium. Classification (GTDB taxonomy): domain Bacteria; phylum Planctomycetota; class Planctomycetia; order Pirellulales; family Thermoguttaceae; genus CAZWCE01. The sequence goes on along the minus strand of CAZWCE010000010.1, from coordinate 138,627 downwards.
CGGTCGGCGCGTCTTTTTGATGGGTTTCGGATTCGTCCGATGGTGTTTCGGGCAACGTATCTTCTTGTCCGGCAGTCACTTCGGTCGATTTGTCCTGTGAGGATCCGTCGTCTTGTTTTTCCTCGGCTTCTCCCGGGAGCGGTTGGGAGGACGGTTCCGAATCATCTTCCTTTTCCATTGGGGGCTTTCCGGCGCCCTTGCCCGCCGATTCCTGGGGACGGGGGTCCGGCCAGAGGAGGATCACCGCGAGCAGCAGCAGAAAGACCGCCAAGATTCCCGAGGCGATCATCATGATGTTTCGGGTCTTCTGCTCGGTCGGGGAGAGTGGTTTGGTGCGTGGCGCGAATTCCAGTTCGGAGGAGTCGGATTCCGTCTCTTGCTTTTCCGACGGGGTTGCCTCATCGGGGACCGCCGAAGGAGGGGCCGTCGATGGCGGCGGATCGGCCGGTTCCCGGGAGCTCGATTCCGAAACCGGCTCCCCGGCGTCCGCTTCGGATGGAGGGGCCTCCCGATCTTCCCAGTTCGGCGGAGGGTTGACCTGCACCATGCTCTCGCATTTCGGGCAAGCGAGAATCTGGCCAATCAGCTCGCGATTGCGGACGGCCAATCGGGCTTCGCAAGTCGGGCAGTGGATGTGAAAAAGGGGGGCGTTCATGTGGAATCGGGTATCGTAGTGTAGAAAAGGTCCATGCGGAGTTATTTGCGGAGTAATTGGAAGCTTTTTGGAATCCGGAGGCCCTTGGTGAAAAGCTACCTATAATATATAAAAGATAGAATACGGTGTCATGCATTTGTTTGTTTTTCCTGGAGTTTTCGGAATCTCTCGAGGGAGTCGGCCTTCCGATCACCTTGATGAAACATTCCGCCGATTCCGCTTGCTCGCTAGGGAAAAGCCAAGAGTCTCCTCGAGATTGAGTTCGTTTTATGAGTGAAACAAAATTGAATATTCCTTGGTTGGATAGCTGTCAGGAAGATATTTCAGGGCAAATGTCCCGGCTTCGGGCGAAGTTGAGCCCCCGCGGCGATGTAGTGAGCAAGGCGGGGCGTGAGCGGACGATTGCAATTTTCGGGGAGCCTTTGACCCCCCAACAGGTGGTCGAACGGATCTGTCGGGATGTGGAGCAGGACGGTCTGCCCGCGGTGCTCGATTATTGCCAGCGCATCGACGGCAAGGAATTGACCGGCGATACCCTGCGTGTTCCCCCGGAAGAGCTGGAAGAGGCCCATCGTCGGGTGAAGCCGGAATTTTTGGATGCGGTCCGTCGCGTGGCGGCGAACATTCGCGTTTTTCAGGAGAAGATACTCCATCAGGACGTCCGGGTGGAGTGCTTCGACGGCTTTTTGGTGCAGCGTTACCGTCCGATGCGTCGCGCCGGTTTGTGCGTGCCCGGCGGGGAAGCGGCCTATCCTTCGAGTGTGCTCATGACGGCGGTTCCGGCCCAGGTGGCCGGCGTCGAAGAGCTGGCGCTGGTGGCGCCGCCGACGGAGTTCGGGTCCTATAATACCGATCTTCTGGCGACGTGTCATGAATTGGGGATCTCCGAAGTCTATCGCATGGGAGGCGCCCAGGCCGTCGCGGCGATGGCCTATGGGGTGGAAGGGGTGCCGAAGGTCGACAAGATCGTCGGACCGGGCAACCTGTTTGTCGCGCTGGCGAAAAAGCATGTCTACGGAGATGTCGATATCGACTCGATCGCCGGTCCCAGCGAGGTGGTGGTGATCGTCGACGACTCGACCCGGGCCGATTTCACCGCCTACGACATGATGGCTCAGGCGGAGCATGCCCCCGGAGCGAGTATCCTGATCGGTTGGGACTCGGATGTCCTTCGACGGGCGGTTTCCACCATCGAGGAGTATTGCGGGAAGCTCAAACGGGGAGATCTGGCGCGTCAGAGTCTCGAAGAGTTCGGGGCGGTGATTCTCGCCGCCAACCAGGAAGAGGCCTGTCGGCTGACCGATCAGATTGCACCTGAACATTTGCATATCGCCACGCGCAACGCGGAGGAGTTGGCCGAGAAGATCAGTTGTGCCGGAGCGATCTTTTTGGGGAATTTCACGCCCGTGGCCCTGGGCGATTACGCGGCGGGGCCGTCGCATGTTCTGCCGACCAGCGGCACCGCCCGATTCGCGAGCGGCCTGACGGCGAACGATTTCCTCCGCGGCGGCAGCCTCTTGCATTTCGGGATCGAGGGCATGACCCGGATGGCGCCGGAGGTCGAGATCCTGGCCGACAAAGAGGGCTTGACGGCCCATCGGGAGAGCGTCGCGGTGCGATTGCCGATCACCTGATCATATTGACACGAAGGGGCGAAGCGGTGCGGCGGTCTTTTCCGCGACGTTTTCACGTACCGGGTTCGACGTTTTTTCCACGGATAGAAAGATAAGGCGATTCGATGTTTTTTCGACCGGAAATCACGGCGTTGCAGGGTTATCAGCCCGGGGAACAGCCGAAAGAAGAAGGTGTGGTTAAGCTGAATACGAACGAGAATCCGTATCCGGCTTCCGACATGGTCTACACGACGCTGAAGCGTCAATCGGAGCGAAAGCTCTTGGCCCGGTATCCCGATCCATTGGCGACGTCGTTCCGCGATCGGGCGGCGGACATCCTCGATTTGCCGGGACCTGATTGGATTCTCTGCGGCAACGGCGCCGACGATCTCCTGACGATCGTGACGCGAGCGTTGGTGAGCCCCGGTCAGTACGTGCGATTGCCGTACCCGAGCTATATTTTGTATGAGACGCTGGCGAGGATCCAGGGGGCGAAATATCAGGAGATCCAGTTCCGCCCCGCCGACTGGTCGCTCCGTGAGGCGTTCGCCGACGAGGCGGTCGAGTCGCTCGACGATTTGCGGTTGGTCTTTTTGCCGAATCCGAACAGCCCTTCCGGAACGGTGGTCGGAAAAGAGGTCATCCGCAAGCTCGCTTCGGAGATTTCTTGCCCGCTGCTGATCGACGAGGCGTACGTCGATTTCGCCGAGGAGGATTGTCTCGATCTGGTCCGGGAGAATGAGAAGATCATGGTCTTGCGGTCGATGAGCAAGGGGTACTCGCTGGCAGGTCTCCGTTTCGGCTTTTTGGTCGCGCAACCGCATCTGATCGAGCAGTTTCTGAAGGTGAAGGATTCCTACAACTGCGATACCGTTTCGATCGCCGCGGCGACTTCGGCCATCACCGATCAGCAATGGCGAGAGGAGAACCGCCGAAAGATCATCGCCACGCGCCAAATGCTGACCGAAGGGATGCGGGAGATGGGGTTCGAAGTCCCCGACTCCCAGGCGAACTTCATCTGGAACACTCATCCGGAGATCAAGTTGCATCCGATTTTCCAGATGCTCAGGAAAAACCATTATTTGACACGATATATGGTATACTCCGACTGGGGTCCCGAATCCACGATTCACGGGAAACCGACCGGCGAGGGGTTGCGGATCAGCGTGGGGACCGAGCAGCAGATCGAGCAGTGCCTCGCATTGATCCGAAAAATCCTGCATAAGGGAAATTGAACCATGGCCCGCACCGCCGAACTGGAGCGGACGACCGGAGAAACCCAGATTTCTCTCGCGGTGAATCTCGATGGCACCGGGAGCGCCGACATCGAGACCGGCATCGGCTTCTTCGACCATATGCTTACACTGCTGGCGTCGCACGGCCGCCTCGATTTGCGGTTGCGCGCCGACGGCGATCTGCATGTCGATGCCCATCATTCAGTGGAGGATGTCGGCATCGTCTTCGGCTCGGCGGTGTACGAAGCGCTCGGCGAGAAGGAGGGGGTGCGGCGATACGGTCATTTCACCCTCCCGATGGACGAGTGTTTGGTGACTGCCGTGGTCGACTTCGGAGGCCGACCGTATTTCGTCTCCGGGGTCCGTTACCCCGTGGAGCGTGTGGGCAACTTCGATCTGGAGCTGATCGCCGAGTTCTGGCAAGCGTTTTCCGTGCATGCGCGGTGCAATCTTCACCAATTGCTGCATCACGGGGAGAATTCCCATCACATCGCCGAGGCCGTCTTTAAGGCGACCGCCCGGGCGATCCGCATGGCGGTGGAGTCCGACCCCCGTGTCTTCGACATCCCCAGCACGAAAGGAACGCTGTAGCGGCGTCCGAATTTCTTGTCTCGGTTCCCCGGGACGGCGGCATCCTGTGGTTTCCCCGCAACACAAAGGCGGTGGAGTGCGCCGTCATTATTGTCATAATCGTTGCCGGGGGTTCTGAGCGTTGTCTTTTTTCAACGTTTTCTCTTCGTTGCAACCGCACCGTCGCCGGGAATAGTGAATAATTTTTCGTTGGGACGGCCGCTTGCGCGGGTCCGGGACCGATGTTTTCACTTTCCACGCGAGACCACCGGGAGACGAGACGTGAAATGGTTCGAGTCGATCGCGAGCCTGGACGACGAGGAGGTGCTCCGCCGGCACCGGTACGGCATCATCGAGACGGCCTCCGGCGAGCTGGCGGCGATCCATTTTCGTCCGTTTCCGAAGTGGATTTCGATCGTCGAGGTCGTCTACCAGCAATACCGATTTCATCGTCGACGTTGGGAGAACCGCTGTTTGATCTATTACAACGCGCCGCGGCGATGTCCGGGGTACTTGGCGGCGGCCTACATTTTGACCTTCGCGGGCACCCGCTACGATACGATCCTTCGGGCGAGTGCAACGCTCGATGCGGTGGCCCGAATCCGTCGGTGTGAGGCGATCGTCTGCCATGTGACGAACCGTCGGATGAGCGACCGGGTCCTCAGCCGGTTCGGTTGGGAGAAACAGGCGATCCATCCACGTCGACGCCACTTCATCAAACGCCTCGGCGAAACGGCTCCCGAGGAGGAGACGCGATGGGGCCGGTGGAGGAAGAAGATCGAAGCGAGCCGCTCTCAGGAAATCATGCGGGAAGAGCCGGTCGAGAGGCTCTTGTCCCGCTGAGAAGCGACCGACAACATTTGGCGAAGGCCTCCCGGCATGCGTGCCGGTGTAGTGCCGAGATGATGATTGCAGAGAGGTGAAGAAATGCAAAATTGCCACATCGAATCGAGACCGCATTTCTCCTACGGGTCCCTTGTCGCCGTGGTGTTGATGACCCTCTTCTTTGGGGGTTGCGCGATGAATTCGCCGATCGTCAAAGGCAAGATGGAAAAGATGCACCAGCAGCAACTGGCCCTGGCGCGGCAGAATCAGGAACTGGTCGCCCGGGCAGCCAAGTTGAGCCAGGACAATGAAGAGCAGCAGATGCTCCTCGCCCAGGCGGAACAACAGATGCTGGCCGCGCAGCAGAAGGCGAATCTGCTTCAGGGACAAGTCAACGACATGACCAGCCAAGTGACGCAACTTCAGGACGAACTGGCCCAGAAGACGCAAACCGCCCAGGCGCTGTTGACTTCTCAGAAAGAGCGGAGCACCGTTTCGATCACGCCGAACAACAGCTATTTGGAGCAATTGCCGGTTTTGGACATCGAGGATGTGTATGTCCGTCGAGATCAGGATTGTATCCGAATCGAAATCCCCGACCACAAGCTGTTTCAGCCGAATACCTATCTCCTGAAGCCGGAAGGGCGGAGCGTGCTTTCCCGAGCCGTGAACGAGATTAAGCTGAACTATCCCGATCAGCTCATCGGCGTGGAGGGACACACCGACGATTTGGCGGTTCAATACCAGAATCCTTCGAAGCAACACGAGGTATCGGTTCAGAAGGCGATGGTCGTGCATCAATATTTAGTGAACCAGATCGGGATGGATCCCGAGCAGATGTTCCTCGTCGGGCACGGCGCGAACCGGGTCGTGATGCCGAACGTCACCGAAGCGGGCCGGAAACGGAACCGCCGCGTGGAGCTGGTCATCTACGCGACGAAAAAGCCGGGGGTTTCCTGATCGCCGAACCGCGTTTCTCCATGGCCGCCCCTTGTCGAACCGGCGGCGATGGAAAATAATGGCGTGTATGGAGCCCTCTTCTTTCGCCGGCGGCGACTCCCGCCCTTGGTGCGTCTCGTGTCTGCAAGGGATCGAAGGAGGCGTCTGTTTTCTTTCATCCCCGCCGACCGGGGATGTTTTCTTTGAGTGATTCCCCGGGAGAAAGTGAATCGACGATGATTGCGATCATTGATTATGGGATGGGCAACCTCCGAAGCGTGCAAAAAGGCTTCGAGAAGGTGGGGTTCGAGGCGCAGATCACCTCGGATCCGCTCGAGGTTTCCCGGGCCGAGAAGGTGGTGTTGCCCGGCGTCGGCGCGTTTGAGGACGCGATGACCGAGCTGAAGCGATTCCACCTGATTCCCGCGATTCACGAAGCGATCGAGGCCGAGAAGCCGTTTCTGGGGATCTGCCTCGGTTTGCAACTGTTGTTCGAGCGAAGTTACGAACACGGCGTGCATGATGGGCTGGGAGTGCTCAAGGGCGAGGTGGTCCGATTCGAGCTTCCCTCGGAGTATTCAATCCCGCACATGGGATGGAATCAACTCCATCTCCAAGGGGAATCGCCTCTGTACGAGGGGATCGCCGAAGGGACCTATTGCTATTTCGTTCATTCGTTCTATGTGGTTCCTGAAGAGGAGGCGTGCATCGCCACGACGACCGATTACCATCTCGACTTCTGTTCATCGATACGCCGGGGTCATTTGTTCGCCACGCAATTCCATCCGGAGAAGAGTCAATCGGAAGGATTGAAGATCCTGAGGAATTTTGGAAGCCTTTCCTGAGGAAAACATCGGGGGCGCCGCGGTTCTCGGTATCGTTCCTTCGAGGAATCGTTTCCTTCCACGGAGAGCGCATGGACGGAGAATCTTTCCAGGAAAAGCGTTATCGCTTCCTCAGACCCTTGACGATTTTGTCGACGAACGGTATGTTGTGATCTTTACGGTACTTGCTTTTTCCGTTTTGGTTCTTATTTGCGGAGCGGAATCGGAAAAAGGCAAGTAAGGGAAGAGACGTGTCACCTCAATCGAACCACGTTTTTCCTGTTTTTTTCCGGGGAACACTTCCTGGGAGAAAAGTGAGGGGAGGTTCGAAAGGGGTGTTTTGCGCGCTTGGTGCCCTGCACGGTTCGTGGGGCATGCCGATTCGGCCTTTTCGCCTCGGGGAGGGTTGAATCGTCGGCCCGAAACCTCCAGGAAAAACACCTCCGGGAAATGCGCGAATACAAGGCATTTTTTGGAGATTTCCCACTTTCCCGGCGGGCCGTTTTTCCGACCTTGCTGCCGTCAAACCGCTTGAAAGAAAGAGAGCTCCATGAATCCCAGCGAAGTGCTGCGGATCGTTGACGCGATCCATCGCGACAAAAAGATCGAAAAGGAAATCGTCTTCTCGGGAGTCGAGTCGGCCCTGGTCACTGCGGCGCGCAAGCACTATGGCGATGAAGCGGACATTGACATCACGATCGATCGGGAAAGCGGCGAGATCACCGGTTCCCACAACGGCATTCCCATGGATCCGGCCGAGATGGCCGAGCGGATCGGCGCCCAAACGGCCAAGCAAGTCATGATCCAGAAGATTCGGGAAGCGGAACGAGACACGCTTTACGACGAATACATCACCCAAATCGATCAGATCGTCAGCGGTGTCGTCCAGCGCAATGAGGGCGGAACCCTTACCGTAGCCCTCTCGAACGTCGAGGCCCTGCTGCCTCGCGGCGAAAAACTGCCGGGAGAAAATCTCCGCATCAACGACCGAATCCGGGCGACGATCATCGATGTGAAAAAATCGGGGAATCGGGTGAAGGTCTTTTTGAGCCGCATTCGACCCGCGCTCGTCCAGCGACTTTTCGAGCAGGAGATTCCGGAAATCGTCGACGGAGTGATCGAAATCAAAGCGATCGCCCGGGAAGCCGGTTACCGCACGAAGATCGCCGTTTACAGCAGCGATCAACGTATCGATTGCGTGGGCGCCTGCGTAGGGGTTCGCGGGAGTCGCGTCAAACCGATCGGCACCGAACTGGGCGATGAGCGGATCGACGTGGTCCCTTGGGACGAGGACTTGCTGGTCTTCATTCCCAATGCGTTGAAGCCCGCCGAGGTGGAGGAAGTGATCCTCTGCGGCATGCTCGGTCGTGCGATCGTCCTGGTGCAGCAGGATCAACGTTCGCTGGCGATCGGTCGAAAAGGCCAGAACGTTCGCTTGGCGAGCAAACTCTGCGGCTGGGACATTGAGATCATGAGCCGAGACGACCTCGAGTCGATGTTGGAAAAGGCGCTGGTGGGCTTCAGCGACATCGAAGGGGTCGACGAGGAATTGGCCGATCGATTGGTTGGCGAGGGATTCCTCACCTACGACGACCTCTCGATCATCGAGCCGGACGATTTGATGGAGATGGGCGGGTTGACCGAAGCGCAGGTGGACAAGATCGTCGAGGAAGCGGAGCGACGGGCCGAAGAGGAAGAGATCGCCGAAGAAGAAGCCAAAGCAGCCGCGGTGTCGGCCGCCGAGGCGACCGATCCGGAGGTGCCCGCTCCCGCGCCGGAACCGCTGGCGGAAGGATCCGCCGAATTGGATACCGAAGGAGAGATGACCACGGGGGGCTCCACCGAAACGGAAGGCGAGGCCGACCCCGGGACGGACGAAACAGAGAACGAAACGCCGGAAGAGGAAACGTCCGAAGCCGCGGAAACGTCGGCGGATGCGTTGTCTGAAGCCGCGTCGACGGAAGAACCTCCTGAAGAGACACCTTCCGAAATCGAAGAAGAAGTGGGCCGGGGAGCGTCCGGCGAAGAGGACCCCCCCGGCGAATCGTCGGAGGAAGAAGTGCCGAAATCATGACCATTTCCTGCCGAGGCCGCCGAAACCGTCCGCTGGATGTGGCAGCTTGTCGAAAGGATCAAAGCTCCCGGCCAAAGGGAGGGTCTCCCGAAGAGCCGGAGGAGAATGCCATGCGAGGATGAAGGAGAGAGGGAGTCGGATTCGGGCGGTTTTTTCCGTGACGGTCGCTTGGCGTTCCGTTGAAAAAGACCCTCGTGGCCTTTTTCGAACCCGGCCATGCGGGAAGCCATCGGTCGTGTGCCCTCTGAGAGCAGCTTTTGTCGAGCCGTTGGGATTGCACAGCATGATCTGCATCTCCTACAGCTCCTTTTGCCATAGGCTGTTGGGCGACGCCTGAGGTCCGAAATTCGAATTCCGAAAGAGAGAGTAATAGAATTGTCCATTCGTATTTACGCCTTAGCGAAGCAATTGAAGGTTGAAAGCAAGGTCCTCGTTCAAGCCTGCAAAAAGGCGGGACTGAAGGGGAAGGGCTCGGCGCTGGCCAGCCTCTCCGACGATGAGGTCGAGCAAGTGACCCAATTGTTGCGCGAATCGAAGCCGAAACCTTCTCCGAAAACGGCCCCCGAAGTGGACCCGAACGCAGCGCCGGTCCGTCGTCCGTCCGCTTCGACTCCCAGTGGTCGCGTTCCCGTTCTCAAGCCGTCGACGCCGAAGAAGCGACCGGTCGAAAAGAAGCCGCCCAAGAAAGAAGAAGTTCCCGAAACGCCTTCGAAAGAGGAAACGCCGCCGATCAAGCCGACGGTGACCCCGACCGAGGGAGAGGAAAAGCCGCCGGAGAAAAAAGAGCCCGCCGAAGCGCCCGCCGCGAAGAAGACGGAGACGGAGGGCGCTCCCGAGAAGCAGGCGAAGAGCAAACCGCCGGGGAAACCGAAGATCGAGGTCACTCCGACGGCGCCGACCGGTTCGATCCAGCGGGACGACTACGTCGGCAAGAAAGGCCAGCAAGAGAAAGTGCCGGTACTTCGCGGTCGGAAGTCGCCGCCGCGTGAGGAGGAGCGGGAAGAGAGTCGCCCATCGGGGGGTGGCAAGCAGGGCCCGTCGGTCCGTCTCGCGCCGATGCCGTCGGCCAAGCCCACCAAAAAGGAAAAAGCGAAAAAAGAGCCGGCGCCGCAGAAACCGGATATTAAACTACCATTGGATGCCATTCGCGCAGCGGCCAAGGGAGCGGCCCGGCCCCTCGACGAGCACATCCGCCAACACGAACAAAAACAAAAGAAGAAAAAGGAAGGTGGGGAGGTCACCAAACCCGGTCGTGGTCGTGGCGGCAAGCCGATGCAGCCGTCCGATCTCCTTGAGGAAAAGGAGAAGGCGACCAAGAAGCGGTCCCGCAAGGGCAAGATGCCTCGGGATGAAAATCAGCTCGTTGGCCGGGGCAGGAAGAAACACTCCGGAGGTCGCCGTTTCCGCCAGGAATCGGGAACCGAGGATTTTTCGGGTCCCCCGCGCCAGTTGCGGCGATTGCGCCGTACCGGCACGACCAACAGTGCCGCCCCCCGGAAAAGCAATATCGTGATCCAGTTACCTTGCACGGTCAAGCAGTTCGCGGAAATGACGGGCGTTTCCGTCGCCAATGTCCAGAAGAAGCTCCTCGAGATGGGGTTGGTCTTGAACATCAACGCTTCGCTTGACTACGAAGCCGCCGAGCTGCTCGCCTCGGAATTGGACCTGAAGGCGGAAGTCCGGCCGGAGCAGTCCCTCGAACAGCGCGTCGTGACCTCGATCGAGGAGCTGGAAGACGCCCCCGAGGACCTCAAACCCCGTCCGCCGATCGTCACCTTCCTCGGACACGTCGATCACGGGAAAACCTCGCTTCTGGATCGCATCATCGGTCAGGACGTCGTCTCCGGTGAGAAAGGCGGGATCACTCAGCATATTCGGGCCTATCGGGTCTCGGGCGAGAGCGGCGACGTCACGTTCGTCGATACCCCCGGTCATGAGGCATTCACCGAAATGCGGGCCCGCGGTGCCAATTGCACCGATCTGGCGGTCTTGGTCGTCGCGGCCGACGACGGCGTCATGCCGCAGACCGAAGAGGCGATCAGTCACGCCAAAGCGGCCGAAGTGCCGATCGTCGTGGCGATGAACAAGATCGATCTGCCGGGAGCGAATCCCGACAAGACGCTCCAGGAACTCGCCGCCAACGAGATATTGTCGAGCGAATGGGGAGGCGATGTCGAAATCGTGCGCACCAGCGCCGTTTCCGGCGAAGGCATGGAAGAGTTGATGGAAACGCTCCTGACGGTCGCCGAGTTGCACGAGTTGCGTTCCAATCCCGATCGCCCCGCCATGGGCCTGGCTCTGGAATCGGAAGTGCAGACCGGCCAAGGAGTCGTCTGCAAGGCGATCGTCCGCCACGGGACCCTCCGGACGGGAGATGTGATTCTCTGCGGTCAGGCATACGGCCGCGTCCGCGTGATGTACGACACCCTCAATCCCGATCAACGGGTCGATGAGGCGCCTCCGTCGACGCCGGTGAATCTGATCGGTCTGAACGAAGCCCCCGAGGCGGGAGAGCAGTTCCTGGTGCTCGACGACCTCTCCAAGGCCCGGCAAATCGCCGAAGAACGGGCCGAGGAGGCAAGGCAGCGCGATGTGAGCGCCGCGGCACCCCATGTGACCCTCGAAAGTCTGTACCAACGACTCGGCCAGGGCGGGGAACCCCAAACCCTCAACGTCATCATTCGCGCCGATGTCCGCGGGTCGATCGAAGCGATTCGCAAGGAGTTGGGGAAGCTTGATCACCCGGAGGTGAAGATCAAGATTCTCCAAGCGACCGTCGGCGGCATCACCGAGGCCGATGTCCATCTGGCCGACGCCTCCGATGCAATCATCGTCGGGTTCAGCGTCGTCCCCGAAGAAGGGGCCCGAACGCTCGCCGAAAAGAAAGGCGTGCAAATCCGGCGGTACGACATCATCTACAAACTGACCGACGAGCTGAAGGCCGCCATGGAAGGGATGCTCAAGCCGGAGCAGCGGGAAAAGGAACTCGGCCGGGCGCTGGTGCAGAAAACCTTCTCCATCAGTCGGGTCGGGACCGTGGCCGGTTGCCGGGTATTGGCCGGACACATCGAGCGCGACAGCCGCGTTCGGGTGATCCGCGACAGCCGCATCATCGGGGATTATCCTCTTGATACGCTCAAGCGGGAAAAGGACGATGCCCGAGAAGTCCGCGAAGGATACGAATGCGGTATGAAGTTGAAAGGGTACAACGATATCAAGGAGGGAGATGTTCTGGAGTCGTACAAGATCGAGGAGATCGCACGGAGTCTGTAGGCGAAACGCATCGCATCGAGTCGGGGACGCCGACGGGTGGCGGTCGATCCGTATCTTTCGGACCGCCGCCCGGTCTCTTGTCGCAGAAGGCATGGTTTCCAAGCCGGAACCTCCTCGCTCGATCCCCTGACGATCTTCCTCGGAAGATCGTTTCTATCTCTTTTTCTCCAGGGAAAATCATAAATATGAGCACATCGCGACGAGCCAGGAAAGTGGCCCAGGCGATTCGCCAAGTGGTGGGAATGTCGATTCTTTCGGAGTTGAAGGATCCCCGGGTCAAGGACGTCACCCTGACGCGCGTCGAAGTGACGGGAGATTTGCGGGAAGCGAAAGTCTACGTTTCCGTGATGGGCGACGAGCATCAGCAGGAGTTGAGTCTCCAGGGATTGCAGAGCGCGGCCGGGTTTCTCCAGGCGAAGTGCGCCGAGCGGATCGACATGCGGTACACGCCCCGTTTGCAATTCCAAATCGATAAGGGAATCAAAAACGCCTTCGAAGTTTCGCGGATTCTCAACGAAGTGCTCCCCCATGACGAACCGTCGCCCGAGACGCCCGAAACGATGGAGAACGAAGCGGCCTCGGAGGAGACCGAACGTTTTTCGAAAGAGGACTGACGGCGCCCGACGGCCTTTGAAAATTGGACCGCTTCAGGGCGAAACGAGCGTCCCCGGGAGTACGGATTTCCGGGGGGGGCTTCTCACTCCGGATCGATCGCAGAGACCTTCTTTTCCGAAAATCCACGATAGAAGAGACGAAAAAAAGATGGCCACACAAAGTCGTTCCAGCAAGATCAAGGCACTGCAATCCGCACTGAGAAAGAAGTACCGTGATTTGCCGAAGGAATCGGAATATCCGGTCATGCAGACCTTGCTCTATGCCGCATGTTTGGAGAACGCGCCGATGGACAAGGCCGAAGAGGCCTTCGCCTCGCTGGAACACAATTATTTCGACTGGAACGAGGTTCGGGTGACGTCCGTCGAAGAGCTTTGTGAAGTCCTCTCGACCTTGCCCGATCCCTCCGCCGCCGCGGAAAGGATCCGCAAAACGCTCCACGCGGTCTTCGAGAAACTCTATGTGTTCGATTTGGAGGAGATCCGGAAGAAGAATCTCGGACAGGCGGTCGAAGAGCTTTGCCGGTACGACGGCGTGACCCCGTTCATGTGTTCCTACGTAACGCAGCATGTTCTTTCCGGGCATTCCATTCCACTCGATGATGCCGCGATGCGCGTTTTTCAGCTTCTCGGTTTGTCTACGAAAAAGAAGACCGGCGAAGAGGTGGTCACCGGTCTCGAGCGAGCGATTCCCAAGAGCAAGGGGCAAGAGTTTTCCCGCCACCTGCACCAGTTCGCCACCGAACTCGAAGCCGATCCGAACGAGAAGAAGCTGGTTTCCCTTCTCACGTCGATCGATCCGAAGGCCGAGCAGCGCTGGAAGGATCGGTGTACGGAGAAGGCCCGCGAGGAGGAATCATCCGAAGAAGCCGAGCCGCGGAAAACGGCTCGACCGGAGAAGAAAACGAAGCCGCCTTCCGAGGCTCGATCCGCCGAGGAATCGGGACGCCGCAAGAAGAGCAAAACGCCCGAACCGAAGGAAAAAGAGGAGAAGCCGCCGGCCAAATCCACGGCGAAGAAGAAGTCGACCAAACACGCCGAGGAGACGGTGGAAGACACGTCGCCTGCCAGGAAAAAAACCAAGAAAAAGAAAAAAACTTCCGGCACCAAGAAATCGAAATCCCCTTCGACGGAGAAGAAAAAAGTCACGAAATCGACCAAGAAAGCTTCCCCCCGAAAGAAAACCACCAAGAAGAAAACAAAGAAATCTTCCGGCAAGTCCGGAGAGGGAAATCGGAGATCCACCACCACGAAGCTGAGTCGCAAAAAACCTCGCTAGCAGTGCGACAGCGGCCGTCGGGGAACCATATCCTTTTTTCTTACCGTCGCTTTCATTCTGGGTATAATAGAAGGAATGGGTGACGAGGTTGCGTCCGCCTTGATCCCGCGCGCCGTCGATCTCCCCGAGCGCGACGACGATGGATGATTCTTTCCCCAGAATGGGAGTGTGGTGACCTTCTTCCGCATGATCGAGAATGATATGTGCCCCAGGATCGGTGTGTCGTTGTGGTTCGCGCCGGTACTTTCGGGGATCTTTACCGCCCTGTTGCTTGGAGGGGGGAAGCCGTTCCCTCTCCGTGATGCGTCGGCCACCCCGGCGTCCGGGCATACGTTCGACGCGATCGGTTCTCCGGTCGACTTCACCTCGACGCCGATCCTGCCCGAGGGCCCTGTGCCCGAGAAGGCGTCTTCCGCGGCCGAAGTGCATTTCATGCTCGGACGACTGCATCATCTCCGCGGCGATCTCTCCTCCGCGATGGATCAGTACCAGCGGGCTTCGCGCCGGCGACCTGGGAATTCTCATTTTTTGGAGCTTGTGCTCGTTTTAGGAATCCATCTGAACCGTCTTGATGAAGCGGCCCGGTATGCGCTGCGGGCCGAGTCGTTCGCCGGGACGAACCTTCGTGCGGCCCATCTTCGTCTTTTGGGAGTGCATCTGGCGCGACGGGGGCAGTGGAAAAATGCAGCACGTCTGTACGACCACGCGCTGGAACGCTTGGAAATCGACCTCCAAGATCTCGCTTCGGGAAAGGAGACGCTGCCTTCCTCGCAAAGAACGGTCCTTCGGGATTTGCAAAAGAAGCATCCTTCGCTGGCCATGTCGGATCCGGAGTTGGGGACCTTACTGCATGCCGAACGAGCGCGGATTTGTCAGATCGCCGGAGAATCGGCCCGGGCGGCGGAAAGTTTTCTCATTCTCAACGATGCCTGGGATCACCCTCGAAAGTACCGTCTTTCGCCTGCCATGCAGGATCTTCTTTCCGAAAAAAAGTCGGAAACCTGCTTGTTGATGGGCGAGAGTTTTTTGGAAGTCGGTCGGTGGTCGCTGGCCCGTCAGGCGTTCGAGGAGTCGTACCATCTTAGGGGGTTGCCGGCGGAACGCGATTATCTGCAGGCTCTTTTGGCGGCCGAACGAGGCGATGGGGAGGCGGCCTGGGATCGGTTGAAGGAGATGGATCCCTCGCAATTGGCGTTTCACGGAGAACGCCCCTATCGATTGTTTTTGGAAGTCGGTCTTGAAAACGGTCGGTCGCGAGAGGCTTTGCTGGCACGTCTTTTCGAGGCCTTTCTGCAAAACGGGGCCGAGGCGCCGCCATCGCTCGGATTGTATCTCTCCAAGACGTATCTCGACGAGACCAAACCGGAATTCGCCGAGAGGATCCTCATGCTCCAAGCGAAGAACGGCCAGTTGACCGTCGAGGGGTTTCGGCTCCTGTTCGCCGCTTTCGCCCGGCGCGGCCAATTCGATTCGATGCTCGATCTCTGGGGCCAGGATTACCTCGCCACGGGCAAGTTCGACGATTTCTCTCCTTGGGGGGACGTGCTGCTGGAAGACGCCGACGCTTATACCGCGATTGCCTCTCGGTTTCGCAAGCGACTGGAAGAATCCCCCTCTCTGGTCCTGCATGCCCAACTGGTGGCCCTCGGTCGCCTTGCGATGGAATGCGGCACGGCGAGTGAAGTGAAACTCTTCTGGAATCGCTCGGTCGAAGAGGAGCCGCGGTACCGGTCGCTCACGCTCCTGCTTTGGGGCAAGACATTATTGGAGAAGGGGCGCCCGAAGAAGGCGGTGGAGGTGCTCGTCCGCGCCGAAGCGAGTCTTTCGGAGGGAGATGTTGAGGGCGACATCTACCCCGGGTGGGATGTTTGCCGCGTGGAAGGGGCGATCTGCCATCATTTGGCCACCGCCCTGACGCGAGTGGAGGAGTACGACCGGGCCCTCCGCCGGGCCAAACGGGAACGGGAGATTTTTTCCGATTCGATTCGGCCTTATGCTCACCTGGGATGGATCCTTTTGGAGGCGGGTCGTGACGAATCGGCCGAATCGGTGTATACTTATGCCTTGGATCACTTCGGAGAGCGTTACGATTGCCCGCGGTGGCGGCGCGATGTGGCGGCGCTCCGGCGGGGACTTTCGAAGACGTGGTGGCGTCGGGGGGAGAGGGATCGGGCGATCGAACAGCTCGAACGGATACTCGACGAGTTTCCGGAAGACGCGGTCGCCCGCAACGACCTGGGCTACCTGCTGGCCGAAACCGGCCTGCATCTTCGGCGGGCACTGGCGTTGATCCTCGAGGCGGTGGAGTCGGATCCTCGAAACCCCTCCTACCGCGACAGCCTGTGCTGGGTCCTTTTTCGTCTCGGTGAGAAGGAGTTGGCCTTGGAGCAGCTCGAACTGGCCCTGGCGTTGGAAGAACCGGGGAAATCGAGCGAGACGGTGATGGATCATTGCCGTCACATCCGACAAGCGATCGGGCACCTCGGCGAGGTTCGCGACGAGAGCGGTCCGAAGACACGTTCCTACTAATTGTCAAAAAGCGGGGAGGATTGATGGCAGGTCATTCTCATTGGGCAGGGATCAAGCACAAGAAGGCGGCGGTCGACGCGAAGCGGGGCCGGTTGTGGAGCAAGTTGTCCAAAACGATCATCGTGGCCGCGAAGATGGGTGGCGGGGATCCGGAGGCGAACATCCGCTTGCGTTCGGCGATCGACGAAGCGAAGGCGGTCAGTATGCCCAAGGACAACATCACTCGGGCCATCAAAAAAGGGACCGGCGAGCTCGACGGCGGGAACATCGAGGAGGTCATCTACGAAGGGTACGGACCGGAAGGGGTGGCCGTTTTGTGCGAAGCGCTGACCGACAACCGCAACCGCACCGCTCCGGAGATCCGCAAGATTTTCGAATTCTGCGGCGGCAAGCTCGGCAGCACCGGCTGCGTGGCCTGGAATTTCGAGAAAAAAGGTCTCTTTTTGATCGCCGGCGCCGAGGTCGATGAGGAGAAGTTGATGGAAGTGGCCTTGGAAGCCGGCGCCGACGATGTGGTGCAACAAGAGTCCGACTTCGAGGTGACTTGCAGCCCCGACAATTACACCGAAGTGAAAACAGCCCTGGCGGACGCGGGGATCGAGACGAGAGTCGCCGAGCTGAGTATGATTCCCAACGACACCGTCGAGGTCAACGATGCGAAAGTCGCCGACAAGGTGCTCAAGCTCATGGAACGTCTCGACGACCACGACGATATCCAAAATGTTTCTTCGAATTTCAACATCCCCGAGGAAGTATTGGCCCAACTCGAGGCCGCCAATTCCTGAGCGAAGCGATGTATTGAGGGAGCCGAACGCCCCGAAAGGCCGGGTTCGTTTCACGGCTCGTCATTTCCGATTGTTACTTGAGTAGGCTATCTCTCCAGAAAGGAAGGATCCCGTGAAACTGATATTCGCCATCATTCAGCCCGATCGTCTCGAAGCGGTCAAGTCGAGCCTCGCCGAGGTTGAGGTCTTTCGCCTGACGGTGATGGACGTTCAGGGATTCGGTCGCCAGAAGGGGCACTCCGAATTTTTCCGGGGCCATGAGGTCTCGATCAATCTGGTCCGCAAAGTGCAGTTGATGATCGCGGTGAACGACGAGTTTTTGGAGCCGACGATCCAGGCGATCACCGACGCAGGGCGGACCGGCGAGGACGGTCAGGTCGGCGATGGGAAGATCTTCGTCATGCCGATGGATGAATGCGTTCGCATCCGCACCGGGGAACGGGGGAACGAAGCGATCTAGCATCCAGGGCTCCCTGCTTGGATCGGCGTGTCCGGTCGACTCGTCGGCAGGCACGAACCGCGAAAGACATCTTGGAATCTGCGCCGGCCGGGAGTCTCTGTCGCTTATATCGAATGCTCCCCTCATGATTGGGGGGAATGGTTGGAATAGTGGCTGTCTTTTTCCTTTTCGCCACGCCGTTTCGCGAGCACTCTGATTATAATGAAAGGTAGACGTGGTGTCCCGGCTCGGGGCGTCGAACGAAGCCCCGGCCGAACCGGATTCCCTCTCCCTTGCGATTTCAAGAGTGTGGAGGCGATCATGCTTTGCCTTTTGCGGAAAGATGTCGGCGAACGTCAGATACAGCAGATTCGCTCGGTCCTGGTTTCGGCGGGCTTCGAAGTGCATGAGACCCGATTCCGAGGCGCGCCCGCGGTGGTGGGGACCGGTTCAACGACGCAAGGGGCCGGTTCCGAAGATCATTTGGGCAAGCTGCACGATCATCCGGCGGTGGAGCATCTTTTCTATTCGAAGACGCCCTACCCATTGGCTCATCGTTCGGTCGTCCCGGAGGGGACCTCGGTGCGATGCGGTTCCCTTTTCGTCCGCCGCGGGCATTTCAGCGTGATCGCCGGTCCGTGCACCGTCGAAGGGGAGGAGCAAATCCATCAAGCGGCGCAAAGGGTGAAAGAGCTCGGGGCGACCGGTCTCCGCGGAGGCGCGTTCAAGCCGCGTTCGAGCCCCTACGCTTTCCAGGGGCTCAAGAAAGATGGATTGAAGATGCTGGCCTCGGCGCGTCGGGCGACGTCGCTGGCGGTCGTGACCGAAGCGATGACGCCGGAAGAGGTCCCGCTGGTGGCCGAGTATGCCGATATTCTGCAAATCGGGACGCGCAACATGCAGAATTATCGTCTGCTCGAGGCGGCCGGTCGGGCCCGGATTCCCGTGCTGCTGAAGCGGGGGTTCAGTGCGACGCTCGATGAATTCTTGATGGCGGCCGAGTATATTCTCGCCGGGGGGAACGACCGCGTGATTCTTTGTGAGCGCGGTATCCGAACGTTCGAGAAACATGCCCGATTCACCTTGTCGCTCTCGGCGATTCCGGCCTTGCAGCAACGGACTCATTTGCCGGTGATCGTGGATCCCAGTCACGCGACGGGCCATGCCGATCTCGTGCTGCCGATGTCGGCCGCGGCGGTGGCGGCGGGAGCCGACGGCTTGCTGGTCGAGGTGCATCCGGCTCCGCAAGGGGCCCGGTGCGACGGCAAGCAGTCGCTCACATTCGAGGCGTTCGGCAACCTGATGCGACTTTGCCAACAAGTGGCCGCGGCGGTGGGCAAGACGTTCGGACCGGCGCCGGAATCGGGCTTCGGACCTCACTGGGTCACCGCGCAGCAGATGGCTTCGGTCACCGAACCGATCTGATCCATGATCCCTCGCTCCTCCCGGATCTCCTTCTTTTTCGAAGTGGATTTTCGCGAAGACGGTGGACAACGTGAAATCGCGGAAGTACAATAAGGGCGATCGTTTTTATGACGTTTTCCCTCTGCGATGGATCCCATGAAGGCCGCTTCCCCGATCCCCCTTCTTGTGCGCCGCTTTTTTTCGCTGGAGTTTTCTACGCTCCGCGATCGCGGCCGCCTTCTCGCGCAGCGCCCGATGGTGGCCGTGCTTCTGGCGATGATCGCCGGAATCTTGCTGGATCGATGTTTCCCGATGCCGTTGTGGTTCTGGTTCGGCGGGTTGGTCCTCGTATGGTTCTCGTCCATGATTTCCCGGGCACGAGGTGGGGAAACGATCGCGGTGCTGCTGCTTCTTGCCGGGTGTCTGGCGGCGGGGGCGTCGTGGCATCATCTGAAGTGGAACATCTTCGCTCCGGACGATCTGGGCGTCTACGCCCGGGCTTGGAAGCATCCGGTCTGCCTGGAGGCTGAGCTGATCGCTCCGCCGAAGTGGTTTCCGGCCCCCGAGCCGGACCCGATGCGGATCATCCCCGCCGATGCCTATTCGGTCGTCGTGCTCCGTGCGCAGCGTATCCGCGACGGTCGGCGGTGGCGGAAGGCCTCCGGTCGCGTGCGAATGATCGTTTCGGGCGAACGGCTCGGTCTCTATCGAGGGGACGAGGTTCGGGTTTTCGGGACTCTTCAGAAGCCGGCGGGACAGGAGAATCCCGGCGGCTTCGATGCCGCGAACTACCACCGGAGCCGCCGCATCCTCGCGCTGTTGCAGGCGGAGCATCCCGACTGCGTGACGCTCTTGCGGTCGTCTTCCCGATGGCACGCGGGACGTCTTCGCCAACGGGTCCGTCAATCGGCCCACGCGATTCTCCGGCGACATCTGGCCCCATCCTGTGAGGCCCTCGCCGGGGCCATGCTTCTGGGGTATCGTGAAGAAGTCGATCCAAGCCGTTACCAGTCGATGCGCGAGACCGGAACGCTGCACCTGTTGGCGATTTCCGGGATGCATGTCGGGCTCGTGGCGCTGGGGTTCTATGGCCTGTTGGCGATCTTCTTTCTCCCCCGCAAAGTATTGGCGATCGCCCTGGCGGCGATGGTCTTGGCCTATCTGCAACTGACCGATGCTCGCCCCTCGGCCATTCGGGCGACCATTCTCGTACTGGTCTTCTGCGCGGGGCTCTATTTCGGACGCAAGCCGTGGACGATCCACTCGTTGGCCTTGGCGGCAGTGCTCGTTCTGGCGGGCAATCCCTGCGATCTGTTTCTCCCCGGAACCCAGCTCTCGTTTCTGGCCGCCTCGACCCTGACGTGGGTCCCCCTCTTGCCGACGTCGGGGCGTTCGTGGCGAACGGTCGGAAGGGCAGGCGAGAAAGGGGCGGAAGCTTCGGCCTGGCGCAGCCTCGGGGGGCTTCTCCGCTTTCCGGGCCGACTGATGGGCCGCCATTTTTTGGTGAGTACGACGATTTGGCTTGTTGCTTTGCCACTGGTCACGTCCTGTTTCCATCTGGTCACGCCGGTGGCGATGTTCGTCAATCCGCTGATCTGGTTGCCTTTGACTTTGGCCATGATGAGTGGCTTCGCCGTCATGATCGCCGGTTTCTTTTGGGCTGCTCCGGCCGAAGTTTTCGCGATCGGTTGCGAACAATCCCTCAAACTGTTGCAGTGGATGCTCGATCTCTTTCATGCCTTTCCCGGGGGGCATTTTTTCGTGCCCGGACCGGCCGTGTGGTGGATCATCGCCTTCTATTCGGCATATTTTCTCTGGACCCTCTTTCCAGAGCTGCGCCCCCGCGCTCGGAGGCTGCCGGTACTGCTTGTCGGGTGGATCGTTGTCGGGCTCCTGGTCGCCTTGACGGCCGACGCCCAGAAACGCCACCGCGCGGCGATGGAAGTCGAGGTGCTCTCCATGGGGCACGGCCTCTGCGTGGTGATGCATTTGCCCGACGGGAGAACCATTCTCTATGACGCCGGGTCGTTCGCCTCGCCGCGGAGCGGAGCGGAAAAGATCGGGCGCGCGCTTTGGTGCAAAGGGGTGACCCATCTCGATGCGATCGTGTTGAGTCATGCCGATGCGGATCATTACAGCCATGTTCCCGCCTTAATGGAGCGATTCAGTGTCGGTTGTGTCTATGTGAGCCCCTTCATGTTCGAACGGGCCTCGATCTATACTTCCCTCGAAAAGTTGCGTGAAACCGTCACCGAAGCCGGGATTCCGTTACGGCGGATGACGGCGGGCTTTCGCTTCCAAGGGAGCAAGGGACTCGTCGTGGAATGCATGCACCCGACCCGCGAGGGGGAGTTCGGCGAGGACAATACCAATAGCATCGTGCTGGGCGTGAGCTATCGGGGGTGGCGGATACTCCTGCCGGGCGATCTGGAGGGGCAGGGGAGGGAGGCGCTGTTCATGGAGGAACCTTGGGATTGTGATGTATTGCTGGCGCCCCATCACGGCAGCGGCAACAGTGAGCCCGGACGATGGCTCACCTGGTGCCGCCCCGAGGCCGTTTTGATTAGCGGAAGCCGCTGGCAACGCAACACGGAGGTCGTTTCCCGATTCGGAAGCGATGGTGCCGCCGTGTGGGAAACTTCCCGGCACGGGGCGATTTCGGTCGTCCTCGGGAAGAGTGAGCTGCGGATCGATTCCTTCGCGGGAAATCGATCCATGACGGTTCCCGGAGTTCGTCCATGATGGGGCGGGGGGGCTCCGGCATTTGCATCGCGGTCGATCGCTCCCGCATCGTCCCCGATCAACGGGAGGGAATCATGAAGCGATTGGGGGAGGCTTGTATTTTTTTAAGGGGGGTTCTGCTTCGAAAGATTCCATAAAAAGAATCCCGGTAAAACATTTCCCCCCGGTTGAAAAAAACAGAGGAACTGATAAACTTAGCTCCTTATTATATTTGCGATCAGGATGGTCCCCGCTGGACGTGCGTATCGGTGGACGCGGGAAAATCGTTTAGTGCCTTGCGTTTCAGGAGGGAAATGATCAAAGAATCTTCCCCTATTCCGGTCGAAGGAGCCTTCGGTTTTTTCCCCGCGCCGGCGTTTTCGGATGTTCCTCCCGACTCCAATACCCCGTGGGCGATCGTCGAAAAGATAGATGGATAGATGTAAGATCAATGATTACAAGAGTTTAAGAGAGGCGTAGCTTTCAAAGATGACCATTACTAAGGAAACGAAAAAGAGTTTAATCGCCAAATACCGCCAGGGCGAGGGCGACTCGGGCTCCTCGGAAGTTCAGATCGCTATTTTGACGACGCGGATCAACGGTTTGACGGAGCATCTGCGGATGCACAAGAAAGATTATGCCAGTCGTCGTGGATTGCTCAAGTTGGTCAGTCGTCGCCGTCGTTTGTTGGATTATCTGAAGAAGAAAGCGCCGCAGCGCTACATCGACATTATTCAAGACCTTGGGATTCGGAAATAGTTTCGTACGTTTCCCGGGGAGACACGTTCTTGTCGTTTGATCGGGCCGTCGAGTGGTGGTGATGACGTTTCGCCCAACTCCGGCCGGCTCTCTTTTCGGAGAGCCTGAGTCGATGTTGTTGGCATATTGGTGTTGGAAAAAAAGGAAAATCGAGAAACGAGTTGTTATGCATTGAGATGCGAAGAGCTTTCGCGGTCTCGGCGGTCCCGTTCGGCTCGAGAGGAATGAAGAGGTTCGTTCCCGACGCACGCGAGATCGGCCGACGATGGGCAATTTTCATGACAGCGCCGGAGTCGGGTGTCTGGTGAATCCGGCAAGAATTTTGTTCCATCGGGGCTCCGAAATGAGTCACTCGCCATATCCAACGTTTCGAGGAGCGGGATTCGCGTGTCAGGCAGGACAACGCATACAGTGAAGGCAGGAAATACATTGAAAATTCGAGTTGAAAGAAACATCGGCGACAGTACCTTTTGGATGGAAACAGGAGAGTTGGCGAAGCAGGCGACGTCGAGTTGTCTGGTTGGATACGGGGAGACCGTGGTGCTGATCGCCACCACCACCGGCCCGCCTCGACCGGGAATCGACTTTTTCCCTCTGACGTGTGATTATCGGGAACGGGTGGCCGCGGCGGGGAAATTCCCCGGCGGATTCATCAAGCGAGAAGGACGCCCGACCCTCAAGGAAGTGCTCACTTCACGACTGATCGATCGGCCGATCCGGCCCCTCTTCCCCAAAGGCTTCTTCGACGAGGTGCAGGTCATCGCCCATGTATTGGCCAGCGACCGCATCTACGACCCCGACATCCTCGCCATGAACGGTGCCTCCGCGGCCCTTTCCATTTCTCCGATGCCCTTCGCCGGACCTCTCGCCTCGGTGCGCATGGGGTATATCGACGGCCAGTTCGTGCCGTTCCCCGCCTACGATCAGTTGGAGTTCAGCGATCTCGACTTGATCGTCTCGGGAAACAAGGAATCGGTCCTGATGATCGAGGGGTTCGCCCGGGAAATGTCGGAAGACATCATGTTCGAGGCGATCAACCAGGCCCATGGGCATATCAAGACGCTGACCGAACTCCAGGAGGAGTTGATCGAGAAGGCGCAACCGAAAAAGATGGAATTCACGCCGGTCACCTACGAAGGCCTTTTCGATTCTCTCAAGGAGAAGTATTACGAACCGTTCGCCGAGGCGAAGCGCACCGAAGGCAAGCTCGCCCGTCAAGAGGCCTGCAGCGAGGTCCGGGAGAAAGCGAAAAACGAGTTCTTTCCGGAACCGGTCGAGGGCGAGTCGACTCCCGAAGTGGAGACGCCTTACGATGCGGAACATTTCGGGCTGGCCTGGCATGATCTCGAAGAGAAGGTCGCCCGCGACATGATCCTCTCCGGCACGCGGCAGGACGGCCGCGGCATGAAGGACGTCCGCGACATCGAGTGCCGTATCGACGTGCTCCCGCGTGTCCACGGCTCGGCGGTCTTCCAGCGGGGCGAAACCCAGGCGTTGGTGACCGTCACCCTCGGCACCTCCCGCGACGAGCAGCGTGTCGACGGATTGTTCGATGAATACGCCAAAAAGTTCATGCTCGATTACAACTTCCCCCCGTTTTCGGTGGGTGAGTGTCGTCCCATTCGCGGCCCCGGTCGCCGGGAATTCGGACACGGTGCCCTCGCCGAGCGGAGTGTGAAGCCGGTACTCCCCGACCCGGAAGATTTTCCGTACACCATTCGTATCATCAGCGATATCCTCGAATCGAACGGGAGCAGCTCGATGGCCTCCGTCTGCGGGGCGACCCTCGGCTTGATGGCCGCCGGCGTGCCGATCACCAACCCGGTCGCGGGGATCTCCGTCGGACTCGTCCAGGAAGATGAGAAGTGGGTCCTGCTCACCGACATCGTGGGCGACGAAGACCACTTCGGCGACATGGACTTCAAGATCGCCGGGACCCAGAACGGCATCACCGGTATCCAGCTCGATCTGAAAATCCACGGGATCAGCAGCGAGATCATCGAGGCGACGCTCCAGCAATCGCGCGAAGCGAGGATCGAAATCCTTCGGAACATGCTCACCGCGATTCCCCGTCCGGCCGAGGATATCTCCTCCTGGGCGCCGCGGTTGTTCCGCATCCAGATTTCCCCCGACAAGATCGGTCTGGTCATCGGACCGGGCGGGAAGACGATCCGTGCGATCCAGGAAGAGACCGGGGCGTCGATCGATATCGAGGACGACGGAACCGTCATCATCGCCTCGCACGACGAAACGAGCGCCCAGGCGGCTCTCGATCAGGTCCAGAATCTGACCGCGTCGGTCGAGGTCGGGAGAATCTATCAGGGCCAGGTCACCAGTGTGAAGGATTTCGGCGCGTTTGTCGAAATCCTCCCCGGTCGCGACGGACTTTGCCACATCAGCGAGCTCTCCGACGATTACGTCAGCAATGTCAACGATATCTGCAAAGTGGGCGATCAGATGGAGGTCAAGGTGATTGCCGTGGACGACCAGGATCGGGTCAAGCTCAGTCGTCGGGCGGCCATGCACGAGAACGATGATTCTCAGGAGTGAGCCGGCTCGCTCATGCTCCTCGGGGCGACTTCCCCCGTGGAGCATCAATTCATTGGACCGACGGCTTCTTCCCGTTTTTGGGGGATGAGAAATCCGCCGCAAGAAACACCGCCGCATGTCGTCACCATCCGAGAAAACCCACGAGGAGATCCAGCAGAAGCTCATCGAGCAGTACACCGAAATTGCGCAGCTCGCCGGCGGATTGGCTCATGAGATCAAGAACCCTCTCTCGACGATCCGCCTGAATATGGAGCTTCTGGCCGAGGAGTTCGAATCGCCCGAGACCCCGAAGGAACGACGCTCGCTCCGGAAAATCCAGGTGATGCAGCAGGAATGTGCCCGACTCGACGAGCTGTTGAACGATTTTCTCAACTTCGCCCGGGCGCATAAGCATCAGCTCGAACCGACCGATCCGAACGGCATTTTGCGGGAAGTTCTCGATTTTTTCCGCCCCCAGGCCGAGGAGAACGGCATCGAGGTGATCGAGTTCTTCGCGAGCGATCTGCCCTCGGTGCTCTTGGATCGGAAGTCGTTCCACCGGGCGCTGCTGAACCTGGTGCTCAACGCCCAGCAGGCGATGCCCGACGGAGGCGAATTAGCGGTCCGGACCCGATTGGCCAAGGATTGGGTGGCGATCGACCTGATCGATACCGGCGAGGGGATCGATCCGAAGGTGCAGGAACACATCTTCGACCCGTTCTTTTCGACCAAGCAGGGGGGCTCGGGGCTTGGGCTTCCGACGGTCCGGAAGATCATCGAGGCCCACGGCGGGCGGATCCTTCTGCAAAGCGAGCCGGGGCAAGGAACCCAATTCACCTTGGTTTTGCCGAGTTTGGCCCGCCTTGCCGGCGAAACATCCGAGGCGTCGGAAACGCCGGAACCTCCCGAGACATCGGAGTGAGTGCTTTCCCGCGTCCATGTTTGCCCTTATAATCGCACGTCATGAACCGGACTCTGTGCTCCCGCTTCCGGCGGTCTTTCCAAGTGCCCAGCGCGGTGGACGCTCCCTCGTCTTTTCCTGAAGGGGCTCCGATCGCTTTCGATTATTTCCTCACGTTCCATGCAAGGTAACCGGATGACATCCACCAAATCGAAGGAAGCCCGGGAAAAGGAAAAGCTCGCCCAACAGATCGAGGACCATCCGCTTCAGGTACTGCTGGTCGACGACGACCGGGCGCTGGCCGAAACGCTCGCCGAGACGCTCGAGGCGCTCGAAGCGGAGTGCCGGATCGCCGGGACCGAATCGGAGGCGATGGAACTGTTGCCCTCGCGACTGTTCGATGTGATCGTGACCGACATGAAGCTGGAGAAGCCGGAGAGCGGCATCCACATCCTCAAGGCTTCCAAGGAGATGGCTCCCGAAACGGAAGTGATCATGATGACCGGCAAGGTCGACGGCCCCGGTTCGGTGAACGTGGCGGTCGAGTCGATGCGGCAGGGGGCGTTCAACTACCTGGTCAAGCCGCTGAATATGAAGGAGTTTCGGGTGGCCGTCCAGCGGGCGGCCGAGAGCACGCGGCTCCGCCGGATCAACCTGGAGTTGCAGCGCCGGCTCGATGAGCGTTTCGGTTTCGAGGGGGTCATCGGCAACAGCCCGCAGATGCACTCGCTGGTGGAGCGACTCAAGCGAATCGCCCCGACCGACGCGGCGGTGTTGATCCAGGGAGAGACGGGCACCGGCAAGGAGCTGGTCGCCCAGGCGCTGCACCAGAACAGTCCCCGCAAGAGCAAGCCGTTTGTCGCGTTGAATTGCGCGGCGCTGAGCGAGAACATCCTCGAGAGCGAGTTGTTCGGGCACGTCAAAGGCGCCTTCACCGACGCCACCTCCGACCGCGTCGGCAAGTTCGAATACGCCAACGGCGGGACCCTCTTCCTCGACGAGGTCGGCGACATGCCGATGGCGACGCAGATCAAGCTGTTGCGGGTGTTGGAGAACGGCGAGATCACCCGGGTCGGTTCGAACGACTCGATCAAGGTCAACGTGCGGCTCATTTCGGCGACCAACCGCGACCTGAAGGAGTCGCTCGAGTCGGGTTCGTTCCGGCGGGACCTGTACCACCGGCTCAAGGTGGTGACGATCCGGATTCCGAATCTCCGCCAGCGGAGCAGCGACATTCCGGTGTTGATCGACCACTTTCTGAAGATGTTCAGCAAGAAACACGGCAAGAAGATCAAGGGAGTGACCCAGGAGGCGCGGCGTCGCCTGTTCGCCTACGACTGGCCGGGGAACGTGCGGCAGCTCCGAAACGCGATCGAGAGCATGGTGGTGGTCGACTTCGACGAACTGCTCGACGTGGACGATCTCCCGGAGGAGATGACCGAACGCGACGAGGTGGCCGAACCGACCGCCGGGGCGACACTCGCGCGGCTGGTCGGCAAGCCGATGGCCGAAGTGGAACGCCTGTTCATTGCCGAGACCCTCCAGGCTGCTTCCGGCAACCGCGAAGAGGCGGCCAAGATGCTCGGCATCGGCGAGAGGACCCTGTACCGGAAAATCAAGGAATACGAACTCACCTAAAAAACGCCTCGGATACGCCGCTCCTGTTGGAACCGATAGGAAGTCTCTCGTGGAACATCCCTCGAAGCACCCCGGCCGGAAGGAGGCGGGCGAAAACTCCCCGCCGGACCTCCCCTCCGCGCCCGAGAAGGGAGACGCCGCCGAACTGGTGCAGGTGGCCTCCTACTGGCACGAGTACCAAGCCCAGCACATGGCTTCGGTATTGCGGGAACAGGGAATATCCGTGTTCGTCGAGGGGGACATGATGGGCACGCTCTTCTGGCACTACAACAACGCCACCGGAGGCATCAAGTTGATGGTGCCGCGGGAGCAAGCTGACCGGGCCGCGGCGCTCATTGAGACTCCCCCGCCGCACCCCTTCCAAGAGATGTCTTTCGACGAGGAAGAGGACCCGACGGAGGACGAGGAGGAACGCGACCGAGAAGATCTCCAAATCGAGGGCGACGCCCTGGCTCGAAGAGCTTGGTATGCTTCCCTCTTCGGAATGATCTTTTTTCCTCCGCTTGCGATTGTGGCCGTTTACCAGTGGTTTCGGGCGTGGGAGTATCCTCTCTCGCTTTCCGGAAAGCGGCGACTCTACTGGGCGGTGATTCCGTCATTGATCGGATGCGCGATCACCGTGATATTTGCGTTCACCCTGTTGATGGGAGTATGGTCCCTCGCCGACTCACTCCTTTTCCCCGATCCCATCAAGCCGGGAGAAGATCAACGACTCCTTCATGAGGATGTGACCATTCCCCTATAGTTCATGGATGCCGGGAATCAGAGGAACGGAATGCCAACGATACGACCTTTGTCGAAGAGTATGATCAACAAGATCGCCGCCGGCGAGGTGATTGAGCGACCCGCGAGCGTGGTGAAGGAGCTGGTGGAGAACGCGCTGGACGCCGGTGCCACGCGAATCGACATCGCCATTGAGAAGGGCGGCACCGAATTGATCCGCATCGTCGACAACGGCAGCGGCATCGCCCCCGACGAGATGGAGCTGGCGATCGCCCCGCATGCGACCAGCAAGATCGCCGGGGTGGATGATCTGTTCCGCGTCGCCACGCTCGGCTTTCGCGGCGAAGCCCTCGCCTCGGTCGTGGAGGTCAGTCACGCGCGGATCACCAGCCGCACGGCCGAGTCCCCCGAAGGGTGCCTGCTCCAATGCGAGGGGGGCGAGGTGGTCCGTCGTCAGCCGTCGGGGGGGCCGGTCGGCACGACGATCGAGGTCCGGAATCTCTTCTTCAACACCCCGGTTCGCAAGAAATATCTCCGCTCGATACAGACGGAGTTGAGCCATGTGACCGAGGCGGTCCACCGGTTGGCGATCCCGCACCCGGAAGTGCATTTCACCTTCCAACACAACGGCCGGACCCTGCTGGAGTTGCCCTCGGGACAGTCGATGGTCGAACGCATCGCCGGCATCGCGGGACGTTCCTTGGCCGAGAGCCTGCTTCCGGTCGAGAGTCGGCACGGCGAAGTGGTGCTCCGGGGCATGGTGGCCCATCCGAGTCAGAGCCGCAGCAACAATCGGATGCAGTATCTCTTCTTGAACGGCCGCAGTATTCGAGATCGGGCGCTGCAACATGCGCTGAGTGAAGCCTATCGCGGCCTGATGACCACCGGGCGTTACCCGATCGCCTTTTTGCACCTGGAGATGCCGCCGGAGGTGGTCGACGTGAACGTGCATCCGACGAAGATGGAGGTTCGCTTTCTCGACGGCGGTCAGCTTTACCGGCAACTGCTCGGTGCGATCCGGGATCGTTTCCTGACGAGCGATCTGACTGCCCGGCCGGGGGCATCGTCGGAAAAGGAGCCGGCGGCCCCTTGGCTTGATGCGGACAAGGCGCGGGATCCCCGCTCGGCCCATCACCAGGATCGGAGCGAGGCGATTCGCCAAGAAGTGGTCGCTTGGGCGAAGGGAAAACTCGAGGAGGGCACCGGCAAGGAGTCGGGCGGGTCGGAGTCGGTCACGCGGCACACCGGTCTGTTCGGCGCCTCGGAGAAGGTGCGGCCGGTCGAGCGGCGTGCGAGCCGAGAAGAAGGTCTCTCGGGTTCTTCTCCCCTTCGGATGCACTCGATCGCGCCGGTGTCCGGTCCTCGCAAACGGGGGCCTTCCGGCGAGGATCCCAACGCCGAATTTCTCGAAGCGGCCCGGCAGGTCGCTTCGCCGGAGGAGGCCGCGGAAGTTCCTTCCTCGGAGCCGCGAGAGGGGATTTCCCGCCCGACGACCGAGACGGCCTACCGGGGGCGTCCGGTTTTCCAGTCGCATGATCGCTATCTGGTCACTTCGACCGAAGAGGGGGTCGCGATCATCGACCAGCACGCATTGCACGAGCGGATCCTCTACGAGCAGCTCCAGCGCCGGATGGAGGCCGGCAAGATCGAGGCACAGCAGTTGCTGGTGCCCGAGCCGGTCGATTTGAGTCCCGCGGAGATCGCCTGCGCGATGGAGCACCGAGAACTCCTTTTGGAATTGGGGGTGAAAGTCGACCCATTCGGGGGGACGACACTTCTGGTTTCGAGTTATCCTTCAATTTTTCGTAAGGTTAGACCGGGGGAAATTTTGCGTGGATTGCTCGAGCCGCTGGCGGAGGCGGAAGCGGAGCCCGATCGGGAGAAACTCCTCGAGGCCTTGCTGCAAACGATGGCCTGCAAGGCGGCGATCAAGGCGGGCGACCGGCTCGACGGCGAGGAGGTGCTCTCCTTGCTGGAGGAGGCGGAAGGCGTGAGCGACATCCACCACTGCCCGCACGGACGGCCGTCCATGCTCGTTTTCTCCTGCCGTGAGCTCGACCGCCGGTTCCACCGGACCTGACGATTCTACGGCCGCCGAGGGGCCCTTCCTTCCCGCCATCTCCCGGGGATCTCTGGACATGCCTGAAATAAGAGTTATATTACTTTTAACGGGTATTTTCAGTGATTTTCCCCGGAAGGTTTCCACGCCGTACGGAAAATGGAAATGATGGGGGGGAACCTCCGGTCGGCGACGTTCCCGAGCCGACACGCGAACCGGGTAGAGAGAAACGAGTGATCACGACATGATCTGTGCAAGCATCGCCTGTGGGACCCATAAACGGATGATCGCCGAACACCAGCGTCTCGCCGACGACGGGGTGGAGCTGGTGGAATACCGGATCGATTTTCTGCGTCGCGATCCCGATCTGACTCGGCTTCTGAAGGAGCGCCCCACCCCGCTGGTCTTTACCGCGCGGCGACGTGAAGATGGCGGCCAATGGCGTCATTCGGAAGAGGTCCGCCAGCGGCTTCTGCGGGCAGCGATCGCCGAGGGGGTGGATTACGTCGATCTTGAGGAGGACATCGCCCAGAGCATTCCCCGTTACGGTTCGACCCGGCGGATCATCAGCCATCACGACACCAAGGGCATGCCGGAAGATCTCGACGGGCTGCACGCGGCGATGGCGAAAAAAGACGCCGACATCGTCAAGATCGCGGCGAAGCCGTCCGGTTACGCCGACATTTTGAAGATGCTTCAATTGGTCAAGAACAGCGAAGTTCCCACGATCGGCATCTGCATGGACGAGATCGGGCTGGCCAGTCGGATGCTCGGCGGCAAGTTCGGCGCTCCTTTCACTTACGCCACCTTTCTGGAAGAGCGCCGCATCGCTCCCGGCATGCTCGACTACGCCACGATGCGCGATCTTTATCGTTACGATACGATCGACGAGCGGACCGAAATCTTCGGGGTGATCGCCTCCCCCGTGGGACACAGCCTCAGCCCGCACATCCACAACGCCGCCTTCGCCGAAGCCAAGATGAACCGGGTTTATCTGCCGCTGCTGGTTCCGCCGGAGGATTTGGACACGTTCGTGAAGGTGGCTCCGGAGCTGGGGATTTCCGGCATCAGTGTGACGATTCCCCACAAGGTGGCGATCATGGATTACCTGACGAACCGCGATCCGGCGGTCGATGCCATCGGCGCATGCAATACCGTCATTTTCGACGGTTACGAGCGGTTGGGCTACAATACCGACTACGCCGCGGCGGTCATCGCCATCGAGATGGGATTCGGCGGACGCGACGAGGAAGGCAAGAGCCCGATCGATGGAAAGTCGGCCCTGGTGCTCGGCGCGGGGGGAGCGGGCAAGGCCCTCGCCTACGGCCTCCGCGAGCAGGGTGCGAAAGTGGCGATCGCCGATACCCAAGACAAACATGCGAAGGAAGTGGCCGACGCTTTGGAGATCGATGTCTGCGATTGGGACCTACGTCATGGTCTTCGGGTCAACATTCTGGCGAACTGCACGCCGGTGGGCATGCATCCGAACGTCGACGAAACGCCGTTCTCCAAACGCCACTTGCATGAAGGGATGCTGGTTTTCGACGCGGTCTATAATCCGGAGAATACGCTCCTGCTCAAAAATGCCCGCATGAAGGGATGCCGGGTCGTCAGTGGGGTCGAGATGTTCGTCGGCCAGGGATGTCTCCAGTTCAAGTTGTTCACCGGTCAGCGTTGTTCGGCCAGCCTCATGCGCCGGGTCGTCAAGCAGCAGACCTCAGCGGTTCGGATGTGAGCGACGGGAAGGAAGAGGACGGTTTTCAGCGTATGAATGTGATTCTGATCGGATATCGAGCGACGGGCAAGACGTCGGTGGCTTTGGAATTATCGCAACGGCTCGGGATTCCCTGGTTCGACAGCGACCAGGTGGTGGAGCAGCGGGCCGGGAAGACGATCGCCCGGATTTTTCAGGACGACGGAGAGCCGGTGTTCCGCGACCTGGAAGTGGAGGCGATCGCCGATCTGCTTCTGAGTGAAGAGCCGGTGATCCTCTCCACCGGCGGCGGCGCTCCGATGCGCCCGGAGACGCAATCGTTGCTTCGGAAATCGGGGACGGTCGTCTGGCTGACCGCGTCGCCGGAGACGATTCTCGAACGGATCGGTGGAGATCAGTCGAGTGCGGAAACCCGCCCCAGCTTGACGCAGCTTTCCCCGGCGGCGGAGATCGAACACATGCTCGAGCGTCGTTCGCCGGTCTATCGTGAGACGTCGCACCTCGAAATCACGACCGACGGTCGCACGGTCGCCCGAATCGCCGAGGAGATCGCCGAAGAGCTCGCCCGGCGGTGCGATGGAAACGCCTTGCCTTGATCCTGCCGACAAGTCATACTCGAACCGAAGCAGAGCTTCCAGGACGTAAAGGACCCTACCGTTTTGATCACGCCCATGTTTGCCGCGAACTTGGCGTTTTTTCCCATGCCGTTTCGCCTCCTGCTTCTCTTTTTGGCGGGTTTGGTTTTCGGGTCGCTGATCAATTGGCTGATCTACCGCTTATCCTGGGAGCCGCGGGGGGCGAGTCCTTGGTCGTTGCCGAAAGACCAAGCCCGTAAGCTGGAAATCCGCTGGTCCGACCGTCTTCCCCTGACCGGATGGCTGGGATTGATGCGCTACGATCTGTTTGCTCGACGGGCATTCTGGGCTCGGGCGATGCTTCTGGAACTGATCGTCGGTCTGGTCGCCGCGGGGCTCTATTGGTGGGAAGTGGATCTACTCGCTTTGGAGCCGATCGGAGCGGTTCCCAGTGCACCGGCGGCATTGCATATGCGTTACCTTGCGCACATGCTGCTGTTCGGGTTCATGCTCGTCGCCTCGATGATCGATCTGGACGAATTCCTCATTCCCGATTCGGTCACCATGCCGGGGACCTTCCTGGCGCTGGCTCTGGCGACCCTCATGCCCGCGGCGATGCTTCCGGTGCTGGAACTTCGAGAGCCGGAGTTGCTCCCGGCGGTGGAAAAACCGCTGGCCGAGCAGACACCGGCGGAGACGACCCATTTGCAGATCGCCAGCCCGAACCCGTGGCCGAAAATGCTCGACGGTTTCCCCCGGTGGGAATCGCTGGCGATCGGTTTGGCCTGCTGGTGGGGTTGGTGCTTCGCCCTGATGCATTGGGTCTGGCGTCCCCGGTTGGGGTTGCGGTTGGCGCTGCTGCTGTTCTGGCGGCGGCTGCGGCGTTCGCCGTCGACTCGTCTTCTGATCAACGTCGGATGGATCGGCAGTGGCTTCATCGCCGTGGTTTGGGGGCTGGCGGCGATCCAGGCCGAGCATTGGCGCGGACTTTTGACCGCCCTGGTCGGGATGGCCGTCGGCGGCGGGATCATCTGGTGCGTGAGGATTCTCGGTACCTGGGTCCTCCGTCGAGAGGCGATGGGATTCGGCGATGCAACTCTCATGGCAATGATCGGGGCGTTCCTCGGCTGGCAACCCACCCTGTTCATCTTCTTCATCGCCCCGTTTGCGGGCCTGGTTTTGGGGATCTTTCGGGGGATTTTCCGGCTGGGACGTGAAATGCCCTATGGCCCGTTTCTCTGTCTGGCGACCGTCGTGGTGGTGGTCCGGTGGCGGCCGATCTGGGAGCGCACCGAAGTCCTTTTCATTCCCGGTTTTCTCGTGCCGGTGGTGATCGCCGTGTGCCTGGTGCTTCTGATCGTTCTTCTCGGTGGCATCCAAGGGTTGAAGGCCCTCTTCGCCCGGGCGGTGGACTGATTTCCCGAGTTTCAACCGCGATCGCCCTCCGGCAAATGGGGGGTCGGGGCTTTTTTTCCCCCTCTTTTCCTGATAAAATCCACCTTTCGTCCTGAAAAGGGCAGTGGTTCGTTCCCCCCCGCCTTCAGGTGGATGGCTTTCGGCGACCCCGATCAGCCACTATAATCACCGGGGTCTCAGCAGATCTCTCGGCGGACGTCCTCTTCCTGCTTACGACGTTTTCTCAGGGCACGGAGCTTCCGGGAAGGGCGAAAAAAATGATCCGTCGCCGCCGATGGCCGGCAGGGGAAAAACGGAAAACGCCGGGGGCCTCGTCGCGCTTCCGGCAAGAGAAGCATCAGGATAGCAAGGAGTCCCACTCATGGTTATGAAAAAATTCATCAACGATCCGAACGATCTGACCGCCGAACTGCTCGAAGGCTACACGCTGGCCTATTCGGAGAAGGTGAAGCTGGTCTCGGGAAAGATCGTCATGCGTGCCGAACCGAAGCCGGAGGATCAGGTCGCCATCGTCACCCTCGGCGGCGCCGGCCATGAACCCGCCTTAAGCGGGTACGTCGGCCAAGGCATGCTGGATGCGTCGGTGGTGGGCGACATCTTCGCGGCACCGGGAGCCCCGAAAGTGCTCGAGGCATTGAAGGCCTTGAATCGCGACGCCGGTATCCTGCTGGTGATTCTCAATCATGCGGGTGATGTGATGAGCGGCAACATGGCGTTCGAGATGGCGGAAAAGGAAGGCATCAAGATCCGGAAGATCCTCACGCACGAAGATATCGCTCCCGGCGCGAACGCCCCGATCGAGGATCGCCGCGGTTTGGGCGGTTGTGTTCCGCTGTTCAAGATCGCCGGTGCGGCGGCCGAGGCAGGGAAGAGTCTTGAGGAAGTGGCGGAACTGGCGGAGCGCTTCAATCAGCAAATGGCCACCCTGGCGGTGACGATGAAGACCGCCACCCATCCGCAATCCGGAGAATACATTTCGACGCTGCCCGATGATCAGATGGAGATCGGGATGGGCCAACACGGCGAAGGGGGCGGGACCGGTCCCCAGCCGATCGCCACCGCCGATAAGGTCGCCGAAGAGATGGTCGAGAAACTCGTCAGTGCGGTCGACGCGAAGAGCGGCGACAAGACCGTCCTGATCGTCAACGGTTCCGGCGCGACCACCCTCATGGAGATGTTCATCGTTTTCCGGCGTGCCCATGCGGTGCTGAAGGAGAAGGGGATCGAAGTGATCGACGGCCGTTGCGAAGAGATTCTCACGGTGCAGGAAGCGGCCGGATTCCAGCTTTTCCTCGGCAAGGTCGACGATGAATTGCTCGGTTATTACAAGGCCCCCAGCAACGCCCCTTACTGGGTCACGCAATAGTCGCCGGTCGAATGAAGAGGGAATCTTCGGAACGTCGGTCCAGTATCGGCCGAGCCGGGGATTCCCGATGTAGTTTTCGGGAGTGCTCCATGACCGCGAGGCCTTCGGCGAGGATGATCTCGGCCGGTGATGAACCACGTCCCTCTTTTTCTTTTCATCGAGCCCTGCAGGAGATCTTACATGGCGAATGAATTGACCAAGGAAATCATGCAACACATGATGCATGCCGCATTGACGAAGATCGAAAAGAATCTCGATTTGCTCAGCCAACTCGATTCGGCGACCGGCGACGGCGACCACGGGACCTCGATCTTGCGTGCGTTGAAGGCGGGATGCCGTGCGATGGAAGGAGAGGGAGCGCTCAAGGAACAACTCTATGCGGTCGGTTGGGCGATCCTGAGTGAAGACTGCGGTTCGACCGGTCCGTTGATCGGGTCGTTCTTCATGGGGATGAGCGAACCGATCGAGGGCGACCAAGTCGACGCCGCCGGAGTGCAGGCGATGTTCGCCTCGGCGCTGGCGGGGATCCGGAAACACAGTCGGGCCGGCGTAGGCGATAAGACGATGCTCGACGCCATCATTCCCGCCGTCGAGGCGATGCAGGGCAAGGACGACATCGATACCATGCTGGCCGATGCCGCGAAAGCGGCCGGGGAAGGCGCCGAATCGACTCGCGACATGGTCGCCAAGTTCGGTCGGGCGCGAAATCTCGGCGAGCGGACGATCGGTCACCTCGATGCAGGCGCGGTGAGCATGTCTCTCATTTTCGAGGCTTTTAGCCACGGATACGACGCCGGCACTTCTTGAGTTTGAGCCGAGAAGCTTCCCGTCGGACACTTGGTCGGCCGCCGTCCTTCCCTCCCCCGGAGGCATGCAAGTCGTTTCCAGCCGGGGGGGGAGCGACAAGAGTGAAGGCCGCTCGATTCCGGAAATATCGTTTTTTTCACTTTCCACCTACGGGGGAAAGGTAATATAATAGGATCAATCGCTAACTCGTTCCTTCAGAAAGGTGTATTCATGCCGGACGCTGATACCAACCAAGACGCGAAAAACTTTGGTCTCGGAGTTCCCTACGAATCGGAGGGCTACTTCCTCCGTGGTTCCAATCATCTCGACTGGGGCATGAAAGACCGCCTCAGCCGTGTATTCTCGAAGGATTCCGGCAATACCGTCATGCTGGCATTCGATCACGGCTACATCATGGGGCCGACCAGCGGCCTGGAACGCATGGACCTGACGGTCAAGCCGCTTTTAGAATACAGCGATTGCATCATGTGCACGCGCGGGGCGTTGCGGTCGGTCGTTCCGGCGACTTGCGGCAAACCGGTCTCGCTCAGGTATTCCGCCGGTTCGACGGTCCTGACCTACTTGAATGATGAATGCATCATGGAGATCGAGGAGGCCGTTCGCCTGAATGCCTCGTTGTTGGCGGTGATGGTCGCCGTCGGCGATCCCCAGCATGAAGGATTGACCATCCGCAACCTGACCAAGACGATCGATCTCGGCATGAAATACGGGATTCCAACCCTGGGCGTGACGGCCGTCGGCAAGACGCTCACGCGCGATGCCCGGTATCTGAGTATGGCAAGTCGGGTGTGTGCCGAGAACGGCGCGCACGTCATCAAGACGTACTTCTGCAATGAAGGTTTCGAGAAGGTGACCGCCTCGGTGCCGGTGCCGATCGTCATCGCCGGCGGCAAGAAATTGCCCGAACGCGACGCCCTCGACATGGCCTATCGGGCGATCGATCAAGGAGCGGCCGGGGTCGACATGGGCCGAAATATTTTCCAGGCCGAATGCCCGGTGTCGATGATCAAGGCGGTGCGGAGCATCGTCCACGAGCGCGCGAAACCCGAGGAAGCGTTCGACATGTATCAAACCTTGAAAAACGAATCCAAGTAGCTTTCTGACCCGACCGAGTTCGGGGAGGAAAGATATCGATATCCCGTCTTCACTGTTTGCCAACAGCTTTTGAAAAAAACAGCTTATGAAAAAAAGGGGCGTCCCTTTTTTTCGCGGGAGAAACATCCTGTTTCTCCGATCAGCCCGTTTTTCATGGGGTTGCTAACCACGCTGAATGACACTTTTCCCGAAAGAGGTAGGATCATGAATCGCAGAAACTGGATCACTGGAATCGTCGGTGGCGCGGCCGGACTGTTCGCCGCTTCCACCTGTTCGGAAGGTTTTTCCTTCGGCAACAAGAAGAAATTGCCGAAATATCCCAACGATTATTTCTACAAGAATGGCGAGTTCAATCCCGAAGCGGCCAAGAAAGCCTATTTCGAGCTCTTCGATTATCACGATTACTCGCTCGCCGAGAGCCTGAAGGACAATCCCGACTTCTGGGTCGCGGAATTCGGCCTGGGCGATTACACGAACGTCGGCATGGCCGGAATCTTCTGGGTCAACGACAAGGAGCACGGCTATTTCGGGCATGAAATCTACCTGCTTCCCGGCCAAATGATCCCCGAACACGCCCATGCCCCCGCCGAGGGCAAACCGGCCAAACACGAGTGCTGGCAGGTGCGTCACGGAAGCATCTACACCTTCGGCGTCGGGGAGCCGACCAAGCCTTGCCCGGTCGAACTGCCCGAGAGCCAACTCGAGTCGGGCGGCATCACCTGCTTCAAGTGCAATAAACTCGAAGTGGGCGACATGGAGTACCTGAGCGACTTGGAAGATCCCCACTTCATGTACGCCGGTCCCGAGGGCGCCATCGTCACGGAATATGCCAGCTATCACTCGGGCGAAGGGCTTCGCTTCACCAATAAGAAGGCGGCTTTGTGAACATGTTCAGGATGATTCCTGAATGAAGAACCTTTTTCAAATGGATAGGAGGAGCAGATGAAGTACAGTCACGTGGGTATTCCGACGACGGAAGAGAAGAACTGGGCCGGATATCTCGACGGCGGAAAAGTGCATTATTCCGATTTCGAGAACGATCCGTATGGTCTGGAGTGGTTGAAATTCGACGAGGATTCTCCCATGCCGGAGGTCATGCGAAGGGTCCCCCACGTGGCGTTCGAGGTCGACGACCTGGACGCGGCCATCGCGGGGAAAGAGATTCTGCTCGATCCCTTCTGTCCGTTCGATGGACTTCGCTGTGCTTTCGTCCTCCACAATGGTGCCCCGATCGAGTTCATGCAGAAAACGTGAGCCGATCGGTTCGATTCAAGAAATGCCAAGAGACACTCCTCTCTCCGGGAGTGTCTCTTTTTTTATGATGTCGGGAATGGTTGCCCAGCGATCCGTTAATTCAATCGGATCAGCTCTCCCTCGACGATCACCTCCTGTTCCGCCTCGATGCGGACATCGCCCTTTCGCGCTTTCAGTTCGATTTCACCCGCTTCGAGTGAGAGCTTGCCCGGGAGATCCAGCTTCATGTCTTTCTGGCACACGCGAATGCAGGGACCGTGGCGGTTCTTTCCGATTTCGGCCAATTTCCGGCCTTCGTGCGTGACGATTTGGATCGGCGTTTCGCCGTGGAGCACCACGGTGTTGTTCCCGCGGACCTCCAGATCGGAATGTTTCGGTTCCTCCGGTGTTTTCTGGTCATCGTCGCGGCCGAGACTGGCGAGAATGATCGGCTCGGGGAGATGACGCACCCGAACGAGCAGCACGCGGTCGAGCCGCTTCACCGACACGCCCTGAACCGCTTCGAGCCAGCGTTTCTCGCCGAACCCCTGCTGGTTGGTGAAGGCGATTTGATAGCGACGGATCTTCTCGGGATGGGCATCATCGAGACAGCAGCCGACGATCGTTTCCTGCGGAGGAAGTTGGGAATGCTTGGTCGTTTGCATGGCGTGAAGGATCGTGCTTTCTCTATTGCCATCGAAGGGGTCCGCCGAAGGCAACTCCCGAAGCATCACGGGATCGTCCAGGGAAGGGGGTGGGGTATTGGGGATACATCGGCACGAACACCTCCGCGAATCAGTGGGGCCGGGCGGCTTGCGGTTATAAGGGTTTTCATCATTGCCCGGAGGATGGGCGGAAAGGGCAATGCCCCCGACGAAGCAAGCGTGAAAGAGGGAGCGGGGCGGCCCTTTTTTTGTGATTCTTGGAGTTCTCCGGAACATGATGTCGGAAGGCGGCGGTTCCTGCGATTTGCCAAGGGCTCGAGAATGGGACGCTTATCCTTCGGAAACGAGCAAGGCCGAGTGGGTAGAATTGGACGTAAGTAGTTGTCTGGTAGTGCTTTGCGTTGAAATAGGTAAAAATTTTTCTATCCGGCGCATTGTGGGGGCCTCCTGTTCCTGCTAAGATGAACCTTGCAGATTTTGAAAAAAATGAATCAGAAGGATTGTATTCCGCATCGACAAGGAATTCCCGGTGGAATCCAGGATCTGTTTTCGGGGGATGCCGCAGTCAGTTCAGGCGTTTTCCCGGACACGGTTTCGACGTCGAGAGAGATGATGTAAGCAGAAAATCGGGGAGTGCCCATGGGAGATTTTGCAAAACTTACGATCAATGATGGACAAGAGTACGAAATGCCGGTGCGTATCGGCACGGAGGGAAACCGGGTCGTCGATATCTCGAAGCTGTACGCCGAGACGGGAATAATCACACTCGATGAGGGGTATGGCAATACGGGAGCGACCACCAGTCAGGTGACTTATCTCGACGGCAAGGAAGGAATTTTGCGTTATCGCGGCTACCCGATCGAAGAGCTGGCTGAACGGTGTAATTTTCTTGAGGTCTCCTACCTGCTCATCTACGGCGAGTTGCCCACCAGCGAGCAGCTCGAGGAGTTCCAGAACATCATCCGCCATCATACGTTGCTCCACGAGGGAATGAAGACGCTCTTCGCCGGCTTTCCGCCGGATGCCCACCCGATGGCGATCCTCAGTTCGGTGACCGGGGCGCTGCCCATCTACTGCCAGGATTCCCTTGATACGCTCAATCCGGTGGAGTCGGAGTTGGCCATTTTCCGCCTGCTGGCGAAGATGCCGACGATCGCCGCGTTCGGTTACAAGCAATCGATCGGCCAGCCGTTCATCTATCCGGACAACCGGCTCGATTTCTGTGCGAACTTCCTGCAGATGATGTTCGCCGTGCCCGCCGAACCGTTCGATCTGGACCCCGAATTCGTCGACGCCTTGAACTTGCTGCTGATTCTCCATGCCGACCACGGCCAGAATTGCAGCACTTCGGCGGTGCGGATGGTGGGTTCCAGCACGG
The DNA here is from genome assembly GCA_964632505.1 of uncultured Planctomycetaceae bacterium. Classification (GTDB taxonomy): domain Bacteria; phylum Planctomycetota; class Planctomycetia; order Pirellulales; family Thermoguttaceae; genus CAZWCE01. The sequence continues at coordinate 97,993 of CAZWCE010000010.1, read as the reverse complement.
TGAATCTTTTCTCGGCGGTCTCCGCCGGAATCTGTGCCCTCTGGGGGGCGTTGCACGGCGGGGCCAACGAAGCGTGCGTCCGTATGCTCGAAAAGATTCGCGATGACGGTCAAAATGTGGGGACCTATGTCGACAAGGCGAAGGATCCGAACGATCCGTTCCGGCTGATGGGATTCGGCCATCGCGTCTACAAGAACTATGATCCCCGGGCGAAAGTGCTCAAGCAGACCTGCCACCGCTTGCTGAAGAGGTACAAGGTAAACGACCCTCTGTTCGAGCTGGCGCTGGAACTGGAAGAGGTCGCCTTGAAGGATCCCTACTTTGTCGAACGGAAACTCTATCCCAATGTCGATTTCTATTCCGGAATCATTTACCGATTGATGAGTATTCCAAAGAACATGTTCACCGTCCTGTTCGCTCTCGGACGTTTGCCGGGGTGGATTGCCCATTGGCGTGAAATGTATATGTCGCCCGGCATGCGGATCCATCGTCCGCGGCAGCTTTACGTCGGGTACGGCAAGCGGGAGTTCGTTCCCATGGCCCAGCGCACCTCGACGGCCGGTGTGCCGAAGGATCCCCGATCGCGGAATATTCACGTCACGGGGGGCAAGTAGTCGCTCGACCTTCTCGACTTTCCATGACATGGGAAATCGGGAGCCCTCCCCCAAAAAAAACGGCCACCTCTCGGCCCTCGGAGAACGGCTCCGGGGGCCTTTTTGGTGCGCTGCTGGCGACGACTCGTCGCTTGGTTTACAATGCGATGGTGGTTCGAAAAAAACATCAAGAAGTAAAGGAGCTTTCGCAATGGCAATCAAATGGATTTTGAATAGGGCGTCGCATGCCGGGTTGCTTTCGATCCTATTCGGGGTGTTCTGGTGCGGCGTGCTCGGGGCGCAAGAGTCTTCCCCCAACGGCGAGGAGCTGTTCCCCACGGCCCAGAATCGCATCGAACAATACCGCATGGGCGACGTGACGTTGAAAGTGGTCGACGAAAACAACGAGGCGATTTCGGGCGCGAAAGTAGAGATTCGACAGAAAAAGCACGAATTTCTCTTCGGCTCGAATATCTACGCCTGGGGCGATCAACCGACCGAAGAACTGAGAAACGCCTACAAGGATCAGTATGCGGCCCTGTTGAACTACGCGACCCTCGCTTTCTATTGGCCTTCCTACGAACGGGAGCGGGGGCAGCCGCGGCATGCCAGCCGTGAGGAGGTGGCCCGGTGGTGCGTCGAGCACGACATCGCCCGAAAGGGGCATCCTCTGGCCTGGAACTACGCCGATGCCGATTGGTTTCCCGAAGATCCCGAGACACTGCTTCGCCTGCAACTGGAACGCATCGAAGATTGCGTCGACCATTTCCGGAGACTGATCGACCGGTGGGACGTTGTCAACGAGGTGACTCATTTCGACCGGCGGCACTTCATGGAGCGAGCTCCCAAGCTAACGAAAATGTGGCGGGAAACCGGAAAAATGGAGTTCACCAAGCAGTGCTTCAAGGAGGCACGCCGAGCGAATCCGGAGGCGACGCTCTTGATCAACGACTACCGCACCGGCCAGGGCTATGTGGAAGTGATCGAACAGTTGGTCGACGAACAGGGCGAGCCGCTGTACGACGTGATCGGGATCCAGAGTCACATGCACGGCGGCGCCTTCTCGAACGAGAAAATCTGGGAGGTCTGCGAGCGGTTCGCGCGTTTCGGCGTGCCGTTGCATTTCACCGAGATGACGATCGTCTCAGGGGAAAAAGAGAAACAAAGCGACGGCGAAGAGACTTGGGAAACCGATCCCGAGGGAGAAAAGTATCAGGCGGAGCATGTCGCACGAGTCTATACGATCCTCTTCTCCCATCCCGCGGTGGAGGCGATCACTTGGTGGGACTTCTCCGATTTTCACGCCTGGCAGGGCGCCCCGGCCGGACTACTCCGCAAGGACATGACGCCCAAGCCGGCCTACCGGGAATTGATGAAGTTGATCAAGGACCGTTGGTGGACCGAACTCGATGAAACCTGCGACGAAAACGGCAAAACGGAATTCCGCGCCTATGCGGGCGAATACGAGATCAAGATCTTCCACGAAGGCGAGGAACGGTTCTCCCGTCGCTTGACGATCGCTCGGGGAGAGAACGTTTTCGATTTTCAAATCGACCGGTAGAACCGATCTGCAAACGAACAAGAAAACAGCCTCCGGAGCGGTCTTTTTCCCCGGAGGCTGTTTCGGTTTCTTGAGGGCCGAGCCAGTCGGCTACCCCTCTTCGATCGCCGCTTCGATCGCATCTTCGAGCACGCCGATGCTCTCGCGAAGTGCCGGTTCGGTGATCATCAAGGGAGGCGAAGCCTTGACCGAAGCGCCGGCGTAACCGACCGGAGCGAAGAGCATCAGGCCCCGCTCGATGCATCCCTGTACGATTGCCGCGGCCAGCGGTTGGTTCGGTTCGGTGCCGCCGGGAAGGACCATATGCAACGCGGCGGTCATGCCGACCCCGTGAACCGCACCGATGTGCTCCTGAAAACGTTCCGCGATCCGGCGAAGCTCTTCCTGGAGTATTTGCCCCATCGCTTTGGCGTTTTCGACCAGACCGTCTTCGAGAATCGCTTCGATGTTCGCCAGGGCCGCTGCATTGCAGACCGGATTCCCGGTATGCGTGACCGTCATGGCTCCGGGAGGATAGATGTCCATGACTTCCGAGGAGCCGATCACCGCCGAAACGGGCAGTCCGCCGGTGAGCCCCTTGCCGGTCGCGATCAAATCGGGGACGACCCCGTAGTGTTCGAATGCCCAGAAGGTGCCGGCGCGGCCGAATCCCGCCTGCACTTCATCGAAAATCAGCAACACCTGGTTCAAGTCGCACCAGGCCCGAAGTTTCTGCATGTACTCGGTGGGGGCGAAGCTGGCGTTGCCTCCCTGGTAGGTTTCGCACAAAACGGCCGCGACAGATTCCTTGGGGGAATGGTTTCCGTTTTCGATGCCGTATTCGGCCAGGCTTTGGAGGAAGAGCTCGAAGCTGGTATCGGGACACCGGAAACCGTCGGGGAAGGGAACGTGGACGACGTTCGGATCGGGATGAACGATCCAGGTCTTCTGTTCCGGAAAGCCGCCGGCGGTTTGGGAGCCGAGGGTGCGCCCATGGAAAGCCCCTTGAAACGAGACGACACGGTCCTTCTGGCGGCCGCCGCTTTTCTGCCCGTAGGTCCGCGCGAAACGCAACGCGCATTCTACCGCTTCCGACCCGGTGCTGAAAAGGAAGACCTTGTCGAGCCCCTCGGGAGCGACTTCGGCGAGCTTGGCACAGAGCTTGCCGCGAACTTCCGTCGGGAACATGAACGAATGCAACAGGCCGTGATTCGTTTGATCGAGAATCGCCTGCTTCACTTTCGGATGACAATGGCCGGCATTGGTCACCAAGACGCCCGAGGTCCAGTCGATCCAGCAATTCCCCCAGCGATCGAAGATCTGAAATCCCTCGGCCCGATCCCAGAGGATCGGAGGTTGGCCGCCCATCGACGCCGCCTCGACGGCTCGCATCTTTTCGAGAATCGGAAGAGATTCCGGCGCGGGAATGGGGGTGACGATTCGGCGGTATTCGGTTTCAACCCGGGGAACTTCCCGGCTGCGGAGGATTTCCATGATCATCCTTTGCATCCTTTCCTCATCAACGGTGATTTCGAAACGGGGGGAGGCGTCTCCCGAAATGAAGATGGGAGAAGTCTCCATCCCATAAAAAAACACCCAGCGCGACTGGCCTGGTATTTCAGGCGATTCAGCCCCACTCGGTGTCACGACCGATTTCCGCAAGCCCTTCGGTTTCCAAAAGACAAGGCGGACCCGACAGTGCCGCTACGGATGCCGGAAATCTTATTGAGGTCATTATAAAAGGCCGGGGGCACCTCCGTCAACCTCCTGAAAATGGTACTTTTGGTGGGGACTCCGCAATATCTCTTGCCGGGGGCAGGCGGTTTTGCGATGCGCAAAAAATGCCGATCGGCAGAAATTGCCGGTTTCTGATCGTTCGGAATCGGCAGAAATTGCCGGATGGGCAAAATTTGCTTCTTTTCGTTCTCTTGTCTTTCGGCCTCGCTCGGATTCTTTCGGAAAAATGCCACGGTTGTTAAGTCTTTATTTCGCAAGAGGTTGCGGGAAAATCCGGATTTGACGATTGTGCGGTTTGTGACGATCGTGCGTTTTGGCACGGCGATTGCCTATTGAATCGTTCGTCTTGTCAGCGGGCAAACCAAGCAAGAGAGGCAAGGAATCATGTCATACGGACTTTATATTTCCTCCGAAGGGGCTCATTCCCAAGAGTACAAGCTCCGCGTGATCGCCAATAATCTGGCGAACATGGAGACTTCGGGCTTCAAACGGGATTTTTCGATTCAGAAGTCGCGAAATACCGAGGCGATCAAGCTCGGCGAAGATTACCCGGGCTCCGGGACGATTAACGACATCGGCGGTGGCGTCATCACGGCGGGAACGCGTTCGGAGTTTACCCAGGGACCGATGAAAAACACCGGTCTGAAGAGCGATGTGGCCATCACCGGACCGGGCTGGTTCGTGATGCAGAATACCGAATCGGGTGAAAACTTTCTGACCCGATCGGGTAATTTTCAGCTCCTGAACGATGGGAGTCTGGTGACCTACAGCGGCCCGACAAAGTATGCCCTTTGCGATGAGAACCTCACTCCGATGCGGATCAATCCGGCCGATCCGAACTGGCAGTTCACCAAAGAAGGGGCGCTGCTTCAAGGAGAGACACGTCAAAATTTGGCCCTGGTAACCCCCAACGACACCACGCAAATGGTCAAGGTCGGCGAGAACATGTTCCGTAGCGAGGCGGGCTACACGCCGCTGGCGCCGGGAGAGCGGAATGTGCAGTCCGGTTTTCTGGAAGCTTCGAACGTGAATCCCGCCGGGGAGATGGTCGACATGATCGTCACCTCCCGCGCGGTCGAGACCAACATCAAGATGATCCAGACCCAGGATGAACTGACCAACGGCCTTCTCAGTCGCGCGATGCGAGTCGCGTGAGTTCACGTACTCTTTTCATTGTTTCGACTCTTTTCTGAAAGACCAAGGGAGAAAGCGCATGTCGCTTCAAACATTGTACACCGGTTCGACCGGAATGATTGGCATGGAGACGAAGATCGATACCGTCGCCAACAACCTGGCGAATATGAACACGACCGGCTTCAAGAAGCAACGGTGCAACTTCGAAGATCTCTTCTACGATCATCTCCGGTATCCCGGCATTCAGGATACCATCGGCGAGTTCACCGCCACCGGCATTTCGGTCGGGTTGGGAACGAAAGTTAGCAGCATCCAGAGCAATTTCAAGCAAGGGGCCTTCGAGGTGACCGAGCGCGAGTTGGATGTGGCGATCGCCGGGGACGGCTTCTTCCGCGTCACCGATCCTTATACCGGCAATCAGCTTTATACCCGCGCCGGCAACTTTTCGCTGAATCCCAACGGCAATATGGTTCTCGGCTCGGGAAGCACCGGCTATGTCCTCGAACCGGCGATCACCATTCCCGCCGATGCCACGCAGGTCGAAATCGCCGACAACGGAGAGGTTTGGATCCAGCAGCCGCCGGCACTGGAATTGCAGAACGTGGGACAGATCGAGCTCACCAAGTTCATCAATCCCGAAGGTCTTCTCCGGTTGGGTGAAAACCTGTTCCAGCAGACCGATTCTTCCGGTCCACCGATCGACGGCAATCCGGGGGACAATGAGTTCGGCACTCTCAAACAACGCTCGCTGGAGATGTCGAACGTTGAGCCGGTGAACGAACTGATCGACATGATCACGACGCAACGGGCCTACGAACTGAACAGCCAGGTCGTGAAAACCGGCGATGAATTGCTCCAAACGGTCACCACGATCAAGCGTTGACGTTGACTATTCTCTTCTAGCGATTTCCCTTTTCTCACTCCCAACATGTGGATGATCACGATGAACCAATCACCACCTCGAATGCCGATTCACTGTTTTCATTTCGTCACTTGCATCGTTGCGCTGTGGCTCGGAATGATGGGGGCCGGAATATCCGAAGCCGCCGAAATCCAGCTCCTGGCCCATGCTCGATGTTCCGACTCGATGATTCGGCTTGGGACGATCGCGAAAATCCTCCCCCAGCCAACGGAGAAGACCGAGGACATCGAACGTCTGGAAGCGACGGTGCTTTTTCCCGCGCCTCTTCCGGGAACGAAGCGATGTGTACGATTCCCCCAAATTCGCGACGTCCTTTCGCTGAGAGGCGTCTCGGTGATCGATCACCGTTTCACCGGTGCGGGAGAAATCTTGATCGAAGGGGAAAAAAGGCGTCATGAAGTGAAAAAGACGACTCCGATGACCGTTTCCCGCGTCGAGCAAATGGAACAGTCGATCGGCGAAGAGATCACGGCATATCTTCGCGAGAATCTTTCCGACGAGAAAGGTTGGGAGGTCGAGGTGCGTCTCGATCCTCAGAAGGCGGCTTCGCTCAAAATGCTCGGGAAGATCAAGTCGGTCGAAGGGGGAGTCACTCCCTGGACAGGGCGTCAGCAGTTCACGTTGACTTACGATCGATATGATCCCGAAAGCAATACCCCGGTACGGATGAGTGTCGATGCGTTGGTCACGCTGGCGCCGCAAGTGGTGGTCATGAAGCGTTCGGTCGCTCGAGGGATGCTCTTGAGCGAAGCGGACGTCACGCTTTCACGAGCGGAAAACGAGAACGGAAAGGGATTCCCGCACATCGAGGAAGTGGTCGGGAAGGAGGCGTCGCGGACGCTCTCCGCCGGAATGGTCGTCGAACCGTCGATGATTCAAGCCCCGGTGATCGTCGAGAGAAACAGCGTCGTGACGGTCTACTCCCGGGCGCCGGGCATCGTGGTGGAGCTGATGGGCCGTGCAAAGGAAAACGGGGCGATGGGCGACTTGGTCACCGTCGAGTCGTCGACTCATCGTCGTACTTTCCTGGCCCGCGTGTGCGGTCATGGAGAAGTGGAGATCATGGCGACGGCGACTTCCAGCACCGCCAACCTGCCCTCGGAACGCCGTCCGTTGAGGAACGTTGCCCCGGTGAGCGGTTCGCTTGATACATCCACAAAACGGGACGTGATACAAAGCGGATATCGCGAACCTGTCGTAGAGACGCGGCGGCAGGAGGGTTCGGAGATGCAAACCGTCTCCCATCGAGCGCCTTCTCATTCGGCGAGTCGCCATCTCCCGTCGCCTTCCTCCCATGCCGGTTCGAACGTAGAATCCACGGTCTTGTCATCTCCAACGACAACAAGCCCCACCGGTCGGATTCCGCTTGCGGGAAGCCCCGGCCTACGGCTGCTTTCGAGAAGAGCGCGGCCGCAATGAGAGGAATATGAAGTCGTCATCGCAAATAAAAGATCATTTACAAGACGATAGGAAAATCGCATGAAATGTACATCGAACCAATATTATTATGTCGCCCTCGCTCTGATGGCTTCGACGATGCTTTCGGGGAACCGATCTGCCGAAGCACAGAGTTCCAGCTTGTACCGTCCGGCTCAAAGGGCCGTATCGTCGGCTCCGTTGACTCTGGCCGAGACGTCGTACACTTATCAACCTCGTCCGGAACGTCGTGAGTTTCACGAGCACGATGTGGTGACGGTCAACGTCGACATGAAATGGGAAGCGACCACCAGCGGCGAGTTGGAACGGAAAAAACGAATGGATCACCGTTTCGCCATCACCGATTGGATCAAATTCAACGGGCTTTCATTCATTCCCGATCCGATGGAGGAGGGCGAACCCGCCGTGTCGGCCGAGCTCGATCAGAAAATCAAGAATGAAGGGGATCTGGAACGCCGAGACTCGCTCGAATTCCGCATCACCTGTGAGGTCGCCTCGATCCAGGACAACGGCCTTCTCTTTCTCGAAGGAACGCACAGCCAGCGTATCGGGGAGGAGAACAAGGTCTTCTCCTTCAGCGGCTATGTTCGTCCGGAGGATGTCGGACCGGATAATATCGTACAAAGTGAACGGGTGTTCAAACAGACGATCACGGAGATTCCCAGTGGAAGCGTCTACGACAGTCACCGGAGATTCTGGGGGATGCGGTTGCTCGACCATGTGTCCCCCTTCTGAAGTGATCCAACCTTGTTTCTTTCGAGATGATTCACGATGGATGCGACGCTCAATATTCGGAGATCTGCGATGAAAAAACAACGAACCTACCGTCTCACCCGTTTCCGGGTTCCGGCGTATCTGGTGTTCGCCGGTTCGCTTCTGACGGCGTGCCTCTTCGGCGTGCATTGCCTGGGCGGTTTGCGCGTGGGGACGGTTTCCTATCCGAAAGGGCAGGAAGTGAACACGATCCACGGCTTCGGTCTGGTGGTGGGTCTGAACGGCACCGGCGACCAATCGGGCGATTTTATGGAAACGGCCCGGAGTCTCGGAAAGCTGTTGGAACTGAGTGGACATCAGTCCATTGCACCGGCCGAGTTGAGCGGGGTGAGCAACGTGGCGATCGTGTCGGTCACCGCGACGATTCCGCCGCAAGGGGTTCGCGAGGGCGGCCTGTTGGATTGCCGTGTCGCCTCGATCGCGAACGCTTCGAGCCTTGAGGGGGGGCAGTTGTTGGTCACCTCGATGATCGGCCCTACGCCGGCGACCGACCCTTCCAAGGCGATCGTTTACGGGCAGTCGAGTGGATTGCTGGTCGTCGACCCCGAAAATCCGACCACGGCGAAGATCACCAAAGGTTGCCGCATGCTTCAGGACTTCTTCAATCCCTACGTGAAAGAGGGAATCATCACGCTGGTTTTGCACGAGAATCACGCCGATTGGCGCAAGGCCCAGGCGGTGGCGATCGCCGTCAATGAGGTGGCGGGCTTGGAAGTGGCCCGAGCAGCGAACCAGCAAAACGTGCTCGTGAAAATGCCGGAAGTGTACAAAGATGACCCTGTCCCGTTCATTGCCGATATCCTCGATCAGGAGCTGTTCGACGCCGATTCGACGCCGAGAATCGTCATCAACGAGCGTTCGGGGGTCATTGTCGTCGACGAGGGGGTGGAGATCGCCCCGATGACGATCACGCACAAGAATATCACGATTCAAGTCGGCGGACAAAACGAGAATCAGGAAGAGCGGTTTGTGACGCTCAACCCCGAAGGGTTGCAGAATCAAGAGCTGAACCCGAAGCTCAAGGCACTTCAGGAATCACTCAACCAGGTGAAGGTTCCACCGGAAGACATGATCGAAATCTTCAAAATGATCGACCAGACCGGCAAACTCTATGGGCAACTGGTGATCGAATAAGGGACTCGAGGGAATACATCGTTAAGAGACGGGAGATCAGTATGGATGCCATGGGAACGATCGGGCGTAGTCAGTTGGCCATGCGGCAGGCGATGGAGCCGAAGCCGACCGCACCGCAACGCGGTCAAGGGAAGGATCAAGAGGAATTCCGTAAGGTCTTCCACCAGTTTACCGGTGAGATGATCTTCGGGCAGATGGTCAAGTCGATGCGGAAGACTCTCGATGAAAACCCCTATTTTCACGGAGGTCGGGCGGAAGAGATTTTCCAGCAGCAGCTCGATCAAGTGTTGGTCGAGAAGATGACCGAGGCGACTTCGGAAACGCTCAGTCAGCCGATGTTCGAATTGATGAACGCTCCACGTCAACTGTAGTCGCGCAGTCGATCGCGCTTCGGAAACGTGTGGTCGCCGAAGTCATTGCGAGTATTAACTATCTATACATATAATCATGCAAGGGGAAGAACATGCAGACAGCATGGGAAACGGAACTGGCCGATTTTTTGGGGGATCTGTCGGAGGTGCAAGTCGGAACGCTCGATATCCTGTCTCGGAAGCGGCGTATGTTGGCCGATTCGAACGAACAGGGGCTTCGGGAAATCGCCGGGGAGGAGGAGGGGGCCATGCAGCGTTTGCAGGAATGCATGCAACGGCGCCAGTCGCTCTTGGAACGCGCCGCCGCCGAGGGATTGCCCGCCGATAGTCTGCAATCGCTCTCAGAGGCGATTTCCAAATCGGAGAAGGGCGATCTGGCCCGGTCATTCCGGAAGGCTTCCGGCCAGACGCGGCTTCTGCGGCATCAGAGCGTGGTGAACTGGGTGATCACGCAGCGCACGTTGATCCATCTTTCGCAAATTCTGGAGATCATCGCCACGCGAGGACGCAACCACGCCACTTATAACGGAGCGCGTCACAAGAGTGTCGGGCCCACCGGCGGATCGTTGATGGATCGCGTCGCGTGAATCTGTTTGGATGGCGACGAATCAATCCTGAGAGAATGGAATCATGTCACTTTTCAGTTCGTTGAACATGGCCTCCCGGACCCTGCAGATCAATTCGATGGGGATGCAGGTGGTCGGCCAGAATCTTGCAAACTCCAACACGGCGGGGTACATCCGCGAGCAGTTGGAATTGAAGACTTCGCCGACGCAACGGCGCGGCAACACGACCCTCGGCACCGGCGTGGAATCGGAAGGCGTCACCCAGGTGATCGACACCTACCTGGAAGAACGGCTGAATCTCTCGATCAGCGACGCGACGAATACCTCGACCCAGGAGAAACACTATACGCAACTGGAATCGCTCACCGGTGAGTTGACCGAGGAAGATCTGAGCACCTCGCTCGACGAATTTTTCAATTCCATCAGCAATGTGCTCAACCAGCCCGAGAGCACGTCGTTCCGTCATCTCGCGGCGGTGCAAGGCAAGAAACTCAGCGAGGACATCAATCACACCTCGGAGCAGGTTCTCCAGATGCGGAACGAGGTGAATGAGCAGATCGCCGACACCGCCGAGTCGATCAATCTCTTGCTCGAGGAGATTCAGGAACTGAACATGAACATCGCGGGCATTGAGGCCGGAAGCAAGACGAGCAGCCAGGCGGTCGGACTGCGCGACCAGCGTCTGCTGGCGGTCTCGAAGCTCTCGGAGATCATCAACGTCCGCACGCGGGAGGACGACCGCACGGGCATGATCTCGGTCTATTGCGGATCCGACGTGCTGGTGAGTGAGAGTATCCAGCGGAATCTGGTCGTCGAGTACGAAACACCGGAAGGGGCGGGGATGTCGCTGGCCACGCTACGCATCGAACAGACGACGCGGAAGCTCGAAGTCTCTTCGGGCAGGTTGCAGGGGATGTATCATGCTCGGGACGACATCTACGGGAAATATACCGAAAAGCTCGATGAATACGCCGAAACGCTGGTGAGGGAGTTCAATCGTATTTTTACGTCCGGTCAGGGGCTTTCGGGGTACGAGAAGCTCACGGCGATCACGAAGGTCGAAGAACACGATATCGCGCTGAATGAAGCGGGGCTGACCTTCACGCCGAAAAACGGGGCCTTCGATTTTCTGGTCCGCAACAAGACGACGGGGCTGACCGAGACCACGCGGATCCGCGTCCCCCTCGAGGAGGTTCCGGAAAAGGATCCGGACGCCGATCCCTTCGGTCTCGATCCGCCCGACCCCCTGGAAGGGATGACGCTAAAGGATCTTCGCGACGCGATCGACGCGGTCGACGGTGTCGGCGCCACGATCAACAATCATCATCAACTGGTCATCGAGACCGACGCGGAGGACGTGGAGTTCGCCTTTTCCAACGACAGCAGCGGTGTGCTCGCGGCTTTGGGAATCAACGTGTTTTTCACCGGGTCGAAGGGAACGGATATCGGTGTGAACGAGACGATCATCGACGATCCACGCAAGTTCGCCGCGAGTAAGGAAGGCATCGGACACGATACCGACAACGCAGTCGATTTGGCAAATCTGCCGGAGGTTCAAATACCCGAGCAGGATGACCAGACACTCATGGAGATCTATCAAGGGATCGTCAACGAGATGACGCAGAATGCCGCGGTGACGAAATCGATGGCGCAAGGGGATCGGATGTTCCAAAAGACCCTGGAGGCCCAGAAACAATCGATCAGTGGGGTCAACGTCGACGAGGAGACGGTGCAACTGATGTCGTTCCAGCGTTCCTATCAAGCATCGGCCAAATATATCGGCGTGATCGACCAGATGCTCGAAACACTGATGACGATATAACCCAACCGTTCCTTGCCGGTTTGACCGACCGGCCGATTCCGGCACGGGGATTCCTTGGGGAGAGGAAACAGAAACGATGGATTCCATTTCGGCCTTTTCGTTCAATCGGATCAGCCATTCGCTGGTTTCCGGAACGATGCTCTCAAATGTACAGTCGCAGCAGCAGAAGATGTTCCGGTTGGAAGATCAGCTCAGCACGGGACTGCGCTACCATTTCGGCAGCGACGAGCCGTTCCAAGCCTCGACGGCGATGTCGCTTCAGGCGCAGTTGGAACGCAAAGCCCAGATGAAGATCAACCTCGAGGCGACGCAATCGTACCTGACCACGAGTGATTCGTCGCTTTCGGAAATCAACAACATGACCAACGAGGCGCGGTCGTTGGCACTGGAGTCGCTCAGCACCACGACCAGCGCCACCCAGCGCAAGGCGATTGCCCAAACGGTGAAACTCTCCTTGCAGCAGATGGTCTCGGTCGGAAATTACAAGTTCCGCGACCGTTATCTCTTCACCGGTTCGGTGACCGATACCCGGCCCTTCGAGTGGGGTGAGGACGCCTATTCGGTAGAGTACATGGGCAACGAATCGGATATCTTTTCCTGGTCCGATTTCGATCTCTTGAGCCAGACGAACATGAACGGGGTGGAGGTTTTCGGAGCGATTTCGGAGCCGGTTCGCGGTAGGACCGATCTGAATCCCGCGTTGACCGAAACGACGCTTCTGTCGGAACTGAACGGGGGTAAAGGGGTCGGGGAGGGATCGATCCGTATCGAATACACCGACACGACCTCGGGAGATACCACCGGCAAGGTCGTCGATATGACCAACTGCGTCACGGTGGAAGACGCCTGCAAGAAGATCAAAGAGAACGCTCCCGAGGGTGCGAAACTCAACATCGAACTGACCGACCACGGCATCAACATCGCTCTGGACACAACCACTCCCGGCGAGTTGGCGATTGAGGAGATCGGCATCGGCATGGTCGCTCACGAGTTGGGGATTTTCACCGAAGATCCTTCACCGACCGGCGTGATCGTCGGGGAGGATCTCGACCCGAGCGTTTCTCTTGCAACGCCCGTGGAGGATCTCTTGGGAAGCAAGACCCGGGCTTACCTCCGATTCGCAGGAAAGAACAATAATCTGATCGTCCAAGGAAAAGAGAACGGCGGAGTCATTGAGTACGAGGACGCCGACGGCAACGTGACCGATACGTGGAACATGAACGGCATCGACATCGCCCTGGTGGCCGAGAATACGATTCCTCCGGATGCCGACGCGGAATGGGCCGAGTATGATGCCGCGACGAATCAGGTGCTGGTGCATATTCATCCCGATGCGTCGACCGCCGAGGACATCATTCGGGCGATCAATCATCCGGCGGACCCGGCCAATTTTCCGCCGCTGGAGGCCCGGCTCGATCCCCTCGATACTGCTCTGGAGGAAGACGCCGGTCAAGGGACCGTACCGCTGCTTCCCAATTCACCATGGGTCTTCGGCACGACCGATTACGGTTCGGGACAATCACTCGATCGCGAAGGCCTGCAGATTGAGAACGGCGGAGTTTCGCACACGATCGACTTCACCAAGTGCGAGACGTTCGGCGATCTGCTCAACGAGATCAACGACCCGACCGTCGGGGTGACGGCGGAGATCAACGAAGACCTGGACGGAATCGACGTGCGGACGCGCATCAGTGGGACCGACTTCACCATCGGGGAGAACGGCGGCGATTCCGCCTCGCAATTGGGGATCCGTTCGCTCGCTCTTGAAACGAAGCTCGAAGAACTCGACTACGAGCGGGGGGTGATGGACTACCAAGGGCCCGGCACGAACGCCGAGGCGGTCTATCAGGAGATGTCGGCCGACAGCGCGATGATCCTCCGCGCGAAGCAGGAAGGGGATCCGTGGAACGATTACACGCTCGAATTCGTCGCGCACAGTCCGCCGCAGGATGATGTTTCCGTCGCTTGGGATCAGGTGGCCAAGACGATCACCATCGGCATCAATCCCGGGACGACGCGGGCGTGCGAAGTCGTCGAGGCGTTCAATCAACTGCCGGGGCCGAAAGAGTATTTCACCCTGGAGCTGGACGACACACTCGGAGAAAATTCCGGCGAAGGCGTGGTTTACGCCGGTTCCGTGCAGACGGCCGGTGGGGATAACGGCGGAACCGATTTCTACATCACCCGAAAGGATGGCGTGACACTGGCGATCGACATCGAAGGGTGTTTGACGATGGAGGAAGTGCTCGAGGCGATCAACGATCACCCGGACAACGCCGACGATCGGCTCGTCGCCTCCCTGGCGGAGTACGGCAACGGGATCGAGTTGACCGACTACAGTATCGGAATCGAGGAGACGACCGTGCGGAGAGCGGAGTTGAGCACGGCGGCGATCGACCTTGGGCTCATCCCTTCCGGCGAAGAGTACGAGACGACCACCACCGTCGGCACCCGGGCCGGCACGAACGTCGCCTCCACGGCGCCGAACAGCAATCTCCTCTTCCGGGCACTCTCGACCGGCACCTACGCCAATGATGTTTCGATTGTCTTCGAGGATACGGTTCCCGCGGGAAATCCCGGGGATACCGGTTTTTCCTGGGATTCGGTGAACCGTATTCTGCGGTTCGAGGTGAACGATACGATCACCACCGCCGACGACATCATCACGTTGTTCGAGGACAACGCGACCGGGGAACTGAAAACGATGTTCGAGGTGATCAACGGCACGAACAGCGACGGCACCACGAGCGATGGAACGGGCGTGATCGACCTGACCAATCCGTTGGATCCTCCGGTGATGGAAGGCGGTGAGGACGACCAGCTCAAGGGGAAGGATCCGAACCCGCGGGAAGCGAATTCGCTCTTCAACGCGATGATTCGGCTTCAGCAGGGTCTGGAAAGCGGGGACTTGCTCGAAGTGGAACGGGCGGTGAACACACTCGACGAGGCGGTCGATCGGATCAATTTCGCCCGGGCCGAGTTGGGGGTGCGTCAGGAAGGGCTCGATACGATCAACGCTCGGTTGGACGATGAAGAGGTGAATCTCCGTACTGCGCTGAGCGAGGCCCATGAGATCGATCTCTCCAGCCTGGTCGTGCAGTACACGAACCAGCAGATCTCCTATCAGGCGAGTCTTCAGGCGACCAGCAAGATGTTCCAGCTCAGCCTGATCAACTTTCTCTGAACAAGTCGCGCCGAGTGGATGAAAAACCGGCCCCCGTCGCGGTGGACCGGGGTCGGTTGAAGTTCTTGAAGCCGGGATTCAGCATCATTTCTTCCCGAAGCAGAGTAGCCGGCCGTCTCGAGTGGATAGGTACGCCTGTCCACCAGCGGCGATCAGCCCGTGATAGACCGGTGGGCTCTCCAACTCGGTCTCCCAAGCCTTCTCTCCGGAGTTGCGGTCGATGGCCAACCATCGGCCCCCTTTTCTCCCCTCGAAGGCGCCGAGGGGGTCTTTCGGGTCGACGACGTCCGGCGCGCCGGCAACCAGCAGGAAGTTGTCGGTCAACGCCATGGCATTCACGCGGAGGTGAATACGATGGGACCACCGTTTCTCTCCGTCGCCGCTATCGATGGAGTAGAGCAGATATCCCTTTTCGCCGGGCGTGAAGTAGACGTCGGGATTGAGCCCCTGCAACGAATCGAACATGCGGAGGCAGAACGCCTCATAACGGTCATGAACGATCATCCGGGCGTGGCCGCTCTGCTCCAGTTTCCACGGGAGACGTTTGAAATAGGTCTCGTCGAGAAAGGTGCCCGAGGTGGTGCTCACCCGGGGGGCGGCTTCTTTCGGCGGACGCGGCAGTTCGGCGAGTTGCATGTCGTAGACGTTTTCCCGCATGAAGAGGACCTCGCCGTCGCTTTGGAGGATGTCGGGCAGATCTCCTTGCGGCAGACGATAATTCTGCTCGATATTCTCAACGTTGTAATCGGGTCCCTCCAGGAGCCGGTGGTGACGTAACGTTCCGGTTTTCGTTTCGATTCCGCAGAGCATGACACCTCCGTCGAGATGGGAACAGCGTCCCGCGGCGAAGTAGGCGATGTCGTCAACGACCGTGACCGTGCCGTGAACGGGCCAGGCCGATTCCAATTGCCCGAAGGCGCCGATCTGTCGTTCCAACGGCGCCGCGCGAAAACGCCAGACGAGCTGTCCGTCGTTTGCCCGAAGGCAGTAGACCCACCCGTCGGCCGAACCGAACAGGATCGCCCCTTCGTGCCAAGTGGGCGGAGTGTCGATCCGTCCCCCCGCGGTGAATGTCCATCGGCGTTTGCCGGACGCGGCGTCGAAGGCCGTCAATTGATGGGCATCGATCGCCGGCAAAAAGACCAGCTCCGCCGCGGAAACGGGAGCGGCGAGTCGTCCGCCGACGCCGACTTCCCATTTTTTCGCCAAATCGGCCGGGAGCGTGGTTTCCACGGAACCGCTCCGCAAGGAATCGCCTCGCCAGGTCGCCCAGTCCTGTTTTGAAGGCTTCGCGGCGGAAGTCGCAACCTTGCCGTAAGCGGGACCTTTTTCCAGCCGTGTGTTTTTCGGCGACCACGTCGGAAGCGGTCCCCGCGGTCGGGCCGGCGCGAGGGCATTCATGGCGTTGATCTTCTCCTGGGAGTAACAAACGCAGGGATGCGGGGGGGCGTACTGCAGGCCGTTCGCCGGCATCATGCCCATATGGCAGGTGCCCCGAACCCAGTTGTGCACGGTATGCATTCCCTCTTTCAGATCGACGTATTCGGTGCCGCGTCGACTCGCGAGGATGTATCGCAGGGTCGCCTTGTTGCGATAGCAGCGGTGGTGGTGATGCGTTTTGAAGATCTTCCCCAGAGAGATGCTTTCGACCTTCTTTCCCGTATGCAGATCATAACCGTTCATGGCGACGGGGAATCGGCTGGCGCCGGATGCCTTTCCGTTGACCAGAAGCAGTTCCTTCTCGACTTCGGCGCTCCAAGTCCAGACGAGGCCGTCGATGACGAAGACGTCTTTCCATTCGTACCAGAGGTGCCCGAGATACTGCTTCGGTTGGGTCCAGAGAAGTTTGCCCGACTCGGCGGAGAAACCGGCCAACTGATGGGGACTGGCATGGATCACTACATCGTCGAGGACGATCATCGTCCCGGTCCACACCTTATGTTCGGCGTCGATACGACCGGCGTGAAAGTCTTCCGGAACGAGCGGGAAGGTGGTTCGCCAGAGCTGCTTTCCGGTCGTGAAATCGAGTCCCACGACCTCTTCCTGATCGAGGAGGGCGACGATTTTGCCGTCGGTCGCGATATCGAGCGTCGGATCCACATCGGCCGGGGGCACCTTGCCCCGCATGGCGTTGAAGCGGTAATAATCGGTGGTGGTTCCCCGGTACGCGTTTTCGGAAGTCCAGAGGAGTTCGCCCGAGTCGGCGTCGATGAGCTGGACGCGGGCGGTATCGAATCCCTCTTCGAGGACCGTGACCACGAGGCGCTCGGGATGATGCTCATCGCCTTCGAGCACGAGGATTTCGCTTGCCCGAGCGGTTTGAGGATATTCCTTCAACAGGGCACCGGTTTCGGCATCCAAACGGGAAACGGGTGCGCGAAAGCCGAGCGTGGCGTAGACGTGCTTGTCGGTAGCGACCAAGCGCTTATCGAGATTCAAGGGAATGACGCCGGGACGTGGCGTGAACCAGGAAGGCTTCCATTGGCGCCATCCCCAATTGTCAATCGGCACTTTCCATAGTTCGACACCGTTAAATGCGTCCTGAGCGACCACAGACCATTGATCGGGGGGGGATTTCGGGCCGACGAGGCTGGTAGGCGCCTCATCGACGAAGCAGAAGAATCGCGCGCCGGCGGTGACGACACCTCGAATGCTGGAATCGCTCTCGTGCGACCGCATCCATTCGGGAGTGGAGATCCACTGATAATGTTCCGGTGGACCGACCACGGTATCGTTCGCGACCGGGTTGCCGTTCGGGCCGTGTAGATGATGCGTCCACTCGTCAATGTTCTTCGGCCATGGTTTCTTGACCACGATTCGATGCGGCGAACACTCCAGCACGTGGAGGCCGATGTCTTTCACAAGCTGCTCGATCGATTTCGGTGCGGGATGCGTATCGGAAAACTCCATCACGAGAATTCCCAAGGGGGCGAGCACGCGCCGACATTCCTTGAGATGTTTCGTCGTGACGAGTTTGCCCGCCGTGTCGTCCATTAAGATGGCGTTTACCAGATTCTCGGCATACGGGAGGGGATGCGACGCCATGCTCCGGGCACTGGATTTTCCGTAGGTTCCCACCTCGGCGAGCTGTCGGCGGACGTCGTCGACCTTCTCCCGGGGGGTGCTTTCCGGCAAGAGCACCTGCACCGTGAACGGCTTTTTTTCAACCAGGGAAAACGTTTCGGGCAGGGGGGCTTTCGTCAGGACCACGGCCACTCCGCCGGGGGCGAGCGATTCGGCGAGTGAAGGGGAAGAATCTTTCGCGGAGCAAGGTGCGGTCATCGATAATAGGAGAAAACAATAGACCGTGAGATGTGAAAAATAGGGATGTGCGCACATGCTCCATTCTCCTGGAATGCGGGGAGGTGGGGTTACCGATTCCACCCTTGGGGCGAGCAACAGTGATGTCGCTGCCTGAGAGGTGAACTCAATCATTGTACCAGAAAACGGGATGATAACAAAACGGAGCGATTGCCGAAGCCAATGAGGGCAATCGGTCAATGAAAAGAATCGGTTAATGTCGTATTACCCTCGCCACAACCGCGACAATAGTCGGACGGTACCAGCCATATCCACATTCTTTGCATCGTTCATAAACGAACAAGGGAGAGATTAGGAGGTTGCGTATGCGAAGATTCTTCCTGCTGAAACGTATCTGAGATGAAAAACATTCAGGACAACGCATGATGAATACCACCGAAAAGAAAAGCTATGAGCAGAAAAGAAAAGGGGGGGGTACTATACACCGATTCATGGGGGAGGGGGGTGTGGCTCGTCACCGCTCTCCAGCTCCGATTATAGAAGGCGTGAGAAGTTGCTGTCAATGATTTCGGATAGGGGAAAAGGAAAAAACTCCAAAAAGCAGAAAGACGAAAGTATATTGGAGATAAAGACTTATGAAGATTGCGTTGCTCGGAATCGATGTTTGAGCGATGGAGAAAAGACTAATTGCAAGCAAGGAAGGATGTTTTGTGAAATGATATTTCGAGCCTCCCATCCTCGAAAAGGGATTTCATCGAGAAATGCCGAAAAAAACATTATTGAGCGTTGCATCTATAGTGAACCCCGGCGAACAGCGAGAGCCCGGCCTCACGGGCGTCCCTGCATGAACCGAGGGGACACTATTGATGCGAACATGAATAAAACCTGTTTGAGTCAAGTTGTCTCCTTCGTTCAGCTTGACAGTTTGCCGAGGAAGGTCGAGAATGAAGTTGTTCCATGGGGGGGGGTGAGAAATCTTTTTTTGAACATGAGGAGAATCCGGTGAGCGAGGTGGTTCGATTTTCTGTATCCGTGGAGAAAGACTTGCTGGAGCGCTTCGACAAGTACTGCAAGGCCGAGAAGTACGCCACGCGCAGTGAAGCGGTACGGCAGTTGATTCGCGAGAAACTGACCCAGCAGGCTTGGGAGAAAGGGCAGTCGCAAGTGGCCGGGACGTTGACGTTGGTCTACGACCATCACCGTTCTTCCCTGCGCGACCAATTGATGGAATTGCAGCATCGTCATACCGATTTGACGATCTCGGTCATGCATGTCCATATGGATCCAAGTCGCTGCATGGAAGTGCTCGCCTTGAAAGGTCAGGCGATACGTTTGCGGAATTTCGCTTCGGAATTGCGTGGCATGAAAGGGATTCTGCAGGGAGAATTGGTCATCGCCGCCGAATGCCCGGCCGAGGTGTTGGAAGCGGGACACGTCCACGGAACGTCGTAGGGATTTCCGGTACGTTGGATCCCGCGGGGACAGTTTCTTTCGGCGTTTACAGCATGAAACTTTTGATCACATCGGGAGGCGCCGGCCCGTAGGTGAGTGGTTCCATGCTGGAGGTGGCTCTTCCCTGACTGAGACTCCGCATCGCCGAGGAATATCCGAAAAGATTCGCCAGCGGCGCTTCGGCTTCCAGGAGGGTCAGTTTTCCCCGAGTGTGGGTCTTGGTGATGATGGCCCGACGTTGCTGCAGATCGCTCACGAAATCGCCCATGTATTCTTCCGGGGTCGCGATTTCCAGTCGCATGATCGGTTCGAGAAGTACGATGCCCGAAGCTTGAAGTCCTTTACGAAAGGCATCGCCGGCGGCCACTCTCAGGGCCATTTCATTGGTTTCGGTTTCATGGACCTTCACATCGACGATGGTGATCCGGACGTTGATCAACGGGAAGCCGAGTTGTCCGCCGCCTTGACTCTCCTCGAAGAGAGCTTCGGTGGCGACGCCGCGGAACTCCTCGGTGAAGGTCGGATCGTTATAATCGCACCGGATTTCGACCGATTGGTTTTCGTCTTCTTCCTTCGGCTCCATGCGAATCGTCATTTCGGCGGTGTATCGGGTTCCGCCGATCGTCCGCCCACATTCTCCCACTACTTTGCTCGGCTGTTGGACCGATTCCCGATAACTGACTCGCGGATTGTGGACTCGAACCTTCACCTTGTGTTCCCGGAGGAGCCGGTGCTTGATCACCTCCAGGTGAAGTTCCCCCATTCCGCTGATGAGCATCTGCCCGGTTTCCTCATTCTCCTGGGTGCGAAAAGTCGGATCCTGGCGTTTCATCATGTCGAGGACGGCGGAAAGTTTTTTGTGTTCTTCGATCGTTTCCGGTTCGATCGCCATGGAGATGACCGTTTCGGGAAAAGTGATGTTTTCGAGGAGGATGGGATTTTTCGCATCGCAAAGCGTGTCGCCGGTGACGGAGTTTCGCAGCCCGATGACGCCGACGATGTCCCCCGCGGCGGCGTCGCTCACCTGTTGACGGCGATCGGCCTGGATTCTCCAGAGCTGGGGGACGTTTTCCTTCTGATCGCTTCGTGGATTGAAGACGCGGGAGTTCTGTTTCAGAAAACCGGAGTACAAACGTACATAATGAAGGTCGCCGTGTTTGTCGGCCTGGATTTTGAACAGCAAACCACAGAACGGTTCCTCATCGTCGGCATGGCGTTCGACAGGTTCGCCTTCCAGATTGGAAGGGTCTTGTCCCTGGATCGGCGGCATATCGGCCGGCGACGGCAAGAGATCGGCGGCGGCATCGATGAGCGGCTGGATGCCGATGCCGTCGAGCGCCGAACCGCAAAGCAACGGGACGATCAGGTCGTGAATCGTCGCTTTCCGAAGCACGGCGATGATCAACTCCTTCGGGATCTCTTCTTCACCGAGAATTAATTCGGTGAGTTCGTCGCTGTACAGTGAAAGGTCGTCCAGCAATCGCGTGCGCCACTTTCGTGCTTCTTCCTCCATCTCCTCGGGAATCGGTTCCTTGAAAACCTTCCCTTCCTGTTTGTCGGTCGAGAAAGTGAGCATTTGCATCTCGATCAAATCGATCACCCCTCGGAACGCTTCCGGCAAATGCGGAGGACCGGCCCCCACCGGAATACTCAACACGACGGGCTTCGCTTCGAGGCGTTTTTCGATCTCTTCGAGCGTTTCGTAGAAGTCGGCTCCCTCGCGATCCATTTTGTTGATGAATGCAATTCGCGGTACATGATACCGATCCGCCTGCCGCCAGACCGTTTCGCTCTGCGCCTCGACACCTTCCCGCGCACTGAACACGACCACCGCGCCATCGAGCACGCGAAGGCACCGTTCCACTTCGGCCGTGAAATCGACATGGCCGGGGGTGTCGATCAGGTTGAACGTGCGTTTCTTCCATTGAAAGGTGACGCAGGCCGAGTTGATGGTGATTCCCCGTTCCTGTTCTTCCGGATCGAAGTCGGTGACGGTGGTTCCCTGGTCGACCATGCCGACACGGTGAACGAAATGCGAATAGAAGAGCATCCGCTCGGTCACGGTGGTTTTGCCCGCGTCGATATGGGCGATGATGCCGATGTTCCGGATATTGTCGATGTTTCGTGCCATGGGCAATCACTTCGAGAAAGAAGACGTTCACGGGAAAAACGGGAGAGCCGCGGGATAGAACCGCGCATAAGAATGCCGCGCTAAAAAACGCGGCAAACGGTGATATTCAAAATTACCAAGCGAAGTGGGCGAACGCTTTGTTCGCCTCCGCCATACGGTGGACGTTTTCGCGCCGAGTGACGGCGGCTCCTTCCCGTTTGTATGCGGCATGGACTTCATTGGCCAGCTTTTCGTGGGTAGGTTGCCCTTTCTTGTCGCGCACGGCCATCAGTAGCCATCGAATCGCCAGCGACTGCTGCCGTACCCGATTCACTTGCATCGGGACCTGATAAGAAGCACCACCGACGCGCTTGGAGCGAACCTCGATGTTCGGCTTGATGTTCTCGATCCCTTCAGTGAAGACATCGATCGGTTCGACATCGGGCACACGCTCTCGGAGGATCTCGAGGGCATCGTAGAAGACCTTCTGGGCGACGCTCTTTTTTCCGTCCCACATCAGGCAGTTGATGAACTTACTGGCCAGGATCGATCCGTAGATCGGATCGCCGGTCAACTGTTTTCTACTCGCAGTAAATCGACTCATCGGTTCAATTTCCCAAAACTTGCAATCGTTGGAAGGAATGTTCGGTTTTGTGATTCGTCGGAACGTGAATTTGACCGGTCCGGCCCACGTCCGCTTTTTACGTGGAAAAAACCGGAAAACGTCCGGTCATGACTATTTCTTCTTGGCCCCATAACGGCTTCTGGCCTGTTTGCGGCCGTCCACGGCGCCGGCATCGAGCGAGCCGCGGACCACCTGATACCTCACGCCGGGCAAATCGCGGACACGACCGCCCCGCACCAAGACGATCGAGTGTTCCTGCAGCGAATGTCCTTCGCCGGGGATATACACGGTGACCTCTTTCCCGTTGGAAAGACGCACACGGGTGATTTTCCGCAAGGCGGAGTTCGGCTTCTTGGGCGGCATGGTGCGGACCTGCAGGCAAACGCCACGCTTCTGTGGGCAGCTTTCCAGCACGGGGGCCTTGCTCATCTTACGGGGAATTTTTCTTTTTTTTCGTACCAGTTGATTGATCGTCGGCATGAATTCTTCTCAAAAAAGATTTGGATGAAATCGCAAAACGATGCGTCCCCGAAAATCATTGAAAAAAAGCTTGCGAGGACTTCTTTTCGATCCTTGGGCTGCATGAATCACGCTGATGCAGCCCAGGAGGATTCGTGTTTGAATCTCATTAGCCTACACGAATCCTTCGAGGTGTCAATCCCCCCGGCTCATTGATGGAGATTTTTGAAGAAAGCCGAATCATGTGGGGCTTTTCCGTCAAAAGGCTTCCGCGAAAAGGGGTGAGTGGATGATGGTCGATCACTGCTCCGAGGGAGGCAGTTCTTCGGTCTCTTGATCGGTCGGTTCCGGCCCGTCGCCGAGGAGTTGGTCGAGGCTGGGGGTTCCGCCGCTGATTTCCGACGGCATGGGGGCCTCGTCTTCCTCGGGCATGGGAACGTCTTCCAGAAGCGGGAAGGCTCGATCTTCGCCGACGATTCCTTCCTGAGCGAGTTGCTCGGCCGCTTCGGGGCGATAGCGCCACTGCGATTCCTGATAGGTACGGAAGCCGGTTCCGGCCGGCACGAGGTGTCCCAGGATGACGTTTTCCTTCAAACCGACCAGATGGTCCGTTTTGCTGGCCAGCGCGGCTTCGGTCAGGACTTTCGTCGTTTCCTGGAAGCTGGCGGCGGAGATGAAACTCGAACTTTGGACCGCCGCTTTGGTGATGCCCAGCAACTGCGTCGAGGCGGTGGCCAGATTCGGTTTGGCCGCTTCGGCCGGTTGACCCCCGGTCGCTTCGAATTCGGCGTTCTGTTGTTCGAAGACGTCCTTAGGCACAATCGCTCCTTCTTCGAATTTCGTATCGCCGGGGTCGGTGATCTTCACGCAGTTCATCAACTCGTTGTTCTTCCGTCGGAAGAAGAATTTGTCGAGTACAACCCCTTCGAGGAGTCCCGTGTCGCCACCGGATTCGATTTTCACCTTTCGCAGCATTTGAGAGACGATGATCTCGATGTGTTTGTCGTTGATCTTCACCCGTTGACTACGATACACGTTTTGGATTTCTCGGACGAGATATTCCTGAACCGCTTCCTCGCCGGAGATACGGAGGATATCATGCGGCACCAGCGGCCCGTCGGTGAGCGATTCTCCTGCCCGGACGTAGTCGCCGGCATGCACGCGCATGTGTTTGCCGTGGGCCACTTCGTGGATCCGTTCGATGCCGGTTTCCTCGTTCTTGACGATGATCGTCCGCTTTCCGTGCCGCTTGTCGCCCAATTCGATGTCGCCGTCGATTTCGGCGATGACCGCGGGGTCTTTCGGTTTGCGGGCTTCGAAAATCTCGGTCACGCGGGGCAAACCGCCGGTGATGTCCTGCGTTCCGGTGACTTCTCGGGCCGTTTTGGCCAGGAGGGTGCCTCGGGCGACTTTCGCGCCTTCCTCCACTTCGATGATCGCCTTGCCCGGCAGGTAATAGAAGTCGAGGGTTTCGTCGCCTTTGGAGTCTTTGATATCGATCTGGGGATGGCGGTCTCCCTTGAGATCGGTGACGTTGCGGCGGACTTTTCCGGTGGTGGGATCTTTTTCCATGCGAACCGTTTCGCCGTCGACGATATCGACATAATGGACCACGCCGGAGACTTTCGCCAGGATCGGAATGCTGTGCGGGTCCCAGGTGCAAAGGGTGCCGCCGATTTGAACCTCTTCATTTTCCTCGACGAGGATTTGGGCTCCGACCGGGATGCTGTATTTTTCGCGTTCCCGGCCCTTGTTATCCAAGATGGCGATCGCCCCGTTTCGCGAGAGGGAGATCTTCTGCCCCTGTTGGGTCGTGATGACCTCAAGCTGGACGTGCTTGACCACCCCGGCGAACTTGGTGCGGATTTCGCTTTCTTCGACGGCCCGGGCGGCCGCACCGCCGATGTGGAAGGTCCGCATCGTGAGCTGGGTGCCCGGTTCCCCAATGCTTTGGGCTCCGATGATGCCCACGGCCATCCCTTCTTCCACCATTCGGCTGGTCGAAAGGTCCATGCCGTAGCAAAGGCAGCAGACGCCGAGTTCCGCCTCGCAGGTCATGGGGCTGCGGATCTGGATCTTCTCGAGCCCCATCTCTTCGATTTTGCGGGCGATTTCGTAGGTGATCAACTCGTTTTCGCGGACGATCACTTCATCGGTGATCGGATTGACGATGTTCGCTCGCGAGACACGTCCTCGTATCGAATCGGCGAGGCTCACTTCGACTTTCTCGCCCCGGTAAATGACGCCCTTGGTGATTCCCTGCGTCGTGCTGCAATCGTGCTGCGTGATGACGACATTTTGGGCGACGTCGGCCAGTTTCCGCGTGAGGTAACCTGAGTCGGCCGTTTTCAGGGCCGTGTCGGCCAAGCCTTTTCGTGCACCGTGCGTCGAGCTGAAGTATTCGAGCACCGAAAGCCCTTCCCGGAAGTTCGCCTTGATGGGCGTTTCGATGATTTTCCCGGACGGTTTGGCCATCAGCCCCCGCATGCCCGCGAGTTGGCGGATCTGTTCCACACCTCCACGAGCACCGGAGTGGGCCATCAGGAAGATCGGATTGACATAACCGTCGCTCCGGATATCGCTTTCCAGTTCCTTCATCATCTGCGTCGTGATTTCTTCGCGGGCGTGGGTCCAGCCGTCGAGGACCTGGTTATAGCGCTCGTCACTGGTGATGATTCCGTCCATGTATAGTTTCTGGACCTTGTTCACCTTCTTCTCGGCCGCTTCGATGATCTTCGCTTTGCGTTCGGGGGTGATCAAATCGTCGGTGGCGAAGGAGAGCCCGCTCTTGGTACTTTCGCGGAAACCGAGTTGCATCATGTTGTCGAGCAGATCGATGGTGGCGCGGCGGCCGAGATATTCATGGCAATCGCTGATGACCGTCGCCAGGCCGGAGGACTTCAACGGTTGGTTATAATAGGGCATCCCCTCGGGGAGGATGCTGTTGAAAATGAGGCGTCCGGGGGTGGTGTCGAAGAGCACGCCCTCGGAAATTTTCGGGTTTTCCTTCAGCCAGCGTCCCTTGGGCATGCGGACCTTGATTTCGGCATGATGCGCGACCACTCCTTGGGAGAGCGCCAGGAGCGTTTCGTCGACCGAGGCGAAGATCATGCCGTCGCCCTTGGAGTTGGGGATCCGCATCGTGATGTAGTACGATCCCATGACCACGTCCTGCGACGGGCTGATGATGGGAGCGCCGTTGGCCGGGCTGAAAATATTGTTCGTCGAGAGCATCAAGGTATGGGCCTCGACCTGGGCTTCCACCGAAAGCGGCAAGTGGACGGCCATCTGGTCGCCGTCGAAATCGGCATTGAAACCGCGACAGACCAGCGGATGCAGTTTGATCGCGTTTCCCTCGACCAGCGTCGGTTCGAACGCCTGAATCCCCATGCGGTGGAGCGTGGGGGCCCGGTTGAGCATCACCGGATGATTCTGGATGACCTCTTCGAGGATGTCCCAGACTTCTTCATCTTTCCGTTCGAGCATCTTCTTGGCGCTCTTGATCGTGTCGGCGTGCTGCAATTCCTTCAGTCGTCGGATGATGAACGGCTGGTAGAGTTCCAGGGCGATCTTTTTCGGCAAACCGCATTGGTGCAACCGCAACGTCGGTCCGACCACGATGACGCTTCGAGCGGAATAGTCGACCCGCTTGCCGAGTAGGTTTTCGCGGAAACGACCCTGCTTGCCCTTGATCATGTCGGTCAGCGACTTCAGCGGCCGATTGCTGGAACCGAGCACGGGACGCTTGCACCGGCCGTTGTCGAACAGGGCGTCGACCGATTGCTGGAGCATGCGTTTTTCGTTGCGGATGATCACTTCGGGGGCATTCAGATCGACCAGTTTTTTCAGACGGTTGTTCCGGTTGATGATCCGCCGGTAGAGATCGTTCAGATCGCTGGTGGCGAAGTTTCCCGAGTCGAGCAACACGAGAGGGCGGAGGTCGGGAGGGATGACGGGGATGACATCGAGCACCATCCATTCGGGTTGATTGTCGCTGTCGCGCAGTGCTTCGACCAGTTTGAGCCGGTTGATCAGGTCTTTCTTTTTCTGCTTCGATTTGGTCTCTTCCAGCTCGTCCCTCAGTTCGGTCGAGAGGGAAGCGAGATCCATGCGTTTGAGCAGTTTACGGATCGCCTCGGCACCCATGTCGGCCTCGAAGCTGCCCTCGGGGTATTCCTGCCGCGCGTTGCGGTATTCCTCCTCGGAGAGGAGCTGGTGGGGCTTCAACGGGGTATCGCCGGGGTCGACCACGACGTAATCCTGGAAGTAGATCACCTTTTCCAAGTTCGAGGTCTTCATCGCCAACAGGGCGCCCAGCCGGCTGGAGGCGGCCTTGAAAAACCAGATGTGGACCACCGGGGCGGCCAGCTCGATGTGGCCCATGCGCTTCCTCCGGACACGGCTGTGGGTGATCTTCACTCCGCAACGGTCGCAGATCATGCCCTTGTATTTCATGCCGCGGTATTTGCCGCATGCACATTCCCAGTCTTTTTCCGGTCCGAAGATGCGTTCGCAAAAAAGACCGTCTTTTTCCGGACGATAAGTCCGGTAGTTGATGGTTTCGGGCTTTTTGACTTCACCGAAGGACCAGCCTCGAATATCTTGGGGCCGGGCCAGGCTGATTTTCACTGCCGCGTAATCGTTAATCCGGTCGTAAGAAGTATCGCCAATGCTCACTGCCGGCTCTCCTCTCTCGGAAAGGATGATAGGTGGTGGATTTCTTTTCGCTAAGCGGCCGCCGGAGGGAGTGGTTCGCTCGCATCCCGTGGGCGGGGTCGCCGGGGTTGTCTGGTTTCGCTGCTAAATCGGGCGGAACCGGGAATGGAAAATCAAGCGGTGGTCACACCCGACTCTTTTCCAGTTGCATGTTCAGGCCGAGTCCGCGGACCTCGTTGGTCAGCACGTCGAAACTGGCGGGGGTGCCCGCTTCGAGAGTGTTTTCGCCCTTGACCATCGACTCGTAAATCTTGGTGCGTCCCTCGACATCATCGCTCTTGACGGTCAACAGTTCCTGTAAGGTGTAGGCGGCGCCGTAG
The DNA here is from genome assembly GCA_964632505.1 of uncultured Planctomycetaceae bacterium. GTDB lineage: Bacteria > Planctomycetota > Planctomycetia > Pirellulales > Thermoguttaceae > CAZWCE01. The sequence goes on along the minus strand of CAZWCE010000010.1, from coordinate 69,836 downwards.
GCCTCGAGTGCCCAGACTTCCATTTCGCCGAAGCGTTGTCCGCCGAATCGGGCTTTTCCTCCGAGCGGCTGCTGGGTGATCAAGGAATAGGGGCCGGTGCTCCGTGCGTGGACCTTGTCGTCGACCAGGTGATGCAACTTGAGCATGTAGATGTAGCCGACGGTCGTTTCTTGGCCGAACGGTTCACCGGTTCGCCCGTCGTAGAGGCGGACCTTTCCGTGACGGGGAAGCCCGGCATCTTCGAGGCAGTCGTTGATTTCCTCTTCCTGGGCACCGTTGAACACCGGGGTGACCGCCTGGTAGCCCGCCGTGGCGGCCGCCCAACCGAGGTGGGTTTCGAGGATCTGCCCCACGTTCATTCGGCTGGGAACGCCGAGCGGATTGAGCAGGATTTCCACCGGGGTGCCGTCGGCCAGATACGGCATGTCTTCCTTCGGGAGGATCTTGGCGATGACGCCCTTGTTTCCGTGACGCCCGGCCATTTTGTCGCCGACCGAGATGACCCGTTTCGCCGCGATGTACACCTTGACCATCTGCAGGACGCCGCGGCGGAGTTCGTCGCCCCGTTTCATGGAGTTCAGGCGACGATCGCGCTGGTCGATCGCCTTTTCCACCAGCGGCCACTTCTCTTCGTAAATCGTTTCGAGCTGTTTCTCTCGTTTCTCGCTCCGGGTTTCGATCGAATCGAGTCGGAACATTTGTGCCTGCTGGGCGATGTACATGTGTTTCTGATCTTGAACCAGCGGGGTGCCGTCCTCGTCGGTGAGGGTTTTTCCAAGGACTTTTTCCATCTCCTGGATCATCTCACCGAACGCCTCGGCGATCTTCGCGTTGCCTTCCTCCTCGATCGCGGCGATTTCCGCGTCGAACGCCTTGCGTTCTTCCTCGGTCAAACTCATGCGGCACGCGAAACGCTGGGTACCGATGACGATGCCTTCCACGCCGGAGGGGACTTCGAGCGAGTCGTTTTTGACGTCTTCGCCGGCGCGGCCGAAGATCGCGTGGAGAAGCTTCTCCTCGGGAGTCAGTTCCGTTTTCGATTTGGGGGAGACCTTGCCGACGAGAATGTCGCCCGGGCGGACATAGGTTCCCACGCGGACCATCCCGTTTTCGTCGAGGTTGCGCAGGGCCTTCTCGCCGACGTTGGGGATGTCGCGCGTGAACTCTTCGCGTCCGAGCTTCGTGTCGCGGATTTCGATGTCGAACTCCTCGATGTGGATCGAGGTGTAGGTGTCCTTCTGGACCAGTTCCTCGCTGATGATGATCGCGTCCTCGAAGTTGAAGCCGTCCCATGCCTGGAAGGCGACCAGGACATTGCGCCCCAGGGCCAGTTCGCCGCCTTGGGTGCTGGCGCCGTCGGCGATGACCTGGCCTTTCTTGACTTTCTGACCGAGTTCGACGATCGGTTGCTGGTTCTGGCAGGTCCGCTCGTTCAGCCCCACGAATTTTCGCAACGGGTATTCCTCGGTCTCGTCGATGACGATGCGCGTGGCGTCGACGTGGGTGACGGTTCCCGCTTTTCGAGCGGTCACCAGGAGGCTCGAATTCAAGGCGGCGTCTTTTTCCAGGCCGGTGGCCACCAGCGGCGGCTCGGAGATGAGAAGGGGGACGGCCTGGCGCTGCATGTTCGAGCCCATCAAGGCCCGGTTGGCGTCGTCGTGTTCCAAAAACGGGATGAGTCCCGCCGAGAGGCCGACCATCTGGCTCGGCGCCACGTCGACGAACTCGACCTTGCTGGAATGGACGGTGGTGTAGTCGCCTCGATGCCGGACCAGCACGGTGTCTTCCAGAAGTTTGCCGTGATCGACCGGGACATCGGCCGGGGCCAGGATCGCCTCGTGTTCTTCATCGGCCCGGAGCCAGACGTGCTCGTCGGTGATCCGGCTGTTTTTGACCTTCTGATAGGGAGCGATCAGGAATCCGTAGTCGTCGACGCCGGCATAGATGGCCAGACTGGAAATCAGCCCGATGTTGGTACCTTCCGGGGTTTCGATCGGACAGATGCGGCCGTAGTGGGAGGCGTGCACGTCGCGAACGTCGAAACCGGCGCGTTTTCGGTTCAAGCCTCCGGGGCCCAATGCGGAGAGACGCCGTTCGTGGGTCAACATCGAAAGGGGGTTCGTCTGGTCGACGACTTGAGAGAGTTCGCCCCGACCGAAGAAGTACTCGATGGCCGCGGAGATGCTTTTGGGATTGACCACATGCCGCGGGGTCACCTCTTCGCGAAGGCTCATCCGTTCCTGGACGGTGCGTCGCAATTTGAGAAAACCCTTGCGGAGTTCTTCGCATGCGAGTTCGTCGATCGTCCGCAGACGCCGGTTGCCGAGATGGTCGATGTCGTCGATTTCCGCCGCCCGATCGCCGCCCCAGAGACGGTTCAGATAAACGATCGCTTCGACGAGGTCTTCCGGACGGAGGGTCATTTCCGTTTCGGGGATATTCAGTCCGAGTTTTCGATTGATGCGGAAGCGACCGACCCGACCGAGCCGGTAGCGGTTGGTGTCGTAGAACTTTTCGCGGAAAAGCTCCTGGGCCTTCTCCAATTGGGGAGGGTTGCCGGGTCGAAGACGGCGATAAATCTGCAGGAGTGCTTCTTCGTGACTGGCCGTCTTGTCTTCCTCGAGGGAATTGAGCAAGAGCTTGTTGCGCTGATCGTCCATGACCTCGATGCGTTTGATCCCGGAGGTGCAGATCGTTTCGGCCTTGCTCTTGGTGATTTGCTGGCCGCATTCGACGATGATCTCCCCGGCTCGATCGCTCGAAGAAGGATAGACGATATCGCCCACGGCCACCTTGCCCTCGATCTTCGGCAAAGCGGCGCTTCCGGTGATCTTCACCGTGGTGGTTTCGTAGAAGGCCTGGAGGATTTTCTTATCCTCGCCGAACTCGGGGGACGTGGCCCGGAGCAGCATCATGACCGGCAGTTTGTTGCTCTGGTCGATGCGGACGGCGATCGTCTCCTTCCGGGAAATCTGCAATTCGATCCAGCTACCGCGTTCCGGAATGATGCGGCAGCTGTAACTTCGGCGATCACCTTCCTGTTCTCGGACGAAATCGATGCCGGGACTGCGGTGGAGCTGGCTGACCACCACCCGCTCCGCCCCGTTGATGATGAATTCACCGCCGCCGAGCATGATCGGCAGATCGCCAAGGTAGACGTCTTCCTCGGTCGATTCCTCTTCCTTGACCAGCCGCAGACGCACTTTGAACGGACGCCCGTACGTCAAGCGGAGCTGGCGGCATTCCTGGGGATCGTATCGTGGTTTTTCCAGCTCGTAGTAGAGGTATTCCAATCGGAGGGACTTGTCGTAACTTTCGATCGGGAAGATTTCACGCAGTACCGACTCCATTCCTTGGTCTTTCCGCTTCGACGGTGCCACGTCGTATTGCAGAAAGTCGTCATAGCTGGCGGTTTGAATCTCCGTGAGATTGGGAACTTCGTGGAGGGATTCCTCGCTTCCAAAACGACGAACCTCGGAAAAAAGAAGGCGCCTTTGCGACGGGGTGGCCATAGAGCTTGATCCTCCTGGATGACGGTTGGATGTTCACCGCTGGGGCTGTTCGTGGAATTCGGTTGGTGTACGCTGTACGCCCGAAAAGGATCGCCGGTGTCCTTTTCGAGATTTGGACTCGAGATTGGCCGCGCGACCGCAAAAAAAGATCGCACGGAAGAGAACATCCGGGGGGGCGCCCCGCGGTTCTCCACGGAATCTTCCTGTTTTCACATAGGGCCATGGATTTTTTAGGTGATTTCGGGAAGGCCGGCGGCGGAGGCCCCGGGATTCCTTTCCGATCCGACGGAACTCGATTTCGAGGATGGGGAAATCGAGATGATCATTTCAACAATAAATATCAGTGTGGTATCGAGATGCCTTCGCTTCCGGACAGGCATGCATCGCGAGTGAGAGGAACGCAACGCATGCAGCGCTCGCAGCATTTCGGACAAACGGAAAAAGGTTCGGTTCAGGACGGCTCGGAAAAATAGCACATGGGGCCGTTTTCGGGAAAAGGGGCGATTCGGAACGGACGATCCTGGAAGGTGAAGGGGAATGGAGGAAATCCCTCGCGAGACCAGGGGAGGTGTCCCGGTGGATCAGACAAGGGGCGGGATGGGGGCTTGGGGAGCGAAAAAGCCGCTTCCGCGGAGACGGGGACATTTTGGCGCGGCGGACTCCTTCGGAAACCGTTTGAGGAAAGACGCACGGCGGAACACCTCCGGTAGGAAATGAATCTCGGATACCGGCAGTTTACCGGGAGCCTGGAAAGAAAGGAGGTCGCATATAGAAGAAATGAGCAAACGCACCTCTTTTCTGAAGGAAAAGGGGCGTTCATTTCACTGCGTTCCTTCGGCATAGTCGGTCACACCACAAATCGCGATCCAATACAGGTACCGAGACGTTCTTCGCAACCGGTTAACGAAGAATATCCCCGGTGAGCTTCGCCCGAGCCTTTTCGGGTCGAAGCAAGAAGGCGGCACCATCCAGTAGGATTCTCATTATAAAGCGCTCAAGGGGAGCGGGACAAGGCGAAAAATGGAAAGAGATGTACATTCTTTCTTGTTTTTCACGAATTTGGCACAGAAAATGCTATCCTAAGCCCTTTTATGTTTCCCAATGCCCCTATTGCCCCAAAGGGCGTTGACGCAAGGAGTTCGCTTCGCATTCCTCAGACATTCCTGAGACATAAAACCAACGTCTTGTCCTGAATGATTGAAGAGAAACCGAACGGGAGGCATCGTCCTCGTTCGGTTTCTCATTTTTTTTTCACGGCGCAAGCGCTGACGACATTTCGGAAGGGGGAATGTCCGCACATCGGGAGGGAGATGCCGCGGCGAACTATTTGATCGCGACCTTGGCACCTGCTTCTTCCAGGTCCTTCTTGATCTTTTCGGCATCTTCTTTCGGGATGCCTTCCTTGATCTTGGAGGGGACCTTTTCGACCATTTCCTTGGCCTCTTTGAGGCCGGCGCCGGTCAGCGTTCGCACGACCTTGATGACGCCGATCTTCTTGTCGCCGAAGTCCTCGAGCACCACGTCGAACTCGTCCTTTTCAGGTTCGGCTTCTTCGCCGCCACCTGCTCCGCCGGCACCGGGTGCCATCATGACGGCACCGCCGGAAGCGGCTTTGATGCCATGGACATCCTCGAGATAATCGCTCAGCTCTTTGGCATCCTTGAGCGATAGTTCGACGATCTTGTCGCCGAGTTCTTTGATTTCCGCGGGGAATTCACGAATTGCTTCATCTGTCGCCATCGTGTCCTTCTTCCTTTCTCGAATTGTCGGATCCCCACCCAGGGGGATGATGACTCGCCGACCGGAGTCTTCAAACAGTGTTTTCCGCCGCCTCCGCCGAGAATCTCACTGAAAAATTGTCGGGGAGACGACACCGTCGGGAGACGTCCGTCGCCGGCGTTGGGGATGCCGATACCTTTTTGTGAAATGTGGATCTACGTGATTGATCAATAGGTGGATCGCGGACGAGGCCGGATTCCGCTTCGCATCGTCGATCCTTTCGCAAAGCCTCTTTCAAGGCTGGATCGTCGAGGAGCGGACCGAAGATCTCCTTTTCAGCCGACCCCCGCTTGGGTTTCCGGAAGGCACCGACGCGACCGGTGCCTACGTTGAATCAGCCCTCTTCGTCGGCCGGGGAAGCCTCTTCGCCGTCTTCGCCGTCTTCGCCTTCGGCTTTTTGGGAAATCTGACTCGCCAGGGCACCGCCCGGCCCGATCAACTGACCGGAAAGAGTGGCCCCCACGCCACTGATTTGGCCCGAAATGGTGGCGAGCAATTCTTCGCGGCTCGGCCATTTGCTGACGGCGATCGCCTCTTCCTGAGAAAGACGTCCTCCATCCAGCACACCTCCTCGAAGTTGGAACGCTTCGAACTCCGGGTTCTTGGCGTACTTGACGATCTCCTTGGCGATCGCCACGAGGTCTTCTTCTCCCCAGCAGACGGCACTGCTTCCGGTGACGCCGTCGAACATGCCGTCCAGGGGGGTTCCTTCGAGCGCCCTTTTGGCCATGCTGTTTTTGACCACCAAAAGCTGAATGCCTTTTTCGGAAAGATCGGCTCGGAGCTGGTTGTTGGCGTTGGCGCTCAGCCCGATCAAATTGACCAACAGGGCATTTTCCACGCCCTCGAGCCGATGTTTTAGATGATCGCTGATCAGATTTTTGACGTACTTACTCATGACGTTACCGAAGTGTCTGGATGATGGGGAACAACAAGAGGATGATCTTGTTGGGCACGGGATGTGCCGGAAATGTCAACTTGCGAAACAAGGCACCGGCCGAGCGAGGATGCCCGAGTCCGGAACACCGAAGCTCGGTCAGACCGCCACTCGGATTCCCGGCGACATGGTCGTCGAAATCGTCACGTTGCGGATGAAATGCCCCTTGACCGAAGCGGGCTTCATGCTCCGAATATGCTGGAGGAACGCTTCGATGTTTTCCTGAAGCTTATCGGCATCGAAACTGATTTTGCCGACCATGGCGTGGATGTTGCCGGCTTTGTCGTTTCGGAATTCGACTTTTCCGGATTTGTACTCACTCACGGTTTTCGCCACTTCCTGAGTCACCGTTCCGGCACGGGGTGAGGGCATCAATCCGCGGGGACCGAGGGTCCGTCCCAGGGGGCCGACCATCCCCATCATGTCGGGAGTGGCGATGCAGACATCGAATTCGAGCCAACCTTCTTTGATCTTTTCAGCCAAGTCTTCTTCGCCGACCACATCGGCACCGGCCTCCTTCGCTTCTTCCGCTTTATCGCCCTTGGCGAAGACCGCCACTCGGAGGGTTCTCCCGATACCATGGGGAAGGACCAAGGAGCCGCGGATGAACTGGTCGGACTGTTTCGGATCGATTCCCAAACGCATGGCGATCTCGACCGACTGATCGAAGCTCCCCTGATCGAACGTTTTCAGCAACGTCACCGCATCAATGAGGGACACGGCTTCGACGGGGGTCTTTTTCTGGAATTCACGATATTTTTTGGATCGTTGGACCATGACTCTTTTCGATTCTTTCGGCAACAATCGGTGGTGGGGTACCGATTTAGGTTGAGGGAACAGGGAAGGCTACGGCCGGAGGCAGCGGCGGCCGACTCCGGTTTCAGTCGGTCACGTCGATTCCCATGCTGCGCGCCGTTCCCTTGAGCAGGGCCTTGGCTTGCTCCATGTCTCGAGCATTGAGGTCTTCCCATTTCGTTTTGGCGATTTCCTCGATCTGGGCTTCGGAGACTTTTCCGACCTTTTCCTTCGGCACATTGCCGGATCCCTTGGCGATGCCGGCCGCGTTTTTGAGCAGGTCGGCGGAGTGGGGGCTCTGCGTCTTCAGTTCGAAGGTGCGGTCGTTGTAAACGGTGACCGCCACGGGAATGCGCAAACCGGTCTGTTCCTTGGTCCGTTCATTGAACTGCTGCACGAACTGACCGAGATTCAAGCCGTATTTACCGAGCGCCGTACCGACGGGTGGCGCCGCGGTCGCTTGCCCGCCACGGACATGAAACTTCACTGTGTCGACACGTTGTTTCGCCATCGTTCATTTCCCTTACACGCAAAGGGGCTGCGCCATCGGAGGCACACCGGGTGATGCTGGATGATTTCTATAGCTCTCTAGGCACTGGATGATCGTCGTGAATCGCCGAGGGGCCCCTCTCAGGCAGCCACCTTCTTTCGGGAGGTCAGTCCGGCTTTTCGATCAGCCAGTAGTCGAGTTCCACCGGGGTGCTTCGGTTGAAGATCGTGATCATGACCTTCACGCGTCCGCTGGTGGGATCGATTTCGTCGACGGTGCCTTCCAGGTCCTCGAAGGTTCCGGACTTCACTTTCACGCGATCGCCTTTTTTGAAGCCGATCTTCAGTTTCGGCGATTCCCCCTCTTCCTCTTCTTGCTCGGTGGCGAGGATTTGGGTCACCTCATGCGGCTGCATCGGCGTCGGTTTCCCGTGAGTGCCGGTGAAATCTCCGATGCCGGGCGTCTCGCGGACGAGAAACCAAGTATCGTCGGTGATTTCCATATGCACCACGATGTAGCCGGGATACAGTTTTTTCTTGACGACCCGTTTTCGACCGCTGCGAAATTCGGTCACCTTTTCGGTCGGGACCAGGATCTCCCCGAAATGCTCCTCCAGGCCTGCGATGGCGACGCGACGCGCCAAGCTGTCGCGTATCGCATTTTCCCGGTTGACCTGCACCTTGAGGATGAACCAGTCCTTCTTGTCTTCTTTCTCTTCCTGCTTAGGTTCGGACGTTTCGTTTTCGGCTTCAGAGGCCGATTCCTTCTTTTCGCCGTCATCCCCGGCATCGGAGTCTTGCGGCTCCGTCGGCAGAGGCGCTTCGACCGGGAGGTCCTTTTTTTCGGAAGCGGCTTCGTCCGATTCGATTCCGTTCGTCTCGTGTTCCGGGGTGGGATCGCCATCCTCCGACGCGGGAATCATCTCTCCGGAAGGTTCGGGCATTGCCGGGTCCTTATCCGAAGGGATCGCCGCATCGCTCGGTGGCTGCTTTTCCGTCGGCTGATGGATGTCACGATCTTGGTCGGCCATGACTACCTTTTCCTCCCTCGTTCGAAAGTCGTTTCCCGGAACACGCCTGGCGTCGTTCGCAAGTGGGAAGAAAGAGACGATCGCTCTGGGAAAAGGATGCTCGGATGTGCGATTTGGAAACCGGAACCTTTTTTGCCCTTGCGGCACGTCTCGATTTCCCGGTCACTGGATTCCGATCAGTCGGAAGATCCGGACCCAAAACATGTCGAATAAAAACAGTGTGGTCGTCAGCACGGCGATCATCACCAATACGACGATCGTCGACGCATACAGTTCGTGTTTGGTCGGCCAGGAGACTTTCGCCATCTCGGCTTCCACGGAAATCAAAAAATCGGCGAACTTCGGAAAATTCACCAAGCGATATGCCAACCAGCCTCCCAGAAACACGATCAACCCGGCGACGGCGAATGTGGTGGAACTTTCGCCGCCGACATTGATGTACCGCCATGCGCCGATAACGAAAACGATCGCAATCGCCGCGAAGGTCAGCTGTCTGGCGATGCGACCTTGCGTCCGCTTATACAAGCCGAATTGAAACAGTTCCTTGATAAAGGCAGACACGGAAAGGCCTTTCGTCGATGTGTGCGGTTCGTGACGGATCGAATCGGTCGTCGAACAAATGGTCGAACAAATGGATGGTCAGGTCCTTGCGGGGCAACCCGCTAGCGGAAGTCAGTGAATCATCGGGCGATGGTTCCCGAGTTGGTCCGTGTTTTCTCACCGAACGGGAGGAGGGAAGTCACGGGGTCCTTCTTCCGATTCGGACTCTCCTGAATGCAACACGATGCGGTGGCGTCATGAGGGGAACGTATGACGGCATTCCATCAAGCAGGGGCGGAGGGACTCGAACTCTCAACCGCTGGTTTTGGAGACCAGTGCTCTGCCAAATTGAGCTACACCCCTGTCCGAGGCGGCCCCTTTCGTGCGGGTCTGGTTCGACCCGGCGAGGCCCACCCGAGTTTCCATTCTCAACGCCCATTCTCTCCCGGAGGTTTCCGGCAGCATTCCGGTCGGTTTCGCAAAATGCCGTTGGGAGACCTCTTTCGGGGGAAGACGTCTGAAGATCACTCGCTTGCGAGCGATTCAGTTCGTCTCGCCGCCGACGGCGGGCGCGACTACTCGATGATTTTCGTGACCACGCCGGAACCGACGGTGCGTCCGCCTTCCCGGATGGCGAAACGGACGTTCTCGTCCATCGCGATGGGCGCGATCAGTTCGACGGTCAACTTCACGTTGTCACCGGGCATGCACATTTCCGCGCCGCCGAGCAGGTTCAACGATCCGGTGACGTCGGTCGTCCGGAAGTAGAACTGCGGCCGATATCCGCTGAAGAACGGGGTGGCTCGGCCACCTTCCTCCTTCGAGAGGACGTACACCTCGGCTTCAAATTTGGTGTGCGGCGTGATGCTGCCCGGCTTGGAGAGCACCTGGCCACGTTGGATTTCGTCGCGTTTGACGCCGCGGAGGAGGCATCCGACGTTATCGCCGGCGATGCCTTCGTCGAGCGTTTTGTTGAACATTTCGACGCCCGTGCAGGTCGTCTTGCGGGATTCTTGCGCCATCCCGACGATTTCGACCTCTTCCCCCGGTTTGATGACGCCGCGTTCGATACGTCCGGTGGCGACCGTTCCGCGACCTTCGATGGAGAACACGTCTTCGACGGCCATCAGGAAGGGGCGGTCCTGCTCGCGGGCGGGTTCGGGAATGTAATCGTCGATCGCGTCCATCAGTTCGCTGATGCACTTGGTCGCTTCGGGATCTTCCGGCGCGTTGTAGGCCGGGAGCGCGGCTCCCTGGATGACCGGCACGTCGTCGCCGGGGAAGTCGTATTCGCTGAGCAATTCGCGGACTTCCAGCTCGACCAGTTCGAGCAGTTCTTCGTCGTCGACCAGATCGCATTTGTTCAGGAAGACGACCAGTCGCGGGACGTTCACCTGTCGTGCCAGGAGAACGTGTTCGCGTGTTTGCGGCATCGGTCCGTCGGCGGCCGAGACGACCAGGATCGCGCCGTCCATCTGGGCGGCACCGGTGATCATGTTCTTGATGAAGTCGGCGTGGCCCGGGCAGTCGATGTGAGCGTAGTGACGCTTTTCACTTTCGTACTCCACATGGGCCACCGCGATGGTGACGGTTTTGGTGGAGTCGCGAACGGTTCCACCCTTTGCGATATCAGCATACGATTTGAATTCTGCCAAACCTTTGGCGCCTTGCACGGCGAGAATCGCGCCGGTCAGGGTCGTTTTGCCGTGGTCGATGTGGCCAATGGTTCCCACGTTGACGTGAGGTTTGGTACGTTTAAATACGTCCTTCGCCATTTTTGACTGTCTCTCCCTGCGTTGTTTTGTACGCGTACGTTAGTGAATTGAAACCATTTACGACGGTAAAAATCGGAAGGAGTCCTCACGGTTTCGTTGAAGAGCTGCTGAAGGGATTTGAACCCTTGACCTCGTCCTTACCAAGGACGCGCTCTACCGACTGAGCTACAGCAGCACCGATGGAAACCGACGGGGTGAACTCCTTCACTTTTGTCCCGGGATCCTCTTCCTGCCGCCGATGACTTCCTGTCGGAAGAATCGCGACCGGTCGGAGGCCGACGAGTCGTCATGCCTTACCGAAGAAACGGCCGGCCGACGTCGGCGACTTCCCTTCCAGAGCGGGTGAAGGGAATCGAACCCTCGTCTTCAGCTTGGAAGGCTGTGGCTCTACCATTGAGCTACACCCGCTTGAATCCAGAAGTGGGATCCTAAAACGAACACCAATGCTTTCTTTATGGGCCGCGTGTCGACAAATCTTTCGAATGGTCGAGCCATAGCGAAAAACATCTTCCTCCGACCCGCGAATCATCAACGCCTCCATTCGCCCTGAACCACCTTCGGGGCGGTCTTGGCGAAAAATGACGCAAACTTACTTTCTATGGGAATTGAGCACTTTGCTCAAGTGGGGGGTGCAGGATTCGAACCTGCGAAGGCTGAGCCAGCAGATTTACAGTCTGCCCCCTTTGGCCACTCGGGAAACCCCCCGTTCAGGGCGTGATGGGCGCTCCGATGCCCTTTTTTGGAAAGTGAAAACGCTCGACCTCGAAAAAACAGTTCCGCCCGCTCTTCCGCCGAACTGCGTCTCACCTCCTCGACGCAACGACGTGAAATCCTGCAAAAAGCGTTCATTCTCGGAGAGCTAGCGGAGGGACTTGAACCCACAACCTGCTGATTACAAATCAGCTGCTCTGCCGATTGAGCTACGCTAGCGGGATGAGCTGGCAGGGTGTCCCGTCATTGAAATCATCTAATATAGCGTTAGAACGCTACCTTTCAAGCAGTCGCTTTCTCTTTCCCGGGAAAAATCAGAAAAAAACAGGAATTCTCCCGGCAGCGACGCAACAGCCTTCATTTCTCTTCTTCGGTGCAAAAATGGAGATCGGCGAGTTCCGGATGGAGGGAATGCGTAAAATGGGCGGGATGCTTGTCGCCGGAGGCCGGGAGGGGTGGTCAGATATCGAAAATGACCTCCGCCTGCCATTGACGTTCGATCCTTCGCATTTTCAGGCCGTGGTAGGTCACCGCCTTGATTTCCATTTCCGGCTGGTGTCTCTCCGATTCCAGTGGTTCACCGAAGCAAATCCCATGGATGGAAGAATCGGAGCATTCGACGTCGAAGCGGCAAAAAACCAGTTGCTGGGTGTCGAATAGGAAGAGCAGTTCGCCGAGCCAATCGTGTAGGAGATCTTCCGAATCCTCGCCGGAAATCTCGATCGGGTGCGACTCCTTTTCCTCGATCCGCTCCGGATGGGCCAGCAAAAGAGAGAAAAATCCCTTGGCCGCTTCCGAGAACAGTTCCGAACGGTTCGAAGCGCGGATACGCAGCCCGATGTCGGCCGTATGTTCGATGGTTTCGAAGGTCATGGAGCGATTTCCCCGGAAATCGTTTCTGCAAAACGGCCGATTGTACCTTCTTCTGCCAATCACGATAAGGACCAAGAACCGAAATCTTCGTGCAATTCGAATTCGCCGCAACATCGTCGGAATTCGTGTATCCGGTTCCGGGTGAGGAGGTTTCAGGGAAGGAATCTCTCTGATTTGGGACCGGCCCGGATGGATGCCCGCTTTCGAACTATATTTCAGCAAGTTCGCGACAGGAGCAACGATTCATGAGCGTCCTCGGCTCACGATGAAGGCGACGTGCATGAAGTTTGCACCTGAAGCCGACGTTGCGTGGTTTGCCGTTTCCTTTTCCGGATTTCTTGCGCCGTTGCTATCCAAAGGAGTCGAATCGATGCCTTCCGAGCCCCCCGTCGTGCCGTCCTCACCAAAAGAAACCAATGTTCCCTCTCCCGAACATTCCGACCCCAGCCCCAATCCTTCTCTTATCGGGTTGAACTCCTCGGAGGCGGAGAAGCGACTCCGGGAATACGGGCCGAACGCCTTGGAAGAGAAGAAGGATTCCTCCTGGAGGAAACTGGCCAAGGGGTTTTGGGGGCCGATTCCGTGGATGATCGAGGTGGCGGCCGTGTTGTCGCTTTGCGTGGGGCATTGGGCCGATTTCGGAATCATTGTCTTCTTGTTGGTATTCAACGCGGCGATCGATTTCTGGAACGACTTCAAGGCGAGCAACGCCCTGGAGGCACTGAAAAATCAGTTGGCCCTGAATGCCCGGGTCATGCGCGACGGTTCCTGGCAATCCTGTCCGGCCGAGACGTTGGTTCCAGGCGACTTGCTCCGGCTGCGTCTGGGGGACGTGGTGCCGGCTGATGCGGAACTGCTCAAGGGCGATTACCTCCTGGTCGATCAGGCGGCGCTGACGGGCGAGTCGCTTCCGGTCTCCAAAAAAGTGGGGGAAACGATCTATTCCGGTTCCTCGGTGAAGCAGGGAGAGATGCTGGCGCGGGTCACCACGACCGGCGGGGCGACTTTTTTCGGCAAGACGGCCCGACTCGTCGGCTCGGCGGGGAGTGTTTCGCATTTTCAGCAAGCGGTCATGAAGATCGGCAACTTTTTGATCGTTCTTTCGGTCAGTTTGAGCATTCTGTTGAGCGTGGTGCAAATCGTCCGCGGGGAGCAGTTGCTTCCGCTGTTGCAATTCGTGTTGATTCTGGTGATTGCGTCCATTCCGGTGGCGATGCCGGTCGTGCTTTCGGTGACGATGGCGCTGGGGGCGCTGTTGCTTTCGCGTGAGAAGGCGATCGTTTCACGGCTCCAGGCGATCGAAGAAATGGCCGGCGTCGATATTCTCTGCTCCGACAAGACCGGCACGCTGACCAAAAACCAATTGACTCTCGGCGAACCGGTGATTTTCGAAGCGGGAAGTGCACCGCAGTGCATTTTGGCGGGGGCGCTGGCCTCGCAGCCGGAGAATGCCGATGCGATCGACCAGGCCGTGATCGGGGGGTTGGAGAACGCCGATCTTCTGAAGCCATATGAAATGCTCGAGTTCGTGCCGTTCGATCCCGTCGGCAAGCGGACCGAGTCGAGAGTGCGGCGACCCGACGGGACCGAAGCCCGTTATACGAAGGGGGCCCCGCAAGTGATTCTCGATCTCTGCCGCCAAGAGGGGGAACCGCGTCGAGAGGCGGAGGAGGCGGTGCTCAAGCTTGCGCGTCGTGGGTTCCGAACACTGGGAGTCGCTCAGCGGGGCGAGGGAAAGAAAGAATGGTCCTTCATGGGGATTTTGCCGCTGTTCGATCCCCCGCGAGACGATTCGGCGGAAGTGATCGCCTCGGCGCGTCGTTACGGGATCGACGTGAAGATGGTCACCGGCGATCATCAGGCGATCGGCGAGGAGACGTCGTCGCAGCTCGGGCTGGGAACGCACCTGATTCCCGCCGATGAAGTCTTCGAGGATTGGAAGGAGGGGGAGGAGGTCTCTCCGGCGCTGGCCCGGAGGATCGAAAAGGCCGATGGTTTCGCTCAAGTCTTTCCGGAACACAAATACGCGATCGTCCAGTCGCTCCAAGAACGAGGGCACTACGTCGGCATGACCGGCGATGGGGTCAACGACGCGCCGGCATTGAAGCAATCGGATGTGGGGATCGCGGTTTCCGGGGCGACGGATGCGGCCAGGGCGGCGGCCGACGTGATTCTCACCGCACCGGGGCTTTCGGCGGTGGTGACGGCGATCCAGTCTTCCCGACAAATCTTTCAGCGGATGCTCGCTTATACCACCTACCGCGTGGCGATGACCGTCGACATCATGTTTTTCGTCGTTCTCTCGACGCTGTTCTTTTATCAGCTCGGCGGCTCGGGCGACGCCCATCACGTACTGTTCATGCCGATTTCGGCGATCGGTCTTATTCTATTGGCGCTGCTCGACGATATCCCGATCATGCTCATCGCCTACGACAATACCCGAATCGATGACCGGCCGGCGAAGTTCCAAATGAAGCAGTTGTTGACCACCTCCTGCGTTTTGGGGGGCATCTGCCTGGCCGAAACCTTCCTCTGGCTGGTCTTGGGAATCGGCATGTTTCGCGACCCCGGCTGGAACCAGTGGTACGCCTCTTGGGTCGGTGAGGCGATGCATGTGGGACATTTGCAGTCGCTCATGTTCTTGCAACTGGTCGCCGGAGGGCACTGGCTGATGCTCTCGACCCGGACCTCGAACTGGTTCTGGCAACCGCCGTATCCTGCCGGAAAGCTCCTAGGCGGCATCGTGGCCACGCAGATCCTGGCGATTCTCTTGTGCGGCTTCGGGATCTTCGTGCCCAAGGTTCCCTGGCCCCTGCTGGGATTGGTCCATCTGTACAGCATCGCCTGGTTGTTCGTGCTGGATGTAGCGAAAAAAGCGATGCTCGAAATTTTTCAGGGGCGTCCCCATTTGGCTCGACACCGGAACTTTATCGAAACGGTCCGTCAGTCGCTCCATTTCCATCGCGCTTCCTAAGTCGTTGGAAGACCTCTTCTTTCCCCTTCGCCTCCTTCCTGACTCGAGAGGGGGCGAAGGGGAGATCGCCGGAAGAGGGAAAATTTTTTGCGCCAATACGCTACTCAAATGGTAATGTATTATTGTCGAGCAATGCACCAGGGAGCGTTGTGTTAACGAGAAGAAGGATTTTTGGCGATTTCCATGGGGATGCGAATCGGGGGGGGGAATTCTTGGAGGTCCTTTCCCCGAGTGTGAAAAATCGAGGAAGAAAAATCACGATGAAAGATAGTTCTCTCTCTTCGCTTCAAGTGATCCAGGTCGATCCGGAAAAATGCGTTCTTTGTCAGGCTTGTTTGCATGTTTGCCCGGTCAAGTACTGCAACGACAGTGGTGGCGAAGTGATGCAACTGCATCATGAACATTGCCTGGGGTGTGGTCGTTGTCTTTCGGCTTGTCGTCACGGGGCACGGTCGGCGGTGGACGATTTACCTCTGTTTTTGCAGGCGCTCCGTCGCGATGAGCAGATCATCGTGCTGCTTTCGGAGAGCTTGGCGCATCTCTTCCCGCAGCATTTCGCGGCCTTGGTCTCCTGGCTCAAGAAATACGCCGGGGAATACATCTTCGATGTCGGGTTAGGGACGCGGTTGATGACGAGACACTACGCAAAATGGTTGCGCGATCCGCCGGGTGGGCCCTATCTTTCCTCCGCCTGTTCGGTGGTCAATCAATTCGTGCAGGTCTATCGGCCGGAATTGATCTCCCATCTCGTCCCGCTGGCGAATCCGGCGGCACACATGATGTGGTGGATTCGTCGGAATTTCCCCGAATTGGCGCAAGCAACCTTTGTTCAGATTTCGCCGTGTCCGGTGAATCGCCGCTCGATCCGGGGGCCGGGCTCGCCGACCTACCATGTCCTCTTTTCCTCGCTTCAAGAGTGCCTTTTGCGCAACGGAGAGATCGTCGATCCGGGGGGCGGGGATGCACTGGCGGGAACCTATTTCGCTCGAAGTCGCGAGCTGGTGTTGCCAGGGGCTCCCCACGAAATCCTCACCCGATGGGAACCGCAATGGGAAGGGCGCCTGGCCGGGTTCGAGCAATCGGAAAACCTTTTCGAAGCGCTTCGGCACTTGCCCACGAAACTCCCGAAGTTGAAGGAGCAGGGGGTGTTGCTCCTGGATTGGTACGATTGCCGTCATCGGTGCCCCACTTCGTTTTTCAGTCCACTGGGCCGGCTTTCGTTGTCGGCGAACGATGCGGCGAAGAAGGGAGGGGCGAAAAACGCCTCGCAAAAGGGGAGTGGAAAATCAGGTCCGACCTTCGGTTTTTCCGACGACATTCCCGAAAGTCCCGCTCCCGAGGAGCTGAAACAGGAATTCATCCGTTGTTCATTTGAAGAGGGGATGCCCGAGCCCGATCCGCAGCAGCTCGAGACCGTTTTCCACCAGATGCACAAATACTCGGAGGAGGATTTGCGTCAGTGCCGCTCGTGCGGCTATCGCAGTTGCGAAATGATGGCCCGGGCGATTTTTCACGGTCGGAATCGGCCCGAGAATTGTAGACATTTTCTGGAGACGGAACGGCAAATGAACCAACGGGGGGTGTCGAAGTATCAAAACGATTTGCAACGAATGGTGGATGAGCGGACGCACTCGATCATGGAGATGAACATTGAGCTGCAGCGGGAGATCGTGCAGCGGAACCGTTTCGAGAAAGCGCTGCTCGACCGCAAGCAAATGCTCCAGGACATCATCGATGGTTCACCGATGCCGAAATTCGTCATCAATCGCGATCACGAAGTGCTCTATTGGAACCGGGCATTGGAGCGTTTGACCGGGATTCGCGCGAAGAATATCGTGGGGACGAAAGACCATTGGAAGGCGTTTTACCCCGAACCGACCTACTGCCTGGTCGACATGCTCGTCGAAGATATGTTCCCGCTTCAGGATCCGGAGCTGAAGAAACGGTATGTCAAATCGGACCTGTTGGAGGAAGCCTACGAGATCACCGATTTCTTCTCGATCGTGGGCAAAAAGGGGCGTTGGTTGACCGGTCGCGGCGCCCCGATCCGCGATGCGACGGGGAAGATCGTCGGAGCATTGGAGACGGTCGAGGACGTGACGTTTCGACGGGAGACGGAATTGGAACTGAAGGCTTCCCGCGAGGCGGCGGAGACGGCCAATCAGGCGAAAAGCCAATTCCTGGCCAATATGAGCCACGAGATTCGAACTCCCCTGACGGCGATTCTGGGGTTCACCGAAATGTTGGGGGATGGTTGTCCCAAACGTTGCGAATTCAGCCAGAATTTTCTCGTGGGCTACCGGCAGACGATCGAACAAAACGCCAGGTTGCTGTTGACGATCATCGACGACATTCTCGATATTTCCCGCATCGAAGCGGGGAAGTTCCAAGTAACCCTGCAGCCGGCTTCCCTGCTCGAGATCCTGCAAAGCGTCCGGCAGCTTTTGAGGGTGCGCGCGGAAGAGAAGGAATTGGACCTCCAGTTCAACTTCGAAGGTCTCATTCCCACGGTGATTCATACCGATGCCGATCGGCTCCGTCAGATTCTGATCAATCTGATCGGGAACGCCATCAAATTCACCGCCCGGGGATACGTTCGGGTGACGACGAGGATGATGAAGTTGAAGGAAGAGCCGCGATTGCAGATCGACATTGAGGATACCGGCAAAGGAATCACGCCGGAGGCGATCGAAAAGCTCTTCCAGCCGTTCTCGCAAGGCGATAATTCGATGAGCCGAAAATACGGTGGAACAGGGCTCGGTTTGGTCATTTCGAAACGCTTGGCCGAGCTTCTTTCCGGCGACATCGTCATCGAGAGCGAGCTTGGCAAAGGGAGCCTCTTCCGATTCACCTTCGGGATCGGTTCCGTGTCGGATGGGGAACTGATCCATCCGAAAGAGTGCCTTTCTCGATGCGAGCATGAGGAAAAGTCTCGAGAGGCATTGGTTCCCGAGAAGCTCGAATCCCATATTCTTCTGGCCGAGGACGGCATCGACAACCAGCGGTTTCTGACGATCGTTCTGCGAAAGGCGGGCGCGGAGGTCACCGTGGTCGAGAACGGGAAAGAGGCGCTGGAAGCGGCCCTGGAATCGCGCCGGGGAGGCTCTCCGATTTCGGTGATTCTCATGGACATGCAAATGCCGGTGATGGACGGATACCGGGCGACACGAGAACTCCGGGAGAATGGCTGGGACGGACCGATCATCGCGCTGACCGCCCACGCCATGGCGGGAGATCGGGAAACTTGTCTGGAAGCGGGGTGCGATGAATACCTGACCAAGCCGGTCGACCGCCGGAAACTGCTCGAGACGATCGCCTGGATGGTCTCGGATAGGGAGGGGGAGTCGGCCCCGTCCCGCGGCGGCCACCACTCTTGTAACTCTTGCACCGTGTCGGACGAAGGGAAAGGTCTGCCGGGAGAAGGAGGCGTGGAGTAGCCGACGACAATCGGAGCTTGCTGCTTCATGCTCTTTTTCGATGCCGGCCGTTACGGCCGAGGTTGCGTTGGGGGGCGGGCAAGAGACAGAAGGACTTGTCTCCCAACAGATCGGTCACGCGGCGACGCATCTCCGGATTGATGTCGATCCGGAATTTCGGGCATTTCATCCGCGCCCGCTTGCCGTCGTTCAGGTGCAGATGCAGTTCGAGTTCGCCCCGACCGGGGTATCCTCGGAGAATTTCGTACAGTTGATCGAGTCGGCCTTCGCCGTCCGATTCCCGGATGGTGATCGCCGCGCCGCGGGTGAGACGTTTTTCCGCCTCCTGGAGCGTCATCAATTCGTCGACCACGAGATTGGCGTCGCTGTCGGACTGGCTCCGGCTCTTGTCGATTCGGCCGAGCGCGATGACGACCGCCTCCGGCTCCACGCGGTCACTCTGGGTGACGTACTGATCGGGCCACATGATGCAGCGGATGGCGTTGTCCTGATCTTCCAGGTCGAACATGGCGAACCGGCTCGGGCGATCGGGTTTGGGATTCTTGGTCGCCGAGAGTTTGATTCCGGAAATCATGCCGCCGAGGGTCACCTGGGTACGATCGGGCAGTCGCTGAGCCTGTTCGGTGCTGTGGGAACGGAAGGTGTTCAGCACGTCGAAATATTCGGCCAGCGGGTGACTGCTCAGGTAGAAACCGAGGACCTCCTTTTCGTAGGAGAGCTTCTCCTTTTCCTCCCATTCGTCCACCTCGGGCAAGCCGGCGGCGGACTCCTCGATGATTTCTTCCGGCTCGTCCTCGAGATCGTCGAAGAGGCCGCGCTGCCCGCTCCGTCGGTCGGCGGCGGCGGTCTGTCCGGCCCGGACGGCCCGCTCGATCGCCTGGTAGAGCTGCGCCCGGTGACCGCCCAGGGAATCGAATGCTCCCGCCTTGACGAGGGTTTCGATCGTCGATCGGCCGCAGATCTGCGGGTCGACCCGTTCACAGAAATCGAAGAGGTTCCTAAACGGTCCGTCCTTTTCTCGGGCGGCGGTGATGGCGTCGGCGGCGGCGTCCCCACATCCTTTGATGGCGGCCAGCCCGAAGTGGATTTTTCCGTCGGCCACCGCGAACATTCGCGAGGAGGAGTTCACGTCGGGAGGAACGACCTCGATGTTCATCCGCTGGCAGTCCTCCAGGTGTTCGACCGTCGAATCCTTCTTGGTGAAATTTCGGTTCGGCATGTCGCCGCAGAGCAGCGAGGCCATGAATTCCACCGGGTAGTGGGCCTTGAGGTAGGCGGTCATGTAGGCGATCAAGGCGTAAGCGGTCGAGTGGCTCTTGTTGAAGCCGTAGCCGGCGAACTTCTCGATCAGCTCGAACAGTGCGATGCTCTCCTTCTCGCTCAATCCGTTTTCCTGGGCTCCCTCGATGAAGGCGGCCTTGTTCTTTTCGATCAGCTTTTCCTTCTTCTTGCTGATCGCCTTGATACAGGTGTAGGCACTGGCCAGGGGGACGTTGCCCAGCCGGTTGAGGATCCGCATGATCTGTTCTTGGTAGACCATCACCCCGTGGGTTTCCTCGAGGACCTCTTTCATGAGCGGATGGGGGTATTCGGCCTCGCGGCGTCCGTGCTTGACGTCGATGTACTGGTCGACCATGCCTCCTTCGAGTGGACCGGGACGATACAGGGCCAAGGTGGCGATGATGTCGCGGAAGCAGTCGGGCTTCATCCGCTGGAGCAGTTCGCGGATGCCGCCGCCTTCGAGCTGGAAGACGCCCTTGGTTTCGCCGCGGCAGAGCAGGGCATAGGTTTCGGCATCGTCATGGGGAAACTTGTAGGGGTCGATGCGCTGCTCGCGGGTCTGTTCGATGATGTCGACCGCCCGGGCGAGAATCGAGAGGTTCCGCAGCCCCAGGAAGTCCATCTTCAAGAGGCCGGCGCTTTCCACGTCGGCCATGGCCCACTGCGTGGTCACTTCGTCCTTGTTCTGGACGCGTTGCAGGGGGAGAAAATCGGTCAGAGGGCGATCGGCGATGACCACCGCGCAGGCGTGGGTGCCGGCCGAGCGGGCAAGCCCTTCGCATTGACGGGCGTAGTCGATCAATTCGGCGACCTCGGGATTGCCTTCGTAGGCCTGGCGGAGTTCGTCGCTCTGGTTGAGTGCCTTTTCGATCGTCATCTTCGGCGAATCCGGCACTTTTTTGCAGATCTCATTCACCTGGGCCAATGGGAGACCGAGTGCCCGACCAACGTCGCGAATCGCCATCTTCGCCGCCATCGTTCCGAAGGTCCCGATCTGGGCGACGTTCTCTTCGCCGTACTTCTCCTTGACGTATTCGAGGATTTCTCCCCGGCGCTGCTGATCGAAATCGATATCGATATCGGGCGCTTCCAGGCGGTTCTCGTCGAGAAAACGTTCAAACAGGAGGTCGAACTCCAGCGGACAGACGTGGCTGAGGTTCAGGGCGTAGCAGACCAGCGCTCCCACGCCGGATCCCCGGGCGGTTCGTTCGATGCCGCGTTCCTCGGCCACGCGGACCAGGTCCCAGACGATGAGGAAGTAGTTCGGGAACCCGAGGGTGTCGATGACCGAAAGTTCCCGGTCGAGCCGGGCGAGGACCTCGTCGCTGAACTTGCCGTCCTTATAGCGTTTGGGATTGTCGGCGTATCGCTTTTTCAGCCCTTCCAGGCACAGTTCTCGGAGGTAGTCGATCGACGATTTGCCGCCCGGCGGGGTGAAGACGGGAAAGTGCCGTCGGTTCAGATCGAGCACCAGTTCGACCGAATCGGCGATCTCCTGAGTCCGGCGAATGGCGTCTTCCTGCCCCGGCATCGCCAGAAGCATCTCCTCGGCGCTGCGAAGATGGAACTGGTCGGAATCCATGCGCATGCGTTTCGTGTCGGTGCGGAACTTCCCGGTATTGATGCAGAGGAGGATGTCTTGCGCCTTGTGTTCCTTCTGGTGCACATAGTGGACGTCGCTGGTGGCGACGGTGGGAATGCCCGTCGCCTCGGCGACCTTCAGCACGCCTTCCATGACGATACGCTGGTCGTGGATGCCGTTGTCTTGCAGTTCGAGGAAGTAGCGGTCGCCGAACAAATCGCGATACCAGTTGGCGACCTCGACCGCCCGCTCGATGCCGTGTTTTTCGTCGTTGAGAATCAACCGCGAGATCTCGCTCGAAGCGCAACCGCTGAGACAGATCAGCCCCTCGTGATACGCGCGCAGCAGTTCTTTGTCGATGCGGGGGCGGTAGAAGAACCCTTCGAGAAATGCCTTCGAGGAGAGCTTCAGGAGATGACGGTATCCTTGTTCGTTTTGTGCCAGGAGGGTCAAATGGAAGCTCGATTCCTTCATCGTCCCCGATTTCTTGTGGCGACTGGCCGGAGCGATGTAGGCCTCGTAACCGAGGATCGGTTTGATGTCGGCGGCGAGAGCCTTCTGGTAGAATTCGAGGGCTCCGTAAAGATTGCCGTGATCGGTCAGGGCCAGGGCGTTCATGCCGAGTTCCTTGGCGCGGTCGATCAACAGATCGAGTTTGCCCGCTCCGTCGAGCAGGCTGTAATGACTGTGGCAATGCAGGTGAACAAAAGGTAAGTCGCTCATTTCCAGCTCCATCTTTTTCGTCGAGGGCAAGGGCAAGGGGGTCTTCCGTGAGATTGGGGGCCGCAGCGGCACGTCGGCCGGGTTCGGTGCATCACCGGACGGGAGCGAGGTGGAGGGCGGCTCCACCGGCTGGGGCCGTTTCGATTTCCAGTTCGGTTTCGGCATCGACGGTCATCCGCTCGGTGGTGACGGCGAACGGTTCGCGTCCGTCGGGGAAGGCGTCGCGGTGAAGCGTTGCCCGGTAGGTTTTCCCGGGAGGGAGAAAATCGAGGGCGAGGTGGATTTTCTTCCGGGTGTCGTTATTTAGGATGCCGACGAACCAAGCGTCGCCCCGACGTCGGGCGAAGGTGACCTGACGGCCGGGGTCATCGTGCAAGACGAGACTCCGGTCCCAGGTGGTCGGCAGGATCTTCCAGAAATCGAGTTCCGGTTCACCTCGGTACATCGAGGGGCGATCGTACCAGAAGAGGAATTGCAGGGGGCTGTAGAAGACGACCGCCGAGGCGAGCTGGTGGGCATGGGTGGTTTGGATGCGGCGGGTGTACCAGCAGTGGGTGTAGTCGCCGGCGCCGCAGAGGGTGCGCGTCAGGGCGAGGACGGTGTTGTGCGTGGCGGTCGGCATGCATTCGTTGCCGCGAATGCCCTCCTGGGTCATCAGGTTGGGATAGGTCCGCTCGTAGCCGGTGGGCCGATATTCGTCGTGGATATCGACCAAGAGTCGATGCCGGGCCGCCTTGCGGACCGCCTCGTGCAGCCAGGTGGTCCATTGCTGCGAGCCTACCTGAACGAATCCATACTTGACTCCCCGGATGCCCCACTTCTGATAAAGCGGGAGGATCTCGTCGAGCTGTCGTTCGAGTTGGCGGCGATTCACGTAGACGATCACGCCGATGCCTCGCTCCTGCCCGTAGCGGACCACTTCCTCGATATCGAGCGGCGCCTGGTTTCCGGCCTTTTGGGTGTCCTTGGTCACCGTGGTCGCGTCGGAGGCGTCGTCGTATTCATGGCCGTACCAGCCGGCGTCGAACTCGATGTATTGCAGTCCCCGCTCGACGGCGAAATCGATGCAATCCTTGCCGCCCTGCGTGGTGAGCGTGACTTCACGAATGACCTTCCCGGGGCGGATCCAGGAGGTGTCCTCGATGGCGCACGGCGCGTTCAGGTTCAGCAGGAGGTAGTTGTTCTCGACCAACGCGCCGGGACGCGGGGCCGCCATGACGAATCGCCAGGGAGTGGTGTAGGGGGCCTTCACCACCGCCGGTCCCGCCAGATGGGCCCGGAGGGAATGTCGTTCCGGACCGGAAAACGAACCGGGCTGCAGACGCATCCGGGAGAAATCGACCAGTCGGGCTTCGCCGATCGAAACGGACGGTCCGTCGGGAAACTGCACCAAAAGCGGTCGCTCGCAGTTGCCCTGGACCTGACTGATCGTGGCCTGTTGGTACTCGCCCTGAGCGGAGTAGACCGGCCAGCAGGTCGGGTCGCCTTCGAAGGTGAACTCGGTCCGCTCTGAAGCGATGGCGTACTCATCGCGGCCGGACGTTTCGGGAAGCGTGTAGCAGAAAGCGACCCCCTCGGGATAGGCTCGGAAGGTAAGGATCAGTTTCTGCGGCGGCGATTGTTCGTTTTCGAGATGCACCTTCATCTGACGGTAGTTCTCGGGAACGACACTTTGCTCGCCGTAGACCGGTTCCCACGTTCCGGAATGGGCTTCGCGCTCCACGTCGACCACGTGGAATCCCTTGGTGAGTGAAGGCCCGTTTTCCAGCTCCATGCCCAGGCGGGAGTCGGTCAGGATCGTCCGTTTTCGCCATTCGACGCGGTAGAGTAACTCGCCGGAATCGCCGGTGCGGAAAGTCAAGGTGTACTCGCCTTCGGGGGAGGTGAGCGTTTCGTCGGCGTGGAGAGAAAAGCTCAAGAGAAGTAGCGAGGCGAGCGTCAGCAGGGAAACAGGAAGGCGGAGAGAAAAACGCATCATGGAAAACGAACTCCGAGGCAGAGGATGAAGACGGTGACGAACCGAGGTCGACACGTTCAGCGGATGCTTTATTGTGTCGCATGGGGCCCCGAAAAGCAAGCCGCACGCTCGGGGGATTTCGGCGTGGAAAACGCGGGGAGGTTTGCCGATTGCCAAAGAAAAACCGCGCCGGAAGCGTTTTCTTCCGTCGCGGTGGAGATCCGCGGTGGGGCCTTTTCGACAGGCTTTGCCGGGTCGGGTTCACTGAAGAAATTCGGTGATTTTTTCTTTCGCTTTTTTCAGCGCGTCCGGTAGTTTTTCTGGAAGTTTTCCGCCGGCCTGGGCCAGATCGGGACGTCCCCCACCGCCGCCTTGAACTTCACTTGCCGCATCGCGTACCCACTGCACGGCATCGACGCCCTTGTCGACCAGGTCGCGACTGAGACCGGCCACGAGCATGACCTTGTCCTTTCCCTGTTGGGCGGCGAGCAGGACGGCCGACGAGTCGCATTTGCGTCGGATCCGGTCGATCGTCTCCCGAAGGACATTCGGGTTGGCGTCTGGGAGTTTCTCGAGGATCACTTTCACGCCGGCGATGTCGACCGCTTTTTCCAGTAGTTCCTCGACGGAAACTCCTTGCTTTTTGGCCGCTCCGGAAGAGAGCTCCTTGCGGAGTTTGCGGATCTCCTTCGCCATGGCGGCGGCCCGATCGGGAAGTTCGGCGGGAGGGATCTTCAAAGCGGTGGTCGTTTCGCGGAGGAGGGCCTCTTGCCGGCGGACCTGCCGGTAGGATTCCAAGCCGGTCAAAGCGGTGATGCGTCGGGTGCCGGCGGAGACGCTTTCCTCGGCGGCGAGGTGGAATAGTCCTACCTGGCTCGAGTTTTTCAGATGCGTCCCCCCGCAGAGTTCGCTGCTGCCGCCCATGCGAACGACCCGGACTCGGTCGGGATACTTTTCGCCGAAGAGCATCATCGCTCCCGCTTTGCGTGCTTCCTCAAGCGGCATGACTTCCGAGCAGACATCGAGTCCCTGGAGGATCTGGAGGTTCACGTCCTCTTCGATCCTCGAGAGGGTTTCAGCGTCGACCGCCTTCGGGTTGGTGAAGTCGAATCGCAATAAATCGTTGTCGACTTTCGAGCCCTGTTGTTCGGCATGGGAGCCGAGGTGCTGCCTCAGCGCTCGATGCAGGAGATGGGTGGCGGTGTGGGCCCGGGCGATGCCTGCGCGGCGCGTCCCGTCGACCCGGGCGGTGACGGTTTGCCCGAGGGAGATCGTCCCCTGCCGGAGGTGCCCGATATGGAGGATGAACTCGCCGTCGACCTGGGTGTCGGTGATCTGCATGTGGAAGTTGCTTCCGAGGATTTCACCGCTGTCGCCGACCTGGCCGCCTTTTTCGCCATAGAACGGGGTCTTGTCGAGGACGACGGTGATCGGCTTTTCTTGGTCGAGGTCGTCCTCGCTGTCGACCAACTGGTTCTCGGCGACGATCGCCACGATCTTCGCGTCCTCGCAGATCAGGGTCTCGTAGCCGAGGAACCGGCATCCGTGCATCGCCTTCTTGATGCCTTCGAGCGGATCCTTCTTGAACAGAAGGTTTTTTTCTCCGCTGCCGGAGAGCTCGCCGTGGCGTTTCATCTCCTCTTGGAAGCCGGGCCAGTCGAAGCCGAAATTGTGTTCGGCCGCCAGCGTCTCGAAGAGTTCCGGCGGAAAGCCGTAGGTCTGATACATTTCGAAGGCGTCTTCTCCCTGGACGATCCCGCGTTTGTCCTGTTTCATGTCGTCGAAGATTTTCTCGATCCGTTCCAGTCCGGAGTCGATCGTCCCGATGAAGTGTTCCTCCTCCCCGGCGATGATCTGGGCGACCCGTTCGGTCGTCTCCTTCAGATCGGGGTAGGCACTTGCCATGAGTTCGGCGACGGTCGGGACCAGTTGATGGAGAAACGGCTTCTGGTGGCCGATCTGTCTTCCGTCGAGAACCGCGCGGCGGAGCAGACGGCGGATGACGTATTTCTCTTCCTTATTGCCCGGGTAGACGTTCTCATGGACGGCGAACGTGCACGCGCGAAGATGATCGGCGATGCGTCGCAGCCGTCGGCCGTTGTCGCTGGCGGCTTCGTACTTCACGCCGCAGATTTCCGCCGCCGCCTTGACCAGCGGGAGCAACAGATCGATGTGGAAGTTCGTCTCCACGCCCTGGAGGACCGCCGCCGTCCGTTCCAGGCCCATGCCGGTATCGATATTCTTGCTCGGCAGTGGTCGGAGATTGTCCGGCGGGTCGCCCACTCGATTGAACTGCGTGAAGACCAGGTTCCAGATTTCCACATCGCCCTGATCGGTCTTGTAATAAATTTCGCTGCAGGGACCGCAGACGCCGTCGGGTCCTAGGCTGGGCGCGTTGGCCGGCCAGAAATTCTCGTCTTCGCCGAGGTAGCCGATCCTCTCTTCGGGAAGCCCGATCTCCTCGCGCCAGATGTTCGCCGCCTCCCGGTCGTCGACATACACGGTCGCCGAAAGGCGGTTCGGATCGAGCTTGAGCCACTTCGGATCGGTCAAGAACTCCCAGGCCCAGAGAATCGCTTCCCGCTTGAAATAGTCGCCGAAGCTGAAGTTGCCGAGCATTTCGAAGAACGTGTGGTGGTAGGCGGTCCGGCCCACGTTTTCGATATCGCCGGTTCTCAGGCACTTTTGGCAACTGGTCGCTCGGGTGAAGTCGAGCTTGACGCGTCCGAGAAAGTGATCCTTGAACTGGTTCATTCCGGCCGGGGTGAACAGGACGGAGGGATCCCACCGGGGAACCAGCACGTCGCTCGGGCGGCGCACACACCCTTTGGTTTCGAAAAAGGCGAGATATTTTTCACGTAGTTCATCCGTTTTCATCGATCGTCATCACCTTGTGAGAATGAGGATTCTGGGAGCCGCGCCGGGGACGTTCGGCGATCGGGCGGGAAATCATCCATCCGGCTTCCGCTCTGCATTTCCTTTCGGAAAGGCGGCGGGCCCGTCAGGATTGCCGACCCTGGCGGAAGCGTGTGCCGGAGGTCCGTTCGTCGTTGAGCATGTCGATGATCTTCTCGGTGGCGGTGGGCAATTCGAGCATTTCCGGTTCGCTTTCCCATCGCCACTTCACCTCGACTTTTCCTTCTTTCAAGCCGCGTGGACCGAGGACGATCCGCAGGGGGAATCCGATCAGGTCGGCGTCCTTGAACTTCACGCCCGGCCGTTGATCGCGGTCGTCGAGCATGACGTCGATTCCGGCGTCGGTCAGATCGCGATGCATCTTGTCGGCGACGGCCATCGTCTCTTCGTCGTTGATCTTCAGCGGCGCGATGACCACTTCGTAGGGAGCCAGTGCGACCGGCCAGACGATGCCGGAGTCGTCGTGACTGGTTTCGATCAGACCGGCGAGAATACGGTTCACGCCGATGCCGTAGCACCCCATCAGGATCGTCTTCTGCGATTCGTCGGTATCGAGAAATTTCGCCGAAAGGGCTTCGGAGTATTTCGTGCCCAACTTGAAGACGTGTCCCACCTCGATGGCATGGTCGACCATGAGCGTTCCGTTGCAGCGGGGGCAAGGGTCGCCCTGGACCGCGTCGCGGAGATCGCCGAACTGGTCGACCTGGAAGTCCCGGTTCCGATTTGCCCCCTTCAGGTGGGTGTCGGCCCGGTTGGCGCCGGTTACGGCATTGCGGACGTTGCGTACGCCGTGGTCGGCCCAGATGGGGATCTTCTTTTTCAGGCCCACCGGCCCGGCGAATCCGACCGGGGCGCCGGTCACCTGCTCAATGACCTCCGGTTCGGCCAGGGCGACGTTCTGCGCATCGAACGCCCGACGGATCTTGTTCTCGTTCGCTTCATGATCGCCTCGAACCAACACCGCGGTCGGCTTGTCGTCGACCAGGTAGATGAGCGTTTTGATCAGTTGCGCGGGAGGGCATTTCAGGAACCGACAGACCTGCTCGACGGTGTGCATCTCGGGCGTCGCGATCTCTTCGATTTCCACCGCGTCGGCCGGTTCGGCCTCATCGGTCACCCCGCCGATCTCGGCCTTCTCGGTGTTCGCCGCGTATCCGCAGGCCTTGCAATGGACGACCGTGTCTTCGCCGTTTTCCGCGGGGATCATGAACTCGTGGCTGGCGTCGCCGCCGATCGGACCGCTCTCCGCCTCGACCGGGAGATAGGGGATGCCGCACCGGTCGAAAATCCGGCAGTAGGCGTGGTACATCCGGTCGTAGTTTTTATTGAGCGATTCGATCGAGGGATCGAAGCTGTAGGCATCCTTCATCAGAAATTCGCTGGTCCGGAGCACGCCGAATCGGGGACGCTCCTCGTTGCGGAACTTCGTCTGGATCTGGTAGAGCGTCACCGGCAACTGGCGATAGCTGGAGATGAATCGCGAAATGAGTTCGGTGATGATCTCCTCGTGGGTCGGGCAGAGGACCAGTTGGACCTTCCGATTGCCTCGGGGGAGCGTGACCTTCACCAGCACGTCGCCGAACGCCTCCACGCGACCGGTCTGTTCCCATAGCGAAATCGGCGAGAGGGCCGACATCTGCATCTCGACCGCGCCGGCCCGGTCCATCTCCTGTCGGACGATCTCCGCCGCTTTGCGGAGCGCGCGATGCCCCAGCGGGAGGTAGGTGTAGGCGCCGGCCATGACCTGGGCGATCATGCCGGAGCGAACCATCAAAATATGGCTGGGAATTTCCGCGCCCTCGGGCGTTTCCTTCATCGTCGGGATCAGTGTTTGGGACCAGCGCATCGGTAACGGGCTTCCTTATTCGGTTCGGCGAAAAAAGTGAAAAAGAGGCTGCAAGGATACAAAAATGCTTAGATGAGGAAAACGCTCATTGTAGCGGAAGGGGCGTTGCTCGAACAAGGGGGATTGTCGGGCCGAATTCGCCTCCATTCGCTTCACTCTCTTCCATGAAGGAGACGTCGAAAATGGGGGGCGATGGTTCCCGGAGCCGTTTGGGGCCGATGGAGGTCGACGTGTGCGGCCTGCTTGTGCGGCCTGCTTGTGAAAAGGAACCAAACGGTTTAGAATTCAGACCATGCCCTCTCGGGTGCCGACGACGCCCGCGAGACGATCCCCGATCACTTTCCCCGAACGAAGAGGATTTCGATGACCCGACGTTATGTCAATGAGCTGAGCGATAATGAATCGGTCCAGGAGGTGTTTCTGGCCACCGAGAAGCAGATTCGACCGAATCGCAACGGCAATCTCTATATTCAGGTGAATCTTTCCGACCACACCGGCACCGTCGGCGCCCGGCTTTGGAACGCGACCGACGCGATGATGGAAGCGTTCGAGAACAACGATTACGTCCGCGTGGAGGGGACCACCCAACGCTTCCAGGGCGCCATCCAGATGATCGCCAAAAAGATCACGCGGGTGAATCCGGAAAGCGTCGATCCGGAGGAGTTTCGCCGATTCTCGAAAGTCGACACCGACAAGCTCTTCGACCGACTGAAGGAGATGCTGCGTTCGCTCAAAGATCCCCAACTGGTGAATTTGGCCGACTGCTTTCTGATGGATGAACGATTCGTGGCCGATTTTCGAAAAGCCCCCGCCGGCGTGAAGGTCCACCACGCCTACGAGGGAGGCTTGCTCGAACATGTGGTGACGGTCATGGAACTGGCCGAGAAGGTGGCGCCCTTCTATCCCGACATGAACCCCGATATGCTGGTCATGGGGGCCTTTTTGCACGATGTCGCCAAGATCGAGGAGCTTTCCTACGATCAAGAGATGGCCTATACCGACTCCGGCCAATTGCTCGGTCATCTGGTGCTGGCGGTGGAGCTGCTCGACCGGAAAATCGTCGAGGCGGAAAAGCTCTCCGGCGAACCGTTCGACGAGGAGATGGTCGTTCAATTGAAGCACATTCTGCTAAGTCATCATGGAGAGTACGCCAACGGAAGCCCCAAGCTGCCGATGACCATGGAGGCGATGGCATTGTATTGCCTCGATACGCTCGATTCGAAGCTGGCGGAGTTCCGGCGTCATATTCTCGACGATCCGAACGCCGGTAGTCCGTGGACGAACTACATTCCCACCTTGGAGCGAAAAATCTACAAGGGAAAGCATCGCTGCTGAGTTCACCCTCGGGAACGGCGATTCCGGCTCTCCACTACGAAAAAAACTTGATACGAAGCCCTCGCGCTCGGACGAAGCGATTTCCGTGCCGCTTCCGAAGGGGGCGAGGTGCTCCTCATCCCGGAAAAGGAGTTTGATGTGTCCGAGGAGAATCTCAGTCGCCGAGAGATCCGCAACCGCGTTCTCGAATTCGTCACGCAGTCTTCTTATCGTCCGCTGAAGCCGAAGGCGATCGCCAAGAAGATCGGACTTCCCACCGACCAGGCCCGAGACATGCGGCAGGTCGTCAAGAGGATGGTCATCGACGGAGAGCTGGCCTACGGCGACAAGCATCTGGTGCGCCCCGGGCCGAATGCGCCGGTCGCGATCGGGGAGAACGGCGGCGAAGCCGGACCGGTTGAGGAGGAGGGGGACCGTCGAAAAAAATCGGCCAAGCGGAAACAACGCGCCTCGTCCGAAACCTCCCCCAAGCCGGGGAGTTCGGGCAATTGGATCATCGGGACCTTCCGCCGCACCAGCAAGGGATATGGCTTCGTGCGGCGACATCATCCTCCCGGCTCACTCAGCGAGCAAGATGGCGGAGATATCTATATCCCCGGCGCGCTGGCCGGCGATACGGCTTCCGGTGATGTGGTGGCGGTGGAGATCACCTCCCCGGGCAAGGAGAAGGGCAAAGGCCCGCGGGGCAAGATCGTCAAAGTTCTCGAGCGGGAGACCAATCAGTTCGTCGGGACCTATTTCGAGGAAGGCAATTGGGGATATGTCCGGATCGACGGGAATCTGTTTTCCGAGCCGGTCATGGTCGGCGATCCCACGGCGGTGGATGCGAACATCGACGACAAGGTGGTCATCGAGATGGTGCGTTTTCCGACGCATCGCCGTCCGGGCGAAGCGGTCGTCGTCGAAGTGCTCGGCGAGCGGGGGAAGCCGGGCGTCGACACTCTTTTGATCATGCGGCAATACGGGTTGCCGGAACGGTTTCCCGAGGATGCCCTCCGCGCGGCCCGCGATCAGGCCCACGCCTTCGAGGAAGGAGTCCCCCGGGAACGACGCGACGCGACCGAGGAGCTGACCGTGACGATCGATCCGGCCGATGCCCGGGATTTCGACGACGCCATCTCCCTTTCGCAAATGGAGAACGGGCATTGGCTTCTGGGCGTGCATATCGCCGATGTTGCTCACTTCGTGCGGAAACGGTCAACCCTTGATCGGGAAGCGAAAGCACGCAGCACCAGCGTGTACCTTCCCGATCGGGTCATCCCGATGTTGCCGGAGGTGATCTCCAATGCCCTGGCCAGTTTGCAGCCGGGAAAGATTCGTCTGGCGAAGTCGGTGTACATGGAATTCACCCCGACGGGGATCCGAACGCACACCGACATCTACCGTTCGGCGATTCGCAGCGACGCGCGACTGACCTACGACCAGGTGGGGGAGTTTCTGAAGGACCCGGAACCCCTCACGCAAGAGTACGGCAAGGAGGTGGCCGATCTGCTCGATCGGATGCACACGCTGGCGATGATCCTGCGCGAACGCCGTACCGAGCGGGGCGCCTTGAATCTGGATATTCCGGAGGTGAAGATCGACCTGGACGATCAGGGCAAGGTTTGCGGGGCCCACCTGCGACAACATACGGTGGAGCATCAGATCATCGAGGAGTTCATGCTCTCGGCGAACGAGGCGGTGGCGGAGTATCTTCGCGATCGGGAGTTGTACTTCTTGCGTCGGGTGCATAAGCCGCCGACGCTCGGGAAGCTGAAGCTCTTCTCCCAGTTCGTCGAATCGCTGGAGATCCGGGGTCTGGACACCACGCAGTTGCAGAGCCGATTCGAGATCCAGAAACTGCTCAACGAGATCGAAGGCCGGCCGGAGGAGACGGCGATCCAGTTCTTCCTGCTCCGCTCCTTCCAGCAGGCGATTTACAGTCCGGAGCCGGAGGGCCACTTCGCGCTGGCCAGCGACTGCTATTGTCACTTCACCTCCCCGATCCGCCGCTACCCCGACTTGACCGTCCACCGCCTGCTCGACCAGTTGATCAAGGGACGCAAGCCGAAAAACGATTACGACGAACTGCTCTTGTTGGGAGAGCACTGTTCCACGCGGGAGCGGCATGCCGAAGACGCGGAGCGCGAGCTGATCAAACTGAAGCTGCTCGACTATATGCGACACCATCTCGGCAAGCCGATGGATGCGGTCGTCACCGGCATCGAGAATTTCGGACTGTTCGTTCAGGGGAAGGAGATCCCCGCCGAGGGATTGATCCGCATCGAATCGCTCCGAGATGATTATTACCGATTCGATCGCAAAACCCTCACCCTCACCGGTTATCATCAGGGGAACACTTTTCGGCTCGGCGATCGCCTTCGTGTCTACGCTGAACGAGTCGATATGAATCGCCGGGAGATCGATTTCATGCTGGTCGGGCGAGCAGAAGAGACGGATGCCGATTCGGGACCCGAAGTGCCGAAAGAATGGTGGGAAGAGCCCCCCGCTCCAGGAGAAATCAATCCTCCCAAACGAAAGAGGCGCGCCAAGAAGAAAAAAGGGCCCCTGGGAGGAAAAAAAGGAAAACATTCCTCGGGGAAAAAGAAACAACAGGGGAAAAGAAAATCGTCTTCGGCGAAAGCGAAGGGGAAACGGAAAAAGGGCTCGAGAAAAAAACGGTGATTCCGGCGGCTTGAGGGAAATTTTTTCGGTGGGCCCACGCTGGAACCCCCACCCGTCGGGACACGGAAAAAGCCGCCGATCTTTCGCGTTCTCGGCCCGATTCTTGTTTTTTGCAATCCTTTTCGTTTTCGTACCGGTTGACTTGCGGAACAATTCGGAATAGTATACCCTTTTCTCTGGTTTTTGGAGAAAGGTCGCAGGTCGTACGCGCTTTTTGCACGGGGGATTCTCTCGGACGCTGTTTCCCAATCATGGGGAGCAAGGCGTTGGGGGGAAAAGATCAACCGACAGTAGTGAAGTAGAGATTCAGGGCGGGGGAGACGGACATCCGGTCATCAAACACCCGTTGCTCCGTTGTGAAATGAGCCTTGCTATCCATTTTGTTGTATGGAGTCTTCGATGGCAGTACCGAAAAGAAAGCACAGTAATTCGCGAACCGGCAAACGTCGTTCGCATGATCGCAAGAAACGGGTCCAGCTCACCAGTTGTCCGGAATGCAGCACCACCGTGCCGACGCATGTGATTTGCCCGAATTGCGGACATTACATGGGGCGCCAGGTCGTTCAGACCGAGGAAGGGTAGGCAGGCGCTTTCCGGAAGGAACGCTCCCTGTGGCGAAGGATGGAGTCAAACAGGGAAGCATCAAGTGAGACCGACGAGAAGGTGAGGGACAGCTTTGGGTAAGATTGCCTTTTTGTTTCCAGGTCAAGGCGCGCAGTTTGTCGGGATGGGGTTGAAGCTCGTGGAGGAGCACCCCGAGGCGAAAAAGTTCTTTGACCGCGCGAACGATGTTCTCGGTTATGATTTAGCCAAGCTCTGCTTTCAGGGACCCGCCGAGGAGCTCGATACCACCACTTACAGCCAGCCTGCCATCTTCGTGACCAGCCTGGCCGCACTGGAGATCCTCCGGAAACAGTCCCCCGAGGCGGTGCTCTCGTGCGAAGCGACTGCCGGATTGAGTCTCGGCGAGTACACCGCTCTGGTCTTCGCCGGCGTCTTGGAATTCGAGGACGGCCTCAAGCTTGTCCAGCAGCGTGGCCTGGCCATGCAGGAGGCGGCCGACGCCACTCCCAGCGGCATGGTGAGTATTCTCGGGTTGGAACGGGTCGAGATCGAAAGCCTCTGCCAACAGGCTCAAGAAGACGGCGAATTGCGGGTGGCCAACCTGCTTTGCCCGGGCAATATCGTCGTCTCCGGTTCCAACGACGCCTGTGAGCGCGTGGCGGAAATGGCGGAAAAGGCGGGGGCGATGAAGGTCGTTCCTCTGGCGGTCGCGGGGGCGTTTCACACCCCGCTGATGTGCCCGGCTGATGAGAAACTGGCTGCCGTGCTCGAGACCATCGCACTGCAACCGCCGAAGATTCCGGTGATCTCCAATGTCGACGCTTTGCCGCATGACGATCCGGCGGAGATTCGGGAGATCCTGATCCGGCAGATCCTCCAGCCGGTGCAGTGGGAAGCTTCGATGCGTTACCTGCTCGATCGCGGTTTCGACCAGTTCTACGAGATCGGTCCCGGCCGTGTGCTTCGAGGGTTGCTGCGCAGGATCGAGCGAAAAATTCCCTGCCAGAACGTGGAAGTTTAAGTTTCTGTTGAACCTAGTGGAACGTGAGGGACATAGGGAGCATGGACCAGGCCGGTTTTCTTCAAGTCGATCTTTCTTCCCAAGTTGCCGTCGTCACCGGAGCGACACGCGGCATCGGGCGCAGCATCGCCGAGGCGCTGGCGGCGTCGGGCGCAAAACTGGCGTGCGTGGCGACCAACCCCGATCGCCTCGCGGAGGTGGCCGAGTCGCTCTCGGAAAAGCACGGGGTCGACTGCAAGCCGTTTCCTTGCGATGTCCGTCAAGCCGATCGCGTGCAGGAGGTGGTCGATCAGGTGCTCGAGGAGTTCGGCGGCCGGATCGATATTCTGGTCAATAACGCCGGTGTGACGCGCGACAACCTCATGATGCGCATGAAAGACGCCGAATGGCAGACCGTTCTCGATATCAACCTCACCGGCCCCTTCCTGTTTTCCCGGGCCGTGACCCGGCCCATGAGCAAGGCCCGAAAGGGACGTATCCTCAATATATCGAGTGTTTCGGGATTGATGGGCAACCCCGGACAGGTGAATTACTCGGCGTCGAAGGCCGGGTTGATCGGCATGACGCGGACCATGGCCAAAGAGCTGGCTTCCCGGAACATCACCGTCAATGCGATCGCTCCCGGTTTTATCCAGACGGAGATGACCGACGCCTTGTCGGAAAAGGTGATCGCAGGCATCCGGGAGGCGACCCCGTTGAAGCGACTGGGTGAACCAGAAGACATCGCCCAAGCAGTGCTGTATTTAGCCAGCGGAGCGGCCGGTTTCATCACCGGTCAAATTTTGACCATCGACGGCGGTTTGACTGTGTGAATGGTATAGACACGGAAGCAAAGATACGCTATACAGGAAAAATGAGAAAATGTCCTTGGCGTTTTCTCCTGTTTTCAAGGCAGCCATGCGACCGCGGTCCCCTTCGATTTTCTTTCCGAGAATCGACAGGAGGGGAGAATCACAAAAGTCGTTGGAAGCAAAGCGGTTGCTACGCCTGAAATCGCATTTATCGTGGATTCCATGTGTCGGAATCCGGTTAGCCAGAGATGGATCAGTTTTTTTTTCTTATAACAGGAGGACCTCAGAGGTGGCCGCGGTAGAAGAACGTGTTATTGATATTGTTGCGGAACAGCTCGGAGTCAGCAAAGACCAAATTACGCGGGAGACGGATATCGCCAATGATCTCGGCGCCGATTCCCTCGATATTGTCGAGCTGGTCATGGAATTCGAGGACGAGTTCGAAATTAATATTCCGGAGGAAGCTGCGGAAAACATCACCACTATAGGACAGGTGATCGATCATATCAAAGAAGAGATCGATTCCGAAGGCGATTCGTGATCTCTCGCGGTTTCTCCGGGACAATCGAGGAAATAGCTCTTCGATGTTTCAGGCAAACCGCCGGACGTGGTTCAGCGAGAAGCCGGTGTTCAAGGGAACGGGGGTGTTGCCAAACGCCCCTTTTTTTTGATACTTCCTGGAGACTCGCTTGTCGATCTTGCATGAAGGGCTGTCGCCCGCGGAGATGGAGAACGAAGGATTCATATTCTTTCGGGGCTCTGGTGTTCCGTTTCCTTGGAGGGTCCTTGAGGGGCGAAGGGCCGTGCGGTTTGCAGGCAAGACGACGTTTCC
This sequence comes from uncultured Planctomycetaceae bacterium, assembly GCA_964632505.1. Classification (GTDB taxonomy): domain Bacteria; phylum Planctomycetota; class Planctomycetia; order Pirellulales; family Thermoguttaceae; genus CAZWCE01. The sequence continues at coordinate 33,471 of CAZWCE010000010.1, read as the reverse complement.
CACTCCGGTTCGGCAGTGGGGCGAGTGCTTCGGAAGGTTTTCTTCTCACCTATCATTGGTAAAAATTGATTTCTATGAAACGTCGAGTCGTCATCACGGGCATGGGGCTTGTCACTCCGTTGGGACATCAGTTGCAGGAGGTCTGGAACGGGCTCTGTCAGGGGCAGTCCGGAATTCGGGCGGTGACCAACGAGAAACACAAGATCTTTCGTTCGCAAATCAGCGGCGAATGTCGTGATTTCACGCCCCAGGAGTACATTCCGCATCGGGAAACGAAGCGGATCGAGCGCTTCGCCCAATTTGCCCTCTGTGCGGCGATCGATGCGGTGAAGCATTCGGGACTCGACTTCGAAAAGGAGAATCCGGAACGTTGTGCGGCGGTCATCGGTTCCGGGTGTGGCGGACTCGGCGAGATCGAAGCCCAATACGATCGATTGATGGAAAAAGGCCCCGCCAAAGTTTCCGCCTTCACGATCCCCAAAATGATGCTCAACGCCGCCAGTGGGCATGTGTCGATCCATTTCGGCATCTTCGGTCCTGCCTACGGCGTGGCGACCGCCTGTGCAAGCTCCTCCAACGCGATGGCCGACGCCTTGAAAATGATCCGGCAGAACGAGTCCGATATCGTCATCACCGGCGGGACGGAGGCGGCCGTCACCAAGTTGGGATTGGCCGGCTTTTGCGCGATGCGGGCTCTCTCGGAACGCAACGACGAGCCTCAGCGGGCCAGTCGACCATTCGACCTAGACCGAGATGGTTTCGTCCTTGGTGAAGGATGCGGTATTCTGGTCTTCGAGGAGTTGCAGCACGCCAAGCAACGCGGGGCGGAAATCCTTGCCGAGGTCGTCGGAATCGGCGTCACCGCCGATGCGACGCACATCACCCAGCCCGATGCCGATGGGGTCGGAGCCTCCAAGGCGATGCAGTACGCCCTGGAAGACGCCGAAATCACTCCCGATCAGCTCGGCTATATCAACGCTCACGGCACCAGCACGACACTGGGAGATGTCGCCGAAACGGTCGCCATCAAGAAAGTCTATCAGAATACGCCGGAATCCATCCCTCCTATTTCCAGCACGAAAAGTCACATCGGCCATCTCCTCGGTGGGAGCGGCGGGGTGGAACTCATCTTTTCCGTCGAAGCGATGCGCCACGGCATCATCCCCCCGACGATCAATCTCGAAAATCCCGACCCGCAATGCGATCTCAATTACACGCCGCTGCACGCGCGGGAAGCGAAGGTCGATTATGCTCTCTCCAACAGCTTCGGCTTCGGAGGACATAACGCCTGCATGATCGTCAAGCGATTCAACGGTCCATGATCCCTCGGCCGGATCCCCCGACCTCTTCTTTTCCTCATCTTGTGCGATTTGCGACGACCGCAAAACGCGATGGCGCCGTTTTCGTTCTTGCGGAATCGCTCTTGTGACGATTTCCCCTTTTCTCTTATACTCTCGATACTTCCTCGATCGGCGGACTCACGGAAAACGGCCTTCGCCGATCCGTTTCCCAGGCGAATCTCTCGGCGATCAGCATTATTCATGTTCGCATCAATCGTGGTCCCTCGGTTCATGCAGTGACGCCCGTAGGGCCGGGCTCTCGCTCTTCGCCCGGGGTTCACTATCGATGCGACGCTCAATAAGGAAAGAGTCATCATGAAATTCCGGATACGTTTTTGTCGTCGCGGACTTCCGGCATGTGGCGTCCTCGGGGCGTGCTTGTTCTTGCTTTCTTGTTCGATCCAGGCGCAGACACAGCAGAATCCCGCCGGCACAGGGCAGTGGCAGCCCGTGTCGGAGGGCTCGCTTGCCGAGAGCAATGAATCCTATTCTCGTTCCGCCGATGCGGCCGGCGCGACGGACTCGGTACGGCCCGGCGGCACTGCCGACCCCATCCTCGGAAAACGGATCGCCACGGTCACCACCGGAAGCGGCAAACTCCCGAACGAACACGGCCAGATTTGGCGGGAGTACGATATTCGCCCTTATACTTTGCGGGTCACCACGACCAACCGTCCCGAGCAAGCGATGGTCGACTGGATTTTGAAGGTGACCGGGCACGAGGTTTGGCATACCGACCCACTTGGGCTTTTCAGCGCTTCCTCGGAATCGCTCCGGGTCTACCATACTCCCGCAATGCAGAAAATGGTTGCCGACATCGTCGATCGATTTGTCCGCAGCGAAGCCCAGACCGAAGCGATGGCCCTGAGCATCGTGACGCTCGATAGCCCGACTTGGCGCGGAAAGGCCCACGCTTATCTTCACCCGCTTCCGATGCAGTCGTCCGGCGGGCAGGCCTGGATGCTCACCCGCGAGGATTTCGCGCGGCTTTCCAACGATCTTGCCAGGCGGAGCGATTACCAGCAGTACAGTTCCCAGGGGTTGGTCGTCACCAATGGTCAACCCACGATCGTCTCTTCCCGCCGTCCCAGGACTTACGTTCGCGATGTACAGCCTCGACCGGAAGTCTGGCCGGGCTACGTGACCGATTCCGCGACACTCGATGAAGGCTACTACCTGGAGTTCGTGCCCCTGTTGTCGCTCGATGGGCAGTGGATCGAGGCGAATCTGGACATCGAGATCACGTTGGTCGAAAAGATGCTCACATTCGTGATCGACATGCCGACCCAGGCTTCGCCGAATCAGCGACTGGAGGTCCAGGTTCCCCAGGTGGCCGGTTTTCGATTTGAAGAGATCGTCCGCTGGCCGCGCGATCATGTTTTTCTGCTCGATTTGGGGATGATCCCCATGCCGAAAATGAGACAAGATCAGGAGAACTTTTTCGAGAAGCTCGCCTCGCCATTGACGCAATCGCGTAAAAATGTATTGATTTTCATCGAAAGCCGAGGAAATTTGGGGAACGTCTCTTCGGGCAACTATCCGATAGGAGCGAATCCTACGAGGGTTTCTCCGGTGACATCCCCTCCCGCAGCCGTCGATCCCGGCAGGACGGCCGTCGCACCGACTCGGGATACTACGCCTACCTCTTCCGGCTCATCCACTTCTTGGCGGAGTCCTTTCTAATACCTTTGCGAACCGTTCGAGGCGACCTCTTTCAGTCGTGCGCAGCAAAAAAGGCAGTTCGATGAACTGCCTTGGAAGGAGGAGCGTCGCGATGGGAAATGCTTACAGATAATCGCCATCCATGCCGAGTTCCGTTTTGAGGTTCTCGAATTCCTCGGCGTAGTTATCGCTCGAGGAGTGGACATGCTCCGCTTCGGTCAAAAACCTCATGTGTTCATCGTTGATGATGTCCTGATGGCGGAAGATTTCTTCGTAGTCGGAGAGATCCTCACCATAGACGATCAGCAGTTTGTGCTCATCGAACTGCACTTCCTGGGGGATGCCGGGGTTCAGCACCGCGATGCCGGTGCATCCGTCGTTGGTCAGCAGCTTTTCGAAGTCGTAAAGAATGCTCTTGAGCACGGGCATGTCGATGTGTTCGCGAAAGAGGTCGGTATGTCCCGAACTGGTGCGATTGTGGCTCGTTTCCAGAACGACATCGACGACGGGTCCGAGGGGATCGAGCAGGTCCAGGAACGTTTCGAATAGACGTTCTTTCGAGACCGACGACATCAATACCGGGACCGACGCGCCGTTCTGTTCGTCATGATAATGATCGTGACGAAATCCCTGTTTCGGCATCACTTGCAGGTCGAACGAGGGGCGAATGGCATCGGGTAGGAGAAAATCCCCGTATCGACACACATTCAGATGTGCTTCCAACTCCTCCTCGGGAACTTCGTCGAAACTGCTGGTTCCCACCGGAATGGATCCGTCGCGAAGCACATTGCGAAAAAAACGTTTCAAAAAGCCCATGGAAATCAACTCTTTCAATGAAGGCTTGGAAAAGGTCTGGACCTTCAGCGCGGTCGAGTCCGTCTCCGGAGGAGACATTCGCGCGGAAGGCCGAAACGACAAGGCTTCCCTGCCGGCGCTCGCAGCCCGAACCATGCGGTTTCAGGATCCTGGAGCACATCTGAAAGGATGTCACCGCTACGCCGATTATCGGCTTGATACACGTCATTTGCCTTTACAATGAAATGTAGGTCACCTCAGGGTTCGTGCTTTGTCGGTGCGAAAAAGTTTGCCTCCGTTTCAGAAAATATCTTGAGGGAAAATCTACTTGTTCGAAAAAGGCGGCGCAATCGGCATATCTGGACGATCAGTCAATCATTTTCCTCTCCACCGCTCGGGAAAATGCCGGATCGAAGCCCTCGGCGAGAGGGAAACGTCGCGGTTGTCTTTTTCGGTGCCCGCCATTACAATCGTATCAGCCTGTTGATGGAAACGCCGATAGGCGACTTTCGAGAACCCATCATTTACCGGCTCTCTGCCTGTGGGGGGCTTCGCCCCAGGTCGGCAGGAACCGGGGTGTTCATTTGCCTGAGGAGGCGATAATGACAAGAAGGACAAAGGGATGGCATAGAGGAGTTGGCTTCCTGCTGGTGCTGGTCGTCGTGGGCGCCGGGATTTCCGGTTGCCATTCCGAGAAGAAGGATCCGGAGAAGAAGCCGGTGGTGGAGAAGGAGTCGACCGCTTCGCTTTCCGGTTCCGATCTCGATTTGCTGAAAGAAGGAGGCGAGCGCTGGGATTTGGTTCACCTGGAGGGGAGTCCCGTTGGGTATCAGCAGACGACGGTGGAGCCCGGTTTCGAAGGAAACGAGGACTGGATCGGTTTTACCACCAAAGTGGTCATGGAGATGCGGCGCTTCGGCGATCGAGTGAAAACGGAGACCGAAGGCATTTCGGTCGAGACTCGAGACGGCAAGCTGGTGCGACTGGAGGGAACGCAACCGATTGGGGGAAATTCCGTCAAAACGCGGGCGGAAGTGAACGGGGATCGTCTCCAGGGAACCGCCGAGGTGATGGGCATGGAGCGTGAAATCGATCTGCCGTTCCCCGACGATGCCGGTGGACCGAACCTCCTCACCCTTTCCTTGCTCAACCAACCGATGGAGCCCGACGAAAAACGCAGTTTGCAATTCTTCGATCCGGCCCTGCTTTCCTTGGTGAAGCTGGAACTGACCGCTCGGGACGAAGAGCCGACGGCATTGCTTCAAGACGGGGAATTCTCCCTTTTACGAATCGACGGGACCATGGAGGTGCAGAATCGGAAGATCCCCATGATTTTCTGGTGCGATCGAACGGGAACGATCCATAAGCTGCAGACGCCGAGCATGAACATGGAGATGTTCCGTGCTTCCAGGAAACAAGCGATGTTGACGACCGACGTGCCGTTCGACATCGGTCGTTTCACGGTGATTCCGACCAATCGTACGATCGAAAATCCCTACGCGACCAGCAGAGCGACCTACCGCGTGACGCTGAGAACGGCGAACGCGGCCCAGGCATTCCCTGCATCGGCTTCTCAGGAAACGGAACCGGTCAGCGAAAGAACCGCCATCGTGACGGTACGGTCTCTGAGGCCGGAGGGGGGCGATGCGTCCGATTCCGGCGACCAAAATTCGCAGGATCTTCCGACCGAAGCCGATTTGGGGTCGAGTCCCTGGATCCAGGCCGATGATCCGGAGGTCGTGGCCATGGCCGAGAAGGCCGCTCCCGAGGGAGCTTCGCCGTGGGAAACAGCCCAGGCATTGGAACGCTTTGTCCATGAAAATATCAAGAAGGTCAACTACTCTCAGCTCTTTTCCTCCGCAACCGAAGTGGCCGAGAAACTTGAGGGCGACTGCACCGAGCATGCCTTGCTGCTGGCCGCGCTCGGGCGGGCACGAGGAATCCCTTCTCGGGTCGTCGTGGGACTGGTCTACGCCGGAACCCCGACCGAAGGCGGTTTCGCTTTTCATATGTGGAACGAGATGGCGATCGGCGATCGGTGGATTCCCATGGACGCCACCCTGGCGCGCGGAGGTACCGGCGCGGCACGATTGAGAATCACCGCCTCGTCGCTGTCGGAAGTGACGCTCACCGATCTGATTTTTCCGATCTTCGATTTGATGGGGCAGACCGAGATCGCCATCGTGTCGGTTGAACACGACTTGCCGTCCGGCTCTTCAGAGGGGCCCACCGAGTCGACCGGCCAGGGGGGAAGCGGAGAAGAACCTCCCTCCACCGATGCGTCTTCCGAAGACGCCGCCGACGTCACTCCCTCACTTCCCGGCAACGGTGGGACGGGCACTTCGCCCATGCCCCCTTCCTCCTCCGGTCGTCCGGAAACCTCGTCGGAAGAGAGTCCCTAGAAGGAGGGTCCGCGAAGATGTCCGAAGAGTCCCCGGAAGGAGCAAAATCGAAGCCACCCCGTCGACGACGGATCTATACCCGGCGGGGCGATCTGGGAGAGACGGCTCTGTTCGGGGGGCCTCGGGTGGCGAAGGACCATCCCCGCATCGAAGTCTGTGGCGAAGTCGATGAACTCGGGACGCTCTTGGCCACGGCACTTCAAACATGCCGACTTCCGGCGAACGCAGAACTGTTCATACGTATCCAGGGCGAACTATTCGAGATGGCTGCCGAGTTGGTTTCGCCGGATCCGGTTCGGTTCGAAACTCGGACGCTCACCCGGCGGCATGTGGAAGCGCTGGAGGAGGCGATCAATCGTCTTTCCGAGGAATTGCCGACGTTGAAGCAATTCGTGTTGCCCGGTGGTTCACCTGGTGCGGTCACGCTGCAGCATGCCAGGGCCGTGTGCCGCCGTGTGGAGCGACGTGTGGTGGCGCTTCTGCGCGAGGACGATTCGGTTTCCCGCGTGCTCTTAGCCTATCTGAATCGATTAAGCGATCTGCTTTTTGTGGCGGCCCGTGCGGAGAATGCAGCGGCCGACATCGAGGAGATCCCCTGGGTCCCCCCGCGACAAACGTGATCCCCTCTTTTTCGAGCGGTTTTTTTCGGCGGCAAGTCCGCTTTCAACCGACGTCGCCCAAATCGAGCACTTTTCCGTATCGTGCCAGGACCATCCGACGGAGGCGGTCATGTTTTTCCTGGGCGAGTCCCGGATCGGTCCGAACCAAGTCGAACGCATCTTGTCGGGCCTCATCGAGCGTTGGACGGTCGTCGATCAGGTTCGCGATGCGCAAAGGCGGCATGCCGTGCTGCTGGGTGCCGAATAATTCGCCGGGACCGCGAAGGCGGAAATCTTTTTCGGCGAGTTGGAAGCCGTCGTGGGTATGAACGAATGCCTTCAGACGCTTTTCGGCCAGGGGATTTTCCAGGTCGGCGAACACGGCACAGTGCCCCCGATGGCGACCGCGACCGATGCGACCACGTAACTGATGAAGTTGGGCCAGCCCGAAACGCTCGCCACTTTCGATGACCATCAAACTGGCATTCGGAACATCGACGCCCACTTCGATGACCGAGGTGCATACCAGCACCTGGATTTCTCCGGAACGGAAATCGGCCATGACCGCCTCCTTCTCTTCTGTCTTCATGCGACCGTGGATCAGGCCCAGACGAAAGGCCTCGAGCGGGCCGTTGGTCAACGACTCGTAGACGTTTTCCATGTTCGCCGCTTGGAGTTGTTCTGATTCCTCCACCAATGGAACCACGATGTATCCCTGCCGTCCCCCGCGGATCTTCTCGCGGAAAAAGTCCCACCACTTTTCCCGCTGATCTTCCCCAGCCAGGTAGGTGGAAACTTTTTGCCGTCCCGGCGGAAGCTCATCGATGATGGAGATATCCAGATCGCCGAAGAGGGTCATCGTCACACTTCGGGGGATCGGCGTGGCGGTCATGACCAAGTAATGGGGATCGGCCTTTGCGGTTCGCAATTGGGCCCGTTGGCGAACACCGAACTTGTGTTGCTCGTCGATGACGACAAGTCCGAGCCGATGGAATTCGGCATTCCCCTGCAAAATGGCCTGGGTTCCCACGATGAGATTTGCTTCGCCGGAAGCGATCGACTGCAGGATTCGGGCCCGCTCTCGCGGCCGCTGTCCTCCGAAAAGTGGTGCGAGGACGACCCGACTCCCGGCCAAAAAGTGTTTGAGCGTTCGGAGGTGTTGCCGAGCGAGGACCTCGGTCGGGGCCATAAAAACGGCCTGGTGGTTGTTCGCGATCGCCAACAGGATGGCGTATAGGGCCACCACTGTTTTTCCGCTACCTACATCGCCCTGGAGAAGGCGGTTCATGGGGATCGGCCGTTGCATGTCTCGGGAGATTTCTTCAATCGCGTTCTGCTGCGCTCCGGTCAGCTCGAACGGAAAGAGGGAGCGGATCCGGGCGTCGATTTTCGAATTCACTTCCATCCCGGTGGCCGAAAGCGAGGTCCGATGCTGCAATCGACGGATCGCCAGAGCCAACTGGAGAATGAGGAGTTCCTGGTAGACAAACCTCCGCCGGGCATGCTGCAGCGATGCTTGGTCGACGGGGAAATGGATCGCCGGAAGGGCACGCTGAATCGGCCAGAGATCATGCTCCACCAGATAATCTTCGGGAAATGTTTCTTCCAAAAAAGGAACCAGTTCCTTCAATAGCGGGCGCATGATTCTTCGCAGATGATGCTGCCCGAGCCCTTCGGTAAGACGATAGATCGGCAGGATCGGCTCCAAGGGAACCTCGTCTTCCTCATGATCGGAGAGAAAGGTGATCTTCGGATGGTTCATGATCCAGAGTAGATCGTCTTGCTTCGGCTTTCCGGCCAGCAAGAGGCGGCGACCGGGCGCGAAACGCTTCCGGAGAAAGGCTTGGTTGAACCAGAGGGCCTTCAGGCAGGCACTTTCGTCTTCGACGATCACCGAGAGCAGTGGGCCACGCCGGGTGTTGCGCATCTCGATATCGTGCACCGTGGCAAGCACCGTTTGCAGGGTTCCTTCTTCCAGGTCCGCGATTTTTCTACGGTCGGTGAGGTCCTGGTAGTCGCGCGGAAAAAAAAAGAGCAGATCCATCGCCCGATGCAGACCCAACTTCTCCAGCAGTTCGGCACGTTGCGGACCCACCCCTTTAAGAAATTGGACGGGGCACCTGAGCGGATCCTCTCCCTGCTTCCGAAGCATTTCGGATGGCATGGTCGCGGCGTTTCCTTTCCTGAGGGACGTTCTCTTTCTCCGGCGGGACGAATTCCGATCCCTGAGAGTACTTCATCGCAAATGAGATCGTATCAATTCCATCCCAAGCATTGTAGGAGGAACCGATCGATTCATCAACTGGCGAGGTTGGCGTGGGCGATCAAAAAACCGGAGAGAAGGGGAAAGGAACGTTCATTTTCCCTCGGGCCCGACCGGCGGCGAGGTCGCCTCCATGGTGAAGGTGTCGATCGTCAGCGGCATGAGCATATGAGGCGCTGGCGGGACCTTTTCCGCGGGGGGATCGACCGGTGCGTTCATCACGATCTCCTTTGACGGATTCTTCTGCAACAGATGATTCGCCAACCGAGAAAGTTGGATGCCGCTTTTCGGTCTTTGAAGTTCCCAGCGCCGGACCAAATTGCGAAGCGGTGCCAGCGTCGGCTGCATTTGCCGGAGAAAATGCTTCCACTTGCCGACCGAGCCGCGGTAGATCGGTTGCTTCACCTGCACTTCACTGGCCGTGGCCGCAACACGGGGGTTCTGGTGGAATTCCAGACAGGCCGGGTGCCAAGGCATACCGCAGAAATCGAGCATTTGCCGCGTGATCGATTCTTGATCGGCGACCATCTCCTCGTAAACCACTTCGAAAAACGGAATCGGTAGAACCTGCTTCCAGTATTCCATCATCTGATGGTAGAGTCCATAGTAATGCCCCAAGAGAGAGAGGTCGGTGGTGTAGTTGTAGGTGGTCATCGAGTGGGCGAAGTCGGTTTTGAAACAGGAAAAACAGGTGTCCATGGGGTGGCGGCGACAGTGGATGATCTTCGCCTTGGGAAACAAGAGGGCGATGAAGCCGAGGTATTTGAAGTTACCGAGCGCCTTGTTGACGATCGCTTTAGCTTCCGGCGATGTCAGCGAGCGTATGTCCTCCATGTAATTTTCGGCGAAGGAGGCGAGCGTCTCGGCGCCAAGGGCGGAAAAATCGAGACCTCCGGTTTGGCGGATCGTTTCGTCGAAGAGGGCGTCGCATGTTCGCGAGAGATTGCCGATCTCCCCGGCTCCGGCGATGTCGGGATGCGAGGAAAGAATCTGCTCGGTCAGCGTCGAACCGCTTCGAGGCATGCCGACAACGAATATCGGCTCACCCGTTTGCAGTCCACTGTTCTTTTCTTTGAGAAAAAGATCAGGGGGGAACATCTGGTGCATGTCTTGCAAGGCGAGAGCTTCCTCGCGGAGATCGAACGTCTTCTTATAAAGGGCGTTGCCTCTCAAGTAGTAGTCGAACGCCGTCTCCCAATGTTTGCGTTTTTCATGCAACCTGCCTTGCAGGAAATAAAATTGCTTTTTGACCAACGGCGAGGTATTCTTCTTAATTTCTTCTTCAATTCCTTCGAGTAACGCAAGGTCTTGTTCGGTGGGTAGCAGTTCCATGAGTTTCATGTACATAACGGATTGCTGCGGATGATTGCGGAGATAATCGAGGCATATCTCCTTTGCCTTTTCGAGGTCTCCCCGGGCAATCGCGCAGCGGACGAGGTACAAATGGGGCGCGCACCGGTCACAGCCCAAATCGATCGCGCGATGCAAAGCGGTTTCGGCCTCCTCCAAGCGATTTCGGTAGAAGAGGGTTTTCCCTTTGGCTACTTGGGCCAATACGTGATGGGGATGTTTCTCGAAAACCTTCTGCGCAAGAAATTCCGCTTCCTCGATTTTTTCGATTTGTGGTGCATCAGCCAAAATACAAGCCAAAGCAGAGGTTAAATCGGGATGATCCGGAAACATGCGAATCGCTCTGCGGCAGATGTCGACAACCACGGTCCTCTCTCGAAACCCCGAATTCTGAGAGAGGGCGCGATCGACGAAGATGGGGATGAAGACTTCAGGACGGCTCGACTTGCGCAACATCTCGAGGAAGCAATCGAAGCCTTCTTCCATCCGTTCGGCCAGGATGAGGATATCGCCCTTGGCGAGCCAGAGGGCGGGATCGTCGGGAGCTTTTTTCAGGCATTCCTGAAGCAGATCCAGAGCAGTGGAAAACTGCTCCCCGGCAGCCAGTTGGTGGGCCTGCTGAAGTTTAGGGACAAAATCAGGGTGGGTCTGTACGGTGAAATCCGCTTCATCGGACTCTTCCTTCTTAGCCGATACCTCATCCACTTGCGGTTTCTTTTCAAAGGTCTGCTTGACTTCCTCACCGTTCATGCTGATGGCAAAGCTCTGAGAAGATCCTTTGTCGTCGCGGAAGAGTTCTTCGGGAAGTTCGGCGTCGGATTTTTCAACGAGACCGCTTTTCGGCGGGTGCGATTCCCATTTCTGCACGATGTCGCCGATCTGATGCATCAGAGGACTCATGTAGGGTTCGTATCTCTTCCATTTATCAATCGAGGATTGATAAATCGGCCGCTTCACCTGGATTTGGCTCGCGGTGATGGCCGCCCGGGTATTTTTATAAAAATCAAGACAATTCGGGTCCCAAGGGAGCCCAAGGAAGTCGAGTAAACGACGTGTGATACCTTCAAGATTTTCCACCATTTCCTCATACACGACCTGGAACATGGGAAGGGAATGATGGTGTTGGAAGGTTTCCATGAACTCATGATAGGCAAGGTAGCATTGACCCAGTTTGGACAAATCGGTGGTGTAATTCAAATCCCCTTCGGATTGGGCGAAATTGTTTTTGAAGCAGGAATAACAGGTTCCGAGAGGATGGCGGCGGCAGTGGATGACCCTCGCTTTCGGCAGCATGTATTGCAGCAAACCCAGGTAGCGGTAATTATTTAAGGTTTTGTCGGTGATGATCTTGGCATTCGGCGCGATCGTGCGGGCCTTTTCGAGATATTCCGCGGCCGCCTGATCGATGGTTTCCTGATCGATGGCCGTCATCACCTCCGGTTGAAATATGCTATATCGGCCGGCAAAATGTTCCCTCCATATCTTGGAAAGAAAGCCCGCTTCTCCGATTCCTTCGATTTGATGATGTGAAGAGAGAACTTGTTCCAAAAGGGTCGAACCGCTCCGGGGCATGCCGATGATGAAGATGGGTTGGTCGGTTTCATAGCGGCTCGCCGGGACTTCCTTCCGTGATTTCGGATGGAAGAAATAATGCATTCTTTGGTATCCATATCGGTGGGAAACCATATCGAACGTGTTGGGATATAAATCATTCCCGAGTTTTAAATGGCCAAACGCTTCTTTGCTTTTCCCATGTTTCTCATAGATTTTCGACAAAAGAAAATGGAAGTCTCGACGTTCTTGGAGATGGAGATTTTCATTTTCCAATTGCTTATGGATTCTGTTTGCCCATTCGAGCGTGATCTCCTCTTTCGAGGCAAGGTCTAGGAAGAAGTTATAGAACAGCGAGATATCCGGGTGTTTCTCGATACTTGCCGCGGCCATTGTCTTGGCTTCTTCGAAGCGTCTTTCCGCGATCCGGATCTGAATCTGAATCCGCTTGCTCAAATAGATCTCGTCGCTGGTTTGCGCCATGAGCTCTTCGGCCTCTTCATACCTCCCCTGATGGAAACGGAGTGCTCCCAGCGCGGTGATGGCGAAGGATTGTTCCGGATCGATCGCCAGAGCGCGTTCGACGTAATCCTCCGCGGCTTCGCGATCCCGGTCATTGACGTGCATGATCATGAATGCGAGTGACCCGAGAAATTCCGCGTGCGTGGGATGATATTCGGCCGCCTGTTTGCAGAGATCGAGGATCTTTTCCATTTCCTGCGCGGTCAGTATCCTTCTCCGCATGAGATCGGAGAAGAAATTGAACACCGAATCGTTGCCGGGTGCACGCTTGGCCGCTTCGTACATCGACCCGATGGCTTCGACAAGCTTGTCCTCCTCGTCCTGGATGATCGCCTTGCAGATCCATGGCGTGGAGTCTTTCGGCATTTTATCCATCGCTTTTTCGACCAACTGGTAGGCTTCCTCGCGCTTGTCGGATCGAGAAAGCTTGACGGCCGTTTCCAAAAGCGGCGCAATCGAGCGGGGTGCGTGCATGTTGAACCGGGGCGACGAGTTTTCCTGCACGTCGGTTTGCTTGCTTCTCCTTTTCCGACGGTTTTTCGCTTTCTTGTTTGCGGAGGCCTTGGATTTTTGCTGGCGGGAAGAATGCTTCTTCATGGCGTTCGGTTCCTGTTTTGTAGGTTTCTCGGAGCCGGGGGATGAATCCGAATGATCACTGGAAGGAACATTGTTGATGGCCGGTTGTTCCCCCCAGCCATCGGCATTGATGATTCCACTTTTCGGGGGATTCTTTTCCCACGTCTCGAGAATATCGGCAATATGGCACTTCAAGGGATTCATGTGTTGTTCGAAGTGTTTCCATTTGTCGACCGAACCGAGATAGATCGGTCGCTTCACCTGGATTTCGCTCGCCGTGATCGCCGGCCGCGTATTATTGAAGAATTCCAGGCAGCAGTCATCCCAAGGCAAGCCACAAAAATCGAGAAGCCGACGACTGACCGATTCCAGGCTTTGCACCGTGTCCTCGTAAACCACCTCAAAAATGGGAATGGAAAGCTCTTTTTTCCAGTAATCCATCATCTGGTGATACGCATGGTAGTACTTTCCGAGGGAGATCAGATCGGTGGTAAAATTGAGTGAGTCGTCGGAATGCGAAAAATGCGTTTTATAGCAGGAAAAACAGCTTCCCAGCGGATGACGGCGACAGTGGATGATCTTTGCTTTGGGAAAGAGCATTTCGATCAACCCGAGAAAGCGGTAATTTCCGAGGGTTTTGTCGGTGATGCGCGGGGCGTCGGCCGGAACTTTCTTTCGGATGGCATCGAGATATTCCAAGGCCGTTTCTTGAACCATCTCCTTGTCCATCCGCTGCAAATCCCGAACGGTGAACGATTCATAGCTTTCTCCGAGGACCTTTTGGGTGAGATGGTGCCAGCAAGTCCCCAAGCAGTTATTCTCGCCCGCAGCTTGGACTTGTGGATGGGCACTAAGAATCTGTTCCGTGAGGGTCGACCCGCTTCGTGGAGTGCCGACCAGAAAAATCGGTGTCTCGCATTCGGCGTCCCCCTTGGGGGCAAGTGACAGAAATTCCCGATCGAAACAGGCCGCTTGCATTTTCAGCGATCGGTGGAACATCTCGAGTGAAAAGTGGTTTTCATAGCATTCATTGCCATAGGAATAGTACCGGAAGGCTTCATCCCAACGTTTGTTTTTTTCATGCATCACGCCTTTGAGATAATACGTGTTCCGCGTCAACACCGGGTCGGGATTGCGTTCGAGGAGCGCCTCGATTTTTTCAAGCCAGTGTTCGGAGATTTGCGAATCGGGAAGCAATTCCATCAGCAAATGGTAATAGGCCGCCTCATTCGGGTGCCGTTCGATCCAATGCTTGCACTGCTCGACGGCTTCTTCCAGCTTTCCTTGCGCGATGCGGATTTTGATCAACCCGGTGCCGATGCCGTGGAGTTCGCACCGAGCACGCTCCAGCAGCGATTCCCCCTCGTCGTAACGATACTGATGGAATCGAATGATGCCGAGCGTGGTCAAGGCAATCGGCTGTTCCGGATCACGCTCGAGGACCGCTTCTACGATTTCTTCCGCCTCATCCAATTTATGCTTTTCCGATTGGACCATCAAAAAGGCAACCGTGGCCTTCATTTCGAGATGATCCGGCCGCAATGCCATCGCCTGACGGCACAAATCGATCATTTCCAATGTCTTGTCTGGTGGAAGGACACGGCGTCGCGCATGGTGAGCAAGAAAGTCGAAGAGGTGATCCTTGTCGGGGTCACTTTGGATGGCTTTCCACATCAGGGAAATCGCTTTCTCGAAGTTGTCTTGCTCTTCCATGATGAGAGCCTTGGCGACGATCAGCGAGGAGTTGCGAGGCGCTAACTTATCGGCCTGTCGCATCCGTTGCATCGCGCGCGAAAACTGTTTCGCTTCGGCGAAGGCCAGCGCCTGATCGACGATCGATGCAATCTCCGGAGGAAGAGGGAGCTGCAGAGCTTGCTCGTTCCCCTTGGGAGCGGGGAGGTGCTTTCCCGCCCCTGCTTTGGGGGGTTGCTTGTTCGACGAACGTCTTGGGCGACGCGAAGGGCGGCCAGAACCTTGGTTCTTCCTTGATTTGCTCATACTTCCCCCGACACGCATGCGGCTAAAACATTTGCTAGAAATACATTAATAGGAGGGAGTTGTTTGTGTTGATAGAATCCTCCTATTCGATATTATCGGTAGGATGGGGAAGGAAGAGCACTCTTTTTGACCCCGGGCGAGAAAACCGTCGATTTGAGAACCTCGAACACCGCATGGTATATGTGATCAGAAAGATGACGGATCTTTCCCTAAGTCGAGAATTTCTTTAATTGCTCCCCCGGATTTGCCGATGGTGGTCGAGAAGTCGGCTGAACGGGGATTTCTCAGATACTCGGTTCTCTTGGTAAGAGACCCTTTGACAGTGAGAGAGAAAACCGATAAAATGCAGTTCGTTTCTTCGGGGCGGTAGCTCAGTTGGGAGAGCGCAGCGTTCGCAATGCTGAGGTCGGGAGTTCGACTCTCCTCCGCTCCACTTTTTCTAAACCCTTGCCGAATCAGTACTTACGATACCTGCCGACGGTCGGCGGAGCGGCCTAAACCTGAAAGCCAAAACGGTACATACCGTTTTGGAAAAGGGAAGGTGTCGTTCATGCCGAGACTGTCGAATTCTCTACCCAAGTACCGAAAACATCGGGCTTCCGGTCAAGCGGTCGTGACGATCGAAGCCTTGTGACTTCTTTTGGGGACTCCATCGCCTCAAACTCAGCCATGATGGGGGGCAGAGCGCGCGGAACCCGAAGGTTTTCCGGTCTTCTGGCGTTTGATCTTCGATTATCTCGGAAGAATGTTTTCCCCCGGAGCGGACTTTATTCAAAGAGCATAGATAAGAGATGTAGGGCATCCAGACGCCTTGCGAAAGGGGGCGTTCGGCTTCATACAGCTCAGTTGGATGTCTTACAGAATGACGAGATCTTTTCGCTTCGGTTTTTCCATCACGAGTTTTCCATTCACAGATAGGCTCATCGGGTGATTGAAGGAACGCATTGATCGATCGTCAATGCGAAGAAATCTCGTCCGAGCAGAGACGGCCTTCGCTCATTTCGTAAGCGCGGCTACCGAGTTCCATCAGACTTTCGTCGTGAGTGACGACCACAATGGTCCGTCCCCGGCGATTCTGTTCAGTGAGGAACTCGGCCAGCAAGGTGCGGTTTTGCCGATCGAGGTTTCCCGTCGGTTCATCGGCGAGAAGTAGGTCGGGGTTCCCGGCGACCGCCCTGGCCATGGCGACTCGCTGTTGCTCGCCCACGCTCAACTCGAAAGGATGATGGTGAAGTCGGGAGTCGATTCCCAGTCGATCGGCCACGCGACGCACCTCCTGTTCGGAGGCCTGATTTCCCACTTGCATCGATTGTGCGAGGCGGATGTTGTCTTGGGCAGTCAGGTGGGGAAGCAGGAAGAACTTCTGGAAGAGAAATCCCACGTGGCGACGTCGAAACCTTGCTCGTCGGAACGTTCTCATTCGATAGAGTTCGGTACCTCGAAACAGGACGTTTCCGTCGTTGGGCCGCAGCATGCCTCCGAGCATCAAGAGAAGCGTCGATTTTCCGCTACCACTGGCGCCGTGGATGATCACGAATTCTCCGGATTCCACTTGCAGATTAATATGCTGCAGCGCGTGTACGGAGTGATCTCCTTTTCGATAGGTTTTCGAGACATTTTGAACTTCGAGAAGCACGGCGACTATTCCTGCACAAGAATCGTAGTAGGATCGAGGGAAAGTAACTTGACCACGGGGAGCAGTTCGGCGAGCACGGCCACGCTGCAAGCGACCGCCATCACGCCCGGTAATTGTTCCCAAAGAAAAGTGATGGGTCGCGTATTAACGATGAGAAAATCCTGCGTCCAGATCACGGCGAGTTGTGAACCCAACAGAAAACCGAACACGGAAGCCAACACCGCCATGAGCAGGATTTTCGAGAGATACAGTCCGATCAGAGACCACGTCGGAACCCCCAAGGCAATCAGAATCCCGGTTTCCTGCCGGCGGTCGTTCACCTCTTGGACTCCTGTGACCGCAATGATGATTACGGTGATGGCGCTCACGAGAAATGCGAGGTAGTAGAGCGACTTTTTAGTCGAACGCCGGGCTAAATATCTTCCTTGAGCGATGTCCATCCGGCTGATCTGACGAAAATCGGGAAACTGCTCGGCAAGCTGTTTTTCCTGGTGTTGGAGTGACTGTTCGAGCGAACCGGCATGGAGACAAAGAAACGACAAGATGTAATGGATTTTCTCGGGCTTCTGCATCATCTCTTGCAATTCGAAAAGCGGGAGATACACGCGGCAATCGTCGAGAGAAGCTTTCGGGGGAAGCACCGCAGTGACGCGATGCGGCCTATTCTCAATCACGACCGAATCACCGGCTTTCTTGCCGAGTTGTCTAGCTGCTTCGCTGCCCAGGCGGATTTGATTTGTTTCCAGTGGAGTGATGATATTCCCCTTTTCCGCCGTTTCATCGGGGCGCGCGATTGGAGCGATGCCGGTGAGAATCAGATTCTTTCCCTCCACCGGAGCCCGATGTTGGAGCACCGCGACGTAGTACTTCGAAGCCAGATCCAGCGACCGGCTCATCTGGTGGGCGACCTCTTCCGGGAAAGTGAGCTGCTCGTCGCGACAAAGATAGATGTCCTGCGGGTCGCCGGCTTCTGGAAGAAGCAGGAGGTTGTGACCCATGTTCTTCATCACCAGTTGCATCGACCGATTCGTGAATTGGGACGTGTTGTTCAAGTAAACGTATAGCGTTACCAGCGAGAGCATGGCGAGAAAAATCAACACGCTGACTCCCCATTTATATCGAAGCTGGGCGTAGAAGAGTTTGAAAAACATCATGAGATGATCTTGGGGCAAAAACTATTGTTTCGATTATTTCCAGCGACATGATGGGCGGTTTCTTGCAGCGGACGCTGGATTCTGCGTTTACAACCCCCATTATTTGCATTTGCCGGAAACAGGTCAAGTGGTACCAGGCACATCGAGATGCTGAGCCCATTCGAGCATCTCATTTCGCGGCAATCGAGAGCATGCTTGTTCGATAGAATCGCTACGATCGATTCGCGAACAGGGGAGTACACTTTTTCTCGTGCATGTGGAATGGAAAGCTGGTGTCCGGCAGCGCTCTTCGGGGTATATTGGTCGAAAGGAAAGATATGATATCGACCTTGGCATCGCCGATGAATTCTTCCCTTTCGTAAAGGCAACGGATTCCAATAGTGGTTCTTCCGGGAATTTAATGGCTAGTGCCGAAGTGCAATGATACGCAAATCCAATTGTCATGCGTAAAAAGCGTTCGATTCGTCCCCTGCTTCGGCCGGAGCCATCTTCGCCTCGCACCCGCACGGCCGCAGGCCTCCAGGAGGCGGAGATGGTGGAGGGCGCAGCAGGGAACGCCCCCCTGCTTTGGTTGGTGAATCCGAGCCGAGCCAATCGATCTCGACGACAAGGACTCATCAATCAGCCACTAAAATGTCGGAAGAACCAGAATAGTTTTTGATGGTGGTGTAAAAGAACTATAGCGCGTTTGAGATTTCTGCAAATCGCTTTGAAAGAAAACAAGCTGGCGACTTCATGAATATGAATGTTCTCTATTTCGTGGATCATTTAGGTCATAGTTTGGGAGGAAGCGAACAGCATTTATGCTGGCTGATGAATCACCTTCCCGATTCTGAAGTGACCAAGCGGTTTGCCATGATCGATAGACGAAAAGAAGCCAATCTGGATGCTTTCCCCCTCGACCCGTATGTCATTCGAGATGATATTCCTAAAAGACGTGGTATTGGGAGAAGAGCAAGGCAATTTTTGGCCAATGCGCGTCATCTGGCGAGGCTCATTCATCAGTGGGAAATCGATTTGATTCATGCTTTTTGGCCTCCTGCCGAATGGACGGCCCAGATGGCGACGGTTCTCGCACGACGGGGGCGGGTGATTGGTGTGAGGAGAAATGTCGGGTACACCGATACCTGGACATCCTGTCTCGTCCATCGATGTGTTTCGCGAATCACCTCGACCCGTTACCTCGCCAACAGTGAGGCTGCACGATGTTTCGCTCATCGCAATCAAGGAATTCCACGCCGTCGGATCGGCTTGATATATAATCCTGTTTCCAACCAAAGAATCGAAGAGGGGTGGCGGAATCCTCTTACGCGGGAAGAGTTGGGGATTCCTGAAGATGGTTTATTGATCGGCATGGTAGCAACGGTTCGCCCGATCAAGGATTACGCCTGTCTCTTGCGTGCTGTGAAGGGCCTGGTCACCCAATGGCCGAATCTCCGTGTGGTTTGTGTTGGGAGGCAGGTGGAAGAATACCATCGCAGCCTGGTCGATCTTGTGAAGCAACTTGAGATCGAAAAGAACGTCTACTGGACGGGGGGGGTGGAGAATCCTTGCCGAGTCTTGCCGCTGATGGATGTCGCGGTTCTTTCAAGTCGGTCGGAGAGTTTTTCGAATGCCACGCTGGAGTACGCCGCGATGGGGCGACCGATGGTGGTGACCGATGTCGGAGGACAAAACGAGCTTGTCGAGGATGGAAAAACCGGTTTTCTCGTTCCAGCGGGAGATGCGTCCTCGCTTGCGGATAGAATCGCCTTGTTGCTTCGTGATTCCGAGCTAAGAAAAAGGTTGGGGAAGAATGCCAAAAGTTATATTAGCGAAAATTTCTCGCAATCTAGGATTATCGGGCAATTTCTCGATTTTTACCATGATTGCTTATTAGACCAAGATTGACAATCTCAATGGAGTTACCAGAATGATACAGCAAAAGGATCGAGTTGTTTATCAAATTAAATAGTTTCAAAATCTGCAATACACAAATGTGTAGAGGGGATGTTTCCTTACCAAGGAAGAAAGTGCCGTTATCTCGTTGATTGAAAGTGATATCGCTTATATCAATGCGTGTATCGCAAAGACGCGGAAAGGCGCGTTTCGATTAGAATTCCGGCTTGAGTTGCCCATCGATCACTTCGATCAGTCTTTGGCGGTCGATCGGTTTGGCGAGATACTCCGAACACCCGGCTTGCAGGCATTTTTCGCGATCGGCGGGCATGGCGTGTGCGGTGAGGGCGACGATGGGGATTTCCGGATCGATTTCTCGAATTTGACGTGTTGCATCGAACCCGTCGAGAATCGGCATCTGCAGATCCATCAGAATCAGGTCGATGCTTTCTTCGGCCTTTTGTTTCCGGAACATCGCCACTCCTTGCTTGCCGTCGGAAGCGGTGAGGACATCCGCACCTTCTTTCTGCAATAGCAGCGCGATCAGTCGTTGATTATCGATACCGTCTTCGATGAGTAGGATGCGTTTCCCCGCCAGGGAAGGTTTCCTCTTTCTTTTCGTTCCCTCTTGCGAGCCGATTTCCCGTGCACTCGCTTCCGCTTCTTCTTGACTTTTTTCGGCGGTCGTTTTGAGTGCACGGTGTGCCACATGACGCTGTCGTTCTTCGAGCTTGCCGAAAGAAGGCGCTGCCCGAACGGTGACGGTAAAAGTACTACCCACCTCCGGGATGCTTTCCGCCATGACATCCCCTCCGAGCAGTTGGGCGATTTGTTTGCTGATGGCCAGTCCCAAGCCCGTTCCCCCGTGTCGGCGAGAGAGCGAGGAATCCCCGGGTGCGAATGGTTGAAAGATCTTCCGAAGCTTCTCCGGCGTGATCCCGACTCCTTCGTCGCTCACGGTGAACTTGAGAAGCGGTGTGTTCGTTTGATTACAACTCAAGGAAGCAGAAAACCGGACGATCCCCGATTCTGAAAATTTGACGGCATTAGCCAAAATATGAATCAAGATTTGTTTCAGCCGCATCGGGTCGGAGAAGATCTCCTTCGGAAGTTGTCCGCTTTTTCGGGTCTTCAGGTCGAGTCCTTTTTTCTTCGCTACAGGGAGCAGCAATTGTTCGATGTCGTCGATGAGTTCTTGAAGAAGGAGCCATACCGGGTGCATTTCCATTTTCCCGGCTTCGATGCGGGAAATATCCAAAATATCGTTGATGATCGAGAGCAATAATTGCCCGTTCTTCTGAATCGTACCGGCGGCTTGGCGACTTTGTGCATCTTCGGCATGTTCTCGGATAATGTCGGCAAATCCCAGAATGGCGGTCATCGGTGTTCGGATTTCGTGGCTGATATTCGCGAGAAACTCACTTTTGCAATGATTTGCCTCTTCGGCCACGCGCTCCGCTTTCCGGTGATCTTCTTCGCTTTGCTCCAGTTGTTTGGATCGCTGCTCGACGCGCTTTGTCATTTCTTCATAGGCGAAGCTGCCGCGAAGCAGGGACGCGATCGTCGGGAGAAGAGGCGTGAGGATCTGGTCGATCGCTTGCTCTTGGTTTCGGTCGGGAAGATCGAAAAGGAGAATCGTTCCAATGCGTTCTCCTTCGGCGGTCAAGGGAACGACGACACACCACTCCATTCTCATTTGTCTCAGATTCCGCTTCAACCGCCTCTTATGAAAGTCTGGTTCGAAGGGACCTTCTTCCCGGAAGGCTGTCCATTTTGAAATCTCTTCTTCCTGGAAGGCCAGATCGAGAAGATATTCGGAATTGATCTCTTCCAGGAGATGGTATCGGTTTTCGGGAGCGATCGAGACGATGCGGTGCAAGGGCCGGGACGTATCTTGCAGCGTCACTTGGTCGCTTGATCCCGGCTGGGCGAGTTCGCGAGGCTTCGGTCGACGAACCTTCGTGTTGATACCGGCTGATGCAGAGGTTTGCGACACGCTTGTGTTCGTGTGATCATCTGCTTTCTTCGTCTCGGATTTCTCCGGCACAGTCTTGGAATGTTGTACGAGAAGCACGAACGCGGCGCCGGAAATTTCCTTCAACTGATGTGTGAAGCATTTCCCGAAGAGGTCCGGCGGATCGGCGCGGTGGAGCACGTCCTGGAGAAAAATGAGAGGGGTGTTCATGGTCGAAAAGGTAGGTTGAATTTGGGTCTCTTCCAGCATGCGATTTTCTCTGATCGCCTGATCTGAACAGAGATATCGGTGCAAATCGGTCTCGGAAACCGTATTTCTACCATAGAGTAGGTTATGAGACTTTCAGGATCCTGCCCCATTCCCCAACGGAATCGTAAAACGAGGAAACCTAATCGGGAAAAGGAGTTGATTCGAGGAATCTGCCGGTCAAGCAAACATTACTGTGAGTGGGCTTTTTTTCTGGAGGGGGGAGGTGGGTTGCCGACGCGACATTCGAGGCACCTTCGGTTTCCGTGTGCGGCGGTTTCGGAGAAACTCTTTGAATTTGTTTGACAGGAGTTGCGCCGGTTGTTATATTGAATCTGGTTATTCCGGTTGTATCGGAACAACCCATGTGAAACGTATAGTTAGCTTTTTTACAAACGAGACAAGATAGTCAGTGGGTGCGCGACCGTCGATTCTTTCTCGGTCGCGGAACAGGGAACCCGGTGTGAATCCGGGACGGTCCTCGCCGCTGTAATCGGTTTCGGAGCGAGAATCCATCGAATGATGTTTGAGCTGTGCCCCCCTCTTGTGGGAGCAGCTCTTTCAGTCAGTGAGAGTGGGGCTCTTGTTCCTTTCTGTTTCCTTCTTCTTCGGGCCATTGGTGGCATCCGACGTAGGGTGTCGTCGAGAAGGCATGGAAACGGAAACGCCGAAAGTCAGAAGACCTACCCGCGGACGATGCACGTGGATTTTCCTTGCGAAGGACAAGGGGTCTGCCGTTGGTCCATGCCTTTTCCCGAGCGCGATATCGTTGCGAACGTGGGTTGATGTCTTTAAAGGGGATGGTTCGCCGGATCTCTTACCTGTTCTGGGTGGAATCTTTACCCGTGCTCTCTGCGGGATCATGGTCCGATCGAAACTTCAAGCGCAAGCTGAATGAGGACGCTTTCCCTTTTCATTGTTTTTTCTCCCTCCCTTGCATGAGGGGGTTGCAGGGCAAACCATCCATTTATTGTTTGATTTCACTGCGTCTTCTAAATAAAATAGAGGAACTATTCTACGTAATTCAAGCTCAAAATTTCGGACCTCCAGCGGCTCCCTGAAAGAATATTTCTTTTCAAATTTGCATTTTTTTAGGGGGACTTTTCGCGTCGCGCTTCTGGTCGACGCCGGTTGAGCTTGCGTTCACAAAAAGGATGCCATCGATGAAAAAAATGATCAACAATGCGGTTCGCCACTCTTTTCAGCGCCTTCTTCATTCTTTTTCAGGCCGAAAAAAATCCGGTCGGTCGACCATGGCCCGGCGCCATTTGCGGCTTCAGATGGAACCTTTGGAAGAACGGAAGGTCCTTTCGGTGACCTCCGGGTTCGAGGATGTAGGCGCCTCGCTCGACCCGGAGAGCTATTGGAACGGATCGGACGGGCCCGGGGGGGCTACCTCCTTCACTTCCGGGGCGGCCGAATTCAATAATGTCTACGACGACACCTACGGCTCCTGGGCCGGTTGGTCCTATTCGAACGTGACCGACAACACCACGCCGGGTTACATGAACCAGTATTCCGCCTTCCCCGGCGAGGGCGCGGACGGCTCGGCGACCTACGGCGTGGGTTACATCAATTTATGGGGGGGCGTAAATCCCACCGTCGATCTCGATGTCGATCACGACGGCTATCTTTTCAGGTCGATCCAGGTCACCAATTCCACCTACGCGGCGCTGTCGATGCGCGACGGCGATCAATTCACCGATCCTTTCGGCGGGCCCACCGGCAATGAGCCCGATTATCTGAAACTATCGATCGTCGGGCTCGACGCGGCGGACCAAGCGGTCGATACGGTTGATTTCTACCTGGCCGATTACCGCTTCGAGGACAATTCCCAGGATTACATCGTCGATCAGTGGGAAACGATCGATCTGACGCCGCTGGCCGGAGCGACGAGCCTCGAGTTCCACCTGGAAACGTCCGATGTCGGAGCGTGGGGACCGAATACGCCTTTCTATTTCGCCGCCGACAACCTGGAAGTCGCGCCCAGTGTGGTCGGGGGGCATCTCTGGCATGATAACGACCAGGATGGGGTTTGGGACAAGCCCGACGAACTGCCGCTGGTCGGCAAGACGGTTTATGTCGACTTGAACGAGGATGGTCTCTTCCAGTCGACCGGTCCCGACGCGGAACCTTCCGCCATGACCGACGGTAGCGGCTATTACGAGTTCACCGATCTCGAGTCGGGCAATTACTCGATCCGTCAAGTCGTGGCTTCGGGCTGGTCGCAGACGTTTCCGGTCATCGATCCGAACCAGTTGGCGTCGTTCAGTCATACGCAAAACGGCAACGAAGGGAGCACGGCCGACGAGACGCCGGCCATGAGTCTCGACGGCCGCTACATCGCGTTCGCCACCAGCGACGCCTTGGATCCCGGTGATACCAACGGTGCGATGGATGTCTACTGCTACGATACTCAACTGAGGCAGTCTCTTTGGGTGACCGAGAACATCCAGGCGAACGGGAACGACGGCATCGCTTCGCATTTTCCGACGATCAGCAACGACGGACGTTATATCGCCTTCACCACCCTCGGGACCGTCTCCGGCATTTCCGATTCCAACGACAGCGCCGACGTCTACCTCTGGGACCGCGCCGACGGCTCCTTCCAGTTGGTCAGCGGGTACGACGACGCCGGAACCTGGACCGCGACGACCAGTGGCGTGTACGCTTCCGAAACAGCGACTCTCAGCGGGGACGGCGACCATGTGTTGTTCACCTCCACCTCAAGCGCTTTCGCGGCCGATGATCTCAACAACAGCAACGACGCCTTCCTCTGGACGCGGGACTCCGCCGGGGGAGACGGCTCCATCGAGATGATCAGTTGCGACAGTTCCGGCAACCAATGGTCCAGCGCCGCCTATGCGAACGACGTCTCCGACGACGGAAGATATGTCCTCTTCAATTCCTCCAACAATTACGATTCGGCCGATCTCCGCGGTGAGGATCTCTATCTTCGCGATCTCGTCTCG
Source organism: uncultured Planctomycetaceae bacterium (assembly GCA_964632505.1). Classification (GTDB taxonomy): domain Bacteria; phylum Planctomycetota; class Planctomycetia; order Pirellulales; family Thermoguttaceae; genus CAZWCE01. The sequence continues at coordinate 8,552 of CAZWCE010000010.1, read as the reverse complement.
GGAACGACCCACTGGGTGACTCGTGGCAGTGGGGTGTCCGTGCCTCACCATGGTCAAATCAGCGGAGACGGAACCCGGATCGTCTTCCGGTCCTCCGGCAGCAACTTTGTCACGGGCGATACGAACGGCGCGGCCGACATCTTCGCCCGGAGCGTGGACAACGTGATCAACGACCCGACCAATCCCGTTTTTCAGCGGGCGAGTGTCGATTCGAGCGGAAACGAAGCGAATGGTCATTCGTTTCGTCCGGCGATCGACCAGTCGGGGCGTTACGTCGTTTTCGTGTCGGACGCGACGAATCTGGTGGGCGATGATACCAACTCCCTGGCCGATATCTTCCTGCACGATCTGGTCGGGGGGGAAACGGTGCGGATCAGCGAACCGGGCGTGGGTGATTCGGACGGGAACAGCGATTGGCCGACGATCAGTCCGGACGGCGTTCATTTCGCGTTCCAATCGGAGGCGACGAACCTGGTCGACGGAGTAACTTTCAGCGGCGCTGCGGTCGGTTTTTACGGCGTCAATCCCTTGGAAGATCCGTCCAGCGACGGAGCGCACCACGTTTCGGTGCTGGTAGGGGATCTCCAGCGGGGATTCAATTTCGGGTCCGAGGGCGAGACCGCTTCGGTTGCCGGGAGCGTTTATTACGATGAGAACCAAAGCGGTGATTTCGAGGTGGCGACGGATACCGCCCTCTCGCTCCGGAAGATTTATGTGGACATGAACGAGAACGGCGTCCACGACTTCATCGATTACGATGGCGACGGCGTTCAGGATGCCGGTGAGCCGGACGAGCCTTCGACTTTCTCCGACGTCAACGGCGATTACTCGATCGCGGGACTTCCTCCCGGGACCTATTCCCTGGCGCAGGAGCTCCCCGACGAAACGTGGGTACAATCGGAACCGGTGGACGCCGACGATATTCCGATCCCTTACACCGTGACGCTTTCTGCCGGAGAAGACCTCGTAGCCCATGACTTCGGAAGTTGGCAGCCGAACGTGATCACCGGCTACAAATGGATGGACAAGGATGGCGACGGACGTTGGGACATCGGCGAGCCGCCCCTGGAGAACTGGGTCGTCTACCTCGATCTGAACGAAGACGGGGCCTTCTCCTTCCAGGACGACAACGGCGACGGCGTGTTCGATCCGAAGACCGAAACCGGACAGGAACCGTGGATTCTGACCGACGAGACGGGCTATTTCGAGTTCAAGGATCTCACGCCGGGTACGTATACCGTTTCGGAATTGCATGCATCGAGTTGGATCCAGACGTATCCGGTCGACGGCTTCGATCTGGTCGTGGAGGAAGCGTACCAACAGGATCCCGTTGCCGACGATCCGGTCTTTTCCGAACTCGACGGCGTGACCAAGTCGGTGATCAGCCCCGACGGGGAATTCATCTATGCGATCGCCGAAGAACCTTCCGCGCCCGAGACCCAGGCGAATGAGTACGGCGACATCAACCGGGGTTATCTGGTTGTTTTCCATCGCGACCCGGAGACGGGGCGACTCGAGAAATTGACTTCGCTACACGACGGCGACGACGATTTGGTCGAAGGCGACGCGGTCGATTACGTGGATAACCTCATCTACGGTTTGTCCACGCCCACGGGCATCGCCTTGAGTCCCGACGGGCGGCATCTCTATGTGACGAGCATCGACAACCATCACCAGAACGACGCGAATTCAGAAGACGGCATGCTCACGGTGTTCGAGCGTCATCCGGAAACGGGGCGTTTGAGCTGGTTGACCGATTACCACACCGGCGATGACGATGGGGACGGCCAGCCGGGCGACACTTTCGACGGCGTGGTCGAAGGGCTGAACGCTCCCTCCGATGTGACGGTCAGCCCCGACGGGCGCCATGTGTTGATCACCAGTGTCGACGATGACAGTCTTCTGGTGTTGCGCCGGGATGCCGGCTCCGGGCTTTTGACGGTCGGTTTTCGCTATGAGGACGGTACCGACGGGGTGGATGGTTTGAAGAATCCCGTCCAGGTGGTGGTCAGTCCCGACGGGAACACGGTATTGGTGGCCGATCCGCACGAAGCGTTGGATAAACCGGGGGTCGACGATTCCGAGAGCGGAAGCGACTCGCTGGTGGTTTTCCGCCGCGATTGGGTCACCGGGGAGCTCGAATTCGTCGACCGCATTCGGGACGACAGCGGTGGCGTCGACGGGTTGGCCGATTTGCAGTCGATCGAATTCAGTGCCGACGGCGAGTACGTCTACGTCGCCGGCAAGAGAGATGATTCGATCGTCGTCTTCCGCCATCAACCGGAAACCAGTACTTTAATCTATCTGAGTCACGTCGAGGACGGCGTCGGGAGTGTCGACGGTCTCGAAGAAGTGACCGACTTGATGCTCTCACCCGATGGGGGGTTCCTCTTTTCGGTAAGTGCCGCATCCGGCGACGGGGCTCTGAGTGTTTTTCAGGTCCAGGGCGACGGGACGCTCGTCTTCCTGGAGTCGGTGTCCCAGGGGAACGCAGACGCCGCCGGGACCGTGATCGAATCCCTCGCCGACCCGAACCACGTGCTGGTGGCCAGCAATGCGTCGGTTGGGTATCATGTGTACACCAGTGCAACCGAGACCGACGATTTCGAGGACGCACTCACCTTCTTCTCGGCGACTCCCCGCCCCGGTTCTCATGTGGTCACTCTGACCGAGCACGGGGAAACCGCCGAGGTGCTCTTCGGGAATTATCCCCTTCCTTCGAGCATTTCCGGGTACAAGTGGGAAGATTTGGACGATGACGGAGTGTTCGATACCCACGAGGAAGGTCTGGAAGGCTTCCTCGTGTTCCTCGACATGAACGAGAACGGCCGGCTCGATTCCGGCGAACCCCAGGCGTGGACCGACGAGGTCGGATATTATGAATTCACCGATCTATCGCCGAGTTGGGGAAATCCCTCGGGAAGTTATCTTGTCGGTGAATACCCCTATGCCGGTTGGCGGCAGACCTCGCCGATGGATCCGGACGACCCGACGGTTCCCATCTTCCATGAAGTCATCTTGGGGGCCGGGGAGCACGTGACCGACCGGGATTTCGGCAACGTCAAGGACGGCTTCGCCATCAGCGGATTCAAGTGGGAAGACATCGATGCCGACGGTATCTGGGATCACCACGCCGAGGATGTGTATGCCCGCGGACTCGACCTCGACTGGGATGCGCCGGAACCTCCTTTGAGCGATTGGTACATCTTCCTTGATCTGAACAACGACGGTCTTTTCTGGATCGATACCAACGGCAACGGCGAATACGATTTCATCGACGAGAACGGCAACGGAGTGCAGGATGCCGGCGAAGTGATGGAAGAGCTCGAACCGTGGACCCGGACCAACGAGTTCGGCTACTACGAATTTACCGATCTCGACTCCATCCTGGAACTCGACCCGGATTCGGAGACCTACCTCGAAGACAACTTCCCGATGACGATACACGTCTCGGAGACGGATCTGGCCGGGTGGCGTCCCACCTACAAGTCCCCGGGGTTGATTTACGCCGATATCCAGAAGGAGACTCACTGGACGCGGCGTCCGACCGAAGGCGTGATGGCGTCGGAAGATCCGAATGCGTTGGATCAGGGCGATTTTCTCTATGTGGCCGACTCTCAAGACGATTGCATCGCCGTCTATCGCCGCGACCCGGCGACTTCGGAACTGACGCTCTTGGATATCGTGTACGATGGTCAAGAGACGGTTCGCGGGCTTTCCGGTGCGGTGGCGCTGGATGTCTCCGCCGACGGCAAGTATCTGTTCGCTCTCGGCGAGGAGCTTTCCTCGATCTCCGTCTTCGAACGCGACATGGTGGAAGATCCGGATCAACCCGGCCAGATGCTCTTCACCGGCGGGCTGACCTTCGTCAATCATATGACTCCGGAGGACCATCTCCGGGCGATGTACAATTTTCAGCCTCGCGACCTGGCCGTCTTCGGCATCGAGGAAGAGGTTCCGATCGATAGCGACGGTGACGGCGAGCCCGACAGTACCGAGCTGCAAACGCTCCATTACAGTATCTACGTGACTTCCCAGTCGGATACGAGCTCGCTGCCGATCTCCAGTGGAGCGTTGTTGGCGTTCGATTTCGACTCGGAATCGGGCGAGATCGCCTTCCAGGAGAAGTTCCAGAAGGAGAACTACTACGCGGTCGACGAGTACCCCGGCCTGCGTTCGCCCAGCGGCATTGCCGTCTCTCCGGATGGGAAATGGGTCTATGTCAGCTCCGGAGAGTCGGTCACCGGACCGGCGTTCGCCGTGTTTTCGCGCGATCTTGCGACCGGGGAGCTCACCTTCGACGAAACCGCCTCCGAGCCGGTGACGCCCGCTTTGGACGATGCCGAACTGAACGCGGGACCGTACGACCTGACGGCCGATCATCGGTATCGGGTTTCAGCGATGACGATCGATCCGACCGGCGAGTATCTTATCGCCACCTATGAGTACAGCAATTTCACTCTCGGGATCACCGAGTACCGCATGGCGACCTATACGATCGACGGGACCGACGGCAGCCTCACCGAGGACGAAACGGTCGTCGACAACAACTCCTCCGGCGGCTTCTTCAATCCGCCGATCGACGGATTGGACGGCAGTACTCAGATCGCCGTCGACGAGACTCATATCTACGTGGTCAGCTCATCGGAAAATTCCCTTGCGACCTACACCTATGGAAGCGCCGGACTCGAAATGCTCGAAATGCTTCTCTCGAACGGGGCCGACGGCGATTCCGATTTCTCCGACGAGGACTTCATCTACGGACTGGGCTTCGCCGATGGCGTGGTCAGCAGCCCCGACGGGGGTTCCGTGTACGCCTTCGGGTCGAACGATTGGGCGTTGGCCGCCTTCGAGGTGGTCGGTGCCGATACCTACACACTTGATTACATCGGGGCCTATCTCGACGGCGATCCCGGTTATGTCGACGATCAGACGATCCTGGTGAACATCGCCGAAGGCACCACGACCGAGGATTCCGATCCGAATACCGATCAGCCGTTCACCATCGAGTTCATGCAGGGAATCGACGGATCCACCTCCGCCATCATGCGGCATGAATTGGATGCCGACGGCGAGATCGTCGAGAATGTCTACCATGTCTACGTGGCCAGTCAGTGGGACAGCCGGCTGAACGTGTTCCGTTACGACGCCCTCGGAGGCGGTCTCGAATTCCTGCAATATTTCGAGGATGCCGTTTACGATGTCGACGGAAATTTGGTCAGCGGCGTCGAGGGGCTGAGCGTGGCGAATGTGGTTTCCGGAAGCGAGGACGGTTACAACGTCTACGTGACCGGAACGCTCGACGATGCCCTGGTGACCTTCACCCGCGACCCACAAACCGGTCTTCTGGAGTACCAGGAATTCCATTACGACGGGCAAGTCCTCGATCCCGACGATCCGGATTCCTTGGTGATCGACGGTCTCCAGGATGCCGGCGGTGTGAAAGTCAGTCCCAGTGGCGATTATGTCTACGTCGCGGGCATCACCGACGATTCCCTCGTGGTGTTCTCACGCGATACGAGCGTCTCGACGAGTTCTTCCGATTATGGTCAATTGAGTTATCTCGGCGTCTTGAAAGACGGGGATCAACTCGACCAGGATGGCGACGGGGTTTTCGAGACGACCGTCGACGGGCTCGACGGCCCTTACGGCATCGACGTCTTCATTCCGGAGGGAGAAACGACCGAATATATCTACGTGACCGCTCGGTACGATAATGCGATCTCGGTCTTCGCCAACGACGGCAACGGTCTGGAATTCATCCAGGCGGTCGAAGACACCGATGTGCAGGTCGACCCCGACGGCAACGACGTCACGGTGTTGGGCATGCGGGGCGCCCGATCGGTGGTGGTCAGCCCCAACGGCGAGGATGTGTACGTGGTGGGGAGCTTCAGCGATTCGGTCGTCCATTTCCGGCGCGATCTCGATACCGGCGAGTTGCTCTTTCAGCATCGCTATTACGACAATACCACTGATGCGACGGGTCTCTACCGAGGCAGTTCGATCGCCATCAGCGACGACGGCCGTTACGTCTATGTCACCGCCGAATACGACGATGCCGTATCGACCTTCACACGAACGATCGACAGCGGTCGGTTGAGCGAATACCAGGTCCTCCGCGATAGTGACGAAGGGATCGACGGTCTCGACGGAGCCTTCGGGCTTTCGCTCAGTCCCGATTCCAAGTACGCGGTGGTCACCTCCTTCTTCGATTCCTCGGTGACCATCTTCCGACGGAACATCCCCAATGCCCGGATTCTGGAATTCGACGAGCCGGATGTCTACTCGACGATCAATTTCGGCAATACCCAGACGCTCATCGTCGATACCTTGGAGGACGAACTCGATGAGGATTACTCCGAGGATGATTTCAGTTTGCGGGAAGCCCTTTATCTAGCTTCGCTGAATCCGGAGAGTAATCGCATCCTGTTCGACCCCGACCTCTTTTTGGACGGTCCGGGTTCCATCGTCATCGATGCTTCGGAATTCAGCGAGTTGGTGATCGACAGCGACGTGGAAATCGAAGGGCTCGGGAGCGATTTGATCACGATCGACGGCGATGGGCAGAATCGCGTCTTCCGCGTGGAAGCCGGCGTGACGGCGACGGTTTCCGATTTGACGGTGACCGGCGGGGCCGCCGACGAGGGGGGAGGCTTCTACGTTGAAGACGCCACCCTCACTTTACGGGACGTCCATCTCCATTCCAACGAAGCCACGCAGCGGGGAGGAGGGCTTTTCGCCACAACCGGCGCAACGGTCCATCTTGAACAGACCGTCTTCGGCGAAGAAGATCTCACCGATCCCCAGGGGATCGCCAACACGGCAACTCACGCCGGCGGGGCCGTGGCCGTGGTCGATTCCACCTTATGGGTCGAGGACTCGGTCATCGCGGGCAATGTTGCCGGAGCAGCCGATTCGCTTGGAGGGGGGATTCATGCATCCCATTCGACCGTGAACTTCCAACGCAGCTTCTTGGAAGGGAATCAGGCCGACTCCGGAGGAGGATTGGCGGCCGAAAGTGGTTCCACCGTGATCGTCGTCGACTCGACGGTCGGCGATCGTGATCTGACGGATGCCGTGGCCACCAGCAACCTCGCCGATTCACGAGGGGGCGGGCTCTACCTGATCGATTCCACCCTCGAACTGAGCCAATCGATCGTTTCCGGCAATGAGGCGTCTGGAAACGGCGGAGGATTTTTCCTCTCAGGTCCCTTGGCGGACGCACTCCTGCAAGACACCACGTTTGAGGGCAACACGGCCGCCGGCAGTGGTGGAGGCGGATGGATCGAAGGAGCCGCGACGGCGAATCTCGATCATCTGATCCTTCGCGGGAACGAGGCGATTGAAAACGGAGGCGGCCTTGCCTTGACGCAGGCCACCGTGACCGCGAATCACCTGTTGGTCGCCGAGAACCTCGCCGGTTCTTTGGGAGGCGGAGTTTACAATGCCGATGGCGAGTTGACGCTGGTGAACTCCACCCTGGCCGGGAATGAAGCAGCCACCGGTGGCGGGATGTACGGCGAAGGTACAGAGAATATCTACAATACCATTGTGGCTCGGAACACCGCTCCTTCGGGACCGGATCTCTTCGGCGAAATCGATGCCGGCACGCATGATCTCGTCGGGGATGGTTCCCAGATGACCGGGCTGGTCGACGGCGTCGATCGGAATCAGGTAGGAACCGCCGTGTCGCCGATCGATCCGATGTTCCGCGATCCGGCCGCTGGTGACTATCATCTTCAGATAGCCAGTTCTGCCATCGATGCCGGTGAAGAAGACTACCTGATGGAGTCTCATTACGGAATCGATTATAACGGCGATGGAGATACCTCAGATACGGTTACTCTCGACTTGGACAACAATCCCCGCGTGGTGATCATTCCCGGCGCGGACGAGCCCGACGATAGTTACGTCGACATGGGGGCGTATGAATCCGATCCGGCCCAATTGATCGATTCTCCTTGGATCGTCGACACCCTCGACGACGAGGACGATATGGATTATTCCGAAGGCGACTTGAGTCTTCGGGAAGCGATCCGTCTTTCGGCCGAAAACCCCGGCGCCGACATGATCCTTTTCGATCCTTCGATCCGGAGCCTTTCCCTCACGATGGGCGATCTGGAGATCGATGACCCCGACTTGCTCTGGATCATTGACGAAGACATCAGCATCGAAGCAGACAGTGGATCGCGCGTCTTCGAAATCTATTCCGATTCTCAGGTGACGATCGAAGGTTTGACGCTTACCGGGGGAAATGTGGAATACGGAGGAGGCGTTTTCGTCCATCCGAATGCCTTGCTCTCGTTGGTCGACGCCCATCTTGCCGGAAATCATGCAGGCCGGGGAGGAGGACTCTTTTTATCCAGTGGAAATTTAGTGATGATCGACTCGCAGCTCGTCGGCAATACCGCGGATGTGATCGGTGGGGGGATCTACGCCGGAGGGACTTCGGAAATCACCCTTTCTGGTTCCACCGTCACTTCCAACACCGCCTCGCACGGCGGCGGGATCGCCTCCTATTCGGGAACGACGCTGGTGCTCGACAATACGAC
>CAZWCE010000009.1:0-177000 GCA_964632505.1 uncultured Planctomycetaceae bacterium | reverse complement strand
GGCATGGGCGGCATGGGCGGCGGCATGTGGAATGTCCCGCCGAACGTCAACCTCGACCGTCTCTTCCCCGAAGGCGTCCCCGAAGGTGGTTTTCGTGCCTTCAGCGTCGAGGAGGATTCGCTGATGACCAGTATGGAGTCGAGCGAAACCGAGGCGCCCGCGGCCGCGACCAAGAAGCCGATCGAAGAGATCGACCTGGACGCGATCGACGCCGATCATCCCGATGCCTACTGGAATGCCTATTTCTCCGAGAACGAACCCTCGGAGATGGCCGTGCGGAACGCGGTGCGGACGCTGTTGGTCCGCCAGCAGTTCGAGCAGATCGTCGGTCTGATCCGCGGGGCCCTCCGCAACGGTGAGGCTCAGCCATGGATGTACGAAATGATGGCCCTGGCCCTGCAGGGGTCGGGAGCCCCCAAGAGCGAGATCGAACGGGCCGTCCTCTCGGCCGCCGATTTCTGCGATAATCCGATCGACCTCCTTTACCTGGGCGTCTATCTCCAGAAACTCGGTTTGGAAGATCGGGCCCTTGAGATGTATCGCCAAGTCACCAAGGTGGTTCCGATGCGTCCGGAGCCTTATATTCAGGCACTGAACTTGGCCCAGAAGAACAACGATCGGGAGGCCCTGAAGTGGGTCACCGCGGGCATCTTGAGCATGGCCTGGGAAGGAAAGCAGATCGAGAACGTCTGGGAGCGCGGCATGAACGCCGCCCGCGGACTGCTGCACGACCTCCGCGAGGAAGGCAAGACCGACGAGGCGGATGCCTATGAAAAGCAGCTCGCCGAAGCGCTGGTTCGCGATTGTGTCATCGAAGTGGAATGGACGGGAGATGCCGATATCGACCTGCTGGTCAAGGAACCGGCCGAGACCGTCTGCTGGGTGCTCCAACGCCGCACCACCTCCGGCGGCATGATGCAGGAGGACGCCTTCTCGACCAGCGCGATCGACGGAGAAAATTCCGGTGTGCAGAAAGAGACGTATGCTTGCCCCGAAGCGTTCAGCGGCGATTATGAAGTGGTCGTCCGCAAAGTTTGGGGCGATATTCCTACCGGGAAAGTGAAGGTCCGCGTGGCCAAACACGTGGGGACGTCGGAGATGGCGATCCAAGAGCAATACGTGGAATTGAAGGACGATCGTGCGATGGTCCGGTTCGAGCTGGACAACGGTCGACGCCAAGTTTTGCTTGAAGACGCCCAGTTGGCCAATGCGATGGTCGATCAGATCGCCGTGCGGGACCAGATGATGGTGGCCCAAAAAATCGCCCAGACGACCGACCCCTCGGTCCTGGCGAGCATGGCCGATTCCCCGACCGTGGCCCTCTCGGGCAACAATCAGCAGGGCGGCGGAAACCTCCCCTTCTTTCCGGTCACCGGTAGTGCCGTGGGGTATGCCCCGCAGATCCAGACGCTCAGCGAAGGTGCGAATCTGATGGCTAACGCCGTCGTTTCGGCCGATCGACGCTATGTTCGCATTTCGCCCATGCCCTACTTCTCCGGGATCGGCGAAGTCAACACCTTCAATACCTTCAGTGGTGCCTCAGGAAACCTGGGGCAGGGAGGTGGCGGTGGCTTCGGCGGAGGCGGTTTCGGCGGAGGCGGCGGCTTCGGTGGCGGCGGTGGCTTCGGCGGAGGCGGTGGCGGCTTCGGCGGAGGCGGCGGTGGCTTCGGCGGCGGCGGAGGAATGTGGTAAACCTCGCTCCTTCCACCTCCCCCGGCTCACGCTTCGCGTGAACCTCCCTTGAAAATGATTTCCGGCCCTCGCATTCCCTGATGGATGCGGGGGTCTTTTTTTTCCTGTCTATCCGAAACTCACCTGGTTGTTCTTCAAGATGATTCGATTCATTTCAGGCGAGAAAACAAGAAGGATATCTAATCATTATTAAAAACGAATCCATAGTAGTGCATAGTGGTGCATGGCTGTGGATTTTTTCTGCAACCTTTTATCTCCCAGGCTCTTAGAGGAACGCAAGGAGCAGGCAATCTCTTGAGGTCCCCTTTCTTTGACGGTTTCTTTTTCCCCTATTTTCAGGGGGTAGCATTCGTGGGTGGCCCGAAAAACCGCTACAAACCTCTCATTTTCCTGTGGAAACCGTTTTTTGGCGGTCCTCTCCCCTTTTATCACTTGGTCGGGTCGGAAAAGGAACCTATCTATTGAACGAGACCGATCGAGCATTGGTCCAATGCGCATGTTACATCAGGAGTTCCTGCAATGGGTGGACGTCGACCCGTCGACCGACGGGGGAGCGTGAACCGAAAAGGAATTTTTTCGAGCCATCGAAATCGATTCCTCCACGCACTGTGATTCACCACTGAACAGCTATTGTTTATCTTCTTATGATTTTCGCAGAGATCTCCTGTAGCTTCTAATTCTGTTTCAATTTCTTTTTTTATGAGGAGTTGCAAGGGTGAGTATCAACAATTACAAGATCGGAACCAAACTGTTCGCAGGGTTCTTCTTTGTCTTGCTCCTGATGGGAGCCCTGGCCTGGGTTTCCGTTTCCGGGCTGGGCAAAGTCGATGAATCCATGGAAACCATCTGCACTCAGGTCGACATCGCCAAAGGGGCGAACACCATGTTGACCGACTTCCAGGATGCTCAGGCGGCCTCGCTCCGCTACGTCATCTACGGCAAGGAGGAATACAAGCAGAAGTTCCGGGAGGAAGCCCAGAACGTGCTCAATGAAGCCGACACCATCAAAGACATGATGGAACAGGAATCGAACCGCCAGAACGTCGACAAAGCCGTCGCCGCCTTGAACGAGTACTCCAAGGAAGACGACGAATACTATCGTCTGAACCAGGAGCGTGTCCAAGCGGAGCAGGTGCGGGAAAAGGCGGCCGCCGAAGCAATCGAAGCTTTCAATGAGGCGATTGATTCCGCCTACCAAATCGCCGAAGAACATGCCAAAGAGAACAAGGGCAAGGTCGAATTCGAACTCACCGAACGTTGTCGCGAACTGCAAGACCTCGCCACGCGATTGAACGCCATCCGCATCATCGCGCAGAAATACCAAAGTTCCGTCGATAAAGATGAACAAGACGCCCTCGCCCAGCAATGGGTCGGGAGTCTTGAATCAATCGACGAGGAGATCATAAACGTGATCAAGGTCACCAAGGACGATTCCGTCAAGGAGTCGTTGACCGAAGCGGAGCACCAACTGACGACCTATCTCGATCAGGTCCAGAAATTCCGCCAGATCAATCTCGCCCAGCGGGAGACGAACGATCGCCAGCGGGAAGCGGCCATGCAACTGGCCAGCGTCACGCGGGAAGTCCGCGACGGAGTGTACAACTACATCTGCGTCGCCGACGAAGAGGCCGAAGCGATGAAGAACAACGCGATGACGATGATCTTCGCGACCGCCGGTGTCGCCTTTCTCTTGTCCATGGGCGTGGCGTTCTTCCTCACTCGAAGCATCACCCAGCCGATCAAGACGACCTGCGACGGTCTGGACAAACTCTCCGACAAGTTCGACACCCTGGCCAACACCCTGGAACAAGACCTCGCCCAGGGGAACTGGACGGTGGAACTCGATACGTCGCTCGACGAGGACATTACCCGACAGGGCGTGATCTACTCGAAGCGTGGCGACGAGATCGGCGATCTCTGGAAGACGATGCTCCAGGCGGCCGAAGGTTACCAACGGTCGGGCAAAGCGACGAACGTCTGTATCGAGCAGGTCAACGAGGCACTCGGCAACGTCAAGTCGACCGTCGAACAGGTCGGTGGCGGCGCCACGCAGGTCTCGAGTGCTTCGCAGACTCTCTCCCAGGGTGCGACCGAACAGGCCGCTTCGCTGGAAGAGATCACCAGCAGCATGACCGAAATGGCGAACCAGACGAATCAGAACGCCGAGAACGCCACCCAGGCGAACCAGCTTTCCACCAAGGCGAACGCCGCCGCGAAGGAAGGCCAGAATTCGATGGGGCAGATGGTCACTGCGATGGATCAGATCACCAAGAACTCCGATGAGATCCAGAAGGTGATCAAGGTCATCGACGACATCGCCTTCCAGACGAATCTCCTGGCTCTGAACGCCGCGGTCGAAGCGGCCCGCGCCGGACAGCACGGCAAGGGCTTCGCCGTGGTCGCCGAAGAGGTCCGCAATCTCGCCGCCCGGAGTGCGACGGCCGCGAAGGAAACGGCGGAGCTGATCGAGGGTTCGAACAAGCAGATCCAGGACGGGGCCGACATCGCCCAGTTGACGGCCAAGGGACTGGACGAAATCCTCGAACACGCCACGAAGGTCTCCGACCTGGTCGCGGAAATCGCCGCCTCCTCGAATGAGCAGGCCCAGGGCGTGGCCCAGGTGAATCAGGGACTCAGCCAGATCGACCAGGTGACGCAGCAGAACACGGCCAACGCCGAAGAGACCGCCTCGGCCAGCGAAGAGATGAACCAGCAGGCCAAGGCGCTGATGGAACTGGTCGCCCGGTTCAAACTCAAGTCGTTCCAAAGCAGCGGGCAGAGCTACACTTCTCAGCAGCGTAGCAGCAGCCCGAGCCGGTCCCATGAGGATCATGTCCTTCACGAGGCCAACTCGCTCAAGAAGGAAATTTCCCAGGCGACCAAGGCGAAAAGCGACGGGAGTGGTCACCGCGGATACGATCCGCACGAACACCACAAACCGGAAGTGATTCTCGACGATTCAGAAGAGCGTCAATCGCAGAGCGGCAGCTCGAAGTACGGCATCTAGTCGTCGCTTCCCGATTCGATCATGTTGAGAAACCCCTCAAGGCCCGGCCGGATTCGGTCGGGCCTTTTTCGTGCGCCATTCGCTATTGCAAGATTTTTTTCCATCTCGGTTGCGTCCGGTTCTCTCGCTTGCCTATAATGGAAGGATGGACTTGATACGTTTTTGGACCGCATTTCGCCCTTTTCCATTCCGATTCGGAGCCCTGTCGGCGGGATGCCATTCACTCGATAGAGGAGAGAACGAACCATGAGGCAAAAGAGTACACGTCGTGATTTTCTGAAGCGCTCGGCCGCCGTCGCCGGAACCGCTGCCGCGACTCCCTATGTCCTGAGCTCCGCCCGGACGGTCAAAGGGCAGGACGCGAATGAAAAGCCGACCATTGCCGCCATCGGCATCGGTGGAAGCCGAGGGCGTTACAGCCGCGGGGGTGGAATCGCTCGCCAGGCCGGCAGCCGTGGGGAAATGATCGCCGTGTGCGATTGCGACATCCTGCACATGGAAGAGTTCAACGCCTATTGCCAGGAGAAATACGGACATCCCGTCAAACAGTACAAGGACTACCGCGACCTGTTCGACAAGGAAAAGCCCGATCTGGTCACCATCGGCACCCCCGACCACTGGCACGTGCCGATCGCCATTGCAGCGATGAAAGCAGGTTGCGATGTCTACTGCGAAAAGCCGCTGACGCTCACCATCGACGAAGGCAAGCAGATCTGCAAGGTGGTCGAGGAGACGGGCAAGATTTTCCAGGTGGGAACTCAGCAGCGGACCGAGAACGGCCGGAAATTCCTCCAGGCGATCGCCATGGTCAAGCTCGGGATGCTTGGTGAGAACGTTCGTGCCGATCTGGCCATCGGGGGCGCGCCTTCCGGCGGTCCTTTCGAACCGACCCCGGTTCCGGACAAGCTCGATTGGGACCTCTGGCTCGGACCGGCGCCCAAGCAGCCCTATATGGAAGAACGACGAAAGATCTTCCGTTGGTTCCTGGAATACTCCGGCGGGAAGATGACCGATTGGGGAGCCCATCACATCGACATCGCCCAATGGGCTCTCAGCGAAGATTTGGCCCCTTGCGAAGTCGGCGGCACCGGCACGCTCCCGGTGGAAATCAAAGATCCGGTCGCCTTCTTCGCCGGCGAAGAGCAACTGCCGCACAGCTACAACGCCGCCACCAACTTCAACATCACGCTCAAATACCCCAACGGCAGCGAAATGAGCGTCAATCACCACTACAAATCGGAAGACGGCAACGTCGATTTCGGTAACGGCATCCTCTTCACCGGCGATGAGGGCCGTATCTTCGTCAATCGCGGCAGTCTCGACGGCAAGCCGGTCGAGGAATTGACCGACGAAGATAAGCAGAAAATCGAAGAAAAGGTCATCGAACTCTACAACGGCAAGACCCCCGGCAACCACATGCAGAACTTCTTCGACTGTGTGAAGGACCGGACCCTGCCGGTCTCCGATGTTTTCTCGCATCACCGCACCATGACCAGTTGCCATTTGTGCAATTTCACTCTGCTGCTCGGAGAGACGTTGACTTACGATCCCGAAACGGAAACGTTCCCCGACAACGAAACGGCGAACCAGTTGATGTCCCGTCCCCAGCGGGAAGGTTATCAGACTCAGGGATAGCCCCCCCAAGAGTGCCTGCCTTGGAGCACGCTCTCTCGAAGCAATCATCGCGCCGCGTTTCCCGAGTGATGGGGAACGCGGTTTTTTTTTGTTCCATGGAGCATCGACTTCCAGCCAATTCGCTTCCACTTGGATCAACCCGAGAAAGGGGTGATGTGAGGCCCCCCAAACATACGTAAGCATAAGATGACTGCGAGGAATACGAAGAGATGTTGTTGCTGCTGAAAAGAAAAGAGAAAAACCGCCGGGCATTCACCGCAATAGAGGGTAAATCCCTAAGGTTCCCCAAACCGGAAAACCGACTAGTAGATTATATCTCTTAGCAACTCCCTTGAAGATAAGGTGTTTCGGAAAAACAGGAGGGTTGCTGCTGATCGCCCGGAGGAAAAAAGTCGCTTCCGCACTCCCGGTCAGCGCGGGACGACTCGGCATCGTAAATCATCGGATCGGAGAATTTTTCCCGAACCAAGGTGCATGACTTGAATTGGACCAATTCCGTGCCAAGGTTGACTATCCTCATCCCATTCCTGCGTCATTCCAAAATCCATCATTTGGAAGAGACGTTGCTTTCCGTTCTTGAGAATCGTCCCGAGGAGACCGAAATACTGGTGCTCAACGGCAATGGGTACGGTGATCCGTACCAGCTTGCCGAGGAAGGCGTCGTTTTTCTGGAGGTTTCCGGCGATTTGCCGATCGTGGAGTGCATCAATCGCGGGATCGAAGCGGCCCGGGCACCGATCGTTCAGGTGATGGTCGCGGGCGTGGAAGTGATCGAAGGATGGTCGGAATCGGCTTTGAGCCATTTCGACGACCCGGAAGTCGCCATCGTCTCCCCCATGGTGTACGATCGCCGCGCGAAGAAGCGATCTCCCCAGGTGCAAGCGGTCCAGGTGGCCTACCGATGCGGCGGGCATTTGAAGTTGCACGGACCGGAATCTCCGGTAGGGAAGTGGGTCCGGCTCGCGCCTCACGCCGCCTCCCCGTTCGTCCGACGGAGTGCCCTCCAGGAAGCGGGGCTGCTGAATGTCCATTTCGGCCTGCAACTGGCCTATGTCGATCTGACTTTGGTGCTTCATGTTCTCGGGTGGCGGACGGCCATGGCTACCGGAAGCAAGGTTTTCTCCCGAAGGGGCCTGCTCCCGGCCCCCCCGCCTTTTCACTGGGCCCGACAAAACGAACAGCTCTTCTGGCGATGGGCCGACTGGGGAGGATGGACGCGGTCGTTGCACCGCCATTTCTGGGGGAATTTTCTCGAGCTCTGGTCTCTCTTTCCGCGGTGGCGGATGTGGCAACATTTAGCCGGACGTTTCGCCGGACTGGGGCATTACGGTGCCCATCGCCTGTGCCACGAGCAACAGAAACTGCGTATGGATCATATCGAAGCACATGCGCCGAGCCCCAGAGCGACGTTGCCGTTCGACTTCGAAACGGACTCGGACTCCCCCCGATCGAAAGCCGCTTGAGGGAGGCTTTTTATTCATGTTCGCATAAGCCGTGACCCCTTGGTTCACGCATTGACAGCCGCAGGGCCGGGCTCTCGATGTTCGCCCTAGGTTCACTATTTATGCGACTCTCAATAGGATGAACCATGGCACTTGAATCTCACCGGCGGATCGAAGACTGCCGACTGGAACTCGTTCACGGCGACATCACCGAGCAGGAGGTCGACGCGATCGTCAATGCCGCCAACGCCCGTCTGGTCGGAGGAGGAGGGGTGGACGGGGCGATTCACCGAAGCGGCGGACCGGAAATCATGGAGGAGACCGACCGGAAGTATCCACAGGGATGTCCGACCGGCGAGGCCGTTTCCTCGACCGCGGGCCAGCTTCCGGCGAAGTATGTCTTCCACGCCGTCGGACCTCAATGGAAGGACGGAAACCAAGGGGAGCCCGAGCTGCTCGCTACCGCCTATCGCAGCTCCCTCGAACTGGCCCGACAGCACCGTTGTCGGTCGATCGCCTTCGCTTCGATCAGCACGGGGATCTACGGTTTTCCGATCGAACGGGCGGCCGAAATCGCACTCAAGGTAGCGATTTCCTTTCTCCGGGAGTATCAACAGCCGCATCGGGTACGATGGGTGCTCTTCTCGGAAAACGATTTTCACGTGTACCGGCAGGCGCTCGAGTCGCTCACGGAAGACACCTCCGACTGAGTTGGCTTCCTCTTGGTGGTCTCCGGCCGCTGCCGGCCAAAAAAAATGACCGGGTTGCCGGAAAAATCGCTATCCGATCGCGGCAGGTGTTTTTTTATCTGAAGCGAAGGGGAAACGACCCGGTGAGATTCTCCGTCCCGTGCCTTCTGAACGCTCATTCTCCCGGAGATCGCCGCTGCCTTCTTCCTCCGGGGAGGGGCTTCCGCTTGCTTCCGTAAAAGCATGTAGTAAAGTTCATAGTAGAGCCGTTTGTACTGACGAGCGGGGAACCCGGAGGATCCCGATTCCCCTCGACACCATGATTTTTCCACTTCGCGGCCGGCACCTGGAGCAATCCCCATGGAATACATCGAACAGATCGTTCTGAAGCACGATTTCTCCTCTTTGGGGAAACCGGAGCCCATCGAGGCGGTCGCCAGCCGAGGTGTTTCCTCGAGCGATCTGGAAGAGATGATCGCCTGGTCGCTGGCCGAGGAGCGGTCTTCTTGGCCTCCCGAGGGTGTGACGTTTCATTTTCATCCGCTCCCCAGCGGCGCCAGTGCGATCGGCAGAACCACCATCACCGGACCACCTCGTCCCGAGGGGACCGCACCGTCTTTTTATACGCAATATCTGGTTGCCGGGGAATCCTCGCTTTCGCGTTTTTGCAATAACCCATTGAGTTTGTATCAGGCGGCTCTGGAACAAGGCAAGGTGGGATGGTATCGCTTCCTGCCGGGAAAACTCAAGGCGTTTCGCCTCAAAGGCATGTCCGCGGCGATCGATCCCGGTTTGTTGGCCTCGCTGGCACGCAATCCCGGGCCGGCCGCGGTCGCCCTGTTGTTGCAATCGGCGCTCGACTCGATCTGTACCCTCTTTTGTGAAGGTCCTCCGGCCCATCACGTCATCGCCGGATTGCTCCAATGCCTGCCGATGCAATGGCGCAAAGAGTTCTCCTTTTCGACCAACCTGCATTTCTCTCCGCTCCGGCCGTATCGGGTGATCGGCATCTCCGGTGTCGCCGGAAAGGAACTGCGGCGTTTACAGCGGGAATACGTGCTTCCGCTGATCGATCTGAATAAGGATTCCGCCCCTCTCTTAGGAGCCGAGGAACATTTCTTTGACTCCTGGCCACGGCTTATCTATTATATATTACAATCCGGAAAGTTCGAATTCCTCCAACGACGTCTCTCCTACTGCTCGGTCCCTCTCGATCGGGAATCGCTCCACCGGACCGCCCTGAGGTGGCTCGACGATCTGAGGGAGGATTACCATCGGCAGGAGGGTGACCGTCGACCCCAGAAGGAACACCAGACGCTGGAGACCTGGAATCCCGAGACATCGGATCCTGACGAGGTCTCGAGCACGTCCGAACCCGACCATTTGCGACGCGGCGATCACCCACACGTCTTCGAATTGTTTCGGACGACCTATTGTGAGCATCAAGCCCTCTGGAGTGGACACCTTCAAACGCCCGACTCTCCTGTTCAAGAAGCAGCCATGTCTCCCGCCAAAAAACTAGCCCGTCACTTTCCCGAGTGGGAAGCACAATTTCAACTTTTCGATACCCTCGCCACCCGGGCTCTTTTCGGCGATACCTCGGCACTCTCGGAGCTGAAGGAGAAATGGAGCGCCCTTTCGAGCGACCTTCCTCTGGAAAAGAAGTTGGCGATCGAAGAAGAATACATCCGAATGGTTCGGATGATCGTGACGATGCCCCGCGATCCCGCTTCGCCTAAAGACACCACCCGAAGCCTTGATGCGCTGGAAGTGCTTCACATCTTCCTGGACGGCGAACTCGATGAATGAGTTCCCGGTCTACCGATGCCACTCACATGTCGCAAACACATCGACCGGAATCATCACTTGAGTCGAGCGAGTGTTTGGGCGTAGAATTCGGCATATTTCCGCGCGCTGTTCTGCCAGGACCAGTCCTTGGCCATGCAATTCCGGACGATCCGGTTCCAGGTTTCTCGTTCCTGGTACCAGCAGTTCAGGGCGCGACCGATCGTCGCGGTCAACACATCGTCGGACTCTCCCTGGAACGTGAATCCATTCGCCGATCCCTGTTCAATGGTTTCCGGATCGGCGTCCACGACCGTATCGGCCAAGCCTCCCGTCTCTCGGACGATCGGCACGGTGCCGTACAGCATGCTGTACATCTGCGTCAACCCACAAGGTTCATAGCGACTGGGCATGAGAAAGAGGTCGCTGCCGGCGATGATCTGTCGGGCGAGAGTATCGGAGAATTCCACACGCACGGCCATCTTGTCGGGATATTTCGCGGCGATTTCCTCGAGCCTCTGTTCCACGGCCGGATCTCCCGTGCCTAGGATGACCCACTGCATTTGAGAAGTGTCTCCCCAGTGTGGGAGGATGTCGGCGACCGTGTCGAATCCCTTTTGATGGGCCAGCCGTCCCACGGCACCGATCACCGGCACCCCGGGGTCGACCGGGAGTCCGACCGCTTCCTGCAAGGCCTTTTTGCATTCCGGTTTCTTCTCGAAAACGTCCGAATGGTTGTATCGCACGGCGATCTTCTCGTCGTTTTCGGGATTCCAACGTTCGGTATCCACCCCATTGGTGATGCCCGTCAGGAAGGAGCGGCGATAACGCAACACGTCCTCCAGTCCGCAGCCGAACTCTTGAGTCTGGATTTCGTTGGCGTAACGGGGGCTGACCGTGGTCAGTCCCATGGCGAAGGTCAATCCCGTCTTCAGTAGATTGAGCTTGCCGTGGAACTCCATCTTCTCGTAATTGAAGTATCGCCAGTCGAGCCCCGTCAGGAGCATGTCCCAGTGCCAGAAAATGCCTTGGTACGCAAGATTGTGGATGGTGTGGATCGTCGCGATCTTTTCATAGCCGGGAACCTGCCGGTAGATCGCTTCGAGGTAGGCGGGCACCAGTCCGGTCTGCCAGTCGTTGGAATGCAGGATGTCGATATCGAGATTCAAAAGGCGGATCGTTTCGAGCACGGCCCGGGAGAAAAAGACGAATCGCTCGCAATTATCGGTGTAATCTTCGCCGTTGTAGTTGTAGATTCCCTCGCGGTCGAAATATTGAGACTGATGGACCAGATAGACCGGGATGTCGGAATTGGGCAGTCGGCTTTCGAACAAGTGCCCCGAGATGGTGTTGTTTCCAACCGGTACGATGAAGTCGATGCCCATCGGTTCGATCGGTTGACCGCAAAACGAGGCCTGGCGGTAGGCGGGGAGAATCAAATGGGCACGGTGACCGAGCTTGGCCAGCGCTTTCGGCAGCGCGCTGGCCACGTCGGCGAGACCTCCCGTCTTGGCGAAGGGAACCGCTTCACTGGTGGCGATTAAAATGTTCACTCCAACTTCCTTTCATCGATGGGGGATCCAGCTCCTGCAGATCGGCGAGGATCGGAATGTCACGGCAAATAAGAACGTTGAGGAACCGAACGCGGGAAGCTCCCGGGACCGGTATTCCTGGTCTTACAAGTCCCCGTCTCGCGAAACCGGATTCCAGGCTCACGCGAAAGCCGGCTTTTTGCCGGAAGGGGGCTTCTGCGATTTCTCCTCCGTTTCATCCTCTACCATGATCTTTCTATTTCTGCAACATATCGCATTGACACATAGGTGCAAGTGGAAAATGGGGTAGAAACCGGAAAGAGCACGCCGCTTCCGGACGTCTTCGAGGACCGTCTTTTTTGGAAAGCAAGCGGGATTTCTTGGTATAGGTCATATAAATATAGCATGAAAAATGGAGGGCATGGCAAAAGTGGGGCGGTTTTGCGAGGAAGATTGGAGCGACTGTAACGGTTCGGTGGAGCGGTGGGAGGCGGGGGAAACCTCACTTTGAAAAAGGAGGGTTTTTTTTGAGTGGGGGTATTGTGAAGAATCCGAAAGGCGTTATATTGTTTGATCTATTTCATCCCAGAGCCAAGAAGCCTTTTCGTGGTGACCAAGTTCGTGGTGACCAAGGTTTTGGATCGTCGTTTTTTCACCCGTTTTTTGGTTTTGGGCTGCTTGACACTTTCCTAACATGCTGTTACGATTAGTTTTTTCGCACTCGCCCTTCGGGTCGAGTAATCGCTGTTTGACATGCTGGACGTTGCGTTTACGCAGAGGCGTTTACGCAGAGATCATCGCTGGATTTGAGGGAGAATGGCCGTGTCGGTACCGGGAAATGAGATCATTCGCATTCGAATGGAAGCCTTCGATCATGGTGTTCTGGATCAGAGTGCCTCGGATATCGTCGACACGGCAAAGCGAACGGGTTCAATCGTGCGGGGCCCCATTCCGCTGCCGACCCGAATCGAGCGTTACACGGTTTTGTCCAGTCCGCACGTCGATAAAAAGGCCCGGGAACAGTTCGAGATACGAACTCACAAGCGCGTGATCGATATCGTCACTCCGACCGCCAAAACGATTGACGCGCTGAACAAGCTCACCTTGCCTGCCGGTGTGGATATCAAAATCAAAGCCACGGGGGCATGACGGAGGGCGGCGTCGGGCTTTCATGATTGGAAGTACCTCTTTGTTGGACGTCTGCTGGGAATAATCAATATGAATGGATGTCAGGCGGGGAATGACGGGACCTGCGGCCCGGTGCATCCCGCGTGACGACGTGGAAGAAGGTAAGGAATAATGAGTATCGGTATACTCGGCCAAAAGGTCGGGATGACCCAGCTCTATCTCGATGGTGGAGAGGTGATTCCCGTCACGGTTATCCAGGCGGGCCCCTGTCATGTCCTTCAGGTGAAGACCAAGGAGAAGGACGGATACGAGGCCGTTCAGCTCGGTTTTTCGGATAAGCCTCGGAAACTTGCCCCGCGCAGTCAGCGCGGCCACGTCGCCAAGCTCGACAGCAAACGTCAGCGTTCTCTTGCGGCCACGGGTCTCGAGCCCGGTCCGAAGGCGGGCTGCGAACCGAAGCGTTTCGTTCGCGAGTTCCGTGTCCCTTCCTCCGAGTACGAAGTCGGTCAAGTGATCGACGTGAGCGCGTTGGAGGAGATGGTCGCGGTCGACATCACCGCCACTTGTAAGGGGCGTGGTTATTCCGGCGCGATGAAACGCCACAATTTCTCCGGCCAACGGGCCAGCCACGGCGTGAAGAAATGTCACCGTCATCTTGGAGGCACCGGGTGTAGTGCCTATCCCAGCCGTACCATCAAGGGCAAGAAGATGCCGGGGCAGTACGGAAACAAGCGGACCACGATTCGCAATCAGAAGATCGTCTCGGTCGATCCCGAAAACCATGTTTTGGTGATTCGCGGCGCGATTCCCGGACCCAACGGTGGTTTCGTGTCGATCCGACCTACCAATCGGCTTCCCCAGCCGAAAGCGAATCCGTGGCGCATCGGAAAATAGGTCCCATGAGGGGTGCTTCCGATACCGGTCGCCCGGCGTCGGCGCTCTCTCCCCGGCTCTCCAGTCCGAGCC
Organism: uncultured Planctomycetaceae bacterium; assembly: GCA_964632505.1. Classification (GTDB taxonomy): domain Bacteria; phylum Planctomycetota; class Planctomycetia; order Pirellulales; family Thermoguttaceae; genus CAZWCE01. The sequence goes on along the minus strand of CAZWCE010000009.1, from coordinate 163,124 downwards.
GGTGGCCCCGGACACGGGTAAAAAAACAGATTTCAACCGGCTTTCCCTCCGGCCGGGAACGCATCACAGGGTGGAATAGTTCCTTATGCGGCTGCCGCCCTCATCGCGACAGGATCATCATTCATCATACGGATCGAAAACGGTAAGACCATGGCAACCATTCCTGTGTACGACAAAACCGGCTCTGAAATCGGCAGCTACCAGGTCGAGACGTCCGAGATCGCTCCCAACATCAGCAAACAACTCTTGCATGACGCGGTCCTGATGTATCAGGCGAATCGGCGCCAGGGGTCGGCCAAGACGAAGAGTCGCGCCGAGGTTGCGGCGGCTCGTCAGAAAATGTATCGGCAGAAAGGGACCGGCCACGCTCGGGCGGGACATCGGACCAGCGGAATCCGTCGAGGCGGCGGTCACATTTTCGCCAAGCGTCCGAAAGACTGGTCGTATCGTCTTCCCAGAAAATCACTGCAGAAGGCGACCCGCATGGCACTGGCCACGAAAATCGACGATGAACAAGTGTTGATCATCGATCAGTTTGAATTCGACGCGCCCAAGACGAAAGAAATGGCTCAAATCCTTGAAGCGCTGAAGCTTCGTGGGACGGTTCTTGTCACGACCGAAGAGAATGACGCGAACGCGTACCGGAGTGCTCGGAACATTCCCGGTGTGAATCTGATGCCCGTCCGTGAGATCAACGCTTATGAATTGCTGAGATCGAAGCGCGTGCTGTTCACCAAATCGGCGATCGATGCTTTTCTCAATCGTGCGGATGATGCTTCGGAGTAATATGTCCGGCAGGATTTGCCAAATACAGATGATGCAGCATGAGTCGCTTGCTCAGCACGCATGGTATTCGGCGACAAGAAGAATGGAATGGATCCCGGAGGTGGATTCCCTCCACGGCAGATCAGAGATCAAGCAGGATAGCAACGTACCAATATTCATCGGCGAAGTGCCGAAAAGATAGGGATGGTGAGGATTATGGCCAGAGATGTCACCAAGACCAAACTGAAGCTTGAGCCGCATCAAATCATTTTGCGGCCCCTGGTCACGGAAAAAGGCTTTCATAAGGCCGAGCGCCAAAATATTTATGCGTTTGAAGTGAATAAAATGGCCGGCAAAACCGCCGTTCGAGAAGCAGTGGAGTCCTTGTTCGAAGTCAAAGTCGAGCGAGTGAATATACAGAATCGCAAAGGGAAGATTCGGCGGACCCGATTAGGTTTTGGAAAAACAAGATCGTGGAAAAAGGCCCTCGTGAAATTGCATGAGGAAGATCGGATCGATTTCTTCTAAAGCGCTGCGTCTCGTCCTGGTAGGCCAAACAACAGTCGGTTTTCCGTCTTCGGCTAGAAGCGTGTTGAACCGGAGAATGAGCCGCGATTTTCGATTTTCCAAGAGTAGAACAATATCCGTCCTGTTCGATGACGTCCTTGTCGTGACGCGAACACAGAAAGATCCATCATGGGTATTCGACGATACAAACCGAACAATGCAGCTCGTCGCAACATGAGTGTGAGCGATTTTTCCGAACTCACGCCGAAGGCGAAACCTGAGAAGAGGTTACTCCGACCGAAGCGTCGCGTCAATGGCCGCAACAATAAGGGAATCATCACGGTTCGTCACCGCGGCGGTGGGCATAAACGACGTTACCGCTTGATCGATTTTCGCCGCAACAAAGATGGCGTACCGGCTCAAGTGGCCTCGATCCAATACGATCCGAATCGTTCCACACGCATCGCCCTGTTACATTATGTGGACGGGGAGAAGCGTTACATCCTCGCCCCCGAAGGGCTGAAAGTCGGGGACCAGGTCGCGAGCGGTTCTGGAGCGGTCCCGACGGTCGGGAATTGTCTGCCGCTTTCGGAGATCCCGTTGGGTAGTGAGATCCACAATATCGAACTGCAGCCGGGCCGCGGTGGCGTCCTATGTCGCTCTGCCGGCTCGAAGGCCACGCTCGCTGCCCGAGATGCCGGGTGGGCCCAGATCAACATGCCCAGCGGAGAAATCCGCCGGATACCGGATAAGTGCCGAGCCACCCTCGGCGTTGTTGGAAACACCGACCACATGAACGTAGTTATCGGAAAAGCGGGTCGCAATCGCTGGAAGGGACGCCGACCTCATGTGCGCGGCACCTGCATGAATCCGATCGACCATCCTCACGGCGGTGGTGAGGGAAGAACCAAGGGCGGACGTCATCCCGTCAGCCCCTCCGGCGTCCCGGCCAAGGGCACTTCGACGAGAAAACGGCATAAAGCCTCGGATCGGGCGATTGTTCGACGCCGGCGCAGCAAACGATATGGGATTTTGAAGTTGAAATAGAATCGACTTTTTCCCTCGATCCCCAATGGGAACGAAATCGTCTGTCTCGTATGCATAGCCATTTCCATTTATCATGATGTGAACCAAATACCATGGGAAGATCCTTAAAAAAAGGTCCTTTTGTCGATGCGAAACTCTACGAGAAAGTAGAGAAACTCGATGCCGGCAATCGGAAAGAACCGATCAAAACGTGGGCACGAGCCTGCACCATTGTCCCGGAGTTCGTCGGCCATACGTTTCTGGTCCACAATGGAAAATCGCATATCAAAGTGTTTGTGACGGAAGAGATGGTGGGCCACAAGTTCGGGGAGTTCGCCCCCACACGTATTTTCCGCGGCCATGGAGGCCGGAAACGATAATCTCCGCTCGATGAGTCGGATAAGATGAGTCGGAAAAGATTCTCTTATCGGCCGGAATCATCCGCCGGAACACCAACGAGAAACGCGATATTCCTGTTGAAACATCCACCCACTGCGGCCGTCTCAATGACAGGGTGAAAAGAAATGCCATATACAGCCAAGCATCGATTTGCCAGAATCAGTCCCAGAAAAGTTCGGCCATTTGCCGACTTGATTCGCGGAAAATTTGCCGACGAAGCCCTGGACATTTTGAAATACTACCCCAATCGTGGTGCAAGGATGTTGGAGAAGGTGCTCAAGAGCGCCGTGGCCAACGCGGAAGATCAACGAGCCATGGGCATCTCTGAATTGGAGGTGATCGATGTCCGAGTCGATTCCGGCCCGATGTTCAAGCGATGGCGTCCCAAGGCCCGAGGTATGTCCGCGATCCGCAAAAAACGAATGTCCCATATCAGCATCGAGCTTGAATAGCCGAGGAACCTTCACCTGCCCGAAGAAAAAGGTGTGGTGTGCGATCTTCGGCGACCCGCGATCATTTCATGAGACATCCGATCAGACATGCTGGGCGAACTTAAATAATCCGTCATTCCTTCAAGTAGCGTGAGTAAACCATGGGTCAAAAAATCAATCCAGTCGCGTTCCGCACGGGAATCATGGAAGACTGGAAAAGTCGTTGGTATGCTTCCAAGAAAGAGTTCAGCGACCTTCTGGTAGAAGATCAGAAAATCCGGAAATTCATCAAGGGACGTAAGGATCAGACCGGTCGAGCCATGTATCCCTCGATCGCCAAGATTGACATCGAACGCACACGAGACGAAGTCCGTGTCATCCTATATTCGGCACGTCCCGGCGTGCTGATCGGCCGCAAGGGGGAACGCGTTGAAGAATTGCAGAATGCACTACAGTCGATGACCGGTCGCCGGATTAATTTGAAGATCGAAGAGGAAACCCGACCGGAACTGATCGCCCAGTTGGTCGCGGAAGATATTGCTGAACAATTATCACGACGCGCCAGCTTCCGTCGAACCATGAAACGGTCGATGGAACAGACGATGGAGGCCGGAGCCAAAGGGATCAAAATTCAGTTGGCGGGTCGGCTGGGGGGAGCGGAAATGGCTCGGCGCGAAAAACAGATCACCGGATCGATCCCCCTTTCGACGATTCGAGCCAAGATCGATTACGGTTTTGTGGAAGCCAAAATCGCGCAAGGGCACATCGGTATTCAAGTTTGGATCAACCAGGGCGTTTATAGCGAGGTAGAAGACGATGGCACGAATGCCCAAACGGGTCAAGCATCGAAAAACACAAAGAGGTCGCATAAAAGGTGACGCCACCCGGGGAAATCGTGTCGTGTTCGGCGATTACGGTCTCCAGACGATGGAAGGCGGCTGGATCAGCGCTGCCACCGTCGAAGCCGGTCGTATCGCCGCGCAACAGTATCTCCGTAACGAAGGGCGTTTGTATCTGCGGATCTTCCCTGATAAACCGATCACCTCGATCCCACTGGAAACCCGGATGGGAAAGGGGAAAGGTGAACCGGATTATTGGGCCGCGGTCGTTAAGCGCGGCACCGTGATGTATGAAATCGGTGGCGTTCCCGAGGAGACGGCGAAGCTCTGTTTCAATCGACTGGCCCATAAAATGCCTGTCAGATGCCGGATGATCCAACGACGGACAATCTGACCCGGATGTTCGATGATGAAGCAATGACGGTCCTCCAGCTCTCCGCCCCAAGCGGAAGACCCGGTAGATTCAGCGACCGAGAAGACAATCGTAACCCGTTCTTCAGGTGAACCGAACCCATCCGGGCGAGTGTACCAAGAGAACGATTTCAGCATAGGATCCAAGGAGACGCGAGTCATGAAGGCGTCGGAATTGAAAGAAATGAGCAATGAACAGCTCGAGGCGACGCTGCGGGAAACGAAGGAGAATCTTTTTCGTTTGCGACTACAGTCCCGCATGGAACGATTGGATGCCCCCAGCGAGCTGAAAAAGAACCGCAAGATGATTGCTCAGATCAAGACGATTTTGCACCAACGAAAGCTGGAGACTTCGGAGTAGGCGTCTGAATACGATTGAGTGGCTCCGTCGAATTCTCCGTGCATTCCTCTCCGTGAGCAACTCGTTTTGAAGAAGTGCCTGAGCCGAGAAGAACACGCCGTTCAAAAACACATATTTTCGCTGTAACCGATAAGGTGAACTCATGCCGAAGATGGTTGTTGCTGGTATTGTGACCAGCGATCGAAGGAACAAGTCCCGGAAGGTGGAGATCGACCGAAAGGTCAAGCATCCCAAGTACGGAAAGTACATCAGTCGGCGAACCGTCTGTCATGTCCATGATGAAGACAACGAATCGAAGCTTGGCGATTTTGTAGAAATCGAGGAAAGCCGTCCCATTTCCAAGCAGAAGAAATGGCGACTTTTGCGTGTGATCCGCAAAGGGAATCTGATCGATATTGCCGCACTTCGCTCCGCTTCGAAGGACAAGACGGACCAGGAAGAGGCTCTCGGAGAGGCGTGACGTCGCCCGTTCGATCCTCGGACAAGCTTACGTCGAATACGTCTTCCCAGCGGAGACCGTGAAGCGGTTCGCCCGCCGATGCGGAAAACAACCGTACAAACATCAGCCATGCAGCCACCCAGGGCCTGCTGCTTTTTTTAGAGCATGAATCGTTTGAGGTGACCAGAACCACCGATCTCGATGATCGATAAATCGTTCAACGAATGATAGAACAGGTACATCCATGATCCAGATGCAAACCAGGCTTGACGTGGCCGACAACACGGGCGCCAAAGTGTTGATGTGTATCAAGGTTCTCGGGGGAACCCATCGCCGCACTGCTGGTTTGGGAGACGTCATCGTCTGTTCCGTCAAGAACGCGATCCCCGGCAGCAATATCAAGCGAGGCACGATGGTCCGAGCGGTCATCGTCCGCTGTCGGCAGTCCAGCCGACGTCGCGACGGGAGTTATGTCCGTTTCGACAGCAACGCCGCGGTATTGATCGACAATGACAAGAATCCCCGAGGTACCCGAATTTTCGGAGCCGTCGCCAGGGAATTGCGTGAAGAAGGCTTCATGAAAATCGTCAGTCTTGCCAGTGAGGTGATATGATGCGGATCAAAACAGGCGACATGGTGGAGATCGTCACCGGCTCAGACCGGGGCCATCGCGGCAAGGTCTTGTCGATCGAGCGTGATACGAATCGGATCGTCGTGGAAGGTGCCAGTAAGGTGTACAAACACGTCCGTCGTTCCCAACGGAATCCTCAGGGAGGGCGACTCTCGAAGGAAATGCCGATGCCGATGGCCCGGGTGAAACTCGTCTGCGACGCCTGCGGCGCAGCGACCCGAGTCGGCGCGAAGTACCAGAGCGACGGAGCGAAAGTTCGCTATTGTAAGAAATGCGGTGCGACTATCGATCAGATCAGTCCCCCGAAGAATCGACAGGCTACCTCCTGAGCCCCCTCGGTGGCGAACAGAGGAAGCGATTTCCCCACTCAGTCCGAAATTCATACAGGCGATAGATTGTCATGAGACCCAGATTGTACGATCACTATCTCGAGACGGTGCTTCCGCAGATGAAGCAAGAGCTCGGCCGGACGAATCCGATGTCGCTGCCGAAGCTGCAGAAGATCATCGTGAACATGGGGGTAGGCAGCGCCATTGCGGACAAGAAGAATCTCGAAGAGGCGGTGGACGCCCTGACGCAGATCACCGGGCAGAAGCCGATCGTCACCCAAGCTCGACGTTCCATCGCCGGATTTCGATTGCGGGAAGGCATGCCGATCGGCTGCAAAGTGACGTTGCGACGCGCCAGAATGTTTGAATTCCTCGATCGGCTCATTTCCCTCGCTCTTCCCCGAGTGCGGGACTTTCGCGGACTCAACCCCGACGCTTTCGACGGCAGCGGCAATTATAATGTCGGGCTGACCGAGCAACTGGTGTTTCCAGAGTTGAATCCGGACAAGTATACTCGTCCCCAGGGGATGAACGTCACCATCGTCACTTCGACCGATAGTGATGATGAGGCCCGAATAATGTTAAAGGGTTTTGGTATGCCCTTTAGAACTGACGAACGTAAGGCAAGCTAGAGATAAAGGTCACGATTGCATGGCAAGTAAATCGAAAATCGCCAAGGCGAATCGTAAGCCGAAATTTTCTACCCGTCGAGAAAATCGTTGTCGGATTTGCGGCCGACCCCGAGCGGTCTACCGTAAGTTTGGTATTTGTCGTATCTGTTTTCGCGAACTCGCGGACCAGGGATTGATCCCCGGTGTCAAAAAGGCGAGTTGGTAAAGGGAACATAACATTATGATGACTGACCCCATTGCCGACATGTTGACTCGCATACGAAATGCGGTGCGGGTAGAACATACGCATGTGGACATGCCGATTTCGAAAATGAAATGCGGTCTGGCGGATGTGTTGAAAAGAGAAGGATATATCTGGGACTGGGAGAAGGTGGAGGATTCCCGCCACCCGGCTCTGCGAGTCCATTTGAAATACGGGCCGAACGGTGAGCGCGTCATCCAACACGCCAAGCGGGTGAGCAAGCCCGGTTGCCGTGTGTACATGAAATCCGCCCGGCTCCGGCCCGTGCTCAACGGGATGGGGATCCAGGTGCTCAGCACCAATCGCGGCATCATCAGCGATCGCGAGGCCCGACAACGCAAACTCGGAGGGGAAATCATCTGCGAGGTTTGGTGATTCCGTTTCGGTGAAGTGAAACTTCTCCCGACACATCGCGCTCGGCTCATGACGATTTCGGAATATCGAAAAAACGAACCGAGAACCATCGCCCTTTTTTGGACCGGATTCCTCCCACGGCGAGCTTCCATGGATATGTAAATCGGAGTGGATCCCGGAAAACGCATCGATCATTCGAGGATGACAAGATATGTCGCGTATTGGAAAAAAACCCGTCAAAATTCCCGAGGGAGTGACGGTCACGCTGGATGGCAAGAAAGTCGACGTCGAAGGAAAGCTTGGAAAACTCTCCGAAGAGTTGCCCCCCCTTCTTTCAGCCGAGTTCGATGAAGAGGCGAAGATCCTCACCATTCTTGCCGCCGATGAAGATCGCCAAACGAAAGCGTTGCACGGTTTGTTCCGGGCGTTGATCCAGAACATGGTGGTCGGAGTCACCGAAGGGTTCCTGAAAAAGCTCGAGTTGCAGGGGACCGGATATATCGCCGCCATCCAGAACAATGAGCTGCAACTTCGCGTCGGGTTCGCCAACGAAATCCATAAGCCGATACCCGAAGGCCTGGAAGTCACCTGTCCCGATCAGCAGCATGTCCATGTCAAAGGCATCCATAAGCAGCAAGTCGGGCAGTTCGCCGCCGAGGTTCGAGCCGTCCGGAAAGCGGAACCTTATTTGGGCAAAGGAATTCGCTACGAAGATGAGGTCATTCGTCGGAAGGAAGGCAAGGCGGCCGTCAAATAACGCCGTTGATGATTGGCGTCCGATTCATCTGTCGCGGAGATCCAATTCATCCCGAATGGCAGGCAGGAAGAGTCAACGTCGACTCCTCGAAAAACTGAGTATCTCCACGGAAGACGAAACCGAAGAGATCATCGGCCCCGCATTCGGGCGATCAACGAATATTCAAATACGATTCAGCCCTTTGCGCAGCTGGAGCAAGAGAAGTGAAACAGTATAAACGTTTGAACAAACAACGTCGGACACGCGCCTTTCGTGTGAGTAATGCAGTGAAGCGTTCTTCCACACGGCCGCGGTTGTGCGTGAAGCGTTCGATCAAGCACATTTCGGCGCAGGTGATCGACGATGATGCCGGCCGGACGATTGTCTCGGCCAGCACGCTGGACAAAGATCTCCGGGGAGAAATCTCTTACGGAGGCAACTGCGAAGCGGCGGAGAAAATCGGCAAGGCGATTGCCGAGAAATCCGTCGCCGCGGGCGTGAAGCAGTTGGCATTCGACCGTCGGCAATATAAATACCACGGTCGCGTCAAGATATTAGCCGATGCCGTACGTGATGGCGGTGTGGATCTCGGCCCCAAGGGTGACCCTTCCCCCAAGAAAGGCGGCAAGGGCTCCAAGGGCAAGAAGAAAGGCGAAAAGGCCGAAGGCAAGGGCGGCAAAGGAAAAGCAAAAGGTGGGAAAAAAGGAGGCGGAGGCAAGAAAAAGTAGGGGGTTGGTCTTCTCTTCCCTCTCCTTCGGCGGTGTGCATCGCCGTTCGGTGGACATCCCTCCCCAGATGCGATATGATAGGCGGATATTTCCCTGACGGAACTCGGTGAAAGGACCCCTTTTCAGAGGCGTTCCGTAGGGATCGTCCCGTTCAACCTTTTATTCATTTTGAAGACAGTGAACAATACCCATGGCAAGTGAATCGACCCGAGGAGATCTGATCGATAAAGTCGTCAAGATCCGTCGTTGCGCGGCGGTGGTCAAGGGAGGACGACGTTTCAGTTTTGCGGCATTGGTGGTCGTCGGCGACGGCAAGGGCAAAGTCGCCTGGGGCTACGGCAAGGCGAACGAAGTTCCCCCGTCGGTCGAAAAAGCGGTCAAGGACGGCACGAGCAAGCTCGCGTCGGTCCAACTTGACGGCGGCACGATCCCCCACGAGGTGAAGGGCCATTTCGGGGCCGCCAAAGTCGTGCTCGTTCCCGCCAGTCCCGGTACCGGTGTCATCGCCGGAGCCCCGGTTCGGGCCGTTTGCGAAGCCTGCGGCATCCACGACATTCTTACCAAAAGCTTCGGAACGAGTAATCCGACCAACGTCGTCAAGGCCACCATCGAAGCATTGATGCAATTGCGAACCAAGTCCGACGTGGAGCGTTTGCGAGGAGTATCCCTGACATGAATCTAAACGACGTCCATCAAGGAATCCGGAAGTACAAAAAGAGAAAACGGATTGGTCGAGGCCAAGGGTCCGGCCACGGCAAGACCGCTGGACGCGGCCATAAAGGACAGGGTTCCCGCGCCGGGTTTTCCATGCATCCTTCCTTCGAAGGCGGACAGATGCCCCTGGCACGCCGCATTCCCAAACGAGGGTTCCACAATCCCTTCGCCCCGACGGTGAGTACCGTGAATCTGGAGGCCCTGGAACGTTTCTTCGAGGCGGGAGCGGAGGTCACTCCGGAAGCGTTGAGAGTCGCGAATCTTGCCAAGAAACGATACGATGAACTGAAAATTCTCGGCGACGGAGAACTCTCCAAGGCGCTAAAGGTCCATGCCCATCGCTTCAGCAAATCGGCCAAAGAGAAAATTGAAAAAGCGGGAGGTGAGGCGATCGTCCTGCCGGGAAAAAAACAGGTGGTCAAGAACCGGCAGAAGCAGAAGAATTCCTGAAAGCGCAAAGAGGAGTTCGTTCGGTTCGACACATCCAGGACCATCGATCGGGCGAGACAATGAGCATGGGACCGACCGCCGCGAGGTTCGTCTTCATGACGAACAAATTCTCCTTTCCGGGAATTCCTTGACGATGATGTTGACGCCGGACGGTTCCACTTTCCTCCTTCGGTTTGGGGCTTTTTTTCGAGAAGAGGTGCCGATCGCCGTCGGCAGGAGCGATTCCTCCGATCTCGCCTCAAGCCTTTTTTGGGGTCGCTCCGAACGATGAAATCATGATCCATCCGTAATCACAAGGACGAGTCGACCCATGTGGCAGAAGATTCGCATCATCTTTACCATTCCCGAACTGAGGCAGAAAATACTCTTGACCCTCGGTCTTCTGGCCATCTACCGAATCGGATACTGGATCGTTTTACCCATCGTCGATCAGCAGGCGATGACCGATTATTTCACCGATGCCGGCGGGATGAAAGCCCTCTTCGCCCAGATCTCGATGTTCAGTGGGACGCAGTTGAGCCAAGTCACCATCTTTGGGTTGGGGATCATGCCTTATATCTCCGCCTCCATTATCTTCCAGTTGTTGGGGACCGTCTACGAACCGCTCGAAAAGCTTCAGAAAGAAGGCGAAAGCGGCCGCAAGAAGATCAATGAATATACCCGTTACGCCACGATTGCCATCTGCCTGCTTCAAAGCTCTTTCTACGTCGGCTGGGTTGTCCGCGGCGGGATGGTTCGCGAATCGTTTCTCATCGACGGCCAGCTCAGCTACATGTGGCTGATCACTTCGGTGGTCTTGATGACGACGGGGACCGCATTTCTCATGTGGCTCGGCGAACAGATCGATGAATACGGAATCGGCAACGGCATCAGTCTGTTGATCATGGCGGGGATTCTCGCCCGGTTGCCCAGCGCCATCGGGCAGTTGGTCGGACCGATCATCGAGAGTGGTGCGACGCTCGGAGGCCAACCGGGCCAGCACGGCATCGAGACCTTGTTCGTATTGGTCATCTTGTTCGTGGCGGTCGTCGCAGGAGTGGTTTTCATCACCAAGGGGCAGCGTCGCATCCGTACCGAAAGCGCCAAGCACGTCCGCGGACGACGCATCATGAGCGGCAATCGCCAATTCCTCCCGCTTCGAGTCAACCAGGCGGGCGTCATGCCGATCATCTTCGCCAGCAGTCTGCTTCTTTTCCCCTCGGTCGGGTTCAGCGCTCTGGCGCAGTACACCGGATGGGACTTCTTTCTGGACCTGGAATCGGTTTTCCAGACCGGGCAAACATTCACCTACAATCTGCTCTACATCGGGTTGATCTTCTTCTTCTGCTATTTCTGGACCGCTGTCACCTTCAATCCGAAGGACATGGCCGAAAACCTCAAGAATTACGGCACGTTCATCCGCGGCTACCGTCCTGGAAGAAGAACCGCGGAGTTTTTGGAAAAAGTGATGATCCGCATCACCTACGTCGGAGCGGCGTTTCTCGCATTGGTGGCGATCGTTCCCACGCTCATCTCCAACGCGATGCAGGTCGATTACTCCATCAGTAGCTTCTTCGGTGGAACAGGGCTGCTGATCGCCGTGAGCGTCGCCATCGATCTGGTCGATAAGATCGACAGCCACCTCGTCATGCGAAACTACAAAGGATTACTCGAACGCAGCTCCTGAAGTGGTTCCTCCCCCTTGAGATCCACGGAAGCCGTCGTCCCGCCGAATGTTTGCAATCCGCAGTCGGATATGCTTCTCCCGGAAACAGTGCCAAGTTGACGTTTTTTACCCCCTAAGAGGAAACTGGAATCATGAGAATCGTATTCGTGGGCCCCCCGGGGGCCGGCAAAGGGACCCAAGCGGAGAAGATCGTCGACCGCTACGGCGTCGCGCATCTATCGACCGGCGATATGCTCCGCTCTGCTCGCGACGCCCAGACCGAAGTTGGTCAGAAGGCGGAGAAATACATGTCGAGTGGAAACCTGGTGCCGGACGATATCATCGTCGCGATCATCGCCGAACGCCTCCAGCAACCGGATTGTCAAAAAGGATACCTCTTGGACGGCTTTCCAAGGACGATCGCCCAGGCCGAAGCGCTCGACCGCATGTTGGAGGAAAACCGTTCCGCGCTGGATGTCGTGTTGGAGCTGAAGGTTCCCGATGAAGAGCTTTTCCAACGCCTGGCCGGACGAGGACGTGCCGATGACAAGCCGGAGGTCATCCGGCAGCGTCTGGTCGCCTACGCCGAGCAAACACGTCCCCTGGTGGATTATTATTCCAAGAAGGGACTGCTCAAGTCGATCGATGGTTTGGGATCGATTGATGAGATCTTCAGCCGAATCACCGATGTGCTCGATCCGGTCGCCGAAAAATAACGTTTTCGATGGATCCCATCTGAACGCGGCATCGGGAGTGGAAGGGGCTCACCGACTCGATGGTGCCGCCAAAGGGATGGGGATGCCCCTTCACCCGCCACTCCCTTTTGCGATAAAGGCGAAAGCTTCGTCCTTCCCTGTTGATCCCGAAGAGGTGCGTGCATCGTGTTGACGTTGCGTTCGGAACGAGAAATCTCGATGATGCGAAAACCGGGCCTTCTGGTCTGGCACGCTTTGCAAATCGCGTCACGTTTGGTCGCGCCGGGGGTGAAGACGGGAACGATCGATCAGGCGGTCGAAGCGTTTTATGAAGATCAGGAGTCGATTCCCCTTTTCAAAGGGGTTCCCGGCCGAGTGCCTTTCCCGGCGGTGACCTGCATCTCGATCAACGAAGAAGTGGTGCACGGCATCCCCGGCGATCGGGCTCTCGAGGAAGGCGACATCGTCAGTATCGATACCGGCTGCAAAAAAGACGGGTGGTGCGGCGATTCGGCGGTCACTTTCTCGGTGGGCGAAATCGACGCGCAGAAGCGGGATTTACTCGACGTCACGCGTCGAACATTGGATCTGTCGATCGAGAAAATGAAAACGGCCGATTATTGGAGTGAAGTGGCCACCGAAATGGAGGCCTTCGTCAAAGAACACCGCTATTCGGTGGTCGAGCGGTTGGTCGGACATGGGATCGGACGGGAAATGCACGAGGAACCGCAGGTGCCGAATTACCCTTGTCCCGATATGATCCGCTATGGCGATTTCAAAATTCAGCCGGGGCTGGTGATCGCGATTGAGCCGATGGTCAACGTGGGTACGAAAAAAGTGAGATTGGAGAAAGATCATTGGACCATGACCACCGCCGATCGTAAACCGAGCGCTCATTTCGAGCATACCGTCGCGATGACTCGGGAAGGCCCGTTCGTCCTGACCGCTCCTCCGCGAGACGACTCGGAAAAAATCGATATCTCGAAATATTGCGGGTAAAAATGGGGTTTTCGGGATTGATAGGAAGAATGGGTAAAGGATTTGTGGAAATAAACGTCATTTGAAGCACGATACATTCGGCCTCTTGCTCTTCCTGCCGCGATTTTCCCTTTCCCGTGAGAAAAAAGAAATGTTTTTCTTTTCTCCGGCCCTTGCCATCAAGGCTCGAGAGCTTATACTTATATCTTTTAACCGTAAAATCATACTGTACTCATCCATCGCCCTTCTTGGGGGATTTTCCTCCGACGTACGAGAGAAGAAGGGGCCGGCAAGAGGTCATGAACTTCGTGGCGGTGAGTGATGGCGGTGATCCGAGGGCATTTTTCGTCGAGGTTTTTTGGTTCGACGCCTCCTCGACGGGAGGGTGCTTTTCGCCGATCCATCGTTCGGCAAGTCGAGGATGCGTAGATAGGTTGAGCTGACGTTGTCCAATAGGTCGGTGTTCGGTTCTATCGTTGTTGCTTTGATCATTGAATCTCATTTCGATTTAGAAATAGCGTGCATGCGTCCCTAACGGGACGGCAATGGAAATCATACAACGTCCATAAGGCGGAAGCGATCATGAAAGTTCGAGCCAGTGTCAAACGCATTTGTGAGAATTGCAAAATCGTGCGACGACGGGGGCATGTCTATGTCATTTGCAGCAACCCCCGCCACAAGCAGAGGCAGGGTTGAACGTCGCCGCGCCGGAGTTGCTTCAAGTTTTTTTCGTAAGAGGAAACCTTTTTCACGCTTGCTTAGCGAGTGAACGTTTTCCCCGTCTTTCCTGATGATAAGAAAGATGGTTTCCGCCAAGTTGCGGGAAGGAATCGTTTCTTCGGTGATGGATGGATCGATCGATCCATCGATTCGATGGGAATGATCGCGTTGCCGTAATATCCAAGCAGGAGTTTTCAAATGCCTCGTTTGCTGGGAGTCGACATACCGAACAATCGCCCGACGGCCGTAGCCCTGACCTATCTCTACGGCGTGGGGCCGAAGACGGCGCGGGAACTGTGCCGCAAGGCACAGGTGGATCCTCAGGTCCGCGCCCGCGACCTTCGTGAGGAAGAGTTGGTCCGATTGGCCAATTTGCTCGACAACGATTACGTCGTGGAAGGTCAATTGCGACGTCAAATGAATCAGAATATTCAGCGGCTGCGGGAGATCGGCAGCTATCGCGGGATTCGTCATCGTCGCGGCTTGCCCGTTCGCGGTCAGCGCACGCGGACCAATGCCCGGACACGAAAAGGTCCCAAGAAGACGGTCGCCGGGAAGAAGGGCGTGAAGGACTTGCGGTGATCTCCTTCGTTCTGGAGATTCGCGGTCGGCCAAGGCCCGCCCTCACTGGGGATGCCGTGGCGCGACGACCGAGAACCGGCAAGGTTTAGGAATTCGGTTATCGGAACACCTGTTCATTTGGTGCCCGTCGCGAGGGAGGCACCTCCCGCCGAAGTGCCGCGATTGGAAACATTTATTGGATTTGGGAGTAATAGCGAAGTGGCAAAATCGAAGAAACGCAGGACTCGTCGAAATGTCGCCTCGGGCGTAGCACACATCAAGGCGACGTTCAACAACACGACCGTTACGATCACCGACACCAAAGGCGATTCGCTCTGTTGGGCGACTTCCGGTACCAGCGGGTTCAAGGGAAGTCGGAAGAGTACGCCATTCGCCGGTCAATCCGCGGCCCAACAGGCGGCCGAGAAAGCGATCAAGTTCGGTATGCGTGAAGTGGACGTGAAGGTGAAGGGACCGGGCAGTGGCCGAGAAAGTGCCATCACCGCCTTGCAGCAAGCGGGTCTGAATATCCGTTCGATCGAAGATGTCACGCCGCTTCCCCACAATGGATGTCGTCCCAAAAAACGCCGTCGCGTCTGAGCGGGAACTGGGTTGTCCCCCCGGAGGCAGGCAAGAGGCGATCGACTCCAAAACGATCGATTCAAATCCCGAGAGACTTGTCTTCCGCCGAGGACGCGTTGGTCGGCGATCCGAACCATAATTTTTTTTGATGTTGGAGAGCAATTTGGTATGGCCCGAAATACTGGACCGGTTTGTCGAAAATGTCGTCGAGAAGGGATGAAGCTGTTCCTCAAGGGAACTCGTTGCAATACGAGCCAATGTGCCTTTGAGCGACGCCAGACCCCTCCCGGGATGCATAGTTTTCGTCGTGGCAAGATGACGGACTTCGGGATCCACCTTCGCGAGAAGCAGAAGGTGAAGAACTATTACGGGGTCTTGGAAAAGCAGTTCTTCAAATATTATCTGGCCGCCGACCGGACCCGCGGCAATACGGGACGCGCCCTGATGAGCCTCTTGGAACGCAGGTTGGACAATGTCGTGCATCGTCTCGGATTCGGACTTTCGCGAGCTCAGGCCCGACAGTGGATCGGTCATGGCCACATCCTGGTCAACGGCAAACGAGTGGATGTCCCCAGTTACCTGGTGCGTCCCGGCGATGTCATCTCGGTCAAGAATCGTCCGAAAGCGCTTCAGGCGATTCAAGGATGCCTGCAGGAAACAGTGCAGGAACCTCCCGAGTATGTATTGCGGATCGAGGGAGATGTTCCCCAGGGCCAGGTCGTTCGGCTACCGGAGATGGAGGATGTTTCCATTCCGGTCGAACCTCAGTTGATCATCGAGCTCTGCTCCAAGTAATCCCGGCTTGCGGTTTCGGCGGTGATTCACACAAACAGACATCGGTCCCCTTGGAGGAGAGAAGGCGGAGGCATCACATGCGAATTCGTTGGCGCAGTTTGGAACTTCCCAGCAAGGTCATTTGCGAGAAGCAAACGTTAACGCGGCATTACGGCAAATTCATTGCGGAGCCGTTCGAACGCGGTTTTGGAAATTCGGTCGGCAACAGTCTCAGGCGGGTATTGCTCTCGAGCCTGGAAGGAAGCGCGGTGACGCGCATGAAGCTCAAGGGCGCCCTGCATGAATTCACCTCTCTTCCCGGTGTCGTGGAAGATGTGACCGAGATTGCCCTGAACGTCAAGTCGCTGGTCGTCAAGAGCATGGACGAGAAACCCCATGTGATCCGCGTCGACAAGAACACCGCCGGACCGGTCACCGGTGCGGACGTCATCACTGATGAAGCGTTGGATGTCGTCAATAAGGACCATCTAATCGCCACGTTGACCGAGGATGTGGAATTCGAATTGGAAATGGTCGTTGAAAACGGAAGAGGCTATCTTCCCGCCGCCGAGCAACTCAATAATGTTCGCGACGTGAACGACGAGATCGGATTCGTCCCCCTTGACGCTTCCTTCAGCCCCGTCACCCGGGTGCAGTACGATGTCGAAGAGACCCGCGTCGGGCAGAAGACCAATTATGACAAACTGACCATCCAAATCTGGACCGATGGCTCGGTGCATCCCGAATTCGCCATGGTCGAGGCGGCCAAGATCCTCCGGAAACATTTGAACCCCTTCATCCAGTACGACCGTCTCGGAAGCCAGGTGTACAGCCGTGCCAAGACGATCGGTACTTCGGGGTTGGATCCTGCCCTGGAAGCCAAGCTCTCGATGACCTTGGCCGATTTGAACCTCTCCGTTCGGGCCATGAACTGCCTGGAAACGGAGGATATCAATACCGTTCGCGATCTGGTCCAACGGACCGAGGATTCCCTCTTGGAAGTTCGCAACTTCGGCGAAACGACCTTGAATGAAGTCCGCGAGAAGTTGACCGGCATCGGCCTCCGCCTGGGCATGCGGCTTCCCCCCCCGAGTCCTCCTCCTTCGGCGACGAATATCCTGTGATCGGTCGAGCGAATCATCTGCGGTGGGTTCGCCATTAAAACGCTTCAGACGGCCCTTTCGAATTTCCATCGAACCAATCATTTCCTGCAAGTAGAGTTCTCGATCCCATGCGACACAGAAGAAGAGGCCGCAAACTCGGCCGCAATCCGAATCATCAACGTGCCCTTCTCCGGAATTTAGCCAGCGCGCTTATTTTGACCGAACGCGATGCCGAAGACGAGCCCAACGAGCCGAAAGTGCGGGGGCGTATCATCACGACCCTTCCGAAAGCGAAGGAGGTTCGGCCGCTCGTAGAGAAATGCATCACCTTGGCCAAGAAAGCCCACCAGTACGAAGAGAAGGCCGCCGAATTGGATTCCGACGCCCAACGCGGAACGGAAGCGTGGATGAAGTGGAATCAAGCGATTGCACCGGCGGTCAATCTGCGTCGCCGCGTCCTCCGCATGATTGGAAACAAGGAAGCCGTCGCGATCCTCTTCGAGGAAGTGGCTCCTCGCTTTCTCGATCGACAGGGGGGATATACCCGAGTCCTCCGTTTGGCGAAACCCCGACTGGGCGATGCCGGGACCCAAGCCGTGCTCGAATTTGTCGGCACGCACGATCGGGTGAAGACCTCCTCGGTGATGCCGACGTTCGAAACCGATGACGAGGCATCTGACGACGGGACGGCGATGCAAGAAGAGGAAAGCCAAGTGGCCGTCGCCGAAGAAGAAGCGAGCGACCAGGAGCCGGCCGAAGAAGATACCACAAGCGAGGAAGACGCAACGGAAGAAGAGAATTCCGAAGACGAGAAGGAAGAGAAATAACTCGCTCTACTTGTAGGTCCAGGCCGAAAATCATGGGGAGCTCAGAGAGGCTCCCTTTTTCTTTTCTTGAAGAGGACCAAACAGATCGGCCTCCCTCAACAGCGCGGAAGCAGATCGTCAAGACTGATAAACTTCAATCCATTCGAAAATCCCCTTCATGATCATCTCGATCGCCACCGTGCCGGCGTACAGTGCAAGAAGACGCCCGGAGATTTCGAAGTATTCTTCGATGAGCTTTTCCTTTCGTGTCACCGTACGATCGTGCAGCCACTTGAGGAAGATCATGATGGTGATGCTGGTCACCACCGCGATGGTGATTAGAAGGAAAGCGACCGGAACGGGAAATCGCTCACCGATAACTACCGAAGCACTGATGGTGCCGGGCCCGACCAGAATCGGCATGGCGATCTTCGTCGTCAGTCGTTCATTGTCGCCCCGCAACATTTCGATGCTTCCCGGCCCTTGAAAGACGAACTGGATGCCGATCAGAAGAAAGACGATTCCCCCGAAGATCTCGAATGAGGAGAATCGAACCCCCAACAAGAGTGGAAAAATGATATCGCCGACCGCTGCGAAGGGTAGAAAGATCGCCAGGGATATGAACCCGGCGAACATGAGAATGCGGGCAAAGCCGATGAGCGTCTTCTTTTTAACCACATCGATTAAATAGATGATGATCAAAAAGGGGTTCAGCAGCGCCAACAAAAAGGAGACCGATTCCAGGTAGATTATCATGCGTTATCCTGCCTTGCCGATTTCATAAGAGATCGAATAGGATGTGTGGAGAGCGAAGGGAGGGGTAGTTTACCGGTTTTTCAGAGAGTCTCAAGAGGAGCCCCGGAAAAGTTTTTCGAAGAGGGGAGAAAGCGTACTTGTCAGCACTTTGAGGAAGGAGCCGAGAAGCGAAGGAGAGGATGATGCGCGAGAAATGGCGATTTCCGCTACGTTTCTTTGGGAGGTCGTGAGGCAATGGGTTTTCGCGTGGTCGAAGTCATCGACCGATGTTCGGCGGCGATGCTCCATTGCTTTCTCTTTTTTGATAAGCCGCGGATTGGTTTCGGCGGTCGGCGGTTTGCAGGTCATCGAGGTAGGTTTCCACGGGATACTTTTTCTTCAACTCCGCAAGAACCGTTTCTGCCCGCTTCTCCTTGCGCTGTTGTGTGATTTTTTCACGAATCTTATCCTGGGCTTTTTCGAAAGAAGTGTAGTAGGGATCCTGTCGCTGTAGGACACGGACGATGTGGAATCCTTGCTCATCTTGAAGAATTCGGCTGAGTCTTCCCACCGGCAACCGAAACAGGGCCTGATTGATCGCATCGGAACGCAAACTCCCCTGGAGCGTCCAATCTCGGAGGCCTCCCTTTTGGGCGGTGATGCCGTCGGAGTACTTGTGGGCGACTTCGGCCAGAGGCATCCCCCCGAGGACAAGTTGCTGCATTTGGCTGATCGCCTGATGTGCTTGCTCACGCGACGCATATTCGGAAAATTTTGCGCTGAGTTGTTGCCACTGAGCTTTCCCCGTATGATGGAAATCTTCCCGATGGGCATGGTAATAGTCGAGCATGTCCTGGTGAGAGATCTCTTCGGAGGATTGCAGCCGTTGGCGTTCCCATTCGATGGCGATCTGGGCCTTCATGAACTGCCTCTTCTCTCGCTCGATGGTCGAGCCGTATTGCTTGTAATGCTCGACCAGTTCTCGGTGGGTTTTCAGGCCTTCCGCCTTCATCTTCTGTGGGAGCAGCTTCGTTTCGAACAACTCTGAAAGCATTTCTCGTTGCTTCTCTTTTCCTTCTTCGGGGATATCGGCGGTTGCGTCAAGGTAGAGAAGGGTCGTACGGACTTGCTGGTCCAACAGCATGGGAACCAGTTGTTGGGTCATGACATTCAACAGCTTTTCTCTGACATCCGGAGTGATTTTTTTCCGCTCGGTCTCGGAAACTTCCCGGTATCGCTTTTCAAATTCCTTCTCGGCCAGCTTTCTCGCCTCCGGAAGGACGTCGGACCCCAGAATACAGTGCGTTCCGACTCTGGCCAGCGTTCGCGTCCCCTCGCAGGGTTCCCATTCGGCGACGATGGAAGGATTCAGTTCCATTCGAGCGTCTGGCGGCAAGTGCTGCCGGCCTGTCCGGGAATTCGACATCGGAGGCCGGGCCCGGTTGCTGTCGGCAGGCGATCTCTGCGAAGAAGATCTCCCAGTCGTTGAGGACGTGGAGGTCCCGCCGATGGCTGGTGGGGAAGTTTGTCCGACAGAGGGCGAACCGCCGTACGGCGTGGGGCCATAGGGCGAGGGAGTGGAGGAGGAGTTCGGGACGTGGTTCGAGACCTGTCCACCGATCGTTTCCGATGGCGACGAAGTCGGGGCGGGAAAGTGATCGGATCGCTGCCTTCCGGCGGCATAATAGGGATGTTCGTTTCCAGCGGAATCTGCCGTCGAATGGTCGGCCGTGTCTTCGTAGTAAGATACGGCAAGGGAAGAGTCGCCGCCTCGATAGTCTTCGGCCCGGTATTGAGGGACATCACCGGCGGGGGGTTCCCCGAAAGCCAACGCCAGACGCTCCATTCCTAATCGATGAGCCCAGTTTTCTCCCCATTGCGGATGAAGGAGAAGGACTCCCACCACGAAGATCGCGATCAGGCTGAAAATCAGCAAGCACTTTTTTCTCACGTTTGATCATCCATCCATTTTTTTCACGAGAGAGACGCAGACAAGCATTCGCGGCACGACCATGCCGGGGTCCTGCCGCCGTGAAGTCGAGCGATTATAAGGGAATTTTCAGCAGGATTGCAACAGCGATTTGACGAATTCCAGCACACCGTCTTCCGAAGGGGCGGTTCGTGAAGAGGAGAAGCTGTCGGCATGGGAGTCCGGTGGAGTCGAGGAGATGGTTTTCGCGGTCGGCGACGACTTCATGAACTTTTCCGGCAAGGGAACGTAGGCCGTCCTGGTATCGACGATGCGAATGGGAACCTCGCTCGCCCGGCGAAGGCGATCCAGCGAAGGACGATGGAGATAATCCATCACGAGGTAGTCCTCTTCGATCCGGAGTGAACGGAGCCGGTGCCGATGCGCCTCGATGCGTATTTCCGCCATAGCGAGCAATCGGCAAACGACCTCAGGCAACGGCCCGAAACGATCGCGGATCTCTTCCGCGATTGAAGCGATCTCCTCCGGCTGGGTGACTCGGGCGAGCCGTCGGTAGAGGTCGATTTTCATCCGCTGGTCGGCGATGTAGTCTCGGGGGAGCAACGCCTTGCCGGGGAGATCCATCTCGACGTCGATCATCGTTCTTGGTGGTTCGTTCTTCAGCCGACGCACGGCGTTTTCCAAGAACTGACAGTAAAGCTCATATCCGACCATGGCGATATGCCCGCTTTGTTGTGTTCCGAGGATATTGCCGGCTCCGCGGATTTCCAAGTCCCGCATGGCGATGGCGAACCCGGAACCGAGCGCGCTGTATTCTTCCAGAGCCCGAAGACGTCGCGCCGCCACGGGCGTGAGGTGCTTGTGCGGATCGATCAGGAGATAGCAATAGGCTTGATGTTTGTAGCGTCCCACACGCCCCCGCAACTGGTGGAGATCGGAAAGCCCGTAGCGGTCCGCCTGGTCGATGAAAATGGTGTTCGCGTTGGGAATGTCGAGCCCGCTTTCGATGATCGTTGTGCAGACGAGGACATCGAACTGGTGACCGACGAATCGGACCATGACGTCTTCGAGTTGGTTTTCCGGCATTTGGGCGTGCCCCACTTCGATGCGGGCCTCGGGAACGATTTCGCGCAACTTGGAGGCGAGTTGCTCGATATCGCGGACTCGATTGTGTACGAAGTAGACCTGGCCGTTCCGATGCAGTTCCCGGAGAATCGCCGTGCGGATCAACTCTCTCTGGAACCGGGCGATACGGGTTTCAACGCTCATCCGATCTTCCGGCGGAGTCTCAAGATTCGAGATATCGCGAAGTCCCAAGAGGCTCATGTGCAACGTCCGGGGAATGGGCGTGGCCGTCATCGTCAAGACGTCGACGACCTTTCGCAGTTCCTTGAGTCGCTCCTTGATCTGGACGCCGAATCGCTGTTCTTCGTCGATGATGACCAGTCCGAGATTGTCGAATGCGACGTCGCCTTGAGCGAGTCGATGCGTTCCCACGACGATGTCGATCGTCCCGAGCGCGAGTCCTTCCAGAGTGGCCGCCTGCTCTTTTTTCGTGGCGAAGCGGGAAAGGGAGGCGATGGCGAAGGGGAATTCCGCCATCCGCTCTCGGAAAGTCCGATAATGCTGTTCGGCGAGAATCGTCGTCGGCACCAGCACGGCGACCTGGTAGCCGGCATCGACCGCCTTGAAAACCGCCCGCATCGCTACTTCCGTCTTCCCGAAACCGACATCCCCGCAGATCAGCCGGTCCATCGAACGTGGTCGCAACATATCTTCCTTGACCGACGCAATGGCCGCAAGTTGGTCCTCCGTCTCCCGGTAAGGGAATTCCGAGTCGAACTCTTGTTGCCACCGGCTGTCAGCGGGAAACGGAATGCCGCCGAGTGTGGCCCGGGCAGCCTGCAATTCGAGCATATCGGAGGCCATGTCGAAGACGGCCTCTTTCACCTGGTCCTTATGTCTTGCCCAGCGTTTGCCTCCGAGCTTGGCCAATCGGGGTCGGGCTTTATTTCCGCCGATGTACTTCTGAACCAGCCCGATCTTCGAGATGGGAACGAAGAGCGTCGTCTTTTCAGCGAATTCCAGCTTCAAGTGTTCCTCTTGCTGATGTCCCTTGGTCAGAAGTTCGATGCCGCGAAACCTCGCGATGCCGTGGGAGACGTGGACCACCAGATCGCCGGGACGCAGCTCGATGAAGCTGTCGATCGCTTTGCCGAGCCGACGGCGTCGGGTACGCCGGACTTCGGTCCGCTGGAACATTTCGCCGCTGTCGAGCACCGTCACGCCCGGCGTTTCCGTCATGGGGAGGAGTCGAAAACCGCCGGAGAGGCGTCCCAAGGAGAAATGCAACCGGTTTTCCTTGGCGGGAGGGCTGTCGCCGAAGAGTTCCCGCAACCGTTGGATCTCTCCCTCGGTTTGGCAAACGAGGTGGACCTCGTCGCTCGGATCGATTTCCTCAAAACGTCGGCGAAGCGTTTCCAATTCACCTCTGAATTTCTCGACCGATTCGGCGGGCACGACGAAACGCGCCGCTTCTTCCGCAGGAGCCAGCGTCGAGGCCGAAACCAAGGGGTGTTGCATGAGCCGCTGCATCACCGCGCGGCGGCTGTGCAAAAGCTGAGGGCGTTGAAATCCTTCTTGGTATTGCCGTGCTCGAAGTTCGATCTCTTCCGGTTCCAGAAGCATGACCCAAGTATCGTCGGGAAGTAGATCGATGAAATGTTCCTCGTACCGCTCCTCGGGGCGTAGCCGGGTCAGTTCGATGCCGGAAACCGAATCGAGCGAACGTTGCGAGGCGACCTCGAAATGTCGCATCGATTCGATCTCATCGCCGAAGAATTCGATCCGAACCGGCTGCTCCCATTCCGGGGCGAAGAGATCGAGGATGTGGCCTCGCCACGCGAATTCGCCGGGAAGTTCCACGCCGGTGGTTCCGTGGAACCCCCCTTCGGTGAGCCAACGGGTGATCTCGGCCGGATCACGCTGCTCTCCGAGCGACAAATGCATCGACTTGCCCCCGACCGTTTCGCGATCGGGAACCGGTTGCAACATGGCGATGGGGCTGGTGACGATCACTCGTGGAATGGCGAGCTGTGGAGTTTGGGAATGCAACGGTCCGAGAAACCGTTTGAGCAGTCGCAGCCGTTCGCCGAAGCCCTCGTCGTGCAGCAGGTGTTCGCCCTCGAAGGCTTCCAAGGGGGGGAAGACGACGGCATCGGCGTCGGCAAAAATCGCCAGGTCGTCGATGACCCGATCGGCTTCGTCGGGTCGGGGGCAGACGATCATCAAACAGCTCGGCGCGAACTCGAGCAACGCCTCGGCGCCGAGCGCGCGGAGTCCTCCCCAGACTCCGTCGATCGTAGCGGGCTTGCCTTCGGCGAGGGCCGCCGCGAGGGCCGCGAAGTGTTGTTGCGTGCTCAGCCTTTGGCCCAATTCCCGGAGCCGTTGGTGCGAGTCTTCCATGAAAAGAAGTGGTCACGACGGCAGGCGGCGACCTGCCTCGATGCCATGGAGTTGGAACGATACAAATACGGAAAAACCACCTCATTCCTACACGAAGGAAACAAGGAGAACTCCATGATACCCATTATCTCAGGCCGATGCCAGAGAGGGCGGGCGTTGGTGGTGAAAGGGAACGATTTTCATGCAATCGCTGAAAAAGAGAAAGAGCCGACGATTTCGAAAAACCGCCGGCCCGTTCAGGAAAAGGAGACTTGCATGATTCGCGTTATTGGTGAATCGAACCGGCACGCTTGGGTTGAACGGCCGATTTCAATTTTTGTTGGGGAGCCTGGGCCGTTCCGACGAGATAATTGTCGATGACCGACTGGTTGATGAGATCGGCGAAAAGGCTCTGCATGGCCAAGTGTTGCTTCTTTTCCTTCACATCCTGGTAGATTTCATCGCGGACCTCCTCGAACTCGACGTCGATCGGTTCCGTGTGTCCGAGGCAGTAGAGGATGATGTAGGTCTTGCCTACTTGGATGATGCTCGAAAGCTCGCCTTCCTGCAATTGGAAAGCCTCTTGTTCAAGCGTCGGTTGTCCGCCGTATTTCTGGATCGGAGGGACTTCGCCGTTCAACGACCGGCTGCTCGATTCGATGGAGTATTCCTTGGCCAGCTTTCCGAAATACTCTTTGGTCGGATTGTTCCGAGCCATTTCCCAGACCTCCTGGGCTCGACGCAGATTGTTCTGTACGATCGCCAGGCACTTGACGCGGGGACCGTAGTTCGCTTCGAAACTCTTCTGCATGTCTTCCTTGGTGACCTGCACTCGATCGCTGGTCAGACGCTTCAGCGCGACCATCGGCCAGACGGTATTTCGCTTATACACCTCTTCGGAGACGCCTTGTTCCCTGGTGACCAGTTCGAGCCACCCCTCCACGTTCGGCGATCCATCTTCCTTGGGGAGCATCATCAGGCTCGCCATGTGTTCGATTTCGGCCTCGATATCCGCGTCGGTGATTTCGATGTTCCGCTTCCGGCATTCCTGTTCCAGGATGAGATTATTGATGTAGTTTTGCAGAATCTTTTCGCCGTGTCGCTTGATGCAGACTTCGGCCAGCTTGTTGCGGCGGATCGGCTCGCCGTTGATCAGGGCGGCGACCTCCGGCATTTGCTGCGAGCGTTCGGGATCGTTGAGGATGTTTTCCACCTTCGCCTGTTTCTGAAGTTGTTCGAAAATCTCATCGGCGACCACACGGAGCTTCTTCTCGCGAATCGAGTCGATCAAATGTTCGCGGACCTGCTCCAAGGGAATGTTCTTCGCCGGAATGTGTCTTTCGCATTTGAAGAGGACGTAACAGTTCCCCAGGGTGTGGATGTCCGAGATTTCTCCCGGTTCGAGCGCGAACAACGCGGCCTCGATGTCCGGCGTGCTCGAATGCTGGAAAATCGGCTGGATCAATCCTTTCAGCGAGGCGCTGCTCGTATCGACCGATTCCGCCTTGGCGATCTCGCCGAACGATTCGGGGTTCTGCTTCACTCGGGCGAGAATATTCTTGGCTTTCGGGAGACTATTGCAAACGATCTGTCTCGCCTGGACCGAGGGACCGTAAAGCGATTCGTATTCATGCTGGATCTCCTCGTCGGTCACTTTCAACCGTTCGGCGGCCAATTTGCGAAGCGCGAGCATCGGCCAGATGATCTCGTTGGTGTATTGATCGGGATCGATGCCGCGTTCCTCTTCGAGCATCTTCAGCCATTGGTCGACCGGGATGTTGAACTTCGAGGCCAGTCGCTCGATCTCCTTGCGGACTTCCTCCTCGGTGACGCTGATTCCCTGGCGTTTGCATTCCTGAACGATGAGAAATTTGTTGATCAGCCGTTCGAGTACCGGTACACCGTGTTCCTGGAGAGCGACGTGGGCCAGTTCGTCGCGGGTGATTTTTTCGCCATTGACCTCGGCGACGACATCGGGAACCGAGGAGGCCTGCGCCGGAGACGCCTTGCCATTCGATTTGGGGGGCGCGGATTGAGCCTTGATGATTCGTGAGGTGAATAAAATCGCGCCGCCGATCAGGCAGAGCACGATCGTCCAGTCGGAGAATTTCTTCCGTTGTGAAGTGTTCCAGGTCATTTTCGTCATCCTTGCCAAAAATGCGTTTTGGGGGGAGATTCGAACGAGCGCTTTCCGGGAAGAAAGGCTTTTCATATTTTTCGTGAAGGAAACCCGAGTGCTGAATACCTCGTGAGGCGAGCCGTCAGCGAAATAGGGCTGCGGAAGTATAGCGGGAGAAAAACCCGCGGGTCAAGAGTGATTCCGAACCTTTTTCGCGATGAGAGGAAGATCGGAGAGGTGGTCCCCACGGCGGAGAGATGGGATGCGAACCGCTTGCTAAAAAGCCTTGCCCAGCGCCAAACCGAGGACCATCGCCAAGAATCCCGCCACGTTTTGCAGCGTGAAGTTTCCCATCGCCTGGAGCCAGTATCCCTGCTGGAGCAGCACTTGCGTTTCGAACATGTAGGTGGAAAAAGTAGTGAAGGCTCCCATGAATCCCGTCAGGACTACGGTTCGCATTTCGGGACTCCACTCCATCTTTCCCTCGACCATGCCGGCCAGCAGGCCGAATCCCAAACACCCGATGAGATTGACGGCAACGGTCCCCCAGGGAAAAGGCCGGGCGAGCCACTCGTTCATGGCGTAGGAAAGACCCAGTCGCGCCAGCGCTCCGCATCCTCCGGCGACGCCGATCAGGAAAAACAGTGCCAGAGACTTGAATATTCCGGGAGGCAACGAAGAGAGCATCGAGGGCATCGTCTGGAAATCAAACGCTCCCCTGTCCCGCAGCGGTGGGAATTCCGAGGCAGGGGAGCGAGAGGGGGTGAAAAGGGGAGGAACGCAGCGGGCGGGAAAGTCCGGGTTCACACGTCACAAATTTCGACCGCTTCCTCGAGCGATTGGTACTTGTCTTCAGCGGCGGGAATGAACTCATGGGCCACATATCCGTTGAAGCCGGTCTCGACGATCGCTCTGATCACCGCAGGATAATAGATTTCCTGGGAGTCGTCGATCTCGTGGCGACCGGGAACCCCTCCGGTATGGTAGTGGCCGATGTATTTCTGGTATTTACGGATGGTGGTGATGAGATTGCCCTCCATGATCTGCATGTGGAAGATATCGTAGAGGAGGGTGAAACGATCGCTGCCGAGCCGTTCGGCGATTTCGGCGGCCCAGGCGGTGTGATCGGCGTGGTAATCCTTGTGATTGTAGCTGTTCAAGAGTTCCATCACGAGATTGACCTTGTGCTTTTCGGCCAGCGGGATGACCCGTTTCAAGCCGGTCACGCAGTTCTCGATGCCTTCTTCATCGCCCATTCCCTTGCGATTCCCGGAGAAGCAGATCAGATTGGACACGCCTTTGGCGGCGGCCTGGGGAATGAGCGATTCGTACGCGGCGACCAGGTCGTCGTGATGCTCGACGTGGTTGAATCCTTTGGCGATCGAAAGCCCCGGTCCGTTGCCCATGGTGACGGCCAAATCGTATTTCTTCAGCGTATCCCATTCATTGGGACCGAGCAGATCGATCCCGACCAGTCCGAGTTCGACGCAATTCCGGCAAAGTTCGTCGAGCGACCATCCCTTGAAACACCAACGGGAGACCGATTGCTTCACATTGTCTTTGAGCTTTTTCGGCGCGGCTTGGGCGGAGTTGGCCAAGAAGGAAGTGGCACCGGTGGCGGTGACGGCGGTGAGGCCTTTCAAGGCGTCGCGGCGGTGGATCTTGGGTTGAGCCATAAATGATTCTCCTGAAACAAAACATTGGCGAACGAGGGGCGCGTTCAGGGCTCCCACGAAGAAAAGCGGTCATTTCCGAGAAAAAAGTGCTGGACTTGCCCATTATCTCCTCCGAAGAGTCGACTCGCAAGTGCGGCGCCGAAGAAATGCGGGCGGATCGGGGAAAAACTTCTTTCGTCGGCGGGAGGCGATTGAATCGACCATCGTTGGAAAACGATGCTATATTTTATTATCCAGTAGAAGCGTGGCTCGGTGGCGGCCGATCTTCGAAAACGGCCGTGAGAGAGGCGATATTCTTTAACTGCTTTTCACGTAAGGTTTTAAGGCAACGGAGATTGATATGGGAACTCTAAGATGGCTCGGTCTGGCTGCGGTAGGATTGATGCTGATTTCCATGGCTGTTTATATCATGAGCGATGATGAGTCGATCCAGCCTCGATGTCCCATCACGGAAGAAACCACTGCGCCTCAGTGCCTGATGAAGTAATGAATCGCCGCCGACTCAATCATTATCGAGCAGCTTTTCGCGAAGGATTTCGGAGATGTGCTGGTTGTATTCCCCGTTGACGGTACGGGGCGGAATCCAATGCTCGAAATCGAAGTCCGGCTCGTGCAAAGGAAGGTCCAAGCCTTTGTGATAGATGTAGAAATCGCGGACGCGCTCGAGGGTCGCGTCGCTGTCGTATTCTCCCAGATCGACATACAGAATATGCGGTTTCTCGGGCAAGGGCCGCACGAATTGTTCGATGCCGCAACCGACGTAGATGGTGAACGGTGCGAAGTCGAGTGCGGCGTTGATTTGCGGTCCGTCGCCGTAATCGCCGATCCAGAGGTGCTGGTGCATCTGCAGCACGCGACCGGGAAGTGAAACACATAACCGGACTTCACTTTCCGGATCGAATCGCTTCAAGAGGTCGATCAGTTTCTCCACGTTCATGGAAATCCTTCCGGCAGTCGCATCGCAACGAGAATTCGCCCGTTCCACTTTGAACGGTCCATCCTACGTGACCGGCAGGGTCGACGCGAGGGGGACCTCTCGGAATGCGATTATCGGAATCTTCCCTCGGCGGTGCGGCGGAGATTCTTCCAGCGATGCACGACCGACGACCAACGATTCGGATCGGAGACCGGATTGCCCGTCAACTCGGTCATTCCACCCAGTCGGAGCGTTTCCATCGCCGTGACCCGAACCTCGGGTCGGGGGTGCTCCAGCCGGGGGACCAGGTACGCCAGCTCGCTCTCGCTCCACTTCTCGCCCGAAGCCGGAAGAGGCATGGTCCACATGCGATAGAGTTCCATCGCCGTGGTTTCCGAAAAGAGCGTCAATTGCGATTTCAAATTCTTTCGCATTTCGGGGGTTCGACGAACCGACCGACGAAGCAGGAGTGTGATCTCTTTCCATGACTCACACTCCGTCGATTGGGAAAGCGATTGGAGCAAGGGACGAAAATCGGCCATATTCGCCCGGATGCGATAGGCGAGTCGCCGCACCGAATGCGAAGGATGGGCCGAAAGCTCCGGCAAGAATTTCGCGGGGGTCGGATTCCGGGAAACGGCTTCGCGAACCACCCCGGCAAGATAGTCACTTCCGTCGAGATCCTCGGAGCTCGGCTTCATGGCGGGGGGAGATTCGATCGCCGTTTGTTCCACCGCGATTCCGTCGGCCAGGGGGATGCATGCCGATTCCTTCATGCGGATGGTCGTGGTGCCGTCGGACGGTTCCCAGGACACGAGTTCGGAACTGCCGGGAAACGCGTACAACTGAGGCAGCGACCGACTGCGCGATTGCTCGAGGTGGTTTCCTTCGAGGTGGGAGACCAGCAGCAGGTCCTCGCTCATGGGCGTCGCCGGTGCCGTGGCCGTCGGGTCGGGGGAGACCACGTAGCACCGGGCCTGTGGATCGGGGACGCTCAAAAGCCCCGAGGCGTGTTCGGTCACCAGACGCAGTTGGCGATCGATCATCGAAGAAGTTGTGGCTTGAATCTCCACACGACCGTGAACGACTCGAAGTCCGTGGATGCCGTGCTCATCGCGAGGAAGAATCCGGACATGGCTGTCCCCGTAGAGTGAAGCCTCGATGCCGCCGGGAAAGACAAGTTTCGCGGAGGCCGGGGAAGGGATCATCAACTCATGTCCCTCGGGAAGTCGGGTCGATTGCGAAAGGAAAATCCAGCCGTCTTGAGCCGACGATCGGGCAAATGCCAGAGCCTGTCCGGCGAGGAAGCGGACTTCGATCGACTCTTGCGAGGCCGTGGCTTCATATCGTGAATACGCCCCTTGAGAGTAACGCCAGCAACTCGAGGATTCCGGCCGGTGGTGCGAGACGCCGTCATCTTCCGAGGTGGCGGTTTCCGGAGAATCGGCCTCGGTCGTGTCGTTGGTCGGATCGGAGGAATCGAAATTCGCCGGCTGAATCAGGGGGATGGGGTTCTCAGACGGTTGCTGCGGATCGGCCTCTCTTTTCGACTCCGCCGAGAGATGTTGCGCCCGTTGCACCTCTTCAGAATTCAGCTCCGAAGGAGGGTCGTCCTCTTGAACGGCAGGAGTCGTTTCCGACAACTCCTCGCCGACTTTCGGAGGAATCGCATAGCCGGGTAAATCGGGCAGAAAAGAAGGAGAGTGGGGCGAGGTCGGTTCTTTCGGCGACGTAGGAAGAGAGCGAAGCGAGGGCTTTTTTTCTTGTTTTTTCAAGAGGGTCGGTGGCCCCAACGGGACACTCCGCGACGGTTTCTTTTTTTGTGGAAGCTTGGCCGTGGTGAGGACTTCGCGTGAAGGGGCGACCGATTCCATCGGATCGGAGGCGAGCTCTCCGGTCGTACGTTCCGCTTCAGGGGCACGGGCATCCGCTTCTGCCGAGGGCGTCGGGACGGAGTTCTCGCGAAAATGGGCAAGTGAGTTCGAAGGACGGAGCGAGCCGGGGGCCAGCTTCCGCGGAGGTTGACCAGAAGGATGCAAGGCCAAGGCAGCGGGGGGACGGTTCTCGGAAGTCTCCGCGGGATCAATCAGGTCCTTCTGCGTTTTTCGACGTTGATGCATTTCGAATGCGACGCTCGAGGCCGATCGTTGCGGGGCCACGGTGGTTTTCGGCGATTCGGTCGATTCTTCCTCGGACGGCGGGGTGTCGGTCCCCCCGGGCTCGGAGGAGATGGCGGCGGCGATTTGCCTCGGCTGAGAGGTCGCCTGCGGAGCAGGTGTTACCACCGGTTCCTCCGGTGGATCCAGCTTGGTATAAAGCGACCCCTCCTGGAACACGTCGGTCTCCTCCGCCTCCGTCGGCCGACTTCCCGGCCGGGGCGACGACTTACCGGCATCGGGCATCGTCGGTGTTTCTTCGGCCAATGTCGTTGGAGGGAGTCTTTCTTCTTTTTCCGCCGCCGGGGGTGAGTCGATCGGTTCCGCGGAGGACGGCGAAGTCCATGGCGGCGCCGTGGTATCCTGGTGGCTGAGGCCGGAAGTCGTTTCCTGCGGGGAGGATGCCTGGAAAACTGGGGCCATGCGTGGTTCGTCCGCTTCCTCAGCCATGGGCGAGGCGTCGAAAGGATCCTTCCGGTTCAGCATGTCGAGAAATGTGAAGACCTGATTTCCCACCGCCAGGCAGAGGAATGTCGTCGCCAGCACCAGAACCGAGATCGTCGCGGTCACCCGCCATCGGCGTTGCTTGTTCCGCATCGCGGTGAGGATTTCTCCCAGCCGGGTGACTCCGCCATGGTCGGGGGGCTGCCATGGAGCGGTCGCTTCCGGTGATTCGGTCGTTGGAGGCGGCGGTTGATCGGCAACAGCGACGTTTTCCGGCTCCGGGACGACTTCGTCGGCGAGTTCCGTTTCCGATTCGGTGGCTGCCGGAGACACCTCCTGATATTCCAGTTCGTAAAGCTGTTGACGGCATTGCCGATTGATTTGAGCCGGTTCCCCGAGGACGTTCGAGAGGATTTGGTGACAACCGGCCACTTCGGCCAAATGCAGATCGGATCCGAAGCAGATCTTTTCGTAATCGGCGCTCTGTTCCTCCGACAACACATGGTCGAGGTATTCGGCAGCCGTATTCGGATCGACTTCGTCATGCTCCCCGAACAGGCTGGGAGCTTCGAGCCGCGGTTGCTGCATGACATCGCGGATGCGGTGCAACAGGCGAGTCGCCTGGTCGCTCTGTCGGAGTCGCCGCTCGATTTGCCGTCGGTGCTCCAGGTCGTAGATGTCGTCCATGAACGCCAGCAGCGTACGCAATGTCAATCGCGTGGTCTGCATGATCTCTATCCTTGATGCGGGGAGGTTCGCCTCAGACGCCTCGCCTCCGAAGAGGAGGGATGATTCGTCGAGCCCCTGCCGAGCTACCCCAAGGGCGCACGACAGGGCTGAGGCCGCAAGTCGAAACGAGCGGCCACCATGACATGAATGCGCGGCAATCCTAGATGTTTTGCCTCGCCGACGCAATGGGAATTCCCCAAAAAACGACCCCACGAGCAATATCAATTCATCGTGGGGCCCTCCAGAAGCCTTCTCACTACGGAAGGAGGTTTTCGGGAATCAGAAGTTTCGCAGCAGATTCCGAAAGAAAGCAAGGATGAAATAGAGGGTGATTTGGGCGAAATAGCTGGCCATGGGAAGGAACGCCACCACCAGCAAGGCACCGAGGGCACTGAAACCGGTGAAGATGATCGAAGGCAACATGTCGGGAGAGGCGACGAGCGAGGCCATCCCCATCAGGGCGAGGAGGAGGGTGGCGAAGCCGCCGATCAGGCCGAAACAGGCGGCGGTCATCGTCTCGGCGATTTGTAGCGAGAAAGCCAGGAAGCTGAGGAACTGCTCGCCGGGAGGAGAACGCCGGTCGAGAACTTGATGCACTCCTTCCCCGGAGAGGATGAAGAAAGCCTTGAAGACCGAAAGAACCGCCAGGGCAATCGTCAGCGCGATCAACGACCACCCGAACGGTTCCATCAAATAGTTTCGAGTAAACGATGCCAGCAAGACGACCAGGACCACGCCGCCGAGCAATGCGAACAGGGCGAGCGCGTCGACGGGTCCGTCGGAGTTCAGCCGCGCTGGAGCGGCTGATTCCCGCATCCGTTCCATCGCGTCGAAAAATCGCTTGGAAAGATACTGCATCACAAAGAGGAGAGCGATGCCCCCCAGCGCCAGGACCAGGCCGGTCGTGAGGCCGGAAAGATGCATCATCGACGGCAGCCTTTCGGCATCGAAATGTTTGAAACGCCAACTCGCCGCCAACACGAAAAAAGGCCAGAAGAGCATGGCGGTATAGAATCCGGCATTGCCGAGGATCATCAAGTTCGTGATCGTCTTTTCGACGAAGTCGGGCCCCAAGAGCACACGGATGCCGTGGAGGGCGACATCGAGGGGATGACGGCGAGGGAAGAGCAGAGCAGAAAGCGGTTTCTTTGGTCCGGACGATGTAGGGGGAGAAGATGAGTTGGAAGGAGGCTCAGGCGGATCCATCGCATCGTGCGACTCTTCCGGATCGAGCTCGAGGGCGACGAGCGGATGATCGGGATCGCTTTCCTCCGCTTCCGGCGAACCGTTGTGCTTGCGGGGCTTGAAGAGGCCTTCCACCTTCTTGCAGGCGACCCATTTCGATAACCCGGCGCGCCACACCAGGTCGTCGCGGGTCAGGCTCCCTTGGCGAGCCATGCGTTTCAGTTCACGTCCTCGCACCGGACCGTGTTGTTGATCGTCCTTCACGTAATACCACTGCATCATACTTCCTCCATCAAGTCACCCGGAAGCCGTGGTGCTTGGAACAACTGGACCTGCCCTGAATCCTGGCCCGTGTTTCCTCCTTCGTATGAAGCGTCGATGGTGAGGGAGGAAGCGTTTCCGGAAAGTGCCTCGTTCCGGACGCCAAAAAAACCCGGATACCGATCAGTTCGGATACCCGGGTCCTTGGTGTGGATTTCTTGTTCCGTCAAGTGGCGAGCGAAGGGTCCTTCCCAATGAATGTACCGTGGGTGTCGGCTCCCCGGATCGAAAGACGGAGGTCGCTCGATCAGAAGATATCCTTCGGATTGAAGACCTCGCTCTGGATCGACGGATCACTGCACGACCCTCCGGCGGGAGTCATCAGATGCTTCAAGACGTTTTCGTCGACCGTGTCGCTGATCTTCCGAACACCACCGTCGGCGAATCCCATGATGACCAGACCCGGATGTTGCGCCGAGGGTCGGGCATTGCGGTAACCGGTGGGGGTCCACGAGAAAGGCGCCGGCGGTACCTTCAGGCATTGGTTGATCCAGGTGGGAACGGTCACATTCGCCGAAGGATCGCAATTCTTATTGAACTGCGGCATCCAACAGGTGCCGATGTGATATTCCCAGGTGGAGGTTTTCATGTTATTGGTCGCCCACTGGGTCGCCTGGAGGTTTTCGGTCACAATAACGGTGTTGCTGGCTCCGTCGTTGATCGAGATGTAATCGAGCTTCACCGCCTGGGGGCCTTCGGCACACAGGTCGAAGAACACGCCGTTGGCGCGGTTCGTTTCGGTCGAAGATTGAGGCTGCTGTGAAAGATCGTACAGATTATAGTTCGAGTTGAGGCTCAAGTCGGGGTTCCGGTTGTCCGGCACGCCGGTGTTGGCGACGTAGGTGGTCGAGAGTTCCCGATCGGTTCGGGCGGCGCTGGGGCATACCAACGTGGGGATATAAACGGCGGAGCCGGGACCCACCGTGCCGTTGGAATACTTGTTCCACACATCGCGGCGCTCCAAATAGGGCAAGAGCATCGCGACCCAACTGCCGGTCACGTCCGAAGGCGGTCCGCCCGCCTGGGGGGTGTAGCCCTGAGAGTGCGGCATGTATTGACGCCAGCCGGGAAATTGCATCTTGCTCGACTCGTATTCCAAGAGTGCCAAGCCGAGTTGACGCTGGTTGTTCGTGCAGGTATTTTGCCGGCCGTTTTCCCGGGCGGTTTGTACCGCCGGCACCAAAAGGCCGACGAGCATTCCGATAATCGAAATGACCACAAGAAGTTCGACGAGCGTGAAACCTCGCAGAATGCGACGTGCCATGATGAGATCCTCCAATTTTATTCAACGCTGCCCTGCTTTTGGAGCAGAAGACTGGCTTGCCTGACCCATTAATTATATTTTCCCAGAAATATCGTCCTTTTTCCAGCAGAAACCGGTGGTTTCTTGCGAATTCCCGAAAAACAATACCACTGGAAGCGATTACGGAAAATGAGACAAGCCGAGGTGAATAGAGTTGCGGTCCCTCCAGTAGTGGATCATATTCTGCCAAAAAAGGAGGAAAAAAGCAACCCTTGCTGTACCGCAAGGGGGGGGGCGGTCGATGCCGCTCAACCAAGGGGACTCTCCAAGTTGCCGGCTCGCGCACGATGATTTCAAGGAAAAGATCTTGGATTCCGGGTGAGATTATCGGAGGGACACTGGTCAAGCCCCTTGTTTTTTGAGAAAATAGTATACTGGGAAGTAGGTGGCCTGAAAAGAAGGCTCCGGATTTCTGAAGTTCTTGGTTTTCAAAATGTTTGCGATGGAAATAATTAGGGTGGGTCGCGTCCCGCTGCGGGCCTGGGTCGCTATGCAAGCGGCTTTTACTTTTTCGGGAGGCGACCGAAAATTCCATGGAGAATAATCACATGAAACGACGTTCACCAACGGGTTTTACCCTCATCGAACTGTTGGTGGTGATCGCCATCATCGGAATGCTTGCCGGACTGGTCATCGTCGCGGTCGGCGGCGCTCGAGAACGCATGCGCACGACCTCATGCCTGAACAACCAGCGTCAAATCGTTTTGGCCATGCAGTCTTATCAGACGGAGAAGGAAGAGCTTCCGGGCTACGTCAACCGCTTCATGGGGGAGAATATGTCCTGGGCGGTTCTTCTCCTCCCGGAACTGGGCAGTAACGACGTTTTTCAGGTTTGGATGGAAGGCAACCCCCAGAAGGTCGATCTTCCGGTCTTCAAGTGCACTTCCGATGTCAACTCCACCGGAGAAGCCCCGTTGAGCTACGTGACCAATTGCGGTCTCTGGAACGCCGACGATGACACCGCTCACCTCGGGGCGGTGAATAATCAGACGGTCCCCGGCGCGCCCATTCGCAACACCGACCAATTCGAGGACGGCGCCCAATACACCATCCTTCTGAGCGAAAACGTGCAGGCCACGAGTTGGGCCGTCACGAATTGGACCCTCGCCACCGACGGCTCGGTCGCCGATGAAGGGGCCGTAGCGAAAGTCGGCTATCTCTGGAACAATGAGTACGGGCCCTGCGGCGATGGAACCACACCGACCAGCTACAAAATCAACGGTTGCCGTACCGAGTCGATGGGAATGGAGGGGATGATCGGTTGGGCCCGCCCCTTCTCGAATCACCCCGGCGGGGTCAATGCCGTTTATGCCGGGGGAAACGGCGAGTTCATCGACGAAATGATCGACGTGGAAGCCTACTGGAAAAAGTGCTCCCCCGACGATGAGAAAACCCTCAATTGGATTCAGGCGAATCGTCCCTGAGCCGGGTCGTGCATGCGACGAAGAAGATTGAGGGAAGGTGTTATTCCGGACATGATGAACCTGTGTATATGATGAACGGAATGTTAGATGGTTTTTTGTCCACTTGCTTGTGGGTGGCTCCCTCGTCTTTAGCAGCAGAAGGTCGTCAGTATGGCGGGACGCCGGATCGTGATTCTCACCGATGGGTTCGCGGGCACCCTGGCGGCGAAAACCGCCCATAGCGTCCTCCGGTATTGTCCTGAAGAGGTCGAGGCGCTCTTGGATCGTACCACCGACGCTTCTGATGCCCGGAGACTGGTCGGTTTCGGCGGCTCCATTCCGGTCGTTCGCCGTCTTTCCGAAGTCCCCACGGCCCTCACGCTCTTGATCGGCATCTCCCCGCCGGGAGGAAAGCTTCCATCGCACTGGCGGGCGATTATTCTCGAAGCGATCGAACGCAAGATGACCGTTGTCTCGGGATTGCACGATTTTCTTTCCCGCGACCGCCAGTTTGCCGAGGCCGCGGAACGCACCGGCGCGCGGCTCGTCGATGTCCGCAAGAACGAGCACACCGAGGTCGCTTCCTTCGCCCCGTTTCGGTCGGACTGTCTTCGTGTCCTGACGATCGCCAACGATTGTAGCTGCGGCAAGATGACCGCCAGCCTCGAGCTGGCCCGTGGACTCCAGGCGATGGGAAGAAACGCCAAATTTGTCCCCACCGGACAGACGGGAATCATGATCGAGGGCGATGGTTGTCCCATCGACCGCGTCATCGCCGATTTCGTCAGCGGGGCCGCCGAGAAGCTGATTCTGGCCAACGAGCACCATGAAATCCTAAGCATCGAAGGGCAGGGAAGTCTCTGCCAGCCGCGTTATTCCGGGGTGACGCTCGGCCTGCTGCACGGTACCCGACCCGACGGGCTGATCCTCTGTTACGAAATGGGCCGCCGGCATGTGTTCGGCATGCCGGAAATCGGGTTGCCGAGTTTGGAGGACGTGGTCCGAATGAATCTGCAAATGGCTGAGCTGTTTCATCCGAGTCGGCTCATCGGCATCGCCGTGAATGGAGGAACCCATTCCGCCGAACAGGTTGCCGCGGAGTGCGAGGCGGTGTCGCGACGCTTCGATGTTCCGGCGGTCGATCTCTTCCGGCAAAGCGCGCAACCGCTGCTGGAAGCCGTGTTGGATCTGCAGAAAAATCTTTCGTCATCTCGCTGATTTCTTCGGGAAATCTCTCCCGGGAACAGGAGGACCAGGCGATTCCGTTTCCCCCTCGTCTTATGTGATGCATGCCCGTTTGACCGGGGCTTGTCCCACCCCCGATTGAGGTGCTCATTGTATGCTTGCCGAAAACGTAGTAAACTAAAGGGGATGAATCATGTCTCCCGGGAGAACGGGAGATGATGATATTGGAGAAGCAGCGAAGATGGTCTGGGCTTTCTCGAAAAGGTTTGTTGTGGAGACTCTCATGTGGAGAAGCTCGAATCCGACGGACCGAAGGCCCGGGAGATCGTCGAAACAAGTATTCATGTTCGCATCAATAGTGATTCTTTGGTCGGCGACTTGCCGCCGCCGGGCCGAACACTCGATGGTCGTGCTCGGTTCACGATGGATGCGACGCACAATCAGAATGAAGATGCAATGAAATTTAGGATATTACGTGTCGATTTGCCTTTGAAGCATGTATTCACCATTTCCCGAAGTTCGGTCAGCGTGGTGCGGACGATCGTGGTGGAACTGGAGCAGGACGGCCTGCGCGGCTACGGCGAGGCCCAGGAAGATACGTATTACGATGCCTCGGTCGAGGGGATGGTGGAAGTGCTCGAAAAGGTTCGCGAGAAGATCGAGTCCTACGTGCTGGCCGATCCGGTCGCCTTCTGGCGTCATTTGTCGCCGGAACTCCAGGGGAATCGTTTTGCCCAATGCGCGCTCGATGTCGCTGCCTGCGACCTCTGGGGAAAAATGCGCGAACGCCCTCTGTGGCGGCTTTGGGGGATGTCCCTCGACCAATTGCCGGTCTCCAGCTTCACCATCGGCATCGATTCCGTCGAGCGGATGGTCGAAAAACTCAAGCACAATCCCGACTGGCCGGTTTATAAAATCAAGTTGGGGACTCGAGAGGATGTGGAGATCCTCCGCGCGCTCCGCCAAGAGACCGACGCCCCGTTTCGGGTCGATGTCAACGGGGGTTGGGACGTGGAGAATACGCTGGCGATGCTGCCGCATCTGGAGGAGGCGAACGTGGAGTTTCTCGAACAGCCTCTGCCGATCGACGACTGGGAAGGCATGGCGAAGCTGAAGAAGAAAGCGTCGATCCCGATTTTCGCCGATGAAAGTTGCCAAACAGCCGACGATTTGGATCGATGTGCCGACGTCTTCGACGGCGTGAACATCAAGCTGGTCAAGTGCGGCGGTCTCACGCCCGCCAGGCAGATGATCGGGAAGGCGAAACACCTGGGACTCCAGACGATGATGGGCTGCATGGTCGAATCGACGATCGGCATCTCCGCGATCGCCCAACTCGCCCCGCAGCTCGATTACGTCGATATGGACGGCCCCTATCTCATCGACAAGAAAGTCGGAACCGGGGTCGAGTTGGAGAGGGGGCGCATTGTCTATCCCGAGGAGGGGGGAACCGGCGTCCAAGCCTTCTTCCGCTAATCCCTCCTGCCCAACATCTCAAGGCCGTCGGCGGGAGCGAATTCGCTCGATTCAGTGTTTGAAGGATACATGAAAGGATTTCCATGGATACGGAGGTGAAATATCTCGTTTTCGATATCGAAAGCGTGGCCGATGCGGAGCTGGTGGCGAAGCTGGTCTATCCCGGAGAAGGGCTTGAGCCGATCGAAGCCGTCCGGCGCTATCGCGCCGAGTTGATGGAGGAGAAGGGGACCGATTTCATCCCCTACACCTATCAAATGCCGGTTTCGGTGGCGATCGGAAAAGTCGGCGCCGATTTTCAACTGCTCGATCTGGTTGTTCTCGATGCGCCTCGCTTCCGTCCGCATGTCATTTGCGAAAACTTCTGGCGAGGGTGGC
Source organism: uncultured Planctomycetaceae bacterium (assembly GCA_964632505.1). Taxonomy (GTDB): domain Bacteria; phylum Planctomycetota; class Planctomycetia; order Pirellulales; family Thermoguttaceae; genus CAZWCE01. The sequence goes on along the minus strand of CAZWCE010000009.1, from coordinate 123,867 downwards.
GGGCCTATGGACATCCTGTTTTCGTCACCTTCAACGGCCGAGGATTCGATGTCCCACTGATGGAGCTTTCCGCGTTTCGTTTCGGGCTCTCGCTCGACGACTGGTTCCCGAAGCACGCCCGATCGTACGAACAACCCCGCAACCGGTATAATCACGACTATCACTTAGATCTATGTGATCTTCTGACCAACTACGGGGCCACTCGCTTCACCGGCGGCCTCAATCTGGCGGCGAACCTCTTGGGTAAGCCGGGAAAGATGGAAGTCCAAGGCGACATGGTCCAGGATATGTATGTCCAGGGAAAAATTGAGCTGATCAATCAATATTGTCGTTGCGATGTGCTCGATACCTACTTCGTCTTCCTGAGAACGCGCGTTTTGGTCGGCGAGATCTCGCTGCAGCGCGAGCAGGAGTTGGTCGATCAGGCGAAAGACTGGCTCACCGAGCGGGAGGGCGACCCGGCGATCGATCTGTATCTAAGTCATTGGGGCGACTGGGCGAACCCCTGGAGCGAAACGGCCGGGTGATTCGTGAGACTCCCTCCTTTTTTCGGTTTCCCGTTGCGGGTCGGTGATCTACAATGAAGTAGGGCAAGAGCATCGATCCGGCTTCGTGTGCAGCGGCGTGATGCTTGCTCTTTTTCGCATCGAAATATATTTAAGTTCGCATTAATAGTGGCCCTCGGTTCATACAGTGACGTCCGTAGGGCCGGCCTTTCGCTGTTCGCCCGGGGTTCACTAGATATGCGAGACTCAATAAAGTGAATCTTCTTTGGGGAGAATACGATGAAACGATCCATGAAGAACGCAATCGGCAGCCTTCCATTCTTTTTGGGGCTGTTGGTGACTCTCTGTTTCGCAACGACGGCACCGTCGTCGGAGGCGCTCGAAGAAACGCGACAAACGATGGTCGACCGGGCGGTGGCGTTTTTGCAAACGACGCAGGCCGCCGACGGCTCTTTTTCCTCGCACGCCGGCATCGGCCCGACCGCCATCGTGGTGACCGCCTTGCTCGAATCGGGGGTGGAACCGAGCGATCCGACGGTTCGGAAAGGATTGACCTTCCTCGAGAAGTACGTCCAACCGGACGGCGGGATTTATAACCCTGATTTGATGTTTCGCAATTATGAAACGAGCCTGGCGATGGTCGCGATGGTCAAGGCCAACGACGATGGCCGGTACGACGAAAAGATCGCCGGTGCCGAGCGGTTCGTCAAGAAGCTTCAGTGGGATGAATCGGAAGGCAAATCCCCCGACGATCTCTATTATGGCGGAGCCGGTTACGGTTCTCACGAGCGGCCCGACATGTCGAACACCCAATTTCTGATCGAGTCGCTCCAGGCGGCCGGAAACGGACCGGAAGACGATGCCATCCAGAAGGCGCTCGTTTTCGTCTCCCGTTGTCAGAACTTGGAAACGGAGCACAATCCCACTCCCTTCGCCTCGAAGAACCCCGATGGTGGATTTTATTACACCTGTGCCAACGGCGGCGAGAGCAAGGCCGGCGAAACGCCCAACGGCGGCTTGCGGAGTTATGCCTCGATGACCTACGCCGGGCTCAAGAGCATGATCTACGCCGGCGTCGATCAGGACGATCCCCGCGTGACGGCCGCCTACGACTGGGCCCGAACGCACTACGATTTGAGCGTGAATCCCGGTCTCGGAAAGCAGGGACTCTACTACTATTACCAGGTCATGGCCAAGGCCCTCGACGCCATGGAGTTGGAAATCCTCACCGAAGAAGACGGAACGCGACACCGATGGCGCGCCGATCTGATCGAGCATTTGGCCGAAAAACAACAGCCGGAAGGCTATTGGGTCAACGATGAAACCCGCTGGCTCGAAGGCGACGCGAATCTGGTCACCGGCTACGTTTTACTCACGTTGGCCCACTGCAAGTGAGTTCCCGCGAAACGGTGAGCATCATAAAAAAAGGAGGCGACGGCCGCTCGGCCATCGTCTCCTTTGATGTTTCTTGCCGGGAAACCGCGGGTGAGTTATTCCGATTCCGATTCTTTTTCCTTTTTCGCCTCATCCAGATCGACGATCGTCATATTCTTGAACAGAAACGGACCGCCGCCGGGAACTTCCGCCTGAAGGCACAAATGGCCTCGGGGTCGTTCGATGCCTTCGATCGTCCAGGCCTTTTTGCCGTTGAACTCCAGCGAAGCGACATCGCCGATGACCGTCAGCTTGAAGTGGTTCCATTTCCCCGGTTTCATGAGTCCTTCCGTGATCGTTTCCTCGCGTTTCGGGACCGAGCCTTCGAGTTTCTTGCGCATATTCACCTGGTACTCGGTCGGCCAAGGGCGTCCTTCCGGCGGCATTTCGCATCGAAAGTAAATGCCCGAGTCCCACATTTCGTCGTCGAGGGCTTTCCAGTCGCATTCGAAGATGAAGTCACCGTACTTCTTATCGGCCAGGACAATGCCGTTGCCCGATTTCATCATCAGTGCGCCGTCGACCACTTCAACCTCGCAACCGATCACTTTCCAACGATCGAGCGACTTGCCGTCGAACAACGATTCCGGCTCCGGCTTCTCGCCCGTGGCGATGCTCGAAAACAAAAGGGCCATGCTCAATGCCAATAGAGGACTTCTTCTCATGTTCGCTTCCTCCCAAGGGGTGATTAGAAGTTGATTACCGAAACCGTATTATGGCAGAAATCGATCCTCGATGCCATGGTTTCGGTGTTTTCGACGATGATTTTGGAGAAAGATTCCACAGCAGTCAGATCAACTGCTCGAGCCGGTCGACCAATTCGGAAAAACGTTGCATGGCCGCCTTGATGGGAGCCGGTTTCTCCATGTCGACCCCGGCGTCCCGGAGCAAGTCGAGGGGTTCCTTACTGCATCCTCCGGCAAGGAATTCGAGATATTCGTCGCGTTCCTTCTTGTCCCCTTCGAGAACACGGTCGGCCAGAGCGATCGCCGCCGACATGCCGGTCGCGTACTTGTAGACATAGAAGGCCCGGTAGAAATGCGGAATCCGGAAGCATTCCAGATCAAGCTGTTCGTCGAGCGCGAAATCGGGCCCGAAGTAGAGTCCGAGGAGTTTGTGGTAGTGCGTCCGAAAGCTTTCGACGGTCATCGGTTCGCCAGCCTCGGCCGCGGCGTGGACGATCATCTCGAACTCGGCGAACATCGTCTGCCGGAAGATGGTTCCGCGCATCGCGTCGATCTGACGATTGATCAAGTAGGCTTGCATCCGCGGATCGTCCGCCTTTTCGAAAAGATGCCGGGCGAGCAATTGCTCGTTGAACGTGCTGGCGACCTCGGCGACGAAGAGCACGTAGTCGTAATATTGATAAGGCTGATGGTGGATCGAAAAGTAGGTGTGCATCGAGTGGCCCGCCTCGTGGGCAAGGGTGAAAACGCTCTCGAGCACATCCGATTTATAATTCATCAGGATGTAGGGAGGACCGTCGTAACTGGGGCAACTGAACGCGCCGCTCTGCTTCCCGCGATTCTCGAAGCGGTCGCACCACCGGCCGTCTTTCATGCCTTCGCGTAGAGGTTTGCAATACTCATCTCCAAGAGGCGCGAGCGACTCGAGGACCCTTTCGACCGCCTCATCCCACGAGTGATGTGTCCGGATGTCGCTCAGAATCGGCACGTAGGTATCGTAGTGATGCAGTCGCTCGAGTTCCATCTTCCGGCGACGCAGGTCGAAGTATCGATACAGCGATGGAAGGTGTTCGTGCACCGTGTGCAAGAGATTATCGTACACGATCGGCGGAATGTGCTCGCCGAACAGGGCCGCGTCGCGGGCACTCTCGAAATTCTTTGCCCTGGCGTAGTAGATGTCGCGGTGGATCGAACCGGCTAAACTCGCCGAGAGTGTATTTTCGTGCGCCTGGTACTGGTGATAAAACTGGTGGAACGCCTTCTTGCGGACCTCGCGCTCGGGAGAATGCAAAAGCGATGAGAAGGAACCGTGGGTCAGTTCGATCGTCTTTCCCCGGTCGTCCTCGATCTTGCCGAACTTCAGATCGGCGTTGTTCAATTGGCTGAAGACCTGACTGGCCGTCTGGGCCATTTCGCCCTGCATCGCCAGAAGACGCTCTTCGTTCTGCGACAGGGTATGCGGTTTGTAACGGACGATTCGTTCGAGCATCAATCGGTACGGCTGAAGCCGGGAATCGTTCAGTAAAGTCTCAAGCGTCTCTTCGCCGTAGGAGAGCAGTTCCGGACGGAGGAAACTGGCCATCTGTTGCGTCTGGCTTGAAAGGGCCACCACTTGGCCGCGCATTTGTTGGGAACGGCTATCGGAAACATCCTCCGCGCACCGTAGAAAAGCGTACACAGCGACCCGTTCGCTCAATCGGTCCACCTCGATGTCGAACGCCAAACACTCCGAAAGCGTTTCCGGATCGTTTAGTTTCCCTTGAAAGCGGGCGTACTCCGGAAGGCGGCCTTTCCAATCTTCCAGTGCCTTTTGCCAATCTTCCTCGTTGGCGAACAGTTGCGAAAGGTCCCACTGGTCTTCGTCGGCGACTTCGGAACGACCGGGAAGTTCTCCCTCTGCGCCGCTGGAATCTTTTTGCCATTGTATTCGCTTCCCTGAGCCAACATGCGAGTGACTGGAAGCCGACCAACACGGCCGGATCGAAGGGGAAAGTGTGTTTCGAAGCGGGCTTTCGTGACGCAACGTCATGCCGGGCGATCCTTGTGAAGGGGAATGTCGCGGAAAAGTGAGCGAGGTTCATGGATTCATTTCGTGAGAAGTCGATGAGGAATAGAACATCCTCGGCAAGAAAACGGGGGATGCCGACTCGCCGGCGATCCCCCCGGGATTCCTTTGGAGAACAGGGCATCGCCCCTCTTGTTTCGGGAGGCCTCAACCGGTTCCCAGCAAGAAGTCGAGAGGATTGTTCGACTCACTCGGTTCCGGAAATTCGATTCCCTGCTGCTCAAGCAGTTTCAGGTAATCGACCGTGATATCGAGAACTTCTTCGAGGTAAAAGTCCAGTTCGATTGTCGACTCGCTGTTGACCACGTCCTCGAATGTTTCCTTCTCTTCCTTGGAGGCATCAAGACGATCGAGTTCCTCGAAAAACTTTCTTTCGTGGAGCGTTCGGGTCTTTTTCTCCTTCTGCTCCAGGTAGAGGTTGATGTCCTCGATTTCCTTATTGAAGTCTTCGATGTCCTTTTCGCGGATCTCGGCGTCTTCCCGCAGCTTCTTGACGATCGCATCGTTCACGTAGGGATATTGTTGGAACCTGGCGGATTCGATCTTTTCGAAAGCGAGCGGGTAATCCAGGTCGGCTTCGGTGATGTCCAGATGATTGGTCAGCGAAGGAAGCTCGACGTGGGAGCGAACGCCGCGCAGCTGCGGGCTGGCTCCGCCGGGTCGGTAGAACCGCTGGATCGTCAGCTTCAAGGCGCCCAATTTCGGCGGGGTGGGGGTGTTCGAGAAGAGTTTGTTGCCGAGATCGATCATGCTCTGGACCGTTCCTTTGCCGTGCGTCGCGGAATCGCCGACGATGATGCCCCGGTTGTAGTCCTTGATCGCACCGGCGAAAATCTCGCTCGCACTGGCGCTGAACTTGCTGATCATCACGACCAGCGGGCCGGTCCAAGCGATACTCGGATTCGGATCGTTCAACGGCCTCGCTCGCGTCTCCGAGCCCTTCACCTGCACGACGGGCCCGGTTTCGATGAACAGCCCGGTCAGGGCCACCGCTTCCTGGAGCGAGCCGCCTCCGTTCAGGCGGAGGTCGAGCACCAACGCATCCACCTCCTTGGAGTTGAAATCGTCGATGATCTTGCGGACATCCCGCACCGTGCTCTTGGCGTTCCGGTCCCCCCGCTGGGCCGCTTCCATGTCGAGGTAGAAACTGGGAAGGTCGATCACGCCGACCTGGTAAGGGGTCCCGTCGCCTTTGTCGCCGACCTTGAAAATATGGCTCTGGGCTTCGCTGTCTTTCAGCTCGATCTTTTCTCGGGTGATGCTGATCACCTTCTTGCCGGAACCGTCGGCCGCGAGGACCTCCAGGCGAACCACCGTCCCCCGGGGGCCGCGGATCTTGTCCACGACCGAATCGAGCTTCCGGTCCACGACGTCTTCGATCGGACCGCTCTCGCCCTGTCCGACGCCGATGATCTTGTCTTCCACCTCGAGGCTGCCTTCCTTGTCGGCCGCGCCGCCGGGAATGACCTTCTTGACCACCGTGTAGCCATCGACCGACTGCAGCGACGCTCCGATCCCCTCCAGATGAAGTCCCATCTGAATGTTGAAATTCTCCAGCGTCGAGGGGGAGAGATAGCTGGTATGCGGATCGTAGGCTCCCGCGATCGCCGAGAGGAAAATCTGCAAAAGCTCGTCGTGATCGGTCTGGTGCATCCGCTTTTGGTAACTCGTATAACGTCGGTGCAGCCGCTCGATCGGGTCCTTGGTCATCACGTTCTTCGGCGCCGGCTTGCCGTTCTTTTCATCTTCCTTCTTGTCCCGATCTTCCGCCTTCAGGTTCAACAACTCCAGCTTGATCCGCTTTCGCCATCGCTCCTTCGCTTCCTCGGGGGTTTTCGGGTACTTCATCAATTCCTTGTCCTTGACGATCTCCTCCTCCACCGTGAAATCGTGCGGCGACTCCAGAACCTCATGGACCGTCGTCATCCGCTCGTCCAGCCGCTTGAGGAATCGATTGAAGATGTCGAACGCCAGATCGACTTGACCGTCCTTCAATTGGTCGTCCAGCAAGTTCTTCGACTGCATGAATTCGTCGATGTCGGATTGATAGAAGTAAAGCTTCATCGGATCGAGCGATTTCAAGTACAACTCGATGCCCCGTTGGGAGATCTTGTCGTTCAGCGGTTGCTCGGAAACGTGTTGCCGAGAGAGCAGTGTCGCCACGATGAAAGCGATGTTTCGATCGCGCGGAGTCGGTTGCAGTTCGTCCTCCCCGACCGGAGCGGTGGCGCTGGAGCTGACCGAACCGCATGCCCCCAGAAAGACCGTCAATAGAAGCAATATGGCGGAAATGTGAAAAAGATGCCCACTCTTGGTATGCCATTTCATTTTGTACCCTCGTTCATGAAATCGTGAATATGGTGGAATTGGTTTGTTCTCAAACGGCAAGGAATGATCATCCCCGGTCGCAAAATAGCGGCTCCTCGATTCACTCCGATCGCCCTCCTGGAAAAATGCCGCTAATCGCTGATCGATCAGACCGCGCGGCGACATCCCGAAACGCGGAAAAATCGCGGTGGTCTTCTAGAGTATCCGATGCAATGGGCAAGACCGAACTCGATGGAGACAAAGCGGTATTCCTGATGTAGTTTCCGCAGGGAGCAGTCCTGTTGTATCATATTTTTCGAGATTCCAGCAACCCTAGAAGACAAACAAAATGCGAAGAAATCCTTTTTGTATATTTTGTATTTGTTCTTTTTTTATGAAAATGCTCCGCGAGAGTTGCAGGATGTCGGCGGTGGCGATATGCTGACGTACAATACGGACGATCCATAACATATCATGAGAGGACACTTTCTCGAAGGCCCCAATAGGCGCATTCGGCACTCCTCGGCCGTGATGAAATAGTCGATGGCCATGGCTTTTCGGGCCGCCGCCTTTGAGGCGCTTGATGATTCACCGCAGAATTGAAAAGGAACCGCATGTCATGTCCCATAGTCGGTCTCTCTTTTTTCGTTTGATTTTCTCTTTGGTTTCTGCATCCTTTTGCGAAAAAACAACCCCTTCCGGCGTTTTTACGACTTGGAAGACGAAGGTTTGTGTTTTCTCGCTCGCGTTGGCTTTCTGGGGAACCTGCGTCACGGCCGGGGAGTGGCCGCGGTTTCGAGGTCCCAACGGTGCCGGGCTCGTCGAAGACGTTTCGATCCATTGGAACGACGATTCCCTCACCCCCCTTTGGCAAAAGGAACTTCCCGGAACGGGTGCAGCGAGTCCTATCGTTCGAAACGGAAAAATCTATATCGCGTCCGCCTCGCCGGAAACCGCCGTCCATGTGGTTCAGTGCCTCAAGACGAGTGACGGAACCCCCGTCTGGCAGAAGGAATTGCAAGGCAGCGACCACAAACAGCATCGGCACAATGATCTCGCCGTCGTGACGCCGGCCATGGGAGAGGATGCTCTATTCTACGTCTTCTATGAGGAGGATCAATTGGTGCTGGTCGCTCTGAACCTCGCCGAGGGGAAGGAGATATGGCGGGCGTCGCTCGGTTCCTTGGACGCCGAACACGGACACGGCGCTTCTCCGATCCATCATCAGGGGCGGGTCTTTTTCGTTCACGATCAGAACGGGAAGTGTGAAGTGTTCGCCTACGAGGCGACCTCGGGCAAGTTGGCCTGGAAAACCGAAATGGCCGCCGAGGAGGCGGGTTATGCCACTCCCTGCATGATGTTCGACGCCCGGCGGAAGAAACATGTCCTAGTCACCAATACCTGGGGCAGCGGCGTTTCCGCGCTCGATCCACAAACCGGAAAGGTCTTCTGGAGCATGCCGGGGGTGATGGAGTTCCGCGTGACGGCCTCTCCTGTGTTCACGGAAGATCGAATCCTGATCTCCGGTGGAATGGGAGGAACCGGTCGCCAAATGCTCGCCGTCGAGCCCCCGGAACCGTTGACCGAAGGGGAACCGAAGATCGTCTATGAGATAGAGCGTCCCTTCCCCTACGTTCCGACGCCTGTCGTAAAGGGCGACCTGCTCTACACTTGGGCCGATCGGGGAGAGGTGATCTGCCGAAAAGCGTCCTCCGGGGAGCTGATCTGGGAAGAGAATCTCGACGGGAGTTATTACAGCTCGCCGATCATCTTGGGGGATGCGATCCTCGGCATCTCACGAAAAGGATTGATGAGTGTCCTCTCGCTCGAAACCGCCCCGGAAGAACGTGTTTTCTGGCAAAAGGACTTCGAGGCCCCCGTCGATGCCACTCCAGCCTTTGTGGATGGGGTGCTGTATGTCCGCACGGAACAAGAACTTATGGCTTTTTCCGTCAAATAGGCCGGGGCAGGGATTGCAAATGCGCTGTTTTTGTAAATAATTACAGTACATAACGTCCTAAATGGTGTGCTTCGTGGAGAATCGGTCGCTCGGCGCTGAATGCTCCGATATCGTTTCATTTCGTGGCTCGGGCGACCGCTTCCAACAAAGCGGCTTATCCGATAGGATAGACTTGCATGGCACTATTTTTCCGCCGTTTGTCGAGATTCGGCAAGCGGATTCGGAGAAGAGCATAGAAGCGATTCAGAAAAGGAGAGAAAATGATCAGTGAAAAAATGGCCCAGGCGTTGAACGATCAGTTAAATGCCGAGTATTATTCTTCGTATCTGTATCTTTCGATGGCCGCTTGCGGGGAAGACAAGAACCTGAGCGGGTTTTCTCATTGGATGCGGATGCAGGCCGAGGAGGAGCACATCCACGCGATGAAGTTCTTCAATTATCTTCTGGAACGCGATGCCGAAGTGAAGCTCCAGCCGATCGACGGCCCCCCGACCCGTTGGGAGACTCCCCGCGATATGTTCCAACAGGCGTACGAGCACGAGCAATACGTCTCCGATCGCATCAACAAGCTCGTCGATCTCGCGATCCAGGAAAAGGACCACGCCACGAACAACTTCCTGCAGTGGTTTGTCGCCGAGCAGGTCGAGGAGGAAGCCTCGGTGAATGAGGTGCTCCAGCAGATCGAGTTGATGAAGAACGCTCCCGGTGGTATTTTCATGCTCGACCGGCAGCTCGCTTCCCGCGCGGCGCCCTCCGCCACCGAAACCCCCAATCCGAACGAGAGTGCCTGAAGTTGGCCACTCGAATGGATCGAACTTCCAACGGTCGCCATTCCGGCGGCCGTTTTTTATGCGCCTCAGCCGGTTTCCAGCTCCGCCAGAAGCGCTTCGAGAGGACCGATCTGTCGGCAACCGAGTAATTTCCGGCAGGCTTCATTTTCATCGTCCGACGAGATATTTCTCGGAAGAGAGACGGCGGCCAGGTGGGCCGATTTGCCCGCCTTGAGCGAACCGTAACGATTTTCGATCCCCAGAGCCCGGGCCCCGTTGAGTGTGGCCATCCTCAGGAGTGATTTCGGCGAGATTTCCGGCTGCTGTTCCATTGCGAAACGGAGCTCATTCCAGAGATTCAAATCGGGCGACGAAGCACGGCTGTCGGTTCCCATCGCGACCGAAGCATTCGCGGCGAGCATCGCGTCGACCGGAGGTCGTATTCCAGGGTGGAAAAAAGCGTTCGAGCGCGGACACCAGATCAGAAACAGGCGTTCACGATCGACTCGGAGTCGTTCGATCTCCCGTTCATGTAGAAACGTACCGTGCACGACCAGTGCTCGGTGCCCCTTCGAGAGAAGCTCGAGGTAGTCCAGGGGGCGACTTCCGGCCAAGACCGCCCCGGGAGCGTAATCGTCGAATCGCCGCATCATTTCCAACAGCGGGCCGGAATGCTCTTCGAGCAGTTGCATCTCCTCCGGCGATTCCGCCAAGTGCATCGTCAAGGGGATTTTTCGCTCACGCGAGAGATCGACCATTCTCTCGAGCAATTCCCGGTGCACCGTCTGCGGAGCATGCGGCGCAAGCCCTGCACGACGAGAGGGGAGAGGTGGAAAACCTTTCAGAAAGCGTTCGGCGGCTTCCATTTTCGGCGCGATGTCCTCTGGGCTCCAACCGATGATCTCCCGAAACGCCGTCACATGCAGCGGAGTTTCGCTTTCGGGATCCCAATCCTCCTGGACGATGTCGCCCACGGCCACGGTGCCGGTGCTCCAACACTCGCGCATTCCCCGCGCAATCGCCCGAGGCGCGTCATGCGAAGCCGAGCGCCGATGGTCCAGCACCCGCGGCACCCAGTCGGCCATCGTCTGTCCGCGGTCTCGAATGTCGTCCCCCGGTTCCGGCCAATCGCTCAAGTCGAGATGGGTATGCGCGTTCACCAATCCGGGGAGCAGGGCGACGTTGCCGAGATCGTATCGACTCGCGAACTTCGGCTCTCGGGCGATCGAATCGATCCGACCGCTGCGGAGGTTCAGCCAATCGCCGCACCTAGGAGGAGTGGTGATCGGGAAGATCCATTTCGCTTTCAGCGAGATCGCCGTAGGAAACATCGACGGCCTTTCCGGGGAGAAAGAAAAAAGCGGGCCGAAACGCTGGTTCCGACCCGCGATATGTGATCAAATGAGCACCTGGGTTTCATTACCAAGGAATCGGCTGGCCGTCATTCCTTTGGAAGAGCAGCATCAGAATCTCTTCAGCCGACTCCCCTCTCATTTCGAGCCGACTGACGAAATCGCGGACCAACTCATGGTGGACCGAGCCGTCGCACATAGCGAAGATCAGATGGTTTTCCACCGGGTGCCATCCGCAGAGGTCTTCCTCGGGATCCGGCTCGAAGTCGTCCGGTTTCGTCCAGGGAACCGCCTGCTCGGGAGCCACTTCCAGGACCATGATCGTATTCGAGGTGCCGTCGTTGAGGTCACGAAGGCTGATTTTCTCGCCACCGGGGAACGGGGAATCGGGGTGACGGACCGTCTGATAGGTGGTCATCCACGGCGCTTCGAGCCGATCCTGGCTCAGCGGAGACTGGTAGACCCCCACCACGGTCTTGCTGAGCGGCAGATTGTGCTCGCTGTCCCAAGGTTCGTCGAGATGGAACTGATCGTACAGTGTGCTCTGTCCGATGAACGGCAGGATCGCCACGCGCCAGCTCAACAGCGGTTTCTCCTCCGTGCCGAGGTAGGCCGGGGGAAACTGATTGAAAGTATCGTGGTAGTTGTGCAACGCCAGGCCGATCTGTTTGAGGTTGTTGATCGACTGCATGCGGCGCGCCGCCTGACGCGATGATTGGATTGCCGGAAGGAGCAGGGCGGCCGCCATCGGAACGGAGGCCGAGGAGTTCATCGGCAGACACTGACGCTGGTCGGTGACCAGGGCGTGCTCTTCGCGATAGGTGACCGATTGGTTCGGCGAGAGGTGCGGCAGGATCGACGAAAGCGTCGGGATTTTCGACGTGTCGAACGAAATGCCCTCCTCGCGCATCTCGGCCGTGGCTACCTGCGCGATGTAAGGAAGGAAGGGGTAGAAAATCTTCACATATTCCCGGAAGTCGGCATGCGTCAACTGCATCGGTGGGTGGTCGCCGTCGAGCAACGCGGCGATCTCTTCCCGATCGGCCAGGCTTTCGAAAGCGTCGTCTCGGGCGAGAATCGTCTTGATGTTCTGCGGCACCAGCGAGACGATGAGCCGGTCCCCCAGAATGCACCACGACGGTGCGAACGGCACCTCCTCCTCCGGAATGGAAAAGATCTTGTAATGCTGATCCTGGAAACTCACCTCTTCGATCAAACCACGGGTCCTCGGCTCCAGTTGCGGAAGCAGGTGGAGCAGTTTTTTTTCCGTCGCGCGGAACCCTTCCGGATCGTCCAGTTCGACGACGAGCGTCAGACCGGTGAGAAAGAGTCCGCCTTCGGAAGGAGAATTGTACACGCACCAGTTGGTGCCGAGTTTCGAGAGGAGGTCTTCCTTCAAATTGATTCCCAATTCGAGCTGCATCTCGGCCAGTCCTTCGCTGACCTCTTCATGGAGCGGCGGCGAGGTCGATTGGAGGAAAAGAAGAACTTTGTGATACATCTTTTCCAAATCGACACTCACCGAATAGGCGAGGTTCGCGTCGGCCGGAACGAGGGCCAGATCCTCGGCATCCATCGTCGCGGAGGTCAAGGTGTCGATCAAGCCTTCCGGCTCGCCCTTGAAGGAGAGGCGGGAGATCTGCCGGAAGTTGGTGTCGTCGAGGCCGGTCACGGCGATCAACTTGTCGACGTTATCCAGGCCGATGCCGTCCAGGACGGTCTTCAGATCGGGGGCATCCGGAATCGTCGACATCGTCGTGCCGATCAGCGGCTTGAACGTGGCGAGAATCTTTCCGGCGTCGGCGTAGAAGATCGAAGAGCGCCGCTCGATCGGAAGCGTTTCCCCGATCTCGGTCAGCCAGGCGGGAGCGGGAGTGTCGGCACGGGCGGTCATCTTCTCGAAGCCCGATTCTCCGAGCGCCACGACCAGGTATTCTTCCAGGAAGCGGCCCCAGGATATTTTGACCGGCGCGTCGGGAATCTTCACCACGTAGTAGGTCCCCGCGTCGCTCTCTTTCTCGGTGAGCGCCTCCTCGGGAAGCTTGCCGAGTTGCAGCAGGATACGATCTTCCCAGTCTTCGGCATCTTCTCCCAGGTGAATCACTCCGCCTGCCGGCAGGTCGGCCGGGTTCAGACTCACCTCGGTGAGATGGAACGCCCAGGGACGAGTCAGAGAGGCGAGCACGCTGTCGCGGACAAACAGTTTCGTATCGGCCGGAACTTCGTCCATCTCTCTTTTTAGGAGTTGATTGATGACCCGGTAGGCTTCATCGGCAAACTCCCGCACTTGCGGTTCGGCGAGAAGCTGCTCCACTTGGTTTTCACTCTCCGGGTCGGGAGTCGCCATGCCACTGGAGGAAACATAGGCGACGCACTCATCGGGAGCCATTGCCATGATTTCCGTGCGTTCAGGTTGCGGGGGCACCGCCAGCGGGACGCCGCCGTTCATCCAGCCGCCCAGCATTTGGGCGACCACCATTACCATTTCCATCGGTCCGGGGGCTACGATCATAAGGATCTCCTTCTATAGATGTTGCGAGACGAGATCATCGAAACCTCTCCTGGGAGGAAGCGATTTCACGATGAGGAAAATACCAAAACACCGATAGGGAACCATTCGTTCAGTTCGAGGAAATATTCTCAAAAAGTTTCTTTTTGGTCCCCCCAAGGAAATTGTTCAATTATTGCTCATAGCAACGCCCTTGCTGTACTACAGACATAGTTCACTGTATCAAGACGGCACTAGAAATCAAGCAAGTTTCTCAAAAAACATGAAGTTCTAAAGTTTACTTTTTTGAATGGTATCAGGCGCCCGCTTTTATCGGCCGACGCACTCTTCCTGTGCCGGCGCTTGGAAGGTTTACCATAAGTTCCGATGATCCGAGAGGTTACATCTCGATTTCGAATCCCTTGCGTTTTTCTCGTGCGACGAACGATTGGGCCAGCGGATCGTCGACCATCTGCTCGGCTTGCGGATCCCATTCGATTTTTCTTCCCAGTCGCGCGGCGATTCCAGCCAGGTGGCAGGTGGTCAGAGCCCGGTGGTGGGAGAAGACGTCGGAGACCGGTTGTTTTCGTTTCGCGAGTCCCTGGAAAAAATTCCGGACATGGGCATCGGTATCGTTCATCCGTTCGATGTTCTCCATCGAGAACCCTTTGTAGACCTTTTCCGTGAGGTCTTCCGGAAGAGGATCGTCGTTGAGCGCTTCGACCGGTTTTCCTTGCACCGAGCCGCGATTGACGAAGATCCGGCCCTCGGTTCCCTCGAAGAGGATGCCGTTTCGGGCATGACTTTTCAGCTCGAGTTCGATATCGTCGGCATAGCGGGCCTTGATGACGAACGCCGTGGCGGTGTTGTAACGGTCGTTTTTCACCGGGTAGCCGTTTTCGAACTCCACCGGATGCTCCACCATTTCCGGGGTGACCGAGACGGGGCCGGTCTCGGTTTTGTCGAGTCCCCAGGTCGCGATATCGACGTGATGGGCTCCCCAGTCGGTCAACTTGCCGCCGGAGTATTCATACCACCAACGGAACTCGTAATGGCAATTCGACCAGGAATCGGTTTCGTTCTTCGCCCCTTCCAGATAGCGGAACGGCACTTTCGGCGCCGGACCGAGCCATCGGTTCCAATCGAGGGAGGAAGGCGGGGTGGCTGCCGGGATTTCGGGACTCCCCGGCGCGCCGCCGACGCCGCATTGGACCCGTTTGATCTTGCCGAGTCGGCCGTCGCGGAGCATCGCGATCGCTTTGATGAACTGATGTCCGCTTCGCTGTTGGGTGCCGACCTGGAAGATCCGGCCCGTCTTTTCGGTCACTTCGCAAATCTGTCGCCCCTCTTCGATCGTCAAGGTCATCGGCTTCTCGCAGTAGACATCCTTGCCGGCGAGCATCGCCTCGATGGCGACCTTGGCGTGCCAGTGGTCGGGCGTGAAAATGGTGACGACGTCGATGTCGTTCCGGTCGAGGATCGCTCGGTAATCGGCCGCGGTATCCGGCTTTTTGTCGTACCACTTTTCGACGACTTCTCGACCGAGCGCCATCCGCTCTTGATCGACATCGCAAACGGCGACCATGTCGCCATAGGGGACGAACGAAGGTCCGGCTCCGTAACGACTTCTTCCCGAGGCGATCTGAAATCCCCAGCGGCTTCCGCAACCGATCACGCCCAGCCGCGGTCGATCATTGGGGCTTTCGAAAGCGGGGGCGCGGGAGGCCAGATTGGACCAGACGGCTCCGGCGGCGAGGGCGGAACCGGCTCCCAGAAATTCACGACGGTTGATGGTGTTTTTCATATTCATCATCCTATTCCTTTATCGATGGAGAGATGCTTCGATGATTTTCATCGAGAAAAAACGGTTGCTGCCAACGGCTCCAGGACGAAACCTTCCCCGATCGATCGGTGAAGCGAGAGCGGCAGAAATACATGACATCGGTTTTCCGATTGACGGGGGGCAACCATTGGCCATGATGATCGTCTAGACGGACGTTGCGGAGATCTCCCGAGAGAGAGTCCGATTGCCAGACGAGTTGCTTCGAGTCGGCGTTTTCGGCGATCTGGAGTTGCCAGGAGGCGACTTCAGGACGGCAATCGACCTGGATCTCGACCGGCCGGCCGGCGGTGACCGGACCGATCGGCTCGGTGCTGACGACGAAGTCGTCGTACCAGCGATATTGATCCACCGGCGAACCG
Source organism: uncultured Planctomycetaceae bacterium (assembly GCA_964632505.1). Classification (GTDB taxonomy): domain Bacteria; phylum Planctomycetota; class Planctomycetia; order Pirellulales; family Thermoguttaceae; genus CAZWCE01. The sequence goes on along the minus strand of CAZWCE010000009.1, from coordinate 108,097 downwards.
GCGTTCCAATAGGCCTCCAGGAAAACGGCGTTGATCAGATGATCGGTGTAGTTCCCTCGAAAGTCCATGTCCCGCCGTTCCGTATCGAGCCTCCCGTCGATCCAGAGGGCGGCGTACCCGTCTTTCTCGCCGGGGGTGTTCAGCTTCAGGTGGGCTTCGACGCAAATCCATCGGCCGGAGTTCTCGGTCGAATGGATGGGAAACTTCCCGTGGGGGCGGTTCCCCAACCAATCGAAGCGGTCGAAATCATTATAACAGGTAGTGATCACTTTTCCATCTTCCACTCCGGAGACGGGGTCGAGCGTCAGGCATTCGCCGCTTCCCCAGACGTGCAGGATGAACGCCTGGTTCCATTGCGGCGAAACGAAGCCGGCGGCACGGCTCATCTTGGCGGGGCCTTCCCCGATCCAACCCCTCTGATGTTTCACGTAGATCCGCCAGTAGATTTCTTCGAACGATTCCCCGTCTCGGACCGGTTTTCCAAAGGGACCATCGCCGAAAACCAGCTTCCGGTTGCCGATCCCCTTTTCCCCTTGGGGGTAGAAGCACTCCATCGACATGCCGCGTCCCCCGAGTGCGTGCTCCGAGGAACGGTCGGCGTGGGGCGAATCGATCGAGGGCTCCAGATAGACCGCTTGCGAAGCGTCCGGTCCATCGAAAGAATCGTAGAAAATGACCGCCGGCGAACTTGAGTGCGGCTGCGAATCCGCCGGGACTACGCTTTCCAAAAGGACCGGGACCGGAGGTTCATTGTTTTTTGCGAAGAGAGGACTCGAAAAGAGAATTCCCGATACGAGGCCGACCAGGGCACTCCTGCGGAGAGGAACGCCCAAACCGGCTCGTTCGTTCGGATGATGCATGCGATGACTCCGTGAAGGAGAGGGCTTACCTCATGGGGCTGCGATCGTTCGTTTTGCCCATCGGTTTTCATCAGACCAGATTTTCCCATGGCTTGCAAGCAGGTCGGCGAAAGAAGTGGTCGGAAGGGGGCATTCCTATTCGCGAAAAGTGTGAGCCTTGGTTTGCGGAGGGTCGCCGTTGGTTCACGAAGGAGGCGATGCCCCATCAGCCCCGGTGTGATCTCCTCCAGGAAGCCGTGATGGGGAAGGCTTCCTTGACAATTTCCCCAAAAAGGCTATGGTTACGGAAAATATCCGCCTGGACGATTGCTCAAAAACTCTCCCCCTTTTCCTATTAGAAGCGAGGCGACGATGCCGGGAAAAATCAAACCCTCTCTGGTGCAGCGGTTGAAGATCGTCGGTATCTCGGTGGCCGCCTTGCTGGTGTTGATCGTCGTTCTGCAGAACACCGCCGCGGTCGAGACGAAGATCCTGTTCATCACCGTGACGGTCCCCCGGGCGGTGCTGTTGTTCGGCACCTTGATCATCGGTTTCATCGTAGGGGTGCTTTCGGCCAATAAAATCCTCGCCCGATCCCGCAAAGGCGCTGCCTCGAAAGGATCCTCTTCCGAGGAATCGAACTGATCCGTCTTCGTCGCCGAGTTCCGGGCGTCGAGAAGAGACTCCCTCATGCAGTCGGCTTCTTCCCGAGTATTCGCCCCAGAAAACCGCTCATGACCGCTTGCTGCGATTCGTTGAGTCCGAATCGCCGGTAGAGAAGTCGATCGATTGTTTCCTGCAATCGGCGACTCTCCTCCGGTCGCGTGAGACGATGTCCTTGCGCGGTCGCCTCTGAGAGCGATGCTTCGCATTCCGCCAAAAAGTGGAAAATGGGCAGTGCTTCCAAATCATGTCGAAGGATTTTCAAGGCGTTGCATTGCGCTTGCAGGAGAAACTGCGCGATACGGGAATTCAGGTAGGCGGTCAAAGCCCGGGGGGAGAGATCCGGATGCGACGGAAGGCAGAGATTCGCGCTGTTGAGCGTCAGCGATTGGCGATCGTCCCAGGCGACCACCAGACGACGTGAAACGAACCGATAGATCAGCTTCTCGGCCACCCGATACTTCGATTCCGGCGCGACCTGCTGGAAACGTTCCGGGCGAAAGGCGATGTAATGCTCCGCCCGAGATAGGAAGAATGGCTGCACGTCGCTTCCGCGGTAGATCGGTTCGTCATCTTTCCCCGGAATCGAACGAAGATGCTTTCGATTGTCGCCGGTGACGATTCCCAGGGCCCAATCGGCGTTTTCTCCCAACGGGGAATGCGGGTGAGAGAGCAGCTCTTGCAGGAGCTCCCATTCGTCGGGCCGCAAATGTGCGGGCAACCGACGATGAGGTTCTTTCAGGAATCGACTCTGCGGGAGATACGATCGTTCGGTCGGTCCGAGGAAGGCGATCCTCGTATCGGTCCCGGGCAAGGATTTCTGCAGATCGACCCGATAGACCGGGGTCATCACTCCACGGAAAATGGGGCCGAGTCGCTCGATGGACACGAGCCGAGTGTTTTCGAGCAGGTGCTTTCGCAGATCTCCGTGGGTACGAACATGGCCGAACGATTCGGGCAAGAGAAACGAGAGCTTTCCGCCCGATCGAACGAATCGCAACGATTGGACGACGAATCGGGAAAAGGATTCGTTCGATTCCAGCATCGGGAAGTCGTCCACCGGGAACGTTTTCGTCACATTTCCCCAAGGAGGATTGGTCGCCACGAGGTCGAACGATTCGTGGAGATGAGCGAATCCTGGAATGCGATTTCGCATATCCTTTTCGCTGAGGAAGTTGGCGCAAAAAATCGCCGGGGGGGTCGAGCTTCTGGGAAATGCCAAAAGCAGTCGCAACCCGCAGAGGAAGGCGGCCATGGGGGCGAAGTCGATGCCGCAGAGTCGCTCCATCGAGAGGTCCGACGTTTTTGCGAAACCGAGCAGGTATTGTCCGGTACCGCAGCAGGGATCGAGGAGATGCCCCCGATTTCCTGCGTGATCGTTTGCGATGCGTCCGACGATCCTGTCGGGGGTGAAGAATGTTCCCCCGCGGGATTTCGCGCCGGCGCTGAGAAGGGTCTGGTAGGCGTGTCCGAGAAAATCGAGTCCGTCGCCACCGAGGGGCTCGGGCATCTCCTTTTCGAGTCGCCGCCATAACGAATGGGACACGGAAGCGGGAAGGAAGCGGGGAAACGAACGGTTTTGCCGGAGTACCCATCGTCGAACCGCCGGACGACGAAATGGAACCGAAGAAAGGGAAACACGATCCCCTCTCCGGCCGGCGGCGAGGCTCGCCTCGTCTCGTTTCGCCAGAAGCCAGAGCGCCGCGACGGTCAATAATTCGGACCTGTCGAAGCGTGCTTCCTCCTGATGGAGGTGTAGGAGGAACGCCATCCCACGACGGAGTTCCGAGGGGGCGCCGCCTGATGCGGAAAGGGCGAACGAGAGGTTCTTCCGCTTATTGGCTCGATGACGAAGACGTGACGCGGTTCCATCGCCAAGCGAGCGGAGCATCGCGGTGACCTCCGCTTCCGCGAATCGAGTCGGGTGGTTTCGTTGGGGGACGAGAATGCCGGTTTTCGCCCAATTGCGGACCGTCGCCGGGGAGACATCGAGCCGTCGTGCGGTTTCCGGGACGCTCAACCCTTGACCAAGATCGATCAATCGGCTTCCTTTCCGGCGGTAAAATGGATATCGGCGATGGAGTGAGACCCCGAGGAATCAGAGTCCGATGAAGTGGGGCACTGGAGGCTGAGGGGAAAACGAAATCGAATTCGGCCTCCCACCTAGGAATGCACGGCGGCGAGCCAACGGGACGCCTTGGTCGGGCAAAGGAATTTTTTCCGCGCGCGAGTTTCCCCCAGGGTGGTTGACCTTTGTCGGACCGAAGGTTATGATAAACTCCTTCTTTTTGCAAGAGGGGCTGCTCCTCTTTCAGTCTACCGGAACTTCGACGACTCGTAAGAGAGCGGCTCCACAGGAATTCCCCGAAGGGGCACTTCCTCCCGTCCGGCCCGGGAGAGGGGTGAACAAGATCAGGCCGAGTGAATCGCCTCGAGGGCGAGTGCCGCTAAAACGTTGGCCAATAAGGGTTTATGCAAATAGGCCGGCCGATGTGCTGATGGTGGCAAGCAAGAAAGGAGATTTCTTCCGTGACCACGACCCCCATTTTGGTAAAGCAGTTGATCGAGGCCGGGGTGCATTTCGGCCACCGCGCGAGCCATTGGAACCCCAAAATGCGCCCTTATGTTTATGGGCGGCGCAAGTTGATCCACATCATCGACGTCCGCGAGACGGTCAAGGGGATTCTTCGGGCGAGGAAATACCTCAAGCAGGTCGCCGAATCGGGCAGCTTGATTTTGTTCGTCGGGACCAAGCGACAGGCGTCGGAAACGATTGAGGAGCAGGCGAGCCGATGCGGCATGCCCTTTGTGAGCGATCGCTGGCTCGGGGGGACGCTGACGAATTTCCGAACGATTCGCAGTCGGCTTTCTCGTCTGGAAGAACTCGAACATATGCAAGAGACCGATGAAATCGCCGCTTATTCCAAAAAGATGCAATCGGCCCTGAACCGCGAATACCGGAAAATGTACCGCAACCTCAACGGGATCCGCAGCATGAATCGGCCCCCGGAGTGCATGGTCGTGGTCGACCCCAGGAAGGAAAAGAACGCCATTCGCGAAGCCCGAAAACTCGGAATCATGTCGATCGCCTTGATCGACACCGATTGCGACCCGGACCAAGTCGACTTGCCGATTCCCGGAAACGATGACAGCATTCGCTCGATCGAGTTGGTCATGCGACTTTTGTCCGATGCGGTGATCGAAGGAAAAGAGGCCGCCGGCATGACCAAGGATGAAGAGTCGTTGGCGGTCGCCGAGTGATGTTCGGTGAGCTATGCCGGCGTTTTCGAAATTGCGGGAGCCCCGCCCGTCGTGGAATGTTGTCGGATTGGCCGCATCGAGTGCGGAAAAACGTCCGACGACCAATAGGCGAGGTGAGCATCGGCTCTAGAGAAACAAATGATGGGTTGGAGCCGCCGTGCGCGGTTCCATCATCACCATATGGAACGATTACGACCACATGATGATTCGAGTGAGGTGATAAAAATGGCGCAGATTTCGGCAGCGGCCGTAAAAGAAATGCGGGAAAAGACCGGCCTTCCGATGATGGATTGCAAAAAGGCTCTGGTCGAAGCGGAAGGCGACATGGAGCAGGCGATCGATCTTCTCCGCAAGGCGGGGAAAAAGACGATGGAGAAACGGAGTGGTCGCGCGACCGAGTCGGGCAAGATCGCAATGTTTACCGATCCGAAGACGCAAACGTCGGCTATGGTGGAGCTGCTCTGCGAGAGTGCCCCGGTGGCCAGCACCAAGGAGTTCAACCAGCTGGCCTCCGATCTGGCCGAACAGTTGGCCAAGGGGCCGGGGGCGACCACCGCCGAGGAATTGCTCGCCCAACCGTCGCCCAGCGGCGAAGGAACTTTGCAGCAACAGTTCGACGATTTGGTCAACAAGATCCGCGAGGTCTTCAAAGTCAACCGCCTGATCCGCGTCGAAGGCACCACGGGCGGATATGTCCACCACACCGGACAGGCCGGCGTCCTGTTGATCGTGGAAGGTAATGATATCGATCTGGCCCGGGATATTTGCATGCACGTCGCGGCCATGCGCCCCAAGTCGGTTTCCAAGGAGGAGTTGGACCAGGAGCTGGTCGCCCGGGAGCGGGCGGTCCTCATGGAGGCCGCCCGGCAGGAAGGGAAGCCGGAAAACATTATCGAAAAGATGGTCGAAGGTCGCATGAAAAACTTCTACGCCGAAAGCTGCTTGCTCGACCAGACTTACGTCAAGGATTCCTCGAAAACCGTGTCCCAGGCCGCCGAAGAAGGCGGATTGAAGATCAAGCAGATGATCCACTGGGAACTCGGAGTGGAGTAGTTTTTCATGTCAAGGACCTTGGACGAATCGAAAACGCGCCGCATCATTTTGAAGATTTCCGGTGAAGGGTTTTGCCACGCCAACGAACGCGGCATCACCATGGATGCCATGACCGATCTGGCCCGGCAAATCGTCGCCGCCGCCGCCGAAGGCGTGCAGATCGCCATCGTGATGGGCGGGGGAAACATCCTCCGCGGCGCCCAGTTCACCGCGGAGAATTCGATTGTTCAAGAATCCACCGCCCATTATATGGGAATGCTTGCCACCGTCATCAACGGGCTCGCCCTGCAGGACGCCATCGAATCGCTCGGTAGCTGCACCCGATTGATGACCGCGCTGAGGATCGATGGGGTGGCCGAACCCTACATCCGGCGCCGCGCGTTGCATCACCTGGAAAAAGGGCGCATCATCCTCCTGGCCGGTGGAACGGGGAGTCCCTTCGTCACCACCGATACCGCTGCCGCGCAACGCGCCCTCGAACTCCAGGCCGACGCCCTCTTGAAGGCGACCAAGGTCGACGGTGTTTACAGCGATGACCCCGAAAAAAATCCCCATGCCGTCTTCTACAGCCAATTGACCTACGAAGAAGTGCGGCACAAGAACCTTCGGGTCATGGATCACGAGGCGATCACCAAGTGCATGGAATACGACATGCCCATCGTCGTCTTCAATTTCAAGACTGAGGGGAACCTGATTCGAGCCATTCGGGGCGATCGTATCGGCACCGTCGTCGGCCGCTCGTTAGAATGACCCTCCCCTCCCCGTTGCCGCAACGCACTTTCCGGAATGGGGTTGCCGGAGGAGGCGAACGGAACAAGCGGAATTTCCGGGGGATTCCCTTGAGAAAGTCACAAAGAAGATATGCTTGGTAAGGAGTGAGATCATGACGTCGGATGAGATTCTGTTGGATGTCGAAGAAAGGATGCAGGGGGCGATTTCTCGGTTGAAGAGCAATCTCTCCGGAATCCGCACCGGCCGAGCGAACCCCGGATTGGTCGATTCGGTCAAGGTCGAGGCCTACGGGGCGACTTGCCCCATGAAGCAGCTCGCCACGGTCAGTTGTCCGGAGCCGACGCAAATCGTCATCCGTCCCTTCGATCCGGGAACCCTCAAGGATATCGAGAAGGGAATTATTGCTTCCGATCTGGGATTTACTCCGAACAACGACGGTCGGGTCATACGTATTAATATTCCACCCCTTTCGACCGAAGTTCGCCAGAAAATGGTCACTCGGATCAAGGATCTGGCCGAAGAGGCGAAGGTGGCGCTGCGGAACGTCCGACGCGACGGCAACAAGAGTGCCGACCAGGCCGAAAAAGACAAGTCGATGTCGGAAACCGAGCGGGACGAGGTCAAGAAAGAGATTCACGATTTAACCAAGCAATACGAGGAGCAGGTCAACGAGCTCGCCGAAGCTCGCGAGCAAGAAGTCCTCGATCAGTAGAGGTTCCGTTGCAAAACCTGTTCCTATCGGGACTTCCCGGCACCCTGCTTCCGGGGGCGAACTGGTTTCGACCGGACAAGTGAAGTGCAAGTGGCGTGTCGTGGTTGGTCAGCAGGCCACGTAAAAAGCTGACTCCAAATTCAATTGCCGAACCTCAAATGGCAATGGCTGCCTAAGAAAAGGCATCCCCGGACCTACGACGTCGCCGAAGCGGCGTAGATTCCGGACGACTCTTTCGGATCGCTCTGGACCATGTCGGACACGTCCAGGGTTAAATTTCGTTTCCGGCTAGTGGATCAGGCATCCTGCCGTCGGGAGACTTGATTCGCGAATTTCAAATCGGCGGATACACACGTAGAAGCTTGCCCGGAACTGTTACGGGACGCGGGTTCGATTCCCGCCGCCTCCACTTTTGGGGAGTTGCAAGAGATGGCAACTCCCTTCTTTTTTGCGCCGAGACGCTTTTGTCACTTGAGCCTCTTCCCTCGTGTTCCCGTGCGCGTCTGTTCTGGTTGCACGGCGCCAATTTTTGCCTTCCACCATGAAATGAGCTACCGGCCCAAGCATATCGGCACGAATCGATAGAATAACTTTTTTCTCGTCTATCATGATTTATCGATGATGCGCTTATGGTCTTTTGGATGGGTAAATAGGGGTTCCTGGAAGGATGCGGGCTTCATGGAGAGATTTTGGGTTCCCGGGTTTGGAAAGTCTTGAAAAAAATTGCCGATCGTGCAGTTTTTTCAAAGTATTCCGATTCCATCGACGATACTGATTCTGTTGACTATGCCCGATAGGCTCTCTTTGCAGCCGATTGGATCGTTGACTTCCCAACTTATCGTGACCGTATCGTTGCAGGACCGTTTGCGTCTTTCAATGGATTCTTATCAACAGGAACGGATTTCCATGAGCTGGCATAAACTGCTTCCCGGATTGGTCGTTTTGGCCATGTTACAATGGATGATCGGTTGCCAACCACAGCAGCCGATGTACTTGTTCGAGGATGGCGATTTATCGCACTACATCGACAAAGCGACCGAGATCGAGTATCCCGACATCGAGGTTTGCACCCTGCCGGACGCCAAAGACGCCCTTCCGCCATTAACGCTCCGCAACAGCAAGCCCACGGAGATATGGGATCTGGAACTCCAGGAGGCGATTCACATCGCTTTGGAAAACAGCCGCATCATGCGTTCGCTCGGAGGAGTGGCTTTCGGGGCGACCGGTACGCAAGGCGATCCCTCGACGGTCCTCTCGAATCCGAACGCCGTGACGACGGTATACGATCCGGCCCTGGTGCAGAGCGACCCGCGTTACGGCGAAGAGGCCGCCTTGGCCGCCTTCGACGGTCAACTTTCGGCCGGGGCCTTCTGGCAGAAGAACGATCTCCCGCAAAATGCCAATACGGCGTTCGCGGCGCTGCGACCGACGGTCCTCCAGTCGGATGTGGGGACGTTCCAGGCCCAAATCGCCAAGACCGCCGCGACCGGAGGGACGTTCAGCCTGCGGAGCGAATCGGCGTACGATTGGAGCAACGCCTTCGGTTCCCGTCGCTGGCCTTCGAACTGGACGACCTTCCTGCAGGGGACCTTCAGTCAGCCCTTGTTGCAGGGAAGGGGAGTGCAGTTCAACCGCATCGCCGGACCCGGCGCCATTCCGGGATTCAGCAACGGCATCATGATTGCCCGACTCAAGACCGACACGGCGTTGAACGATTTCGAGATGGGGGTGCGGCAGTTGGTCTACGACGTGGAACGGGCCTATTGGAATCTTTATTACGGCTACCGTCGACTGCAATCGGTCAAGGCGGGACGCGACGCCGCCCTGCAAACCTGGCAGCAGACCTATGCGATGTACCAGGCGGGACACAAACGGGGAAGTGCCCAGAACGAAGCCCAATCGCGGCAACAATACTTTCTGTTCCGCGGGCAGGTGGAAGCGGCCCAGAGCAATTTGTTCAAGACGGAGTCGATCCTGCGGTACATCATGGGCATCGGGGCGACCGACGGTCGATTGATCCGTCCGTCCGACGAGCCGACGGTGGCCCGGGTCGATTTCGATTGGAACGAAACGCTCGCCGAGGCGCTGGTCCGGTCCGTGGAATTACGCAAGCAGAAGTGGGCGATCAAGCAGCGTCAGTTGGAGCTGATCGCCCAGCAGAACTTTCTCCAGCCGCGTCTGGATGCCTCGGGAACCTATCGTTGGCGTGGCTTGGGCCAATGGCTGATCGATCCGCCGAACCATCACAGCAACGCTTTCTCCTCGATGACCAGCGGCAGATACCAGGAATGGGAATTGGGGCTCGATTTCAGCATGCCGCTCGGTTTCCGCAAGGAGCTTTCGGCGGTGCAGAACGCTAAGATGGCCCTGGCACGGGAACGGGCCATCCTTCAGGAGCAGGAACTGGAACTTTCGCACCAAATCGCCAGCGCGAAACGCGATTTGGATGAGTATTACAAGTTGAGCGAAACACATTTCAATCGTCGCCATGCGGCCCAGATCGAGGTCAGTGCGGTGCAGGCCTCCTACGATGCCGATATCACGACGCTCAATCAGGTGCTCGATGCCCAGCGTCGATTGGCCGAGGCCGAAATTGAATACTACCGATCGGTGATCGATTACAATCTGGCGATCGCGAACATTCACTTCCGCAAGAGTTCGCTGCTGGAGTACAACGGCATCCGTTTGGCCGAAGGCCCGTGGCCCGGAAAGGCCTACTTCGACGCCACCCGACGAGCTCGGGCACGCGATGCCGGGACTTATATGAACTACGGTTTCACGCGACCGAAGGTCATCAGTCGGGGAGCGTATCAACAGCATCAAAACAGCCAGATTTTCCCAAGTACCGAGAGCAGCCCGATTCCGAAGGGATTGCTGGAGACGCCGACGGAAATGAAGGGCGTCCCCTCGAAGGAATCGTTCGAGGAGATCCGCACCCCCGAAGGGCAACCGGCCCAACCGCCGCAACCGCAGGTCGCCCCGCCGGCCGGCAAGTCGACGATGCGTTCGGGCGTTCCGTCCGAGAATACCGGTCGGAAGAACGATCTTTTCGGCAAGTCGGGCCAGCACCAGACATCGAGGAACGTGGCTCCCGCCGCTTCGGTTGCCCCACCTCGGGCCCGACCCCCCAAAGCTCCGCCGTTGCGTCCGGCGTCCTATCGGCAGCAAGCTTCTGCTGTACAAGGATTTGCGACGACCAATCAAATTCGTTGACCCCTCCGGGGAACTGGGAATCATTTCTGCAAGGCAGGCAACTTCGGTTGTCTGCCTATTTCTATTTTAAGATTGATAAAACAATTATCGATAATTTTTTCCTGAAACATATCCGCCCCCTTGCGAAAGAGTAATAAAAAAGTACCTTATCTATTTATGAGTAATGAGCGAGTTTTGAGAATGATCACTGTGTTGAAGTTGCTTCAGACCGGCAGGCCCAATGTCGAAACGCTGGCGCAGAGTTGCCAAGTGAGTCGGCGGACGATCTTCCGCGATCTCGACATGCTGCGCAAGGCGGGCATTCCCATTCTTTTCGACCCCCATCAGCAGAGATATTACCTCGCGGGAAGTTTTTTTCTCCCCCCGACGCATTTCACCGCCGAAGAGGCGCTGGCGTTGATCACCCTCTGTTACGACATGGGCGAAAACGAACAGCTCCCCTTTTTCCACGCGGCGCGAAAGGCGGCGCTGAAGATCATCGGGGCCTTGCCGGAGGACATCCTCTCGAGGATCAAAACGCTTGGAGGGGCTTTGAAGCTTCGGACCGAGCCCTCGAATCCCCTCCACGAGGCGAAGGCCTATTTCGATATGCTTCTGGAATCGCATCTCCAGAATCGGGCCGTGCGCATCGAATACAAGGGGCCGCTCGATGACGAGCCTTTTTCGACGATGCTGCATCCCTATCAGGTGCTCTTCAGTCGACGGAGTTGGTACGTCATTGGCCGTTCGAGCCTGCATCGTGAGGTGCGTACCTTCCACGTCGGCCGCATCCGCAACATCGAAATGACCGATCAGGCCTACGAAATTCCGAAGGGATTCTCCCTCGAACGCTACCTCCGCAACGCCTGGCACTTGATTCCCGAATCGGTCCCCGATGAAAAGGTGCATCTCCTTTTCGAGCCGCTGGTTGCCCAGAACGTCGCCGAAGTAAAATGGCACAAGACCCAGCGATGCGAGTGGCGCGAAGACGGCCGGCTCGATTTCTTCGTCACCGTCTCCGGGCTCAAGGAGATCTCCTGGTGGATTCTCGGTTACGGGGATCAGGTGGAGGTGATCGCGCCGGAGTCGCTCCGGATACGCATTGTCGACCACGCCCGGAAGGTCGTCGAAAAATACGACACCGCTTGAGAAAGGCGTGTGCCTTGTGTTTCCTCGCATCATCGGGGATAATGCGGCTTGGTCGAGCATCGCTGGGGAAGAGGTGTCCGTCGGCAAATCGTCCGGAAGCGGGTTCCGAACGACGGCGAGGTCGCTTTCCAGCCGATCAAAATGGCAGGGGGAGACCATGTTTTTTGCGTTCGACGGTGGCGACGGCTCCGGCAAGAGCACGCAGATTCGGCTCTTCACCCGGTGGCTGACCGAACAGGGACACGAGGTGGTGACCTGCCGCGATCCGGGGTCCACGCCCCTGGGCGAGGCGATCCGCCGGCTCCTGCTCGATCGCGACGACCTCTCCATCGGTCGCACGAGTGAGATGTTCCTTTACATGGCGGCGCGGGCCCAAATGGTCGAAGAGGTGATCCGCCCCGCGCTCGAAGCCGGCAAGGTGGTCGTCTCCGATCGTTTCCTCCTCTCCAACGTGGTCTACCAGGGATGTGCCGGCGGACTTCCGGTGCCGACGCTCCGGGAGATCGGGCAGACGGCCACCGAGGGCATCCTCCCCCATATGACTTTCGTGCTCGACATTTCCCTCTCCCAGGCGGCTGCACGCAGGGATCGCCCTCTCGATCGGATGGAACGCGAGGGAGAGGAATTTCATGAGCGGGTTCGACGAGGATTTCTCGAAATGGCCGAGCAGATGCCGCAGGAGACGGTCGTGATCGACGCTTCCGGTTCGATCGACCAGGTGCAGGAACATATTCGTCGTGCCGCGGAAGCCGTGTTGAAAAAAAACGCCTGAAACTCCGCGACGAAACTCGGAGGGATGAGAGGATATCTTCGCATGAGTTGGCAAGGAATTCATGGACACGATTCGGTAGCCGAGGGGTTCCGCCGCGCCGCGGAACGAGGACGAGTCGCGGGAAGTTACCTTTTCGTAGGCCCCTCGGGGATCGGCAAGCGGACTTTCGCCCTGGCCCTGGCGCGGTCGCTCCTCTGTCGGGAGTATTCCCCGACGACCCTCGAAGCCTGCGGTCGATGCCCCTCCTGTCGTCAATGCGATGCCGGAAGCCATCCCGATTTGCATATCTTAGACAAGCCGGAGGAGAAGACGTTCATCCCGGTGGAGCGGTTCATCGGCGATCGAGAGCATCGCATGCGCGAAGGACTCCTCTACGAGATCGCCCTGAAACCGTACGCCGGAGATCGAAGAATCGCCGTCATCGACGATGCCGATTTTTTGAACGCCGAGGGAGCGAACTGTTTGTTGAAGACCTTGGAGGAACCTCCTCCCGGGGCACTGATCATCTTGATCGCCACGAGCACGGCGAAGCAGTTTCCCACGATCCGATCACGCTGTCGGGTAGTGCGATTCGCCCCGCTTGCCGAGGAGACGGTTGCCCGCGTGCTCCTGGAGCAGCAGCTCGTGGAAGACTCGGCGAAGGCGAGGTCGCTCGCCGCGCTTTCGCAGGGGAGTGTGGAGCGGGCGCGGGAGCGGGACGATCCTCGGCAAATCGAGTTCCAGCAGGATTACTACCACCTGCTCGGCTCCTCGATGCCTGAGTCGGCGATGCTCGTCCGGACCGTCCGGCAGTTCGTCGAACAGGCCGGGAAGGAAGCGAATGCCCGGCGGGGACGATTGCGTCAGGTCGGAATGATGACGCTCCATCTTCATCAAGCCATGCTTCGGCGGCTGGCGATGCACCGATCGACGTCGGAGGAGACGACCGACGATCTCGTGATCGAATTTGCCGATCGGGCCATTCGAAGTCAGTCGCTCGATTTCGAGACGGTCGCCGATTGTTGCGATCGCACGCTTTTGGCCATGGAGCAGGTCGATCGAATGGGAAACTTGACGTTGGTGATCGAAGCGTGGATGGAAGATCTCGCTCGGAGCATCGGCCGGCGTCCGGTCGCCTGAATGTCGCGCGAAGCGATACCGGAAAAACTCGGGGGGGTGCAACCTTTATTCAAGTTCGCATCAATGGTGGCCCCTCGGTTCATGCCGTGACGCCCGTCGGACCGGGCTCTCGCTGTTCGCCCGGCGTTCACTATAGATGCGAGGCTCAATAAGGAAAGGGAGTCGATGTCGCGAAACGAACATGCCCGATCGTCAAATTGGCGGAATTGGGAGATCGAACCGATGCGGGAGGCGCTCGCGCTGGCTTCATTGGGCCGGGGCCGCGTCGAGCCGAATCCGATGGTCGGGTGTGTGATCGTCCGGGAGGGGAAAGTCGTCGGCAAGGGATATCATCGGCAATTCGGCGGGGCGCATGCCGAGGTCGACGCCTTGGAGGAGGCCCGGGAACAGGCAAGGGGCGCCGATCTTTTCGTCACGCTCGAGCCCTGCTGCCATTACGGAAAAACCCCTCCCTGCAGTGACGCGATCCTCCAAGCGGGGGTGGCTCGTGTCGTCGTGGCCATGGCCGACCCTTTTCCGAAAGTCGCCGGCGGAGGTATCGCCCAACTACGTGAAGCGGGGATCCGAGTGGAGGTGGGACTTCTTGAGGACGAAGCACGTCGTCTGAACCGGCCCTTTCTGATGCGGGTCGAGCACCATCGCCCTTGGGTCGTCGCCAAATGGGCGATGACGCTCGATGGAAAGATCGCGACCCGCGCAGGCTCGAGCCGATGGATCTCCGGCGAGGCTTCCCGAAAGGTCGTCCACGATTTGCGGGGAAACATGGATGCGATTCTCATCGGAAGTCGCACGGCCCTGGAGGACGATCCGTTACTGACCGTCCGGCCGCCGGGCAATCGAATCCCTCTGCGAATCGTATTTGATTCACAAGCCGTCTTGCCGAGATCCAGTCGGCTGGTACGATCGGCCCGCGAAACGCCGCTCTTGTTGGCCACCGGCGAGGACGTTCCCGACGAAACGCTCCGTCCGCTCGCCGCCGAGGGATGCGAAACGCTGCGGTGTCCCGGTGACACCCACGCGGAGCGGTTGGAGTCCCTCTTGCGTTTTTTGGCCTCCCGGTCGATGACGAACCTGATGGTCGAAGGGGGGGGGCGGTTGCTTGGGGCGATGCTGGACCGGAGGTGGATCGACGAGGTCCATGTGTTCATCGCTCCGAAGCTCGTCGGGGGAGCCGAAGCGGTGACGCCGATCGCCGGGATGGGCATTGAGGAGATGCCCCGCGCGTGGCGGTTGGGAGAGGTCGTTTCGGAAACGATCGGACCCGATACCTATGTTCGCGGGGTAGTCCGTTATGGCGGGATTGCTTTCGATCGGGAGAACGCAAGCTGATCGGGCCCCACTCGTTGGTCGTGGTCGCAACGCCTCCCCGGAGCGCAAGAAAAAACCATGACCGGAAGGGGGTCCGGCCATGGTTGGTTCCAGGGGGTGCTTCGGAAATGCGTCCTTTTTCTAGTTGCAGCCGCAGCAACTGCCGCAAGAGGAGCCGCCGTCGGCGTCGTCGAGGGCCTCGACCGCCTCGAACTTCTTACCCTCGAGCATCGCCAGGCTCGCCCCGCCGCCTGTGCTCACGTGGGAAACCTTGTCGGAGAAGCCCAGCTCCTCGATCGCCGCGGCACTATCGCCACCGCCGATGATGCTCGTCGCGTCGCTGTCGGCGATCGCCTGGGCGACGATCTTCGTTCCTTCGTCGAACGGCGGCATCTCGAAGACGCCCATCGGTCCGTTCCAGACGACCGTCTTGGCATCCTTAACCAGTTCGGCGTACTTCTTGGCGGTCTCGGGGCCGATGTCGAGCCCTTCCCAGCCGTCTTCGATCTCGCCGGCTTTGCAGATCTGCTTGTTCGCTTTGGCGGAGAATTCGTCGCCGCAGTGATTGTCGACCGGCAGGTGGAGCTTGTCGCCGCCCGATTCGAGCAGTTCCTTGGCCAGATCGACCTTGTCCTTCTCGACCAGGCTGTTTCCGACCTTGCCGCCTTGGGCGAGAGAGAAGGTGTAGGCCATCGCCCCGCCGATGAGCACCTTATCGCAGATGCCCAAGAGTTGTTTGATCACCTGGATCTTGTCGGAGACCTTCGCTCCGCCGAGAATGGCGACGAACGGCCGCTGGGGATTGCGGATCGCCTCGGAGAGGTACTGGATCTCCTTGGCCACGAGGAAGCCGACGACCTTCGGTTTGTTTCCCATCGCCTTCGGCACGGCGAGCATCGAGGCGTCGGTCCGGTGGCAGGTGCCGAACGCGTCGTTGCAGTAGATGTCGGCCATCTCGGCCAATTGGGAGGCGAACGCCTCGTCGCCGCCTTTTTCCCCGGCGTTGAACCGGAGATTCTCCAGCACCAGGACGCCGCCGGTTTGCAACTCGCCCGCCTGCTTCTTGGCGTCTTCTCCGACGGTGTCGGTCGCGAAGTCGACCTTGATGTCGGCGTCGAGCAGCTTGGCCAGCCGATCGGCCGCCGGTTTCAGGCTGTACTTCGGATCCGGCTCGCCCTTGGGGCGTCCGAGATGGCTCATCAAGATGACCTTTCCACCCCGCTGGAGGACCGATTCGATCGAGGGCATCGCCATCCGGATGCGGCGATCATCGGCCACTTCGCCTTCGTCGGTCAGCGGAACATTGAAATCGACTCGAATCAATACCGTTTTCCCAGACACATCGACTTGTTGAATCGTTTTTTTCGCCATGGTCGTTATTCCTTTCCCGTTGTCTAGATGTTCGAAAATCGTCGGACTTCGCTTCCGATCATGTAAATCCCTTGCCTTTTCCCGGTCACCGTTGGCCGGAGGCGGGCCCCCGGAGCGAGGAAGGGAGTCGTCCGTCGGGATGCGATCGGCATTCCCTCCATCGCCGAACCGGGTGGGGATGAATCGTCGAAAAGTACAGTTTAACGATTTTCCTCCGCTTGAGAAGGAGAACCGCCGGGGGGCATGCGGGGGTTTTTCTTTTCTCCGACTCGACAACTACGTGCGACGGCGATATACTAACAGAGGTGTTACGTTCGCGCAATGCGTGTTACTACCGCGACGTGAACACGTGGCGATTTCAACAGGACGGCAAAGATGAGGGGTTCGGAATGCACATCGCCGAAGGCATTTTGACAAGTTCCGCGACCGGCATTGTGGAATTGATCGCCGGTTGGGGGATCACCGGAGCCGCGACGGGATTCGCTCTTTGGCGAATGGAAGATCGAAAGATCCCCACCGTCGCCCTGCTCAGTGCCGCTTTTTTCGTCGTTTCGATGGTTCACATTCCGATCGGCCCCGGGAGTGTCCATTTGATCCTCAGTGGATTGATTGGGCTTCTGCTCGGGTGGGCGGCGTTCCCGGCGATCGCCATCGCTTTGCTCTTGCAGTTTTTACTCTTCTCCTACGGTGGAATCACGACGTTGGGGGTCAATACCGCCATCATGGCCACCCCCGGAGTAGCGTGCCATTACTTCTTCGGTTCTTTCGTGCGTCGTGGATCTCAGGGAACCGTCTTATGGGCATCCACCCTCTCGGGCAGTCTTGCCGTCGTCGGTTCCATGGGCCTCTACTTTCTCGTTTTGGTCTTCGCCAGAGAAGATCTTCGATATTTGGCTCAAATCGTGAATCTTTCGCATTTCCCCCTTTTCTTCCTCGAAGGGGCTTTCACCGGTATGATCGTCACCTTTCTCTATCGCGTGCGGCCGGAATTATTGTGGATGGCCTCGCCGAATCGGCCCATCTCTTCTGTGCGCGAAACGCAATCCGCCGTTCCCGATCTATAGAAACCCATTCATTAGATAGGTGCTAGCCGGTTCTCCCTTTTGATAATTCGGAGTGAATTCGATGACGCGAACCTGGATTTTCCCGCTTTTTTTTCTCATTTTCCCATTCTCCGGGGGGGCCTCCATCGCCTTCCCGCACGAAATCCATCTGAGCGCCCACGGCGAGAGCGCGACGCAGATCGCCGGTCGGGTCGATGCCCACGGCAGTTCTCTCGACGGGGCGACCGTCGAGGTGAGAGATGACGATGGAAAGACGGTTACGGAAGTGTCGCTCGATGAACAGGGACAATTCGAGGCCGGCGTCCCTGAAGCGGGTGTTTACCATCTCACGGCGGTCCTGCCCGATGGACACTTGGCCACCATCGAGGTTTCGACGCAGGAGTTCTCCGAAGCGACGGGCTCTTCGCACGAGCACGCCGACAGTGAAACGAAAGAGCACGCCCATTCGCACCCGCATCCCCATGCCCACGAACACCCCCACGTCGAGAATGACGGAACGGATGAGGTCACCCTGGAAAACCTTCAAGTGCAATTGCGGGAACTTCGCAACGAGCTTGAAGAAGGGCAAGCGAGACGGCGCTGGCAGGATATGATCGGTGCGGTCGGCTATCTGTTCGGATTGGCCGGGTTGTGGATGATGTTCCGCGCCGGTGGCCGCAAATGACTCCCGGCGATGGTCGCGGTTCGACGAGGAGGTTTCCGTGAACGAAGCGAACGACACCGGTTTCTGGGAGAAGTTCGACCCGAGGACCCGCATCGCCGGCGCACTGGTTCTGATGCTCACCTTCTCGTGCGTGCGGCATTTCTCTACCTTGCTGATTTCGCTGGCGATCGCCGCGGTGATCGTCCTGCCGGCTCGCCTTCCTCTCCGATTGTGGTGGCGGCGACTGTTGCCGTTCAATCTATTGGTCTTGCAGGCGTTCATCTTCATTCCGCCGGCGGCGCAGGGTCCCCCTTATCTCTGGCAGTGGGGATCTCTTTCCTATGCGATTTCCGGTGTGGAATTGGCGTCTCAGATCGCGCTGAAGGGCAACCTTGTCCTCTTGGTGCTGATCGCTCTTTTGGGGCGTTTGGAGCCGGTGACTTTCGGGCAGTCGCTCCATATGCTAGGGCTTCCTTCGAAGCTGACGCAATTGATGCTGTTCACCATGCGCTATATCGATACCCTCTTCGACCAATGGCGACGGATGTTCGACGCAGCGAAAGTTCGTGGATTCCGACCGGGTGTGAATCTGCATACCTATCGTTCCTTGGCGATGATGTTCGGCATGCTCTTCGTACGCAGTTTCGAACGCTCCGAACGCATTTTCGCCGCGATGCAGTGCCGGGGATTTCGGGGACGCTTTTTTTCGCTGGCCTCCTTCCGCTATCGGGTGTATGATGGAATTTTTGCCCTGGGAACCCTGCTGACGGTGGCACTGGTCGGGTATCTTGACCTGGCGGCTTGATCCGTGGCGGGGTCGCATTCGCGTCCTGCAGGAACAGCGGTGGGAGATCATGCCTGGAATCGCTTTGCGTGGATGGGAGTTTCACCGCGTCTCCAGAGGAATCGGCCGATGTTGATCGATGTGGATCGGGTCACGCTCAAGCGAGACGCCGCCCGAGAAATTCTATCCGACTGTTCCTTCGCCCTCGCCGAGAGAGATCGCGTGGGATTGCAAGGTCCGAACGGTTGCGGCAAGTCCTCCTTTTTGTGGATGCTCATGGGCCTGCTGCTTCCGGAGAAAGGACGCATCGAGATTCTCGGCAAGCGGCGGGAGCGCGAAAAGGACTTTCGCGAGATTCGCGGCCCGGTCGGTCTGGTGTTTCAAGATTCCGACGACCAGCTCTTTTGCTCCACGGTGCTGGAAGATATCGCGTTCGGGCCGTTGAACTTCGGGAAATCGAAGCAACAGGCCCGCGGGATTGCGGCCGAGGTCCTTTCTCGAATCGGCCTGGAGGGCTATGAGAATCGCCTGACCCATCATCTTTCGGGCGGAGAGAAGCGGCTCGTGGCGCTGGCGACCGTCTTGGCGATGCAGCCGGCGATCTATCTTTTCGATGAGCCGCTGGCCGGACTCGACGAGGCCGCTTGCGAACGGGTTGTCCGGCTTCTCGAGTCCCTGCCGGAGGCAATGATCATTGCCTCGCACGACCACGCGTTTCTCGACCGAATCGCGACGCGAAAGGTCCGGCTTTCCGACGGGAAGTTCGCTCCCGCGTGAGTCGACCGCTTCTCAAATCGCCCCATTCCCGTTACATTGGAGACCGATGGTGTTTTCTAATTCGTGAGCGTGACAGAGGGAACGATTCCATGGCGAAACCGCGGTTGGTCCTGGGGACCGGAAATCGAAAAAAGGGCGAAGAATTGTCGGAACTTCTTGCGCTGGTTGGACTTGAGGTTAAAACGATGGACCAGCTCGGGGGAGGAGTCGACGTGGTCGAGGATGGGGAGTCCTTCGCTGAAAATGCCACCAAGAAGGCGACCATGCAGGCGAAACATCTCGGCGAGTGGGTCCTCGGCGAGGATAGCGGCATCATGGTCGACGCCCTGGGAGGCAAGCCGGGGATCTATTCCGCCCGATTCGCCGGCGAGAACGCCACCGATGAAGAGAATAATCAACATCTTCTCAAGTTGTTGGAGGGAAAGAAGTTAGAGAAACGAACCGCCCGGTACGTCTGTCACATGTCGCTGAGCGATCCGAAAGGAAACGTCCGTGGTGATGTCGAAGCGTCTTGCCGCGGTCGGGTTCGCTTCGAGCCGGAAGGGGCGAACGGCTTCGGATATGACCCCCTTTTCGAGGTGGTCGAATATCACAAGACATTTGGGGTGCTTTCGCCGCGGGTCAAGCGATGCCTGAGTCACCGTTCTCGCGCGGCGAGACTTCTGATTCCCGAGTTGATCGAGTTGATCGATGCCGGCCAATGGGAAATATGACGCAGGCTTTTCCTCCAACGGCCGATTTCTCGATTGACGCGCCGATGTCTTTGCGGGTATCATCCACGCGCATGATTGAAACATCTCGAGCCGACGGATGCGCGGGCGAGATGCTAAAATCATTAATGGACCAACAAGGCATTCCCCCTTCGCCGATGGAACCTGTGATGTAGGTCGCCGACTCCGGTGGTGGCGAAATCGTTGCGATTTGTGCGAAAATCAAGAGAAGTGTAGCAGAAAAGAGGGATGGTACATGTCATCTTCCGATGAAGGCATCGTTGATCTGAAGCAGTATTGTCAGGACCTCGCCGAAGCCGCGAAGGAGGCATCGGTGGAGATGGCCTCGGTGACCGGAGCCCAGAAGAACCAGTGGCTGCGGACAAGTGCCCGACTCCTCAAGGAGCGTTCGGTGGCGATTTCGGAGGCGAACCACCGCGACATCCAGGCGGCACCGGAATATGGCTTGACCGAAGCGCAGATCGACCGGCTTCGCCTGACACCCGCTCGAATGGAGGGGATGGCCGAAGCGCTCGAGGAGATCGCCATGTTCCCGGACCCGATCGGGAGCATCATGGAATCGGCGGTCCGTCCCAACGGAATCGAAGTGCAGAAAGTCCGCGTTCCGATGGGGGTGATCTTCTTTATTTACGAGTCGCGTCCGAACGTGACGGTCGACGCGGCGGCGATTTGCGTCAAGAGCGGCAATGCCGTCATTCTGCGCGGTGGCAAGGAAGCGGTCCATTCGAATCGAGCCCTGACGGAAATCCTTTCCGAGGCCGCTTCCGATGCGGGGCTGCCTTCCCGGGCGGTGCAGCTGGTCGGCACGCTTGATCGCGACGCGGTCGGCCATTTTTTGAACATGCCCGATTCGATCGACGTGACGATTCCCCGCGGTGGCGAGGGACTTATCCGACGGGTGGCCTCCGAGGCGAAAATGCCGGTGATCAAGCATTTTGCCGGCAATTGTCATGTTTATATCGATCGAAAGGCCGATCCGGAAAAGGCGATCGCCCTGGTGGTCAATTCGAAGTGCCACAGGATGGGCGTTTGCAACGCGGCGGAGTCGCTGGTGATGCACTCCGAAGTGGCCGCCTCGATGTTGCCGCTGGTCGCCAAGGCGCTGCAGGAAGAGGGCATCGAGCTTCGGGGCGACGCTGTCGCGAGACAGTTGGTGCCCGAGGGTATCGGCGAAGCGACCGAGGAAGATTTCGCCGCGGAGTATTTGGGGCCGATGATTTCGATCCGCATCGTCGATTCGCTGGAAGAGGCGATCGCCCATATCAATCGATACAGTTCTGGACATACCGAGGCGATCGTGACGACCGATCTCGATGCGGCGCGGACGTTCGCCACTCGTGTCGATAGTTCCGCGGTGATGATCAACGCCAGTACCCGATTCAACGACGGGGGGCAATTCGGCCTCGGCGCGGAGATCGGCATCAGTACCGACAAGTTCCACGCCCGGGGGCCGTGCGGGATCAACGAATTGACCAGTTATAAGTATGTGGTCTACGGGACCGGGCAGATACGTGGGTGAGAGAATGGCGACAGCCTGAAGAATTCTCGAAAGCGATGGCGGCGAGAAGGCGTTCGACGCCGGGACGTCGCATGGCCCTGCCCGACGGCGAGGCGGGGCTCCTTGGCAACACGGATGTTTGTCGAATCGATAGCACGAATCCCCTGGATGGTGAAAGTGAAGGATCATGGGTGGAGAAGTACTCAGCCAAGCAGAAGTTGAAAATCTCCTGAATATCATGACCAAGGGGGAAGAGGGGGAAGGAGGTGCGCCGGAACCGGCCGCGAAGCCGAAACCGAGTGCCGAGTCGGCGTCTGCGTCTCCGGGTGTCGCGGTTCCCGCGAGTGATTCCTCCTCTCTCTGGATCCATGAAAAAGTCACTCCCTACGACTTCAAACGCCCCGAGCGTGTCGGCAAGGAGCAGATGAAGGCGCTGCAGACCCTGCATGAAGGGTTCGGACGCAATTTCGCCGCCGGTCTTTCGGCCATGTTGCGGAGCATCGTCGAGGTGAAACTGACCAGCGTCGACCAGTTGACCTATAGTGAATTTATTTTCAGTCTCGACAATCCGACCTGCTTCAACCTTCTCCGGGCGGACCCCCTCGAAGGAAACCTGATTCTCGACATCAACCCCTCGATTCTCTATCCGATGATCGATCGGATGCTCGGCGGCGGACGCGAAGGCACCCTTCTGGCACGACGTCCCCTGACGGAAATCGAACTGAGACTGGTCTCCCGGATCACCGACCTGTTTCTCAATGAAATGAAGCATGCCTGGGAGAACGTGCTGGAGCTCGACTTGGAAGTGGTCCAGGTGGAGAGCAATCCGCAGTTGATTCAGATCGTCCCGCCGAACGAGGTCGTCGTGCTGGTCTGCTTCGAGGTGGCGTTGGTCGAAGTGCGGGGGATCATCAATCTATGCATTCCCTACAACGCCATCGAGCGCATCTCCAGCAAACTCGCCTCGAATACGTGGGTCTCTTACGGGCGTCGCCAGGCGACCCCCCAGTCGATTGAGAAACTGAGCAAATCGATCCGCAACATGCACGTGAACATGAAGGTGAAACTCGCCGAGACGAAAGTGAAGATGAGCGATCTGATCAATCTCCAAGTGGGCGATATTATCTGTACGGAAAAGAACGTCCACTCGCCGCTCTTGGTCTCGGTCGAAGGCGTGCCGAAATACTATGCCAAACCGGGCGCTTTCAAAGGATTTTCCGCCGTGCAGGTCGAAGATGTCATCGAGGATCCGTCGAGCATCATCGCCGAGCACTGAGCCTTGTCGGACGGGTGGCTTTCGGAAGCCTGTTGATACTCTTGCCGGCGCCTTTTTCAACTTTTCTCGCAAAACGATAAATTGCCGCAAAGCCGATCATTCAATCGCTTCGGACCCGACGAAATGAGTCGGCTCCGAGCCGACTTTCTCCCCCGATGTTTTCGTGGGGGTGCTAGAACTTCAGCAGCGCCGAAACGCCGAATCGCACCGACAGCATGGTGTCGGTCGCCAGGACCACCGGGGCGAGCAAAAGCTCGTAATTCCAGAGCCGGCCGTGTTTGATCTGCCGGACGATCGACCGGCGGTGGCGCGTGCACCAGCGGTGAAGGCTCAGATATCGACACGTGATCTCTTCGTAGGTCGCGATGAGCGAATTGCGGAGCATTTGCTGCATGTGCTTGAGGGTGTTCGCATCGGGCGGTTGGTGCGTCGTTTCCTTCAGAAATGTCTCGACGGCATGCATACTTCGTTCGAGCTTGCGAAGCTGGCTGCGTCGCAACCCTTCTCCTGAGCGGAGCATGTTTCTGACCTGCGTGAGGGTCGATTCCAATGCACGTCGGAGTTGCCGGTAGGCTTCCTCCGTACGATTGGACAACTGGTATTCGGCGATCTTCTCTTGGACCTGCAACCAACGCTCCCGGACTTCCGACAAGGTGGACCAGCGTTTGGCCGGCTTCGCCGCGGTGAGAATCCAGATTTCTCTGAATTCGAAAAAGAGTCGCGTGAAGTATTTCATGTCCCGCCCTACATCCCGGAGTCGCCGCCATCCGAAACGGAAGATGTTCTCTCGCGGAAATTCCGGTCGGCGGTCCTTTCGTGGCTTGCGGCGGAAGAAACCGGTCGACATCGGATGCGTCTTGTTGAATACTCCGCTGTAACGATACCAGATGCAATTGGAGAACATATACCAGTAGTGTTTTTTGGGAGTTCGAAGTAGGATGTTGACGACATTCTCGTGGTCGTAGAAATCGGCATAGGCCTTTTCGGTCGCCCGACGCCATTCTCCCTCGGGCATGTTCAAATGCCGGTAGGTTTCGTGCCAACTGTCGTAGTCGTTCAGGTCCTCGTCCAGCGGTGTCTCCGAAAGGAGCATGTTCTTGTGGTCGACCGAACCGGGCAAAGGGGTGAGCATGAAGAACGAGGCTTCGTTCACGCCGATATGATCGCTCAAAAGGGCGACATCGCGTTTGACCGACTCGGCCGTGTCGAACGGGAAACCGATGATGTAGCCGACGTGGACCAGAATGCCGGCGTCCTGCCATGCCCGGACCATCCGGCGGTAATCGCCGATGTCGTTCTGCGATTTGCCGGCCGCTTCGAGATTCTGCGGATTCACGCTTTCCATGCCGACGAAGACCATCCGGCAACCGGCACGGCGTACCAGTTCCAGAAAATCCGGTATCTTGTAGGCCTGGGTATCGACTTGGATCATGAAGCTGACGTCGATCCCTTCTTCTTCGCGTAGCTGGATGAGTCCCTGAAGGATCGGCTTCCAGGAGCTGCTGCGGGAGAAGTTGTCGTCGGTGAAAAAGTAGTTGGAAACGCCGTTTTCCACCCCCTCGCGAATGCCGTGGAGCACCGCTTCGGCGGAACGGCATCGCATTTTTCGCCCCTGCACGTTGATGATCGTGCAGAAGGTGCATCCAAAGGGGCATCCCCGGCTGGTGTCGATCGTTCCCCATTGCACGGCGAATCGTTTCAGGTATTTCGGTTCGATCGTCGGCAGGGGAGCGTGAGCGATATCCGGCTTGAGCGGGAAACGGTAGATCGGCTTCAGTTCACCGCGGGCGGCGTCTCCGAGAATGCCTTCCAGTCCGCCGGGGCTCTCCGCCTCGCCTTGCACCAGGGACACGCCGGCATCGAGTAGACGCGACAGATCGGGCGACGGCTCATCGAACAAGGCGAGCATGCCGCTCACGTGGAATCCTCCGATGATCACCGGAACCCCCCCGGCGCGGAGTTGCAGCGCTAGATCGCTTGCACGGGCAAACTGTCCACTCTGCACGCCGACCAGCCCGACCAGCACTTTCGTCTTTCCTCGTCGGTGCTTTCGGATGATCTTCCGAATCGGAATTGTTTCGATGCTGTCGTCATAACTGCGAACCGTCACCTCGACGTTTTCAGGACGATTCTCCGCCGCGAGACTTTCGGTGAGTCCTTTCAGACAACTGAGGGAATTGGAAGGAACCACCCCACGAAACCAGCGAAAGACGTATCCATCTTCGTCGTAACGGGAAGGGACGATGTAGATGACTTCCAAACGATGCGATTCCATGAAGCCCCCTTGGTCGATGACTGATAAATTCCGACGAATCTTTTTTTTCATTCTTGAAAAAAGAGTATTTCACCTTTGCTTCCCCCATTATATACAGGTGGGATTAAATAGAAACCGTCTATCCTGAAAAGCCCCTTGAATTCGCCGTTTCTTTCCGTCTTGCAAGGGGGTAAGGAAAAAAGAAGGTTGCGTTTCGTGATTCCGAGAGAGTTCGGGAAAATACGTCATTGGGATCATTCCTAGTGCGAATCCTTTTTCCACAGCCGTGAACTGCCATGGATTTTTTCCGAAAATTTGTTATAGTACTTACATGTGCCCTATCTTTATCGGGGGGTATCCGCCGTCCGAATAATACATCACCAGGAAATCCGGGCGTAAGTCTTTCCATCGGCAAGGGTTGCCTTGCGACGTCCTTCCCGCCAACGATCGAGAATACACCATGTCGCTAAAGAATAATCTCGAGTCGGAGGGCCATACGGAAGTGGCTTCTCCTCCCTCTTCTTCGGAAACCTCGCGGGTGATTATTCACGCCGATCTCTGCAAAGCTTGCGGGCTCTGCATCGCGTTTTGCCCCAAGAGCGTTCTCGAAAAAGGGACGCACATCAACATGCTCGGTTTCGAAGCGACCGAGTACACCGGAAAGGGATGCACCGGATGCGGGACCTGTTATTACGTGTGTCCGGAACCCGGGGCGGTGACCGTCGTGCGAAAACGCCGCTCATGAATCATGGCTTTCATCGTCCCGAAGAGGACGTTCTCATCGGGAATCGGGATTCAATAGAGATCTTAGCAGGAGGTTATCATGTTTTCTTTGTTGCTTTATGGGGTTTTGCCTCAGGTCCAGCCGCCCCAATTTCATGATTTCCCGCACATGGGCCCCCCTCCCGGGGCGAATGAGGCGGCGGCGGTCGGGTTCTTCGTCATGTTGGTCGGTTTTTTGGTCGGCATGATTCTCTCGGTCCTCTTGGTGGTCGTGCCGGCGTGGATCGTCTGTAAAAAGGCCGGCCTTCCCGGGCCGTTGAGTCTCCTGCTCCTCGTGCCGGTGTTGAACGTCTTCTTTTTCTGGATTCTCGCGCTCATCAACTGGCCGGCACTGGAAAATCGGGGCCAAGGCAGGGAATCTTCCCCTTTTCAAAGTGGATGATCCGAGAAGGGGTTGGGTGGAGGTTCAAGGGAAACCGTGATCGAATGCCGCTCCTTCGATTTCATAGAGGAAAGTAACGTTGAAGAAACTGGTCAAAGGAAATGAGGCGGTGGTCATCGGCGCGCTGGTGGCGGATTGCGATGCCTATTTCGGCTATCCCATCACGCCGGCGAGCGAGATCGCCCACGCCGCGGCGGAATATTTTTTGAAACTCGGCAAGGTCTTCATTCAGGCCGAGAGCGAGATCGGCGCCATCAACATGGTGTTCGGGGCTTCCGCTTGCGGCAAGCGGGTCATGACCGCCAGCAGCGGGCCGGGCATCAGCTTGAAGCAGGAAGGCGTCTCGTACCTGGCGGGGGCGGAATTGCCGTGCGTGATCGTCGATATCGACCGCGTGGGCCCCGGGCTGGGAAACATCGGCCCCGAACAGGGCGATTATAACCAGGTGGTCAAAGGCGGCGGTCACGGCAACTACAAGGTGATCGTCCTGGCGCCGAACTCCGTCATGGAGATGTACGAAATGGCCCTCTCGGCTTTTATCCTGGCCGACCGGTATCGCATGCCGGTCTATGTCTTCGCCGACGCGATGCTCGGCCAAATGATGGAGCCGATCGACATCGAGGAGACGGTGCAGGAGAAGTTCGAAAAACCCTGGGCCCTGGAGACATCCGCGTTGACGAACGACAACTTGGTCATGTCGATTTTCCTGGAGTTCGACGACATGGAGGCCCACATCCGCAAGCTCGAGGCGAAACATGCCCGCATCGCCGAGCAAGAAGCGGAGGCCGAATGCTGGCAGTTGGACGATGCCGAGATCGTTCTGACCGGTTACGGCATCGTGAGTCGGCTGTTGCGGACCGTGGTGGAGATGCTCCGAGAGCAGGGAATCCGGGCGGGACTTTTGCGTCCGAAAACCCTCTGGCCGTTTCCGAAAGAAGCCTACCGGCAAGCGGCCGAGAGAAACGCCCGTTTTCTCGCGGTGGAGTTGAGCACCGGCCAGTTCGTCGATGATGTACGCCTGTCGATCCCGAATGCCGAGGTAGATCTGTACAGCCGTGTCGGCGGAAATCTCCCGACCGAGGAAGAGATCGTCCGGAAAGTCCTTCAAATGGTGTGTTCCGGCGAAGAGGCCTATTCGGAATGACGTTTCGTAGTTCCGGCATAGTCAAGCATCCACGTCCCTGAATTCCCCCTATCCCCTTTTGGCAAACGATGGCAGCTCCCCAAATTCTCGAAAAACCGGCCAGCTTTTTTGAAACGTTTTCCCGCAAGTCGGGCAATCAGCAAACGACGCATTACTGCCCCGGGTGCGGTCACGGCATTTTGAACAAGTTGATGGCCGAAGCGATCGACCAGCTCGAAATCCAGGATCGGACGATCATGGTCGGGCCGGTCGGGTGCAGTGTCTTTCTTTATTACTATTTTCAGACGGCGGCCGTTTCCGCCCCGCACGGCCGGGCGTCGGCCGTGGCGACCGGTGTGAGCCGCGTCCATCCCGAGGCGGTCACCATCAGCTATCAGGGCGACGGCGACTTGGCGGCGATCGGCACCAACAACGCCCTGCACGCGGCCAATCGCGGCGAGAACATGATCGTCTTCTTCGTCAACAACAGCATCTACGGCATGACCGGCGGTCAGCTCGCGCCCACCACACTGATCGGCCAGAAGACCACCACCTCCCCGTACGGACGCACGCAAACCAACGACGGCCCCCCTCTGAAAATGTCGGAATTGATCGCGTCCCTGGAAACGCCCGTGATGGTCGCCCGGGTGGGGGTGCATTCTCCGAAACACATCCAGCAGGCGCGGAAGGTCATTCGTCGAGGACTCCAGGCCCAGAAGGATAAGAAAGGGTATGTCTTCATCGAGGTGCTTTCACCGTGCCCGACCAATTGGCGGAAAAAGCCGAACGAGGCTTGCCGTTGGGTCGAAGAGGTCCTCATGGAGCAATTTCCCCTCGGGGTTTTCAAGGATGAAATCGATCAGCGACCGCCGGTGCCCCGCATGCTTGAGGACGCCGATTTTCCGAAGGTCTCTCGAACGGTCCGACTCGAAGCCGACCGCAAGAAGCCGAGCGACATTGCTCCGCTGCCGTATCCGGAGGTCCGCCTGAAGATCGCCGGTTTCGGAGGGCAGGGGATCCTCTCGCTGGGATTATTCATTGCCGAATCGGGCATGAAAAAAGATCTCGAAGTGACTTGGCTTCCCTCTTATGGTCCCGAGATGCGGGGGGGCGTGGCCAATTGTTCGGTCGTGCTCGGCACCCATCCGATCGGTTCTCCGGTGGTCAGTCACCCGAATCTGCTCGTGGCGATGAACAAGCCGTCGTTGTACAAATTCGGACCGACATTGACCGAGGACGGGCTGTTGATCTATAACCGTTCCCTGATCGATTCGGTCCCCGAAGGGATCGCCGGTGAGGTCTTTCCCCTGGCGGCGACCGATTTGGCGCAACAGGCGGGCAACGTGAAGGCGGCCAATACCGTGGTGCTGGGATTCCTCTCCCGCAAGACGGGCCTTTTCGGGCACCAGGAGTTGGTGGGGTTTCTGCGTGAAACTTTCTCCGACGATGCGATCTTCGAGATGAATTGCCGCGCGCTCGATGCCGGATGGCAGGCTGCCGGGGAATGAGCTTTTCGAGCAAGGTGGCTCCCGCTTTGCGGAATCTCCGAAACGTGGTGTCCGTGGGCATTTTTTAGCGATTTCTTTTTCCTCGGGCGTGCAACCGCTCAGGGGCCGTGGTAAAATGTCTTTCTGAAGTTCATGATATTTGAGTTCTTTCCGAGGGAGATGCCACCATGTTTCAAAAATCGGTTTTGATCGTTTCGAGTTGGATGCTCCTGCTGGGGGCCACGGCCGCGCAAGCGGAAATGAAGGTTGCTCCCGTGAAAGGTCGAGTTCAGATCTTTCTCGACGGCGACCTCTACGCGACGTACCATTCCGATTTCAACGGAACTCCGATCGTCTGGCCGATCTACGGGCCGACCGGCAAAAAAATGACCCGAGATTATCCGATGACCGAGGGGCCGGAATCGGAACGGCAGGACCATCCGCATCACCGTTCCCTCTGGTTCAATCACGGCGACGTCCATGGTCGAAGCTTTTGGCACGAGGATTCGATCGTTCAGACCGACATGGAGGTTACGTGCGATGGCGAGACGGCGGTCATCGAGACTGAAAACGAATGGGTCAACGAAGCAACCGGCAAGAAGCTCTGCAAGAGCGCTCGCCGTTATACGTTCGGCGAGCTGGAGGGCGGCGCCCGGTACATCGATTTCGATGTCACCGTCACCGCACTGCAGGACGAGGTCGTTTTCGGCGACACGAAGGAAGGTTGCTTCGGTGTCCGCGTGCCCGGCACGATGAAAGTCGACGCCAAGTCGAAAAACGACCAATGGGGAGGGACGATCGTCAATCGCAATGGGGAGAAGGACAAGGAAGCCTGGGGGAAGCGGGCCGCCTGGGTCGACTATTACGGTCCCGTGGAAGGGGAAACGCTCGGGGTGGCCATCTTGAATCACCCGGAGAGTTTTCGTTTTCCCACCTGGTGGCACGTCCGCACGTACGGACTGTTCGCGGCGAACCCCTTCGGTCTGAGTTACTTCGAAGGAGGAGATGAAGACGGCACCCTGAAATTGAAAAAGGGCGATTCTTTTTCACTTTCCTACCGAGTGATTTTCCACGAAGGCGACGCCGATCAGGCGAGTATTGAAGAACGCTTTCAGGCCTACAGCAAAGAGGAAAAAATGCCACCTGCGGTCGACTGAAGCGGCATATTTCGCCTTTTTGCTCGACGATCGATTCCGCTTACAACCCGTTCAGCGATGCTTCGGGAATCTTTCAGTCCTACTGGAGGATTCCCTTTTTGATGCGCTTGGGCTGAATCGTCTCTGAGGCGACGAGGGTCGGATATTATCGATTTTCCTACCCGTGGGACGCTTTTTTCCACCGGACGAGCTCTTTTTCATTGAAGACGGCCCCCACCCCCCATAGAATGGAATCTAGGAAAAAACTTGGTTTTACGGGCTTTGTGCCGAAATCGCCATCCGCCTTGTAAAAAATACTTGATTTGCTGGAAGTGCATCATAGGAGAAACGGGGGTGTTTGGGGAGATCAGGAGGAGTCCAAGTCGCTGATTCGGAGAGTTCTGCGGCATTTTTTCCTGGTCCTTTAGGTCGTTGCCCCGGGGGGCCTGCGTTCAGGCCCGGAAGGGAACGTTTCCCCGAAGTCGTCCTCGCTTGACGATCAATGCGATGCTCATGGATGTGGGGCGGGGGCTGAAAAAGGCCGCCGCGCCGTTTTTCAACAGGTTCTCATCTTCTTTTCCTTTCGAACACAGCTCCGAGAATGGAAAAAGACGACTCACGCCGGTTCGCTCCGAGGAATTCTTTTCGCAGTAATCATGGAAACATTCGAAGCCGTCTGTCCTTATTGCCAGGCCCGATATTCACTTCGGGCCGCGGTTCTTGGAAAGAAGGCCCAGTGCCGGCGTTGCCGAGAGCGTTTTGTTCTGGTCCCCACGCTGGGATCGCGCACGCGCACGCTACCGGGTGCGGACGGTGAAGATATTTCCGGTGAAGAGTTGTCCGAGGCGATGGATGATTCCCATGAGACGGAGGCTTCCGATGAATCGGGAGATCGCCGTCGACATCTGATCGACAAGGAAGAGGACGTTCCGGTCATTTGGAAGGTCGGCGATGTCATCCTCGGCACCTACGAGGTGATGCCGCTGAGCGATTCGATCGCCTACGCCGAGGGCGGGGTCGGGGTGGTTCATCGCGTCTACCACCGGGAATGGAACCTCGACTTGGCCGTCAAGAGTCCCAAGCCGGGAGTCTTGAAAACCGAAGTCGGCAAGCTCAATTACGAACGAGAATGCCAGACGTGGATCGAGCTAGGGCTTCATCCCCATATCGTCACCTGTTTTCTTGTCCGCCGAATCGGAGGCATCCCCCGTTTGTTCGCCGAATTGGTGCCCGACGGCAGTCTCAGCGACTGGATTCGCGAGGGGAGAATATACCAGGGCGGTCGGGATCAGGCATTGCGGAAGATTTTGGACATCGCGATTCAATTCGCCTGGGGGCTCGAGCACGCGCATCGACAAGGGCTGTTGCATTTGGATGTCAAGCCGGCGAACGTGATGATGTCGGGCAGTTCGGCGAAGGTGACCGATTTCGGGTTGGCGCAGGCGACCGCCGTGGCGACGAGCGGGGGATCGGCGGAATCGGAATACGGTCCGCAGAAGCCTCGCTGGGAAGGGATGACGCCCAGCTTCTGTTCGCCGGAGCAGTACGAGGCCTTTTTGAACTACCAACGGAAGGATGGGAGCCATCGTTCGGAGCAATTGACGGCAAAGACGGATATCTGGTCCTGGGCAATCAGCGTCTTGGCGATGTTTCATGGCAGGTCTCCCTGTCGGAAGGGGGGCCAAACGGCGGGGAAGGTGTTCGAGATCTATTTGAAACAACCCCCCAGCGAGGTCCGGCCTTCCATTCCGGCGGAAATGGTGGAGCTCATGCGCGACTGCTTCCGCCCCGTCCCGGAAGATCGTCCCGAGAGCATGACCGAAGTGGCCGACCGCCTCGTCGGGATCTACCAAGAGGTGACCGGGGAAGACTATCCCCGTCGCAAGCCGATCAGCGCGGTCTGGACGCCCGAAAGTATCAACAATCGGGCGGCGTCGATGCTCGATCTCGGCAAAATCGCGGAGGCCGAAAAGCTGCTGGCCCAAGCTTGGCAGTTGCAGCCGTGGCATCCGCAGACGACCTACAATCAAACCCTCCTCTCATGGCGGCAGGGAAAAGTCACGGACCTGGATGCCGTGCAGCGGATCGAGTCGTTGACCAAGACCCGACACGAGGATTGGGCCTCCTATTATGCGCTCGGACTGATCCATCGTGAACGGGCCAACCCGGGCGCCGCGCTGGGGGCCTTCGAACAATCGCTCGAAGGCCAACAGACCCAGGAGGCATGCCGGGCCCTGCAAGATTCGAAACGAGAACGCGAGCGAGCCGCGGCCTGCCTGGAACGCTATTCCCTCCCCCTGGAAGACGAACCTTTCGTTTGGCTCGATGATACCCAAAAACAGATCCTCTTCCGTTCCAGCAGTGCGGCGATGCACCTGCGGAACCTGCTCCGGGAGGGGGACGATCGGAATTTTCACCCCCCCTCCGATGCCGGTAGCGACGCCGCTTTGAGCGAGGATATGAAATGGGAATTAGCCCCGGGGCCCGACTCTCTCGAGGTGTCGCTCAAGGCGACGGGGACCGGCAAACGACATGCGACGTTTTCCCTCAT
This sequence comes from uncultured Planctomycetaceae bacterium, assembly GCA_964632505.1. Classification (GTDB taxonomy): domain Bacteria; phylum Planctomycetota; class Planctomycetia; order Pirellulales; family Thermoguttaceae; genus CAZWCE01. The sequence goes on along the minus strand of CAZWCE010000009.1, from coordinate 75,437 downwards.
TCCCTGGGGGGACGGCTCTCCGGCCGAAGATGAAGAAGGCGGCATCGAACTGGTAATCCAAGACGCGTTGATTCAAGTTCGTGACCGTCGCGAAGGCGTGATTTTGGGGCATCTTGCCGGCCATGAAGGGAATGTGACGGCCGTCTATTTGAGTCCCGATGGAAAAAGGGCCCTCAGCGGAGGCAACGACCGGACCTTGCGCGTCTGGGATGTTCGAAACTATCGATGCCTACGGACTTTTCGGGGACTCGACAGCTCGGTGAACGCCGTCTATTTGTGTCGGCATCGCCGGATCGCCTTGTCGATCAACGGAGGACGTTCCTTACGGGTCTGGAACGTGGCTCCCCTGTGTCGAAAAAAGCAGCAACCGCGCTCCCCGATCATGGTTTGCCAGGTCAGCAGTTCCGAGGAGGTCGCCGAACAGCAGGGACAACTGGTCCAACTGTGCGAGAATGCCGAAAAAGCGTCGGCCGAAGGCGATTTTCGAACCGCCATTGAGCAGTTGCGGGCGGCTCGCAACCTTTCCGGGTGGGACTCCATGAGGAGCCGGCTCGACCTCTGGCAATTGGTGGGACGCCGGAGTATCCGGTTGCGGCCGTTCGACATCTGGTGCGCCGAAGTGTTCACCGAGCATGACCAGGAAATCCAGGACGTGGCGATTTCGATCAACGGCAAGATCGCCGTCTCGGCGGGGCGCGATCAGGTCCTATGCGTTTGGGATCTGCTTCAGAGAAAGTGTTGCCGCCGACTCACCGGCCATTACGATTGGGTCCGGTCGGTCGATCTCTCCATGGACAAACAGAGAATCGTCTCGGGAAGTTGGGATCAGACCGTCCGGGTGTGGGATTTGGAGAGCGGCCGGTGCCAGACGGTGTTTCAGGAGCGGATCAAGTCGATCAATCGAGTCCATTTCGCCCCGAATGGGCGGATCGTCGCCGTGGCCGATGGAAACGGTGTCCTGAGCATTTGGGAGGCGAACGCCGGACGAAAGCTCGTTGCGTGGCAGGCGCACCACGGGTACATCAACACGATCGATTTCAGCCGCGACGGTCGCTATGTCGTCACCGGAGGGGATGACGGTCAAGTTCGCATCTGGCATCTCGACTCCCAGCAAGTGGTCCGGGAAATTGCTCGTCCTCATACTTCCATCAGCGCCGCGGCGCTTTCGACAAATCTTCGCCTATTGGCGGTCGGAGCGAGCGACGGCAGCGTCCTGGTTTGGGACTTGGAGCAGAATCGGGAAAAACAGGTCCTCCAGGGGCATCTGGGGGGCGTGACTTCGGTGGCCCTGCTGTCCGATGACCGCTGGGTGGTTTCGGGGTCGAAGGATCGGACCATCCGCCTCTGGAGCCTCGAAGACGGCACTCTCCACAAAACGCTCGAAGGCCATACCGAAGCTGTCCGGTCGGTGGCGGTCGACCTCAGAGGAGAGACACTTGTTTCCGGTGGCGATGATTGCTCTCTCTGCTGCTGGGAATTGACCTGGGACTACGAATTTCCCGGCTGGCGCGAGCATGACCCAGTGGCCGACCTTTATTTGCGCGAAATATTGTCGGTGTTTCACGACCATTTTCGTCAGCCCAGCGCTGTTTCACTTCCCGACAAGGTGGTCCATCGCATTTTGCGAGAAATGGAGTACCGGGGATTCGGATGGATTCCGGAGGAGAAGATCGTCGAGAGAATCCGCCAGCTTGGCGAAAAAGGAGAAGGTCCTCTCGTTCTGTGAGAGAAAGGGAATTCGGATTTTTGCGAAAAAAACAATCGTGGGGATCCGCGATCTCTCTGGCAAATCCGGTATGATTTCCCGATTCGAGTCCTGACCGGCGGGTAGAAAAAACGTTCCCGGCCAACCGGCATCTCGGAAAGCGGGGGATCAGCCGTCGCACGGCCGGGAATGGTCCCGTGGAGGGGGCGAACCCATCGTCGGCGGATCGTCGTCTTTTTTCATCGTGCAAGAAATAAGTGGTGGCGGAAACAAGTGGATGGAGAGCCCCTTCGACCCGGAGGAGAGCCGCTTCTTTTCCCATTATGTCGAAAACACGCTTGACAGCCGGATCGAATCGAAAGTATTCTATATATAGTATTCTCCAAAGTATCGTGTGATTTGGAGCCCCCCTCATGAAACGCATCTTTTCGAAAAGTATTTCCAAAATGCGCATTTTCCAGAATCACTCAACCGTCGTCTGGTTTTCCGTGAGCACGTTTTTGCTCGTGCTGTTTTCCGCCGTCGCGACGGCAAAAGAATACCAAACGATGAATATCGACGAGTCGGTTTCGAAGAATCGGGCCGGTGTCGTGCAGTATCTCCGGCAGGGGACGGCCACCGCAAACCGCTCGGCGGTGAACGAGTACTATAATAAGTACGCCTTTCCGCGCTGGACCGATCAGGATCTTGCGTACCAATTAGGCAATTTCCGCCGCGAGTTGCTTCAGGAGATCGGCTATGCCCAAGGGAACGACAAGAAGTTCTTGCTCGACAAGTCCCTGAAATCGCTACGGTATCTGGCGAAAAGCAGCGCCGTCTATCCCGCCGCGCGTTACAACGCCGTCTATACCCTCGGGAGGCTGAATCAGCAGGACGGGACCACACGGACCCTCGATACACCCTACGGACCCGTTCTCCCCGTTTTGCTGGAGATCTACAACGACAAGCAAATGCCCGACGGCATCCGGCTCGGCGCACTGGTCGGGGTCGTGCGCCATGCGAAACTCGGTATCGCCGACGCCGACCTCCGCGACAACAAGATCCCCCAGTTATTGAGTATGCTGGCACAGGCTTCGGAGCCGGAAGGCAACCGGACCAAAGAGGTCCAGCAGTGGTTCCGTCGCCAGGCGATTCAAGGCCTCGGAGGAATGCACAACCCGGGATCCAACGGCGAGATCGCGGGAGTCCTTTTGAAGATCGTCGAAGATCAGGACGAAGCCATGGAGGTTCGCTACGAAGCGGCCCGGGCGCTGGGGAATCTGAATTACCAGAACGCCTCGGGGATCGATTATGCCCGCATCGCGGGAGCCCTCGCCCGACTCTCCGTCGAAGCTTGCCAAAGTGAACAGGATTACATCCAGCGACAACGACGCCGTGAACAGGTTCGCGGAACCGCCCGCGGTGGCATGATGGCCGGCGGAAGCGGCGGTGGATACGAAGAATATGATGAAATGGGGGGCGATGAATATGCCGAAGGCGCCTTCGGGAGTGAAGGTTACGGATCCGGCGGGGCCGTGGGCGCTGAAGAAAAGCATAAGATCAATCTGTACAGCAGCCGCATCAAGTACGCTTTCGATTCGGTCATGCTGGCGCTGGAAGGCGAAGAGGCGCCGCGGAACGGCGTCGCCGGTCAACTGACCGATGATCAATCGACGATGCAACTGTTGACCGAGTTGAAGGAAGAGATCGATCAGACGATCGAATTCCTCGATGAAGGACCGGAGGAAGAAGCGACCCGACCCGCCAGACCGACCATGAGTCGGCGCGCGAAGGATGCTCCGAAAGTGACGGTGGCGGAGATTGAGCAAGAGTTGGAAGAGACGCAGGATCGTCTCAGCGAATTGGTCGGTTCGCCTGCCGGAGGCGCGTGATGGTTCCCTCGGGGGATTCTTCCTCCGCCCGCCTTCGATGGACCCCGTTGCCAGCTCCGAAGCGTTTCCCCTTTTTTGGCAAAAGGATTTGCCATGCATCAGCAGGACGCTAGACGATTGTTCGGCCGTGCGCCTGGTGCGCCGTGCCCGCTGTCCGATGCGCCGTCCCGAAAGTGGGACGTTTCTCGATCTTCAGTCTCAGCTGTTTTCCGGACCCCGGACGCCGTCGGTCGATCGCTTCTCGGAGCGGGGATGCTTTTCCTGTTCGCCGCCGGCTGCTCTTTGCAAACGCCTTACTTCGAAGCGTCGCTGCTTTCCCGGTGGAACGAATCGGCTGCCGAGCGGTTAGAAAACGAACCGCAACTCCCAACGACTCTTGATGAGTCGCCTCCAGCTTCTTTCGCCACTTCCGTCCAACAGGTCCATGAAACAAAGAGTCCGGCTCCTTCCGGTGCCGGATTGGCGGAAGACACGCTCGCTTCCCGGCAAGCAGATCCTCTTGGGTCGCCCTCCCCCGACATTGCCGGTGAGTCGGAACCGGCGTCGGAAGAAACGCATTCTCCTGCGGAGGAGCCGCAACCGCGGTTTTCCGAACGTCGCCTGGCCGATGCCCGAAAGGTGCTGACCGAAGATCTTTGGTGCGAGAATCTCGAATTGGATCGTTGGAAGGCCGGCCAAATCGAAACGCCCATTTCGAAGTGGCGATGGTATCACGGCGGAATCGAAGAATGGATGCGGCTCGGCGACGGCGAGCGTCCCGAGGCCAATCGCTTTCTCGGAGCTGAGGAGATGGTCCTCGCTTGCAACGCCTCTATCGTCCTGGCGAGGCAGGGAGACGCCTCCGGCAGGGAAGTGTTGCTCGAAGGAGTGCAGTCTCCGTCGCTATCGCTGAAAATGCGCAACGCGACCGTCGAGGCTTTGGGGCTCTTGCAGGAGACGGCCGTGGAGGATCTGTCCGAATTTTTCAAAAAGTTCAATTCCCACCCCGACCGCGACACCCCCGACCGTCGAGCCGTTCCCAGTCTCGAGGAAGAGATACTGCTGGCACTGGCGGAGCATCAAAAACCGTACGAAAATGAAGTCTTCAAGCTCGCGCTCGGGAGCCGGAGCCCGGAGATACGCTGGATGGCGACCCGCATCTGGCAGCAACATCCCCCCGAAGCGGAAGAGGATGGGACCGGAGGAAAGCCGACACTCCCTGAAGAGATCGTCCGAGGGCACGCCGATGCCGATGCTCGCATTCGTGCGGCTGTCATGAAGACGCTGGGGGCCTGGCGTCCGCCGGAGGCGTTGCGTTACTTCAAAATCGGCCTGCGTGACAGGATGATGGAGGTCAAGGAGGCCGCGATTCTCGGTCTCGGGGAGTACGGCGGAAAAGAAGCCATCGAGACGCTCCGCCGGTTATGCGATGATTCAAACGCCGCCGTTCGGGCGGCGACGGTCCGGGCGTTGACCGAAGTGGGGGAGTATGATCTGGTCTACCGGATGAGCGACGACCAGGATGCCGATGTGCGCGCAATGGTCGCCCGGGCGCTGCGTTACCGCGTCGATCGGAAGACGGAGAATCTCTTTCGGGAACTGGTCGAAGATTCTTCACCCCAGGTGCAGATTGAGGCGGTGCGTGCCGTTGCTCACTGGCCGGTGGTTCGGGGAGGGCCGCTTCTATTGGAGGCGATGGCGATGCCGACCTTGATGACGCGGAAAGTAGCGGCCGAACGGCTTGCCCGGCAGTGGCCCGGGGCGGAACGTTTTCCTTACGATGCCTTCGCCAGTCAGAGAGAAGAAGAGCTCGAAGCGATCAAGGATGCTTTTCATCGAGAAGTGCTCTCGGGAAATCTACCGCTGCCGGGAGGACAGAAGTCGGATATGCCGGAGTCGGCGGTGGCAGTCACGCCGGAACGGCTTTCCGAAGTCAAGCAATGGATCCGACGCATGGTCGATCCGGCGAATCCCGAATCCCGCCGGGAAGATGCTCGACTCCTTCTCGCTCGTATGGAACAGGAGGAATTGATGGCGACGCTCCGACGTGCCAGTGAGCAGGGGTATCCTATTCCTGGTGAAGTCTTTTCCGAAGTTCTTTGCGAAAAAGATTCGCTTTTCGTGAGCATCGAGGAACTCGCAAGCGACGAGCTCCGCACGCGACGTCAGGCGGCCCGACGGTTGGGTGAGGCGACCGACCGGGAAGCCTTCCACCCGATCGCAGTGGATCGGATTTATCAGCATTGCATCGATGAAACCGATGAACTCACTCTTGCTTCGGTACTCGAAGCGTTGGAGGGGCATCCGTATGAATCGGTCGCGCAATTGGCAGGAATGGCTTCGGGGCATCCCTCTCCCTCAGTCCGAAAACGGGCTTCGCGGCTGTTGGTGATGTTTTCCGACGACACCTCAACCGATCGGTTGATTGCGCTGCTGGAGGATCCGAGTGTGTCGGTCATCGAAGAGGCGATTCGTTCTCTCGGTCGACGGGGAAGGCTTGATGATCGGGAGCCCCTGAAACGTATGTTGCTGCATTCCCAGAATTCGATCGTGGTGGAAGCGGCCACGGCGCTTTGCCGTTTGGGAGATCCTTCCGGTTTCGAGACGATGCGGCATTTCGTCCATTCGGAGAACGACATGCTGAAGTTGAAGGCGATCCGCGCGATCGGAGACGTCGGCAAACCGGAGCAGGTTCCCCTCTTGATGACGATGTTGGAAGAAAACGGCAGTATTCGCAGTGCTTCGCTCGAGAGTTTGGAGAAGATTGTCGGCAAGGATTTTCATCGGGGGCATAATGGTTTGCCGCTGGGGACACAGGAGCAAGTGGAGCATTGGAAAAAGTGGTATCGTGAAAAGTATGACGCGCCGACCACCTGACCCACTACGGAAAAAAGAGTCTCACACGTTCCCCACCAGGCTTGATCTTCTCGGAAAACATGGGAAGATGTATCCAATGTACTTTTTTTGAAATTCCCATTCGGGCTGCGAGCGCCCGCGACGCATGCCGTCTGCGTTGACCTGCATCGACGAATCTCTCTGGATTCGCCTGTTTCGGTCGCCTTGTCGGACGTTCGTCTCGCTCGCTCTCGCGGACAAGGCGTTTTTCAAAACACGTTCTAAGATTTCAACAGGAAGATTCGAATGTGAAGGGAATCGGTCCTCATGAAGAATTCTGATTTCAGTATTCTGCAAAAGCCCACCTCACGTGAGAAGAGCGAATCGGCAGCTTATTTGCGAAGTCTGGAATCCGATGGGGCTCTCGACCATGAGCCGCTTGGGACGCCGAAAGAAAAAGTCGCGATTCTCGGCGCGGGAATGATGGGAACCGCGATCGCCGCGACCTACTTGAAAAGCGGTTTCCAGGTTGTGCTCTACGATGTCTCTACGGAAGTCCTCGATAAGAGCGCCTCGCGGGTGAAGCGGGAGTTAGAACTCCAGCAATGTGAGGCAGACTCCGAGGGCACTTCTTCCGATGCTCAAAAGAAACCGAACGCGGAAGATCTTCTATTTTGTACCGACCGGATCGACGATGTCGGCTCGTGTCGCGTGATTCTCGAAACGATTCCGGAGAAGCTCCGCGCGAAGCAGAAAGTTTATCGGGCCATCGAAAAAATCATCTCACCCGATGCATTTCTTTTTACGAACACGTCGACCATTGAAATCGATCAGTTGGCCGATGCGGTCCCCGATGCAAAGCGATTTTGCGGCTTCCATTTTTTCCACCCGGTTCGGAAACGTTCCTTGGTGGAGATCATCCGGGGAAAAAGAACGGGAATGGAGATTCTGGAAGTGGCCCGGCGACATGCGTTGGCGATCGAGAAAAGACCGCTTTTGGTTCGCGACGGCCCCGGTTTTCTAGTCAATCGGCTTTTGAATCCTTACCTGAGCGAGGCGTTTGCTCTCCTCGGCGACGGAGCCACACTGGAACAATTGGAGCGGGTGCCCGTGGAATTCGGCATGTGGGCCGGTCCCCTGCGGATCATGGACGAAATCGGGTTGGATGTCACCCTGCATGCAGGGAGCGTGTTGCGGAAGGCTTTTCCGGAACGTTCGGTCGATTCGGAACTGCTTGTCGAGATGGTGCTCGCACGTAGGTTGGGCCGTAAAGTGGGGCGGGGATTCCTGCTCTACGACCGCGACGCACTTTGGGAAAAACCGGGAACGATCGACCCGGAAGTCGAAGAGATGGTCCGAACTCGCCTCGGAAAAGACTCGGGGCGCCTTCGACCCGATGACGAAGAGGTGGCGCGTCGACTGATCGGGGCGATGTTGCTCGAAGGGGCGCGGATCATCGAGGATCGCATTACCGATCGACTCGAAGATTGCGATCGGGCTGTGGTGTTCGGGCTTGGGTTCCCCGGCGAACGCGGTGGGCTGGTCCACTGGTACCGTCGTTTGACGGACTTGCAGAGGCGGGAATACCTCGACTTCCTGCGACCGCTGGGGAAGCGTTTTGAAGCGAACGATCGGATATGCGGGTGGCTTGAGGGAAGAGGGCCGCTGGTCGGTGCTTCGGGGGACATTCCACGCCCCCATGCCATCATGCTGGAAAGGAGTAGCGGGTGACGAAAATCGGGGTCATTATCGCCGCGGCGGGAAGTAGCCGGCGGTTCCAGGACAGGCACACGAAGAAGCCGTTCGCCATGTTGAACAATCGATCTGTCTGGTTGTTCAGTACGGAAAAATTCCTCCAACAAAAAGAGGTCGTGCAAGTTCTGGTGGTCATTGCGCCGGAGGATCGAGAAATGTTCCTCAGCCGATTCGCCTCGAACTTGGCGTTTCTCGAAGTCACTCTGGTGGAAGGTGGCGCGGAGCGGGCCGATTCGATCGAGAACGCCGTCTCCCATCTGAGGGAGGAGGTCGACCTGGTCGCCGTGCACGACGCCGCCCGTCCCTGCCTTTCGGAGATTTGGATCGAGCAGGTTTTCGATGCAGCGAAAAAGCATGGTGCGGCGATGTTGGCCACGCCGGTGGTGGGAACCTTGAAACGAGTCGACGCCCAGCATGTGATTCAGGAGACGGTCGCCCGCGACAACCTCTGGGAAGCTCAAACCCCGCAGGTTTTTCGACGGGATTGGTTCGAGGAGGCCTATGAAAAGCGGGAAGGCTTCGCCGCCACCGACGATGCCCAATTGGTGGAAAGAGCGGGGCATCCGGTGCGGATCGTGCCCTGTGATCGAAGAAATCTGAAGATCACGACCAAAACCGATCTGAAACTTGCCGAAAAGATGCTCGCGCTTCTTCCCAAACCGAAATTGGAAGGGCCGCATCACCCGTTCGCCGGAGATGATTTCTGGCGATGAACATGTGTTCTCTCATTTCGCTTTCCCTAAGGCACAGCTTGTTTCTTTTTGACCCGCCTCCCGCAAGTGGATTTCCCTGGCCGATTCGGTTCAAGTAGAGTCGAAAGGGGGGCCTTGATACTTGAGGTCCCGGAAGCGGTCCTCATCAACGAGCGTATGGAGGAAATGCCGATGAAGTCCACGTTCCATCTGATGGTGATGGTGGGAGTGATGCTCTTTTGCCGTCCGATGCTCTTTGCGGCAGATAGTGAACGCCCGAATATCATTATATTGTTTGCCGATGATTTGGGATACGGAGAACTTCGTTTTCCCGACGACGATCCCCGCGAGATTCCCACCCCGCATCTCGACGACCTTGCCGACGGTGGGATTCGGTGTACCAATGCCTACGTGACGGCCGCGTATTGTAGTCCTTCGAGGGCCGGGCTTCTGACCGGTCGCATCCCCGCCCGTTTCGGCTATGAGTTCAATCCCGTGGGAATGCGCAACGAGGATCCGAAACTGGGCCTGCCGCTTTCGGAGACGACCCTGGCCGATGCCTTGGAAAGAAGCGGCTACGCGACTTCTCTTGTCGGCAAATGGCATCTGGGTGGGACGGCGTCGTATTATCCGCTCTTTCGTGGTTTCGAGGAGTTCTTCGGTTTTCTGCACGAGGGACATTTTTTTGTTCCACCGCCGTATGAGGGTGTCGTGACGATGCTCCGCCGCCATCGCTTGCCCGATGGGACTCTCGGTCGCTGGCAGGTCGGCAATCTCGTCCTCTCGACGCATATGGGACATCACGAACCGGCCTATGATGCCTGCAACCCGATCTATCGTGGAGGCCAGCCGGTGGTGGAGGAGGAATATCTGACCGATGCTTTCGCCCGCGAGGCAACCGATTTCATCCGCCGGACCCGAAAGCGGCCGTTCTTTCTCTATCTGGCGTTTAACGCGGTGCATAGTCCACTTCAGTGTAAATTGGAAGACATGGAACGGTTTTCGGAGATCGACGATGTGCATCGTCGGATTTTCGCGGCGATGCTCGCCTGCATGGACGACGCCGTCGGGGATGTGATGAAAACACTCCGGGAATTGGGATTGGAAGAAAATACTCTCGTCTTTTTCCTCAGCGACAACGGCGGTCCCACCCGGGAACTCACCTCGAGCAACCTGCCCTTGCGCGGCGAAAAAGGGCACCTGTACGAAGGGGGAATTCGAATCCCGTTTTTCGTGCAGTGGAAGAAGGTTTTGCCCGAAGGCGGGAAGTACCCCCGCCCCGTTTCCTCGCTGGATATCTACCCGACCGCGTTGGCGGCCGCCGGAGAGAAGGACCCGCAACCCCGCCGACGCGATGGGGTGAACTTGCTCCCCTATCTGCTCGGAAAAAAAGAGGAGCCGCCCCACCAGACGCTCTACTGGCGGCAGGGCAATCGAACGGCCCTACGCTCGGGCGATTGGAAGCTGGTTCGTAATCCGCCGATTTCCCGCCAATGGGAGCTTTATCATCTGGCCGAGGATATCGACGAAAGTGAGGACCTCGCGGAAAAAGAACCCGAGAAACTCAAGTCGCTCATTGAGAAATGGCGCGCCTACGATGTCCAAATGCCGACACGGTATCCGATGCCTTGACGGATGCACGACCATCGTGTGCCCCTAGATGAAGGATGCATCATCATGATATGTGCCCGGGGAACATCGTGAGAGGACGATCCGCATGGAACGCTATTCTTCCTCGGCGGCCATCTTGCGAAAGTACTGCTCGATGATGGTCCTGTAATGCGAAGGGAATTGGCGATTGATCTGTTGTAGGGTTTTTTCGCGTTCCTTCGGCGGAAGGTCGCCCCAACCGCTTCCGCTGCCAATGTCGCGTTTGTCCACCCGCCCAGGGCCCTTGCCGCGCAGAATCCGGCTCGACTCGGCGGGCTGTGACTGCGCGTTTTTCGAGGGCATCGACTGTTGCTGCTGTTGTTGCTGTTGTTGCTGCACCTGATCCTCTATTTGTTGGATCAGTTTGTCGAGCGAGTCGATCACGCCTTTCTCCACTTCTTGGACCTTCTCGCCGGTGCGACCGAATCCGAGGCGGCGTTCGATGTCCTCCATGCGGCGCGAGATGTGCTCGGGACTATCCTTCTTGAGGCGTTTCAAGTCCTCTTCCATCAACCTCGCGAGTTCCTGGTGCCGGCGCGATGCCTCGGTTTCTCCGGAATTCAGAACATCCAGGGCCTCGAGACTTTCCTTTTCCAACAGCAATCGATGGGCGGCGACGGCTCGGCAGAAGAGCAGGATCGAGGGAGCGAGGCAAGGTTCGGTGGGGCGGTTTTCCAAGAGGTCCCACGCTTCGTCGTAGAGATTCGCCTGCACCAGCCGCCACGCGAGATAGAGCTTCAAGTGCGACTCCACCGACGGCGGTAGTTCGTCTTCCCTCAACGTTTCGAACTCCGGCAGCTCGGCGGCGCCCATCGAAGGTGGGTCCCAGATGAGTTCGTCGCACGCGGCGAGGAACCGCGGAATGTGTTCGGAAATCCGGGCCGCGGTATGCAGCGTCTCCCGAAGACGTGTCTCGTCGCCGGGATCGCCTTCGAGCTGCGTTTCCCAGCGGGCGAGAATGTCCAACCGCTTCTTTTCATCGATCCCGCGTTCGGTCATCCATCGAAGCAGGACCCGGCGCATCTCCTTCAGCGACATCTCTTCGGGCGGTTGGAACGTTTGTTCCGGCTTCGGATTCTTTTTCTTTTCGACATGCCCCTTTTGTAGCTTTTCTTCGGTGGGGGGGGCGTCGTAAGCGAGCGGATCTTGCGGTCGCCATCGTTGTGCGGCGTCTGCGATGACCGCGTCACTCATTACCATGAACAGGATCGAAGCCGCGAAGATGAGCGGACGAGCCATTGGGCCGAGAATCATGAGATATCGATAAAAAGGTGCAGAAATCATTATCGGTTCCTTCCCACTTCGAGATCGTGAAGGATTTCATGGATGCGGCGTTGCTGCCGGGAAAGCTCCTCGACCGCTTTGGCCAACCGCCGGCGGTCGGCGGCGTCACGTCGGGGATATTGCTCGTACCGTTCGGTGCGGTCGTTGACTCTCTTCTGCATCGTTCGGATCATCTTCAGTTCGACGAGAATATCGATCAGAGGACGTTCGCCCGGCTTCATCGGCCGGCTGTTCTGCTGCGGTTTTTGTTGTTTCTTTTCTTGATCTTTCTTCGCTTTTTGCACCGCTTCGATCATCTCGCGGAGCGATTCGATGATGTCCTGCTGAATGACGACGGTGATCCGATCGAGTTTCGTTTCGGAGAACCGGGTGACGACCTCACTCATGTCGAACCGCGTCTGCTGGAGCGATTCCTCCATCGCCTGGGCGGTCCCGTCGTCGCGCAGAAGCAAGAGGGCGGCGTCCGCCTGTTCCACGATCGCTTTTTCCTCAGCACTGAGCCGATTTGAGCGTATTTGGAATTCCCGGGGGAGCGGTTCAGCCTCCTCGGCTTGCTTCGGAGGATCTCGGAGAAGCTCGGGAAGATGTTCTTTCGGTGTTCCTTCGTCGGCCATCTGAAGCCCGGCTTCATTGCGAAGGCTTTGGGTCTGACGCAAGACATTCTCTTGCATGCGGAGCATCCGCGCGAAACGTACATCGAGCCATTCGAGCAACTGCATCATCTCTTCCTCGCGAAGCTGACGGAGGATCTCCGCCAGTTCCGCCCTGGCTCGTTCGAGTTCGGCGATCGCTTCCTCTTGAGCTTCTTCCGCCTCGTCACGCTGAGCCTTCCGGAGAGCTTCTTCGGCGGCTCGCATCCGCTGCTGGGCTTCCTGGAGCGATTTCCGCGTCGGGGAGGGGGGAGACTTCGACGACTCGCCCTCTTCCTGCCGATGCTGTGGGGAAGAGGGAGTTTCCGAAGACGGCGTGTTTTGTTTCTTGTCTTTCTCGTTCGATGATGGCGATGAAGAAGGAGACGACGAAGACTTCTTTGAAGAGGGATCTTGGGAGGCGTCGCTCTGTTTCGAGTCGTCGTTTTTCTCGCGGCTCTTCTTCCCCGAAGGATCCTCGTCCTCTTGGTCCGAAGCTTTCTCATCGGCATTGGAGGTTTCTTGATCTTCCGGCTTGGAAGAGTCCTCCTTTTCCGATTCGTCCTTCTTCCCCTCTCCGGATTCGCCCTGCTTCGACGAGTCCGCTTCGCCCGACGATTCGGACGGATTCTCTTCGCCGTCCCTCTGGGGCGACGGCCCGGATTCCTGCTCGTCGGAACCGGTATCTTCCGAGGGGTCTTTCGACATCTCCTCGGAGAGCTTTCCGGTCTCTTCCCCGAGTTGTTTCTGCTGTTCGGCCAGTTTCTCTTTCGACTCCTTCGACGCGGTGCGTCCCTTGAGGCTCTTCTGGCGGTGGATCAACTGGTCGATCTGTTGGAGCCAGCGGCGGATCTGCTCCTTCTCCGATTTCCGTTCATCCGAACGGTTTTCACTCTCGAGCAGTTGCAGAAGTTGGCGAAGTTCCTGTTCGATCGCCTCCTGATTTTCGATCGCTTTGGTGAACTGTTCGTCGGAGAGCAGTTCCACGAGCGATTCCATTCGAGTGGCGATCATCCGTTCCTTGCCTTGACCGAGCGTTTTTTTGATGACGCCCTGCCGATGGGGATTGTCGGTCGCGTCGATCTCCGCCATTCGGAGAAGCACTTCCTCCAAATGGATGTACTTCTCGGCCAACTCCTGTTGACGCTCTGAAAGCGGGGCCTTGGGGGCTGCTTCGACCTCCTTGGCTTGTCCGGATTCCGAGGATTCCTGGGCGAGGAGGGAATCGCCCATCCATAACGACGCGAAAACCGCCACCAAGATATAGGGAAGCGGGGCGAAGCACGCTTGCGGATTTCCCGCGATTCTCGTAGAGGACGGTCTGCGGCTTGTCGCTGGCATGATGATCATCCTTCCGTATTACAAATCGAGAAGATCCCGGAGTTTTTCTTTTTTCTCCTCGGACGTATCTTCTCGGAGCGCTTCCTGGCGTTCGATGATCGATCGCAACAGTTCGATCACTTCATGGAAACTTTCCATTTCGACCATCTGCTCCCGGATTGTCTCCATTTTTTGCAAAATCAGGTCGATCTGATCGAGGCACGCCTTCCGGCTTTCTTTTCGCAAGGAAGCGTCGTCCAGAGTGTCTCGGAGTCGATGAAGTCGCTTGTCGAGTTCCGGAAACTCCTCCTCGGCGATCTGCTGAAGCGGCTGGACGATTTGGACTTCCAGCCGTTGTTTCACTTCGTCGGAGTAGATGCGATTATTGATCATTTCGTCGCGGATGCCGAGAAACGACTCGGCGGTAGCCCGGGTTTCGAACGCTTCTTTTTTCGTGTCTCGCAGCGATCGGGAAATCCGGAGCCCTTGCACCGTGATATCTTCGGACACCGGATCGGGTGCTTCTTCGCTCTCGGCGGATTCCGATTCTTCGGTTTCCTCCGTCTTCGCGTCGGCTTCCTGCTCTTCTTCCTCTTTGTCGGTTTCCGATTGCGGTTCGGGAAGATCCCCGATCTCATCGACGAGAGACCGGCTGCGTCGGACATCGAGGATGAGTGATTCGAAGCGTTGCCTCAGGACGATTTCTCTCGCTTCGAGCATGCCTTTAAGACGCGCGGGGGTGACCACTTCGAGCGCGTATCGGTCGCCGCGCCCTCGATGGGGCTCCTGTTCCAAATTGTAGTGATCGGAGGCGGCGATGGCCACCGTCAGTCGATCTCCGGGCTCCAGAGCGAGACTCTCGACCGGGAAATCGGCCGACAGCGGGAGCTCGAGTGGGGCGTCTTCCCGTTCGGCGATCAGCAGCTCACCGGCATGATCTTGAGGGGCGATCGGCGTTTGGTTTTCTCCATCGGAGGGTTCCTCCGATGCCGAGTCTTCTGCCTCCGGGGCGTTCGTCGGGGTCGGGCGATGCCATTGGTATTCGAACCACAGCCGAGCAAGACCATAGTCATCGGTCGCCTTCCCCTCGACCGGCAAGGTCGCCACCGGCGTGATCGCGGAACCGATACCGCGTAGCTTCGAGGTGATCTGCGGGATTTCGTCCTCCCGCACGGAAAGGACGAGTCGGATCGGTTGCCGATTGGCGATGCCGTTCGGATCGGTCAGTTGCATCTGGATCACTTGGTCCTTCTCGATCACCCCCAGTTCGGCTTGGAACGAGCGCGCCGGCGAAGAAGGGGGTTCGGAGGAGTCGCTCCGACGATCGGAGAACAGCACCCGCTCGTTTCCATCGAACGTCATCACCGCCTCGGCGAGCGGGCGGTTCGAGGTCGCCAATAGAGTCACCTGAGTGCCTCGGGCAATGGCGGTCATGCCGGTGGGGGTGATTGTTCTGTCCGGGAGATTCATGTACTCCGGATAGCGGCAAGCCAGTTCCAGTTCGGAAAGGACAGGTGGCTCGACCACTTCGATGCGGAGTCCCGACACCACGGCGTCCCCCCCTCGGATTTCCAGTTCGAGCGAGTCCAAGAGTTCTGGAAAGGTGTACAGAAAACGCACGTAACGATCGGCACCGGGCTGCACTTGTCCGGTGCGGACCATTCTCACCGGAGGCAGCGCTCGGTCGACCGTTCGAGGATGGATTTCGACGATCTCCGGGACTCGCGGCATTTCGAGATCGGCCTTCACTTCCAGGGTCAGTTCGTCGCCACGAGCCACCTTCATCACGCCGTTTTCATCGAATCCTTCGACCACCAGTCGCGTCGCCCGCGGCCACTTCTGATCGGAGAAAAGCAGGACCCGCTTTGCCCAGAGCTCGGCGGCTTGGAAGTGCATGAAGACGAAACTGAGTACGGTCGCCGCCATCGCCACCGCGATCGTCGTCCACCATCCGGCTCGCCGATATCGGAACAATCGCCGGAGTGATACCTGTTCGAGATGTCGGCACGCCGCCTCGACGCTTCGGGCCAGAAGCAGGGGGTGAGTCTCTTGCCGCGCGCGATGGTCACGAAGAAGTTGCACGGCGGTAATCAGCGATTCGTTCAGCTCGGGGACCTGCCGCTCCAACGACAAAGCGAGACGATCTTCATCGAGCGGAGTGAATAGAGGGGCGAGCAGATTCCTCCAGAGAAGGACGACGAGTGTCGAAAGGACGGCCGTCAGCAATACGATCCGCCACACGATCCCCGGTTCGAAAAATCGGTCGAACGCCAAGGTCGCCCAGAACAGGGTGCCCAAGAGGAAGATCGTCATCGGGATCCCCTCGGCCAGCAACATCGCGCGGATTCCCCTTCGCCAAAGCCGGAGCTTCTCTCGAATCAGTGAAGGGAGTGTCGAGTGTCGGGGCGATTTCATCTCGATCGGATTCCTCGAAGGATAATGCAAAAAGTGTTTTTTGATAAACGATCAAGCCAATTTCAGTAAGCGTCGGATCAACCACTCGGCGAGAACCAGCCCGCAAAGAACCCACAGAAACACCGTCATGCTCCACCGTTCGAACTGGCGGTCTGGTGGAGAGGATTGCAGGCTGATGCGCGTCTGGTCGGGGAGGACGGCGGGGAGATTCGCTTCTTCTTCGTTTTCGGTGGTTTCCGTTTCCGATTTCGCAGGGCCGGTCCATGCGGGGTCGAGGGCTGCTTCCGGCGATGGGTAATAAGTTCCTCCGGTCCGGTCGGTGATTTCCGTGAGCAACGCATCGTTACGACCGGAGTTTTCCCGTTCCAGATCCGGCATCCTCACGCGGAGGGTCCTCGAAAGCTGTTGGTCGCTCTCGGGGAGCGTCAGTCTCAATCGCCACACTCCTTCCTCGTTCATCGGAAGATAACCGAGAAAATTGCCCGGCACGTCGACATCGGGCGAGAGCGTGGTCGTCCGCGCCGTCCCACCGGGAGTGATGACCTCCAAGACGACCTCCGAGGCGGTCAGCGGTTGGAGATCGACGTCGGAAAGGGTCGCGCGGATCGTGGCCGTGGCCCCGAGGGGGTAGAAGCGTCGGTCGGTTGCGAGCGTTCCTCGATCCGACTCTCGCAGAAGGCGTCCCTGAGAGACATGCCGGATCAGCTTTGTGAACAATTGTTCAAAAAGGGCAGGGTCGATCTGCCGAAGTCGCCAGAGTTCTCCGCTGCCGATGTAGAACACCCGACCGGAACCGTAGAAGTGTTCGGCGAAGTAGACCGCTTCGCCGGACGATGCCGAGGCGTCGGGGGATGTCGATCGGGCAAACAGGGTAGCGGCCGGTTTAACCCCCTGGACCGACTGATAACTGTACACCCCGGGGAAGCGGCTCCATGTGGCAAGGCTTTCCGCCGCGGAGTCGCCGAGCCAGAGAAAATCGGCCTGACGGCCCGCCGGCGTGAAATCGAGCGGCCACGGTTGTGTGTCGGCGGAGAACCGGTGTTCCCAGAGCGAGGTCCGATCGAACAATCGGACCGGGTAAAGACCGCGGATGATCTTCATCTCGGGATTGGCGACCCACCCACTGATGCGGTCGCCCATGAAGACCGGTCCCGCCTCGACGATCATTCCGCCCGCCTGGCGGGCGATCCATTCCTCCAACAGGCGAATTTGTTCGGGGGCGAGGGTGTTCCAGGCGGGGTCGAACGCAACCAGGCAATCGTACTCGAACATCTCTGCCCGTGTTTGCGGAAAATGATCGAGGAGATGGTCCGCCTCTTGCGAAATCCCGGCCTGACTCCATGGAAGATAGAGGTCGATTTCCATCGAGGGGTCTCGGTAGAGCTGTCCTCGCAAGAAACGGTAGTCGCGGCTCGGGCCGCCGGCGAACAGCAGGACTCGGTCGCGGCGGTCGACGATTTCGATATCGGTTTCGAGCTGATCGTCGGTGGCGGTGTTATCTTGTTCGGGCGGCTTCGCGCGGACGATGAGCACCCGGGGACCTTTTTCGGCGGGTGTCACCTCGAAGTCGATCTTCGCCACTTTTTCGTCTCGCTCGAGCACCACTTCCTTCGTTTGGATCAGCCGTTCGTCGAAGGCAGGTGTAGGCGGTGCGTCGTCGGTTCTTTCGCTCTCCGATTTGTTTGAAAGCTTCGGCGAGCGCATCACCAGTTCCACGGGGATGGTCCACTGCCGAGGTGCTTCCGGCAGGACTTTCTCCGAACCAGACTGTTGCGAGAGGGTTCCGGTGAGTTCGATCTGGGCTCGGACCGAGAACGGATCATCCGGAAAGGCGCGCGGAGGGGCGTCGACATGGGCCACGCGAACGTTCATCATCGGTTCCGCCGCGCCGAATCCGACCGCGTGAACCGGGACGGCCCCGCCACGAGCCGAAGCGACGGCCTCTTCGGGGCCCGGTCCCGCGTTCTGGCCTCCGTCGGTCATCAACACGATTCCCGCGATCGGATGGCGGTGTTCCCGTTCGATCGCCTTCTGAAGCATTTCCCCCAACCGGGTTTGGGTTCCGTGCGCTTCCAGTTTAAGCAGCCAATCAGCCGAAAGCCCTGGTTGCTTGTTCGCCGATGAAGCGTCGTCGGAGATCGATTCGGAGGATTCGACCTCCTCGGGGAGTTCCATCCAGGCTTCCAGATCGGCTTGATTCTCGTCCGATTCGCCCTCATCTATTTTCGAACGTACTCCGATCAACTGAATTTTCTGATCAAATGTATAAATAGCCACATCGTGTTTTCGACGGAGCGTTTCCACCAGCGACGACCTTCCCAGCCAGTCGGTCAGGCGTTCCAGCCGGGTCACGGAATTCGCGTTCCGATCACTTTTCGGGGTGGCGGAATCCGTGGGGGTGGAAACGTGGAGCGAGCCGTCGGGGAACTGCTCGTCGCGACTGCCCATCGAGGAACTCGTGTCGATCACCAGGGCAACACGGCTATCGGTAACCACTTCCCGTTCCACCTGGAACTGAGGTTGCAGGTAGAAAAGCAGCAGGCCGAAGAAGACCAGTGAACGGAGGAAGATCAGCATGCGGCATTGCCATGTTTTGAGTTCCCGGGCATCGCGGAGGTAGGAGAAACGGACCCAGACCAACAGGAGCACGCAGATCCCCACCGGCAACAGCCAGTCGCTGTTTTCGTGAATGCGGGCGAAGCGGAAGGTGGTATGCATTTGTTGGGAGAAAATCGGCATCCGCAGCAGGGACGGACACCATTCCGAAACGGCCGGGATGTTCGCGATCAGCAAAGTGGCCCAAGCGATCATCGTGTCCCTCCTTTCCCAAGGTGCAGGAGCGGCTCACGACGGGGGCGCAAGAGGTGTCCGGCGAGAAATGATTCGGCGAGTAACAGCAGGATGACCAAGAGCAGCAGCGGTTCGGTCAAACGCGAGCTTTGCATCGATTCCACAGGCAGAGTGAACGATTCGGCCGAGTGATGCAGCACGGAGGTCCCCTCGAAGAAGTCGGCCAACGCAGGCGGTGGAAGCACGGAAAGGTCCCCTTCTTCGGCATGGACGTTGACCGCCAGTGTCCGCCGATCTCGGTTGCCGTCGGTTCGGGTGAGGGTGATCTCGTAAAAACCCCGGTACGGTGCTTCGGGCAAAGTCGCGCGACGCATCAGCTCGTTTTCGATCGTTTCGTTCACGGCCGTCACCTTGACCGATTCCGCGGCCTTTTCTACGTCTACGTCTTTGTCTTCCGCGACGCTCGGTGCGATTGCTTCCGGCCTCGGCAGGGCGAAGCGGACCTCGTTGCGGTAACCTTCCGTGGGAAACAGCCATGAGAGCGACTGCCCGACCAACGACCGCGTGTCGGGGGAGTGAGATCGGGCGAGGTGGGCGATGCTTTCGAGCATCAGAATGACGAAACTCGGATTGCCGCGGCCCCAGTCGTTCCATCGCGGCGAGGCGGTCGTGAGCACCGCCAGAACGCGACCTTTTCCGAAAGGCTTTTCGACGACCAGGGGATGTCCGCCCCGCAATTCAAGAAGCACCTTCGACGAAGCCGTTGCCGCTTCCGGCAAGGGAGCGACCGCTTCGAGATAACGCTCCACCGTCACGGTGGAAAGGAGGGAGGTTCCGCCCATTTCGAAAATACGAAAGATGGGATGGGAGGCGACGATTTGCAGATCGTTTTCCGGATGCAAGAAGTCGGGCATCAGTCCCCGCTCGCCTTCCAAAGGCACCGGATAGATTCCCTCGCCGCCGCGATAGAGCGTCTCGTTGATCCAGTTCGGGTCGACCGTCGGTCCGGCGAAGATCGCCAGTCCTCCGCCCTCACGCACGAAATTCTCCAAGGCAAGGACCGAGGATCGCTCGAGTTCGGGTGGGTCGAGCAGGAAGATCGTATCGAAGTTTTCCAGCGGATGATTTCTCAAAAAACGCGGAGGTTCCGTCTGCACGCGAATGCCGCTCCTCACTCCGCCGGGGGCCAGGGCGGTCCGAACATAGCGGGATTCCCGCTGGTCTGAGGATCCATCGATCAGAAGCACGGCGACCTCTTCGGGCACGTGGAGTACCAAGTAACGGCTGTTGTCGATGGCGAGTGTGTCGGGGTCGAGCTGGACGCGAACGCGGTGGCTGCCTCCCCCGGGAAGTTGGACCGGGAAGCGAAAGGCGGTCTGCTCGCCGGGAGCGATGCGATCGATCAGGCGATTCGGCTGCGGTTCTCCATCGATGGTGATCAGCAGCGGCACATGGCTCACCGGCCGAGTCCCGAAATTGCGGACCGTCGCCTCCAGCATGACCGGAATCTCGGCCGCGCGGATTCCCTCGGCCGTCTTGACCGAAGTGATCGCCAGATTGTCGCTCTCGGGTAGGGAGCATCGCAGCGTGCGCAGGAGCGTTCCCCGCCGGGAGAGTTGTTCGATCGGTTCTCGGATTGCCTCTCGGTCATCCTGCCAGTTTCGCTTGCGGAAGTCGGAAACCAGGTAGACGATTTGATGCGGCAGACTCGAATTCTCGCTCAGGACCACCGCCGTGCGCAGCGCCTCGAGCGGACCTGCATCGGTCTGCGAGAGCGGGAGTTGACCGAGGCGTTCCTCGGCCAGTTCCCGTCCTTGAGAATCGAGCAGCATTTCCAGTAGATCGGGCATCTCCCCTTGGCGGACCGGGACCGCTTCGGAGAAGCGAACCAGCGTGATGTGTTGCGGTTGCGAGGTTTCGACGGCACGCTCGACGATATCGCGAACCACCCCTTTGGCGGTGTCGAACATGTTGCGATTCGTCACCCGCTGCCCCATCGAGAAACTGTCGTCCAACAGGATGATGTGGTGGACCGGTTGGTCGGTCCCGAACAGGTCGGCCAGTTTCCCGAAGCCGCGCGGTTGGGCCAGCATCAGGACGATCAGCAGCACCGCCAGCGAACGGAGCAACAACAGCAGCAACTGCTGCAGGAGAATCCGGTTGCGGTTCTTCTTGTAGCCGGCCAGCAGGAATTCCATTGCCGCCCACCGGACGCGCCGGTGCCGGAACATGTTGATCAGGTGGATCAACACGACCAGGCCGACCGCCGGCAAAGCCCAAATGAGCAGACTCGGATAAGTGAACATGAAACGGTTTTCCAATCAGCGTCGTATTCGATTCCTCACCTATCGGAAGAGGATTAGGTGATCATCCTTTCACATGATGGGCACGGACCCGGTCGGCGCGAAAGCTCAAGTACTCGGCCAGTGCGGCGTCGAGAGGACGGCTCGTCCGAAACAGGGTGTAGTCGGCGCGGATTTTGGTGCAGCCCCGGCGGACTTCGCCGAGATAGGCTTCCATCGCATCGAGGTAGGCGTCGCGAAGCATTCGGGGATCACATCGAAGATGCAACGGCATTTCCAGGCCTTCGAATCGCGTGGCCCCCGAGAGCGGGAAGTCGAGCTCTTCGTCATCGAGCAAATGGAAGACCATCACGTCGTGTCCGTGGCTCTGCAAGAGTCGAAGTCCGCGAAAAAGGCCCTGCCGATCGACCAAGAGATCGGAGAGAAGCACGATCATCCCGTGCCGCGGGGTGCTCTCGGCGACGGCGAGCAGCACCTCCTCGAGATTCGGTTGCCACTGGCGAAGCAGGCCCGATGCCGATTCTTTTTCCCGGTTCCCCTCGACGACCGTTTGCTCTACATCCGTCTCGTCGTCGGCATGACGGCTCGGGTCGGAATCCATGAGCGTTTGGACCACCGCCGCCAGATGCGATTGCCGGGTGCGAAACGGGAGCTGCGTTCGTTTGCGGCGATCGAACGTCAGGCAGCCGACGGCGTCCTGCTGTCGGAGTGCGAGGTAAGCGAGCGAAGCGGCGACCGTCGCGCCGTAGTCGTACTTCGTCATCGCTTCGGATCCGTAGGTCATGCTCGAAGAGGCATCGACCAGGAGGGTCAGGTTCAAGTTCGTGTCTTCCTCGAACTGCTTCACGTAAAGCCGATCTTGGCGAGCCCAAACCTTCCAATCGACGTTCTTCGGATCATCGCCGGCGACGTACTCCCGGTGCTGGCGGAACTCGACCGAGTTGCCGAAGTGACGACTCTTGTGCATGCCGGAGAGGAATCCCTCGACGACATGCCGGGCCCGAAAATCGAGTCGGGCGATACGGCGGAGCGTCTCAGGATGAAAATAGTTTGGCGAATCGGGCATCGTTGATCAATTCGTTTTCGCTGGTGGGGGTGGACTCGAGTAGTTGATCGACCACGTCGTCGGCGGTGACGCCTTCGCTTTCGGCCAGAAAACTCATCACCAGGCGGTGACGGAGAACCGGCTTGGCCAACGCGCGGATGTCGTCGACGGTCACATGGCTTCGGCCTTCGAGCAACGCCCGCGCTTTGCCGCCGAGGATGAGGAACTGCACCGCCCGGGGGCCCGCTCCCCACGAGACGTACTCCCGGATCGTCTCCGGAGTGCCCGATTCGTCGACCCGGGTCTGCCGGACCAACGCCAGCGCGTACCGGATCAGGTGGTCGCTCACCGGTACCTTCCGCACCATCTGCTGCAGCGCGATGATCTCATATCCTTCCAGCACCGGTTCCACTTCGGCAATCTCCCGGGAGGTCGTCCGTCGGGCCACCTCGAACTCTTCTTGGAACGAAGGATAATCGACAAACACCTTGAACATGAAGCGGTCCTGTTGCGCTTCCGGAAGCGGATAGGTCCCCTCCTGCTCGATCGGGTTCTGCGTCGCGAGCACGAAGAAAGGATCGGTCAGGTGATGCCGCGTTCGGCCGACCGTCACGTGCCGCTCCTGCATCGCCTCCAGGAGTGCCGCTTGCGTTTTCGGCGGGGTCCGATTGATTTCGTCGGCCAGCACCACATTGGCGAACAGAGGCCCTTCGAGGAAGCGATACGCCCGCTTGCCCGTGCTCCGATCCTCCTCGATGATGTCGATCCCCGTGATATCGGCCGGCATCAGGTCGGGAGTGAACTGAATTCGGCTGAACCGCAGATCGAGCGTTTGCGCGAGTGTGCTGATCATGAGGGTCTTGGCGAGTCCCGGGACGCCTTCGAGCATGCAATGACCGCGGCTGAAAAGCGAAATGAGCAACTCCTCCATGACCTGCTGCTGCCCGACGATCACGCGGGAAAGTTGCTGGAGGATCTTCTCCTTCGCTTCGCCGAGTCGGTCGATCATGCGGTGATCGTCCTCGGTGATATGGTCGGCCTCGTTCGCGGGAACAGCGGATTCCTGGGGCGTTTGCATCGTGGACCCTTCTCTTTCGGGAATGGGATCGGTTTCTCTCAGCGTTGGTAGATCGGCAGCGCGGCCTGATCCAACTGGAGAATCGTCAAGTTGATCGAGGTCGTGTACACCGGGCCGACATATCCCTGTTGCCAGCTGCCGTCGGAAGAAACCTCCGTGATAAGCTGCTGGTAAAGTTTGTCGCGATAGGTCCGCCAGGCTTTGCCACCCTCCCGGTATTTGACTTGAGCGAAGTAATAGTGGGCGTAGTGCCAATGTCCGAATCCTTGATTTGAAAGGTTAAGTAAGTGTCGGTCGCAATATTTCATCAAGTTGGGGACGTACTCGTCGTCGTACTCCCCGGCGTTGAATAGACAGGCGATGGCGGCCGCGCTGATGGCGGGGCGCCCTCCGCCGCCGGAAATGTTGTATTGTACCCCTCCGGAACCGCCGTCGATCGAACAGCGCTTGATGTAGTCGATCGCCCGATCGATGATTTCCCGAGGGACGGGAATCCCCGCGTTGCGGCATCCTCGAAGGCCCTGCACCTGGGTGATGGTCGTCGAACCTTCGTCGTAATCGTTTCCGTCCTTAGCACTGACGTATCCCCAACCACCGGCGGTGGTCTGGGCTCGGCCGGTGAACTCCACCGCTCGGGTCAGGATGTCGATCAACTCCTCCCGCCGCGTCAGGTCCTCTTCCTCGCCGAGCACTTGCGAGAGAAAGAGCATCGAGAATCCATGCCCATAAGTGTACCGATCATCCTGGGCCGGTTCGCCGATCAATCCGTTCGGGCAACTGCGGCTGACCAGAAAATCGACAGCCGCGCGGACATTCCGGGCATACTTTCCTTGTAAGGTCGTCGATCCTTCGCTCAGTAGCGCGATTCCCGCAAGTGCCGTCATGGCCGTAGGATAGGCATTGTCGCCCCCCTGCCAGGAACCCCGGTTCGACTGACGCGAAGCGAGCCAATCGAGTCCGTTCTGAACGGCCAACTTCCTTTCCGACTCCTCCACCTGGCCTTGGGCCTTCGGGGCCGGCGCCACGAAAAACCCTGCTGCCAACATGCACCAAAATGTCTGCTGCGCAAACCCTCCCCAATTCTTCCGGAGAAGAATCGAAAAAGAAGGGGGCCGCCTTCTCGTCGTGAGCTTTTTCAGCAGGCGGTGGCTTGACTCCTTTTGAATAAGCATGTGATGCTGTTCTTCCGTGTAGGGGAAACGAGGCGGGAGAGGCGGATGCTTCGGTCGTGGCAAAGTTGGTGGGCAAGAGTCGCGACTTGCTTTTTCGTATTTGCCAAGGTCGACGGGAAAGGAAAATCTTCTCTATTATATCATTTTACGATATCCGTGGGCTTTTTTCACCATTTATTGCCCATAAATACATGCGATCCTCCAAAAATCGACCAATGGCCAACTCCTGAGTTCCGGCGGCGACGACTCGCGACGGAATTCGTGAGGGGGACTGGAGGCTCCAGATGCCGGCTCCATCGTTAGTGAGATGATCTTCCACGGCAGACCGTTCTTGCGGATTTTGCATTTTTTCCCAAATAGTTGTATCCCGCGGGGTTTTGAGAAGAAGCCGAGCCGCGTTCCGGCCTCGAGACATCGTCCCGTTCAAAATAGCCGAGCGAGCCTACTGCGCCGTATTTCAGCTTCCCCATTTTCGGGGGTGAAAATTTTTTTGCAACATTCTCCGCACGTGAGGCAACAGTCGGGTGAAAGCAACGCTACCCTTTGCCGGACACTCGGGGATTGCCCGTTTTTCCTTTCCTTGCCATCTCCATGAGTTTTTCTCATTGATCGATTTTCGACGTGTCGACCGTCGAGCTTCGAAGGAGATCATTTTCAGCGGCAAGGGGGGAGCAGCGGATGAACAAGTCGAGGCCCGATCCCGTAAGGGGAGAGAACAGGATCACGATCGCTCCGCATGACAGCACATGTCATATGAATTCGGGATCCTTTTTGTATTCTGTTTTTCCTCGATGCATATGGTGGCCACCCATCCGGAAAAACAGGAAAAGCGTTGCACGCAATCATCCAAACCGTACTTCAACGAAAAACCGTGCATTTTGAAAAACCGACCGTAAGGTCCACATTTCACTCGTGATGGAGGAAACAATGAAACAGATGGTAACGAAGAAGAGCAATTGGGCCCTCGGCGTGGGGCTGGTCCTGATGGCGTTGAGCCTCGGGGTCCTGGCAGGTTCGGTGACCCAGTATTCACAGGCGAGTCGTGCCGATCAGCAAGACTTGCAGTACGCCAAGTCGCTTTCGAAGGCGTTTCGCGATGCCTCGAACCAGGTGCTTCCCGCGGTGGTCGATGTGACCAATATGCCGAAGACGACGAAGGTTCAAAGGCCGAAGGAAATGCCCGAGGGCATGCCCCGAGGACGGAATCCTTTCAAGGGAACCCCGTTCGAAGACATGTTCGAGGATGAGGGAATGGGCCCGTTCTTCCGAGAAATGCCGCGGATGCCCCGTGGAATGCCCCGTGGTCCCGGCGCCGGTTCCGGTGTGATCATCGATCCGGACGGCATCATCCTGACGAATCGACATGTGGTGGCCGGAAACGGAGATATCCGCATCACGCTGCACGACGGCCGTCAATTCGAGGCGACCGAGGTTCTCACCGATCCGAAGACCGACTTGGCGATCGTCAAGATCGACGCGAAGAATCTTCCCCATGCCCCCATGGCCAACAGCGATGAGGCGGACGTAGGCGATTGGGTTCTCGCCCTGGGACAGCCGTTCGGTCTGCAGCGCACCGTCACCGCCGGCATCATCAGCGCCAAGAGCCGTGGAATCGGCATCACGGCGCGGGAAAACTTCATCCAGACCGATGCCGCGATCAACCCCGGCAACAGCGGCGGACCGCTGGTCAACCTGAACGGCGAAGTGGTCGGCATCAACACCGCCATTGAATCCCGCTCGGGCGGCTATCAGGGTATCGGATTCGCGATCCCCTCGAATCTTGCCCATTGGGTCGCCAACCAGTTGATCAAGACCGGAAAGGTCCAACGAGCGTACCTCGGCGTTTCGATTCAGCCGATGACTCATGAGCTGGCCGAGAAGTTCGGCACGCAGCCGAAGCAAGGCGTGTTGATCTCGGGTGTTCAGAAAGATACCCCCGCCGCCAAGGCCGGACTGAAGCCCGGCGACGTCATCCTCGAGTTCGGCGGCGAGCCGATCAACAACGTGCTCCAATTGCAGGGAGTGGTCGAACGGGCTCAGATCGGTCAGGACCAAACGATGGTCGTCCTCCGTGACGGCAAGCGTCGGAAGATCGACGTGGTTTGTCTCGAACAGCCGAAAGACTACGGTATTTCCGAGATGCCCGGCTTGCAGCAGCAGGAGGAACAGAAGGCCGAGGAGTATTCCTTCGAGGAATTGGGAATCGATGTCCAACAGAACACCGAAATGCTCGCCGAGAAGCTCGGGATCGACACGAACGACGGCGTCGTGATCTCCGGTGTCGAGCAAGGTTCCCCGGCGCAAATGGCCGGATTGCGAACCGGAATGGTCATTCTGGAGGCGAATCGCCAGAAGGTGAACAGCCCCGATGCATTCCGCAAGGCGATCGAGGAACATCAAGGCGAAAGCGGCATCCTG
Source organism: uncultured Planctomycetaceae bacterium (assembly GCA_964632505.1). Classification (GTDB taxonomy): domain Bacteria; phylum Planctomycetota; class Planctomycetia; order Pirellulales; family Thermoguttaceae; genus CAZWCE01. The sequence goes on along the minus strand of CAZWCE010000009.1, from coordinate 48,496 downwards.
CTTCTGTTGCAAACGAAGCGCGGTACGCAGTTCGTCGTGATCGAGGCCAAGTGAGCCGAAAGCGATCTTCCTTGAAATCAACTCATGGTTCGCCATGAGCAACGCGGCCCCCAAGAGTTTCCCACCCCTCTTGGCGGGCCGTTTTTTTTTGGTTCTTGAGATGCTCGTCGATGCAGAAAACGACGTTGACCAATGCCGCCTGGAGAAGATAAGTTGAGTTTGAGGTTCGCCCTCCTTCCTTAAGTACCAATTTTTACGTTTTTCTGGACTGTCGCAATGGAATCGCCGATGTCAGTGATATCGGAAATCGCTCCAGGCGCCGCATTCTTGCCTTCGCGAGCATTTCCCGGAGAAAGGATTCAAACTTGCACATGGGGAAAGGAATCCCCCGTTCTTCTTGCATTGCCAAGGAGCCCACAGGGATTAGGAAGTCCACCATTGGAAATGAAGGATATCATCGTCATGAAACGATTCACTCTGGCACTATTGGGTGTCATTTTGTTCAGCGGAATGATCGGTTGTGCCGGTTATGGTCCCATGGGTCGAGGATCCTATGGAGCCTTCGGAACCTCGCCTTGCGGCCGTATGGTGTGCGACGACAAATGCGCCCCTTGTTATAATCAGAAGATGTGCCCTGCGACCTTCGGCGGACTGCTTGGCGGTGGTGGCAGGATGGCCCCCTGTGGTCCCAATGGTGCCCTCATGGGCCAGTGCGGCCCCTCCGGATGCGACCAGGTCGGATACCAGTATCCCTACTACCAGGTCCGCGGACCCCGAGATTTTCTCGCCGAGAATCCCATGCCGATCGGACCGTAAGCGGTCCTCGGTGGTGTGCTTCTACGGCTTGATCGATACCCATCGTTTGGAAAACCGCTTCCTGAGCAAGCCTTTCGAAATCTTGTCCATGATCCACATTCCATCGCTTTTAGGATGACTGGACAAAGAACATTCGAAACAGGAAGAGAACCAGTCCTTCACTCGATTTGACGGCCCGTTGCGGGGAATCGCGACGGGTCGTTTTTTTTTCGCGCCGGGGACGGAATCCGCCCCCTACTCGGTGCGGCCCATCAGCGCATCTCATCCGGCATCCACACCGGAAGATCTTCGATCGACGCTTTCGCCTCAACGGTGACGGGGACTCCCCATCGATCAAAGAAAGGTCCCAGGTTACGCCCGACTTCGCGAGAAAAACGGACCATCCATTGATCTCGCTTTTCCTGCTCGCCGCGGGGAAGTTCGCCGGGTGGGGTGTCGCGGTACTCGGCGAATACATTCCGGTAGGCTTCCCAGCCGAACGCCTCTTGCAATTGCACGTACATGATTAGTGCCAAAAAAGGGTCGCGCTGCCACTGGGAGAATTCCGCTCCATCCTGGAGGTATTTTTCGATTTTTCTCGACCGTTTCGGATCCTCCAACACATCACGCGCTCGGCGGGGCGGAATGCCGAGCACCTGGTCGTAGATGTAGAGCGTGAAGAGATTACACGTCACCTCGACCGTCCCCTCGAACGTCCAGGCAGGATGCTGATGATTGTGTCCCATTTCATGAAAGAAACCCCAATTACCTTGTCGGAGCGACTCCAGGTCGACGTACTTCTTACGTACGTCGAGCCAGGTCATGATCGGGTAACCGGAGTGCATGTAGCCGGCGGAAATCTGGCGGTCGGCCACGTAGCGTTCCGGACGATTCCGTTCCATCGGCCGTCCGACCAACTCCGCGCAGGCATCGAGCACCCGATTCCAGAAAAGCATCACCTCCTTCGGATCGTCCAGATCCCGCACGACCTCCGACGGAACGGTCAAAATCACGCGATCGCTTTCCAGCTCCGCCCAGGGAGCCGGAGCGTGGCGGAGCTCTTCACGCCACGTTTCCAGGTCGGTCTCTCCCAGGACGAAATAGGGCGCGGGCACCGCCCCTTCGATTTCCACCGTGAACGGCCCCTCCTGTCGCGGTTGCGGAACCGTCACATAAACGAGCCCGCCGAACGGACTGGCGAGGCGCGTTTCGGTCCCTTCGATCCGTTTTTCGAGGGTGATTTCCGGCCATCGCTTCCAGCGATCCAAATGCCAAAGGGTATCGCGATGCACTCCGATGCGAATGCGGGGATGCCGATGTTTGGGAAGATCGACAACCGATTCGGGAACCTGAATCGTGATTACTTCCCCGGCAGCCGCATAGAGGCCCGTGCTGTGCCAGCCGTGAATTTTCGGATCCACCACGACCTTCCGCGTTACCCTTTTCGCCGAGGTGGGAACCGCTCCGGGGAAATCGGAGGCGGCGGGAAGGGCGGTCACTTTTTCCGGCGGTGCCGATTGGAGTTCTTCGAGGGACATCGTCACGAAAAGCCGCTTCAGCGGAGTTTTCGACGTGATGGGATTTTCCGCCGTCGGCACGATCGCTTCCGCTTTTCGCGTTCGCAACTTTTGGAGCGAGGAGAGAAGCTCCATTTCCGTCGGGGGAATACTGGTGATCGCCAGTTCGAGCGTGGCGACCGCTTGGCGAATCTCTTCTCCGCTCCGTTCCTCCGGCGTTTCCTGCAAGGCCGCCAGCGCCCGCGGCGCGACGGTCAACAGCGATGGTGACGGCGACGTCAGGAACCCGTCCTCCCCTCCCGGACGCAAATAGCCGTCGGCGATCGCCATGCCCATCGGAGCCAGCAAACCGTTGCCGGGATGGTCTTCCCGCAGGCTTTGCCCAGGGTGCAGTTGTTTCCAACCCCAACCGAGGTCGCCGGTGATCAGGCCCCCGCCCTGCTGGACCCACTTTCGAATCCGCTTGCGGCTCTCTTCGTTTTTGCCCAGTTCGATCGATCGGCCGATCAACACATCGAACTCTTCTGATTCCATTTCGGGAAGCACGTCCAACGAACGGACGTGAAATCCCATCTCGCGGAGCCGGCTTTCCAGTGGGCGATTCCGAATCACCCCCACGGTGACCGAATCGCTGCTTTCGACTTTTTTTCCGGCCGACCAAAAGATGAGTCGGCGAAAGAAATCGGGATAGCGACGATGATCGAACACCTTTCCGGAGGAGAGGTAGCCTTCGTGACCGAAGACGACCGCACGCCCCCGGCCGAATGCGGTGGCCCCGATGAGTGGAGCGACCGTTCCTTTGCCGATCGGTGCTGTGACGACCGGAAACGTCCGCTCCCCGAAAAGACAGATCGGACCCGGTACACCGCTGACCGGCAGTGTGTCGACTCCATCAAGTATGCTCTTGACCGCTGATAGGGAATCGGACGAAGTGTCCTCCGCAGCGATCGGGTTCGTGGAAATCGGGAAAAAAATGACAAGAAGTGTCAGTGAGAAAAAAACGCGAAGGTGTGGCCATCGATAATTCATGGAATGTCTTTCCGTCGAAGGAGGGGGGAAGCCAAGAGATCGCAAAAAAGGGAAATTGATTCATGTTCGCATCAATCGTGGCCCCTCGGTTCATGCAGTGACGCCCGTGCGGCCGGGCTCTCGCTGTTCGCCCGGGGGCGCTATAGATGCGACGCTCAATAATATGGGAGTCGATTCGCGGATCCACTTCCCCGGAAGCTCTCGCGGTTGACCGCTCGCCACGAATCGAGGAGACCCGAAGAGATATTCTAGCGAAAATATCCCAAAAAGACAAAAGGGATTCCTTTTTCAGCATGCCTTTTTTCTTGGAGCCATATAATTATACTTGAGGAGTTACGAAGAACAGGGTAGGACCTTCATGCCAGGGTGGGGGCCTTCCGTGGATCAAACCAAGTAACGCACCAGACCAAGTATCGCACCAGAAACAAGAATACCGGAAAGAGAATATGATTGAGCGAAAGAAAAGACTTTGGAGAAGAATGCTCGTGCTGCTCTTCTGCTGGGGGGCGTTGTGCTCGTTCTCCCCCGCCGGGCTCGCCCAGGAAGTCGAGCAAGAGCCTCCGGCTTCTCCTTCGGAGGAAACGGAACAAGGGGAAGCAAAATCAGACGATCGCGAAGCGCTCCTGCAGCGGATGGAAGCGGACGCCGAACTCTTGGATTTGCAGAGTCGAGTGATTCGAAATTGCGTTCGAATCGCCCGGGAATCGGTCGTTCACCTGGAGACGAAGACGCTTCGCCCCCTGCGCATGCAAGGAAGATCGAACCGATTCCATCAAATCCGAGAGTCGGGTAGCGGCATCATTGTCGAAATCGAAGGAGAGACCTATATCCTCACCAATGGGCATGTTTTGGCCGATGCGTCGCTCGAGGGCATCAAGATCGTGCTCGAAGACGGGAGGGAGCTGCGCCCCAAGCGTGTCCGTTCGAACAACGATTACGACATCGCCGCCATCGAGATCGAGGAGAACGAACTGGTCCCCGCGAGGATCGGCGACAGTGACCGGGTGCAGATCGGCGATTTCGTCGTCACCATCGGGAGCCCCTTCGGCCTGAGTCGCTCGGTGACCAGCGGTATCATCAGCGCCAAGGGCCGGAATCGGATCCCCCTGGGCGAAAAGGCGGGCAGTGTCCAAGATTTCCTGCAGACCGATGCGGCGATCAATCCCGGCAACAGCGGCGGCCCGTTGATCGACAGCCGTGGACGCGTCATCGGCATGGTCACCGCCATCGCCACCAGCTCCGGGGGGAGCGAGGGGGTCGGTTTCGCCATTCCCATCAATCTGGTCATGCGCATCGCCCGGCAACTGGTCGGCAGTGGTCGGGTCCTCCGTCCGTATTTGGGGGTCGAGCTCGACCCGAACTACAACATGGAAAAAGCACAAGAGGCGGGATTGAAGACCCGAAAAGGGACCCGTATCTCGACCGTGCATTCCAACTCTCCCGCCGCCAAGGCCGGACTCGCACGCGGCGATATCATTCTCACCGTCGATCAGCGCGAGATCACCGACGACGACCATCTGGTGAACGTCATCGGATTGAAAGAGGTCGGCGAAACGATTCACCTGGTCGGCGTTCGGGGGGAGATCCCCTTTGAGACCGACGTGGAACTCGAATCCCAACCGAGTGAATAGGAAGGCAGGAACCGGGATCATCGACCCGCTCGTAGGAAAATCTCGGGAGAACGCTCATGGAACGAAAATCGGCGCGCAAAACGATCGATCTTTCCGGCGAACCGAACGATCGGCTGATGATTCGTCCCCCTCTTGAATATCGGCTGGTAATGTTGGGCTTCTACGGGGTCGGCTCGATCGTGATGACCTGCATCAGTTCGTTCATGATCGTCAAATCCGTGATCATGGTGTCGGAACTCCCCAAGGATCATTGGTCATCGTATCTTCGGGGCTCACTCGTAATCCTGTTCATCCTCTTGTTGGTTGCGGTTCTTCTCCTGTGCATTTGGGGACTTATCTACATGCTGTTTGTAGCCTTCCGGTATCGGCTTGTCCTCACTCCCGAGGCGATTGAGGCCGGAAAAAGGCGCTTCATCAGCAGGCGAGAATATGAAAAGGAAAATCGGCGCGTGGCGATGCTCGCCCACGAGCACTTTTTCCAGGAGCCGATGGAACCCGAGGAGGAGCACACGGAAGGATCTTAGAGCGAAGCTTTTTTCTTTTTCCGAGACTCATTTGCCGAGCTTTCTCGCCCAAGGCCGGAAGAGTCGCCTCCTGGTCATTTCGAATCAAATTGTTTCCGGTTCGAAATCTGTTGGAACGATTCCTCTCTCCCTGGCTCGGTTCATCGTCCCCGACTTCTTTTTTTCTGGGAGGGAGCTACGGCTCTTCGGGGAAAAACTCTTCTTTTCCGACGATTTTTTTATACCGTAAGGGAAGGATAATCCGATGATAGGGATAGTGCGGGATCTTCCGGTCAGTGGGATGATGCTCATTGTTCCGTCTGTATGGAATGCTTTCCGTGAAAGATCGCCGCGCTTGGTTCCATAAGCCGCCTCCCGGCAGAGTCTCCGATCGAAGTCACGCGATGGGGGAAGCATCCGCTGGAAAACACCTGCACGTTCGCAAATGGCAATTTTCACTTCTTCCAGCTTCCTCCGCGAGCATGGAAGCTTCGGGGAGGTTACGCCTTTTTCCAGTGGTGATGAATCCCCCGGAGATTTTCGTTCGCGTTGGACAAGGAGATGTCGATGGCAACAAAAAGCCATGGCGACGGTTCGGCGTGGAGAGGCCCCCGGACCGTCTGCTCGATGATACTGTTTTTCTTCGCCGTTCTTTCGGGGAGTGTTGTTTCGCAGGATTTCTCAAGCCCTCCTTTGCGGAACGACCCACGAAATCATCCTCCGGCGAATCCGTCGGGGAGCGTTCCACGGCGAGCGCCCTCCCTTGAGTCGTCTTGGTATGACTGCCCGGCTGAGGAGCTCGATCGTCTCGAAGCGGTATTGCGCGAGGAATACCGGCGCGTGCCGGGTTTCAAGATCTTCGCAAATCACCAACGAGGCCAGCTTTTCGTCGTTGCGCCGCGTTCGTTGCACGACGTCTTCCCTCAGCGATACCCGATGCGTCGCCGACAACCGCTCCCGCGCCACGAGGTCGCGCCGGCGGCTTCGGGTGACGCGCCGCTGCACCGGGAGACGCTCCCGGCGAGTTATCCCCAGAATCATTATGGAAAGCAACCACCTGCTCCGCGAAGCGCCGAATCCCTGGCGATGCGTCCTCCCGAGGTGACACGCGCCCCCGGGGGAATGCCCTCGCATGCCTTGGAGATCTCCCCCCGACTGGCGCAAAATCGGACGGCGCCTCCCTCCGATACTTCCGCCCGCATCAGGGAGATGGTCCCCGGCCGCGTCCCAACTTATTCCCCGGCGCGTTCGGCCCCGCCCAGGATGCCCAACCATGTTTCCCGAGTCGCCTTCCAGAATCCACAGACCCGTTCGGTGACGCTGGAAAACCGCTCGGCGAAAGATTTTCAAGAAGCACTGCTCTTGAAACTCGGAAAACGTTGCGTGCCGATCGAAAATCTCGGGAGCTCCTTCCGCGATCGTTCGTTGGCATGTTATCGCGTCCCGCTGGCCGACGGGACTTCGCTCGAAGTGGTCATCGACCATGATGAACATCGAGTGACCATCTCCGGCCAAGGGGCCGGCGTTGCCGCCTTCGCTCATTTGGTGCATCTGATGGATCTCCCCAAAAGCGATGCCGATGAGAGGACCGAACTGGTCGTCTACCAGCAGGAGAACGCCCGGTCGGTCGAAAAGGCGGTTCAGCTGCTCGATGAGAAACAGCAGCAGCGCGTCGCCGCGCAGCGGGCCGCGGCCATGGCACGGGAACCCCCGCGAAACGGCGAGGAACGGTCCGCCGACGACCCCCGGAACGATGCCGGCCGGTTGCGACTGAACGGCGAGGTCGTCGAGCCCGGCGCCTCGGGCACCGGCGTACTCGGTCCCGTGCAGATCGAAATGCTCGACGAGCTCGATGTGCTGGTCATTCGCGGCAACCGCGACGATGTGGCCGAAGTGCTCGCGTTGATCCGGCAGATCGAGTCGATGAGCCTGGAGCACGAACCGGAAATCGCCGTCTATCCTCTGCTGTACGCCGATAGTGAACGGGTCGGTGAGCTGGTCGGCCAACTTTATGAAGAGGTCTTTTTGGTCCGACAGGGGAGCGTCAGCATCACTTCGCTGGTCAAGCCGAATGCGATTCTGCTGATCGGTCGTCGGGACAGTGTCGAGACGGTCAAGGACATGATCCGCAAGCTCGATCGGCCCGTCGATCCCGAGACCCAATTCCAGGTATTCCGTCTCCGCCATGCTCCCGTCGATGCGGTGCGAGAGGAGATCGAGGAATTCTATGAGGATCGGCAAGGGCTCGGCGCCGAAGTCCGCGTCACCTCCGACTTCCGTTCCAACTCGCTCATCGTCGAGGCCTGCCCGCGCGACATGCTCGAAGTCACTTCGATGATCCGCCGCCTCGACACCGGCGAAAGCGAGGCGATGAACGAAATCAAAATGATCCCCCTCAAAAACGCCTTGGCCGAGGAACTTGCCCCCGTGTTGCAGGAGGCGATGACCGGCTCCGGCGCCCAGGGACAGACGGCTGAACGTTCCGCGATGCTCTCCTTCGCCAAGGTCGATACCGAAGGAAAGAAATTGCTCAAGTCGGGCATTCTCGACGACGTCCGCGTCACCGCCGATCCTCGCAGCAACGCCCTGTTGGTGTCTGCGCCGCCGGCGAGCATGCCGTTGATCGAGGCCCTCGTCGCTCGGCTCGATCAGCTCCCCGCCGCCGAATCGGAGATCAAGGTCTTCACCATCGTCAACAGCGACGCTTCGAGTTTGGCCGATATGCTCCAGACGCTATTCTCCGAGACGAACCAGTCCGATATGCCCTCGGTCCGCACCGGGGCGTTGCCGGAGGAAAGCTCGCTCGTGCCGATGCGATTCGCTGTTGATGTACGTACTAACAGTATCATCGCCTCCGGATCCTCGGGGGATTTGAACGTGGTCGAGGCGATCCTGCTTCGGCTCGATCAGAGCGACCTTCAAAACCGCCGCGTGACCGTCTACCGTCTGTTGAACGCCCCGGCGGAGATGATCGCCGAAGCGATCAATAATTATCTCGAGGACGAACGGCAGGTCGAGGATACCACGGAAGGAGTCGTCAGTCCCTTCGAATTGCTGCGTCGCGAGGTGGTGGTCGTCCCCGAGGAGGTCAGCAACAGCCTCATCGTCAGCACCACGCCACGCTATTACAACCAGATCCAGAAGATCGTCGAGGAACTCGACCAGCGGCCCCCCATGGTCATGATTCAAGTGTTGATCGCGGAAGTGATGCTCGACGACGTCGATGAAATGGGCGTGGAGCTGGGATTGCAGGATTCGATCCTCTTCGACCGCAGTCTGCTCGACAACCTCATCACGACCACCACGACGACATCGCAGCCGGGCCAGCCGCAGGTGGTCACTCAGACGATCCAGTCGGCCAACATGGTCCCCGGGTTTCTGTTCAACGACGTGAACAACAGCCTCGGCAACAACGGCGGGACCGTGCAACGTGCCGGTGCCACGACGGTTGGCAGTCAGGGGGTTTCGAACTTCGCGACCGGGCGGATGAACAGCGAGCTGGGCTTCGGTGGATTCGTCTTCTCCGCTTCCAGTGAATCGGTCAGCGTGCTCATCCGTGCGCTGCAGCAGGACCAGAAGATGAACATTCTCAGCCGTCCCCAGGTCATGACGCTCGATAATCAACCGGCCTTCATCCAGGTGGGCGAACGGGTCCCCCGCATCACCGGAACCCAGACCAACGAGGCGGGACAGCAGAACAACATCACCCTGGAAAATGTCGGGCTCATTCTCGGCGTCACGCCCCGAATCAGTCCCGACGGACTGGTCGTCATGGATGTCGACGCCGAAAAGTCGAGTCTCGGTTCCGAGGCCGACGGCATCCCGGTCGCCGTGCAAAATGGAGTGACGATCCGTTCCCCCGTTATCAATACCGTGACCGCACAGACGACCATCAGCGCTTCCAGCGGTCAGACCGTCGTGCTCGGCGGGCTGATCACCAAGGAAACCGTCGACGTCAGTCGACGCTTGCCGTGGGTCTCCGATATCCCCATCTTGGGCCATCTTTTCCGTTACGATTATCATTCGTGCGAGGAAAGCGAATTGTTGATCATTCTCACCCCGCATATCATCCGCAACGAGGCGGAACTCGAGATGGTCAAACAGATGGAAATCCGGCGGATGCAGTGGTGCTTGAGCGACGTGATTCAGCTCAACGGCGACCCGACGCTCCGATCGCGGAACGACGAATGGTTCGACGCCGAAACGCAAGTGGTCCAGCCGGGGAGGCCGAGTGATACCTCCGTCTTGCCGCCGGAACAGAAGATCGCCGACCAGATGCCTCCTGCGCCGAAAAAGAAGTTCCCGCGGTTGATGAAACCGTTTTCCAGTACCAAAAAACCGAAGGATACGCCACGTTGAGGCTCGGCGGCGACCGCGACCTCTCGATTTCCGTGCGGAATTCCAATTCCAGATAGATGGGTGTGGGCAAAATGATGCGAACGAAATGGCGCAATATGCTGTGGATGGGCTGCCTGATTCTGATCATCCCCACCGGGTGCAGCCTGATGTCCTCCGAGAAGTTTTCCTCCCTTCCTTTCATGGACAAAACGAAAGTCCCCGATCGGATCGTGGCGGTCTGGGAGCCGGCGGTCAGTCACGATGAAGAGAAAGGAGCCGAGCGGGGCTTCGGCGGCCGTGTCATGTTCTTCCAAAACAAGAGTCATGAGCCGGTCAAGGTCGACGGAATGGTCGTGGTGAACGCCTTCGACGAGACCGCACGTGCGGCCAACGATACCCGACCCAATAAAAAATATGTCTTCACCCCCGATCAGTTGGAGATGCTCTATTCGAAGTCCGATCTGGGGCATTCCTATAACTTCTGGCTGCCATGGAGTGAGGTCGAGGCTCCGGAAAAAGAGATCAGCCTGATCGTCCGTTTCAGTCCGACCGCCGGAAGTACGATCGTCAGCAAACAGTCGACGATCAAGCTGCCCGGCTTGGAAGATGCCGACGGTGTGCGGCAGGCTTCTTGGGACGAGAAGGAAGATCGTACTTCCCTCCAATCGACCGCCTTCGAGAAGAACTTTCGCGAGAACCCCCATGAGAGTTGGGACGTGGAGGTGCAGAAAGCCGAGATCACCGAAAGCCGGACGAATCTGAAAGAGATGAAGACGACGACGATCGAGGTTCCGCCGACATTTCGTGCCCATCGCAAGCCCCAGGCATACGTTCCATTGCGGGAACGCATTCAAAATGCCCGGCGGCATCACAAGATTTCCGGAAGTCCCACCGGCTCTGAAAGGATGCCTACGGAGCCGAACGCCGTGGCGATGGAATCTCCTCGGGACAGCGAATCTCATTTCTTACCGCGTCCACGCCGGGCTCCAGGAGCGCCAATCGCTCGGCCAAAAGGCGATGGTGCGGGTCGACAACCACGCCCCTTAATGTGGCGGTCCGATTCTCCATCGTCACCTTGATCGTCGCGAGTCGCCAGGATTCGGAGAGGGTATTCATAAGTTCCTGGAGTTTTGCGGCTCTCTTCTCCTCGGGAGGCCGCCGCACCGAAAAACCGAGGGTCATCGGGAACCGAAGATCGCTGCCGCGCGTATTTCCCCGGCCTGGCTGGGGGGTGAATCTTTGAGCACCAGCGGCTCGCCTGCCCAAATTTCGCTGTTGGCCGGCGCCGCCGACATCGCCCACTCCGATGAACGTCCCGGAAGGATTGGCCCCGACGAACGCGTTCTCGTTTCCACGCTGAAAACGCGCCGAAGAGTCGACCTGACCGGTGTTGGCGATTCCCTCGAAACTGCCGCCGTTGCCGATATTCAGTCCCGGCACCGCCGTCGAGCGACCGGGATTGACCGTTCCGCCGGGCGATTGCCCACCGAACATGCCTTGGGCGGCGGCTGTCGTCGGAAGTGCCGCGAACGTAGGGAGAAATACGAAAATCACAAATAATCGGGTCATGGTTTAGCTCTTTTCTGACATTGATACCGAACGATAAGCGGGCGGCAAGCGATCCCGAAAACCGCTCCCTTATCTGCATCGTACTCGGGTTGCCTCTGATGTAAACCAACCCTGAAAAAACAAGAAAGTGTCGCGCATTCGGTTCGTTCCGGTCAGGAAACGGATTCCGCTGAGGATACCGAGCAAGTGTGACAAGGAAATCTTGCCGACTTTTGGTAATTCCCTTCTCTTCGTGATCTCTTTCCAACATATCCTATGGTCCTGTATACTTGGCCAAGACATGTCGAAAACGGAATGGCGCGGCCTGATTCATCCCATAGGTCCGGTCCTGCTCCGCCCTTGGGGCGGCCAACTCTTTGTTTGGCTAATTCTTTTGATTAAGAAAGGGAATAATGCGATCCGCTGCACAAATGCGAGACGATCTAGTGGCGATTTGGAGAGCCGGTGTCCGAGCCGTCTCTTCTGAAGTGCTGATGCCGCAAACCATTGTCTTGAAAGGAGATAGGTTGTGCATCGAGGATCGCGAATACCCCCTCGACGAGGTGGGGCGAATCATTGTTCTCGGCGCCGGAAAGGCCTCCGGATCCATGGCGAAGCATTTGGAGGAAATCCTGGCACCGGTCGCCGAAGCGAAACGCCTCTCCGGCTGGGTGAACGTGCCGGAAGATTGTGTACAACCGCTCAAGTGGGGCCATTTGCATGGTGCACGCCCCTCGGGAGTGAATGAACCCACCGAGAAGGGGGTGTCCGGAACCTCTGAAATCCTTGGCCGAGTTAAGTTGATGCAGGATAGTGACTTATGCCTATTTCTTCTCTCCGGCGGTGGCTCGGCATTGCTTCCCGCGCCGGTCGAGGAGATCACATTGCCCGATAAGATCGCCGTCACTCGATTCCTCAGCGCCGCGGGCGCGGAGATCGGCCAATTGAACACCGTGCGAAAGCAACTCAGCCGGGTCAAAGGCGGGAAGCTGAAGCGGCAATGCCGCCAAGGGAGGCTCATCGGACTGGTTCTTTCCGATGTCCTCGGCGACCCACTCGATCTGATCGCCTCCGGCCCTACGGTCGACGACCCTTCCACGCCCCAACAGGCCCTGGAGATTCTCCACGATTTCGGGGCGCAAGAGGCCGGCATCGCCGACCGGGTGTTCGATTATCTCAAGACTGAAGCGCTTCGCCGGGAGTCGAAGCCGCAGAAAGGGGGTTCCCGCGCTGATTCCCGGCGCGTGGAGAACTTCGTCATCGGCAACAACGCCGTCGCGGTCGACGCCGCCGGCATGGAAGCGGAACGTCGCGGCTATTCGCACGCGATGGTCTCCGCCACGAAGTCGGAGCCGACCGCCGAGGAAGTGGGGCATCATCTGGCCGAGATGGCGCTCCGAATGCGGTCTCGGGAAGGTGCCGATTGCCTGATCAGCGGAGGAGAGCCGGTGGTGCGGCTCTGTCCCGAAGCGATTCGCGGCAAGGGGGGACGCAATCAGCAACTGGTGCTCGCGGCGATGTTGCATCTGGCGGAGAAAAACGCCGGCGAGGGAATCGCGATGCTCTCCGGCGGGACGGATGGCGAAGACGGTCCCACCGACGCCGCCGGGGCCTGGTTCGACGAGGAGATTTTCCGCCGTTGGCAATCCTCCACTTTGGACGCGGCGGACCATCTCCAGCGGAACGACGCCTATCCTTTCTTCGAATCGCTCGGTAGTTTGTTGCATAGCGGTCCGACGGGAACCAATGTCTGCGATCTGCGGGTTGTTCTGGTCGATCGCACACCGTACAATGCCAAACCATAACGATATGATCCCGCGGGGAAACCGGTCCCGGTCTCTCGTCCGGCCGAGTCCTTGCCCGGCTCAAGGAGAATCTTATGCTTTCGACGACAAAAATATCGCTATTGTTGCTTGGAATCGGTCTTTTTTGGGCCGACATGTCTCAAGTTCTTGCCTTCAACGGAAACAAAGTACAAAAAGGACCGCTGACGATCACGCTCGAACCGATCGAGCCGGTGACGGAGCTGGAGAAACCGCGCGAGATCCGAGCGGCTCTGGAAAACTCCGGCGAGGAGCCGCTTTCCGGCGAATTGGTGGCCGAGAGCGTCGACACGATCCGACTCCTCGGCGAGGCGAGCCGGAAGGTGACGGTCGGTGCCGGCGAGAAGAAGATGATCGCTTTTACGATCATTGCCGCTCCAGGAACTTATTCGGCCCATTATCCGTTGCGACTACTCGTCGATTTTCCCACCCTCGGAAAGGTGGAGTCGCCGGTGTTGGTCTTCCAGACCGATTTTTCGACTTCCGGGACGTCGACTTCGCCGACTTCGCTTCCGATTTTGGAGCTTCCGAAGGACGGTTCGTTGTTTCTCGCTTCGATCGACGACTACCGCGTGAGCTGGAAATACCGAGATGGCCCGCTGGAGCATTTGCCCGTTGGCTGGTCCGGGACGCAGGAGGAATCGCGGGCGACTTTTTCCCGACATCCGGTCACTCGGGGGCAGACCCGCCGGTCGCTGAATATGCATCCTCCCTACACCGGGGGAAAGGGATCCGTTTTCGCGGAGTATCGCGTCCGTTTACCGGAATCGGGTCCGATTTCACTCACCTTTTTCAATGCGATTCGGGATCATCACGAAAACGAACCGCCCAGCGATGGGGTGACCTTCCGTGTTTGGGTCGACGATCAGGAGTGCTTCGAGCGGCATACCGCCGCCAAAGTTTGGGAACCCGCGACCGTCGATCTCTCCCAGTTCGCCGGCGAAACGGTGCTCCTGCGATTGGAGAGTCATCCGGGGCCGGATTGGAATACCGTCTGTGATTCCAGCTACTGGGGAGCGCCGATGCTGCTCAGTGGTGAGCCGATGCCCGTGCTCTCGGAAAAGGAAAAGGCGGCACGGTTCGAGGAAAATCTCCGAGCGATCCGAAGTGGAGAGCCGATTTCCAAAAAGTCCCGGGTCTTCGATGCCGGCAAGGGGTTGCAGGCCGTGGTGACGTTCGGCCATCACGGTTTGCTCGATGGAGTCCTCGGATTCGGGAACGAACAATCTCATGTCCAGTATGATGGTCTGAGGCTCTGGGTCGACGACCAGCCGGCCGGTCGGTGGCCGTCGGGTCTGAAATTGCAGGAAGTCGAAGTGACCGAGGAACGCACCCGGAGCGGCCGGACCAATCGGCTCGTGCTCCGGCAAGTCGGGACCATCGGAGGGGATGCCGGGGAGTTGATTTGTCGATTGGATCGCCGCGAAGTGAACGGGAGCATCGGTTTCGACCTCGACACCCGATGGCAATGGACCGAAGTGAGCGAGCCGCGAAAGGGCATCACCCAGCTTCAACTCGGTCCGGCGACGCAGCATGCCGATCGGGTCTACGCCGGACACGGCTACTGCATCGAGCAGCCGGAAGCGTTTCAACTTCGTGGCGGCGGGCATCAGCTTTCGACCAGTCATGTGGGCTTCGATTTCGCCTCGGGGCTCTCGATGTTGATGGCGACCACCACACCTCCGGATCTGCTGGTGGTTGACCCCCGGCAGCGGATCTACACGCTTCAGGTCCACCCCGATACCCGGTTGACGTTCGTGCTCGGTACGCAGGATGCGATGGCCTGCGCGGTGGAGTACCGCGACCTCTACGACAAGCGGCCCGCTCCGGCCGTCTTACGCAAGGCGGGACGTTTCGTCTTCGACATCTGGGGGGGTTCGTTCGAGAACAACATTGAGCAGATGCGAAAGACCGTCCGCTACGGCGTGACCGACGCGATGATGATCAAGCACGTCTGTCAGCGATGGGGATACGACAATCGTCTGCCCGATATCTGGCCGCCCGGACCGCAGTACGGCACGACCGAAGAGCTGCAAACGCTCCAGAGAATCTGCAACGAGCACGGCATCCTCTTCGGCTTGCACGACAACTACATCGACTTCTATCCGGACGCCAGGGGGTTTTCCTACGACCACATCTGCTTCTCGCGGCAAGATCAACCGATCCAGGCGTGGATCAATTATCGGTATGACGCCCAGAGCTATCGCTGGCGGCCCGATCGATTCGAGCCGTTTCTGGTCCGCAACCTCGAAGCGATCACTTCAGAGATGCCGCTTTCGGCCTATTTCGTCGACGTATTCACATCGGCGAATGTCTTCGATTATTACGACCGCCGGGGCAAGTTCCATTCCCGGCGCGAAACGCAGTATCACTGGGGACGTGCGTTCGATGTCATCCGGGAGCGTCTCGGCGGCGATGCTCCCACGGTGAGCGAGGCGGGCGACGATTTCCTGATCGGCCATCTCGATGGCGCCGATTGCCAGTTCCTCCGCTTGAACGACAAGCCGCTGCGACACAACATCGTCCTGCGATGCAAACAATGGACCCGCGTCCCCTGGTTCGATCTGGTCAACCACACACGGTTCAGCCTTCACGGCGTCGGCTACAGCAGTCGATACCAGGGCCAACGGAGCCGGGCGCTCTTCGGGATCGACTCCGACGACTATCTCAGTTGCGAGATACTCACCGGGCATGCGTTGATGACCGATGTCGCCTCGATGTTCAAGGGAGCGGTACGAAAGTATTGGCTTGCGCAAGAGGCGATTCGTTCGCTGGCCGACGATGAGATCGACCGCGTCGCATTCGCCGGGGGGGATCTTCATCGGATCGTCGTCCACTGGAATTCCGGGATGACCGTCTACGTCAACCGGGGCGAGACCGATTGGGAGGTTGCCGGGCAGGTGCTGCCGCAGTACGGCTATCTGGCGGAAAACGATAAGCTGCGTAGTACGATTCAGCGTCGGGAGGGGCAAATCGTCGAGTGGTCGCAAAGCGAAAACGCCCTGTACGTGAACGGCCGGCAGGTGCCGGTGAATCCGCCGCTGGCGATCCGGCCGTCGATCGAGCAGTTCGAGCATCTCGGTGGGGACCGTTTTCGCATGCAAGTGGCCTGGGACGCCCAGGAGCCGGCCCCGAAAGATCTTTGTACTTTTATTCACTTCGAGCAGCCGGTCGTCTCCCGGCATCGAAAGCCGGAAGGGTTCGTCGGCGGCGGGGCCTATCCCGAAAAACCGACCAGTCGGTGGCAAGGCCATGAAACGACGGCGTACCGGCAGTACCACCTGCCGGAGGAGCTTCCGGCGGGAAGATATGCCGTGCTGGTCGGACTATACGATCGAGAGGGCAACAAAAAGCGATACCATCTTCTCGGTCCAGGACGGGGCGATGAGCGCTACAAGATCGGCACGCTGATCGTCGACCGACAGGGAGGCGAGGTGAGCGACATCCGTGTCGAGAAAGCGGAGCCGGTCGGTCCGCTCTACAACCGTCTCCTGGGCAATCGGAAGCCGACCCGATTTCCCGGTTGCGAAACGATCGGGGCGTTTCGTCTGACCCACCGGGGGGAGAAGGTGTCGGTCCTCACACCGCTGCCCTTGGAGCCGGCCTTCGGGGTCACGCTTTTTCCGAGCGAACTCAAGGAGCGGTCCGGCGGTGAGGTGGAGGCGATCACCGCCATCGACGACGAAGGAAAAACCCTCGGGCCGGTCGGAGTGCAGCGCCGCGGCGATGCCGTCCGGTTCCTCTCGCGGCCGGAGGTGTTCGCCTACCGCATCGAGTGGAAATGAGACGGAAAAGGAGCCGTTTCCGGCATCTCGACGCAAGATCTACTTGTCGCGCAAAGAGGTTTGCCAGAGCAAAACATCGGGCAAGTTTTCGGCGACCTGTTCGATGGAGTGCGATTCGGTGAGAACCTCCACGACTGAAGGAAGTGGCTCCGGCCAGATCTCCGGCAGATCGCATTCGCCCGGTAGGTGAGCCCGGAAGGCGAGTTGTTCCCGTGGGGGCGACCACCGGGCGTCGATCCCATCGCGGTTGCCGCGCGGATCGGCCCGGTACCAGCGCCCAGGCTCGATAGCCACGCAGCAGAGCCCGTGCAGGCAGAACGGCGGACCGTGTCCGTCGAGGGTGAGCCGTTGATAACAGAACCCGGCCGGGATGCTGTTCGCTCGAAGCAACGCGACCAGCAGATGACTCTTGGCATAGCAGTAGCCCGTCTCATAGAGCAGCACTTCGGAAGCCTGACAGGTGACCGGCTCTTTGCCGAAGTCGCCGCTGTGGTCGATCGCGTCGCGCACGAAGTCGAAGCAGGCCCGGCCGATGTCGCTCGGATCGGTCCGTTCTCCGGCCAACTTCCGGGCCTTTTTTCGCACCGCCGGGTGGTGGTGATCGACGATCTCGGTGGCGGCCAAAAACGCCGGCGGCCCGTTCGGTTTCCCGCACATCATGTTTGGGATCCGCTCTTCTGCAGGTAGTTCGCCTTCACCCAGTTCCAGTTCAGCGAAAGGTGGATGATCGCGACGATGCCCAGCACGATGCCGTTGGTGCCGTGCAGAAGCATGAACGTCTCCTCGGGAATCAGGTTATTGGAAAGGCCGCCGATGATCTGCCCGAAGACCAGTAGGCCGAGGATCGGATTGACGACTTTCAGGGCGGAGTTGCGTTTCATCGGGATTTCCTTTCAGGAAAGAATGGGATGGAAGCACCGGTCGGGCGGTGCATGATCCGCAATCCTAGAGCAATCCCGGAAAGTCGTCCATCGCCCCCCGGGGGTCCTTTTCGTTTGCCTCTCGATTAGCGCGGCCCCCTCTCAGGGGCTGAATGCTGTTAGGGTCAAATATTAGTAGCGGGGGCATAGGGGTTGGAATAGAGGCCAGAATCGTTATCGTTTTCTGAACTTTAGTGTCGTCCGGCGCAAAAAGAAAGCCGCAAACACCTTTCTGATAGGCACTTACGGCGTTTCGTGTTCAAGGGTGGCTGAAGGGGCTTGAACCCTCGACCTTCGGAGCCACAATCCGACGCTCTAGCCAACTGAGCTACAGCCACCATGACGTATCGGGGAAGATTTCCCATTTTGAATGCAAAAACGCTATTATACCGAACCGAGCGCATCGGTCAATGGCCTCATCGGGCGGAATGAACGGCTTCGCGAAATCGTTTCGGGGGATGCGGTTGGCGATCAAGCGAGGTCGCGGCGATCGAGGACGCGCTTGACCTTCCCCTCGCTCCGGGCGATCGTCTGTGGTTCGACCAAGCTGACTTTGGCGCGGATGCCGACGGTGTGCTCGATCTTTCCGGCGATCTCGCGCTGGAGCTTTTCCAGCGAACGGACGGTGTCGCCGAACGATTCCGGGGTGAGTTCGACCTGGACCTCGACCGCGTCGAGTCCTTGCGGCCGCGTCAGCACGATCTGGTAATGCGGCACGGTTCCCTCAACCGCCAAAAGGGCCGATTCGATCTGCCCGGGGAAGACGTTCACGCCGCGTACGATGAACATGTCGTCGGAGCGGTGCGTGATGCGCTCGATGCGACGGATCGTCCGTCCGCAGGGACAGGGTTCATTGATGAAGGAAGTGATGTCTCGGGTGCGGTAGCGGAGGATCGGCATCGCCCATTTGCTGAGTGTCGTGAGAACCAGCTCGCCGGTGCTGCCGTCGGGGAGGACCTCGCCGGTCTCCGGATCGATGATTTCGGGATAGAAATGGTCTTCGAAGATGTGCAGTCCGTTTTGGCAACCGCACTCGGCCCCGACACCCGGCCCGATGATTTCGGTCAGTCCGTAGATGTCGAATGCCCGCAAGTTCGAGTCCTGCTCGATGTGCCGCCGCATGGCATCGGTCCACGGTTCGGCGCCGAAAATGCCGACACGCAGGGGCAGCTCCTTCATGGCGACGCCCATTTCGTCGGCTCTTTCCATCAGATGGATGAAGTAGCTGGGGGTGCATGAGATCGCCGTGACGCCGAAATCCTTGAGGATCATGACTTGACGTTCGGTGTTGCCGCCGGAGATGGGAATGACGGTCGCGCCCAGGGCCTCCCCACCGTAATGGAGACCGAGTCCGCCGGTAAAGAGGCCGTAACCGTAGGCGTTCTGGAGGACGTCGCCGGCGTGCAGATCGTAGGATGCCAGGGCACGGACCATCACCTCCGACCAGACATCGAGATCCGATTGGGTGTAGGCGACGACGATCGGCTTTCCGGTGGTCCCGCTCGACGCGTGCAGGCGGACCACGTCGTTCATTTCCACCGCGAACATGCCGAACGGGTAGGTCGTGCGGAGGTCCTGCTTGACGACGAAGGGCAGAAGGGCCAGGTCGTCGAGACTGCGGATATCCTTGGGGGCGACCTTTCGGGCTTGCATCTGCTCGCGGTACCAGGGCACGTTTTCGTAGGTATGCGCGAGGATACGTTCGAGTCGTTGCCACTGGAGTTGGCGGAGTTTCTCAATCGGGAGGTAATCGGCCGAACTGGCCGGATGAAAAGTCGTCATGACGGGGCCTACCATCGGAAAGACGTGCGTCGAATCGGGATGAAGGTCGGTTGGAATGTATCGGGAAGGAGCAGCGATCCGCAGATGAATCCCGCGGAAAATTCCATGAAAATCCGCCGATATTGTACTCGGGACGGCGGGGACTGTCGAGGCCCGAGAAACGGGGGTGTCCGCCAGGGGACGACCTCGGGGGGCAAGACTTTTTTCGGAAGCCGGGCTCGACTATACTGGTGGAGGCCAATTGTTTTTCGTCGGTCATGATCGAACGGTTTCGAATCTCCCGACCGTCTCGCACTCAATGTCGTAAGCAAGGATCCGCACTCATGAAACTTCGCCAGTTATCGCTTTTTCTGGAAAACCAGCCGGGCCATCTTCATGCCGCGTGCCGACGTTTGGCCGAATCGGAGGTGAACATCGAGACGGTGACCCTCGCCGACACGGAACAGTTCGGCATTTTACGGTTGATCGTCAATGATTGGAAGAAAGGCAGGGAAGTGCTGGAATCGGAAGGCTTCGTGGTCAAAGTGACCGACGTGGTGGCGGTGGTCGTGGAGGATCGCCCCGGGGGACTCGCCGAGGTGTTGGAGATCTTCGAGTCGACCGATCGGAATATCGAATATCTGTACGCTTTTACGTTCCGCCAGGAGAACCGTCCGGTGATCGCCTTCCGGTTCGACGATCCCGATCTGGCGATCACGCTCTTGCAAGAGAAAGGGTTTCGCGTAGTCGGCAACGAGGCTCTCTTCGGCAAATAAAACCGCGACGAGGGCGATCGGGCGCATTCACGATGGCTCCGGAATGAACTCAGTACATCCCGTTGGCCAGGCTCGATGAATCGGCGACCCCAATTTTGTAGAGAAACGTCGGGACCACCGAGAGGTTGATGCCCCAGCTGTCGCGGTTCGGATCGACGTTGCCGCCGACGGTCACCACGAAGGCATCGCCGATGCGCGAGATGTTCAATCTTTGTCCCATGTTTCGCGCATCGTCGGAGAGATCGAACGAGGTGCCGAAATCGGCTGCCCATTTTTCGCTCATGCGGTACCTGCCGCCGATGTTCAGGTAGGTACTCTCGAACGGTCCGCTCAGCCAGTCTAGCCCGGTGTACAAGCTTCCCCTTCCCGGCCGGTTGGTCTGGCACCCCAGCCGAAGGATCTTCTGGCCGTCGAGGAAGGTGTCGATCAGTCCCGAGGAAAGGACGGAGAACCGGTCGCCGACATGCCATCGGAAATCGTAGTCGAGCAGTCCGATGGTTTCTCCGAAATTCTGCTCGTTTTCCGGATAGAGATTGATATTCGTATCGAGGGTGATCCAATCGATGATGCGGCGGTTGCCGATCGGTCCCCGCTTCGTTTGCCAGCGGTGTCGCATGCCGAGTTGCATGAGGGTCAGGTCGTCGGCGATCTCTGTGCTCGGGGAAGTGACATGCGTGCCGAGACCGCTTCGCAAGGCGTAGTAGCGCTCGTCGAACTGCACGGGAATGGTGCCGCCGAAGGTGGTCACACTGAAGCGGCGCCGGAAAGACTCGATGGCGTTGTCGTCGAGCCCCTCGTAGAGCACGAGTTGGTCCATATCCTGATTTGCGTCGGAGAAGGAGAGGTCCATATTGAAAGAGACCTTGTGTGCGAGTCCATTGACGTAGAGCAAGCGACTGGAGACGGCCGGATCGACTTTCCACATCGGCAGACTGGCTCGCACTCCCGCCTGACCGTAGAGTCGCTGGAGATCGTTACCGGTGACATCTTCTCCCCAATGGCTCGCCTCGCCCAGCACATACGGCACGCAACGAACCACTCCGAGATTGATCGGCAGGTCGAATTCGTGCCGTGTTGAGAAAGCGAGTCCCGAAGCGTTGAGCGTTCGCGTGGCGGGATTGATTGGATTGTTTGGGCTCCCCGGCTCCAGTTCCCAGTCGAGGAATCGGAAAAGATCGCGGTTGGCCGGGTCCTCGGGGGCGTCAAGCGTCTTGAACTGTGCGTAGCCGATTTTGGTATGCTCGTACCAGGTGATCGATTCATTGAACAGATCCTGGCCGATCCAATAATGGTCGGCTCGCGGGAGCCACTCGGTGTCGGTGTAGAAGGGATTCAGTCGAACCTCGCCGGTGAGTCCGTACGACATATTTCCCTCGGTCCGGCCGAAGGTGGCCCGGGTCTTCATGTCGGAGAAGGTGTCCCACTCGTTTTCGAAATATTGCTCGAGGAAATCGCGGTCGCTGATTTTTCCCACCTCGGCGGTGAGATCCCAGTCGCCGGCGACTTTCTGTTGATGTTTCCAGAGCAACCTGTATCGATAATCCTTCTCAGGGGTGAGGCTGCGGCGCCCGAAGCCCAGGTTGTCTTTCCCGTGGTCGTAGATGCCCCAGAAATCGGCCAAGCCCGCCGAGACGCCCGGGAAGTAGAAGAAATCGCCGCGGCTGTAGGTGAACGTGGTGCCGTGCCCGAGCCCGCGGTCGGAGAGATAATCGAGACTGAGGTCCCATTCCGTCCCTTCGGGTTTGTTTTCGATTCCGAAGATCTGGTAGAGATTCCAATCGGACCGGAACTGGTGACCGAAGATGCCGTCGTGACCGTACTTCAGATTGCGGACGTAAAACGTGGGATCGTGGACGTCCATGGCCATCCAGGGCCAGTAGAAGATGGGGATTTCGCCGAGCATGAGGAAATTGTTTTCGGCCACGACCATCTGCTGTTTGTCGACGATCGCCGCGCCGGTGTAGGGATCGACCATCGGAAGACCCGTCTGCACATCGTAGAGCGGTTTCTCTTTTTCCTCGAAGGTGAGCCATTGCGACTGGAGTCGATAGCTCGGCTCGCCGAGCATGCTGGTGGTGACGTAGGAGTTCTCGGCGGTGAAAGTATTGGGCCCCAGCATGCGGAGTGCTTCGGTGCGGATGCGGAAGAGGCTCGGGTAATCGCCCACCGGGGTGATGACCTCGCCATCAAGGACGATTCCGATTTTGTTGTTCGCGTCGTAATACATCCTGTCGGCTTTGATGACCCGTTCGCCTTCCCGAAAGACGATGTTCCCCTCCATGTAGATTTCCAGATCGACGTTTTCCTGCTGGATCGTCTCCCCTTCCTGGTTCAGTTGCGAGCCGGCGCTGACGGTCCAGATGACCATGCGGTCGGCGGAGAGATCGACCATTTCTCCGACCGGAAGCTCCTCGCTCGTGACGCCTTCGATGATGAGATTCACACCGAGGTCGATCACGCCGACACTGCGATTCGTTTGAGGGTCGTGGGTCCAGTCGGCCTGCATGCGGACATCGCTTCGAGAAAAAAGTCGGATTCTGCGAAACCGCACGCCGCTTCCGCCAAGGCCCTCGGGCGTCGGAATGGTCTCCATCTCGCCAATCAAATTTTCCGTCGGCATGGCGTCAAGAGTGCTTTCTCCGGCCGCCGCGTATTGCACCTGTCCGATTTCCGGACCGGGTTTTGCGGGAGCGGGGGCCTTGGCCTGCTTCGCCCGATGATAGATCGGAGGCATGGTTTCCCGCGGCGAGCGTCTTTCTTGCAGATAGAGATCGACCTCCCGCGAGGAGGTGAATCGTCCGTACCAGGAATTACCCTGCAATCGCGATCGGGCATGGTTGCCTTGAAACTCGACACGCAAGGAACCGGGACGTTCCGAACCCTCCATGTAGACGGCTACGTGGGTCACTCCCGTGGTCGGCTGCTCGCTCCGGTCGATCCAGACCACGGCGTTCTCGCCGACGACGGCGTCCTTGCCCTGTTGCAATCGGCATGTTCCTTGGAGAAACCACAATTCCGTTTGTCCGGAGGGGGTTTTCCAACCACGATGCGCCGTCAGGATGATCGGCTTGTCGCGGTGGATGCTCGGATAGACGAAGAACGAATCGCCGGAGCCGTCTTTTACCTCTTGGGCGCCCCAGGTGACGGGGATTCTCGATTCCCCCGGCCGGAAGCTCCGGTTCGCGACCGCGCGAGTGGGCATGGAGTAACCGGGGCCGTAAAAAGCATCGCTCAGCGAACCGCTTTGTTCGCTCCGAGGCGGTAAGTTGCTCGATGTGAGTGGTTCCATTCCGTCGGTGGGACGATTCAGCGGATTGGGCAGACTCCAACCTTTTTGCAACAAGCCGGTGATATGCTCCGGTTGGGTCCATTTCAGCAGATCGGGCGAGGAAGGTTCCGAGCGTTCCGGCGGGAGGTCGGAAAGGCCGGGCATCGTCCCCGAAGAAGATTGCGTGGCATCGCTCGACGAAGTCGACGGCGGCGACTGGGCCGCGAGCGAAGGAGGAACTACCGAAAACAATAGAAACAGAAGACAGAAGGAAAAGAAAAAGAGAGAATCGTTCGTTCCGAGCGCATGCGATGAACGGGCCGTTCCCAAGAATGGAGGGCCGCTCACTTGAGTTCGGAAGTCGCGAGTTCGGTGCCGCAAAATGGCTTCCCTGCTTGACTGATCGGGCGATTCGTCCTTGAATCGTCCTGGAAAAGGATCATGGCCTGAATGGGTCCGCGCAAAGGTCGGGTCGCGGCAGTATACGAAAAAGAGGGTTGGGAAATCAAGGGGGATTTGGAAATCGGTCGATCATTTCAAGTCCTTTTCCGGCAAGTGATTAGCGGATTTCTTCTCGGGGAGGAATCGAGAAGGAAAAAAGCCGGCCAAGAGAAGGGCGACCCCGATCATCACCGGGGCCCTCATCCGCATGTTGGCCCAGAAAAAGGCGTGAATCGCCGTCACACTGAAAATCAACAGAAGCGGCCATACGGCCCATTTTGCCCTGTTTTCTTTTTTTGTCTTCCGTGTTCGCGTGATCATGTTCCATAATAGTCCCGCGAAGAGAGTGGAGTACCAGATGCAGATTGCCCATCTTGCCAGGGTTCGCTTTCGACTCACGTTTGCTTCGGAAGCGGTCTGGTAGGGAAGGCATTGCCAGAGTCGCCCCATGCGGACCCCACTCGCGAGAAGAAACATTCCGGGACGCCTCTCGATCGTTTCTCGAGCCAACCGGTAGGCCAGGGCGTTTCGCTGCAATTCGGCCCGAGGGTGGTTCTTCCCTCGCAGTGCGGCTTCTTCCAATTGAGCGGCCCACCAGCGATGGAACTCATCGGCCGACCAGGGACCATCGAGAGGCCCGACTTGTCGGAGATAGTCGTAAAAGAAGTCGTTATTGCCCAACAGCAGGGTATAGCCGCCGTGGGTGGTGGCGAAGATCGGCTTGCCGAACCGGAGCTGATTGCGAACGGTCCAAGGCGCGAGTGTCAGGGCGAGGCCGAGAATCATGAAAACGGCCGGGCGCCAGGGAATCTCGAGGGGTCGAGCCTTACCAGATGCGTTTCGTTTCGCCGTGAGCCACGGTAGAGAGGCGGCGCAAAGCAGCGACCACGGCAGGAATGTGGGGCGGGTCAGACAGGCCAGGCCCAGAACGATCCCGGTCAGGATCGCATTTCGGGGAGTCGGTTTTTCGAAGGTGGTGGTCACGGCGAAAAGGCCGAGTGCGGCGAAAAAGGCGGCCGGGGTTTCGGTCATTACCAACGTGGATTGTTTCAGCAGGATCGGGTCGATCGTGATGATCGTCGCAGCGAAAAGAGCGATTCGGGGGCCTCGAAATTTTCGGGTGTTGAGAAAAACCAGCAAGGCGGTCGCAACGCCCAGCAGCCAGTGCATCATGGCGATCGAACGGAGGTCGTTCTCGCCGAAGAGCTTCAGTCCGGCCAAAAGACAAGGGTAAAGCGGAGGGCGGAAGGCGGTCGGAGCGTTTTCGAAGCCGTAGACTCCGTGCTGGACGAGATTCTCGGCTAGCCGATGATACGAGTCCGGATCGGCCCGAAGTTGTTCCCACCCGACCAGCATCACCCCGCCGCGAACGACCGTCGCCAGCAACAAAGCGAGGAATAGATACTTCCCCGGCATCCGGTTTTCAGCATTCGTGGGGCGGTCGGTTGAAGGCATATTCATGGTCGGGCGAATCGCGGTCAAGAGAGGAGACGATGGGCCATCCGTCGAGAATCCAAACAATCTCTCAGTTCCAGGATACCGCGCCGCCGCGTCGGGGGCGACCCACTTTCTCAGGGATGGATTTTTTTCCGCATGTGGAGAGCGGATGGGCATCGCTCCCGGGGAAAAAAGTTGCGGCCTTGCTTGAAGTCGGCTTCCGCGTTCTTTACGATGAAAGGCGATCGCCGACCATCCAAACTTTAGAAAAGGAGATAGGAATGATGAAGAGTCAATCATTACCGAAGGGCCGCAAAGCCTTTTTGTTTGTCCTCTGCGTCGCGATGGCGTGGATGCTGTTCCCCGCCTTTCACGGCACCGCGCAGGAAGCGAAGGAGAATATGCTGCCGAATCCTTCCTTCGAGAAGGGAGATCTCGCCGAGAACACTCCGGCGGAATGGGCGACCCGCATCTGGGGGGAAGCGGAGGAGGGCACGACCCGATTCTCTTACACCGACCAGGTCGCTCGAACCGGCAAGCGTTCGGTGATGATCGCCTCCGAAAAGGGAAGCGACGCCTCTTGGTCGGTGAATGTTCGAGCGAAGCCGTATGGAGTATATCGATTGTCCGGGTGGGTGAAGACGGAGAATGTCGCCAAGCAAGGTTCGGGGAGCGGCGCCTTGTTGAACGTGCATGGGATCGACGGAGCCCACACCAAAGGGCTGACCGGAAATCAGGACTGGACGCTTCTGGAAGTGGAATTCGAAACCGACGGGCAGATCGATCTTCTGGTGAACTGCCTCTACGGGGGATGGGGCAACGCGACCGGCCGGGCGTGGTTCGACGATGTCTCGCTCACACTGCTCCGCCGGAAGGAACGGGAACCGGCCGTCCCGGCGGACTGGTCCCCCACGATGACCATCAATACCCATGAGAAGGGCGAACCGGTTTCGCCATTGATTTACGGGCAGTTCATCGAGCACTTGGGACGATGCATCTACGGCGGCATTTGGGCCGAAATGCTCGAGGATCGCAAGTTCTACGACGCCCCCGGCACGGAAGATTCCCCGTGGAAGATTCTCGGCAAGCCGAAACGTGTGAAGCCGGCCGAGGAGTCGTTCGTCGGCGAGTACACCCCGTTGCTTCGCGTCGCGGCGCAACCCGAGAGGGCCGATGAGAATCCCCTCGGACTGGTGCAGTCGGGGCTCGGTCTGGAAAAAGGGAAGCGTTATGAGGGTTACCTGATCGTGAATCCTTCGATCGCCCAAGACGTTCAAGTCTCACTGATCTGGGGAGACGGCCCGGCCGATCGTGCGACGAATGTTATCTCCAAGCGTCCAGGCTATCGCAAGGTTCCACTCACCTTCACCGCCGGCGCCGATACGAACGACGGCCGATTGGAAATCATCGCTCTGGGCGGCGCCGAGGCGAGCACGCTGGCGATCGGAACGCTCTCGCTCATGCCCGCCGACAACATCGAAGGGATGCGGCGCGATACGTTGGCCTTGCTTCGGGAGCTGGATTCGCCTATCTATCGTTGGCCTGGAGGGAACTTCGTCAGCGGTTACGACTGGCGCGACGGCATCGGCGACCGCGACAAGCGTCCGCCGCGAAAGAATCCGGCCTGGAAGGGGATCGAGCACAACGATTTCGGGATTCATGAATTCCTCCGTTTTTGCGAGATTCTCGATACCGAGCCGTACATTGCGGTCAACAGCGGGCTGGGCGGTTTGGAAAGCGCAGTCGACGAACTGGAGTACGTCAACGGTCCGGTCGATTCCCCGATGGGCAAGTTGCGGACGAAGAACGGGCATCCCCGCCCTTATGGCGTGAAATACTGGGGCATCGGCAACGAAATGTACGGCGATTGGCAACTCGGGCATATGCCGGTGGAGGATTATGTGAAGAAGCATAACCGTTTCGCCGAAGCATTTCGCGAGAAAGATCCTTCGATCGTGATCATCGCGGTCGGCAATACCGGCGCCTGGGACGAGGTGATCATGCCCGGTTGTGCCGATCATATGGACTTGATCAGCGAGCACTTCTACTGCCGGGAGAAGGGCGACATCGTCGAACATGTCCGACAGATTCCCGAAAACGTTCGCCGAAAGGCCGAGGCCCACCGGGAATACCGCCAGCGTTTCGACGAGCTCGAGGGCAAGGACATCGACATCGCGCTCGATGAGTGGAACTACTGGTACGGCCCGCATGTGTACGGAGAGTTGGGAACCCGGTATTTCCTCAAAGACGCCCTGGGAATCGCGGCGGGGCTGAATGAGATGATCCGCAATTCGGATATCTACGCGATGGCGAACTACGCCCAGACGGTGAACGTCATCGGGGCGATCAAGACCTCGAAGACCGATGCCGAATTCGCCGCCACCGGGCTGGCCCTGAAGTTGTACCGGGACCACTTCGGTTCGATTCCCGTGAAGGTCGAGGTACCCCAACCGCTCGACGCGGTCGCCGCTTGGCGCGTTGAACGCCGGGGCAAGAGTCTTACGCTCACGGTGGTCAACCCCGTGGCCAGGGCGGTGACGATCGACCTGAACCTCGAAGGGGCGAAGCTTCGCGGGAGCGCTCGTCGTTGGGTGCTCACCGGCGAAGATGCCATGGCGTTCAACGAACCGGGCCAACCTCGCCGGGTCGGTATCACCGCTTCCCGAATGAGAGGATCGTTCAAGAAGCTCACCGTGGCTCCGTTGAGCGCGTCGCTGTTCGAATTCCCGGTCTCGGAATGCAAGTCGACCAAATGAGCGATTCCGATCATTCGGTTTCGAGCCTGTTCCCCCGGCGTTATCCAGCGAGGCGCCGGGGGATTTCTTTTTTGCGTACTTTGCCGGATTGTTTCCCTATTCGTGTTCGAGGCAATCATGCTTTCGTTCTCATTATGAAGAATATGGGGGATATTCTTTTAATATGTGCTGCACCGAATGCCGATGTACAGGAAAGAACATCGGAAAGCGAACCGGTTTCTTTGCGCCGGAGGTCGCTTTCGGACCAACCTAGCCATGAACCGACCCATTTTCTTGCAGGGGGAGCGATATGAACCGTGGAATCATTCTGGCCCTGGTGTGTGCCGGCGCACTGTGGATGCCGGCGCCCGAGCGGCAGGCAAACGCGGCCGACGGCGCCCAAGCCTATGGCCGCCAGTGGGGTCACACGTACAACGTGCAGGACTGGAACCGTTTTTATCATTATCCGTACGTTTACTATCCCCAGAACTTCTGGACACCCGATTATTATAAGAGTTCGCAGAGCTTGTATCACCGCTATCCTCCGCAAATGGGGATTCCGATGTACAACAAGTGCAACCAGAACTATTATCCCATGCCGCGGCGGTATCACGAAGGTCACCACTTCATTCTCGACGTGTTCTAGAGACGGTTTCCGAGTACTCCCTCGGCTCTGACTCGCATAACATGGGATCGTCGATCTTCTTCCGCGGTGGAAGAAGAATATGTTCATGTGGGATCATGGAAGATCCTCACGAACCAGACAGGAAGTCGAAAGACGTTCTGCTCGTTTCGGGCAGAGCGTCTTTTTTTTGCGCTCGAACCCGAGATTGAACAATCGTTCTTGATCGACAGAATCGACAGGGTTTGCGGAGTCTATATGGGAAATGCCGATTGTGGCGATTGGGGGTTGTTGTTTTTTTACAGCATTTTCCCGCTTCTTGCCCGGGGCGCGCATTTCATGTGTTAGTTTTTAAGTGTCCGGTCGAGGAGCTGCTTTTCCGCAACGAGATCCATTCCCCATCGCGGAAGACAGTTTCCTATACCGGCCCCGCATGAATCCTCCTCTCATTCCCCCCCACTATCGACACTCGAGCATCACAGGCTTCCCATGTCCGTAGCGCAACCCCCGGTCACGCGATCCCAAGTCGAACAGATTGTTCGTTCGCTCGTTCTACAGAATCTGCAAGGTCCCCCCGCCAAGCCGGAATTGGTGGTGAGCATTTCCGCGAGGCATGTGCATCTGACCGACGAGCACGTGGAACAGCTTTACGGTCCCGGTCACAAGCTGACGCCGATGAAGGAGCTTTACCAAGAAGGCTACTTCGCCGCCGAGGAGACGGTCATGGTGGTCGGTCCTCGGAAGCGGGTATTGCCGAATGTCCGGATTTTGGGACCCACGCGGAAAGCCACCCAGGTGGAACTGGCGTTCACCGACGGCATTTCGCTGGGGATCGACATGCCGGTGCGCGAAAGCGGCAAGGTCTCGCGCTCTCCCGGTTGCGTGTTGGTCGGCCCCAAGGGGGTGGTGGAACTTTCCGAGGGAGTGATCCGGGCCGAACGACACGTTCACATGGGGCCCGCCGATGCCGCGTACTACGGCGTGAAAGACAAGGACCGTATGAAGCTGCGGGTCCACTCTCCCTGCAGCACCACGTTCGAGGAAATGTTGGTCCGGGTCGGAGAGAATATCAAGCTGGAGGTCCACCTCGATACCGACGAAGGCAACGCCGCGGATTTGGAACACGCCACGAGCATCGAATTGCTGAACTATTGAGTTTGAGGAATGAACCGACCGGGGGACGAGGCGATGCGTCGGATCCTCGGGGACGGAATCGAATCATAGACACCAAATGGATGATTGAAAACAGCACGGCCGTTCGGCTCGGGCTTTTCCGAACCGGGCGAAGGCGTGCCTAGTTTCTTTTTGGGAGAATTGCAAGATGGCTAAATCGATGGAAGCACTCGGGATGATCGAAGCCAAGGGATTTATTTCGTTGGTGGAGGCGACCGATGCGATGTTAAAAGCTGCGAATGTCGAGTTTCTGGGCTGGGACAAAGTCGGCAGCGGAATGGTCAGCGTGTTCATCACCGGGGATGTGGCTGCGGTGAAGGCGGCGACCGACGCCGGGGCCGCTTCGGGGAGTCGCGTGGGCGAGATCGTCAGCGTCCAAGTGATTCCGCGACCGCACGATGAACTCGGCAAAGTGTTGCCGAAACCGGCGACGAAATCATCGCGTCGGTCCAACGACTGACCCGACGAATCAATCGGATGGAACGTCCCTTCTCGAAAAGGGACGGCGCGCGAGAAGGTCGTTTGCTTCGAGGACGGTTCTCCGTGGAATTCCATCTTCATGCGATCGAATCATTTCCGGATACAACCCATCAAGATAGAGGATAACATACGATGCAAGACGCCATTGGACTTGTCGAAACCAAGGGACTCGTCGCGCTGGTCGAAGCGACCGATGCGATGGCCAAGGCCGCGAATGTGGATATTGTCAAGCGCGTTCAGATCGGTGGCGGTTTGGTCACGACGGTCGTACGCGGCGATGTGGGGAGCGTCCGCGCCGCGGTCGAATCCGGCGCGAATGCCGCCGCTTCGGTCGGCGAGCTGGTCGCCAGCCACATCATGCCTCGACCTGCCGACGGACTGGTCGACGCCTACCTCGCCTAGCGGAAAACCCCGTTCGGACCGTTTCCCGCCGGCCGAGGATGCCGGTCGTCATTCGAAATCCGGGAAGAAGGAGAGAAGTGCGCCATGAAGGTGCTCGTAGCCAATCTTGGTTCCACCAGTTTCAAGTATCGCCTGCTCGACATGGATGGCGAAATCCAGATGGCGCGCGGCGGCATCGAGCGAATCGGCTCGGAAGACTGCCCGTGCTTCGTGGAGATCGACGGCAAGAGGACCGAAGAGACGGCTCCCGTCCCCGACCATGCCGAGGCGGTCCGCAAATGCCTGTCCCAACTGACCGATCCCGATACCGGGTGTCTCGGCGCGCCGGACGATGTTTCGGCGATCGGCTTCAAGGCGGTTCTGGCGGCAGGATATACAGGAGTTCAATTCGTGACTCCCGAGCTCCTCGATGCCATGGAGGAACTCGCCGAGGTGATGCCCGCCCACAATCCCCCGTACATTCGGGCGATGAGGCAATTGAGCGAGAACCTGCCGGAGATCCCCCTGGTCGCGGCGTTCGAGACCGGCTTCCACCAGACGATTCCCGAACGGAACCGATATTACGGCGTTCCTTGGGAATGGGCCCGGAAGTACAACGTCGTCCGATGGGGATTCCACGGGGCCAGTCACCGGTACATCGCCACCCGAGCGGCGGAGCTGACCGGTCGAGAGGATCTCCGGATCATCTCCTGTCACGTCGGAGGCTCGAGTTCGCTCTGTGCGATCCAAGATGGAAAAAGCCGGGCAGCGAGCATGGGGACCAGCGCCCAAACCGGCCTTCCCCACAATAATCGGGTCGGTGATTTCGATCCCTTCATGCTGCCTTATCTCTCGCGGAAGACCGGAAAGTCGATCGAAGAGTTACTGACGACGCTGGCCACCGAAAGCGGTCTGCTCGGCCTCAGCGGCGTCAGCTCCGACATTCGCGACATCCGAGAGGCGGCCGTTTCGGGGAACGATCGGGCGAAGCTCGCTTTGGAAGTGCTCGTCGGCTACACCCGCCAGTACTTGGGAGCCTACCTGGTCGAGCTCGGCGGGGCCGACATGATCGTCTTCACCGGAGGAATCGGCGAGAACGGCGTCGACTACCGATCGGCTGTGACCGAAGGGCTGGAGGAGCTGGGGATCGTGATGGACCCCCGGAAGAATGCTGAACTCGGAGGTCGGGAAGGCACCTTCCACGCCGATGAGAGTCGCGTGGCGCTCTGGGTCATCCCGACGAACGAGGAGTTGATCGTCGCCCGGCAAACCCGCCGATTGATCGAGGAAGGTTAGTTCGTCGGACATAGCTTTGGAGAGTTCCGCAAGGGCCCTACAGGATACCCCAAATGTTTATTGCCAAAGTAACCGGTTCGATGGTGGCGACCCAAAAGGTCGAGACCATGGTGGGCCGGAAACTGATGATGATCGAGCCCTATCGCGTCGACGAGCAGAGCCGGGACCATCTTCGTCCGACGGGACGGACGCTGGTGGCGGTCGACACCGTCGGGGCGGGCGAAGGCGAATACGTCCTTCTCGTGCAGGGCTCCAGCGCGCGATTGACGCCCGAGACGAAGGAGTTGCCGGTCGACGCGGTGATCATCGGAATCGTCGATTCGGTCCATGTCGAAAAACGTTGTGTGTACTCGAAAGAACGATCCTCACGAACGAACCCGCCGAAAAAATAGCATTGGATGTGCCCCGAACTCCCACGATGGAACACCCCGGTAAGTTGCGCACATCTGTTCCCATCCGCTCCCATCGAATTTCTTCCCGCCAGGAGATTTCCAGGAAGGTAGTGTGAATCATGCAAGTCAATGAATCGATGATTCGAAACGTGGTCGAAGAAGTGCTCACCCGAATCGGCACGCCCGGAGCCGCGATTCCCGGCCCGGTCACCGGTCCGAGCTACCAGGGCCGGCTTGGGTTGTTTCAGGACCCGGAGGAGGCGATCGCCGCCGCGGGCGACGCATTCGAGCGCCTCTCCCGCGCCTCGCTGGAGCAACGCAAGGAAATGCTTGCCCACATCCGCCGCATCGTCCTCGACCAGGCCGTGGAACTCGGGGAAATGGAACTCGACGAAACCAAGATCGGACGCCGGGAGCACAAGATCGAGAAGCTTCGGGGCGTCGGCAAGACGGCCCTGGGCGTGGAGTTCCTTACGAGTCAAGTCTTCAGCGGCGACCACGGCATCACGGTGATCGAACATGCCCCCTTCGGCGTGATTGGGGCGATCACCCCGGTGACTCATTCGCTGCCGACGATCGCCAATAACGCCATCAACATGATCGCTTCGGGGAACACGGTGGTATTCAATCCTCATCCCAGCGGCAAGCGGGTCGCGGCCGAGGGCGTGCGGCGATTCAACGAGGCGATCTATCGTTCTCACGGCATCGATAATCTCATGTGCGTAGTGACCGAGCCGACTCTCCAGACCGCCGAGGCGATTTTCAAGAGTCGCGACGTGAATCTCCTGTTGGTCACCGGAGGTCCTGCCGTGGCGCGTGCCGCACTTTCGCAGTCGAAGCGGGCGATCGTGGCCGGGCCGGGCAATCCGCCGGTGGTGGTCGATGAGACGGCCGACTTGGACCGAGCCGCCCGTGCGATCATCGAGGGAGGCGCTTTCGACAACAACCTCCTATGCATCGCCGAAAAGGAAGTGTTTGTTGTGCAGTCGGTCTTCGACGCGATGATGGCCGCCATGGAACGAGCCGGGGCGGTTCGGTTGAATGCCGGTGAGGTGGATCGCATGACCGAAAAGGGACTCACCACCGTCGGCGAGGGAGCCGATCGACACGAAGTGCCCTGCCGCGATTTTCTGGGAAAAGATGCCCGCGTACTCGCCTCGGGAATCGGCAAGCAGGTTTCCGGAGATGTGCAATTGTTGTTCGGCGAAACCGACGAGGCGAACCCCTTCGTCCCCGTCGAGCAGATGATGCCGTTCCTTCCCTTCGTCCGGTGCAGTTGCGTCGACGAAGCGATCGCCAAGGCGAAGCATTTCGAGCACGGCTTCCGTCACACCTCGATCATTCACTCGAACAACGTCGTCAACATGACCAAGATGGGGAAAGCGCTCGATACGACCATTTTCGTGAAAAACGGTTCGAGCCTCGCCGGCAATGGCGCCGGAGGCGAGGGCTATGGTTCCTACTCGATCGCCGGGCCGACGGGTGAAGGAATCACCACGCCGATGACGTTTACGCGGGAACGACGCTGTGCGATGATCGACAGCCTCCGCATCCTCGGCAAAGATTGATCGAAAGCGAATTGTCATAGAAGGAGATTTTCCGCACGACGACTACCGAGCAGGCAAGCGATGACCGATCCCGGAGCAATGTTCCAGCTTCAGCAAGATACCAGCTTTTTTGAAGCGGGCATGCTCATTTGTTTCGGAGCGAGTTGGCCGCTTTCGGTGTATCGCGTTTGGAAAGTCAAATCGAGCAAGGGAAAGAGCTTCGGATTCTTGTGGTTGATTTTCCTCGGCTACCTGCTGGGAATCCTTCATAAGATATTGTATCATCCCGACCCGGTTATTTGGTTGTACTTGCTCAATGCGACCGTCGTTCTGTTGGATATCACGCTGAGTTATCATTACCGTTTTTTTCCGGGGGAACCGGAATCGGATCAAGTTCCCGGGAAAACGGTCGAGTGAAAGAGACCCCCGAATGCTTCTGGCACGTGTCATCGGAAATGCGACCTCGACCGTCAAACATCCTTCGTTGGAAGGTTGGCGGATGCTGGTGGTGCAACCGTTTCACGCAACCACTCAGGAGGCCGACGGGGGACCGGTCCTGGCCGTCGACGGTTTGGGAGCAGGATTCGGCCAATCGGTCGTCCTCACCAGCGACGGCAAGGCGACGCGAAAATTGCTCGGATCCGATCAGACGCCGGTCCGCTGGTCGACCATTGGAATCGCCGATGATTTGGAAGGAATGCCTGGATGAGCACCACTGGCGGAAATCCTGTTGAATCGATCGTCCGGCAGATCCTTCTCGATCTGAGTGGAAATACGGCGGAGACGTTCGCCGGGTCTGCGCTGTCGCCCCAACCCTATTTGCCGCCGAATCGATCGGAATCGAAACCACCGGCATTGAAAGTTGGCGAAAAGGCGGCCCCCGAGTCTCCTTCTTCCGGTCCGGCGAAAGCGCCGGAGCAAAACGAAAAAGAGAAGGTTTCCGCGGACGAGAAAGAGAGGGAGTTGCGAGTCGACAGTCGAGTCGTCACCCTGACCGAACTGGGCGAGGAGTTGACCGCTGCCCGACGCTTGATCGTTCCGGCCAAAGCGGTGGTCACCCCCGCCGTGCGTGATGTACTCCGAAAGAAGCGAATCGAACTCCGGTTCCAGAATGACCTCCCCGAAGACGGCCATTCCGGAGGAAGCGATGAAAGCCGGTCGGCCGCGCGTCTATTGATGGCGGCTCATGCGCGTGAACTCCCGGGGGCGGCTGCCTTGGAATCGGTCGAGCGGCTTGGTCCGATCGACACTCGGGCCGACCGATGCTTGATCGGCTTGGTGCGTTGGATCGCCGAAACACTTCGAGAACAACCAGCGGTGGGAGTGATACTGACCGAGGCGATTGCGGCGGCGATTTGTCTGGCGAATCGGCAAGGGGGCGTGCGGGCGGTCGGCGCGAGCGAAGTTCGTCCCATGATACAGGCGGCGAAGTCGGTCGGGGCGAATGTGCTCGTCTTCGATCCGGCGAAGGTGGGAAATTACAGGCTGAAGGTGCTTCTTCAGGAATTCCGTAAGATCGGCCCGCTGGAATGTCCGACGGTTTTTCAAGACGAACTCGGATGAGAAAACCAATCAATCGTACTATCGGAATCGTTCCCCGAGAGAGTGCGGAGGAGTCGAGGCGATGCGGATGGGAGAAGTGATCGGTAATGTGACGCTCAGCCGTGCTCACCCCGAGCTGCAGGGAGTGCAGTGGAAGGTCGTGCTTCCGATGTCCCTGGAGGATCTCTCCGATCGTCGCGGTGGTTCGGGGGAATCGTTGGTCGTTTACGACGCCTTGAGCGCCGGAGAAGGGGAATGGATCGCCATCAGCGAAGGACGCGAAGCGGCGATGCCGTTTCACCCCGATCGAAAACCGGTCGATGCCTACAACGCCGCCATTCTCGATACCGTCGAGATCGATCATCAGGCCGTGGGGCAGTGGCTTAAAACGGAATAGCTTCCATGCAAATATCGAATAATCTCCATCGAAGGAAATCGTTCAGGAATCAGAAGGCCGGAGTGAATTGAGGAGAGTGAACTATTGTTCGTTTCCTTCCGCGGCCATGCGTCGCTTTCGCTTTGGGTCTCTCCATCATACATTGAACCACCAGGAGGGCTACCATGCTCAATCTCCATCAGGTTAAAGAAGAGATCTGCGATATCGGTCGCCGGATCTATAATAAGGGTTTCGCGGCCGCCAACGACGGCAATATCACCTACCGCGTCGACGAGAATCGTGTCGTCTGCACTCCGACCCAGACCTGCAAAGGGTTCCTCAAGCCGGACGATCTCTGCGTGGTCGACATGGAAGGCAATCAGATTTCCGGCGTCAAGAAGCGGACCAGCGAGGTCTTCCTCCACCTGACGATCATGAAAGAGCGGCCGGAGATTAAGTCGGTCGTCCATTGTCATCCGCCGCACGCCACCGCATTCGGCATTGCCCGGGAAGCGATTCCCCAGTGCGTCTTGCCGGAAGTCGACATCTACATGGGCGATGTGCCGATCGCCAAGTACGCCATTCCCGGCGGGCAGGATTTCGCCGACACCGTACTTCCTTACGTGCACAAGACCGACATCATCGTTCAGGCGAATCACGGAACGGTCAGCTACGGGCCGACGGTCGAGAAGGCCTATTGGTTGACCGAACTGCTCGATGCCTACTGCCGCATCTTGCTCATCGCCAAGGACCTCGGCGCCGTGCACTACTTCAATCGGGAGGAGGCGGAGGATCTGATTTCGCTGAAGCAGCAGTTCAATATCAATGATCCCCGGGCGGAAATGAAGAACTGCGAACTCTGCGCCAACGATGTGTTCCGGGAGAGTTGGAAGGAGACGGGCGTCGGGCATCACGCTTTCGATCCGCCCCGTTTTACGCGGGAAAGCAACGGTTCCGGCAATCCGGGTGGCGGCAATCATGCTTCCGGCGGGAATTCGCAGGAAGCGATCGTCCAGGCGATCACCAATCGCGTGATGGAAGCCATCGGTCAATGAATCGCCGAGCTCATCTCGAAAGGCCGCTCCCAAGAGGACGCGGTCTTTTTTTGCGCCTCGGCGAATCGTGATCGAGCCCTGATTTTCCGCAAAACGGAAGCAACCGATACAATCGTTATATTCGTTACACACCTCGGGAAGATCGGTTCTCCGGGATAAATGGAATCAACCTTCTTCAATGACCTTGACGATGATTCCTCGTGGATGGTTGATAACCAATTTGACGATCGTCATTCTTAATCCCGAAGTGACTCGCGCGATGGGACAGAATCGTTCTTCCTTGATCCCGTTCTGCATATTGGCGGCCGGCTTAGGCCTATTCGGCCTGTCGGGGAATTCGCCGGTTCTGGGGGAAGATCCGGACGAGGCGTGGGAGATGGCGCTCCGCCACGACAACCTTCGACCGAACAACATTTTCGCCGTCGATTTGAACGTCAAGTGGAAGCCGATCGGCGGTGGCGTCGCACATCGTCGGGAAGCGGCCCTGAAGCATCGCGCCGCCGCGATGATCCGGCGATTGGAAGATGCCCGGAGTAAGGTGTCGTTGGAGGTTCGCCGCGCTTGGCTCACGCTCGAAGAAAAGAGACAAGGCATCGACGTGGCGCGCATGGCTCTGGAGCAGGCGAAAGAGAATTTGCGCATCACCCGGAATCAATACCGGCACGGAGTCGGCACCAGTACCGAAGTCCTCCAGGCCGAAACGCTCCGGACCGAAAGCCGCAAGAACGATTACAATGCGATCTACGACGCCGCTCGTTCCGAGTTCGAACTCAAGCGGGCCGCCGGCATTCTGTAGAAATATCTGTACAGAATTACCTCGTTATATCGGAAAGCGGAAAAAAGAAGAGATCAGTTTCCGATTTCCGCCAATTCCGGATCCAACAGTGCCAGGTAGGGAAGCTGGCGGTACTGGCCGTCGTAGTCGAGCCCATAGCCGACCACAAACCGATCGGGGACCTGGAAACCGACGAAATCGGGTTGGAAAACGACCTCCCGACGAGCCGGCTTCTCCAGCAGCACGGCCGAGTAGACTTCTCGTGCTCCACGTTTGCGGAACTCCCGGGTCAGACACGAGAGGGTATTCCCGGAATCGAAGATGTCGTCGATCAGCAGGACGCAGTGGTCCTCCAGGAGCGAATCGGGAAAATCTTGAGAAAGGGTCAACTCTCCGTGGGTGGTTTGCTTCCCACGATAACTGCTGGCGCGGATCAGATCGAGTTGCATCGGAAGGTGGATGCGCCGGACCAGATCGCTCATGAACACGATCCCTCCGGTCATGACGCCGACGACCGTCAGCGGAGCCGTCTTGGTTTCTAGAACCGACTGGATTTCCCGGCCCATTTCTTCGACTCGGTGATGGATGGTCGTCTCGTCGAATAGTATTTCCATGGAATGCCCCCAGGCAGGTGGATGCACGGAATCAGCGGCGATGGCACGGCTCTAATGGAATCATAGCATATCGAGAAGCATTTCGGTCGATTCGCCGCCGTATGGAAAAAAAGCTCCCCGACACTTCGCCGGAGAGCTTTTTTGAAAAGATCATCAACGTTGGTTGTTTTTGACCGGTACGTACTCGTGATCCCGCTTGCGGAGGACTTCGGCATCAAGAATGAGATCGGGTTCGATCGGTGCCTTCGACTCCGGATCGATCCGTTGGATCCTCGAGAGAAGGTCCATTCCCTCGATGACGCGACCGAAGACGGTGTGGCGGCCGTTCAGGTGGGAGGTGGGCAGGAAGGTCAAAAAGAACTGCGAACCGTTGGTGTTCGGACCGGCGTTGGCCATGCTCAGAGTACCGCGGAAATGCCGCCGGATGTCGTCCTTGTAGCATTCGCAGTCGATTGTGTAGCCGGGGCCACCGCCTCCGGTGCCGTCGGGACATCCTCCCTGGGCCATGAATCCGGGAATGACCCGGTGAAAGGCGAGGCCGTCGTAGAAATCTTTCTCGACCAGGCTGACGAAGTTGGCGACGGTGTTCGGCGCCTCGTTTTCGAACAGCTCGACGACAATGGTGCCGTATTCGAGTTCGTCGTTTCCTATCGTGAGCGCGACGCGGGGCAAATCGTCGGCCTCGGCTTCCGCGGCGCGCTTGGCCTGTTCTTCTTTCCAGTACTGGCGATATTTCGGAATGTCGGCCAGAAATCCCTTCGTCTGGCGGTCGAGGAGGCCGTCTTCCTCGGCGATGGAGAGCCATTTTTCGGCCAGATCCAAGTGCATCGTGGCGAAGGCGGCCACGCCTCCGTAACGGTAGATCGCCTTGCGGCCTTCCTGGTCGGCCTGACCGTGGTCGATCAAGAGTTTCGCCAGCTCAAAGCCGGTTCCGAAATTATCCATTCCGATTTCGGTCTCGGTCGAGCTGAGCAGGTAGTTGGTCACGTCGACGTTTTCATTGGGAGCCTCTTTATAGGCGTCGATGCCCAGTTGCAGCATCTCCTTCTGCATTTTGGCGCCCTGGTCGACCAGTTTCTGATATTCCTTCTGAATCGCATCCTGGCGTTCCGGCTTGGCGTCTTGATACTCGAGCTTGAGCGCTCTGAGTTTTTTGATGATCTCCATGAATTCCTGGAATTTGGCCATGAACGCTTTGTTCTTGGGAGTGTCCGCGGACGATGCCGCCGGCGGAGCGCCCGATGCTTCCCCGGCACCGTTTTCCTGTGCCTCGATGGGAAGGGGGATCCAGAGCGAGAGTGCCAAAAGGCTCGAAGTGGTCAGCCACAGAAGGTTTTTTTTCATGCTTTTTTGCTCCTTCCTTCACCTGAACATGATCATGGTCGATGCGTCAGGTCGGAAAATCAGAAACGTGAACGAGTTCGATGGAGGCCGGACATCCGTCTCTCCGATGGAAGCCATGAGAATCGCTGCTTGCAGCCCCCAGCGATGGAATGCGACTCCGGGTACTAACAGTTTATGTTGCTGAAGGCGCCTTTTTGATGCGGAGAAAATGGGAAATCGATTGCAGTTTTCCCAAAAAATGGTATTCTCAGGGTCCGGCTGAAGCACTGGCCGGCGAACTCCATTATCTTGGGGCCGTGCAACCCGCCATCGTAAGAAATCGTGATGGAAAAGGAAACCGGCAAACGGAATTTTTTGCCTTTTTTCCCGCGAAATGATACATGACGGTCGAAGGGTGATTCGATTTTTCGATTCCGGAACCATCATGGCCGCCAAAAAAAGTTAGCTCCTGGCTGGACGCTTTGAGAACCACATCTTTTGAAGGTTGCCCAGATTTCACTTTTTTGTGCCACGCCCTGTTACGGTATCCATGGTATCTACATGAATGAAGCATTTCAATGATGGCTCGTAGAAAAAAACGCACCTCGGGACGACGTCCCGGTCCCCCGGCAGGCAGTCATGTCGGGAGCACTCCCGGGAAGCGAACACCGGTGGGACTTCGGGTGATCGGGGGACAATTTCGCGGCAGCAAGCTCCGCTACGTGGGCGATCAACGCGTGCGGCCGATGAAGGAGCGGGTCCGCGAAGCCCTTTTCAATCTGACGGGGCCGAAGATCCAAGGCACGCATGCACTGGACCTCTTCGCCGGAAGTGGGGCGTTGGCGATTGAAGCGATCAGCCGAGGGGCGGCCGGCGCGACGCTCGTGGAGATCCATCTGCCCACCGCCCGAGTGGCTCGGGAGAACCTAGCCTCGCTCGATCTTCAGTCGCGTTGCGAAGTGGTTCACGGCAATGTGTTTCGCTGGGCGGAGCGGGAGCCGAGCTTGCCGGAGGGCCCTTGGTGTGTTTTTTGCTCTCCGCCGTACGAATTCTATGAGAATCGCCATCAGGAAATGTTGGATTTGATCCGCTTTTTTTTCGTTCGCAGCCCTCCTGGCAGCATGATCGTCGTGGAATCCGACAAGCGATTCCATTTCGACGAGCTTGATGATCCTGAAGGATGGGTCGTGCGAAGCTATCCACCGGCGGTGGTGGGAATATATCGAAAACCGCACCGGGAGCCGTCGCCCCCGGAATGATTGTTTTTTATATGAATGATGATTGTTCGGCTCTTTTTTGTTCTTACTCGCGAAGGTCGCAACTTCCGATCGGCATGGTCGGACGCTCCCGAAGCGCTATAGGGAATCTACGAGAAAAACGAGGGTTTGCAGATGGAGATCGTTCAGCGAAATGAGGTAAAATCGTTCATCACCCGCGATGGTTCCGAGATTCGGGAACTGTTGGCCTATCGGAATTCGAGTCTCCGCAATCAGAGTCTGGCCGAGGCGATCGTTCCGGTCGGCGGGGCTACTTTGCCGCACCGTCATCATAAAGCGGAGGAGATCTACTACCTCCTCCAGGGGAAAGGGCGGATGCATTTGGAAGGGGAGCAATCGGAAGTGGGGCCGGGCGATGCGATCGCCATTCCGCCGGAATGTTGGCATCGAATCGAGAACATCGCCGAAGAGCCGCTCGTCTTTCTATGCTGCTGCGCGCCGACCTACGAGCACGACGACACCGAAATGGAATCTTGAACGCTTCGCGAACATCGCAAAGATAAAAGGTTCGGGTCGTCTTCGCCAATCGTGTCGCCTGAAGGCATTGGGTGATATAGTATGTATGCGTCCGATGCAGAGAGGCCCCGCTTTTTTTCTTTTCGCGGGCCGTTTCTATAATTCTTTGCACGCCTTCGCTTCGGATGTCCGATTAATCCCCTGAAGGACGATTCACGTATTGAACGATGTCGTACCCTTTCTCGTTGCTCAGGATCTTCTCAAAATATCCACTCGATCGGTGTTGGCTTTCGAGAAGACACCGCTTCGGGAATTTTCCACCAGCCCCGCTCGGAAGAGCAGCAGGTATGATGAAGCAACCGCGCCGAACCGACATATCCCATCCTTGCTT
The DNA here is from genome assembly GCA_964632505.1 of uncultured Planctomycetaceae bacterium. GTDB lineage: Bacteria > Planctomycetota > Planctomycetia > Pirellulales > Thermoguttaceae > CAZWCE01. Next base: position 6,489 of record CAZWCE010000009.1, on the reverse strand, counting down.
ACCAAACGCGACTTCTTGCGTTCTCCGGTCATGTTTTCTTGTCTTCTATTTGACATGGTCCGTTGTTTCGACGGGCCAGTGGGCGTGTGCGCAAGCCCCCTTTGCCCATGAGACCGGCGTGCAAATCGCGCTGTTTGCTCCCCTGCGACCGCTGGCCGGTGTGTTCTCCGAAAAAGATGCAGTCAGGGAAGACGTCGCCGAAAATTCGACGGTTTCGAGTCAGGTCGCATTATCGTCGTTGGTCTGGGAATCGCATCCTGATTTGCCGGATGTCGAACCGGCGATCCTTCGTCTGGAAAATGAGACAGCGTCCCCCGCTTCTCATCAAGGCGAGGTTGCCGCGCCGGTCGGCAAGGAACCGACGTGGTTTCCCTTGTTGCCGCGAGAGGTCTTGGATTCCTTCGAGAAACTGCCCGACGATCCCGCTTGGAACGAATGGAAGGCCAAGGGAAATCGGCTGATATACGAAGTGGTTTCGCAACTGTTTTCCGATCCCCAGGTGGTCGAGAAACGATTGTCGGACCTGAAAACCCACCTCTCCGTGATGCCCGTTCCACCGGCGATTCCCCAACAAGAAGGGGCCGAGCCGTCCTCGATGGATCTTGCCGGGAAGATTGCCCGGGATTTAGACACCCGGATAGAAATATGGCGGTCGGTGCTCCGAATCGCTCCGGGCGATCGATCTGCCGCGGCACAAAGGATCGGTGATTCGCCAGCCGATGCCGTTCATCTGGCTTCCCTGACCGATCGTGTCGATTCGTTTCTGGAAGCGACGCCCACCGGAGATTCCTGGCGTGCGTTTCTGGAGATCGCACGGTTGCAGCAGTCCCTCGGCGAAGAAGGTGGCCGCGAGCATTTCCCCGAGGGACGACGTCGTCGGATTTCATCCGTCGCTTGCCTGGTTCTCGAACGGATCGCCCGGACGTCTCTTTCCGAGAAGCAATATTCCGTTCTCCAACATCCGGTGCTGGCCGGCTGGCTTGAGGAATTGCAACAGTGGGTCGGCCCTCCGGTGGCACTTCGTGAATTGTTGGCGATCCTCGAGCGCTTCGAATGGACCCATTTGCCCAGCGATGGTGAACGGTTGCTTGAGTTTCAACGCCGGTTGGCCATCTCCGACGACCCGGCTCGGGGACAGTTGGGGGAGAAACTCGCCGAACGGTATACGCGCGCCAATTTGCACGTTTATATTAGCGAGATTTTCCTGAATCGCATCTTGCCGCCTCAGGAACCGGAGTACGACACGGTCCGCGACGTGGTGGTGGGGCGTCCCGTCTTCGGGCGACGGTTGAACGAGACCGATGTGGCGTTCCGGCTGATTCCGAACGACCACCGGCTTCTTTTATCGCTCATCATCAACGGCCGTGTCCGCGCGGCGACGAGTTCAAGCAGCGGTCCGGCGACACTCCATAACGAGAGTTTCGTTCGCTACACCGCACGACGGACCGTGGAATGGACCACTCACGGTTTTCATCTAATGCCGGCCGAAGTGGCCGTGGACAATCGGGTGCAGTTGCGTCGCGTCGATACGGATTTCGATCCGATCCCCTTCGTCGGCGATTTGGTGCGGGAGGTGGCAATCTCCCAATACCAACAGCAACGAAGCCAGATCGCCTGGGAAACGAAGCACAAGGCTCACAAGGAGGCGAAACTTCGGATCGAGTCGGAATCGGACGAGCGTTTCCTGCAGATCAATCAGCGACTGGATTCGTTCGTCCTCGACCCCCTCGACCGCATGGACCTGCATATGCATTCGGTCGGATCGCGGACCACCGATCAATGGCTCATGGCGCTGTTACGACTGAGTTCCACGCCCGCCATTCCGACAGGCCATACGAAGCCGCCCGCGACGCCGCACGGCCTGTTGGCCGACGCCAAAATCCATGAATCGGCCGTCAATACATTCTTGAAGGAACTCGATCTGGCCGGGGAGGCGCTCTCGATTCGTCAGATTCGTGAACGGCTCGCACAGCGTTTGAAATGGGATGAATTGGCCGAAATGAGCGACGAGAACGACGATATTCTCATCCAGTTCGCCGAGGAGGACCCGATCTTCGTGCGATTCGAAAAAGATCGTCTCCGTATCGAGGTTGCGATTCGGGCGATGAAACGCGGCAACCAAATCTGGCAGAACTTCCGTGGGATCGTGTTTTACACCACTGCCTTCGACACGACCGGCTCGCCCGTTCTTCAGCGCGACGGCGTCGTCCGACTGATCGGCAAGATGAGTCTTCGCACGCAGATTCCCCTCCGTGCGATGTTCGGCAAGATCTTTCCCAAGCAGCGACAGATTCCGTTACGGCCGAAATTCATCGAGACGAATCCGCGATTCGCCGGCTTGACCACCGGCATGTGCCGCCTCAAGCGGGGATGGTTTGCTCTGGGACTGATGCCGACCGATCTGGAGTTGGAAAAGACTTCCTCGGAGTTCGCCGCCCGGGAAGAGATGAAAACGCAGTAGGCCCGGCAGCTCGACAGTGCAAATCGCCGCTTACGTCAGTTCGAAAGCGGCGCGACGTTGCCCAACAGCGACGTGGTCCACTTCATATTGCTGTTCTGCTGGGCCAGCGTCGCGGCGGCCGCACGGAGAATGATCTCCCCCTTGGCCATTTCGCTGGTCGCTTTCGCGAAATCGGTGTCGAACATCGAAACACTTCTCGTGGTCGCCACGGTCATGTCTTCGAGGACCCGCTGTCCCGTTTCGATCGCATATTTCTGGGTCGTCCCGATCTCCGCCTGTTTGAGCAGCATTTGCTCTCTGGCCGCATGGACGATCTCTTGCGCCTGACCGATGTTGCCGCTGGCCAGGTCGTAATCTTGCCCGGTGGCCAATTGACTGAGGCGCCCGTCTTCTTTGCCGAGCTCCGCCGTTGAGACGTTCGGTAAATCGACCGAGGTGGTTCTCGTGACATCGGGCGAGAGAGCGAATGTATGCGGATTGTTCGATCCGTCGAGCAGCTTGACGCCGTTGAATCCGGTGGTATTGCGGATGAAGTTGATCGACTCGAGCGCCTGGTCGATCTGCATCTGATTCGCTTCGAGTGCGGGCCCCGAGAGCCCGACCGAACCGACCAGAAGTCCTTCGACGTCGTTGAGGATGCCGTTGATCTCCATCATTCCGGCGTCGGCGACCGAAAGCATGTTGTTGGCGTAGCTGGCGTTTTTCTGGGCAGCATGAAGACCGGTGAGGTCGGCGCGCATCGTTTCCCTGGCGATCAGACCGGCCGGGTCGTCGGCTCCGGAGTTGATCGCCTGACCGGTGGAGAGCTGCGTCATCGTTTTCGACAACGAGCGGCCGGCTGCCTGCATGTTGTGGATCGCCGCGAGTGAATCGGCCGAGGAGATCGAGGAAACAGACATGAGCAAGCACTCCCACGGATGGTTCGAAACACGGGCAAAGCAGAGGCCTTGCCATGTTTCGCTTCTGAAAAACCCGTCTATGGATTCAACTGAACTATAACCTGCCGCTGGCCGAGGGAAGTGTGATTCCCGACATCAATCGAAAAATCATCGAAAAGCGGAAAGAGAATCGGCCGGTTATGAGAAAAGGGAAGGCGACACTTCCCTTAACGGGGGGGAAGAGGATTGAGGTGCCGGGAAGGCGTGACGACGTTCGAAAACGCGAAGGATCAGCGAATCAACTGCATGCCTAGGGCGATCCAGACGGGAATGGTCAAGACGCTCAAGAGCGAATTGCTCAAAACGACCTGCAAAGCGATGCGCGGCTCCCCGCCGTAGTGTCGGGAGAGGACGATGGGAAAGACCGCCGAGGGCATCGCCGAATGAACGACGATTACCCGCTTCAACTCGAGCGAGCAGGGGAGGTAGACCGCGATGAGCAGGAAAAGGCCCGGCAGAATCCCCAGCCGCAGGAGGCAGGACCAGAAAGCGATCTTGATCGCTTCCTTCGGATGCTTGAAGGGATGGTCCGTGGCAATCTGTTCGGCGATCGTCGCTCCAATCAGCAGCATGGAAACGGGAATCGCCGCCTTTCCGACCAGTTCGATCGCTGCGGCAAAAAATGGAGGAATCATCGGACCGAGGTTCAGTAGATTGAAAGGAATGGCGATCAGAATGGCGATCGTCGGTCCCTTGATCATCTGCCGCCACCAGTCGCGGCCGATCTTGCCTCCGATGAGAAGCAGCCCCAACGTCCAGATCGAAATTTCCACGCCGAGGTTCTGGACGCAAAGCACCCCGAGGGTCGACTTGTCGAAGAGGTTTTCCACCAATGGAATGGGGATGAAGCCGTAGTTGAAAATACCGACGCAGGCGGAAAAGGTTCCCGCCATCGTCGCGGTCTTGAGCCCCGTCCACCGGGACGGAAGCCGAGAAACCAGAAAAGCGATTCCCATGCCGCTGGTGACGACGAGGATCCCGACGACTGGAGGGTAATAGAGATTCCGGATGTCGGCAAAGGTGTTGCTGTTGACGATCGTGTCGAACAGAAAGCAGGGGAACAAAACATGCACCACCAGTCGTAGAATGCTTTCGTCGGCCTCTCGGGTCAACCAGCCGAAATAACGGAGACCTCCACCTGTGGCGATGATCAGGAAGACGGAAAGGACGGCGGTAGCGACGGGCAACAGGTGGTCAAGCATGCGGCATCATCGTGGCATTGGGAAAGAATGGAGAAGAAGCGTTCATCCACAGGCGATCGAAAGACTGCGATCATATATCCGCGCCGATGTTTTCGCGAACCATCGGAGGTGATTCAAGACGCGGAAGAGCCACTTCTTTTCAATGTTGCCCATTGTATCCGCTTTTCCCGTCTTGTGCCACGGGGAGAGGACGGTTCACTCCTCTTGCCGAAATGTCTTCTGGTATTCTTCGAAGGGGACGTCGCGAAAGATTTCCAGGAATCTTTCCGTCTGCTGAATGCGTTTTTCGTCCGGCTCCAAAAGACGTTGGATGAGGCGGTGGCGGCTCGACATCGTCACGCTTTTCCCGAGAAGACTCCCTCCCTTGGGCCGAATGCGAACATACACCCTCTGGGGAAATCGGCGATGGGCGCCGAGGGTTCGGTTGACGGCCAATCGAGCGAAAAGGGTGGTGGCGGCCGGATTCAACCGCATATTCAAAAGGCAATACCACTTGGAAAACTTCTGGTATTTCTCGGCGATGTCGCGATCTTCGATGTAACGGGTTTCCATGCTGTAGGAAATCCAGGTGCTTTCGAAGGTCATCACGCCGGTCTGCTGATCGAACGTCTCCTCGAATGTCGGTTGACTGACAAATTGAATATAAGGATCGGGATGATTATGAAGCACCTCCCGAAGTTGACGGGTCATCGACTCGACCTCTTCAGTAGGGATTCTGGTCTGGAGGCGGCGTGTAGGATCCAACAGCAGAAAAAGCCCTACCGAGGGATCGAATACGGTGATTTCGCCATTTTCCTCAATGAAATCGTAGACTTTTCCATCGTGGAAGATCGTGGTGCTTTCCACTTCGGGGGTGCTCTGTTCATTGAAGAACACCGTGTTATCGACCCGAAAACTTTGCGAGAAAATCGCCGTCGGTGTTGCAACAAATACAATCACCCAGAATAGCGAAATCAGAAGGCGGCAACGGAGGATATCGGAAATACCACTTTGAATGTAGTGAAAGGTCATCGATCTTGCCCTATGGATCGTCATGAAATGTTGAAGTTGCTCGACTCTTCGGAGCGTCGGCAACCGAAAAACGAGTTCGGCGGGTAGCATAGCGATTCTTGAGGTCGAGGTAAAGAGCATTTGCAAGAGATATGCTAGACCATAAAGATGTCCCTACCATAAGAGAAGATTTTCCGTTTCTTCCCGTTGACGACCTCTCTCTGGCCGCTATAATCACCAGTGTGGATTTTGCGAGGCGGTTCATCCGTTCTGCTCCATCCATACCAGCCCCTTCTGACGATGATCCACCACAAGCGGAAGGGCAATGTTTTTTTCTGCATTCGGGCAAGAATTCTGTCGGTTGCGTCGATACCCTATGATGAACCATCGTGAATAACCGAATAGCGAATATGGGGGATTAGCTCAGTTGGGAGAGCGTCTGGCTGGCAGCCAGAAGGTCATCGGTTCGAGTCCGTTATCCTCCACTTTATAAGGCCTTGTTTACCAGTGAGTTATGCAAGGCCTTGTTCATTTCTTGAGCGCGATTGTTGTTCCCGGTGAACCTTGAGGAGCCTTGTCTACCGTGTTCCGGGTTGCCAAGGAGATGGGCCGAGTTGTTCAGGGTGGTGCCCGATGTACTTTTTTTGCTTCTTCGCGGCGAATTCGCCTCCTCCCGTTCTTGTTGGAAGATCAGCAAATCCATCCTATTTGCAAAGGCCTTTTTTTCCAGGCCATTTATTCTTCCGAAGCAACGATCCTTCGCGATGAAGAAGCTTTGAGGATCATCCTTATCGCAAGACGACTTTTTCTGAACATTCCCGGTTAAGTAGTTACCGTTCTCATCGATCGAGCCAACTGGGAACGCTTTTTTGTCACCCCCAAGAGAAGGTGGGGCGAC
>CAZWCE010000008.1:0-193162 GCA_964632505.1 uncultured Planctomycetaceae bacterium | reverse complement strand
GTCGTAACAAGGTAGCCGTAGGGGAACCTGCGGCTGGATCACCTCCTTTCTAAGGATATTAGAAATCCCGTCGATCGAGAAATCGAGAGACGTAAAAATTATGGAGCAATCCTTCTCGGCCTTCGGGAACAGCTGTCTGCCAAGTTTATATTTGAAAGAGCAATCATCTTGGAACTCGAGGTGGTTGCTCTTTTTTATGCGCCGTCCCGTCCGTCCCCGCGAAAACGCCTCGGCGTCATCTCCTCGATCATTTCCAAAAAAAACCGGAGAAAATCTTTTCTCCCACCGCGAAATCCGATAAAATAGAACCGTTGGATACATGTATTGCGTGGCGCATTCCAACGGCACCCGTCGCCTTCCTTTTTTGATTTGTCGAGGACCCCATGTCACACCCCCGCCGCCTTCATATTTCGATCGCCTTCTTCCTCTGCATGCTTTTGGATGTTCCTTCTCTTGCTTTTGCGGATGAAAACGACGCCGAGGGCCATCCGCCCGAAGCCCAGGCATCCGCGGATGGATCGAAGACCATCGCTCTCGCCGACGGCTATCAACAAGGTCCCATGCTCGAAAAGGCGCTCTCCGGCCCTCTGAAAAATATCGACGAGATTGTCTTCGCGGTTCGCGTCCCCGGGCGCGATCACTGGTACGTCACCTTCGGAAACTACGCCAACAAACTGCAAGATCCCTCCAACCGCGCCTTCAAAAAAGAGGACGACGTCCTCTGGGGCTACGGAGAAGGGGCTCGCCTCTGCCGATTGAACCTCCACACCGGTCGAATGCAGATTCTCCTGGAGGACCCGAAAGGCGGCATTCGCGATCCGCAAATGCATTATAGCGGCAAGAAGATCCTCTTCGCCTACCGCAAGGGCGGCACGCATCCGTATCACCTCTACGAGATCAACATCGACGGGACCGGACTGACGCAACTCACCGACGGACCCGACGACGACATCGAACCGACCTACTGTCCCGACGGCAACATCGTTTTCTGTTCTTCCCGTTGTCGACGATTCGTCAATTGCTGGCACACTCGGGTCGCCACGCTCTATCGTTGCGACGGCGACGGCTCGAACATCCGCATGCTCTCGAGCAACAACGATCACGACAACACCCCCTGGGTCCTGCCCGACGGTCGCGTTCTCTACATGCGTTGGGAATACGTCGACCGAAGCCAGGTCCATTATCATCATCTTTGGACGACCAATCCCGACGGCACCCAACAAATGGTGTATTACGGCAACCTCCACCCCGGCATCGCCATGCTCGACGCCAAGCCGGTCCCCGACACCGACAAGGTGATCGCTTCCTTCTCGCCCGGCCACGGTCGCCCGGAACACCTCGGCACGGTGACGCTCGTCTCGCCGAAGAAAGGGCCGGATCACCTTCCATCGGCCGAATCGATCTCGAAACAGAATTGGTGGAAGGATCCGTACGCCATCACCGAAGACTTCTACCTGGTCGCCTCGAACAAGGGGCTGGCGGTGATGGATCGCCAGGGCAATTACGAATTCTTCTACGAACTTCCCCAAGCGCAGCTCGAAAACGACATGGCGGTTCACGAACCACGTCCGCTCCGAGGTCGCCCGCGCGAACGGGTCATCGCGCCGCGCGTCGATCTTTCGAGCGCCAACGGCCGGGTTGTTCTGCAGGACATTTACCAGGGCCGCAATCTCAGCGGTCTGGAACGTGGTCAGGTCAAGAAAATACTGGTTTTGAAGCAACTCCCCAAACCGGCGAACTTCTCCGGCGGCATGGAGCCGTTGACCATCGGCGGTTCCTTCACCATGGCCGAAGTCCTCGGGACCGTCCCGGTCGAAGAGGACGGCTCCGCCTACATGGAACTGCCGGCGCTGCAATCGATCTTCTTCGTCGCCCTCGATGAAAACGACAAAGCGGTCAAACGGATGCATAGTTTTCTGGTACTCCAACCGGGCGAAACGATGAGCTGCGTCGGTTGCCACGAACCGCGAACGGCCACCCCGCACGCCACCGGCAGCTTGCTCGAAGCAATGAGCGAAGCGCCCGACCGGCCTCATCTTGCGGAAAACATCCCCTCGATTCTCGATTTCCCGCGCGACATCCAACCGATCCTCGATCAGCACTGCGTCGAGTGCCACAACCCGGACGATTTCGCCGGCAAGGTCGATTTATGCGGCGACAAAACGATGCGTTACACGATGTCCTACTGGCAAATGCGAACGCACGACCTGGTCGTCGATGCCAGGAACCGTCCGGAGAGCAACTATGCGATCTACCGGATTGGAAGCGGGGCGAGCCGCCTGTTGGACTACATCGACGGCGACCATTACGACGTGAAGGTCTCCGATCACCAACGGGACCTGATCCGTCTCTGGATCGATACCAGCGCGACCTACCCGGGCACCTATGCCGCGTTGAACACCGGCGATCACCCGGCCCGTCTCAACTGGGGCAAAATCGCCCAGCGATGCGGTGAGTGTCACCTGCACGACGCCAAAGACCGTCGCGGTAAGCCCATCAAGCGGTGGCATTTCGGCCGTGGAATCTCCACCACTCGCGGAACCACGTACAACATCTCCCGGCCGGAAAAATCTCTGGCACTCCGGGCGCCGCTGGCCAAGGAGGCCGGAGGACTGGCGCTCTGCGAGAAGGTCGTCTTCCAGAACAAGGAGGATCCTCTTTACCGGGAAATCCTCTCCGCGGTTCAAGACGCCCACCGGCGATTGCAGGAAGGCAAGCGATTCGACATGCCCGGCTTCCGGCCGAACGAGGATTACATCCGCGAGATGCAACGGTTCGGATTCGTGCCCAAGGACCTCGGTCCCGAGGAGACCTTCGATTTCTACGCCGCCGAGAAGGCCTATTTCGATTCCTGGTACTTCGATCCGGAGAAGAAAAAGGTCGGCCAGCCGATCTACGAGTAGCATTCCTTGAAGAAAGAGACGGACGATGGCGAATCGTCGGAATCATTACGAATCGGCATTCGAGGCCTTTTTGCAAAACCGCAGAGTGCCCTATGTCGCCGTGACCGAAGCGCGGCGGAGTCGATTGCCCAACGGCGAAACGATCAAGAACCTCGACTTCCTCGTCTCCCCACCAGGACGCGAGACACTGTTGATCGACATCAAGGGGCGTCGGTTCCCCAGCGGCTTCCGGCAACCCCATTATTGGAAGCACTGGACGACCCGCGACGATCTCGACGGGCTGACCGCTTGGCAGTCGCTTTTCGGCGTCGGCTTTCGGGGGATGTTCGTTTTCGCGTTCGACGTGGTCGCCGACCGCTCGCCGGTTCCCGAGACGATGCTGTTCGATTTCCGCGACCACCGCTACGCCTTCATCGGCATCCGACTCGAAGACTTCCTCAATTCGGCGAGAATGATCTCCCCACGGTGGCACACCTACGCACTCCCGTTGCGGGAGTTTCGCCGACGGGCCCGGCCGTTCGAAGGATTTCTCGCCCCCGCCGCGCCGATCCCCGCTCAGGCCCCCAAGGCCGTCGCCGAGCTTTCCTCTTATTGAGCGTCGCATACATAGTGACCCCCGGGCGAACAGCGAGAGCCCGGCCTCACGGGCGTCACTGCATGAACCGAGGGGCCACGATGGATGCGAACATGAATCACATGCCCCTCTTTTTTTGGCTCTTCACGGATTTTCATGGCTAGTGCCGAAGTGCAATGATACGCGAATCCAATTGTCATGCAAAAAAAGTGTTCGATTCGTCCCCTGCTTCGGCCGGAGCCATCTTCGCCTCGCACCCGCACGGCCGCAGGCCTCCAGGAGGCGGAGATGGTGGAGGTCGCGGCAGGGAACGCCCCCCTGCTTTGGTTGGTGAATCCGAGCCGAGCCAATCGATCTCGACGACCAGGTCTCATCAATCAGCCACTAAAATGTCGGAAGAACCTTTTTTTTGGGAGAACCATGAGTAAGACGCTTCCCCCACGTCGCCGCACGCCCCTGGCCGTCGCTTCCGTTCTCTTGATTGTCGGAATCCTCTTCGGCGCCTGGTTCTCAGAGTGGTTTCCCGCGAAGGAAAACCTCGAGCAACTCGTCGCTCTGGAACGCCGGGCTCGAGAAGGCGAAGACATCGAAGCATCACTCGAGGATTATCTCGAGCATTATCCCGAATCGCCCAACGGATGGATGCTCCTCGGCCGAATCCATTTCCAATCCGAGGAGTTCGAAGAGGCGATGTCCTGTTTCGAAAAAGCGCTGGCGATCGATCCTCACTACGTCAATGCGATCACCGGCAAGGGACTCCTCCATCGAACGCAAGGCGATCTCGAAAAGGCCAGGGCCTGCTACCTCGAAGCGATCGAGCTGGAACCGAGAAATGCCACCGCTTACAATAATCTCGTGCTGCTGGAACTGGTGGCCGGCAACCACGATCGAGCCGTCGAATACGGTGAAAAGGGATGGGCCATCCGGCGAGACTATCCCTCGCTGGCGGCGAACCTCGCCATCGCCTACCACTGCCAGGGAGAGGACCGAAAAAAATGGAAGTTCTATGAAAAGGCGGAGGAACTCGGCTATCCCCACATGGATCAGATCGATCGGCTCCTCAAACCGGATACTTCCGCTTGGGAAACCCGACCGGAAACCCAGTAAGGCAAGAGTGGAGGCCCGTCGATCGTGAAGGGAATCTATTCTCCGGGTTTGCCCTCGCCGGCGACCGGTTGCTCCCGATCTTCGGATTCGCTGTTCTCCTTCGTCTCCTCCGAAGCGTCTTTTTCCTCCAAAGGCTCCTTCTTTTTCGATTCCTCGCCTTCATCATCGCGATCCGATCGCTCCTCCTTCTCCTCCGCCCGTCGGCGTTCCTTCTCCGCTTGCCGCTCCCTTTGGCGCGCTTCGGCCGTGTCGCGAATCTCCTCCAGAGAAACTCCTTCTTCGGCGGCATCGATCGTCATCGTCAACTCGCTGGTGTCGAGGACCTCCTTCTCGAGAAGCCGCAGCGAGAGCGTTTCGAGCGTGTGGGCATGTTTTTCGAGCATCTGCTTCGTCCGATCGTAGAGCTCGTCGATGATCCGCCGAATCTCGATGTCGATCTCCCAGGCCGTTTTCTCGCTGTGCTGCCGGGAACGGAACATGCCGCCGTCGCCGAGATATTCGCTCCGAGGGCTCTCTCGGTAATTCACTCGGCCGAGCCGGCTCATGCCGAACTCCATGACCATGCTCCGGGCGATCTCCGTCGCCCGCTCCAGATCGTTCTGCGCGCCGGTCGAAAAGTCGTCGAAAAAAATCTCTTCGGCCAGAGTCCCGCCGAGCATCACCTGGATGCGGTTCTCGAGTTCCGTCTGCGTCATCAGGTAGCGTTCATCTTCCGGCCGCTGCAGCGTGTAGCCCAGCGCCGCCATGCCGCGGGGGATGATCGAAACCTTGTGGACCGGGTCGGTCTTCGGCAACATGTAGGCGACCAAGGCGTGGCCGCTTTCATGGTAGGCGACCCTCTGCTTTTCTTCCTCGGAAATGATGCGCCGGCGTTTTTCCAATCCGGTGGTGACCCGTTCGACCGCTTCGGTGAACTCATCCATCGTCACGCTGTCTTTGTTATTCCGGGCAGCCAACAAGGCCGCTTCGTTCACCAGCGCCGCCAGATCGGCCCCCACGAATCCGGAGGTGATCATCGCGATCTCCTTGAGCGTGACCGCCGGATCGATCTTCACCCGCTTGGTGTGAACGTTCAAGATCTCCTCGCGCCCTTGCAAATCAGGCCGATCCACCAAGACCTGTCGATCGAAACGTCCCGGTCGGAGTAGGGCGGGATCGAGTGTTTCAGGGCGATTGGTCGCCGCCATGACGATCGTGCCGCCGTTGGTCGAAAAACCATCCATCTCGACGAGCAGGGCATTCAAGGTCTGTTCCCGCTCGTCGTGACCACCGTAGGAGCTGGCGCTGCGAACCTTTCCGAGTGCGTCGAGCTCGTCGATGAAGATGATCGCCGGCGATTTCCGCTCCGCCTGATCGAAGAGATCCCGCACCCGGGCGGCCCCCACCCCGACGAACATCTCGACGAAATCCGATCCCGAGAGACTGAAAAACGGCACGCCTGCTTCCCCGGCGACCGCCTTGGCCAACAGCGTTTTTCCCGTTCCCGGGGGGCCCACCAGCAATACGCCTTTGGGAATACGACCACCGAGAAGCTGGAATTTCTCGGGCGTCTTGAGAAAATCGACCACCTCGCGGAGTTCCTCGACTGCTTCTTCCACACCGGCGACATCCTCGAACGTCACCTCAATGTCTTCCTGCGCCACTTGCCGACTGCGGCTCTTGCCGAACGCCATCGCCCCCGCGCCCCCGAATCGACGAAACATGAAAATGAACAGCGGGATCATGATCAGCAGCATCAGAATCATCGAGCCGTACAGCTCGAAAAAGCTCGGAGAGCTCTTGCCTCGAAAATCGGTAAAACCGTTCTTTTCCAAACGCTCGGCCATGTTGTGATCGTCGTGACTCAGCCCCTGACGACCGGTGTGAAAATGCGTGTCCGCCTGCGGATCGGTCTTCTTCTCCTCCGGCGCGAGCACTTCCCGCGTCACCGTTCCCGTCACTTCATACGGACCAACCACCAGATTCTCGAGCTGACTATAGCGGACCTCCGTCGGCGGATCCTTCTTCTCGTTGGTCACCACGATCGACGCTTCGGGATTCTTCGACGGCGCGCCCTGATCGATCAACCGAAGCAATTCCCCGTAGGGAATCTCAACATTGCTGGGGGTCTGAAATATCTGAAAAATCAGAATGGCGCCGAAGACGGCCGCCAAAATCAACCAGAAAGAGAAATTTTTCCGCTCGGGTGGGTCGGATTTCTTCTGCCCCCCTCCCAGGGGAGGGCGTTTGTTCGGTCCTTGCTTGGGATCGTACGGCGAAGGAGGGCCATCTTCCTGCTCGGAGTCCTTCTTTTCGGCATGATGTTCTTCCGTTGAGCCGGCTTCCGGCGATTCCGAAGGCGTTTCGGCGGGAGAATTCGAGACCGATTGTCGGAGTTCTTCTTCAAAGCGGGAATGATCGTTCGAAGGGGCGGGATGGGGCATGATGCGAACCTGAAGGCACGGGAGAAAAGGTCGTTTTCTTCAAAGCGGGGAAGGAATGAGCGAAGGAAAAGCTTCTCCACAACCAAAACGAATGTGAAAAAGTGGAACGGTCGAGAGTTTCGCGCCGCTACGAGGAGCGGCCTCTCGATACTGTTATATTATAGAAGATCATTTGGACAAGTGCCAGAATCGAGAGAATTTCATCGAAAATGTCTTACCCCCGACACAGAAGGGGGGTGCCCCCAACGGACGTTTAACAGAACGCTTACCGATAGTGAATCGACGTCCGCTATGCTAAAATGACCCGCATGAGAGATCGTGGCAAACCGCAACCGACATCCTTCTCCCCCTCTAGAAAGGCTCTCCGATGAAAACCACCATTTCAACGATGTTGTCGATGCTCCTTTTGTCGATTTCAGGCGGAATCGCCTTGGCCCGACAAGCGGACACTCCCGAGGTGGCCCGAGGCGTCGTCTTCCACGACGTCAACGCCGATGGAAAACGGAATTCCGACGAACCGGGGCTCCCCCATGTGGGTGTGTCCAACGGTCGCGAGGTGGTCCTCACCGATGCCCGGGGCCGTTATGAAGTGCCCCTGGACGACGACATGGCCATCTTCGTCATCAAGCCGCCTCAATGGCAGGTTCCGCGGAACCGCTGGAATCTTCCCCGATTCTTCTATTCCCATAAACCGAAAGGATCGCCGAAGTTCAAGTTCCCCGGGGTCGCCCCGACCGGACCGCTTCCCGAGTCGGTCGACTTCCCTCTCACCCCGAGGGAGGAATCCGATGAGTTCGAGGTGATCCTGTTCGGCGATACGCAATCGCGAAATCTCCAAGAGGTCGATTACCTCGCCCGGGATCTGCTGGTCGATCTGGTCGGTCACCCGGCCGCCTTCGGTGTGACGCTCGGCGACATCACCTTCGACGATTTGAACATTTTCGAGCCGCAGGCGGAGATGATCTCCAAGCTGCATTTGACATGGTACAACGTCATCGGAAATCATGATTTGAATTTCGATTCCAAGGACGATGCACAAAGCACCGAAACGTTCGAACGCATCTTCGGCCCCGCTTACTACAGCTTCAACTACGGTCCGGTTCACTTCATCGCCCTCGACGACATCCATTGGAAGATCGACTCCGAAAGCGGACGTGGTGGCTACCACGGCAGGCTCGAGGCCGATCAACTCACCTTCCTCGAAAACGACCTGAAGAATGTGCCCGAGGAAAAGCTGGTCGTGGTGATGATGCACATTCCGATCATGTCGATCAAAAACCGGCAAGATCTTTTCCGCATCCTCGAAACCCGGCCGCATTGCCTCTCGGTTTCCGGACATACCCATACTCATGAACACCATTACTTAACCGAAAAAGAGGGTTGGAAGGGCGACGAACCGCACCATCACATGATCAACGTGACCGCTTGCGGCAGTTGGTGGCGCGGCGCCCCGGACCACCGCGGCATCCCTCATGCGATGCTGGCCGACGGCGCACCGAACGGCTATACTGTTCTCCAGTGCAAAGGGAACGACTACGCCATTCACTTCCGCGCCGCCGGCGAACCGGTCGACCACCAGATGGCCTTTCGAATCCCCGAAGCCGTTCCCCGGGAGAAACTCCCCGAAACACCGTTGATGGTCAACTTTTTCAACGGCTGCGAAAAGACCGAAGTCGTCCTGGAGGTGGACCACTCGGGCAAATGGGTGCCGATGCAAAAGACCATCGAGGTTGATCCCGCCTATCAGGCACTCTACGATCGAGATCAAAAGCTCGAGGAGAACGATTGGATGGATCTTCCCTCGCCGCATCGATCGACGCATCTCTGGAAAGCCCAGCTTCCGAAGGATCTTGCGCCCGGAGTTCACGCCCTCTCGGTTCGTGCGACCGATCCGTACGGCAACACCTTCATCGATCACCATTTCTTCCGCGTCACCGAGTGAACACGCGAGAACGATTCACTTCAACGGACCGATTCCTCGGGAGAGGGCTCTTGAAGGCTCTTTCCCGATGGTTTCTCGACTTCTTTCTGCTCAGCTCTCATGAAGCGTTTTTCTTCGACTCGCTTCCACTGGTTCGAGTGAGCGGTTCGGGTGCTCTCGATCGCATACGGCCATCCGGTTACCGTGTTCATGCGATAGAGGTGACGGTCCTGAATTTCCAGTTCCACCGAAGCGTTGTTCTCCTGCGCAAGATCGCCCATTTTCAAGAGCCTCTTGAAACTCTCTTGGAGGATTCGGCCAGCCTTCTCGGAATCGAGTGATTGATTCCACAGTATCACCAACTCGTTGTTGTGAGAATCGTATTCTTTCACTCGAACGCGAACAGTTGCGGGAAGCAACGGTCCGCCGAACGGATTCGGGAGAACATCCGGGAACTCTTCGTCGAAATCGAGAGCATAGCTCCCGCCGAAATAGTAGAAGAATAATTCAGGGTCCGTCATGATCGTTCGCGCCACGTTTTCCCGCTTCATCAACGGTTCTAAAACCTGGTTGACCTTTTCCAGGTGCTCCGGAGAAAACTCCGAGGATTGCAGGAATTTCTTCAATCTCGCTGCGACTTTCTCATAATGCGTGACCACCTCGTCGGTGTTCCGCAACACCAGGTCGATGAACTCCGTATCGGTCTGAATTTCAAGACGCAACCCCTCGTTGAGTTTCATGAAATCGCGTAGAAAAGCATGCTGTTCCGCCGGCGCAATTTCCAACTCCGCCATTCCGTAGGTCCAAGCGATCCGGTAGCCGAGTGCATCTCTCTCCAGAAGCTCGACCGTGAAGGGCAGCACCGCCTGCTGCTTGGATACTTGTCGCTGCCATTTGAAATCGGTCCGCTTTTTCCGGATTTCCCAGTGCTGTTTCTCGCCAATTTCCCACTCAAGCGGCAAGGAGACCACCTGGATCACCGATTCCGTCTCCGACCCCACCGCAGTGGATTGTGCCGAAAGGAAAGCAGGGAGCATGGAGATACAAGCCACCGGAAGCAGCATCATTTTCCGAAGAAAAACGGGCCGCAAACGCAATAACAAGAAGATCGTCATCGTACACCTCACCGACATGGTAAGAAATAAGCGACTATGCTCGGATTCTAGAATACTCACGCCACTGTGTCAACATATCGGCGTTCGCCACGAAAGAATCCTCAAAGCGCCACCAATCCGTGCTTTCTCGGCCCCATTTTTGGTTGAATCGCAATGTTTCGGCCGATATAATGTATATTTGTTTGTCGTTCCGCCGACTCATCTCACGACTTCTTCCATCCCATCACTTCCCCGACGGCCTCCTCATGCAAGCCGATCATCTCGGACATCCGATTCCCGCCACGGTGAGGCATCGCATCGAATCGCTCTGCCAAGAGTATGAAGATCACTGGGGGGAGAAGTCGGAAATCGAGCCGTTTCTCGAAAGAATCGATCTCCGTTACCAGCCTTTTCTCCTCGGCGAATTGCTTCAGGTCGATCTGACCCAGCGGCTCATCGAAGGGGATCGCCCCGCGCTGAAAGACTATCTCGATCGTTGGCCCCAACATGAATCCATCGTCAGGCGGAACTTCGAACACTTCGAAGAGATTTCACAACGGGAAACCTCTTCCCAGGCGGGGGAAACGGCCCGTCTCCGGTTTTCCGGCACCCCGGGCGACGATCTTCCGGAAGCGATCGGGAAATACCGCATCATCGAGCTACTCGGATGCGGAGGCCAGTCGAACGTCTATCGGGTCCTGCAACCCGGTCTCGATCGCGACGCCGTCTTGAAAATCTCGCTTCGCGAGGAAACCGAACCCGATCATTCCCATCTCGCCGAGGAGGCGAAACTTCTCTCCCGATTGGAACACCCGAACATCGCCCGGGTCTTCGATTTCGACTTCCATCACCGTCAGCCGTTTCTGGTGATGGAATGGATCGCCGGTCGCACACTCGACCAGTGGCGAGAGGAAGAGGAACTCACTCCCGCAAAAATCGCCAACATCGGCAAAGCGCTCGCCGAAGCTCTTGCCCACGGGCATCGCCTGGGAATATGCCACCTCGACATCAAACCGGAGAACGTCATTCTCGATGCCACCGGATGCCCCCGCATCATCGACTACGGCCTCGGCATGTTGCGGCACGTTTGGCAAGATCACTCACCCCATTCGGGGTCCGTCCTCGGCACTCCCGCCTTCATGCCTCCGGAACAGGCGCGGGGACAAGCGGAATCGATCGGCCCAAAAAGCGACGTCTTCGGCCTCGGGGCTCTGCTGTACTTCCTGATGACCGGGACCGCCCCTTTCGCGGCGAACACAGGGAACGACAGCAAAGCGAGAGCGGCCCGATGCGACTTCGACCCCTCGCTGCTCGATCGCAAGCGGTTCCCCGCACCCCTGGTGGAACTCTGTCTCGCTATGCTTCACCCGAAGACATCGGAGCGTCCGGGGTGGAATATGATACTCAAGCAGCTCGATCGGATCGCACGGCCGAAACGATTTCGCCGAACGCTGGCCGTCTCGATGATTTCCCTCCTCCTCTTCGCCACGCTCGTTGCCTTCTCTCCCGACCGGCAGAGCCGGCACGAATCGCCTCGGGATCGGGAACTACCGCCGGCAGCCCATCCGACGGAAAGTCCACCGCTACCGTCGGGAATCGCCGAAGAAACTCGGCCGAAGAAACTCAACCTGAACCGGGCTTCCGTGGCCGAATTGGACGACATCCCGGGTCTGGGGGAATTCCGGGCGGAGAAAATCGTCGCCTCACGCGAGTCGCACGGCCCGTTTTCCTCGATCGACGATCTTCAGCGGGTCAATGGAATCGGCCGGAAAACGGTCGACATGATGTCCCCGTTTTTGATACCTCTGCAACACCACGAAGTCACCGCGTCCCATGCGGAGAAGCCCCCTTCCGAGGCGATGGAATCCTCATCGTCGGCAAACCCCGATCCATCCGCCTTTCAGATCAACCCGAACACCGCATCGCTCGAAGAGCTGGCCCAACTGCCGGGCATCGCCGAAATTCTTGCCCGCCGCATCATCGACTCCCGCGAGCAGGAAGGCCCGTTTCTCCGGCCGGAAGACCTCGACCGCGTCGAGGGAATCGGGGAAAAGAAGATCGAGGTCTTGCTCCCCTATCTCACCTTCGAGACGCCTCCATAACCAGACTAAGCGCATGCTGCTCCTGTGGTGTTTTGAGGCAAGCGGCCCGCTTAGCCTCCGTGACTGTCCCCCTCTTAACTCATGGGAGCATCTGCCGCGACTTCTTTTCCCAAAAACCGGCCAAAATCGCCCCCCACGCTGCCCTTTTTCCTAAAAATATGGTACTTTTGGGGAGAGATTGCTGATTAAAGAATTCCTCATTATTCATTTGGTGCAATGGCAAATCGCCGGAACGAAAAAGCATGGCAGATCGCATATATATTTTTGGAAGACATGAAGGTCCTCCCCATCCTGGACCGGTCGTTATTGAGGAACAGGGAACAATTGCGCTGGAAGAAAATGGAATACGTATTTTTCTTCTAGGATGTGCCTCTTGGAGTGATTCGACCGAGGGGGCCTCAACCCAATCGCTTCTTCAAAAAATACGTCGGGAATACCACAAAGGACTGGCGATCCAGGAAATGCCACTGGAAGGTTCATTTGTCTTGTGTCTGGTCGATCAGATGAAGGAAAAGATCTTCCTTTATCGAAATTTTGTTGGGGCCAATACCTTCTACTTTCTACACCAAAACGATCTTTTCTGCTTTGGTAGCAATCTCGGCGAAGTTGCCCGGAGGGGGTTAGATCAGCGCGAGGTGGATGAAGAAGTTCTCCCACTGTTTTTTATCTACCGATCGGTCCCCGATCATCGCACCCTTTTCCGCGGCATCCATAAATTATTGCCTGGCCAGTTGCTGACGTTCGAACAGGGAAAAGTGAATGTTGCGCAAGCCCAAACGCTCGCCGACTTGCGGATGTCGGATCCCATTCCGTCGGAGGAAGCCGTCGATCGGATCGAATCGACCATGCTCGCTGTCCTTCGCGATTACGATGAAATGAATTCCAACACCGCCAACCTCCTCTCCGGCGGAGTCGACAGTTCCTACATCCAAGCGATATGGAATCGTATTTGTTCCGAGAAACAGAATGGCCTGCCCTCCCTTTCAGCAGCCGTTTGGGTAGATCATCCACGGACCAAGGCCGACAAAAACTATACCGAGACTGCCGTGGATTTCTTCAGCACCCGGCACCTTTCCGTTCCCATCGACACTCTGTCGCTGGAGATGATGGAAGACTATTTCCGCCTCACCGGCGAAATGCCAAACCATGTGCAAACCTTTCTTTTTCATCCTTTGGCCAAGGGCATGGCGGAGAATCAGATGTCCGCAGGGTTGTGCGGAGAAGGTGCAGATGGACTATTCGGGGCGGATGGACCGGATCGGCTGCTTGGAGCGGCACGCTGGAAGAAACGGATACCGCTCGCTTTCATTCGAACAGGGCTCGCTGGCCTCGCGGAAAAGCTCCAGCGTGACGTATTACCTGGTTTGCTGGAGTTGTCGAATCATCTCCATGATCTCCAATATCGAAAACATCCCATCAACTCCGCCGGAGCGTTCCATGATGCCGAAAAAGTTCTCCGATATTTTGGAGAAACCGCTTATGATGAAGCACTTAAGCAACGTCGAATGCTGCTTTCGCTGATGGGAGTCGCAGAGGACCCCTTGCTTCTACAATGGGCGACAGGAGCCGGTTACTATGGAGAAGCGATCCACACCGCCGTCAAATGGAATGCCATTTTCCAGGGAGAGGGAATTCAACTTGGATTTCCTTTTCTCGATTCAAGAATGATCCGCGCTGTCGGGCAGTTGCGCCTGGAGGACCGTTTCGTCCTGCGGAATCCTAAAAAGTTGCTGAAAAAGTCATTGGAAAAATACGCCTCTGAAGAATTCGTCCGACGTCCCAAACGTGGTTTCGGACAGCCCATCGATCAATGGCTTTCCGAAGGTGGACCTCTTCGAAAAGCTGTCGAAGAAATCGAGCCTTATTCATTCATTCCCAACGAACCACTCCAGCTTGAGAAGAAGTCCCCCGGACCGTTTCTGTACAGCTTATTGTGTTTCGACCGCTGGCACAAAATGTATATTCACACATAGTGAAACCATAGGGCATCAAACCGCTCTTTAGGACCAAGTTGCGAATTGTACGAAATGGCTCTTGTCGCTCGATCATGTGTATCGAAACCTTTTTTATCCATCGATAAAACGTCACAGGACAAAAAGATGTCGCTTTATGCTAAATTCGTTCAAAATGTATTGCATCCTCTCGATTGCCTACGAAGTGGGCGCTCAGACGTACTTCGCTTCGGCAGAGAGTTTGAACGAAGTCAATATCTCTCCTCCGAAGAACTCGAGGAATTAGCTTGGGAACGCCTGATCGAAATATTGAAGCGGGCAACAGCCCACATTCCCTACTATCGCGATTCTTTTCAAAAAGCGAGGGTACGACCGGAAGAACTCATACAACCTGCGGATTTGCTGGCGTGCCCGATCTTGGAAAAGAAACAGTTGCAGCAACATCTGGAAGAGCTGGTCGACCCTCATTGGCCCAAGGAGGATCTCCTCCTCGATCAAACAGGTGGTTCCACGGGAACGCCGGTGAGGTATTACCGGAGTCATCGCCGACACGATTCGCGTGAGGCCGCTACCTGGAGACATAATCGTTGGACAGGATGGAACCGGGGCGATCGTTTTGCCTGCCTATGGGGAGCACTTCGCGATCAACCCTCAACTCATTGGAAAACGAGATTGCGAAACCTTCTCATGACCCGAGGGATTGTCTTCAATACTGCCGGATTTCAAGAAGAAGAGATGCTCGAATTTCATGAAAAGATGAAAAGCTTCCGGCCGAAAATCATTTTGGCTTACGCGAATTCCATCACTTTGATGGCTTCACTGCTCAAAAGGAAGGGGGGGATCGTCTACCAACCGAATGCCATCGTGTGTTCCGCCGAAATGCTTTCCGAAGAAAATCGAGCACTCATCGAGAGTACGTTCGGTTGCCCTGTCTACAATCGTTATGGATGCAGAGAGTTCTCCATCGTCGCCAGTGAATGTGAACAACGCAATGGACTCCATCTCATGCAGGAAGGGCTTTATGTAGAAATCCTGGGAAAAAATGGACACGCCCTCCCCGGTGAAGTGGGGGAATTATTGGTGACCGATCTGTTGAACGAACCGATGCCGCTTATTCGTTATCGTATCGGGGATCGGGCCTCCTGGAAGGAGGGGACATGTCGTTGCGGGCGCGGACTCAAGAGATTGGAGGCGATTGCAGGTCGCTCGACCGATTACCTCGTCGGTGTGGATGGTCGCTTATGCTCCGGAGCCGTCCTCACCGTTGCGATGGTCGCCAGACGACCTTCCCTTGGCCAAGTCCAAATTCTACAAGATGAGCCCGATAGAGTTGTTTATCGCGTCGCTTCTGGAAAGAACAACCCACCTTCCCACGAAGACCTGAGGTTCCTCGAAAAAGAAACGGAACGCTATCTTGGAGAGGGGATGAAAATCGACTATGAATTCGTCGATCAGATTCCCCATGAACCTTCGGGAAAATTCCTTTTTTCAAAATCCACGGTGAGTAAGGATTTATTTTTCGTCAAGGACGGCGACACACTCCCCACCTCCCAAAAAACTCAATAAGCCCTAGGGAGATAAGGACTTGCTGGGAGACAAGAACCCGAGGTGTGGAAAGGCGCATCGTTTCGGAAGTCTCGCGCCACGTTAGTACCGGACCCCGGACTCGAACCGGGACGCCCTTGCGGGCAATGGATTTTGAATCCATCGCGTCTGCCAATTCCGCCAGTCCGGCAAGACAAATTCCCCACAGTAGTCCCGAAAAAGATGACTCCTTGGCGGGGATCGCAACGTATTCTAAGTCACCGATCGGCTTTTTTCAAGTCCCGCTCCAGCAAAAAAGCCTCTTCGAGACGAGCGAATTCGGCCTTCCCCGCCGGAGGTGTGTCGTGGAGCGTCGCTTCCGCTCTCGTTCAACAGAAGGGCTCGCGGCGAATGGGCTGGAAACCCCTTGCCCCGGGCGATAGAATATAGCATGAAACCAAGGCCTTTCACGAATACTCACGCGAGTGTCCCTCCATCCCTCGCGATGGCACCTCCCTCCAGAGCAGGAGACTCACCATGAATTTGAAACGACGCACTTTCCTCGGCGGCGCCCTTTCCGGCGCCGGGGCCCTCGCCGTCGGACGCATGCCGGAAGCGAACGCCCAAAGCGACACGGAGAAGACGACGCCGATCTCCACCGACCCGGTCGAAAAAGTCGCCCTGACCGATCAGATCCACTGCTCCCGCATCGGCATGGGCTGCGGGATGAAAGGTTGGGAACGGGAAAGCAACCTGACCCGCATGGAACAGCCTGACGCGATCGCGTTGATTCGTTATTGCTATGACCAAGGAGTCCGCCTGTTCGATATGGCCGATCTCTACGGGGCTCATCCGGTCATCGCCGAGGCGCTCAAGGACAAACCCCGCGATAGCTATACCCTCATCTCCAAAATCTGGTATCGCCCCAACGGCTTGCCGGAGGCCGATCGCCCCGATGCCGACGTCGTCATCAAGCGGTTTCTCAAGGAATGCAAAACCGACTATCTCGATCTGGTGCAGATCCATTGCCTGAACAAAGCCGACTGGACCGAAACCTATCGGGATCAGATGGAGATCATGGAAAAGTGCAAGGAAGAGGGGCTCATCCGTGGTCACGGCGTCAGTTGCCACGGCAATCCCGCGCTCGAAAAGGCGGCCGAAACGCCCTGGGTCGATGCCTTGCACGTGAGGATCAACAACAAGGGCGTGCGGATGGACGGAAAGACCGACGTGGTGGTGCCGAAAATCGAAAAGGCGAAAGCGAACGGCAAGGGCGTCATCGGCATGAAGGTCATCGGCGAGGGCGCCTTCGGTCCGGAACCGGAAACGATGAAGCAGTCGATCCGTTTCGTCACGCAACTACCGTGTGTCGATGTGATGATCGTCGGATTCGAGGCGATCCACCAGGTCAACTTCATGAAAACGAACGTCGCCGCGGCGCTCGAAGAGATGGCCGCCGCCTCGATCGCCTGACTGGTCCCTTCCCCTTTCGAACGTCCACGGCAAAGGATTGCGATGGCGTGGGATCCCGCTTTTTATCACGAAATCATCTCCGACCGACGCCGCGGGCTCTTCCCTGCGTTGCTTCAAGGCGCGCTGTGGAGCCTCTCGCTTCCCTACGGCATGGCGACTTGGTGGCGAAACAGGCGGTTCGATCGCCGCCGTCGGCGAATCCATCGCATCGGGATTCCGGTGGTGAGCGTCGGAAATCTGACGCTCGGTGGAACCGGAAAAACGCCGGTGGTGGCTTATCTTTGCCGCGACCTCCTTGATAAAGGACATGCCCCTGCATGGATCAGCCGGGGATATCGAGCGACCGACGAGCAAGGCAATGACGAAGCCCGGGAGCTCCTCCGGAGACTGCCCGAGGTGCCGTATGCCGTGAATCCCGATCGCGTGGCCGCTGCCGAACGACTTCAAGAAGAACACTCGATCGATTGCCTCGTCCTCGACGACGCCTTCCAACACCGCCGCATCGCCCGCGATCTCGACCTCGTCCTGCTCGACGCCCTCGCCCCCTTCGGCCACGGCCATCTCTTCCCTCGGGGACTCCTCCGAGAATCGCTGCGAAGCCTGGGCCGCGCCGATCTGGTGCTCCTCTCCCGGGCCGACATGGTCTCCGGAGAACGAATCCGAGAGATCACCGAATCGGTCCGGCGTTACGCTCCGTCGATGCAGGTCGTTCCGATCACCCATCAGCCGCGGGCCTTGGCACCCTGGGAAGGCGACGCCGCGCCGCTCGACTCGTTCGATGGAAAATCGGTGCTGGCATTCTGCGGATTGGGCAATCCCGACGGCTTCCGACACACGCTCCACCGTCTCGGCATGCGACTGGTCGGCTTCGAGACGTTTCCCGACCACCATGAATACAACCAGGCCGATCGAAGTCGGCTCGAACAGTTAGCTCGAAAACAAGGCGCCGACGCGCTCGTCTGCACGATGAAAGACTTGGTCAAGATTCAGCGGAACGAACTGGCCGGACTGCCGCTTCGGGCCGTGGAAATCGGCATCGGATTCCCCGACGGCGACGCCCCACTACAGGAAAAGATCGATCGACTCTTCCCCCGGGGTTAGTCGACGACCTGCGATGCTTGCCGTGTGTCTTTCGCGTCACCGACAAGCACCACCAGATCTTTCCCGTCCACCGGATCGCCGCGATCATCGCCCCCGTTCAAGCCGATACTATACATGAGATACCCATCTCCGGTGCATTCATATTTCAGGGGGCCGTCACCGAATCCGTCGCGCGGGACCGCCTCGAGATCGTCGGGCACCAGCTCGGCAAGCGATTCGGGATACTCGCCCACGGTCGCTCGATAAGCCTCGAGCGCAAGGGCAGTCTCGGCCAGATTACGAAGCACCGCTTCATTCACCTCGGTCTCGAGCAACGAAAAGATGGAGTTCGTCGTCAAATCGATGAAAATATCGGAAATGGTTCGAGAAAGCCCGAAGGGATGAAAGATTTTCCACCAAGTGACGTGCCCCTCTTCCTGCAAGGTTTCGCGAAATGACTCCCATCGAAGGCGTCGCTGGTGATAATCCTGCATTTGGGCAATGGGAACCAGCGCATCGAAATACGCGTTCGCTCTCCGCAAAAGAACATTGCGGTCCATTCCGATTCCGTGGCGGAGAAAAAAGGCACCGGGATGCTTCTCAAATCCTTCGTGATCGGCCAGTCGTGCCGCCCAGTCGAGCAGGAGCATCCGTTCCCAAAAGTCGATCACTTCCCAGGCGGGAAGAGGTCGCGGCAACTCCCGAAAACGACGAAGATGGTCTCGGGCTGATTTCTCGCTCCAATCGGCCCGAGTCGCTGTTTCGATGATCCCCCGATAGGCATCCTCCAGGATCACGTGTCCGACAAGCCAGTCATACGTGTGAGGGATATTTCCGTACAGTGCTCCCAGTCGGGCAAGCGCCGCCAGGTCGGCCCAGGCTTCCGCCTCTTCATTTTTCCTCTCCGTTCGTCCGGAATCTTCGTTGAGGTCATGCGTTTGCATGGCCCGGGCGAGCAGCAGCTTCAGTGGCATTCGGAGATGCATCTCGATACTCTCCGCGTCGAGCAACACCTCTCCCTCGTCCATCTCCAGCGGAAGATAGAGACGCGCGCGGCGACTCGCTTCATGCAGCTCCCGCAACACCCCTCGATGAAAACTCACCCATCGGGAGACGGGGGGCATTTCGCCGGGATTCCAGGGTTGGGTGATTCGGAGCATCGCCACTCGGGCCAGTTCCTTCGCCGAGGGATTCCCTTCCGAAAAGTTCAACTCCGGCAAATCCTCGGCGGTAATCCCTCGTTCGAGGAACCACGTCTCGAGGTCGACGAATCCCCCTTCCCGCGCCGCCTCCAGTGCGACACCCGCGGCGGCCAATTCATCTTCGACGTCGGACAACCCTACTTCGAGCAAGCGATCGACGCCCATCTGTTCGACCAGCGGCACCGCCGCATTGTTCTCGGGAGTCACTCCCTCGGAAGCCCTCCTCTGGTAGACCGCCGCATAGTCGATCAACCCTGAAGCGTCCACCGGCTTGGTCCAACGGGTCGTTTCCTCGGAAATCTTCACCGGACGCGGCCAGAAAAACCACAGCCCGAAGAGCAAGAGCAGCAAAAGGCCGACCCTCTTTCTCCGCTTGAGCCGTTGTCGGTGTCGATCGGGTGAATCTTCGTTGATCTCAGCCGCTTGCGGCTCGGAAAACGTGGTCGAAGGAACGTCCTGGGAAGGATGATTCATCGCGATTCTCCTCGGGGAGAAGGATTCCCGGGCGGAATCGATCTCAGGCTTCTCCCGGTTTAACTTTTCGGCATCGATTGTGTACATAATTCCATAACCAGTAGACCGTTGCCGCGGCGGGGACGATCAGCAGGACCATCGCCGGGATGCGGTAGCGGATTGAGCTGACGAACACCATATGCAAACCCGTGAGATAGATCGCCGGAAGCCAGCAGAGCCAGTGCACAAAGCCACCGCGCACTCTTCCGACCACCCCCACCAATGAGGCCGACAAGAGCGGGACGTAAGCCAGAAGCATGACCAAGCGGACTTTCCAGTCGGAAAACGCCGACTCGTTCGGGAAGACGTTCCAAAGGCGGACGAACTTCATGCCCGCCAATTCCAGGACACGTCGGGGATGCTCCCGGGCCCACTGGATTGCCGCGCGACGCATCCTCCGATCGACCCGGTACTCGTAACGCTGCTCCGGATCGGCTGACGGCGAGCGGCGCTCCATGCGCCGAAATCGGGAGACGAACGCCATGTCGCTTGCCCCGGTCGCCTCGGGATGAAGCCCATCGTACAAACTGGCGCCCGTTTGGAGAGTCGTCGGCACGAAATGAGCGGTGAGTCGGTAATTACGGATCCACCAGGGAAGAAGAGTCACCGCGGCGGTCAATAGAATCACACTCCCGGTCGCGGCCCAACGGCGAAAGGAACGGCTTGTCTCGTCCGATGGTTTTTTTTTCCCGATCGCCAGGCTCGGCCAACCGACCGCCATCGCAAAGGGAACGAACAACAACCAACTTGGACGAAAATAGATGCACGCTCCCCAAAGCAATCCGGAGAGAGCCGCCCATCGGAGCATGTGCCGCCGTTTCGGCGCGCGAAGGGCGAGAATCCAGGTGCCCCCTTGCAGCACCATCGCCAACATAAAAGGGGTTTCCGCCAGGATCAACACGCTCGTGACGATCGCCCCCGGATAGACCGCCATTAGGCCGCCGGCAATCACCCCGACGCGACGGTCGTAGAGCAGTGTTCCCATCCAGCCGACCGCCGCCACCAGCAGCGTTCCCAGGATGCAATTCTCCAGCCGGGCGAGCATCACCGGCGTCACCGAAGCCGCTTTCGTCGGATCGTTCGGATCGTCGTCGGTCATCCAGAGAATCGGCGCGAGCACCACCGGGTAGCCGGGCATCCGGAAAATACGCCACTCGCCGCTGCGTCCGAACTGGTACTCCTCGCCCTGAGCGATCGTCTTGGCCAAATACCAGTAGCTCTCACTGTCGCCGAAAAAGAAGCGTCCCTCCAATCGCGACTGCCAAGCCACGGCCAACCCACATCGCAACAGAAGCGCTGTCAGGAGAATGATCCACCAAATGCGTTTCATGAAAGAGTGCTATCCTTGAAGAAACGGAGGGAAACCGCCGACGAAATCGGAGGATCAGGAATCGTCCCGCTATCCGAAAAACCACAAGTACTGTAGGATATATACCATACAGATTGTCTCATCTGGTGAAAAGAGATGATCGTTTCGCCACAGAGAGAGTGAGCCCGATGACGCAATTGACCGAACGATTCAGCCAAGCCGTGGTGTTGGCCCTCGATTTGCATCAACATCAGAAGCGGAAGGGATCCGATATTCCTTACGCTTCGCATCTGCTCCGGGTGGCGGGGATGGTGCTTGAATACGGGGGTGATGAGGCGACGGCGATCGCGGCGATGCTGCACGATGCGGTGGAAGACCAGGGCGGGGCCCTCACGGCGGCGCGCATCGCCCAACAATTCGGGGGGCAAGTCGCCCGGTACGTGGAAGAGGTCAGCGATACCGACGAAGACCCCAAACCTCCGTGGCAGCAGCGCAAGGACGAATATCTCGCTCATCTGGTCCATGCCTCGCCACAGGCCCGGCTGATCTCCGGCTGCGATAAACTCGATAATCTCCGGTCGATGATCCGCGCCTATCGCCAAGTCGGCCCTGCATTGTGGAAACGTTTTCACGGCGGTCGTGAAGGATCGCTCTGGTACCATCGTGAGGTCGTTCGTATTTTGCAATCCTCGCCCCACTGTCCCGTCGCGGCGGAACTCGCCGAGGCTCTCGACGACTTCGAGAAGCTCATTGAGGAAACGGAAAATTATTGAGTTTCCGAAAAGTTCCCCCTTCCCCCCTCTCTAGAAGCCCATCTTCTCCCTTGAACGCCCGATCGTCTCATCCTTCCCGGCGTTATTTTCTCAAATATTTCTGTGAATTTATGTCAACAACAGTCTGTTCTCGGCAACTTCTCTTATGAATGTTCCCGAAATACCACCCCAGTTGGGGAACTAAAAAGACGTTTGCTCTTTCATTCAACACCACAATGGGGGGCGGGCATATCGACTGAACCGCGAACCCGAAAAAAGCAGGGATTTTTTCGAAAAACCTTGCGAACTTTCGGAGTCGGCGCACTATATTATCCTTGCATAAGAAAAACAATTCTTTAACAGCTTATGAGGAAATGAATTCCCCCCGATAGGGAATTCCGTCCAGTTGATGTTCACCTTTTGAAGAAGTTTGTCGTGAAATGCGGAAAGACCTTCCCGTTGGCGATAGACTGCGAGGTACGGATCATGCCAACTCGTAAAAAAGCAATCGAACGGTTAAGAGATACTCTGGTCAATCGCCGGGAAGCACTGCGCCGCGCGCTCGACGGGGACACCACGATGCTTGAAGAGCTCAACAGCCATGCCACCAGCGGCGATGTGGTCGATGCCGCGCTCGATTCGGCAAACGTGGAAATCAGTTTCCAGCTCGCCGAAGTGGAGAGCCGCGAACGCGAGCAGATCGAAGAGGCCCTCGAACGCATGGAAGAGGGCACTTATGGGGTCTGCGAAGTGTGCGCCTGCAATATCCCCGTCGCTCGGCTGAACGCGCTTCCCTATGCCGGCAAATGTGTCAAATGCCAGCAGGCCGAAGAAGATCAACGAAACGATCCCTACGGCTACGTGGATCACGATCTCCCGAACAGCCATTATTCCGACGCCGATCTGTGATCTTGAAAACCACAAATCCCCAGGTTCGAAGCGGAACGAAACGCAGAAAAAAAATACGATCACACGCATTCCAGAATCCACATTCCTGAACGCTGCAAGATGAGCGATGGATCTGGAACATGAAGAACCGATTCTTTCTCAGGATTCATGGGAAAGGATCGGTTCTTTTCTTTTCTCGGCCCGTGCATCGACGAGGCATCTCCCTCCCATGATCCCACTGCTGCGATCCCACACCGGCCGGCGCGTATCAAAAGGGGCAAAAGGTCGCGATCGCCGACCGCCGATCACTCCTTGGCCAAGTGCTGGTGGACCGTTTTCAAATCCTCGCGAATCGGCAATCCCTGGGGGCACCGCTCCTCGCAAACCCCGCATTCGACGCAGTGGTTCGCACGATGGATCGGATCCATCATCGAGTAGAGCGTGCGACAAACGGCCGCATTCTCCGGCAAGGTGACGGCGTTGTTGTACGTCTCGAAATTCAGCGGGATGTTCACTTCCTCCGGACACGGCAAGCAATATCGGCACCGGGTGCACTTGATCGGCACCAGGTCATCGAATTTCTTCTGCATCCGCGCGATGAATTCCCGCTCCCGGTCGGTAAGCGTTCCCACGCCGCTCTGTTCGGCGCTGGCGAGATTCTCTTCCACATGCTTCGGTTCCGACATCCCGCTGAGCACCAGTGAGATCTCCTCCCGATCCCAGAGCCAACGAAGCGCAAGATCGACCGGTCGATGGGGAGAATCTTCCCACTCCTGCCCCATTTCGCCGGGAGGATCGGCCAGTACGCCCCCGAAGAGCGGCTCCATCACCACCACGGCCAAACCACGCTGGTGAGCGTCGCGAACTCCCCGGGTCCCGGCCTGCACGTTCTCGCCGACGTAATTGTACTGCAATTGGCACATGTCCCACGGCCCCCCTTCGAGCACTTCGGGGAACACGTTGTAACCGTCGTGAAAAGAAAAGCCGAGGTAGTCGATCTTGCCCTCGCCCCGTTTTCGCTGAAGCCAATCGACCAGTTTCAACTTTTTGGATTTCTCCCAGGTATGGGCCTGCAGGCAATGCAATAGATAAACGTCGATCTTGTCGGTCCGCAAATCGTCGAGTTGCTCCTGGAAAATCTGATCCGCGTGCTCCTCCGATTCGACCAGCCAGACAGGAAGTTTCGACGCCACCAGAACCTTCTCGCGATACCCGTCCTCGAGCGCCTTTCCGATGAGTTTTTCACCGACCCCGTCGTGGTAGGGCTTCGCGGTGTCGACGTAGTTCACCCCGGCATCGATCGCTTCTCGGATCATCTTGATCGCCACCGGCTCGTCGATATTGCCGTATTCTCCCTTGATCGTCGGCAGCCGCATTGCTCCGAAACCGAGCGCGGAAACCTTTCTACCCGTCTTACCGAAAGATCGAAATTGCATGGAACATCATCCTTTCAGTCATTCTATCGGTGCTTGAGGATCGTCTCGCCTTCACCGCGAGAATTTCCTGATCTCGCTAGAAAGCCCATCGCCCTTTTGTCGCTTTTTTCTCATTGTAGCCACTGGTGGCGGAAAGGAAAGGAAGAGGTCGGTCCGGAGAATCGAAACCCGCGGATCTAAAAAAAATGAGAGAACCTCCCTCACGGGGAAGTTCTCTCCAGAAGCGCGATGCGGGAATGGGACTCCGAGCACTCACTCGGCGATATCATAGCAGTAGAGGAATTCGCCGTGGCGGAGATAGAGCCGACCGTTACTGATGACCGGGTGCGCCCAGGTGGGCCCCTCGCCGCCTTCCGGGAGGTTGAACATGCTGATGATGTTGAATCCCTCGGGGTTCGCCTCCATCAGGGCCACGCGTCCCTTCTCGGTCATGAAGTAGAAGTTGCCTTCGGCGTAGGTCGCCGATCCCTTGGCATTATCGTCGCGATCGGGGTTGTCGAGTCGCGGGAGTCCCTCGCCGATGTACTGCAACTCGCCGGTCTCCCAGTCGAGGACGATCCATTTGCCCGGCCGGTTGAACCCGTGGGAGGAACCGTACAGGTATCCTTCGTGCAAGATGATGCCGCCGTGGTGGTTGTCCAACTCGCGGGAGTTCCAGACCTGGCTCACCGAGGCGTCGTCGCCGTCGACGGTCACCTTCACCTGCGTGGTGCCGGTGGTGCCGTAACCGGAGCTGATGACCAAACGGCCGTCGTGATAGATCGGCATGGTGGCCGTCACGTCGTATTTCGTCGGATGCTCGAAGAAGAAGAGCTTCTCGCCGGTATCGGCGTTCACGCCCAGGAGCCCTTTGGCGGTCATCGTCGCCAGAATGCGGAGCCCGTCTTGCTCGAAGATGATCGCGGTGGCGTAGCCGGCCAGATGTCCGGTCGAGGGAGTCGTCCAGATCGTCTCGCCGGTCATCTTGTCGAGGGCCACCACACTCGCCTCTTCACCGCCCGGGCAGCAGATTGCCTTCTCTCCGTCGATCAACACCGACTCGGCCAGGGCCCACTGCGGCGGCTTGCCGCCGAAATCGTCGAGGATGTTCCGGGTCCAAATCTTCTTGCCGCTTTTCGCGTCGAGACAAGCCAAGTTGCCGATCGGCGTCAGGTCGTAGAGCCGATTTCCGTCGATGGTCGGCGTCGAGCGAGTCCCTTCATACGACTTGTCCCACGAAGGGCCGTTCGCATAGGTCCACACCTTTTCACCTTCGAGATTCAGGGCGAAGACCATCGATTTTTCGTCCACGTTGCCGGTGGTGTAAATCAAACCGTCGGCCACGGAAACGCCCGAGTAACCGCCGCCGAGCCCAGATGCCGTCCAGAGCAATTCGGGACCGCCCTCGGGCCATGCTTCCAGAAGCCCGGTCTCGGCCGACTTGTTCTCGCCGTCGAGGCCGTGAAACATCGGCCAGTCGGCCGCGAGCGCCGAAGCGGCGTTCCAGGTCAGTAAAGCCGCCAGGGCCGTCAAAGTGATAAGCTTGCGTTTCATGCTGTGTTCTCCCATGTGTTGCAAAGTTGCTGGTCGTCGGAACCAGGGGGAAAGATGCTCGAATGATTATGGAAACGGTTCTTCCTCAGAAACCGCGTGCCGCCTTGACATCGTCGAAATCGCGCAAGTGGTAATCGATGCCGACGTAATCGAGTGTCTTGCAAAGCGACCGCATGGCCACGCCCATTCCGTCGGGCCCGCTGAAGCCGCCGAATTGCCCCCCGCCCTTGACGTGCGGCTCGAGATCGAGAAAAACGCCGGGAATCCCACGGCTTTGAAGGTTTTCTTCCAGCGAGGGGATCATCGTGGCGAAATCGCGGAAGATCGCCTCGTGACCGGTGTAACCCCGGTCGCACGGCACGAACCCCGCCATCTTGTCCTCGTCCACATGGCCACCCTTCTCCTTGCGGTTGGGGTTCATGTAATCCTTGATATGCAGCCAGCCGAGGCCCGGCTTCATCGCTTCGTAATGCTCGAAGATTTCCAGGGTATCGTACCCCTGCATGATGAGGTTCGCCCCGTCGAAAATCAGCACCATCGCCGGATGATTCACTTGGCGAAAAATCTCGGCCAGGAGCTTACCGTTCTGACCGACGAGATTCGCCTCCACCTCGAGACCGAACGTCAGATCGCTCCGATGACAGGTCTCGGCAATCTGCCCCAGTTGATCGACCACCTTCGAAAGATATTTCTCCGGGTCTTCGCCCTTGGGGTGGTAGAATGAGAAACCGCGGATCAGTTTCGTCTCGAAAGCGTGGGCGATCTCGCAGGCCCGCTTCACGTCGTTTTCGAGATACTTCTCGAACGGGACGTAGGCATTCTTGGTGCCGTCATCGACATCTTCCAGTTTGACCTTCCCGATCGGAGAGCCGATCGAAGAGACGTTCAGCCCGTATTCGTCCTGTAGTTGGCGAACCTTCTGGATCTCCGACTTGGTGAGCTTCATGACGTTCTTGATGCCGTCGCCGACATCGATGAACCGGATGCTGTAATACTGGAGGCCCAAGGCCGCGAAGGCGGCAAACTGTTCGATGGCCAGCTTATTGTTCGCCGATTCGTCGGCAAATCCCGACAGGATGACGGTAGGTGGTTTGCTCATGGATCGTTCCGTGGTCCTTAGAGGGTTGATGCGAAAAAAGAGTACCCCGCCTCGCCGTGCGCCGACGGGGGAGTCATTCCTGATCAGCCCGAGAATAACGGACTGCTTGAACCATCATTATAGACGATTGATTTGACCGATGTCCACTCCCCCGGGCCGCTTCCGAGAAACGGATCTGCCCGCCGCAACGTGGAGAGGGCCGAAGAAAACACCCTATCCCTTTTTGGGTGAAGCATTTACGCAAAGAGAAGAATCATTCAGCGGCGCCGGAACGGATCGATCTTCGGCGGCATCTCCGGTCGCTTGGAAGGAGAATCGGCATCGGGATCCGGAATCTCGATTTTCGGCGGGCCTCCCTTCGACGGCGGCGGTTCGGTCTTCTCCGAGGTTTTCTCTTCCTCATTTTCCGACTTGCCGCCTTCCGATTTCGTTGGTGGCTTCTCTTCCGGGGACGAGGATTTCTTCTCGGACTGCTCCCGTCGAGTCGACTCCTGTTTCGCCTCCTGCTTCGACTTCTTCAAATCGTGCGCGACTTTCCGCAGCATCTCGTTCTTCGCCTCTTTCCGGCGACGCGACTCCGCCGCAACCGGGTCGCCGTGGTCCGGTTCCTGAATCGACTCTAGAATGCGCGCGATCACCTCATCCACGTCGATCCCTTCGGCGTCGGCGTTGAAGTTCGTGAAGAGACGATGCCGAAGCACGGGGTAGGCCATTTTCCGGATGTCCTCACTACTGACCGTGAAACGACCGTTGAGAATCGCTCGGGCTTTCGCGCCGAGAATCAAATTCTGCGCCGCTCGGGGCCCCGCTCCCCAAGCGAGCCAGTTCTTGACGAAGTCCGGGCTATCCTCCTCCTTGGGACGCGTCGCCCGGACCAGGTCGACCGCGTAATCGACCATGTGGTCGGAAACGGGAACTTGGCGAACCAACTGCTGGATTTTCAAAATATCCCGCGACTGAAGGACCGGCTCGATCTTCCGGCGGATTGTTTGGGTCGTCGCGTGGACGATCTCACGCTCCTCTTCCCGGCTGGGATAACCGATGTGGATCGAGAGCATGAATCGGTCGAGCTGGGCCTCCGGAAGTGGATAGGTCCCTTCCTGCTCGATCGGGTTCTGCGTCGCCATGACGAAAAACGGCGGCTCCAGCGCGTACGTCTTGCCCGAGGAGGTCACCTCATATTCCTGCATCGCCTGAAGCAGAGCGGCCTGCGTCTTGGGCGGGGTCCGGTTGATCTCGTCGGCCAAGACGATATTGGCGAAAACCGGCCCCTTGATGAACCGAAAACTCCGCTCTCCGGTCGCCGGATCGCTGTCGATGATCTCGGTGCCGGTGATGTCGCTGGGCATCAAATCCGGCGTGAACTGGATGCGGGAAAAGTCCATCGCGAGTGCTTCGGCCAGGGTCGAAACGGTCAGTGTCTTCGCCAGTCCCGGAACGCCGATCGTCAAACAATGGCCGCGGGCGAAGATACAGACCAGCATCTGCTCGATCATCTCATCCTGACCGATGATGACCTTATGCACCTCCTTGAGAAGGAGCTTGCGCGCCTGGGTGACCCGGCGGACGATCTCCTCCGGTTTCTGACTGCCGCCGCTGGTCGATTGCGTGGTCATCACATCATGCTCCTGCTTGCAAGGTCGGCATCGGCCATGGCCGAAAAATGGATTTTCCCGAAGTCCTGGTGACACTTCCGCGGAAAAAGCGCATAATCATTCACAAACGCGATGGGATAATGAGACGGCTTGTTTCAACCCCATTCCCCACAAGATGGAGACGGAAGGAAGCTGTCGCCGACACCCTAATGTAAAGGTAATGCATGACGGGGGCGCCCGCAACCGATGTTTTCACCATTCCCCCTGGAGGCCATCATGATGACGAGATTCTTTTCGATCGCAACAAAAATGCCGCTTCTGGCGGTTTTGCTGGCGGCGAACCCACTTTCGTTCGCCCCCGCGGCCGAAAATTTCGAACTCGACGGGGTCGCCTTTCCCGCCATGCGGAAGGTATCACTCTCTTCCGAGGAAAGCTCGAAGGCGGTCGTCGTGGTGCCTTTCTATCATCAGGGATGGATCGATCCGGAGCGGAAGAACGTCGTCGCGGCAACCGACCGGAAGCGAACGGCGGTGCCGACGCGCATCCTGCAAATTGGCCCCGGCGACTACTGCCGTTTGGCATTTCGGCCGAACGGCGAAACCCGACAGTACGTCCTCCTGTTCGGGGGCGATCATCCGCTTCCTACCGTGCCCGCCTGGCAAAAAGCCCCGGGACTTCTGCTCGAAACCCGTCGCTGGGTCGCCTGCAACCTCGACGATTTCGATTCGGTACGCGACGCTTTCGAGAAAGCCGAACCGATCGGAGCCGATTACGTTTCCGGCGTCCACCAGAGCCGAAACCCATTCGCTCTGGAGCCGGCACCCTTTTTGAGCCGCTACACCGGAACGCTGCGCGTGAAGCAGCCCGGGAAGTACGGCTTCTTCACCGCCAGCCAGGATTGCAGCTTTCTTCGCATCGACGACGAGACGATCGTCGCCGCGCCCGGACGACACGGCCCTGCTCGGAGGGCCGATCCCGAGAAAATGAAAACCCTCTCCCTCTCCGCCGGCGATCACGATTTCGAATACCATCACGCCGCCTCGAGCAACCGGGCCACGATGCTCGCCGCCTGGGTCATGCCCGACAATCAAGGGAAGAAACCGAAGCCGGAAGTTATTCCTCCGGAAGCGTTCGGGGCCGGAGCGATCGCCGAC
This sequence comes from uncultured Planctomycetaceae bacterium, assembly GCA_964632505.1. Taxonomy (GTDB): domain Bacteria; phylum Planctomycetota; class Planctomycetia; order Pirellulales; family Thermoguttaceae; genus CAZWCE01. The sequence goes on along the minus strand of CAZWCE010000008.1, from coordinate 163,527 downwards.
GTCCTCCCCGGTCCGATCCTGTTGGCCGATGAACCTCTCACGCCCGACTTCCTTTTCGAGATCGAAGGCGATGTTCCGCTTCCCGACAATCCCGACCATCTGGTCGGCGTCCAAATGATCCATCGTTCACCATCGGCCCTACGGAGCGGTGGCCGGGTGAAGTGGCATTTCGGCGACGGGCAAACCAGCGACCGGGCCGAACCGGTTCACGTCTATCTGCGACCGGGCCTCTACACCGTCACGCTCGAAGCAACACGCCTCGGCAACACCTACCGCGCGAGCAATCGCATCCGCGTCGCTCCGCCGTATCTGCCGCGAAATATCGAGAAGGAAAGGCTCCACGATCTGGACACCTATCTTCCGATCCTGGAAACCTACGATCCGGCGAAGCTCGATGCCCCCTCGCTTCTGCAACTGGTCCGTGTTTGGCAATACCGGTGGGACCGGCTTGCCGCGGAGGCGAAGTCGGATGAAACCGAAGCGCAGAAGGAACAACGGCGGGCAAACATCGAGGCAGTGCAGCAAAGAATCGTCGCCTTGGGGAAAGTGGCCGTGGCGGAGACCTCCGCGGCGAAAGAAAAGGAAGCCCTGTTCGCCATCGCCGAATCGACCGCTCCGGTCGCCCGGGACCATTTGCTCGATCCCCGAAGTGCCGGGCAGATCTGGCACGGGGCGGCTCGAAAGATCGCTCAAGGAACCCCAGCCGCTCAGTGCCTGGGACATGCCGCCGACATCGCCGTCACCGACCTGCTCGATCGCTCGGTCGGGAAGATGCTTCTGGAATCGGCCGAGAAAGTGCTTCCGGAGAACGCTTCGGGACGAACCGCTTCCTTGCTGCAACGGATTCTCGGCGACTTCGAAGCCGCTTCCGGAAACGGCGAAAAGGCTCGGGAAGCCTACCGTCGGGCGGCGGAGCTGCAACCCGAAAACCGTTCCTTCGTACAGCGGACCGCCCGGGAAGGATCGCTCAGTCGATCCGCCGAAGGTTTTTTGCGCGACGGAAACCAACCGCGCGCCGTCGCGGTTCTGCGGCAGTGGCGGGACGCGTTCCCCGAAAGTCTTCTGGCGGGCGATTTCTGGCTCCTCTTCGCGAAGTACTGGAAAGGCGTCGGACACTACCGGCAGGCTTCGGCGATGGCGGAACGACTCCTGACGATCGACGCCGACTCCCCCTTCGCCGACCAGATCCTGCTGGTGGCCGCCGAGGCCGAATTCGCCGACGACCGCCTCGATCGGGCCCGGGCGCTGTTGCAGTCGATCCTCGTCGACTACCCCGGCAGCCCCCTCGTGCCGCAAGTCGAAGAACGACTCGAAAACCTGCCGAATCCATGAAAGTCGGCGGGGACAACGAAGAGATCTACCTCTCGGGAAAGAGGTGGGGGGCTTCCAGAAAGCGCCTCAATTCCGGCGAGAGCTTCTGTGCGTGCATCCGCGAATCTTCGGCCAAATCGTGAAGCAACACCTCCAGGCGATCTTCCAGCGGGAGCGAGAGATCGACGAAGAGTTGCTTCTCGCCGCGAACCCGACAGGCGCCGCCCCCTTGTCCGGAGAGCCATTCCGAGCGAACCCGGTAACCGCTTGCCCGGGCCGCTTCGAGCAGCTCTTCGAACAGATCCAGGTGCAACATGGCGATGATGCTCGAAGGAAAAGCTCGAAGAATCGAGCCTCCTTCGAAACGAAGCTAGAAGTTTTGGAACATGGCATCGACGAACGGTTCGGGCTCGAACAGCGCGATGTCCTCCGCCTTTTCTCCGACGCCGACGTACTTGACGGGCAGCCCGATCTGCCGTCGAATCGCCACGACGACGCCTCCCTTGGCCGTGCCGTCGAGTTTCGCCAGAAAGATCCCCGTACAGTGGACCGTTTCGGTGAAATGCCTCGCTTGGCTGATGCCGTTCTGACCGGTCGTCGCGTCGAGAACGAGAATCACTTCGTGCGGCGCTTTTTCGATCTGCTTGCCGATCACCCGGTGGATTTTTTCCAACTCCTGCATGAGATTCTTCTGCGTCTGGAGACGTCCGGCGGTGTCGATCATGCAGATGTCGGCCTCGATTTCCAGCGCCCGGGCGACGGCACGGTGGGCCACGCTCGCCGGGTCGCTCTTGTGCGCGCCGGTGACGATCTCCGCCCCGATGCGCTCCGACCAGACCTTGAGCTGATCGACCGCCGCGGCGCGGAACGTATCGGCCGCCCCCAGCACCACCTTCTTTCCCTCGGAGATGAACTGGTGCGTCAGCTTCGCGATCGAAGTCGTCTTCCCGCAACCGTTCACACCGCAGACCATGACGACCGTCGGCCCGCTCTCGGCCAAATCGATCGGGTAAGCAGGTTGCTCCAACAACTCCTTGAGATTCCGTTTGATCAGCGAAAGCACTTCCTCGAGCGAGACGACGCGGCCTCGAAAATCCTTGCGGATCGTATCGACCGTCTCCTGGGCGGCCTGCACCCCCATGTCGGTCTTGATGAGCGCCTCGAACAGTTCGTCGAGAAAATCGTCGTCGACGAGGCGCCCCTCCTGTTTGAAAAGGTCTCGGATATCGGTATTCAGCAGGCGATTGGTCTTCTGCAGACCCTGCTTGAGTTTGTCGAATATGCCCATGATGGTTCTTTGACTGCAGTTGAGATGGCTTGGAGACGTGCCGGAGCGTCGAATTCCCCGTTTCGCTTATTCGGGAGGTTTTTCGCCCTCTCCACTCGCCGGAGTGTTCTTCTCCTTGGCGATGCGATCGAGGATGCCGTTGACGAACCCCGCCGACTCGCGCGAGCCGAATTGCCGCGCCAGTTCGACCGCCTGATCGATGACGACCGCATCGGGAGTGGTCGTGTATATCAATTCATAGGTTCCCAGCCGGAGCACGTTCCGATCGGTGGCGGCCATTCGGGCGAGGGTCCATCGCACGGTGCAGGCTTGAATCCTCGAGTCGATTTCGCTCTTGTGGGCGCGCACTCCTGCAACGAGCGATTTGGTAAATTCCGCCAGATCCTCATGGCGACGGAACTTCTCCTCGATGACCTCCCGCGTCCGCAGGGGGGCCGCCCCGGGATTCATGTCGTCCTCGAAGAGGATCTGGAAGGCCGATCGGCGGGCAAGCGTGCGGTTGACGATCGTTTTTTTGGCAGGCATACCGGGAACTCAACAAGCGGAAGACGGCAAAAACGGCAAACAACTCCGGTGATTGTATTCGTTTTTGCCCCATCGAGAAAGGCGGGGTCATGGTTCCTCGTCGTCGAATTCCTCGTTCAAGAACGATTCGTCGGAGACCTCCTCCTCGCCGCCGACCAATCCGAGAGGGCCGGCCATCATCGTTTCCAGAAAATCCTGCCCCAAGCTCGACGCCTCGGGGAGTTGCTCCAGGAGGTGGATCATTTGGATCGCCGCTTCGGCCGCCTCGGAACCCTTGTTTCCGGCTTTCGCGTCGGGCGCGGCCTTATCGCGCGACTGCGGCGTTCCCCCACTCCGGGCGATCGCCTGCTCGACGGTGTTGCACGTGAGGACCCCGAAAATGACCGGGAGACTCAGATCGATGCCGATGCGCATCAGCGAGAGACTCACCGCCCGATTGATGTGCTCGTCGTGGGAGGTCTCGCCTTTGATGACCGCGCCGAGACAGATGATCGCTTCGAATTCTCCGGAACTACCCAGCCGTTCGGCCACCAAGGGAATCTCGAAGGCACCGGGCGCCCAGCACACGGACACGTCGTCGGGATCCACCCCGTACTGTTCGAGTGTATTCAGCGCCCCTTTGAGCAAATTCCCGGTGATCGATTCGTTGAACTTCGCCACCACAATCGCGATCTTGGCGCCCTGTTCCAGCTTTTCGAGGGGACCTTCATAAATGTACATATTTTTCGCTCCTATCCGCAAGAGAAGAACTCCGGCGGCTGGATCATTGGATGTTCAAATGCATGAGAAATTCGGCGTTCGTCTTGTACTTCGCCAGTCGGGTGGTGAGAAACTCCATCGCCTCGGGGGAGTTCATGTCGCTGAGCACGCGACGCAAAAGCGACACCCGGCGGTACTCCTCCGGATCCATCAGCATCTCTTCCCGACGCGTGCCGCTGCTGTTGATGTCGATCGCCGGCCAAATGCGTTTGTCGACCAGTTGCCGATCGAGCACAATCTCCAGGTTCCCCGTCCCCTTGAACTCCTCGAAGATCACTTCGTCCATGCGGCTGCCCGTGTCGACCAGCGCCGTGGCGATGATCGTCATCGAACCGCCTTCCTCGACTTTCCGGGCGGTGCCGAAAAAGCGCTTCGGTCGCTGCAGGGCGTTCGCGTCGACCCCGCCGGAGAGCAGCTTCCCGGAACTGGGGCATTCCGAGTTCCACGCCCGAGCCAGCCGGGTGATCGAATCGAGGAAGATGATCACGTTCTTGCCGTACTCGACCATCCGCTTCGCCTTCTCCAGGACCATCTCCGAGACCTGGATATGCCGCGTCGGGGGTTCGTCGAACGTCGAACTGATGACCTCGCACTGCGGCCCCTTCACCTGGCGTTCCATGTCGGTCACCTCTTCGGGGCGCTCGTCGATCAGGAGCATGAACACGTAGAGATCGGGATAGTTCTTCAAAGCCGCCTGCGCCATTTTTTGCATGAGGATCGTCTTGCCCGCCCGGGGAGGACTGACGATCAATCCCCGCTGCCCGAATCCGACCGGGACGATCAAATCGACCACCCGAGTGTTCATGTCGCCGTCGGGATCTTCCATCACGATGCGGCTATCCGGATGCAGGGGGGTGAGATCGTCGAACATCGGCTTCTGCGAAAGCAGGTTGGGATCCTCGTGATTGATCGCCTCGACGCGCAAGAGGGCGAAGTAGCGCTCGTTCTCCTTCGGCGGACGGATCTGCCCCGAGACGGTCGAACCGGTGCGCATCCCGAACCGGCGAATCTGGCTCGGAGAAATATAGATATCGTCCGGACAGGAGAGGTAGTGGTAATCGGGACTGCGGAGAAAACCGAACTCGTCGGGAAGGATTTCGAGCGTCCCCTCGCCGTACATGAGTCCATTCTTTTTGATCCGCTGCTTGAGGATCTTGAAGATCAGCTCCTGCTTTTGGGCCCCGGCCACATCTTCGATGTTCTGACGGCGGGCTTCGGCGATGATCTCCTGCATCGACATACTCTGCAATTCCGATAGGAACGTCGCCTCGCCCGACTCGCGGAGCTTCTGGTAGTATTCGTCGTAATCCGTTTCCGGGATTCCACGATCCCGTTCTTTGGCGAGCTCCTCGGCCAGCGAAAGCGGTTCCTTGCGCCTGGCGCCGTTGTTCTCATGACGGGAATATCCCCGGGAAGAACGACCGCCGGAGCCGCCGTTGGACGAAGTTCGGCTCTTGAGGGGGCCGGACTGGCCCGACTGCGAGGAATGCGAAGAAGCGCCTCTGCGATAAGTCATCGGAATGTCTCCTGAGAAGGATCATCGTACGACAAGCACTGCCGCGGTAGGTGAGTCGGTGGATGGAATGATGAAAGGATGGATTGGATCGGAAAAGGAATCGAAAGGGAATGCGTCTCTCGACGCCGAAAAAAACAGGAAAGGGGTGCCCTTATGCGAGCTCGGGATCACCGGCAACCGGGTCCCGCCTCTGCGGGAATGCAAATCGGAAAAGCTCTTTTCGTTCGCGTGGGGAAATCGGTATGAGAGTTCAATACAAGGATAAGGGGGCTCGATGTCAAGGTCCGGGAGCGAAGACCGAGACTCGGGTCGGTTGGCAACAGGATATCATCGGGGTGGAGTCGTCGTTCCTGCCGGGGAGGCCGGCTCGTCGAGGCGGCAAGGGATCTCCGCCGGCGGCGTCGCGCTACGGTGTCGGCGAAGGGGGAAGCTCACTGCCCATCATGTGATTCCAACATCGGCGAACCTGCTCGAAAACGGGAGGTGAATCCACGCAATTATCAATGGTATAATCGGCAATGTCTCTTTTCTTCTGCAAAGATTCCTGGATTTGCTCTCTTGCCTCATGTTGCTCGGGGCTCCATCCGCGATGTCGAGCCGTTCGCCGGAGGCGCATCTCCTTCGGCGTATCGACAAACACGAGATGATCGCAATATTCGATCCAACCGGCCTCCATCAGCAGGGCGGCATCGAGTACGACGGCGGGAACCTTTGCCCGACGGTTCGATGCCAGGGCCGATTCGATCCGCGCGACGATGCCGGGATGGGTTATTGCTTCCAGCGCCCGACGCTCGACGACCCCCTCGGGTGGAGGGGCAAACACGATTTTCGCCAACCGCTTCCGGTCGAGCTCGCCTCCGGGGGTGAAAAGCGACGCCCCCCAACGCCGGCGGACTTGGCGACGCACCTCCTCACGTTCAAGTTCTTGATGACCGAATCGATCCGCATCGATCCGTCGAGCGCCGAGTCGTTCGAACATCTTCGCCACGTACGTCTTCCCGCTACCGATGCCTCCCAGAATTCCGATGACTTTCACGGTCGTTTCGCCTGATGATTCACTCGCAAGGGGTTTCGCCGAAATGGGTGTTCTAGGTGGGGTCGCAAAATGCCTTTCTCTCGACACGGCGAGAGAACCATGCGGATCACGGAAAAGCGTCAACGTTCATGGAACCGGATGGTTTCCATGAGAGGGGGGCCTCAAACCACCCCTTTTATAACACACACAATCGTCAGAATCAATCTTTCTATCGGCCACCGGACCATTTTTTTGTGCAAGAAATCTTCCACTCCTCCATCCCGACATTCCCCTTCTCTTGCGAGGCCCCGTCGTTACGGCCGAGGTTGAAAAGGTCCGGAAGTGCACATTTTTCCAAGGTTCTCAGGCGGAACGGAGCACCCCGCCTACGAAATATTGCGTTCTCGGATCGGCCGCGGTTTCCAGTAAATAACGCTGGACGCCGAACCAGATCGCCGATCGGCCGTGCTTGGCGACCGGACCGCACTCGAGATGGAACCCCGCCTCCTTCAGACGACGCGCCAGTCGACGGCAGTTCGGCGTGTCCCACTGCAACTCCGGGTGAAGGTGGATCTCCAGCGCGAGCCGGTCGATCTGCCCGAGCACCGACTCCGGCGTCGAAAAGAAGACTTCATATTCGGCTCCTTCGATGTCGCACTTGAGCAAATCACACCGCCGGATCGACTCCTTTTCGAAAAGATCGACCAGCGAAAGGGTTTCCACGTCCTCGACCTCCACCGGCGAGGAAGGTTCGCGAATCCAGGCCCCGTCGATCGAATGATTCTCCGGGTGACGATCGAGAAACAGCGACCGCGATTCTCCGGATCGGGGCGACATGATCCGATGGTGCACCACGACCCGCTCGCGATACACCGACTGCGAAAGATTCAAGAGCGACAAGTCCCGATTCTCCTGAGCCGCTTCGACCGACACCACGCGCTCCGATTGCGGCACCACCAGCAAGGTGAACAAACCGGCCCCCGAACCGAGATCGACGACGGTCTCGAAATGATTCGCGAACCCCTGCAGTCGGTAACGGTCCTGCAGCCAGATCTCCTGAAAGCGGGGAAAATCTTCATTGCGCAATGAAAAGCGGTGCCCGTCGAAGGTGAAATGGACCAGACCGTCCTGGAAACGAAAGCTCTCGATCACTTCCGGCCGGTCGAGAAACATGTTCAACAACTTGCGAAGCTCCCGAGCCGTCAGCAGATGCTCTCCCGTCCGATCGCGCCGCTCAAGACAGACCTCCCCCGGCCCGGCGATCAACGCCGCAAGGCTCAATGCCCAGGGAGAACAAAAGGAGCCACAACGTTGGATCCACAAGGGAAATCGAGGAAAATCGGAGAATCGCATAGCGCACCTGTTATTCGTCGATGCCGAACTCAATCGACGTCTTGAGAAGACCATTCCGCCCCCGTCGGAAAAACGGGAGCGTCACGGTACCGCTTCGGGAGTCTAATGATTCTCCGCAAACAACTCAATAGGGATCTTTCCATTTTCCGGCGATTCGGCCGCAAGCTATAATGGCAGGAGGGCTCCTTTGCCCTTCCCAAAAAACTTCCCCCCATTTCTCGATGTATCGTACCGATCGACATGGCCCCTCCACCCCCCTCCCCTCCGAGAAAAAAACGATCGCAGCCGTCCCTCGCCGCCACGGCTTCGAGAATCGCAATTCTCTCGCTGGTGATCATGACACTCACCGCCGGCTATTTGCCGATGACCTGGGATGAAGGCGACGCCATTGCCCGATCCCAAAGCATCGAACACTGGTTCGATCGCTGGGTCTCCCCGGAGGTCGGGGCCGAAAGACATGAAAATCCACTTTCGCAAGAAGCGATTCGGCAAGACTGGCCTTTTCTGACCCGACGCGAGGGGCACCCGGCCGGATACGCCTTGTTGATCGCCGCCGGAAAGAACTTTGCCGAAACGATTTATCTCTCCCGTTTCCTGCCTCCCTTGACCAAATATCGCTTCGGGGGGCTGATGCTGGCGAGTCTCGCGATCGGGATGGTCTTCTATCGGATGAGAAAACAATTTTCCCTCGCCGCGGCGGTCGCCGGTGTGTTTTCCCTTTTTCTCATTCCACGTCTTTTCGCCCATCTTCACATCGCCGCCTGCGACGGTCCGCTCATCGCGGCCTGGCTCCTCGCCTGGGCGACCTTCGAGCCGGCACGCCGCAAAAACGGTTGGGCGATCCTCTGGGGCGTTTGTCTGGCTTCGGCCATGTCGATGAAGTTCACCGGCTGGTTGGTTCCGATCCCTTTTTTCCTCTGGTCGATTTTGCATCTTTTCCAATCGGCCCGGACCCGACCCCAGCGGCGTCCCGTTTCCACAACCGCTACGGGGGAAGAAAATGCCGACCATGCGCCTTCCTGGAAAGAGGAGGCCCTCGCGCTGCTGCGGACCTGGGCGATCGGACTCGCCGTCGCGCTGACGGTTTTCTACGTGTTGAATCCGCCGATGTGGCACTCCCCCATCGATTCACTGAGGCAGTTCTTCGCGGCGAACCTGCATCGCGACGACTACAACATCGCGATTCTTTTCCTCGGGCGCATGTACAACCTCCACCATTCACTGCCTTGGTACAACACGCTCCTCTGGACCGCCATCACCGTGCCGGTGGGGCTCTTGGTGCTGTTGCTCATCGGCATCGCCACCGGCCTCCGGCGATCCGCGACGCGCAGCGCGACGCTCCTACTTCTTCTCAACGGGGGCCTCCTCCTGGTCGTTCGCGCCTTGCCGGGCACTCCACCGCACGACGGCATCCGCCTGTTCGCGCCCGCCTTCGCTTTCCTGGCGCTTTTGGCCGGCGTCGGAGTGGACGGATGCTTTCGTTACGGAATGCCCCGCAAAAAACCGGGTACGCCCCGTCCACCATTCAGCCGCCGATTCCTCTCCCGTCGGGCCGGCTCGTTCTTGGCGATTTGCCTCCTCTCCGGAAGCGCGACGAGTCTATTCTGGTACGCCCCCCATTGGCTCTCGTATTACAATCTCCTCATCGGCGGACTGCCCGGCGCCGTCCAAGCGGGGATGGAGCCGACCTATTACTGGGATGGGCTTGATCCGGAAACCTTGCAATGGCTCCATGAACACACCGGTGCCGACGAGGGGGTCTGCTTCGAGGCGGCCCCCCCGAAGAATCTCGATCTTCTGGCCGAGTGGGGACGGCTCGATGTGCCGTACTACCCGACTCGGAAGGATCGGCGGTTCCGCTTCGCGCCCTCGGAACAGAAAGAGGGAACCGAACAGAAAAGCAGTAAGGGAGGAGAGGATTCCGCCACGGCGATTCCGTTTCGCTGGTACGTGCTCCAACGGCGGCCCAGCGCGATGTTCCCGGCCGACCGATGGCTCGTGGAACACCGGGAACCCGCCTTCCGTCACCTCCTGCGTCGCGGAGGCTGGGGCCCCTGGCGGCTCGACGTCCCTCTCGTAGAAGTCTATTCCTTCGCCGATTACCATCAGGCATGGCGGGCAACCCACCCGGAGACCGACGATCGGCAGCATCGGCCATCGGGTACCAGTGGGGAACCATCGCAAAAAAATCCCCCGGCGAGCAAGAGCTCTCGGGGGAAGAATCGTGACGGGACCGAAACGCGAACGCGATCCGGCATCAACTGACTTCGAGCATGCGTTCCAATGCCACCAGTGCGTCTCGGGCGACTTCCGGTTCGACCTCGATTACGTTGACCTCATTCCCTTGGATCAAATTCTCGAGGACCCAGCAGAGGTCGTGCAGTCGAATCCGCTCCATCATCCCGCACACGCTCGGCTCGGGAGCGAGGTAATGGACCTCTTTGTCGGGATTTTCGTTCATCACCCGCTGCACCATGTTCCATTCGGTGCCGATGCCCCAGACCGAACCCGGCGGGGACTCCTCGACCGCCTTGAGGATCGCTCCGGTCGAACCGAACCGATCGCAAACTTCGACCACCTCGCGGGGCGATTCCGGATGGATGATCGTTTGCATGTCGGGATGTTTTTTCTTCAAATATTCCACTTCCGGCACGGTGAAGACCTGATGGACGCAACAATACCCGTTCCACAGGATGACCCGACTCCGACGCAACTGCTGCTCGGTATTGCCGCCGAGCGGTTTCCGGTCGTCCCAGAGAGGCATCTCCTCGTCGGAGAACCCCTTGGAGGAGGCGATGTTCCGGGCCAAATGCTGGTCGGGGAAAAAGAGAACCCGTTCGCCGCGTTCCAGGGCCCAATCGAGGACCGCCGACGCGTTCGAGGAGGTGCAGACGATGCCGCCGTGACGGCCGCAAAACGCTTTCAATTGAGCGTTGGAGTTGACGTACGTGATCGGCACGACCCGGTCGAGATCGACCACTTCGCCCAACGCCTGCCAGCACGCCTCGACCCGTTCGAGCGTCGCCATATCGGCCAGCGTACAACCGGCGAAGAGATTCGGCAGAATCACGGGCGTTCGTTTTCCGTCGCGTTTCTCGAGGTTTTCGGGACGATTGGCCAGGATGTCGGCCGTTTCGGCCATGAAGTGGACGCCGCAGAAGACGATGGCGAAACACTCGTCGCGACGAGCGGCCTCGGCCGAGAGCTTGAAGCTGTCGCCTCGAAAGTCGGTATGCTCGATAACCTCATCCCGTTGATAGTGATGCCCCAGGATAAGAAGCTGCTCTCCCATCTTCTCGCGGACCGCTTCGATCCGCACCGAAAGTTCGACTTCCGGCATCGCCATATATTCATTCAGGGTGGGAAGCGCATCTTGATTCAGAGGACCGGGAACTTTCATGACTCCGCCTCCTTTCCGTATTTCCCCCGAAAACCATTCCGTAGAATTAAAAAAGTTGGAAAAACAAAGCGATCAAAATGAATCACCATTCCAACAATAATTCTAGCCCTTGCTGCAATAAAGTCAATCACCCCTGAATTTGAGGGGATTCCGCGACGGTCCCGCCGCCGAGAAAAAAGCGGCACGCCCTCTCGCTCCTTCCGAACGCCGTGAACCCGCCGGCGAATGAAAACGGGCCGATTTTCATCGTTTAGGAGAAAGGAGGTTTGGGCGACTTTCTCCCGAAAAACGACTTCAAGGGACGCAACGAACGCCGCAATTGCAAATATCCCTTGGATTTGGCACGCCAAAACGCTTCCCCGACGTTCCCAGGACTCTCCGGAAGCGACAACACCTCACGGTAGAGGTCAATTTCCATCGCTTCGACCAGAGGGCGCGAGAACGGTCGGGCGACTTCCGGAGCGTTTCGAGAGAGCTTTTCGGCCAAAGCAGGGTCTTCGGCCAACCGGAGAATCGACTGCATCAAGGCGGGGGGATCTTCGTAACTACGGATGAGTAAAGCGTTTTTTTCGTCCGAAAACATATCCCGCATGGGCGGAATGCGTGAGGTCAAGATCGGCGTCCCGCACGCGGCCGCTTCGAGAAAAACGATCCCGAACCCTTCCCAGCGGCTCGGCAGGCAAAACAGATCGCACCAGTGATACCAGAGCGGCAGTTCGCGATTCGGGATCGAATCGATCCAGACGCAACGCCGCTCGACGTTCAAACTTCGCGCCAACCGCAGATAGGGCTGCAATTCTCCCTGCCCGAGAAATACCACGCGAAAACGCTCCGGCAAGAGCGGCAGGGCCCGAATGAGCGTGTCGAGATTCTTCTGAGGCGATTTTCTTCCGATGTGCAAAATCCAATACGATTTCTCACTGCCGGATTGTTTCTCCAACAACGGCGCGATCCGGGGCCACGAGACGGGATACTCCTCCGAAAGAACCTTTGCTCCCGATTCCGTCGCAAGAGATTCCGACATGGAAAAGCCCCCCGAACGAAGCCCGGCAAGCTCACCCTCGGGCGGGTGGAAGACGTCGAGATCGATCCGGTTCGAAAACAGGCGGATCCGGTCGGCGGAGACGCCTTTGCCGGCCACCGCCTCGGCGACCGCTTCGGTGACGCACCAGATGCGATCGGCATATCGCAACGAGGGATGAATCATCGAGGGATGGGTGTCGTGCACGCTCGCGACGATCGGGATCCCCCCCACGCGGTGCCGACAAGCCACATCGGACGGCCAATGCCCCCCATATGCACGCACCACATCGGGACGCAACCGGCGAACCGCTTCCCGAAAGCCCGACTCGGGAACCTTGCGAATCGTCATCCCGTACGCCTCACGGTGGTCGACCGTTTCGAAAGGGCTCAGCGCATGCACTTCATCGAAGAATCCTCCGGGGTTGTAGTATCGCTGGAGATGGTCGAGCCCTTTCGCTTCGTAGGTGGCGATTGGATCGCCGGGGATCACCACCAGACGGCGAGGTTTTGTTTGATTTTGGTTCATCTCGGATTACTTTCCCGTTTACGACGAAATTTTCCCGGAGTTTCAAGAGGAAAAGTCGCGAAACCCGCTTGAAAAAGGGAGGCCCTGCACATGATAATATAGTGTATCCCTCCTTGGTTCCATCCCTGATGCGACGTTTCACCCTTTTTGGCCCAATCGCAACCGAGGGGCTTTTTCGACGGTCCATTTTCCTCCCCCTGGCAAAGCAGGAGTGCATCCCTTATGGCGGAATTGCGAAACATATCGAATCGGATCTCCCCCCCCCTCACTCCACGGGAAAACGTTCACCGGAAGAACACCGCGTGTCCTCCCCTTTTTCTTCTAGGATCCGTTTCCCGATGGGCGTTCTTCCCGACCCTTTTGCTTCTCGGCATTTTCGTTCTCGGCTGCGGGGGAAAGAAGGTTCCCCAGGGTCTTCCGAGCCCGGAGCCACTGGAGGTTCCCGAACGCAACGATCAGGAAGAAGAAAAGGCGGAGGACTCCGCCGACGACGCCACCTCGGAGGAAGAAGCCTCCGCTTCGTCCGAACCGGAGGAGCCGGAGCCCGAGCCCGAGCCGGAGCCGGAAACGCCCGAAGAACCGGAATCGGACCCGCAAAACCAAGGTGAACGGAACGCCGATCCAGAGCAAACCGAGAACGCCGGAGGCGGAACCGCCGCAGCGGCCGCCCTCGATGCGTACCTCGCCGAGGCGTTGGTCCGTTTTCCCTCCCTGAAATCGTTCATCGAAACCTTGCGGCAGCGTGTCTCGGACAAGCCCGACGCCGAAGCGGTCGCCGCCGTGTGCGACATGCTCCAACAAGAGCTGCAAAGCCTGCAGCAACAGGTAATGAGCATCGATGAAGATCTGTCGAATCTTACCAACGTCGCGATCACGCAAATCATCCGGGGGCAGTTGCGGACCACGATGCTGGAGGAGTCGCTTTCCCGCATGATGGCCGCGGTCGAGCAAGGGCGGCGCGATCAGCTCCGGCAACAACATGCCGCCGCGTTGAAGTCGGCCTCCTCGCAATGCGCGGCCGCGTACCTCTCGCGAAACATGCGCCGCGCGGCCACGCAACGAAATCTCTCCAACGAAACGCTCCTGGTCGCCTACGTCCCCGCCACCGAGCGGGCGAAGCAGATCCTTGACGCCCAATCGAAAGGAGATAAGAAAAAGGATTCTCGGTCCGAGGAAGAAGATTTGCACGAAGATGAATACGGCATGGACGAAGGATACGAGCCCCCGGGGGACGACTACTATCCCGACAGTGATTACGGCAGTGGCGGCGGTTCGGCTCGCGATCTGGCGACCGTCTGCGACGAAGCGCTGACCGTGCTCTTCGAGAAAGAGCCGGAGACGGAGAATCTCACCAAGACGCTCGGCGACCTGGCCAAGAGCGCCCGGGCGAAACTCCCCCGGGAAAGACGCGAACGATCCTCCTCCGAATACGAGGACGACTATTACGAAGAGGACATGTACGACGAAGGATACGATTACTACGACGAAGAAGATGAGTACGGCGACCGAGGATCTTCCAGCGCCCGCGGCGGCAAGAAAAGCGGCCTGAACCTCGATCTGGAGGGTCTGGCCGACGAGACGATCCCCGGGGATGCCGAATCGACGGGGGGGATGATCAGCACGATCAAAAAGGACGACCCTTATGCGCCGGTCGATCTGGAACTGGAGGACAACGTCCGCGCGGTGATCCGCGATGGCATCAAGCCGTTTTTGTACCATCAGGACAAGGAGATTCAACTGGCCGCCGCGGAAGCCTACTCCCTGTTCGCCGGTCGCGAGGACCACCTCCCCCGAACGTCGCAGCTGCTCGGAATCATTCCCTTCGAAAATGAAGAGGCCCTGAGAGTCTTCGATTGTCTGGTCCTGGAGAAAGCCTATCGGGAAGATCCCCGGGCGCACATCTTGCTTCTGGAGACCCATCCCCTCGGCGAAGAGGTGATGCTCGATTATTTCGAAGAGATCGGGACCCCGGGCCAAATGGCCGTGGCGCAGTTGCTCCAGGCGGCCAGCGCCCCGACGCGGGGATTGGCCCTCAAGGTGCTCTGGGAGATCGGCGATGCCGACGTCGCTCCGGCGGTCGCCATGTTGGCGGAAGATCCCAAGGCGCCGATTCGCCAAGCCGCGATGCAGTTGCTCGGCCGCATCGGCGACAATCGCGTCGCTCCGGCGATCGCCAAAAAACTGCTCGACCCCGCCGAACAGGAAAACGCCAAGAAGCTGCTCATCACGATGGGCTATCCGGTCGAGCCGACCGTCCTGAAAGGACTCCAGGCGAACAATCCCGAACTGGAACAGATTTGCGCCGAAATCCTCCGGGAAATCGGCACCTGGAATTCACTCACGCCGCTGGGTGGCATTCTGTACAAGTACTCCGATCCGAATCGCGAAGCCGACGCCGTCTCCGCCAACGAAAAGGAGATCCTCATCGCCTGTCTTGATGCGGGACGGCAAATCATCGGGCGCATGGCCGGAGAATCCTCCTCTTCCTCCCGGGGTAGCGAAGGTTCCTCCTACCTCGGCTCCTCGGACGAAGAATACATGTACGAGGAAGAGTACGACGAGTACGAAGACGAAGGATACTACGGCGGTAGCGGCAGTGATCGGGAGACCACCCGGACCCGGGAACTCCCTCCCCCCAATGTGGATCCCGGCAACGCCCCCTATCACTGGATGATCGCCGTCTACACGTTCGGCGAACGCATGCTCTCGGAAAAGTCGCGAGTGATCGAAGATATCAACAGCGTCCGGTCCGCCGAGCGCGCCGCGACCGAGATGCTCAGAATGCCCCGGCAATCGCATATCGAGCCGGTCGTGAAGCAGGCCGAACAGGTGCTGCCTCCCTTGTTGACCGAAAAGCAGCGCGAGGAAATCCTCTCCGAATACCGGAGCGATTACCGGGAAACCGGAGAACGTTTCCAGAGACGGATCCGCGCCGCCCAACGCCACGAACGGGCGTTCCAGACGCTGCAGTCCCGTCTCTCCGCCGATCCGAGCGCTCCGCAAGGTCGCGACGGTTCCGGATACGACGAGTACGAAGACGATATGTACGACTGATCAAGTCGACCTCCATTGTTTTGCCGGGCGTTTGCATGCATGGGTCGGGGAACCGGACTCCCCGGCCGAGGGGCCCTTTGCGCGATGGCCCGATGCTTTCGACAGCCCATTCCATAATAAGACGATCGCGTTTCTTTCCGTCTTGATGTCCCCTCCCGGACTTTTCCACCGCCTTTTTCACGAAATGATCGGCGTCGAAGCTCCATCCCACGCCGCTTATTTTTCGCAGCCCGAGCAATCCGTCTATCGGGTACATCACTCTTCGAAAAGGTTTCGTTCATCTTCATGCCGGGAATCTGTCGAGGGAAAGAATTGAGGGAATCCCTTTTTCCCGCGGCGAAAGGGTCGTGCCCTCTCCCGCAAGCAATCCCCCCGCGCCCCTGGTCGAAGAGGTACCGATGGACGACGACATGCTCCTGACCGACCTGATCCCGAAACGACTGGGATTCTACTGGCTCTTTTTCGCCGCGGGACTCGGTCTCATCGCGCTTTTGGAACTAGGTTATTTCATGATGCCCGAGTGGGCGAATACCATGGGGCATGCGCGGATCGCTGCGCTCGACCTGGACAACGAAGGGAGCTTGGGCGGCTGGTTCTCCGGGATTCTATGGATCGTCGCCGGCCTGATCGCCGCCATGATCTACTCGATCAACCGCGAGGAAGACGATTACCACCGCTTCGGCGACATCTGGCTCTGGGCCGCCGGTTGCTGCTTTTTGATGAGCATGGATGAAACCGCCAGCCTCCATGAAGGATTTCGCGATGCGATGATCTGGCTCTCGGGAACCACCATCTACCGCGAGGGGGCCATCTGGTGGATCGCCGTCTACACCTTGCTGCTGGGGATGGTCGGCTCCCGACTTTTGGTCGAGATGCGCCATTACCTCCCATCGTGCAACGCCTTCTTCGTCACCGGTCTCTGCTACCTGGTCGCCGTCGGCGCCGAGGTCGGCCTGATCACCGGGCAGTCGCATGCCCGAACCGTCATGATCGAGGAAGGGGCCGAAATGCTCGGCAACGTCTTCCTCCTGCTCGCTTTCGGACTCTACGCACGGCATCTGATCATCAACGATCCCGGCATTTTCAGTCTCTGGTACGCCAATCTCTGGAGAAATCTTCGTTGGCCTTCTTTCTCGAAACCGCAACGAAGATACAACCCTTACGCCTCCTACGATTACGAGGAGCCGGAATATCCGCCGCCCCGCCGACGTCCCCGCACGCGACGCCCCCGCAAACGTCCCCGTCGGGCGATGTCGGTCGGTTCCCGGAAAGAGGCTTGGCCCGGCACACGGAAGATGAGCTCCTCGTCGCACAACGCCATGAAGCGACGCATCCGAACCCGCATGCGCGAGAATCGTTCCGATCTCTACTGACCCACGCGCTTCTCCGCAAGTGGAAAGGACGATCTCCGCTCTCTTCGCCGGCGATCGATTATGGAACGCGCTGACGGCGAAAAAAGATCTCTCGCAACCTGCCGTCGCGTGAGTGAGGCCGAAAAGCCCGCCAAGTGCACCCGGCCGCCCCCTTTCGCGCCCTCGACCATTTCCTCTATAATAATCGGTTCCGTATCATCCCCCGTCGCCTAGGACCGGCCCATTCAGTTCCGGTAGCATTGCATAGAAAGAAAACTCATGACCGAAGTCCGTACTCGATTCGCCCCCAGCCCGACGGGTTACCTTCATATCGGCGGTGTCCGAACCGCGCTGTTCTGCTGGCTGTTCGCCCGGCGACACGGCGGAAAGTTCATCCTCCGCATCGACGATACCGACCAACAGCGGAACGTGGAGGAGGCCCTCGCGCCGATCTTGAACGGCCTCAAGTGGCTGGGAATCGATTGGGACGAAGGCCCCGGTGTCGACGGGCCGTTCGCTCCTTACTATCAGTCGCAGCGGACCGAAGCTTATCAGAAGGCGGCCGAAGCACTGATCGAGAAGGGAGCCGCCTACTACGACTATGCCCGACCGGAGGAGATCCAAGCGGAGCGCGAGGCGGCCCGGAACGAGAAGCGATCGTTCGTCTACAGCCGGAAGTGGATGGCCGAAACCCCCGAGCAGCGCAAGCGATTCGAAGACGAAGGCCGCTCGGCGGTCGTCCGATTGAAAATGCCTCGCGAGGGATCGCTGGAATGGGTCGATCTGGTCCGCGGCGAAGTCACCTTCGACTGGAGCCAAGAGCAGGACCATGTGATCCAACGGGCCGACGGCTCCTGCCTCTACCACCTGGCCAGCGTGGTCGACGACCGCCAGTTCGAAATTTCGCACGTCATCCGCGCCGAGGAACATCTCTCGAATACGCCGCGTCAGGTCTTCATCGCGAAGTCGCTCGGTTATCCCTTGCCGCAGTACGCCCATCTGCCGGTGGTCGCCGAGCCGGGAAGCAAAGTCAAGCTGAGTAAACGGAAGCTCAAGAAGTACCTCAAGAATAAAGATTTCAAGGCGCTCTTGGATCATGGACAGCAGATCGCCGAGCGTCTGGGGCTCGAAGTCGACACCGAACAGTTCAATCCGGTCATCGTCGATTTCTACCGCGAGGTCGGCTATCTCCCCGAAGCACTGGTCAATTATCTGGCCCTGCTCGGATGGTCGCTCGACGACAAAACGGAGTTCTTTCACCTCCGGGAGCTCATCGACGCCTTCTCGCTCGAACGCATCAACAAAGCGTCCGCCTCCTTCGATCCCCAGAAGTTGCAAACCTTCCAGCTACGCCACATGAACGAGCGATCGCTCGAGGAGAAATACGCGCTGGTGCTGCCGTACCTCCAGCGGGCACGATGCGTCGATCCGCAACCGAGTCCACTGGAAGAGAAGCGCATCGGGCAACTGATCACCTTCGCGGGCGATCGGCTGAAGGTCGCCGGCGATATTCTCGATTACCAGGACTTCTTTCTCCCCGACGACCGGCTCCGGTACGACGAAAAGGCGTTGGAGAAACGGCTCCGCAAACCGGAGGAAGCGCCCGGCCTCTTGAAGGAATATCGCGATGCGCTCGCCGACGTCGAACCGTTCGAGGCAGGGCCGCTCGAAGAACACATGAAGACGTTTCTCGAAGAGAAGCAAATCAAGGCCGGGCAGATTATCCACGCCGTTCGCGTCGCCACGACCGGAAAACCGGTCGGGTTGGGCATGTTCGAGACGCTCGAAATCCTCGGACGCGACCAGGTACTCGCCCGGATCGATCATACCCTCGAAATACTGAACTAATCAATACGATCGGCTTTTTTTGACATCCTCCCTCTCCATCCGATGGCGGGGGAGATTCTCGAACGAAAGGAACCCGAACATGTCGCTTCTGGTAGTGGGATCGGTGGCATTGGATACGGTCGAGACTCCGGCCGATACACGAGAAAACGTGCTCGGCGGTTCGGCGGTCTACGCCGCTTACGCGGCGAGCTTCTTCTGCCCCGTGCAACTGGTCGGCGTGGTCGGCGAAGACTGGCCAGAAGAGCATACGCGCATGCTCGCCGAGCGGAACATCGGCACCGAAGGGCTCGAGGTCGAAGCCGGCGGCAAGACGTTCCGCTGGACCGGAAAATATCACGAGAACATGAACACCCGCGATACCCTCGATGTCCAATTGAACGTGCTGGAAGGGTTCGATCCGAAGCTTCCCGAGGCCTATCGGCGGGCCCAATTCGTGCTATTGGCCAACGGGGCCACCGAGACGCAACTGAAGGTCCTCGAGCAATGTCCCGGCGCCGACCTGGTCGTGGCCGACACGATGGACCTCTGGATCACCACCGATCGCGAGCGCCTCGAAACGCTCATGCAGAAGATCGACGGGCTCGTCCTGAACGACAGCGAGGCGGAGCTGCTCACCGACGAAGGCAACATGCTCACCGCCGCCAAGAAGATCCTCGACATGGGACCCCGATTCGTCGTGATCAAACGGGGAGAGTTCGGCTGCATGTTCCTCGGCCAGCATGTGATGTACCTCATGCCCGCTTTCCCAACGGAAAATCTCATCGATCCGACCGGGGCGGGCGACTGCTTCATCGGCGCGATGATGGGCTATCTCGCCGCGCACGGGTCGGCCGACGACGCCGCCATCAAGCGGGCACTCGCCTACGGAACGCTTGTCGCCGGATACGACGTCGAAGGGTTCTCCCTGGAACGATTGCAGCAGATCACCCGCGAAGAGATCGACCGGCGATTCCAAGAGTTCCAGGGAATGGTCTGCTTCTAACAGCCTGTGACCACACGGCCCGACTGCAATCACGGGAAACTTCGAGGTTTCAAAGGCCGCGACGCCTTGGCAGGGAGGAGTTCGTCATGAAAGAGAAGATCCGGGCGTTCGTCGCACTGGAAATCGAAACGGAAGTCCGGGAGAACCTGGGGAAACTGGTCGACCGGTTTCGCGCGAAGGTCGATCACGTGAAGTGGGTCGAGCCGGACAACATGCACATGACCTTGAAGTTTCTCGGCGAGGTTCCTTCGATCGAAACCCATCAATTCGCCGGCGACATCGAAACCATCACCGCCGCCACCGCTCCCTTCACGCTTACTTGGCGGGGATGCGGCGCTTTCCCGAATCTCCGCGCCCCCCGGACGCTCTGGGTCGGAACCACCACCGGTTCCGAGGCGGTCACCCATCTCGCCGAAGGAATCGAAGAGGCGATGGTCGAGCGGGGAATTCCGGCGGAGCGACGCCGTTTCAAGCCTCATCTGACGATCGGCCGGGCCCGGCGCGGCAATCGCCCCACCGCCGTCGTTTCCAACCTGCTCGAGAAACACGCCGATGCCGAATTGGGCAGCACCCGGGTCGAAAAGATCGTTCTCTTCTCCAGCGAACTGACCCGGAGCGGGCCCATCTACACCAAACTCGCCACGATGTCCCTTCAAGGGAAATAACTTCCTCGCAGCGGGCACGCCATCACCGGCTCACGCCGACGCGATCGCGTCGAACACCTCCGCCGCCGCGTCAAGCGTCGCCTGGAGATCCTCGTCGGAATGGGCGGTCGAAAGAAAGAGGGCTTCGTACTGGCTGCACGGCAGGTAAACGCCCCGCTCGAGCATGGCGTGGAAATAGCGGGCGAATCGGTCGGTGTCGCACTGCGAAGCGGTCTCCCAATCGACGACCTTTTGCTCGTTGAAGAAGAGGGTGAGCATGGCGCCGCACCAGCCGATCGAGCAGGGGATGCCGCGAGCCTTCGCCGCCTCTTCCAGCCCCACCGCCAGCCGCGTCGATTTCTGCTCCAGCGCTTCGTAGGGATTTTCGTCGCGCAAAACGGTGAGTGTCGCGATGCCCGCCGCGGTCGCCAGAGGATTGCCGCTGAGCGTTCCCGCTTGGCTGATCGGCCCGGCCGGCATGATCCGATCCATGATCTCCGCTTTCCCGCCGTAGGCACCCACAGGAAGGCCCCCGCCGATCACCTTCCCGAGCGTCGTCAAATCCGGCTCAATGCCGAACAGCGCTTGCGCCCCGCCATAGGCGACGCGAAAACCGGACATCACTTCATCGAAAATGAGCAGGGCGCCGTGTTTTCGGGTCATCTCCCGGAGCGTCGTGCGAAATCCGCCACTGGCGACGATGCACCCCATGTTCCCGGCGACCGGCTCGACGATCACGCAGGCGATCGCATCGCCGTGCTCCTGGAAAGCACCGACCAACGCGGTTTCGTCGTTGTAGGGGAGGGTGATCGTGTCGGCGGCGGTCGCGGCGGTCACCCCCGGCGAGTTGGGCACGCCGAGGGTCGCGCCCGCGCTTCCGGCAGCGACGAGCATGCTGTCGCTGTGCCCGTGATAATTCCCCGAGAACTTGACGATTTTGTCTCTGCCGGAGTAGCCCCGGGCCAGGCGGACGGCGCTCATCGTCGCCTCCGTGCCGGAATTGACCAGTCGGACTTTCTCGATCGAAGGCACCGCCTCGACGACCATCTCCGCCAGCCGATTCTCCGCCACCGTCGGCGTCCCGAAACTGGTCCCTTTCGCGAGCGCCTCCTCCAGCGCCGCGAGGACCGCCGGATGGCGGTGCCCCAGAATCATCGGTCCCCAGGAGCCCACGTAGTCGATGTACCGGTTCCCGTCGACGTCGAAGAGATAAGCCCCGTCGGCCCGGTCGATCACCACGGGATCGCCCCCGACCGCACCAAACGCTCGGGCCGGACTGTTCACCCCACCCGGCATGAGTGTCTGGGCTTGCTGAAAAATTTCCTGGCTGCGTGTCTGTTTCATCGGTGGTCTCTCTTTCGATCGTCGCTCCGGCGTGATAAAGTGAAGGGCTGCGAATCTCGCAACTTTTTCGGCAGTGATCCGGATGGACCGCATCCCGGCCGAGGACGGGCCCCCTGCCATTTTCCACCCAGTATAACATCATGAGATCATGATGCAAAGGAACCTCCCCTCGGGCGATGACTCCCGGAAGTCCGAGTTTCGCCACTTGATTCTCTTCGACATCGACGGAACCCTGCTGCTCGGAAAACGGGGCGCCCACCTCGGCGCGATGAACGCCGCCGGCCGGGAAGTCTTCGGCGAAGGCTTCTCCTTCGACGCGATCGACCGCTTCGGACAGCTCGACTCGGTCATTCTCGACATGGCCTTGCGACATCACCGCACGGAGGCCGCCGAGTCGCAGCGCAAGCGGTTCGAACAGCGCTATCTGGTCCATCTGACCGACGCGGCCCGGGAAACGCAGGTGCTCGAAGGAGTCCCCTTTTTGCTCGACGAGCTGGAAAAAACACCCGGGGTCCTGCTGGGGCTTCTGACCGGCAACTTTCGCCAAGCGGCCAGGGTCAAGCTCGAGGTGACGGGCATCGGATTCGATCGCTTCGCCGTGGGGGCCTTCGGGGAAGATGCTTCTCGGCGAGGCGACTTGGTGCCGATCGCGATGGACCGGGCGAATCATCATTCCGGAATGGTGTTCGGCGCTTCCGACGTGATCATCATCGGCGACACGCCGCGCGATATCGATTGCGCCCTGGAGAACGGTTGCCGCTGTCTCGCGGTCGCTTCGGGATATTTCTCGCGGGAAAAACTTGCCGAATCGGGGCCCACGGCGCTGGTCGACTCGTTGATCGACGACGCCCCGCTCTGGGAGATGCTCTCCGCCGAAGGCTGAATCTCCCGGAGGAGCGTCCACGGCGGGCTCCCCCCCGAAGCGAGAAACAGACCGGAAGCGGCACACAGCACCGACACCGTCGCGAATCTCCGGACGATCGTCGGCTCCGACCAACCGAGAAACTGGAAGTGATGGTGCAGCGGCGCGCACAGAAAAAATCGCTTGCGCTGAAGTTTGTACCGGCCGACCTGCAAGATGACACTGAGCGTCTCGACGACCAGCACCCCGGTGAACACGGGAAGCAGCCCCTCCAGTCGTAAGGTCACAGCGAGGTATCCGAGCAATCCTCCCAACGGCAACGCCCCCAAATCGCCTAGGAAGACTTGGGCCGGATAGCGGTTGAATCGCAAGTATCCCAGCAGCGCTCCGGCCATGGCGGCGGCCAAAACGGCCGTTTCCGTACCACGGGTGATCCCCACCCATGCCAGCGCCGCGAAAACGGGCACCAGGCACCCGGCCGCGAGGCCGTCGAGTCCGTCGGTCAGATTCACGGCGTTGGCACTGCCCAGAAGCACCAGAGCAATCCAGAAGAGTACCATGACGCGAACTCCCCAAGGTTCCTCCGCGGCCATCAAATCCCCTGAGAGAAGTGCGGCGGTCCCAAGCGCCACGATCGAAAGCGCCGCGAACTTCCCCCGGGCGGAAAGTCCTTTTTTTCCGGTGCGGATCTTCCGGAGATCGTCGATCGCGCCGATCGTGCCCATCCCGATCACCAAAAACAGCGGGGCCAACCACTTCGCCGAAAACGGAACGACCGGGAGCATCGCCGATGGCACGGAAAGGAACAGAAGGACACCACCGAGGGTGGGCGTGGTCACCTTCTTCCGGTGCAGCGATTGAAGCGTGGGCGAATCGGAATAGTTCGGTTCGAGAAAGAAACGTCCGAGCAGAGCGATGACCGGTCGTCCCAGAAGCAGCACGACTCCCAATCCCACGAGCGCCGCCAGTGCGGCACGGCCGGTAAGCGGAAGAGCGAAGGCGGGAGAAAGGGGATCCAGTTGCAGCATGGGGCACGAACCGAGCGGAAGGAGATAGGCGAAAACGAGCATTCGGGGTGACCCGAAGGCCACCCCGTTGCCCGCCGGAAAGCTCTGCCCCGAGGATTCCGGGACGATCGACCCAGTAAAATCGTCCCGATCCTGCCTGATCGTTTCCCCAGGGGGGTTGGACCATGCCGGAGTCCCGCAACCCCGGCGGAGAACAAAACTTTCCGCATCAGAAGAGAAGAGAAGCATGTGGATTTTGGCCATGCCTCGCGACATCGAAGTTCTCTCTCGACGAAGCATGCTCGCGCCGGTTCATCATTTTGATCAGGCGGCCCGCGACTCGAGCAAAGCCGGGATCGACTCGCTCGCACGTTCCATTTGCATCATCCGCGAACCTTTGACCAGTACCAGATCGCCCGGCTTGACGGTTCCGGCGAGCGATTCACTCGCCGTGTTGAGGGAATCGTACGCAAAGCCACGATCCGACGCAAGGCCAGTTTTTTTCGCCCCCTCGATCACCGTCTCGGCCTGCTCACCACAGGCGAAAAGCAGATCGGCACGTCCGAACCGGACGGTCTCGAAACCGACTCGAAAATGATCATCGGCCGCGTCTGGTCCCAGTTCCGCCATGTCGCCCAATACGGCGATTCTCCGTCCTGAAGTGGGCGTCTGCCCCAAGAGTTCCAGGGCGGCCCGCATCGACGCCGGGTTCGCGTTGTAGGCATCGTTGATGACCCGCACTCCGCCACGATCGAGGATCTCGCACCGCATCGGCACCGGCGTAAAACGAGCAAGCGCCTCGGCCATCTCTTCCGGCGACACTCCGAACCGACGCCCCACCGCCAAGGCGGCGGTGATCGCCGGCAAGTGATGCCGCCCCCAGACCGGCACCGAGAAGCGGCACCCCGAATATGAGAACATCAGCTCTCCCGGCTTGCAAACCACGTGGTCGACCCGCACATCGCAATGCGGAGAACACCCCGCCACCGTCATGCGCCGACATCGTTTCGCGACGATCGCCTCCACCCTCGGGTCTTCCACGACGATCGCCTCCCCTTCCGGGGAAAGACACTCCAACAACCGGGTCTTCTCGGCGATGACCCCCTCGAGCGTTCCCAGCTCGGACAAGTGGGCTTTGGCCATCGGCGTCAATACCGCCACGTCGGGTCGGGCCAACCGGCCCAAGGGAAGCATCTCTCCGGGAGAAGAGATGCCGATTTCAAGAGCGGCGTATTGATGATCGTCTTGTATCCTTCCGATCGAAAGGGGCAAACCGATCGCGTTATTCCAGTTCCCCGGACTAGCGCTGCCGCGAAAACGATGCCCGAGCATCGTGTGGATCATCTGGCGCGTCGTCGTTTTCCCCACGCTCCCGGTCACGGCGATCACCGCCCCCGGAAAACGACTTCTTCGATAAGCGGCCCAGCGATGCAGCGCCGCGAGCGTATCGGGGACCTTCAACACCCAGCCTCGCTCGAAGCGCGGAGGCGACTCGGAAACCACCACCGCGGCGGCGCCGCGTTTCAGAGCCGATTCGGCGAAGCGATTGCCGTCGAAACGCGGTCCGCGAATCGCCCAGAACAGCTCTCCCGATGCAATCGTACGGCTGTCGGTGGAGATACGGGGCGGCCAAGCGCTGTCAGAAGGCACCTCGCAAAACACCGTCGGCGCCCCGGTCACTTCACCCCCGAGAACGCGCTGCATTTCCCGAAGCCAGTTCGGCCATTCCATCAAAACGTCGCTCCCCTCCTGTGGAGATTCCATTCCCACGCCGGATGGGATTCCGGCAGCCATCCATGAAAAAAGAGGCTCAGAAGCCGAGGGCGGGCTGAGAACAGGGAAGATTTTCGTACAACCAGAGCTGGGCGAAACGTCGGTCGCAGAAGGGCAAACGTTGATCTCCGACGATCTGATGGTCCTCGTGCCCCTTGCCGGCGATGAGAACGCAATCGTCCGGTCCGGCGTTGGCGAGAGCCCAACAGATCGCCTCCGACCGCCGAGCGATCTCCCGGGCCCGGCACGGCCGGGAAAAGCCTTGCATGATCTCCGAACGAATCAGCTCCGGCGATTCGCTTCGCGGATTGTCGTTGGTCACGACCGCCACATCGGCCATCGACTCGACCGCCTGCCCCATGAGCGGGCGTTTGCTCCGATCGCGATCGCCCCCGGCGCCGAACACGCAAATCAGCTTGCCGGCGGTCACCTCCCGAAGCGTGCGGAGACTCCCGATCAGGGCGTCGGACGTGTGGGCATAGTCGACGAACACTCCGAACGGCTGGCCGCAGTCGATCCGTTCGAGTCGCCCGGGCACGTGTTCCACCCGTTCGATGCCGCGAACGATCGTCTTCAGATCAATCTGCCAGCCGATTCCCAGGGCAGCGGCGATCAGGCAGTTGTACATATGATCATCACCAATCATTCTTGTTCGAATGGGGACCATATCGCTACCGGCGGTGACCAGGAAGGTCTGCTCTCCCCGATTGCGTTCCACCGGAACGGCTTCGATTTCCGCCGGGCCGTGCATGCCGACGGTCAGTACGGGACCGTTCAGCAGCGGGAGAATCGCCCCGCTGACGCGATCATCGGCGTTGCAGATACTCAAGCCGCCGGGGCGCAACTGCCCGAAGAGTGAAAGCTTCGTTTGCCGGTACTGCTCGACCGTACGGTGATAATCAAGATGATCTCGACGGAGGTTGGTCAGGCAAACGGCATCGAATTCGATCCCCGCCAACCGCGATTGGGCGATCCCGTGGCTGGATGCCTCGATCACCGCGTGCGTGCAACCGTTCTCGACGAGCCTGGCCATCCAGGCGGCCAGTTCGTCCGCCGGCGGCGTGGTCAAGCTGATCGGCTGCATCGACTCGCCGTCATAGCTGCCCAGCGTACCGCTCAACCCAACCGAATGCCCCGCTTCGGCGAGCATCCCCGCGATCAAATACGAAGTCGTCGTCTTGCCATTCGTGCCGGTCACGCCGATCATCTTCAGCTTTTCGCCGGGATGTCCCCAGGCGGCGTGACACAATGCCGCGAATGCCCGACGGCTATCGGCCACCTGAAACACCGGAACCGAAAGCTCCTCGACCGGTTGCTCGGTCACCACCGCCGCACATCCCCGGCTGACCGCCTCGGAAAGGAAGTCATGCCCGTCGAATTGCCGCCCTTCGATCGCCACGAACACGTCTCCCGGCAGGAGGGTCCGCGTGTCGGCACGGAATGAAGAAGCCCAACATTCCTCTTTCGGGGCAGCGATCAAACCGGGGAGGATCCGATGGATCGAGACGGGCTGTTTTTCACTCACCGACTTACGCATGACTGGCCTCCGTGCCAAAAGGGAAAAGCATCGCGACGCAAAACGGATGTCCTTGCGTTTTCACAAAATACAGAAGAAAAGAAACCCCGAACATGATACCCCCGTCGTCCGCAAAAAGCTTGATAACGAAGGAAGCGATCGACGATAATCAGAATTGTTTCGAATTCTCGCGACCGTGTCAAGATTATTCTCTCCCGATTCCTCTTTCCCCAACGGACCACGAAAAAACCCACGGGACATTCGGCAAAAACCACCCCGGCTTCGCGATCCGCATCGACGCCGCGTCCTCAGCAAATCTCCGGCGCCTCCCAGGAACCTTATCCGACCGAATCGCGTTCTTCCGTGCATTTTCCGGGCTCTTCTCTTGTCACCGGCAGGCCGATCGCGTACGCTGAGAAGAAAAGTCGATCCATCTCGATCCATTATGCCGTCTACCGATCCGAACCGACCGCTTCCCGTTCCGCGTCTGCGACGCCGCCCGAGCGAACTCTCGCCCGCTCGATGGCGACGTCTGTTGCATGAACGACTCCTGCAGGGACGCCGATTCCAGGTGCTTCATCGCGGCCGCGACCCGAGCCTCTTGGAATTCGAGGTCGGCGGGCCGGGGGGGCCTCACCACGTCGTCCTGCGGGGCAACACTTTGGGAGAGAACTCCTGCACCTGCCTCGGTTTGGCCGTCGGCACGCTCGGAACCTGCGAGCACATCGAATCCGCGCTCGATTGGCTCCGTCGGCAACACGGCAAAACCCTCCCGGTACAAGACCGACCGCTGCCGTACTCGGAAATCTACGTTCGTTACGGGGCTCGCCACCACATCGCCTTTCGCCCGGCCGATCCATGTCCGGGGCCCATCCTGCGCGCCGCCAACCGATGCTTCGACCGCCGGAGACTTCTGGATCCGCTTCGCGTGGACCGCCTCCTCCCCCTGGTCCGGAGAGCCGAGGAGTTGGAGCATGAGCTGCTCTTCCGCGAAGACGCCCGAGAGCTTCTCGCTTGGCTGCAACATCGTCACTGGCTCGATTTCCAGTTCCACCAGTGGCTTCCCCGGGGGATCCACAGCAATCGGTTCGCCGAAATCCTCTTGCAATCGCCGCCGCTTTTCCAGCGCGACGCCGGCCTGCGGGCGGCGCGACGAGGCCGGATGATTCTGGCCGACCCTCGCGGCTTGGACCATGCCGTGCAGGCGATCGTCGGGGCGGAACTTCTGGCTTTGGCGGGAGTGCGCCGAGTGATCGTCGTCACCCCGGCTTGTTCCGTCTCCCGGTGGCTGACGCTGCTTGCGCAACACTCGCACCGCAAAGCGACCGCCGTGGTCGGCAGCGACGGCCGACGCTCCGAGGCATTCGGAGAAGACTCCTTCTACAAGATCTGCTGTTACGATGACCTCGCGGCCGATCTCCCCTGGTATCGAAAAGGGAGCCGTCCCGATCTGCTCATCCTCGATCAGGTCCACCGCCTGCGGCATCAGCACGCCGGGGTGGCGAAACTCGCGATGCGTCTCGAATCGGACTATCTTTTCCTGCTCACTTCGATGGATCCCGCCACGGCACCGGGACCGCTGCTTTCCCTGGTGAGCATGGCCGATCGTCACCGCGAAGGACCTCTGGAAGACTTCCTCCAAGCGCATCAGACGACCGATCCGGAGACCCTCACACCCCGATATCATCAACCGGAAAGGATCGCCGAGACGCTCTCCGATCTCCTGCTTCGCCGGACCGTCGAATCGCTTCACCAGCAACTGCCGCCGTTTCTCGAAGAATACCGCACCTTCGCCATGACGCCCCTTCAAGCCCGGGCGCACGGCCAGGCGCTCGAGGTCGCCGGGAAGCTGCTCGATCGCGGGGAGGAAGATACCCCACTCTCGCCGGCGGAACTGGGGAAACTGCATCGATCGCTCGAAGCGATGCACCGGGCGGCGGCCTGTCCTCTGTGCGTCGACCAGCAGTTCGATGAAGCGTACTTCTCCGAGTCGGACCTCCGCACGCTGGCCGGAGAGCTCACCTCGGACCTCGCCTTGTTGGGACCCAAATCCGAGGAACTCTTCCGTTTGGTCGAGGAGATTTTCCAGGAGCCGGGGATCTCGGTGGTCGTGTTTTCGCAGTGGAGCGAAATACTCGATCAACTGGGCGAAGCACTCGAAACGAAGCGCATCGAGTATGTGCAACTCGATCGACGGATGTCGCGCAAGCAACGGAGGATGCTTCTGGATCAGTTCGAGCAGCGTCCCGAATGCGGGCTGCTTCTGGCGAACGACGGGGCGCTCGATCCATGGACGCTTCCCGGCAAGCTGCATCTGGTGCATTTCGACCAACCCTGGCTCGCCGAACAAGTGCGCAGTCGGGAATTCTGCGCCTCGGCCACGGCGAAGCAGCATCCGGTGAACGTGACCCACCTGCTGACTCAGGGCACCCTCGAAGAAGCCCTTCGAAGCTGGGACGATCCGACGATGCTGTCCGCCCTTCAAGAGATGAACCTGCGGACTCCCGCCGCACTCTTTCGCCCCCGGGAGGCCGAACTCTTTCGCCGGATGGCCCAAGCGCTGTGCGAGCGTATCGCCGATCCGCTTTTCTAAGACTGCCAAGACGATGAGCGGCCGACTCTCCGGCAAAGCATCTTGATGACTTGATTAGGAATCGCTCCCTGAAGAGTCGTTCTCGTCCGGAAGGATTTTTTCGGCGTTCGGGGTCTCGGCCACTTTCCGGCAACCCGGCGGCATGACCTGGGGGGCGAGAATCCCGATCGACAGATAGACCCGCATCACTTGCTCGACGGTCATGTCGACTTCCTTGCATCGGCTCGCGGGAACGAAAATGAGGCCGCCGGTCGCGGGCAGGGGAGAGGTCGGGATGTAGAAGATGCGGTAGTCTTTTCCTTCGATGCAGTAAAGGTCGGAGGAGGCGATCAGTCCGAGAATGCCGGCGCCTTCTTCGTCGCTGAAGGAGTAGAACCCGGCCATCATGGAATCGAATTCCGAGTCTTCATCCTTGTGGATCATGCCGACCAGTTGGGCGGCGGTGCTATAGACGCTCTTGACGAAAGGGATGCGGTCGATCCAGCCCCGCATGAACCCCTCGACGCGTCGTCGGGTCAAGACACGAATCGCCAGCCCGAACAGCCAGATGGCGACCACCAGAAGAACCCAGCCGATCACCAGGGCCAGGGAGGAACCGGGAACGACCTTCGAGCCGACCGATTCGAGCGCCCAGGCGACGAAGCTTCCCGGCCCGAAGAGCTGTTTGAGGTAGCCGGCGATCCAGCCGAGAATGATGAGGGTCAGGAAAATCGGAAGCAAAGCGAACAGACCGGCCAGAAAGGTGCCGACGATACTATTGGAAAGTAGACGTCGCATGCGAAAACTCCTTAATCCTCAAATAAACTTCACCGTGCTTATCCCTCGCCGATGCCCATCCCGAAGGTGCCTGCGGTAGAAAAACTCAACGTTTTTTCTTCCTCTTTTTCCGCGGCGACTTGGCTTCCGACTTCTTCGCTCGACTGATCTTCTTCTTCGAGGAGGCATCGGCTTCCTCGAGGATCCGCTGCCAAAGGCTCTTTTCGCCGGATCCCTCGGCCGTGTCGCTCCCCTTGCCTTTTTGGGCCTTTTTCGGGGGAGCCGATTCAAGCGAAGAATCTTTCTGGGGCGGGCCGCCCCCCTCGGTCGCCGCCTTTTTCTTATGTACCGGATCGACCGGGTGGATCAACTTCCGTTCAGTGATTCCCCATAAACTCGAAGCGATGAAATACACGCAAAGCCCGCTGGCGACCTTGAAGAACAAGAGCCCCATCACGAGCATCATCACCTGCATGATATTCCGCTGCATCCGGGCCTGATCGTTCGTCGGGGGCGGCATGAAGAGAATCTGCTGGATCATGAACAACGCGACGGTCACCAGCGGGAGGAGATTCATGAACGGCCCCAGCTCGATAAAGCCTTGACCGGTGTTGAACGACGGCCAGCCGATCGAACTCCAGAAATTGCTCCAGTCGAAGAGCATATCGGGCGCGGCGAGGTTCGAGCACCAGCGGATGCTCTCGGAAATCAGCGGAGAGCCGCGAAGTTCCACGTCGACCGCCAACGACCGGTAAAGGCCGATGAAGATCGGAATCTGCAGGAACATGGGGGCGCAACCCTGAAGGGGATGATAGTCGTGCTTCTTGAACAGCTCTTGCTGGGCCTTCGACCGGGCCTCGAGGTTGTCCTTGTATTTCTCGGCGATCTTCTGCAACTCCGGCTGCAACTCGCTCATCTTCTGCGCGTTGATCACCATCTTCCGGCTGATCGGGTACATGCTCAGGCGGACCAGCACCGTCAGGAGGATGATCGCCAGCCCATAGTTGAACACGAAGTAATCGTTGAAGAAGTGCAGCAAAAGGAGCATCGGCTTGGCCACGAACCAGAACCAGCCGTAGAAGAGGATACCGTCGAGACCGTACTGCCGAAGGATCTGGGGTTTTTTCGGCCCGGCGAAAATGCGATACCGGTGGGAAAGGGATTCCCCGGCGGCCAGGGAATGGGAAGTAGTGATCATCCGGCACGAGGTATCGGTGACGATCAGCCAGTCTTCGACCGAGGCACCGACCCGCAGGGGCACCGCCTCCTGAAACCAGTGATCGGTCGGCTCTTCCTTCTGGGGAATCAGCACGCAAGAGAAGTAGGTCGTATCGACGCCGATGAAATCGAGCGGCTCGATCCGGTCGATCTTCCAGGGCTCCGGTTCATCGCGGGAGATATCGGAGCAACGGACGACATTGACGTTGTTGCCCTGAAATCGGACGACCACGTCCCTCAAACCGTAACTGCCCCAACCGGGACCGACTTTGCGTCCCCGGGCGTACCACGCGCCCTCGACCGGTAATCCGGTGGGACCGTCGAGCTGGTAAGCGATTTCCCGCTGCCGATCGCCCGTGTTGCGAAGTTCCACCTCCAACGTCAAGTGGTATCCGGCGCTCGAAGCGTCCTCTTCCTCGCTCTTCTCCAGCCGATAGGTCTTCACCGCTTCCAGGCCCCAGCGCGGCACCGGTCGGCGGAAGACCGCCTCCTCCGGACCGCTTCGAACCAATTCCCAATTGCCGCTTCGCAAATCGACGCCGGGAAGTTCATCGCGAATCGTCTCGTCGGGCGGAAGATTCCCCTCCACCTTTTTGTGATTCTCTCGAACACTCTCCGGTAACTCGAGCGTCAGATCGTCGATCTGCTGGAGGGTCATGAGAAAGGAGAGGGGGTGATTCTCGGCGTAGTCGATTTCATGGATGCCGTCGAGCGCTTCGTAATCGGCGAAATTGTAGAGACTCGTCTCGGGGCGGACGATCTCGACGGGGCGGCGGACCAGCGTGGCCTCGAGGGTGAGCGTTTTCTCTCCCCGGGCGACATTCAGCTCGACCGTCTCTTTCGGCTTCGATTGCAGCAGCAGATGGCGGAGATCTTCGAAACTCTCGACCGGTTCGCCGTCGTAGCCGAGAATACGGTCGCCGGGCTTCAATCCCGCCTGGGCGGCCGGCGTCCCGGCCCCCACGACCTGGACGGGACACCCCGGCGGCACGCCGGGGCCTTCCGGCACGTCGACCACGAGGTTGCCCAGGTAGCCGGAGCGATCCTGGCTGTCGAGATAGCGATCCTCGCTCAGTTCGATCCGCGCGACCGAGGCCCCGTGATTGGTCAACGTCACGAGCATGCGGTACGGCCCTTCGCCGTCGGCCGAACCGAGCGTGACCCAAGAAGGATCGAAGTCGGGGGCCGATGTCGTTTCGCCGTCCTCTTCGTCCTTTTCGTCCCTTTCTTCTTGCCCCGCTTCCGCCCGATCTGCTCGGGAATCTTCCTCTCCGGCATCACTCCGGGGGGCGTCGGCGTCATCTCCACCGCCCTTCTCCACGGCATCGACTTCCTTGTTCTCGACGGCCCGATCCGCTTCCTTTTCGGCCTGTTCTCGGGCCTGCTGTTGGATCTGTTCCTCACGGGCAGGCTGGGAATACATGAAATACATGATCATTCCCATCGTCAGAAACAGGAACACCATGTAACGACGCATGAAATCGGAGGATTGATTCGGATCGTTCGGCAGTGGTTGCATGGAGCAGCTCGGGGGGTTTCTACAAGGAAAGCTGGCGAATGACGAACTCCCTCTTCCATGGAGCACCCCGGTCGGGCGATCGCCTCCGGCGGGAAAGAGCATTTCGAATCGGCAAAAAAGGAGGCCGAGACGGCCGGTAGGGGGGAGGTCCTATGCTTCGCGTCCACAAAAAAAGTCCAAGGGGACCAAGGCTCGAAGGCGCTTACCGTCCGGTGAAAAGCCGGTCTCCCAAAAAGTTATCCAGGTCTTCCACCTGGTAGATCTTCTCGACGGTCTGGTTCACCGGGTATTCGACCCGACGAAAGGTGACCAAATTGTCTTCCAGCAAGACGTAGCTGGCTCGAGGATCCTGGTCGCGGGGCTGACCCACCGAACCGACGTTGATCATCACTTTGCCTTCGGCGAGGGTATACTGATCATCGATCTCATCGGGGGAGAAGAAATCGTGTTCCGATTCGGTGAAGACCCCCGGCACGTGGGTGTGCCCCTGGAAGGCATACTTCGGGATAACCGAAAACAGGCGATCCATTTTGCGCTCGTCGACGATATCCTCGGGAAACACGTATTCGTTCAAGGGATTTCGAGCCGAGCCATGCACGTAGAGGAAATCGTCCTCGCGATGCAAACGGGGCCGCTCGCCGAGGAAATCCCAGCGTCGTTGACCGTTCGAGCCGCCGAATTCCTCGAGCTGCTCTCGGGTCCAAAAGATGGCGTTCTCGGCCGTGAGATTGAATCCTTCGGGGTCGAACAGCGCCCCTTGATCATGATTGCCCAACAGGCAAATGTTCGCCCGCTCGATCATCTCATCAATGCATTCGCGGGGATTGGGACCGTAACCCACCACATCGCCCAGGCAGTAGATCTCCTCGACACCTTGCTGGTCGATGTCTTCCAACACCGCCTGGAACGCCTCCAAATTGCTATGAATATCGCTGATAATCGCTCGTTTCAAAAGTTTCACCTCGTCGGGCAAGCTCCCACGATGCGTCGGGGCCAGGCCGCGAAATACAAGTAAGCTCCGAATCTGGTGGCCCACCCGTGACCATCATGGGCTACGGAGAAGCCGGACCATCCTCAGGAACCCCTTGAAAATGGACTGTGCGGAAGACGTTATGGCGTTGCGGGGCCCACCATGGACGGCTCTCCATCGGGACGTAATCTTCCGAGAGACACCCTTCCGGGGCGATGAACCCCCTCCATCGATGGGCTTTCCGCGAACTCACGAAAAATTTTCATCCTCATTATGGTCTGCATTTTCAGGGCTGTCGAGCCCCCCTTGGTTTTTTCGACAAATCCCGTCTCTTCTTCGTTTTTTTCTCTTCCTTTTTTTATTTTCCCGGCTGCTTTCCTTGACAGAGGAGACGTCGTCATGTTTATTCCGATTATACAAGCCGAGAACAGGAGAGAGAATCGACCGTCTCCGAAAATGAGGGATCGTCCCCCTCGGTTCACGATTCATGCCGGACAAAATATAATGAAGTGCCACTCCGGTTCTTTTCCTTCCATTTCCCGATAACACCCGAATACCCGCGGAAACCGATCGCATGAAAGTGCTGCTCGCCCTGGAAACCACCGAACGCATCGGTTCGATCGCCCTTTTCTCCGAGGGGCGTCTCCTCGAAAGCCGGTCGCTTCCCGGTGAGCAACGTACGGCCGAGAGCCTCGTTCCGACCATCGAATCTTCGTTGAAAGCCCGGGATCTCACTCCGGAATCCATCGATGCGATCGCAGTGACGATCGGTCCCGGTTCTTTCACCGGCTTGCGGATCGGCATCACGGCGGCGAAAACGCTCGCCTACGTCACCGGCGCCCGAGTTTACCCGATCTCCACCCTCGAGGCGATCGCCGCGAATTTTCATCGTCCTACGCTTGATAAACTCCCCGACGAAACGTCGCGCTCTTCTCTGCCGGAGGAGGCGATCGTCTCCGTCGCGGTCGATGCCCAGCGTCGCCAGGTGATGTGCCGGGCCTTCTCAACGACAACCTTGGAGCCGCAAGACAGGGAAGACGAAACGACCTCCATCTCCGGATCGCTCAGGGACTTTTCAGACTGGATCGACAAGAGCGTCGCTCGCGGGGCCTGGTTGGCCGGACCGGTCCTCAAAAAAGGCGACGCTCAACTCCCGGAAGGCGCTCGAGTTTCGGATCCGGCAAATTGGACTCCCCGGGCGAGGGTGGTCGGGGCATTGGCTCTCGAGCGATGGCGCAATCGATCTTCGGGAAATGACGTTTGGAGCCTCGTTCCCGTCTACTCCCGCAAGAGTGCCGCGGAAGAAAAGTGGCATCGGACTCACGGCGCCCCATTTTCCGAATAGGGTGTAGACCTCTTATTTCTGCACTCCTTCCATTTTCGCGAAAAATGACTGACCCCTCCGGCGAATGCTTGACGAATAGGCCGTTGGTGATACAATCGTTTTACGAGGTCGTTTCGCCATGGAGTGCTTTTTTCCCGCTTGACGCAGGTCGTTCGGAAACAGGCCGCTATAGGAAAACAGAAATGCTTCTCTCGCTCATCGGGATGGCCGAATCGCTTGATGAAGGCGAGGAAATCATTTCGGAACTTTTTCCCGTACGAGAATCAAGGGAGGAAGACGCAAGCGGGACGACGAGGTCTTTTTTGCTGTTGACGACGTCTAAGGATGGACGAATCCGAGGAACCGGCAACTTCGATCGAACTCGCATTCGTCAGCATGATGCATAATGATTGGAGATCGACTTCCGAGAGTCATCGCCACTACCGATCGCACGTTGCAAGGATGGCACCGTGGTGGATCAAGCAGGGATGCCGATTTCCCCGGCCTGCTAGGGCCACCGTCTGAAAAGGGCATGCGGAGAAGAGGAAAAGCGATGGACCCATTGCTTTTTTTGCGCTGCCGCGCCGGAGAGATGCCGGGCGACAAGCATCTTTTCCGGAACCGCTTCCGATCGCGAATTCTCTCGTTGGCGAAATATTCTTAGGGAGGCCATTGCAGAAAAGACACTTCTTCGGTCGTCCGGGACAGGGCGGAGACCGGGAAGAGATTATTCGATAGCTCGTCTCATCTCATTCATTCAGGTGAAAACGGATTTTTTCCTTCAGTCAGAAGAAAGGACGGTATGACGAAAACTCTAATCGCGAACGCCTTGGAATTGGGTGGTGCCGGAGATCGCGTGTTGCTGCCGGAACGTGAACACGAAGCGCGTACGCTGGCAGCGATCATCCATCGCTCCATTCGAAAAGCGACCAATGACGGCATTGATCGATTGACCGTCGAAGTGGAAGACCACCAAGTACAGCTCGACGGCTATTGCCACACCTTTTACGCCAAACAAAAGGCACAACAAGCGGCCATGGAGATCTTTTCCGATGGCCAAGTCAACAATGAAATTCAAGTCGCTTGAAATCGAAACAGAACCCCCCCAATTCACTCCCCAAAACCGACGACTCCAGACCAATCTTTTCCAGCAACGCGGCCCGCTGAGTGACGCAGCGGCGCCCTCATTTTCCCGCCCAAGAAATGCCCCCATGCGGGTGCGCTGAAAACGGCCTCTTCCGGCGACCTCGCGTCCCGTCAATCCGGCGAGACATGGGAATTCACCCCACCGTAGCGAGCCTTGGCGTGCACCGTCCAAACGAAGCTTTCGTCCCGCACGTTCTTCTCTTCGGCATCCGATCACCGGCGTTCGAGCAGCTCCGTCAGAAGACAGGAAGCACTATCGGTGTAGGCAAGCACCTTCGAAAAGAAAAGACGATGTTGCAAAGAGGACATTTCGTACGATTGAGGCGAGAAGCCGTCCAGAATGATCGTCACGACTCGGGCATTCCAGGGACCGTTTTCGGTGGCCCGATCGACCGAAAAGCTGAACTCGCGATGAAGGACTCGAAGAAACGCCGTACGAACCTTCGGCGACTCCTGCGCCCAATATCGCACCGTCGAAAGTTCCGGCCGCTGTTTCTTGTGATAGGCGAAATCGGAGGTCTTCTCCTCATGGCCGATCATCGCCAGTAGGAAATCGCCCCAGTGAACGGCCGCTTTCTGGAGCTGTAGAAAACGACGGCAAAGACGTTCCGACCCGATGGAAGCCTCCAAGAGCAGTTCCATCATGTGATTCCGGGCATCGACGTAGCGAAGCAATAGCGGCTGCATGACCGAGCGGACGGTCGGCTCTTGCTCGTCGGGAACCTTCAAGACGGTCAACGCGGCCCACACCCGAGTGAGGATCTCCGAGGCGATCATCTCTTCGGCCTGCCCTCCCACGGCATCGACAAGCCTTTTCTCGCCGAGGTGAACTCGGCCTTCCCCCCACCCCCGCATCGCGACCGTCCAACGATCGAATCGCCGCCGACTGGCCAACCAATATTGCTCCAATCGTTTTTCCTCGATGCATACCCGGTTTTGAAGAATCGCCTCGGCATCGAGGGCGGAAAGGACGGCAAAATCCAACAAATCTTGAGCGTACATGAGAAGGAATCACTCCGGGAAAGAAGCCGGGAAGGGAAGGAAACGGTAATCGAGGAGAAAAGAACGAGGATCCTCAGGTTTCTCTCGTCTTCTGAGAATCAGTTGTGCAAATTCAATGCCAAACGCCTCGAATGCGTTCGCAACGGCGGAGAAGCCACCTCATCCGTCGGCAAATCACCAGACGAAGCATTTCCGCGAACAACGATCGTCTGCTTTCGCGGAGAGGACCCCCTGCTGAAGCGATCAGGTGATGCCTTTTGTCACCTTTCCCGTCTTCGCTGGTGTCAAAGTGCAACCTGGTCTCGTTGTCGCGCCACTTGGCGCCGGGGACAAAACCCGAGGAGGTGGACGACAATTTTTCGGCTATTTCGCTGGAGAAGAAAATGCATGTGACAAGATGTTGTCACTCAAAGGGGCGAAATAAGGCCGATAGATGTCACATGTCTGTCACTGAGAGCGGTTCGCCCCCTCCCGAGAGACCGGGTAGCCGGAAGACACACTTTCAATGCATTTCGAGAACCGATCCGTTGAAACCCGTTGATGAACCATCCGGCGGAAAACGAAGCAATCCCGCGTGGACCGATTTCGCGGCACCACTCCGGTGAGCTTTTTCTGGTGCGAGAAGGAAACACGGAAGATGCCACAGGGAAACACGAAGCCGAATCGAAGGAGGGAGTTTCTCAGTTGTCCCCGAGCTCAGGTGTTTCTCTATCCGGGCGAAGAAGAGGCAACGGCCCGATGTTGCCGAACATTGTTCCACCGTCCGTTACTCCCCTGGGAATACGCCGGTTTGGCGGGAGCCCCGGCCCACGGTCGGGTTTCGGTCGGAGTCATCGAAGGGTCATTGTGGCTGGAGATCGAAGAACTCCAATCTCTCGGCCTGATCGGGGTGGCCCGCATCTGTAGACGTGTCGGCGAACCGGTGCTCGTCAAGGAGGGATTTCATCTGCTCCGATCGCGGCGGCATCGCCAGGGGGTCGGGCTCCAGTGCTTCGGCAAGCAAGTCTTCTCCGCCATGCGTCTGGGGATCCGAAAGATCGAAACCTTCGGGGGACGACGGGGCAATGAAAACGGGTACTACACCTGGCCGCGATTCGGCTTCAACTGCCCACTACCGAGGCATTTGCGACGAAAGTTACCCACCCCGCTGGCCCATGGAAAAACGGTGCTCGATTTGATGGAGACTCCCTCGGGCCGCCTCTGGTGGAAGACGCACGGCGTTCCACTGCCTTTCGTCTTCGACCTGGACCGATCGAGTCGTTCCCTCGCGACGCTTTCACGGTACTGGCTCCACCGGAACGCCTCTCTTCGACCGGAGGAACCCGGCGATCGATTAGCCCGTTAAAAAAAACGGGCTGCCGCGCGAAACAGAATACGGCACACCAACCGACGGCCGTGCAGCGATTTTCAGCCGGCCCCTCTCCCCTTGTCGGATTCGGCAAACTGGGGTATCATTTCTGATTCGGCATCCCGTGGTCATCGGTTTTCCCGGGGCATTTCCGGTGAGCCCTCGCGATGATTCTTGCTCCCGCGAGGCTCTCGGCCGATCTTTTGCTCGGACGGAACAGATCCGCCCCGACCCCACCGAAACGACTGAGCGAACTCGAGTTCCTTGACGCGATTGAGAACACCCATGCGACACGTGATTTCCGCCCTGGTGCAAAACGTTCCCGGTGTGTTGTCCCATATTTCCGGGATGCTCGCTTCCCGGGGGTACAACATCGACAGTCTCGCGGTCGGCGAGACGGAGGACCATCATCTTTCCCGGATGACCTTCGTCGTGGTCGGCGACGACAAAGTCCTCGAACAGGTGCGAAAACAACTGGAGAAGATCGTCACGGTCGTCCGTGTCGACGATGTCAGTAGTCAGAACTATGTCGAGCGGGACCTGATGCTCATCAAGGTCGACGGCAAACCCGAATATCGCACGGCGATCTTGGAGATGGTCTATATTTTCCGAGCCCGAGTGGTCGACGTCACCAAGGACCTGTTGATGATCGAAATTTCGGGCAAAGAGTCGAAAATCGAGGCGTTCATCGAGGCGATGCGTCCCTTCGGCATCGTGGAACTGGTCCGCACCGGACGGATCGCCATGGTTCGAGGGGCCCGGAATACGATGAAAGCCGAGCCGGTCTCGGAGAACGCCGAGTGAAGCGGTCCGCTGGGGGTGGATTATCTCCGAAGCCGATCTGATCGGACTGATCTGATATCTTTCACACGTTGCAATCAGCAGTGTCTCTTCGCGGCGGATGCGCCCATGACGGCGCCTCGCGCCCGAGAGACTCCTCTATCTATCATGAAGGAGAGTTGTTATGGCGGCTACCATTTACTATGAGAACGATGCGGACCTGGGACTCCTGAAGAATAAGACGATCTCGATCCTCGGCTACGGCTCCCAGGGACATGCCCATGCCCAAAACCTCCGCGACAGCGGGTGCAAAGTGGTGGTCGCCGAACTGGAAGGCACCCCCAATTACGAGGCGGCCGTGAAGGACGGCTTCGAGCCGGTCTCGACCGAGGAGGCGACCAAGCAGGGCGATCTGGTCGTCGTGACGCTTCCCGACGAACTCCAGAGCGACATCTACCGGGAACAAATCCGCGATCACCTCACCCCGGGCGATATCCTCGTTTGCACCCATGGCTTCAACGTCCATTTCGGCCAGTTCGATATGCCCGAGGGCGTTTGCGCGATCTTGATCGCGCCGAAAGGCCCCGGTCACCTTTTGCGAAGCGAGTACGTCGGCGGGGGCGGTGTGCCCTGCCTGATCGCCCTGGGAGAAAGGGCCGGCGATAACGAGCGCAAAATCGGCCTCGCCTACGCCAAGGGCATCGGCGGAACCCGGGCGGGCGTCATCGAAACCTCTTTCGCCGAAGAGACCGAAACCGACCTGTTCGGCGAGCAGGTCGTCCTCTGCGGGGGCGTGAGCGAGCTGGTCAAAAACGCCTTCGAGGTGCTCGTCGAGGCCGGGTATCAACCCGAAATGGCCTTCTTCGAATGCATGCACGAGCTGAAGCTCATCGTCGATCTCTTCTACCAGGGCGGCCTGAACTACATGCGTTACAGTGTGTCGAACACCGCCGAGTACGGCGACTATACCCGGGGACCGCGCATCATCAATGAAGAGACGAAAGAAGAGATGCGGAAGATCCTCGCCGAAATTCGAAGCGGTGAGTTCGCCCGGGAATGGCTCCTGGAAAACAAGGTGAATGCCCCCGCCTTCAAGGCGAAGCGTCGCCAAAATCGTGAGCATCAGATCGAAGAGGTCGGCAAGAATCTCCGCAGGCTGATGTCCTGGATCGACTCCAAGGAAGTCTAGCAGCCGCCACCAGTAATCCCAAACGGACCATTTCAACACCCGGCTTTCGGCCCTTCCGGTCGGCAGTCGGGTGTTTGCCCTTCTGGAATCCCCATGCCCGAGCCATCCCGGCGTTACACGCGCCATCATTCTCGATCTTTTCAGGAAAACACCTACGTCTACCCGGTGATCAGCCGGCGTTCACGGGGGCTTTCCATCGGCATCAATCTCAGCCCGACCGCCCTGTGCAACTTCCAGTGCATCTATTGCCAAATCGGGCGCGACATGGCCGAGACGGCGATCCCCGCCCCCGTGCCGCCGATCGATTTGGAGCTCTTGGGACGGGAGCTGCGCGCGACGATCGAGCTGGCCACCAGCGGTCGACTTTTCGAAGAAAGCCCTTTCCGCGAAGTCCCTTTCGAGAAACGACGACTGAACGACCTCGCCTTCAGCGGCGCCGGCGAGCCGACGATGGCCCCCGAGTTCGCTGAAGCGGTGAACCTCGCCGGTGAGATTCGAGAAACCGACTGTCCTG
The DNA here is from genome assembly GCA_964632505.1 of uncultured Planctomycetaceae bacterium. Lineage (GTDB taxonomy): Bacteria > Planctomycetota > Planctomycetia > Pirellulales > Thermoguttaceae > CAZWCE01. The sequence continues at coordinate 122,070 of CAZWCE010000008.1, read as the reverse complement.
AATCGACCAAGTTGGTGCTCATCACCAACGCCACGCTGTTGCATACCCCTCGGGTCCGAAAGGCACTCGAAGTCCTGGCCGCCAATCACGGAGAAATTTGGGCGAAACTCGATGCGGGCACCCCCGAGGCGTACGACCGGATCCTCCGCAGTCGAGTCCCGTTCGAACGAATCCTCGAAAATCTCGCCGAAACGGCCCGATGGTTCCCGCTGGTCATTCAGAGTCTTTTCATGAAGATTCGGGAAGTCCCCCCACCGGAGGCGGAGATCGACGCTTACTGCCGCCGCCTGCGCGAAATCCTCGATTCCGGAGGCTCGATCCAGGTCGTTCACGCCTACACCGTCGCCAGAAGCACCGCCGAAGCTTGGGTGGCGCCGCTGGAAAGGCCCCAACTCGACGCCATCGCCGAAAAGATCCGGCATGAAACCGGCATACAAGTGGAAACCTTTTACTCCACGTAGGTTATGCCGACACTGAGGATTCATCGACCACTCGATCGTGTACCTTTTTTTGCCGGGAAGCCAGTGGGCGCGGTCCTGTGGGTGTTGGTTTTTCTCCCGGGAGGTCTCCGAGGCCCGATTCCAAAAACCGGCTGCCTTCCTTCCGGAGGGGCGGGAAAGGACGCAACAACCCTATTTGTCGCAAACCCCTTATCCATCACAATTTAGGCGATCCAACAAACCTGTAAAAGTCGGGTTCTCAAAGACACATTCTTGGTTTATAACCTAAAATTAATCATGGTCGATTTGAGAAAGTCGGCCGATCGTTCGATCAGGCCCCTTTTGCGAATGGAGCCTGGCTATTACAATCACAGGTGGTTTAGCCAAGGAGACAACTCGTGCAAATCAAGCTATCCACACGACACGGAAACTTGAGTGAAGCAACGCAGGAAAAGGTCATCAGCAAGATCGAGAAATTGCCGCGACTTTTCGAGAGGCTGACTTCGATCGAGGCCACGGTGGATCTGGAACATCAGGAGCAGCCGCGAGTCGACCTGAGGGTTTCAGCCGAACATAAGCACGACTTTGTAGCGAGTTATGTTTCCGAAGACCTGTTCGGCAGTGTCGATCAATGCGTCCATAAGATGGAGCAACAGATCCGGCGTTACAAGGAAAAGATTCAGGATCGGCATCGTCCCAGCACGGGACACCTGTCGCAGGCCGTCACTCGCGAAGAAGCAGAATAAACCGCAGAGGCAGGAAGGGATGAGGGGCTCTTGCAACGGGCCCCTTTCGTATTCTGCGTGGGTCGCCTTTTTCGATCCCAGCCGAACCGACGACATTTCAGACGCAGCCACCCGCCCCCCAAGAGGGTTTGTTCGCCCGGTTCCGCGGCATCCGCCGCGCATTGATGCGGTGAAAGCGGCGTCGACGGAAAGCGTCCTCCCTTTCCGGATCGTTGCCTGTCGGTGAGGGAAGCGGTGATCGTCTCTCCCGGCCGATCGGAGTCGGCGACCGGAGTGGCTGGTACGAACGTGCCGGTAGGAACCTTTTTCGCATAGCGTGAAACAAACGCATAAAAACGCCGAGCGGCCCCCATCCTCGCGACCATCCAGCAATTTGTTAAACACGTGACTCAAGGAGCCAGGCGGATGAAATTTGCCGATTTTATTCTTTCCGATTCAGTCAAGACACAGTTGGAAGCGACCGACAAAGAGGGCGTGATTCGCGAAATGGTCGAGTCACTTTATCAAGCCGGCGGCATCAAGGAAGATGAAAAGGATGGAATCGTCAAGGCGATCATCAAACGCGAGGAACTGGGCTCGACCGGAATCGGTCGCGGCATCGCCGTCCCGCATACGAAGCATCCGAGCGTGGAGCGACTGGTCGGCACCGTGGCGGTCTGCCAAGAGGGAATCGACTTCGACAGCCTCGACGGTGAAAAAGTTCACCTGCTGTTCCTGTTGATCTCCCCTCCCGATCGACCGGGAGATCATCTTCGGGCACTCGAAAACATCTCCCGGCAGCTTCGTGACGAAACGTTTTGCCGCTTCCTCAAACAATCGTCGAAGCAAGAAGACATCCTCGTTCTGCTGGAAGAAGCCGACAACAACCTGTTCGGAAACTGATCGCCGCCGAACCAGGAATATCCCGTCTTGCCCACCGCAAAAATCACAGAGGGTGGAAACGCCGATGACCTCCCCGACTGAAGTGTCTCAAGAAGTCAAAGTGACCAACGGGGCGGGAGTCCACGCGCGCGTCGCGACCCTATTAGCAAAAAAATCGAAGGAGTATTCCTCCAAAATCGAATTGATGTTCGATGATCAGCGTGTCGATTGCAGCGATGTCCTCCAGGTGTTGGCTTTGGGAGCCGCCCCGGGACAACGATTGACGGTCATCGCCTCGGGCGACGACGCCCCACGGGCACTGGCCGCCGTCGTGGAAATGTTTGAAAATCGTTTTTGGGAAGATGAAGTCGACCCGGAATGCGACGGCTGACCCCCTCACGCCGACGGCCGTGACGACGCGCGAGGAGGTGGAAACGAAAAAACGTCGCATCTTTTCCCGTCTTCCTGAGGTTTTTCGACTCGCGTTCGCGCCGGAAAAACGCTAGAATGTGTTCGGAGGTGATGATCGGTTCATTCTCGCGGTCAAGTCGACGATGCCGCGAGACGAGCCCCGAGACGCGTTTGGTGCCATTGCGGAGGAACCGACCCCCATGACCTGGGGGACAGCAAACATTGATCTTCTAAAATGAAAAAATTACAAGGGATAGCTGTTTCACCGGGCGTTGCCATCGGTGAAGCCATGGTGATGGATAACGAAGGGTTCCGGATTCCCCGGCACTTCGTCGCGCGCGATGCGGTCGATGCGGAGCTGGAACGCCTCCATCGAGCGATCAAGGGGGCGTCCGAGGAAATCGCCGCCAATCGCGATTCGGTCACTCAAGAACTCGGCCAGAAATACGGCGACATCTTCGAGGCCCACTTCCAGATCCTGTCCGATTCCCAACTCCTGAGCGAGCTTGAGTCGCTCATTCGGGAAAAAACCTACTCGCCCGAATACGCCGTCAGCCGCACCCTCCGCCGCTACGCCGAAGTCTTCCGCAAACTCGACAGCAGCTATCTGGCCGAACGGATCAACGACATCTTCGACCTCGAGAAGCGTCTGTTGCGGCAGTTGCTCGGCCATCGCCGCGAAGGCCTGACTCAGCTCACTTCCCCCGTCTTGGTGCTGGCCTCGAATCTCACGCCGAGTGAAACGGCGAACCTGAACCGCGAGTTCGTCAAAGGATTCGTCACCGAGGTCGGAGGCCCGGGAAGTCACACGGCGATCGTCGCCGCAGCACTGGAAATTCCCGCGGTGGTGGGTCTGGGGCCCTTTCTGACCGAAGTCTCCGGCGGCGACTTGGTCGTCATCGACGGCGACTCCGGAACGGTCATCCTCCAGCCCGACGAGGAAACCCTCCTCCGGTATCAAAGCGAGCAGGAAGAGGCCAAGACGCTGGCGGTCAAACTCCAGGGACTTCGCGACCTGAAGGCCGAAACCCTCGACGGCACCCGCGTCAAACTCTACGGCAACATCGAGTTTCCCTACGAGGTCGACCACTGCCAAGAGCGCGGGGCCGACGGCGTCGGGCTCTATCGGACCGAATTTCTCTACCTCGGCGCCAACCCCGACGACATCCCCGACGAGGAGGACCATTACAACGCCTACAAGCAGGTCGTCGAGTCGATGAACGATAAACCGGTCACCATCCGGACGTTCGATCTGGGAGCCGACAAAATCCCCATCCTGCCGATGCCTTCGGACGAACGCAATCCCTTTCTGGGACTCCGAAGCATCCGACTGGCACTGAGAAACGTCGACATGTTCCGCCTGCAACTTCGGGCGGTTCTCCGCGCCAGCGTGCTGGGAAACATCCGCATCATGTTCCCCCTCATCTCCACCCTGCTCGAATTGCGTCAGGCGAAGATGATCCTCGCCGACGTGATGGAAGACCTGGATGAGGAAAACATCCCTTTCGACCGCAAGATCCCCATCGGCATGATGGTCGAAGTTCCCTCGACGGTCGTCATGATCGATCATTACATCGACGAAGTCGACTTCCTGAGCTTGGGAACGAACGACTTGATCCAATACACCCTGGCCGTGGACCGGAGCAACAAGGATGTGGTGGGCCTTTACAATTCCGAGGATCCGGCCGTTTTGCGTCTCATTTCCCGGACGATCGAGGCGGCCGATCGCGGCGGGAAGCCGGTCAGTTTATGTGGACAGATGAGCAGCAACCCCCTGTATTCCATGTTGCTTTTGGGACTGGGACTGCGTCACCTGAGCGTCACCCCGAATGTGCTTCCGGAAATCAAGCAGGTGATCCGCAGTGTTTCGATCGAATCGTGTCAGGAAGTCGCGTCGCGAACGATGAAGATGGAAAACGCCCGAGATATTCGCATGTATCTTCGGGGACAATTGAGGAATCATGTCCCGGAACTTTCGCATGTGTAGGGTTTTGCCACTGCACGCTCCAGGTTTCGGGATACCGACATCATCAGGATGTCATCGGGGATCCGTCCCCCGGAAGCGAAAATCTCCCCCCGGGGACATTCGCTTCGCCGTCTCACGGAAAGGCGTACGAAAAATGGCGGAAAACCACTTATAAGAACACAATGGCGTCTCGCTTCGCTCCACTAGAGAGATTCGGCGAGAACGGAAAATCAGTAAGGGCTCTCCCGCCACGGCAGCGGGAGAGGTAGCTCGAACCCATGGTTCGACAACGAGTGCGTATTCAATTCAGTAAAAAAGGAAGATTGCGTTTTATCGGGCACCGCGATTTGTTGCGTGCCCTGGAGCGTCTGTTTCGTCGTGCCCGGCTTCCTTTGGCGATGAGCCAAGGATTTCATCCGAAGGTCCGCATGAGTTTTCCTTCCGCCTTGGCGTTGGGAGTGGCGGGCGAAGCGGAGGTCATGGAACTGGAGCTCGACGAGGCGATCTCAGCCGATAAGTTGCTCGCAAAGCTCAATGCACACGCGATGGAAGGCCTCCATTTCCACGCCGCCGAACTGCTCCCTCCGGGAGAGAAAAAAGCGCGGTTGGCCGGTTCGGTCTTCGAGTTGATCGTCCCACCAGCGCTTCGCGAGACAACGTCCCGGAGAATCGAAGAATTGCTCCATCAAGAAGAGATTCGTGTCGCGCGGCCCAGTGGGAAAGAAGTCGATCTGCGAAAAGCAGTGCGTTCCTTGACCCTCGAGGCCGGGGGCCGACTTCGCATGGACCTGATCTCCACCCAGGGAGCCGACGCTTCCTACCGGGAGGTGCTCGCCTTCTTGGAGCTCGATTCCCTCACGGAGCAGGGAATCGCCCCGGCGAGGACACGGGTCCGACTGGCGTCTCCCCGAACCGGCGCCTCCGAAACCGGTTCCGCGGAAACTTCAGATCCACTTTAACGCAATCCTCCTTCCCTGCTGAATGCCGAAGACGACCTCGCCCGATTGCCGATCCCATAAAGGCGAGAAAACATGAAACAAGAAATGCTCATCAATGTACGGCAACCGGAAGAAAGCCGGATCGCCGTCGTCGAGAACGGTTTGCTCGAAGAACTCTATGTCGAACGTACCGGTCACGAGAACTTCGTCGGAAATATCTACAAAGGAATCGTCGTCAACCTCGAACCGAGCATCCAGGCGGCGTTCATCGATTTCGGCGTCGGCAGGAACGGCTTTCTGCACATCAGCGACGTGGAACCCCACTATTTCAAACAAGCGGGGGAGAAATTCCTCAAAAAGCAGGACGAAAACCGCCGTGGCGGCAAATCGAATTCTCGAGGAGGCAAACAGAACCATCGCCAGTCGTACGGGAGGCCCCGTTTCAAGCCGCCGATTCAGGAGGTGTTCCGCCGAGGCGACGAGGTCCTCGTCCAGGTCATCAAGGAAGGCATCGGCACCAAAGGGCCCACCTTGTCGACCTATATCAGCATTCCCGGACGCTACCTGGTGCTCATGCCGGCACTCGGTCGGGTCGGCGTCTCCCGAAAAATCGAAGACGATGAGCTCCGCCGCAAACTCCGCGACACGATGAACGACCTGAACCCCCCCAAGGGCCTGGGATTCATCGTCCGCACCGCCGGTTCCGACCGGACCCGCAAGGAACTCTCACGCGATCTGGCCTACCTGATGCGGCTCTGGAAAGTGATCGTTCGACGCATCAAAAAAATGCCCGCCCCGATCGACATCTACGAAGAAAGCGATATGATCACCCGGACCATACGCGATATCTTCACCTCCGACATCGACTCGATCATCATCGACGAAGCGAGTGCCTTCGAGCGGGCCCGCGAGTTCCTCCAACTCGTCATGCCCCGCCACGTGAACCGATTGAGCCTCTACGAAGGCAAGGAACCGATCTTCCACAAACACAAGCTCGATGAAGAGATCGCGAAGATCCACCACCGCAAAGTCCCCCTGAAGCAAGGTGGCTCGATCGTCATCGATCAGACCGAAGCACTGGTCGCCATCGACGTGAACAGCGGGAATTTTCGCGCCGAAGACTCCGCCGAGGAGACCGCCTACCAGATGAATATGCTCGCGGCCAAAGAGATCGCCCGGCAGTTGCGTCTGCGGGACCTGGGGGGGGTGATCGTCAACGACTTCATCGATATGAAGAAGGAGTCGCACCGCCGCGCGGTCGAGCGTGCTCTGCGCGACGCGGTCCGCCGCGATCGAGCCCGGACCAAGATTCTCCGAACCAGCCCCTTCGGCCTGATCGAAATGACCCGACAACGCGTTCGCCCGAGCTTGAAGCGAAGCATTTACCGGGAGTGCCCCTGCTGTTATGGCGGCGGAGTGGTCAAGTCGGTCGAGAGCATGGCGATCGAGGTGTTCCGCATGTTGGTGCTGGCGAGCCAGAAGCCGGAAATCGTTCGAGTCGAAGTCCTGGTGACCGACGAGGTGGCCGAGTATTTGAATAACAAGAAGCGGCATGAGTTGGCGTTGATCGAAGAAGAGACCAACGTCGAGATTCAGATCAAGGGGAATCCGCAGCTCTGGCCGGAGCATTTGGAGATCCGATGCTTCGACAAAACCGACCGCGGCGTCCATTTTTCGCCGTAGACCTCCTTGAACCCACTCCACGTCACGGGGTATACTAAGTCGTTTCTCAGTCGTTCAACAACGCCCGCAAATCGCGAGCCGCCACCGGCCGAAACGACTGCCGTCGATTCCCCATGTGGATCGGCCGAAACGCCCTGACCGGAATTCTTTCGAACATTTTTTTGACAAGAGAAACAGAACTATGTACGCGATCATTGAAGATGGTGGACGTCAATTCAAAGTCTCCGAAGGCGAAGAATTGCAAATCGATTTTCGGGACACCGAGCCCGGCCAGCAGATCACGTTCGATCGGGTTCTGGCGGTGCGCTCCGACGACGACATTTCGATCGGTCAACCGACCGTCGACGGCGCGACGGTGAGCGCCGAAGTTCTGGGCGAAGCCCAGGGCCCCAAATTGGTCGTGCAGAAGTTTCGCCGCCGAAAAAATTCTCGAGCCAAGACCGGGCATCGCCAACCGTACACGCTGGTGAAAGTCAATAAGGTCGCCCTCGGCTGATTCGATGAGATGGACCCGACGACAAGACTCCGTCCTCTTTTCGACTTCGGAGCTGCCGTTCGGCCGGGACCGGAATCGCCCGGATCGCCATTTCCGTCCATCCTGAAAACGATGGGTTCGCCGAGATTTCCGCCTCGAACGCGCGGGGTTCTTCTGATCGATGGATGTCGTCGGCGTCACGAAGGGGCTGCCAGTGGACTACCAGTTTCGGGAAGATCCGGATCCCTTTTTGCTCGCGCCGTGGGCCCTGCGCGCCGCCCGAAGCCGCGGACGCCGATATCTCGAATCGCCCCATCCCTATCGGAGTCCTTTCCAGCGCGACCGCGACCGCATCCTCCACTGCGCCGCCTTTCGCCGCTTGAGCGAAAAGACACAAGTCTTCACCACCGAAGTGGGCGATTATCACCGCACGCGGCTGACCCACACTCTCGAAGTCGCCTCCGTTGCCCGAACGATCGGCCGCGCCCTTCGATTGAACGAAGACTTCATCGAGGCGTTGGCCCTGCTGCACGATATCGGACACCCCCCCTTCGGCCACACCGGTGAGAAAACGCTGAACGCCCTGCGCGCATCGGAGGGAGGCTTCCAGCACAATGCTCAGGCGCTGCGGATCGTCGAAAAACTGGAGCGCCGCTACCCCGATTTTCCCGGCCTCAACCTCACCCGAGAAGTGCTCGATGGACAAGCATACCGGGCGGAAAAGAAAAAGCCTCCTTGCCCAACAACCCCCTCGCCCCTTTTGGAGGTGCAGGTCGTCGACGCCGCCGACAGCATCAGTTACCTTTCGCACGACGCCGACGATGCCCTCGAGATGGGCCTTCTCGACCTGGACCGCTTGGCCGTCTTGCCGATCTGGCGAACAGCGATGGAACAGGTGCGGGAAAAATGGACGGACCTGGAGGAAGCGGATCTCCGCCGAGAAGTCATCCGCTCGCTGATCAATCGACAGGTCACCGAATCGATCGAAGTGTCGCGGGAACGGATCGAAGCGTCCGGCATCGACACGATCGAAGCGGTTGCACGGGCCGGCATCCTGATCGGACCGGGAGAGGGCCTCGCCGAACAATTGGCGGAACTGGAAACCTTCCTTTTCCAGCAAGTCTACCGTCACCCGCGCATCATCCGTTACCGCAAAGAGGTCAGCCGCTGGCTCGAAGAACTTTTTCATTTCTATCGGGACCACCCCGACCGGCTCCCATCACGATATCTTCCCATTCTTCAAGAAGAAGGAATCGGCCGGGCCGTGTCCGACTGGATCGCCAATCAGACCGATCGTGCCGTCCGGCTGGAATATCTCCGATTGGTTCGTGAGGGAACGCTCTCCCCTCGAACGCCGATGGAAAAGAATTACTCCGGCTGACACATCGTCCAAAGCAGGGCGAGCCTTCTGCCGATCCGTCGCCGAAAAACCCTCTTGAAGGGGGGATGCGGATCGGGGACGGGGATGTTAGAATACGGGTGTTTCATTCGATACAAGAAGGCTTCCCCTTTTTCGCTCGAGTTGAAGTGAGTGTTCGGTGGAAGTGCTGATAGCCTCTTGGCCTTGTCGACTGAATGATCATGCCTCGTACTCCCTTCCATCCGTTCCATCGGCATTCTCGATACATTCCTTCTCGAGCGCATGAATCATTCCCCTGCCGGACAATTCCGAGAAATAAGAAAATATAGACGAGACAGGTGAGGCAGGTCGACTTTTTCGCCGATCACTAACCTTGAAGCAGCGGTCTCACCTTCACGCAGGAGACCATTCCCCGGAGATAGTATGATCGCTTTCCGGGTGTTCCCTATTTCCGCCCCGCGAAGCGCTTCCCTTTTCTGGGGTCCTTTCGTCGCCAGGCCGGGGTTCTTTCGATCAAAACGTTTTTTTCGATTTTACCATCCTTTTTGTATAGACATTCATTTTCGTCTTCCCCGTATCGGCATGTTGCAGCTTGCGGGCTCGTGAATCCGTTTCGGAGGAATCCCCTTTTCGGGACTTGACGACATCAAATCATTTTTTCCACATCCGTGGAAGAACCCCCTTTGAGGATATTGACCATGGGTTTGCTCGTACTTCGTTGTTTTTTCATCCTGGCTTCCAGCGGGGTAGGCATTTTCATCATCCGCTCCGGCTCGATTCAGGGCCAGAGTACTGAAATGACCGGCTTGGTCGCTTTTTTCGGAATCCTCTTCCTCTCTCTGACGGTGATCGCCGCCGATATCGCCATTCCTCGGAAACGCGTCGACTGGATCTCGGCGATCTACTTCGGATTATTGGTCGGCCTGATCCTCACCTACGTGATGGGGCTGGCGATCATCCCGCTGTTCCCCGATCCGGAAACCACTCCCGGGGCGGGGCTTATGCGGCGGAACTTCCTGTCGGTGTTGGCCGTCACGCTCTGTTATATTTGCGTCAGCTTCCTGCTGCAGACCCGGAACGACTTCCGGTTCATCATCCCGTATGTCGAATTCTCCAAAGAACTCCGCGGCAGCCGACCGCTGATCCTCGATACCAGCGTCGTCATCGACGGTCGAATCGCCGACGTCATGGACACCAGTATCGTCGACAATCAGCTCATCATGCCGCGTTTCGCCATCGCCGAGTTGCAGCGCATCGCCGATAGTTCCGACCGCAACCGGAGAACCCGGGGACGCCGCGGTCTCGATGTGCTGAGCCGACTCCAAAACATGAAAAACGTCGATCTGGAAATCGACGACGCCGAACTGCCGGAATACAAGGGACAACCGGTCGACCTCAAGCTCGTCACCCTGGCAAAGCATCTGGAAGGGAAACTGGTGACCAACGACTACAACCTGAACAAGGTCGCCAGTTTGCAGGGCGTGGTCGTGATCAACTTGAACGATCTGGCCAATGCGCTGAAACCGGTCTTTCTGCCGGGCGAGCGTCTGGATGTCGACGTCGTCAAAGTCGGCGAAGAAGTGGGGCAAGGCATCGGCTACCTGGAAGACGGCACGATGGTCGTCATCGAAGGCGGCCGCAATCACATCTCCCAGCGGGTGGCGGTGACGGTCACCAGCGTGCTCCAGACCAGCGCCGGAAGGATGATTTTCGGTCGTTTCGATTCGACGATCAAGAACCTTGCCGGCGTCTCCAGCAGCGCCGGTGAGAAAGACGACGGCAAAAAACGACCCGCCGGAGGGCGTCCCTCCCCGAAAAAAGGCTGACCGCCTGTCGAAAAAAAAACGGCCTTTTGCGATCTCGAGCTCGCGACTGCAGGGTTCCCGAAGAACCTACCGACATCACGGGCCGTGACGGATCACCCCGGGAAACACATCCAATTCGAGCGATTCGAAAAGCCCGGCGCGATAGCGTTCGTGGGCGATGGCCCCCATCACCGCGTTGTCGGTGCACAGCTCCAGCGGCGCGATGACCAGACGGATCTCCTCCTGCTCGGCCCGCGCCTGCAACTTTTCCCGCAATCGGGCGTTCGCCCCCACTCCTCCGCCGACGCAGAGCGTCGTCATCCCGGTCGCGGCCAGCGCGTTGAACGCTTTGCCGACGAGCGAGTCGACCACCGCTTCCTGGAACGAGGCCGCGAGATCGGCCACCTCCCGGTCGGTGAGTCGCACGTCGCGAAAGTCCATCTTTCCGGGCCCGACCAACTGGTAACGGACGGCGGTCTTGAGTCCGCTGAAGCTGAAATCGAGCCGATCCGGGTCGCCTAGAAAAGATCGCGGGAAGTCGAACGCGCGCGGGTCTCCTCCCCGGGCCGCCTTTTGGATGGCCGGCCCCCCGGGATAGGGCAGCCCCAGCATCGAGGCGACCTTGTCGAACGCCTCCCCCGCGGCGTCGTCGATCGTGGCCCCCAAGAGATGAAAATCGATCGGTCCCGAACATCGGTAGAGGCTCGAATGCCCGCCGCTGACGATCAGCCCCACGCAGGGAAAGACCTCTTCCCGAGCGGCGATGCGGCATGCGTAGATATGGGCCTGAAGATGGTCGATCGCCACCAACGGCAGATCGGCTGCCATGGCCAGTGTTTTGGCGGCGGTCAGCCCGACCAGGAGCGATCCGGCCAATCCCGGGGTGTTGGCCACCGCGACGGCATCGAGTTCGCCGAGGGTGAGTTCGGCCCGACGGAGTGTTTCATCGATCACCGGCAGCATCCGCTCCAGATGAGCTCGGGAAGCGATCTCCGGCACCACGCCGCCGAAGCGACGATGCAGATCATCCTGCGAAGCCACCACCGCCCCGAGCACCTCGAGTCGGTCGGTCACCACCGCGGCCGCGGTTTCGTCGCAAGTCGTTTCGATTGTCAGAATGCGGGTCAACGAATCCCCCTGTTCGGTCTAGATAGAATCGAAGACGGACATCCACATTATATCGCGCATGCGACATCCTGGAATCCCGCCCCTTCCCATGCGGGCATGCGGGGCTCACGGCGCTTCGTTTTTTCGAGCCCGAAAGTATTCCAGCGCCATCAGGAGATGGGGATCGGTGAAAGAGGGGTCGCCCTCCTGCTGATCGGCAAGCTTTTCCGTCGAGGCTCCTTCGGGAATGATGTCGCGCTGATTGAAGAGGGCTTCGAGTTTCCTCGTCTCCGAGACGGTCAGGCGGAGGCGATAATCGGCATGGGGAATCACGCCCCAGACATCCTTTTCCGTATCCTCGGGGAATCGATGCAGATCTTCCCCGCTCGGGCGCAGGTACTGCGCGGTGGTGAGCTTCAAGGCACCACTCCCCTCGCCGATGGAAACCACCTTTTGAACACATCCCTTGCCCCAGCTCCGCTCACCGAGGATGAGCGCCCGGTCGTGATCCTGGAGTGCCGCCGCCAGCAATTCACTTGCGCTGGCACTGTATCGATTGATCAAGACGGCCAACGGAATCTCGGAATAGGTCCCCTCGCCGTCGGCCCGGTAAATCTTCTCCGCGGCGCGGCGACCACGGGTTTTGACGATCACTCCTTCCTCGAGAAAGAGATCGGCCACCTCCACGCCGGAGGCGAAGAGACCGCCGGGATTGAAACGTAGATCGAGCACCAAGCCCTCAGCCGATTCTTCGGTGAGTCGCTCGAGCACCTCGCGGAGCCGCCGGGCCGTTTCCGGCCCGAACGAAACGATCCGCACGTAGGCAATCCCCTCCTCGGGCATGCAACGGAAATCCCATGCCCCCCCTGGAAGACGCCGATAACCGACGATCGACTCGATCGCGATGATCCGCCGATTCAGCGTGACGGTTCGTTGCGTGGAATCCTTGTCGGCGTGCGATAAAGTCAGCGACACTTCCGTCCCCGGAACCCCCTGAAGGCGGCGGACCGCTTCATCGAGCGACATCCGACGGGTCGAGGTGCCGTCGATCTTCAGAACGAGATCGCCGCTTCGGATTCCCGCCTCCAAAGCGGGAGAGTTCGGCAGCGGTGTGATGACCGTCAGCTTGCCGTCCTGCCGGGCCAGCCGAACACCGATGCCCCCGAAACGGTGGTCGAGTTCCTCTTGAAACGTCGAGGCGTGTTCCGGCTCGATGAAAGTGGAATAGGGATCGAGCTCTCCGAGCATCCCTCGAATCGCCGCCCCGATGAGTTTTTTCCGCGACACCTCGTGAACGTAGCTGTGCTCGATTTTATCGAGCGTATCGACAAACTCTTTGAGTAGTTCGAAATAGGCTTCTTCCTCTTCGAGCGAGTTCTGCGAATCGGAAGCCGTCGACGGTTCGGTCAGCCCGAAACGCTTCCGAAGCGATTCGACCGACTCGGTCGCCGGAAGTGCTTCAGTGGAAGGTCGCTCGATCGCGTCGTTTCCTCCGGCCCGCGATTCGGGAAGGGAGGTGTCTTCCCATCCTCCCCCTTCCGCGAGGGAGGCCAAACCCACGGACCAACCCAGCAACAGACCCAGCGCAAGAACGATCGGTCGACCGGCGAGATGTTTTTCCTTCGCCGGCGGGTCGATAGAAAGCGAAGAGAAGCGTCGAGGATCGGGGTTCAACGAAAACCTCATGGGGAAGAGGAAAAGAGAGGTTCGACGATTCACGAAAAGGAACGGCAGGAGGAAAAACCATCCTTCCATTATGCTTGCGGGAACCTTCCGACTCAAGCGAAAAGCGGGCCGAAGCGAGCCTGAAAGCGTGACGACCGGAGGGAACCGTAGCCCATCAGCGGCTTTTCCAATCGATTCCCGAGAGTGAGGCCAAGGCATATTGCAGGGCCTGGGTGCCGTCTTGGGCATGTCCCTGCGCAGCCACCGCCTGATAAAGCTCATGGGCCATCGCCAAGCCGGGCATGGCGAGTTTCATCCGTTTTGCTTCGTCCAGCGCGATCCCCATGTCCTTGATGAAATGCTCGACGTAGAAACCGGGATCGAAATCGTTTTCGATGATCTTCGGACCCAGCTTTGAAAGCGACCAGCTCCCGGCCGCGCCGGCCCCGACCGAACGGAGCACCGTCTCCAGATCGAGCCCCGCGCGAAAGGCATACAGAAGCGCTTCGCAGACGCCGATCATGTTGGTGGCGATCAGCGTTTGATTGACCATTTTCGTGTGCTGACCTGAACCGGGACCGCCCTGGTGGACAATCGTTTTCCCCATGGCTTTCCAGCAAGGTTCCAGCGCCGCGACTGCATCGTCGTCGCCGCCGATCATGATCGAAAGCGTCCCTCCCCGCGCGCCGACGTCCCCACCCGAGACGGGAGCATCGATCGCGTGGATCCCCTTTTGGGAGGCCTCTGCCGCAATTCTTTCCGCCAAAGCGGGCCGGCTGGTCGTCATGTCGACGACGATCCCCCCGGAGGCCATGTGGGCGATCACTCCCTCCGCGCCGAGCAGCACCGCCTCCACATCGCTCGGATACCCGACGATCGAGAAGACCACATTGCACAATTCGGCGAGATCGGCCGGAGATTCCGCCCATTGCGCCCCCCGCTGCAGCAGAGGGTCCGCCTTCGATCGGGTCCGGTTGTGAACAACCATTGGGAAACCGACTTCGAGCAGGTGTTTCGCCATGGAAGCGCCCATCACGCCGGTGCCGATCCATCCGATTCTCGTCGTTTCGGGGGAAATTGTCTCCATTTTTATTCTCTTTCCGGGGTAAAAAAACTCTGCCGGCGACGGGCGTCGAGGTTCACTGAATCACCTCTCCGCTCGCCTTTCGAAATTCAGGTTCATCATAGGAGAAAGGAAACCGCCCATCAAGACACCCCTTATCCCCCCTTTACGGCACCATCCTTCTCCCGGCTCAATCTCGGTAGCTTCTATCCTTTTTATGTTATTTATGGAGAATCACTATTGTATCTTCTGAATGATCATACTATAAATAAGGCAGAAACCATGCTCAGAAATCCACTGCCCGCAAAGATTTACATCGAAAAGCCCCCTACCGATTCTTCCCCTCTCGACTGATGAAGCCAAGGCGGAGCATGAGGTTTTTTATCCATTTCGCCCCCTCTCTTCCCATCAAAAAAACCTGAACCAAAGGCAAGAATAATGGTCCCCAAAAAAATACTGATGCTGGTCGGTGATTTCGTGGAAGATTACGAAGCGATGGTTCCTTACCAAGCGTTGCTCATGGTCGGGCACGATATCCATACGGCGTGCCCCGACAAAAAGGCGGGCGATTTTGTCAAAACCGCCATTCATGACTTCGAGGGCGACCAAACCTATACCGAAAAGCCGGGGCATCGTTTCGCGATCACCACCGATTTCGATACAATCGACTCGAACGAGTACAATGCCCTCATCCTGCCGGGGGGACGTGCCCCGGAGTATTTACGCCTGAACGAGCGGGTGCTGGAGATCGTCCGCCACTTCGACGGGGAAAAGAAACCGATCGCCGCCGTCTGCCATGGGATTCAAATCCTCACCGCCGCCGAGGTGGTCGAGGAAAAACTCTGTACCGGCTACCCGGCCCTCAAGCACGACGTGCTCCAAGCCGGCGGCAATTGGACCGAACCGAACGGCAATTTTTCGAACGTCATCGTCGACGGCCATCTGGTGACCGCACCAGCCTGGCCCGCCCATCCCGCCTGGCTTTCCGAGTTTCTCAAGCTGCTCGGGACGAAGATCGAATGCTGATCTTTTTTCTCATCGACTTGCCACTTTCGCTTTCCGAAAAGTGCGGTTCGCGCGACGTGCATTTTCTGCTACGATCCCTCGTTTGAACAAACGCACCGTTTCCTACCTCATGATGGAAGTCTTCCACCTCCGGAAGTCGTTTCTCGAGAAGCCCTCTTTGGAAAGCGATAAAGGATGATTTCGGACGGGACCGACCGACTTCGGAAAAACTCACGGCACAATACCTCTCCGTTGACGGGGGGCTGCGCATTGATGCTGGCGCTGTTGCTTTTTTCCCCGGCACCGGGGGAGATCTCCGCGCAGCCGCCCGAGTCCATTTCCCCGCCAAACGCCACCTGGAATCGTCGCGCGCAACCTCCTTCTCCGACTGCGCCTCCCCGTCTCTCTTTCGAAACGACTGAATCGCAGGCCGCGCTCCTTTCCGCTCGCCCGCCGTCGGAGCAGTCCGCTTCTTCGGAACCACTGAAGAAAAAACGCGGCGGTCCCGGCATGGGCATGGGAGGAATGGGAATGGGCATGGGCGGTGGCGGTCCGGGCCTCGGGTTGGAGTACGAATATCTCGATCCCGGTTCTTCGTCGGGCTTCGGCATGCACAAGACGGTCGTGCGCGGCGGTCTGATGATCCCTCCCCTCTGGACTCCTCCGATCATGGCCGGCGCCTCCGGCGGCGCCTTTTGGCTCGATGCGCCCGAGGACTTGCATCTTCCCGACCAACTCTACCTGAGTTCGGTGAATCTGGGGATGCCGGTTTGGGGAAACGATCGGGGCAACGTCATGCTGCAATCAGGACTCCGTCTCTCCGGAGAGTTCAACGCTCGTGATCTTCAATACACCTTCAGCACGATGGTCGGCCGCAAATGGTCGGAACGTCTCTCGCTGATCGGCAGCGGGGGATTCCGCATGCTTTGCAACTTCGAAGAGATCGAAGCGGAGCAGTTCGAGCCGATCGTCTTCGCGATGGCCAACTACGACTGGACGGACCGCTTCCACACAATGGTCGGGGCGGTGTACCTCGGCAGCGACGCGCCTTGGCCGCTTTTGCCGATCGCCGGCTTCCGGTGGTCGCCGACCGACGACTGGCGTGTCGACATGATGCTCCCCCAGCCGCGATTGGCCTACCGGCTGAGCCACGACGAACGGCGTCAGTGGTGGGCCTACCTCGCCGGGGCGACCAGCGGAAACTCGTGGTACGTCGAGCGCCCCGACGGCATCACTCGAGCGGTGCGCTACTCCGATTTCCAGTTGCGTCTCGGTCTGGAGCGGCAGGCGAGTGAGGGACTTTCCACCCAACTCGAGGTCGGCTACGCCTTCGAGCGGAGTCTGAAGATCGACGACGAGGATCTCGACCGCCCGTTCGGCGAGAGCGTCTCGGCCCGCGTCCATTTCCGATATTGACTTCCTCTTGCCTCCCATCGAATTCGACTTGCCCGAGCCGTTCTGTTAAAATGAGCCCCATGTCGTGTCGGGCCGCTTCGATTAATCTTTCGCCGATTTTCGGAGGGCCGCGTCCTGAACACCCACCCCCGTTTTCCCACCGATGGAGAAACCACGATGATCCGATTGAGTTCATTCTTCATGATGTGTTCTTTTGTGTTGCTTTCCTCGTTTGCTCAAGGAGAGGAAGAGATCAAGTTCTCGTACCCGCCCAAGGTCGGTCTGGAAAAGGTCGAGGCCTACGTCGACGCCGTGCCGAAGACGCATCCCCGACTGTTCGCCGACGAAGAGACCTTCGACCGCTTGCGAAAATCGCTCAAGGAGTCTCCCGCGAAATGGGCGCTTGCCGAAGCGGTGATGAAACGGGCGGAACAGCTGATGGACGCCGCCCCGATCGAGCGCAAGCTCCAAGGCCGCCGCTTGCTGGGCAAGTCGCGCGAATGCGTCCACCGGGTGCTCGTCTTGGCGATGTCCTACCAATTGACCGGCAATGAGAAATACGCAGAGCGGGCCGAGAAGGAGATGCTCGCCGCGGCCGCCTTTTCCGACTGGAACCCCAGCCACTTTCTCGATGTCGGCGAGATGACCTTCGCCCTGGCGGTCGGTTACGACTGGCTCTACCACGTGCTCGATCCGGAGAGCCGCAAGACGATCCGCGAGGCGATCGTGAAAAAAGGAGTGATTCTCCCGTTCGAGACCCGGCACAAGGGTTGGGTCCGAGCGACGAACAACTGGGGGCAGGTCTGCCACGGCGGACTGACCGCCGGCGCGCTGGCCGTCATGGAGGATTACCCGGAACTGGCCGCGAAAACGGTCCACAACGCCTTGGAAAACGTACCGCGGTCGATGAACGCCTACGCCCCCAAGGGCAGTTACCCCGAAGGCCCCGGTTACTGGGGGTACGGCACCAGCTACAATGTTGTGCTCATCGCCGAACTGGAGAGCGTTTTCGGTACCAGCTTCGGCCTGACCCAGGCTCCCGGCTTTTCCGAAACCGGCCAGTACATGCCGCTGGTCACGGGACCGTCGGAACGGACGTTCAATTACGCCGACGGCGGGGCGGGACGGGGACCTGAAATGGCCCTTTTCTGGTTCGCCAAGCGTTACGATCGCCCCGACTGGCTCCTCGGCGAACGCCGGCGGTTGATCGAACGGGTCCGATCTTCCTCCATGGACCGCCTTCTTCCGCTCGCGCTCTTCTGGATCGAACCCAAAAAGGAAGATATCGAAATCGAGATGCCTCGGTTCTGGCAAAGCGGGGGCCATGTACCGATCGCCGTCTTGCGCTCGAGCTGGACCGATCCCGACGCTACGTTCGTCGGCATTAAGGCAGGTTCGCCACGCGCAAATCATGGACAAATGGACATCGGTTCGTTCGTCCTCGACGCCCTCGGCGAGCGCTGGGCGAAAGACCTCGGCGCCGAAGGATACCACGGCATCGAATCGCGGGGCATGAATCTCTGGAACAGCCGGCAAGATTCCGATCGATGGACCATCTTCCGCCAGATGAATCACGGCCACAACACCCTGGTGATCGACGATCAGCTTCAACGGGCCGCGGGACATGCCGAGATCGTCTCCTTCTCCGACGATCCGGAGAACGCACACGCCACGGTCGACATGACCGAAGTGTACAAAGATCAGGTCAACTCGGCCAAGCGGACCGTGCGGCTGTTGCCCTCGGGCGAAGTAGTGCTGACCGATCAACTGACCGGGCTGGAGCCGGGGGCGAAGATTCGCTGGGGCATGATCACCCCCGCGGAAGCCGGAAAACCGGGTCAAAATGAGATACTCCTGAAACAGGACGGCAAGTCGATGCGACTGGCGATCCCATCGCCGGAAGAGGCAACGTGGAAGATCATCGATACCGCCACGCCGCGCAACGAGTGGGATTCTCCGAACCGCGGGACCCGCATGGTCGCTTTCGAGGTCACCGCTCCCGAGGACGGTAAACTCGAGCTCGAGGTGATCGCCGACCCGATCGAGAAGTGATCGACCCGATCGCCGAGCGGGATTCTCCTTCCCGGAGCACAACGGCCGCGGCGGCTTTCGTGCTCAGGAAGGAGAGTCTTCGGCGGTCTCTTCTTCCTCCTCCAATGGCTCGGTATCGGTCGCCCTTTTCCGATTTGACATTTTCTTCCCCGGCGCGGATAATATTCCTCCAAGCTTTTTGCCGTTTCTCCGAAGAGGTTCCGTCCGTCAAGGAAAGGTCGCCCGATGGCGCGCTATCGCTGTACCGTTTGCAATTACATCTATGATGAATCGAAGGAATCGGGAGCGTGGGATGCGTTGCCGGACGACTGGAAATGTCCCCGATGCGGTGCCCCCAAGTCGGCCTTCGTGCGGATCGAAGAGGAAAAGCAAGAAGGCTCGGAAGCAAACCGTGCCGCCGGCGCCGAGACGGATAAGACCGAAAAGAAGCGTGAAACGATCACCCCCTCGCCGAAGTCGTCTGGAAAAATGCCTCTGAAAAAGCGGTTCATTCTTCTGCATCGTCTTTTCGGGTATCTGTTCGTCGTGATTTACGTCTACTTTTTGATCATCATGCTTCCGAGGCTGTGGAGCTACCAAGTGGAGTTTCCCGCGCGCACGGCGATCCACTTCTCACTCGGCATGTTCCTCGGCGCCCTCTTGCTGATGAAGGTGCTGGTCCTTCGTTTCTACCGGCGGCTCGACGGCCTGCTGGTCAACTGGCTGGGGATGCTGGTCTTCGCCACGACGGTGGTGGTGATCGGAATCTCGACGCCGTTCGCCTTTCACGAAGCGGCGATGCGCAGCGCCGGACGAGAGCGCGACACTTACTCGGCGGAGAACCGCCGTCGGGTTGAGAAGCTGCTCGTCGAGACGGGCCTTCCCGAGGCGGAGGCGACCGAATACGCGACCGCCGAAGCGCTCGAAACCGGAAGAAATGTCCTGCACGGCCGATGCGTGGAATGCCACGATTTGCGGACCGTCTTGGCCCGGCCCCGAACCGCCGTGAACTGGCGGCAGACGGTCCAACGCATGGCCGCCATGACGACCGAGGAGCATCCGCTGACGGAATCCGATCAGTGGCACGTGACCGCGTACCTGATCGCCCTCTCGCCGCGGTTGCAGCAATCGCGCCGGACCGAACGGGAAGAGGTGCTGCAAACGAAGCAATCGCAAGAGGCGATCGAATCGGCGACGACCGCCGAGGTCGAGCCGACCGCATACGACCCCGAACGCGCCGAGGCGCTTTTCGAGTCGAAATGCTCGCAGTGCCATCCCTTGGAACTGGTCGACCAGGTGGAGCTGACTTCGACCGAGGACGCCCGAGCCCTGGTCGCGCGGATGGTCGAATTGGGGGCCCAAGGCACCGCCGAGGAGTTCCGGCAGATCATCGACTACCTCGATCGGAATTACGTCGAGTCCCCCGAAGAGTGAATCATCCGAAATAGTCCTACCAGTCAACGAAGCGAGAAACCATGTCCCCGGTAACCAACGCCCTCTTGGGCATCCTGTTTCTGATCCTCGCCGCCGCGACGACGATCCTCATGCTGCACGTCCGCGGCCGTTGAAGAGGCCGAGTCAGCTCGCATCCCAGACGGGCACATCGAGCAGTTGGGCGAGCGTGTTCGCATCCTCGCGAATCGCTTGGTGGTTGCCGTGGTCGATCACGTTCACCCGGCGGCCGTCGTCCAGGATGAGGTTGATCTCGTAGCTGTAATACGACGATTTGTCGCCCGAGCAGTACTCCCGGATGATTTGAATCGCCCGAATTCTCGGAATCGCCACGTACTTCTCCTCCTCTTCGTCTCGAATGACGAATCCTTCCGGATCCTTGGCATTCCGCCAGAAGTACCCGAGTTGGGCATCGAGCACGACCGGGCGCGTGAACCCATAGAGCATCACGGCGCCGACCACGGTGAAGACGGCTCCGACGAGCATCGGAATGAGCCGTCCCCAATCGAACTCGATCGCTTCGAGAAAGATGGCGGTGGGTAAACCGAGGACGAGCCCCAGACCGATCACGAAGAAGATCCCGCCGAACAAATAGGCCCCCAGGGAAGGCCGGAATTCGATCCGATGCGGTGCGGCGTAGACGAGCTTTCGGGTCCGGAAATTCGTGCCCCCGCTTTTCAGCGGCGTCCACGCCGTTTCCATCGCCAACGGATCATCGAGCGAGGCCGGATCGAACGGCGGCCGCGGTTGCGACATACTCTTCAGGGCTTCCTTCAGTTTTTTGAACATCGATCATTTTCCCCAAAGCATTGGTTACACTTTGCTATCGCATCACGGAGACGCCGGGAGATCATCGACGCATCGGGTGGGATCCACGAAAGACTGCCTATGACCGGACCGTCGAGGCAGGCCCATGTCAACGGTCGGTCATTCCTTGGCCCAGTCGGGTTTGGGGAATTTGCGCAAGTGGCTGTACCGCTTGTAGGTCTCGAAGATGTCGCCGCCGTCGAGGATGCGCGGATCGCCCGTGTTGCGCAACTTCGTCTCCAACTGCATCGAAAGCTTCTTGCAAACTTGCGTGAAACGGGGATCGTCGGCCAAATTCTTCAGACACCCCGGATCCTTTTTGATATCGTACAATTCTTCGGCGGGACGATGGTCCACCGCCAAGTGGAAGTAGTAGGCGCCGCCGTTGCCGCGCCGGTCCAGTGGCGAGGGGTCGCCCGTCGGCGCCGCCTCGCGGTGTTCGATCAGCCAGTCGAGGGTCGGGCAAGCGTCGATGTCGTGATAGCCGCCGTGCATCGGACCGAGCTCATCGCTCTCGAGGCTCTTGTATTTCCGGGGGGCTCCGGCGGGCCAACGCTCGGGGCGGAAGTTGCGGATGTACAGGTATTGCGGTGTTCGGAGCGAACGAATCGGATAAGCCAGGTTGTTCCACCGCGAGCTGCTGTGCCGCTCCCGGGAGCTGTAGGCGGCGGTCCGCGAGGGATCGACCCAACCCTCTTTCTCGCTGGTGAGGATTTCCATCAGACTCTTCCCGGCCGGAGGATATTCACGACTCGGATGCGTCACGCCGGCCGCGTCGAGAATCGTCGCCGTCAGATCGACGAAACCGACCACGTCGTCGACCACCCGATCACCGGGCACGCGGTCCTTCCAGCAGATCGCCAGCGGCATGTGGATGCCGTACTCGTAGTTGTTCGCCTTGGCCCGGGGAAACGGCATGCCGTTGTCGGAAGTGACGATGATCAGGGTGCTCTCCAATTCGCCGGCCTCTTCGAGCTGCGCAAGCATGCGCCCCAGATGGGTATCGAACCATTCGATCTCCACGCCGTAATCGAGCAGATCGCTCCGTACCAATTCATTGTCGGGCAGGAAGGTCGGAACCTCGGCGTCTTCGAGCTTCTTGCCTTCGGCCAACCCTGCGCCGTTCTCGTAGCCGCGATGTGGTTCGCTCGCTCCATACCAGAAGCAGAACGGTCGGTCGTCGGGCCGCTGCTGGAGAAAATCGGCGAAGTTCGCGGCATAGTCGTTGCTCGACATCGCCCGATGCGGCGGTTGCTTCTTGTGCTTGGAAAACGACGGCCCGGCGGGGTTCCGATCGCGACCGGAGACCTTGTAGTTGCCCGGCCCCCAACCCTTGCCCGTGTAACCGACGAAATAACCCGACTCCTCGAGCAATCGCGGATAAACGACATACTTCGAGGGAAACTCCGAGGCGTGCGTCCCGGCGTGTTCGATCTGCCAGCAGTGACGTCCGGTCAGCAACGCCGCACGGCAAGGGCTGCAACCGGGCGAAGCGGCGAAGGCCTGATTGAACAACACTCCTTCCCGGGCGACGCGGTCGAACGCCGGCGTTTGGACCATCGTCGAACCGTAGGCCGAGGCGTGCGGGAACGATTGATCGTCGCTGATTGCGAGAAGAATATTCGGGCGATCCCCCTCTTCCGCGGCCGACTCAGCATCGGCGGAAACGATCAAGGCGAACACCGCCACCGGCGCGAGTATTCGTCGAAAAAGCATTCGGGAGAATCTCATGTCTGCATTCCTTTCGGTTTTTCAAAGCGGAGCATTTTCAATCACCCCCTCAGAATACGACAATTCACGACGAAAAACAAGTCGCCGACGATCCCCCTCATGACGAAGGGGGTTGGTCCGGAACCTCGACTTTTTTTTTTCGGCATTTTCCGAAAGACCTACCAAAGGGAGTGAGGATCCGTTATTATGAAACACACCGGATGGGGAAGACAGGAAGCTTTCGCCGATTCGAATCTTTCCGCGATCGGCCTCGGGTATCGGAGCCGATAGACCGCTCCATCCGCCGCAGGGGTCCGGTCTGCCGTCCCCGCTCCCTTTTCGAATCCCCGTTACATGAAGGAACGTGACCGATGATCGACGGAACTTCACTTTTGCCCCTTTTGCCGCTGGCACTTGAGCCGCTGGTGATCGCCGGAATCGCCGTGGGAGTTTTCTTCGGCCTGATCGTGGCCGTGGTCGTCTTTCTCTACGGTGCCCTGTGGTTCCAGGGATTCTGGTCGGGCGCCAACATCTCGATGTTCAGCTTGGTGATGATGAGCTTGCGCAAGGTCGATGCCCGCACCATCATGCGCGGCAAGATCATGGCCAAACAGGCCGCGTTGGGAACCGAGAAGGAGACGGGCATCACGACGCGGCGTCTCGAAGCCCTTTACCTGGCCGGAGGCAATCTCCCTCATGTGATCCGGGCGATCATCGCCGCTCATCGGGCGAGCATCGACCTGGGCTTCGACCAGGCCAGCGCGATCGACTTGGCCGGACGCGACGTCCTCGAAGCGGTCCAGACGAGCGTGTACCCGAAGGTCATCAACTGCCCCGATGCCCAGAAGAGCGGGAAGAACACCCTCAGCGCGATCGCCAAAAACGGCGTGGAATTGAAAGTTCGCGCCCAGGTGACGGTGCGGACGAACCTGGAACAGCTCATCGGTGGAGCCACCGAAGATACAATCATCGCCCGAGTCGGCGAAGGCATCATCACCGGCATCGGCTCGGCGGTCACCCACTTCAAAGTCCTGGAGAATCCCGACAGCATCTCTCGTGAAGTGCTCAAGCGGGGGCTCGATGCTCAAACGGCGTTCCAGATCGTCTCGATCGACATTGCCGACATCGACGTCGGGCAAAATATCGGGGCCCGACTGATGTCGGATCAGGCCGAAGCCGACATGCGGGTCGCCCGGGCCCGGGCGGAAGAACGCCGCGCATTGGCCAGGGCGCGCGAACAGGAAATGAAGGCCGACGTCCAAGCAAAACGGGCCGAGGTGGTCGCCTCCGAAGCAGAGGTGCCGCGGTCGATGGCCGCCGCCTTCCGTCGAGGCGACTTGCTGAGCAAAGATCCATCGAAAGGCTCGAACTGAGCTGGGCGAAGCGATCGAATCGCCCCGCACCCGGCGAAGACGGGAATCCCTTCTGGCAAGACGCCGGGGAACACGCAACCATCATTGAACGATCATCGGAACCCAGGCATGGATGGAGACACTGTCGGGGAACCGGGGTCCGAATACGGAGCCATCCATGGGGGGAATGCTCTCCGCCATTTTGATTTTGACCGGGCTGCACATCCCGGCTCAAACCTTTTCTTCCGGGCCGATCCCTCCCGGAGATGTCTGCTTCCCCACCGAAGAGATCGTTCTCCAGCAGCGGGTTCTTTCCATCCCGCTGGTGGTGCAACGGCACGCCGTCTCGAAGTCGGCGGATCCCGCTACTGGCCACGAGAATGATCTCTCCTCCCCGACGAAACAATCCAAGAAGCCGCCGATCGAAAACCGGGTCTGGCGGCCGGCCGGAGAGCCCGAATCGCGGAAGCCGGAATCCGAGACGATCATTCGCGGTCAGTCATCGGGTGGAAATCTGTCCACTCGCCCCAACGAGCCGGTCGGAGAGGTCGGTCCCGAAGTCGCGCGCGAAATCCAAAAGATCGATGAAGAGGCCGGTCCGCCTCCGAACGTCTCCGAGGACGACCTCTTAACGCATAATCCCAGTCTTCCCATGGTCCCCGTGGAGAACGGAGACAATAACGATGGAACCGGGCAAACCGCTCCGGGATCGCCCGCTTCCGAAGGAGATCAAGGCAACGAGGCGCCCCCTTCCGAAAGCGGGAACACGGGAAATCCCGCGGGAACCATTCCCGGTGGGTCGCCGAACGGCGGGGAAGGGACCTACCGCGCGGACGGAACCGGCAAAATGGACGAAGGATCTCTAACCGACAAGGAACAGAGCGAAGAGGAAGCGAGCTGGCTGATCCCGACGCTGATCTCCGTCACCGTCGCCGCCATCGGGGCGTTTCTCTACGTCGGCTTCATCGCGGTCGATTACCGGTCCCGCTATCTACAAATCCTCCGCGAACGTCGCGGGGTCGCCGGTCGTTCGTTCGCTTCCGACCGCGGCGGCATGTCTTCCTTTTACGGAACCTCCCACAAATAGCCCGATCACCTTCCGCGCAGCACCTCGCAAAGCCGGTCGACATCTTCTCGATCGTTGTAAACGTGCGGGCTGATGCGCAACCCTCCTCCACGGCAACTGAGCACCACCTTCTGCTTTCGACATTGGCTGCGCAACTCCCGAGGATCTTTTCCGGGAAGCCGGAAGATGACGATGCCGCTTTCATGGCCCTGCCGGCGAGGCGAAACGATCTCGGCACCGAGCGACCGCAACGATTCGCAGGCTTCGGCCGTGAGAGCGAGCACCTCTTCAGCCCGATCCCGGGCGTGCATCCGCTGCAGGAACGCCACACTGGCCCCGAAGCCGATCAGCCCCGGCATATTTTTCGAACCCGGCTCGAAACGGGAGGCGTCATCTTTGAGAACCGGATCGATCTTCTGGAAATCGGTCGCCTCCCGAACGCTGTTCCAGCCGATATGCACCGGATGGAGCAAATCGAGATGCTTCCGGCGAATGAACGCCATGCCCGCCCCTTCCGGACCGAGCATCCATTTGTGTCCGTCGGCGGCGAGAAAATCGATCGGAATCTCCGAAACATCGATCGGAAAGACACCGAGTCCCTGGATGGCGTCGACCATCACGAGTGCCCCGCGCCGGTGCACCCGCTCGGTCAGCTCTTCCAGGTCGATCCGCCACCCGGTCGAGAAACTGACCCAGCTCACTGAAACGACTCGGGTCCGATCGTCGCAGGCATCGAGCAGATCGTCCAGATCGCCCCGACCGTCGCGCGGCGGAACCCGTCGGGTTTCGACTCCCCGCTTTTCCAAAAACAACCACGGATATTGATTCGCCGGAAATTCATTGGCGAAGGTGACCACATTGTCGCCTTCACGCCAGGGATAGCCTTCCGCCACGATGTTGATCCCCTCGCTGGTCGAACCGACCAGGGCGACCTCCTCCTTCCGACCATGGATGAGCGAAGCGACGTCGGCCCGGGTGGTCTCGACGGCAGCCGCCCAATCGGGCCAGTGCAAATTGCCACCACCGGCGCACTGTCCCAACCACCGCTCGATCGCCTCGACCGAAGGTTGGGGTAATGGAGACACCGCGGCGTGATCGAAGTAGGCGTACTCACGGGCGATGGGCATCTGTCGGCGCAAATCGCGGCCGGTCACGGGGGAAGAGGCATCGCGGGCAGGATCGTTCGACATGGAAAGAAGCTCTCCTTACCGGAACAGGTCGCGCACGAGGGCGGGTCTGGCGACCTGGGTAGAAATCCACTCGCCGACCGTCCCGATTTTTCTCGGCAGAATAGCACATCGGCCGAGGTAGGTCAATCGGCGCGAAGAAGTTCTCGGCTACCGGCAGCGAAGTCGACGCTCATCCGCGCAGGAGAAATCGACGAAGACGATTCCGGAACCTTCGAGACCACGAGAGAGGCCGGAAAAGCCAGAGCCGTTGGATGCCCGAAAGCTGGAAGCCTTGCAGATAACTCTGCAGATTCTCCATCAAGGCCTGAGCCGCGGCGGCGATTTCGTGGGATATATTTTCGCAAGAGGCCGCCGAAAAGATCACCGCCAGGTCGATCCGGGTCATCGTTTTCCCTTCCATGGTTTTCTCCGATTCCCCCGGATCGCGGAACTTCACCAGAATATCGACCGGATTGCGGTACTTCTCTCGCCAGTGGAGCGAAACGGCATTCTTCCGCTCGAGCCGATACCCTCGGTTTCGGGAAGTCAGCAGGCAGTCCTGGTCGGCGGCGAACGCTTCGAGTTTCTCAAACAATCGAGACCTCTGGAGATTCGAGGCCAGCACCTGACGATAGACGACCTTGCCGACTTCTCGGTCCGTCTCTCTGGAGGTTTCCGGGAGTAGGTCGGAGAGTTGTTTCTCCTGGAAAACGTCCTCCACTTCCTGACCTCCGATCATTTGTTCGACGCGGTTGCGCCCCTTCGACTTCGCCACGAACAGCGCCCGATCGGCACGGCGGAAAAACGATTCGGCGGTATCTCCTTCCTCGATTTCCGTCACCCCGAAGCTCGCCGTGAAGGCCTTCCCTTTCAGGGAGGGATGGCGATAGCCGGCCACCTTCCGACAGATCTCTTCCATGCGTGTCATCGTGGTCGCCGCGTTGCGGCTCCCGCTCAAAAGGACGAACTCCTCACCGCCATACCGCGCGACCAACTCCGCTTCGCGACACGATTCCTGCAAGATCCCCGCCAGTGCCTTGAGTATTTCGTCGCCCACTTGGTGTCCGTAGGTGTCGTTGACCTTCTTGAAGTGGTCGAGGTCGCAAATGACGATGCACCCGGAGATCTTCGCGTTGTGATGCTTCTCCACGAATGCGGGAAAGACCCGCTCGAAATGCCGCCGGTTGGGCACGCCGGTGAGCGGATCGAGCCGGGCGGTCTCATTGAGTTCCTCGAACCGCTTCTCCCAACTGATCGTCGAAGAGGCATCGCGAAGCACCAGAATCGCTCCGGTGACGGAACCATCTTTTTCCAGTACCGGAATACACTGGGTATCGGTCGTCACACGTCGGTGAAAACTGCTCTGGATGTTCAAGCGGCGAAACAGGGGGATTTTCGACTCCATCGCACAATGAATGGGGCAATGATGGCATCGCCGAAAATCGATGGCATCGCCTTTCTCGTCGAGAATCTTCACGAACCGGCAGATATGCCGCTGGTGCCGGATATCGCTCGAAGAAATGCCCGTCATCTTCTCCGCCGCCCGATTCCAGTGGATCACCCGGCGGTAACGGTCCACGAAAATCACCGCGTCGTTCATGTGATCGAGCAGGTGACGCTCGAAGATGCCGGTATGCTCGCCGTGAGACGAACCTTCGGGAAGCAAATTGATGTTCCAGTAAGCGTTGGCGAAATTCCGGTCCAGGCCGTGTAACCAGCAATGGGCCGCTTTCTGGTAATACATCGCCGGCGTATCGGCATAGAATCCGGTGAACTTCTCGACCAGTTTGGGATCGAACTGGGTCCCTTCGCAAGCGAAAAGCTCCGCGAACGCACGCTGCTGCGACATGGCCGGCCGATACAGGCTCGAACCGGTCATGGCATCGAACGCCTCGACAATGCTGATCATCCGCGACTCGATCGGAATCTCTTCTCCCGAGTAACGGTATCGACCTTGCGAACCGTCGTACCAGGCGCCCACGTGCTCGATCATCTCAAGCAGCTTCTGCTCTTTGATGGTGCGCCGGAGGATGTCGAGGGTCATTTGACGGGAATCGAGCACCCCGCGTTTTTCTTCTTGGCTGAGCTTGCCGGGCTTGTAAAGGATTTCATCGGGGACGCCGATCATGCCGACATCGTGAAGCAACGCGGCGATTTCCAGTTGATACCTTCTCCGTGCCGGAAATTCCATTTCCACGCCCCATGCGCAACAGATCAGCGCCACGCGCAGGCTATGGTGCGCGGTCCCCACGTGTCGGAACTTCAGAGAAGTGTACAAACTTCCCGCAATGCCGAGAAGCGCCTGGGCAAGATAGTCGTCGAGCGAATCGGAGGGAGCCAGTTCGGCCGACGCCTTCTCGAACCACCGGCGATAGGTCGCGGGTCCCAGTAGCGAAACCGACGATGAAGGGAAAGAGGAGAACGATTCGTATTGAGCAATAAGATCTTCCAGAATCGCCAGTTGCTCGAGCGTCAACTTCTCAACCGGCGATACCGAATGCGTGGGATAGAAGCCACTCCGGTTCTGCATTTCCTGGCGAACATCGAGAATATCCATATTTTTCCTTACGAGAACGCAATGGTGTCGAATCAAAGGTGAAAAAGCGGGAGACTTCGGGGGAGCAAACCAACGGATACTCCACCATTTGAAAGATACGTTATATTATCGCTGGACGCAAAGAAGATTCGGTCAGATGCTCGAAAATCGCCCCACACGTAGAGGGAGGGGACGCAAGGGCCGATTTTGCTATCCCCGGCGGAAGCATCCCGCTTTTCGATCGATGTGAAAGAAAGCGAAAAAACCCTGCAATCCGCCGTTTTATGAACTTCACCGCCGGGAGCGTCACGCGCCGAGTTGAGCTCGCAAGAAGAGGAGGTAAAACAACAGCACGATCGCCAGCACCCAGCAAAGCCAGGGAATGTCTCGAGAGCGCCCGGAAAGCAGCTTGACGATGGGATAACTAATAAACCCCAGGGCCATGCCGTCGGCGATGGAGTAGGTCAACAAAATGCCGAGGATGGTGAGAAAGGCGGGAATCGACTCCGATTTGTCGTCCCACTCGATGAAGCGAACATTGCCCATCATGATCGCCCCGACCAGGACCAGAGCCGGCGCGGTCAAAACGGCGTAACTTCCCACCATGGCGATGAGCGGCGAGAAGAAGAGGGCGGCCAGAAACAGAAGCCCGCAGACGACCGCCGTCAGCCCCGTGCGACCGCCCTGTTCGACGCCGGAAGCGCTCTCGATGTAACTGGTCACGGTGCTGGTGCCCATCGCGGCGCCGGCGACCGTCCCCACCGCGTCGGAAAGCATCGCCCGACGGGCCCGAGGTAGACGATCGTTCTGGATCAACCCGGCCTGTTGCGTCACGCCCAACAGCGTCCCCATCGTGTCGAAGACATCCATGAAGAGGAAGAGCAAAATGAACGGAACCATCCGCCAGGAGAGTGCCAAAAGCAAGTCGAACTTCAGAAAAGTGGGCTCCATCGAAGGAGGTCGGGCGGTCATCACCTGGTTGGCTACGGTGAATTGGGTCATCAATTTCGAATCGGCGCCCCAGGCGGCCCAAGCGTGATCGGAAGACAACGAACCCAACCAGCCGTGTAGCAGGTAGGACAACAGCAGCGAAGCGAGGATGCCGAGGATGATCGAGCCCCGAACGCCCCGGGCCATCAGCCCTGCGGTGAGAAAGAGCCCGAAAAAGAAGATCAGCATATCGGGGGAGGTCAGTCGGGTCGACAGCGCCACGAGGGTCCCCGGCGAGCCGACGATCAATCCCGATTGCTGCAAGCCGATGAACGCGATGAAAAGACCGATGCCCACCGCGATGCCGTTGCGCATCGAGGAACTGACCGCTTCGAGGAGTTTCTCGCGCACTCCCAAAAGCGAAAGCAAGAGGAACAGGCATCCGGCGATGAAAATCACCCCCAGGGCCACCTGCCAGGGCTCGACCTCGCCGGCGATGAGCTCGCCGGAAGCGACCTGCGCGTCGATCAATCCCTTCGCCGCGGGAAGCAGCGTGACGACGAACAACACGTTGTGCCCCATCGCCGGGGCCTGACCGATCGGATAATTCGCCAACAGCCCCATCAACAGGGTCGCCAGCGCCGCCGACAGGCACGTCGCCACCATCACGGCGTTGTAATCCATCCCCGTGGGAATCTCCGGGGAAAAGAATCGACCGGAGAGAATCGCCGGCTGCACGAAAATGATATACGCCATCGTCAGGAACGTCGTCACCCCGGCGACCACTTCGGTCGTCGCGCGCGTCCCATTCTCTTGGAGATGAAAAATACGATTGAGCATCGGGCGGAAATCTCCGAAATCGATCGATCAAATAGGAAATAGAAGCATCATCAGCGCTGCAAATCCGGAACATCAATGGATTCGATTCCCAGCTTCCGCGCCGGGGAATCGTCGCGGAGACGGAAATCGTTTTCCTCCGGCGCCACCAGACGGGGATCTTGGGTGATGCTGTGCTCCTCGTTGCCGAATGGTCGCTGCTTCTGGAGGAATTCCTTCGCCCAATCCGGATCGGCCGCATTGAAATAGACGTTCCGATCGGACCGGCAGTCGCGCAGAAGCGACGGCCCACGCCGAGGATTTTGGTGTTCGTGCAAAATCACCTGACCGGGGGTCTTGCTGAAAAAGATGTTCCCTTCGATGCGCGAACCTTCGACCGACGACGACGGAAATACAAGATATCCCCGGGTGTGCACGCTCGGGACCCCGTCCTCCCCGACCGGAAGCAGATCGTAAACGATGTTGTTCAGAATGTCGTTCTCGCCCTTGCTGATGAACCCTTCACCGCAGCATCGTGCGATGACGTTCCGGCGGAGAATCGTTTCGTGCTGGTCGTCGTCGCATCGGAGATTCGCGTTGATTCGCGGGCTGGTCACCTCATGCAGGAAATTCTCCTCGACGAGATTCCCCCCGCCGGTGCCGGAAATGTAGATGCAATTGCCGTCACCGAGAATCTCCATCACATGCGAGATATCGTTCCGCGCCACCCGGTTGTTCCGGCCGTGCAGGAACGGTTCCCGCTCATGCCAACTCGGTCGGCCCGGCTTGTCCGGAGGAAGGATCGGGTCGATCTCGTCCCAGCGAATCGTCTTGGAACATTCCCCCCGTCCCCGGCGGTCCCAACTGATGCGGCCGCTGACGACAATGCCGGTGTATGGCGTATGGGTGATGACGTTTCGCTCGATGCGGTTCGAGCCGCTCTGCCAGACGAAGATCGCCGGCGAGTGCCAGAGCAGGGTGCCGATGCGCGAAAAACGGTTCTTTGAAACGGTGTTGTGGTGGTTCACATCCTTGGTGCCCGGACCGTAACCCGCCAGGAGCACCCCGCAACCGCCCAGTCGCGAGAATTCGCATCCGGTGATGGAGACCTTCCGGCAATGGAGATCCCCCCGCAGCCCGGTCGCTCCGCTGTCGATGAAGCGGCAGTTCTCCACCCGGCAGTTCTCGGCCCCGCGGAATCGCACCATGGCCGTGGGAGCGTCGAACATCTCCCAATCGTGCTGGAGCCCCCAGCCGAGCTTGTCCTTCTTCCAATCGAACCGGTCGCCGCCCCGGAAGGTCAAATGCTCGAGTGTGATCTCCTCCACGGGAAGATCGGTCGGGCCGTCGTAGTCGATTTCCCCCTCCACACGAACCAACTCCGTCAGCAGGGGCGCGGCCACCCCTTCGATCGGCGTCGACTTCGGCCAGAGATAGATCTTCTCCGCTTTCGAGTCGATCACCCATTCCCCAGGCTCGTCGAGGAACTGGAAGGTGTTCTCGATCCAGAGACTTCCCTCGGGAAAATGGCCGAAGCGGGGCTTGCCCATCGGATAGGTCGAAACGACGTCGGTCACCAGCAGATTCTCTTCCGGAACGACGTTCGTGACCGGCAGGATGTTGATCGTCCACGGACTCCCCGGCACCACCTGGAACTCCACGTCCTGGAGGTTCGGCCAATGGTGGACCATGCCCTCGGGCACCGGAACTTCAAAGCGGTTCCCCGGTTCTCCGTGCTTGTAGGCGACCGTGGGATAGACGCCTTCGCTCCGCGCCCTGGGCAGCATCGCGCCGTTCCGATACAGGGTATTGCAGCTCTGCTTGAGCATGGCCGGCATATCCGTCGCGTAGATCTTTCCGTGAGCCGCTTCCGGCAAAAAGGGCAGTTCGCCTTCCACCTTCCGCCACCCGGTCACCGGCACCGCGGCGGTCACCACCGACGGCTTTTCCGCATCGTCGCCGCGAATGGTCAGGCCCGCGTCTTCGCGCGTGAGCACCAACGTTTTTTGGAGGCGATGGACCCCCGGCAGAAGAACGATCGTGTCGGTCGCTTGCGAGGTTCGGCACCGCCGGACCGCTTCGGCGACGGTCGCCAGGGGGGCCTCACGAGTTCCGACCGCATCGTCCGAGGCGGCATCCGAGGGGGCGACGTAAACTTTCTCGGCGGCCGGCACCGTCATCGGGAGTCCCCATAGGACGATCGCCAAGAGAGGCCACCACGACGGTCGAAGACCACCAGAATATCCGGGCCTAAGGTTGCAGAGAGTGCGGAAAGGGAATCCATTTCGCTTCATCGTTCGACTTCCTTCATGTCTTGTATAACTAAAATTGTTCCGTGAGTACCTCATCGACGACGGGAGCATGATGCGACGAAGAGGCCCCTACGAGCCGGTCACCTGCATGCCGTCGGTCAGTTCGTTGTCGGGGGCGAGCACCACTTGTTCCTTCGGGGCGACTCCGGAGATAATCTCCGCGCGACGGTCGTTCATCAGCCCGACGTCGACATCGACACGTTCAGCGCGGCCATTGCGTACGACGAAGATCCGCCAGCCTCCATTCTCGCCGCGGAAAAGCGCTGCCCGAGGAATGACGGTCGCCTCCTCCTTGCGGGAAGTGATGATCCGTATACGAACGCGGTAGTCCACACCGACATTCTGCCCTCGCAGGAACTCCTTCGCCTGATTGCTGAGCCGGATGATGATTTTCACCCGTTGCTGTTCCACCCCGAGGCTGCTCAGCTTGGTGAACCCGGCGGGATAGATCTTCGCCACGTCCCCGCCGAGGACCTTCTTCTCGACGCTGGCACCGTAGATTTCCACCGCGTCGCCCACCTTCGCGGAAGGGATTTCAAGACTCAACAGATCGGCTTCGACCTGGAGATCGTCCAATCGGCCGATTTCGAGCAGCACCTGACCCGCTTGCAGGAACCGCTCGTTGCTGATCCTGCGTGAAAGGACGACTCCGTCGACCGGACTGACCAGGGTGCCGCGTTTCCGGTGCAGCTCCGCCTGGGCGAGCTTCACCTGCGCTTCGGCCTTCTGTCGCTCGAGCACCTCCTCGGCGAGATCTTTTTTATCGATGTATTGCTGCACGATTGTCGGCAGAAGATCGGTCGCGGCGCCGATGGCCGCCATCGAGGAGAAGACCAGCTTGTCCTGCCGCAGCGCGACGTCGCTTTCGGTCAATTGCAATCGCGCTTCGTCGAGGGTCTCCGGGCTGAGCGCCCCCTTCTCGTGCGACTCTTGGATCCGCTGGAAGTGACTCTGGGCGAACTTGAGCTTCGCCTCGCCCGCTTCTACTCTGGCATGAGCCGCCTCGACCGACGATCGGACGGATTCGGCGAACCGGGTCGCCTGATCGTGCAACGTCTTCTCGATCGTGATGTCGTTGTTCTCGCGGATTTTCGCCTCCAGCAGCGCGACCGAAGCTTCGGCGGCGTCGACCGCCAGTTGCAGATCCTCGGGCACCAAACGCGCGACGACTTGCCCCTGTTGCACCTGATCGCCTTCCTCCAGCGTGACCGGCTCGATCCGTCCCGCCTGAGGCATCGTCACCCGGTAAATCTTCGGCAACCGCGTCTTGCCCTCCTCCTCGATCACCTCTTCGATCGAACCTACTTCGGCGACCGCCAAAGTCACCTGTTTGGCCGGAGCCCAATAGAGCCCCGCCGCGGTCACCAGCGCAAGGAGCAAGACGATCGCGAGCGTCCATTTCCATAAATTGCGTTTTTTCTCGGCCATCGGCGATGCTGCGGCAAGAAACTCCAAAGGATTCCTGCCCTCCTGAGGGAAGAGAAGGGAACGATGTTGGTGATGCGAAAAACCTTATGTTTCCGGTACGATCCGCCTATCTTTCCGGATTATACCCCAAAGGTCGATTCGCCGCAATTTTCCCCCCGAAGGAGGTTTCGCTCAGGTCGTCTCGGGCGCGTGGGCCGCCAGGAGCTGGTTGATGACCAGGAAGAGTTCCTCCCAGTCGATCGGCTTGGAGACGTAATCGCTGCAACCGCAGGCGAGGCATTCCTGCCGACTGGTGCTCAGGGCCCGGGCCGTGAGGGCCACGATCGGGATCTGGTCGTCTTCGGTGCGGATTTGCCGCGTCGCAGCGAATCCGTTCATCACCGGCATCTGCATGTCCATCAGGATCAGGTCAACCGGCGTTCCTCTTTCCTGCTCCTCGTAATAACGTTTGAGCGTCATCTTCCCGTCGTCGGCGCAGATCACATCGGCCCCCGCTCGAAGCAATTGCTTCTCGATGAGGCTCTGGTTCGGCGGGAAGTCTTCGGCGACGAGGATGCGCGTTCCCACCGGCAGGTATCGGTCCCCCGTATCGCCTTGGTCGGTCGATACCGGCAGGAGCGGGTGATGGTTTTCACTCTCTTCCAATTCGGTGACCACCCCTTCGCAGATTCCCGGGTCGATCGTCACGGTGAAGACACTTCCTTCGCCCGGTGCACTCTCGAAGGTGAGCGATCCGCCGAGCAGCTCGGCCAGTCGTCGGCTGATCGAGAGCCCCAGACCGGAACCGCCGTACTCGCGCGTCGCGGAGACATCGACCTGCGTGAACGGCCGGAAGAGCTTGTCGCGGTCCTCTTCGTCGATCCCGACTCCGGTGTCGTGGATGTCGAACGCCAGGTGCCGACCGAACTGGGTCGGCTCCGTCCGCACGACGATGTTCACCTCGCCCTGGTCGGTGAATTTCAAAGCGTTATTGATCAGATTGATCAGAATCTGCTTCAACCGAAACGGATCGCTTTGAATGAGCGAGGGGATCTCACCCTCGTTCTTGAGCGTGAAATGCAGCCCTTTCCGCTCCGCCTCCGGCAGCATCGTCTCGAAGAGTTCATCGAGGAATGGGATCAGCTCGAACATGGTCAACTGAACCTGGATCTTCTCCGACTCGATGCTCGAGAGGTCGAGGATATCGTTGATCAAATCGAGCAAATGCTGGCCGTTCTGTCGGATGATCCAGATGATCGATTCCCGCTCCTGCGGGTTCTCCTCCTGGACGAGCAGATCGAGAAAGCCGAGGATGGCGGTCATCGGCGTACGGATTTCATGGCTCATGTTCGCCAGGAAGTTGCTCTTCGCTTGGTTCGCCTCCTCGGCCATACGGGAGGTGATGTCGAGCTGTTGTTGGTAGGTGAAGATGCGATCGAGCATGTTCGAAATTTCCCGACTGAGTTCGGAAATCTCGTCGTCGCCCGGCTCAATGACCGAGTGTTCGTCGGAAAGATCCCGCCAGCCGATCTTTCGGACGTTCGAGGCCAAACGCATCAATTTCTTGAGCACGACCCGACGAATGACGAAGAAGACGACTCCCAAGCAGACCACCCCCACGGCCAAAAAGGCGATCGAGATATAACAAAGCGAATCCAGCGCCTGGGCATGAATCGGTCGTGCCATGCGAACGGTTCCCAGCAGCACGGGTTGGCCGGCATAATCTTCCAAGGCAAAGCTGGCGAGCATTTTCGAGGCATCGATCGGGCGGACCTCCACACTCCGGCCCGAGGTGGCCAGTTCTTGCACGACTCGCGAAAGCCCCTTTTCTCCGAGAGCTTTTTGCCACCGGACGAAATCCAATCGGGCATGGGCCGATCGTGACATCTTCTGCAGGAAGAGCCCGTCGAACCACTTGCCGAAGAAGATCGTTCCTTGGGGCTCCTTGGAGGGATCGGCCTCGCGAATCGGTGCGGCCGAAAGCGCCATCACGCCGTCGGGAAGCGACACCAACCCGACCCGGACCTCGCGCGCGGCGCGCTGTCCGCCGAGACCGTGGAACACCTGGTCTTCCTCGTGGCCGGCATTCGATTTCGCCCCCAACTCCCCCATGGCGTTCTCCCAACGGCACGAGGCGGAAAAGTCGGTGAAAGGACTCCGATGCCATCCCCCTTCCAGAAGTTCCGGCGGAACCGGCACTTGGGTGTTGGAGGCCGAATCGTAGCCGATCGCATGGACGACCCGCCCCTCTCGGTCCGTCATCAGGCAGACGTTGAAATTCAAGCGGGCCAGTGTCGCGGGGGTCAGCCCTTCTTCAAGAATCTCCCGGTCGGAATGCTTCAAAAAATTCCGGCTTTCCCGGCGATGGGCCCAGTCGATCGTCACGACGGAAATATCGTCGACGAACGACTCGATCGCTTGCCGTGCACGGAACACCGACTCCCGGGCGTCCTGGTACTCGACCGCCCCGAAACCCCGCAACACGATCACGCCGATGATGCCCAGGAGCAAGAACAGCGATGCCCCGATGATCCAACCGGAAATGTACAGCGATTTTTTCTGCAAATTCATCATACCTCGACTCCAAAAAAAGATGGAAAGGTCCATCGAACTATAGCTTGTAGGTCGAGAACGCAAAACGCTCGCCGGGCAATTCGTGGAAAAACAAGCATTTTTTGGCTTTCCCTCGGCTCGAACTCGATGCCGCTGGGCGAACCTCTTCCGCCGTCTTCTCCAAGGAGCTTTTTCTTTCATCCGCCCTTGACATAACATACCGGTGATGCCGGATGTAACGCCGGTAGGAGCGCGAAAGCAAACCGTCGTTGCCGTTTCGAGAAATCTTCGGACAACGGGCCCGTGAGAAAGCGTATTCTTAAGAAGAGTCGCCTCAAGGCGTAAGATGAGGGACGTTTGTATTTCGTCCCCGACGCGACGCCACCGGCGGGAACCGGCAACGCCATTTCCTTGAACCCAGGACCGCCCCATGGATCACGAAACTTATCAAAACCAACACGCCCAACGGTGGGACCGGTTCGCCGTTTTCCGGAGGGATCTGGCGGAGGAAACGACCGGCGGCGATCCGGAGATGTTCGCCGAACTGGCCCAGGATTTCCTCGAGACGGTGGAGGAACTCACCGAACAGCTCGAACTGGCCCAACAGGCCGACAACTCCCCGCTCGCCGGACAGGCGGCCCACAGCATGAAGAGCGAATCGGGCATGCTCGGCGGGGAACGGCTCCAGGCGATTGCGATGGAACTGGAGACGCGGGCGAAAGAGGACGACCACACCAAGTGGCAGGCGCTCGTCACTCCGATGCTCGAAGCCAAGGAGGAGTTCTGCCGAGCCCTCGAGGAAGCGAAGTAAAAGGCCGCCCTCTCTCCGAGACGGATGCAAACGCTCACTCGGCCGCTTTGAGGGAAGATTTCAACAGATTGCGGAGCCGGCCGATTTTCAGCTCCTTCAGCAGGCGGAACTTGAGGCTGACGATATCGTGGTTCGGGTCGTCGCCGTGGATCTCCGGGTCGATGCCGAGTTGACGGATGCTCCCCAGCGTGACATGATGCTTCGGCACTTTCAGATCGAGCTGGACCATCTCCGCCTTCTTCGTGTGGACCCAGGCCCAGGTCTTGCCGCCGTTGACCAAAAACGGCACCATCACCTTGTTCGTCCAGACCGGTTTCGCCTCCGGCGCCGTCGACTCGACCAGATCGAGCAGCTTCTCCAACAGCGACATCGACCACGCATTCGACGGACCGCCGTAGAACCCCTTGGGCATCAGGTGCCATTTGCGGCCGAGCTTCTTCCAAGGCAGCAGGTCTTCCGGATTCTCCCGGGCCCGGTCGAGAAACTTGCCGAACCCGGCGATCGCCTGTTCGAGGAATTCCCAGAACTCCGGCCGATTGATCTCGTCGTAAGAGTGGACGCGGAGTTCCACCTCCTGCCAGGGTCCGCGGATCTGCCGGCAGCGAACGCGCGGCTCGGTGCCGTAGAGCGGAATTTCTTCCATTTCGTTCAACGGCGGCAGTGCCAGGCGACGGACAAGTTCATGGCGGCGGAACGTCCCCCGGCCGGTGCGGAACTTCATCTTCAAAAGCCACTGCTCGGCGGTGATGGCGTGGAAGAACCAGCCGAGCGATTTCTTCTCGCCGCGAATCTCCACGACCGAACGATTCCGCCAATCGGTTTCGGCGAAGAAATCCGCCTCTTGGATTCGGTCGACCACCTCGTTGAGAATTCGGCCGTCCCACCGGCAGGGCTGCCCGTTCCGCCCGACGCGATCCTCGGTGTGCCACTTGCGGCCGTCGACTTCCCAAGGCATGCTTGCCTCGGCGCCCAGTTCCTCGATCTCCAGATCGCCCTTTTGGGGAGCCTCTTCGCGGTACGGTTCATAGATCTTCCGCTCCCGGTAAGGTCCTTTTTTCAGGATCGGATCGAGCGCTTCGCCGGTGTAGCTCCGCTTCATGCGTGCCTTTTTCGCTTTCGCGGCCCGGCGGTACTTCCGCGCATAGGCGGCCAATTCCTCCGGGGGTCCGGCGAAGACGAGGTACCCGCCTTCGAGCCCCGCCTCGGGACCGAGTTCGAGGACCCAGTCGGCCGATTTGATCACATCGAGGTTATGCTCGATCACCACGACCGTATTGCCCAAATCGACCAGCCGGTGGAGCACGTCGAGCAGCTTGTTCAGATCTTCGAAATGCAGCCCGGTGGTCGGTTCGTCGAGCAGGTAGAGCGTCTTGCCGGTATCGGGTCGCGCCAGCTCCGAGGCGAGCTTCACCCGCTGCGCTTCGCCGCCGGAGAGGGTCGGGGCCGGTTGTCCCAGCGCGACGTAATCGAGCCCCACGTCGCAGAGTGTCTGCAAAATGCGGCGGATCTTCGGCAGTTTCTCGAACAGCTTGAGCGCTTCGGCGCAGGACATTTCGAGCACGTCGGCGATGGAACGTCCCCGGTATTTCACCTCGAGGGTTTGCCGCTCGTAGCGTTTGCCGTCGCAGGCGTCGCAGGTGATCCAGACGTCGGGGAGGAAGTGCATTTCGATTTTCAATTGACCGTTGCCTTCGCACTTCTCGCAGCGCCCGCCGGGTACATTGAAGCTGAACCGTCGTTGTGTGTAGCCGCGGAGCTTCGCCTCGGGCAGTTGGGCAAAGAGCTGGCGAATCAGCTCGAACAGGCCGGTGTAGGTCGCCGGGTTCGAGGTGGGGGTTTGACCCAGCGGCTGCTGATCGACCCGGATGACCTTGTTGATCCCCTCGACCCCCTCGATGGCTTCGTGCCCGCCGGCAATCGTTCCGGCCCGATGCAACTCTCTCGCCAGTGCCCGGTACAGCACGTCTTCCACGAGCGAGCTCTTGCCGGAACCGCTCGGCCCGGTGACCACCGAGAGCGTGCCCAGTGGGAAGGGGACGTCGATCTCCTTGAGATTGTGATGCCGCGCACCGCGAACGGTGAGCCAACCGCCGACCCAGTCGGGTAACGTGAACGGATGTTCTCCAGGCAGTTCCGGAGGTCGCAGGGCAGCCGAGGAGGAACGCTTCGCCGACGGGGTCTTCCGGCCACGTTTGCCGGAAGGCTCGACACGCCCCAGACGCCGATTGATCGGCACCGGGAGCGCTTTCTCGCCTGAAAGATAGGGCCCGGTGACCGACTTCTTTCGGTTGGAAACCGTCTCGGGCGTTCCGCGGGCGACGATCTCTCCGCCGTGTCTCCCGGCCTGAGGGCCGAAGTCGAGCAGGTGATCGGCCCCTTCGACGACTTCCCGGTCGTGTTCGACCAACAAGAGGGTGTTGCCGAGGTCGCGGAGCTTGCGGAGCGCTTCGATCAAGCGTCGGTTGTCGCGGGGGTGCAGGCCGATCGTCGGTTCGTCGAGGACGTACAGCACCCCGACCAGTCCGCTGCCGACCTGCGCGGCCAGCCGGATTCGTTGCGACTCGCCGCCGGAAAGCGACGGCGCGGGCCGGCCGAGCGTGAGGTACTCCAGTCCGACGTCGTTCAGAAACCCGAGTCGCTGCTTCACTTCGCGGATCAGCTCCCCGGCGATCGTCCGCTGGGTCTCATCCGGCTCCCAATCGCGGAACACCTCGGCAAGTTGGCCGAGCGGTTTTCGGCACATCTGATCGATCGTTTCATCGAGAAAACGGACCGCCGCGGCATCTTCCCGCAACCGGCTCCCCGAGCAGACGGAACACTCCACCTCGTCGACCAGGTACTCCATGCTCCCGCGAAAACCGGGCACCAGACGGCCGGCCTCCTCCAGCGCGGGATAGAGCCCCTTGTACTGGAAGCGGAACAATGGCGGACCGTCCTTTTCCGCATTCGGGGGACGGACCTCGAACCAAGTTTCGTCGGTCCCGTGCATGACGAGTCGTCGATGTCGGGCATCGAGCTGTTCGTAAGGCACCTCCAACGGGATGCCCGTCTCGCGGGAAAACGCTTCGAGCATCCATCGGCAGATCGGCTGGGAAACGTCGGGCCAGAGGGCGAGCGCTCCCTCGGAAAGCGATCGCTGGGGGTCGTGCAACAGGAGGGCGGGATTCGCTCCCGTCTGCACTCCCAGCCCTTCGCAGCTCGGGCACCAACCGAGCGAGCTGTTGAACGAAAAGTGATGCGGCGTGAGCGGCTCGAAACTCCTCCCGCAAGCATCGCAGGCAAGATGTTGGCTGTGGGTCTTCACCGGCCACTTGGGTTCCGGGAGCGACTTCTTCGCCTCGACCACGCGGACCACCCCTTCGCCGATGTCCAGCGCGCTCTCCACGCTTTCGGAAAGCCGCGACCGCATCCCCTCACTCACCACCAACCGGTCGATGATCACCTCGACCAGATGGCGACGTCGACGATCGATCGCCGGAACCTCGTCGATCGGATAAGTGAAGCCGTCGACCCGCACTCGAACGAAACCGTCCTCGCGGAGCTTCTCCCACAAGGAGGTGTACTTCTGAC
Source organism: uncultured Planctomycetaceae bacterium (assembly GCA_964632505.1). GTDB lineage: Bacteria > Planctomycetota > Planctomycetia > Pirellulales > Thermoguttaceae > CAZWCE01. The sequence goes on along the minus strand of CAZWCE010000008.1, from coordinate 80,628 downwards.
CGACCTCGATTTCGATGGGAGCGGTAATGTACAAACGAGAACCATCGGGATAGTTTTGAATTTTCGCGACGATCTCGTCGAGCGATTGCGTCCCGATGGCGACGTCGCAATGGGGGCAGTAGGGCGTTCCGAGTCGGGCGAAGAGGACACGGAGGTAATCGTGGATCTCGGTGACGGTGCCGACGGTCGAACGGGGGGAATGGCCGGCCGACTTCTGCTCGATGGCGATCGCCGGCGAGAGTCCCTCGATGTGCTCCAGTCGGGGTTTCTGCATTTGCCCGACGAACTGCCGGGCGTAGGCGCTGAGGCTCTCGACATACCGCCGCTGTCCCTCGGCGTAGACGGTGTCCATCGCCAGGGAGGTTTTCCCGGAACCGCTCGGACCGCAACAGACGGTCATCCGATCGCGGGGGATGTCGACCGTCACGTCCTTGAGGTTGTGCTGCCGCGCCCCGCGAATCGCGATCGACTGGCGCCCGACGTTCGGCTTGCCCGACCCGTTGCCGCCGGAGAGGGCCGTCTTCCGCTTCGAGCGACCATTGCCCGAAACCGCCACGCGCGTCCGTTCCCGGTCGAACAGTCGTCGGAGCGCCCGGCCGGTGTACGATTCTTCACGATCGGCGACTTCTTCCGGGGTTCCCTCGGCGACGACCCGACCTCCGGCGTCTCCCCCCTCGGGACCGAGATCGATGACCCAATCGGCCGTCTTGATCACATCGAGGTTGTGTTCCACCACCAGCACCGTGTTGCCGGCGTCGGCGAAGTCGTGCAGCACCTTCAAGAGCATCTGGATATCGGCGAAGTGCAGTCCGGTGGTCGGTTCGTCGAGCAGGTAGAGCGTTCGGCCCGTACTTTTCTTGACCAGTTCCCGAGCCAACTTCACCCGCTGCGCCTCGCCTCCGCTGAGCGTGGGCGAGGGCTGGCCGAGTTTCATGTAATCCAGCCCCACATCGTGAAGCGTCTGGAGCTTGTGGTGGATCTTCGGGATGTTCTCGAAGTGCTCGAGCGCCTCCTGGATGTCCATGTTCAGGACCTGGTCGATCGACTTGCCCTTGAAGCGGATGTGCAGCGTCTCGTGGTTGAAGCGTCGTCCCTCGCAGACCGGGCAAGTCACCCAAATGTCGGCCAGAAAATCCATCTCGAGCTTCTGCGCGCCGTTCCCCTCGCAGACTTCGCATCGGCCGCCGGAGACGTTGAAACTGAACCGACCCGGCTTGTACCCTCGTTGCTTGGCTTCCGGAAGTTCGGCGAAGAGCCGCCGGATCTCGTCGAACACTTTGATATAGGTCGCCGGATTCGAGCGCGGCGTGCGACCGATGGGCGACTGATCGATCGCGATCATCTTGTCGAGGTGGTCCAGCCCCTCGATATCCCGGTGGGCTCCCGGCGTACCGTAGCCGCCGTTCAAATCGCGGCGAAGGGCTTCGACGAGGATGTCGTTGACCATCGAACTCTTGCCGCTGCCGCTGACGCCGGTGACGCAGATGAATTTTCCCAACGGCAGGGTGAAGTCGATTTTCTTGAGATTGTTGTGCGACGCCCCCCGGACGATCAACGTCTCCTCACGCCCCGGGCGGCGGACTTCGGGAATGGCGATCTTCCGTTCGCCGGAAAGATAGCCCCCGGTGACGCTCTCGGGGATATCGATCACCTCCTCGGCCGATCCGGAGGCGACGACATGCCCCCCGCGGACGCCGGGACCGGGACCGAAGTCGACCAGGTGGTCCGCCGCGTGCATCGTATCCTCGTCGTGTTCGACCACGATGACCGTATTGCCCTGGTCGCGCAATTGGCGGAGGGTATCGAGCAGGCGATCGTTGTCGCGGGGATGCAGTCCGATCGAAGGCTCGTCGAGAATGTAGAGCACCCCGACCAGTCCGCAACCGATCTGCCCGGCCAACCGGATCCGTTGCATTTCTCCACCGGAGAGGGTCGGTGCGGTGCGGGCGAGAGTGAGGTAATCGAGGCCCACGTTCATCAGAAAACCGAACCGTCCGCGAATCTCCTTCATCGCCTCTTCGGCGATCTGTCGGCCGGAGTCGTCGAGCTCCAGATCGGAGAAGAACTCCGCCGCCTGTCGGATCGAAAGATCGCACAACTGAGGCAGTGTTTTCCGGGGCTCGGCGGCAAAGAGCTCCGAAGCGGTTTCCAGTTTCACCGCCCGGGCCTGTCGGTTCAGCCGCTCGCCCGAGCAGGGGACACAGGGAATCACCCGCATGTACTTCTCGTAAGCCCGGCGATGCATTCGGCTTTTCGTCGTGCGGTATTTCGAGAGCATCTTCGGGATGATGCCCTCGTAGGTTCCGCCCCATTTGTGTCCCGAAGGACCACTCCGCCAGGTGAACGTGATATGGAGATTGCCGGTTCCCCAGAGCAGTGCCTTTCGGTACTTCGAGTCGAGCTCCTCCCAGGCGGTTTCGAGGATCGTCCCTTCCGGCAGGTCGTCGCGGCGTTCGAGGGTCTCGGCCACCCCTTTGTAGATATGGCGTCGCCAGCGGCCCATCTCCCGCCAGCGGCCCAGCGGCTCGACCGCCCCCTGCTGGAACGACTTCGTCGGATCGGGCACCAGCAAGTCCGGATCGAAGGTGTGGATCTCCCCCAAGCCGTCGCACGAGGGGCACATGCCCTGCGGGCTGTTGAAGCTGAACATCTGAGGACTCGGCGGCTCGAAGCTCAAGTCGCAATGGGTGCAGGCATAGCGGGCCGAAAGATGCAGATCGTCGTCGAGGGTCGGTTGCGATTCGCTTTTTCCTCGCCCGGCTCCGGTTTTCTTCTCGCTCGCATCGGGCGCGAGAATGAGATTCCCCGACCCCAGATCGAGGGCCCGTTCGACCGCTTCGGACAGACGGTTCCGGGCCGCGGCGCCGCCTTGAGTGAGGCGGTCGACCACCACCTCGATGTTGTGCCGCATCTGTCGGTCGAGGTGCAAGTCGTCGGTCAGCCGCGCGATTTCGCCGTCGACACGAGCCCGCACGAATCCCTGTTTTCGGAGCTCTTCAAACAGGTCGCGGTACTCGCCCTTCTGGCCGCGAATGAGCGGCGCGAGAATCATGAAACGCGTCTTCGGCGGAAGCGTTTCGATCCGGTCGATAATCTGCTGCCGGGTCTGGGCGGTGATCGGGCGATCGCACTCGGGACAATACCCCGTCCCCACCCGGGCATAGAGAACGCGGAGGTAGTCGTAGATCTCGGTGATGGTCCCGACCGTCGAGCGGGGATTCTGACCACCCGCTTTCTGGGAAATCGAAATCGAGGGACTCAGCCCCGCGATGTGGTCGACATTCGGCTTGGGCAACTGTCCGAGAAACTGCCGCGCGAAACTCGAGAGGCTCTCGACGTACCGTCGCTGTCCCTCGGCGTAGAGCGTATCGAACGCGAGCGAACTCTTCCCGCTGCCACTGACCCCGGTGAAGCAGATCAGGCGATTGCGGGGAAGCTCGAGCTGGATGTCCCGAAGGTTATGCTCCCGGGCACCCTTGATGAGTATATTGGACTGTGCCATGAACCCTCAAAAGGGAGAAAAGCCGATCGCAAAGCTGGGGGGAAGGGATCGACCCCACGGACGGCGCGACATCGACGGACCACGTCTCGGGGAATCGGGAAAGCCGAGGATGCTTCCTCGATTCATTTCCAGCGCACCCCCCGAGCGAAGCCGGGGGGCCGCACCGTCATGACACCGACATTCAAACCACCCTCGGCCCGTCCTCTTAGAATACCAGCTTCAGGGCTTCCAGTCGAGAAGCTAATTCTTGGAAGAGGGAATCTTCGGCGGATTCGTCGGCCGCCTCGAAGGTGACCGAAAAACGAAGGAAGGAACCGGCATCGTCCCATGGAACGGTACACACCGACTGTTCGGTAATGAGAAACTGGGCCGCCTCTTCGGCATTGTTGAAATCGGGGCCACCCTCGACGCCTTTGGGCGATGGGGTGTAAAGGAAATAGGATCCTCCGGGCATCTCGCACCGGAAGCCGAATCGCCCGAGCACCTCGACCAACTTCATCAACCGGCGACGATACTTCCGCCGAGTCTCCTCTGGAATCGAGGGGTCGTCCAGCGCCGTGGCGCCCGCCTTCTGGATCGCCAGAAACTGCCCCGAATCGCAGTTGTCCTTCACGTCGGAAAAAGCGGAAACGATCCGCTCGTTGCCGCAAACCCAGCCGATTCGCCAGCCGATCATGTTCCATCCCTTCGACAGCGAATGGACTTCCACGCCGACGTCCCGCGCTCCCGGAACCTGCAGAAAACTCAGAGGCTCGCCCTGGAACGTCAGCATGATGTGGGCCGCGTCCTGAACGACGATGAACTCGTGCTTCTTCGCCAGCTCGATCACCTTCCGGTAGAAATCCATCGTGGCGACCTGGCCGGTCGGACTGTTCGGATAGTTCAGCACCATCATCTTCGTCCGATCGAGCACTTCCTCGGAAATGCCGTCGAGATCGGGGAAGAAATCATTCTCCGCCAACAGCGGCAATTTGTGGACCTGCCCACCATAGTACCGGGTATGGGTTCCCGCGACCGGATAGCCCGGAACAGTCATCAACGTGAAGTCGCCCGGATTGATGAAAACCGCCGGCAACATCGACAGGGCCGTCTTCGACCCGATGCAGTGGTTCACTTCCGTCGCCGGGTCGAGCGTCACCTGGAACTGCCTTTCCATGAACCGGCAAGCCGCCTCCTTGAAATCGGGGCCGCCGTTGTCGGCGTAGCCGCGGTTTTCGGGCTGATTGATCTCGTGGGCCATCTTCTGACGGACGTTCTCGGCCGCCATCGCGTCGTTCTCACCGATGCCGAAGTCGAGCAGCTTGCGGTCCGGGTAATCGGCCATCGCCTTCCGTTTGGCCCGTTTGATCTTCTCGAACTTGTAGATTTCGGTGTCTTTGCCGTATTGGGCGCCGCCGATCCGGTCGGCGAAGAGTTTCTGAAAATAGGGATCTTTCATGATTTCCTCTTTTGAGTTTCGGGTGCAAATCCAGTTCATATCTCGGGGAACAGGTCCCACTGCTACGGGCTTTCTTGTCGACGACCGTATCGACGCAAGCAATCCGGGTGGTGGCCCGGTAGTTTTTTGTCGAGAAAGAATTGCTTTTGCCAATTTCATTTGGCATAATCGGGTTATTGTAAACGATTCGAGGGATCTCGAACACCGTGACCCCCACCGTTGGGGATTTTCAAACACCACGGCCACAACCCTTCGCTTACCAGCCATGCACCGATGAGACAGACCAACGCACCGAGGGCACAACCCGGCGCGAATCACCTGTTTGGAGGGAACACGTTTCTAAAAAAAAGATAATCAACGGAATACTCGATAGGAATCCCCTCACCATTTACCAACCTGATTTCGAGGAATCACACGAGGAAAAAAATGAGAAAACCAAGGATTGATTTCGCTTCTTCCCCTCCCCCTCCTTTTTTCGCTTACCGGCGTTGTGCTTCGCTGAGATCACTGCCCGGCGTGTCGATGGTGGTTGCGGCCGTATTGCTCGGCGTGATGTTCGCCTCCGCCGCGAGGAGCGCCGCGCCGAAGGTGAACCAATCGGGGCGCGACGTGCCGGTGGCCTACGATGTCGACGTGGTGGTCGTCGGTGGGGGAACCGGGGCGTGCGCCGCGGCGATCGAGGCGGCCAACAACGGCGCCAGTGTATTCCTTGCAGCACCTTATCCCTATCTCGGCGATGACATGACCGCCACGTTGCGGCTCTGGCTCGAAGAGGGAGAATATCCCGAGGATCCGCTCGCGGTCGCCTTGTTCGACGACCCGAATCGCGGTACGACCTCGCTGCCGTCGGATCGGCTGACGTTCGAATACCGCATCTCTGAACCCATCAATCCGAAACACGGCGAAACCGGGCAGAAAAACCGCTTGACCGACGGGAAAACGAACAGCGCTTCGCAAGAAAGCCTGCAAATCGACGGCGACGCGACGATCTATGCCGATTTGGGCGAACCCAAGGATGTTGAAAAAGTCGCCCTTTTGGCGTTCCATCGGAATCGAGGAGCGGACACCGCGGAATTGATCGCCGACAACTTCATCGTCGAAGAGATTCAAGTTTCGACCAGTCGCGACGGTGAAACCTGGTCCGAGCCGGTGACCGTCGAACGCCAGCCGGGCGCCTTGCAGAACGACGGACTGGCCCGGTTCATCGCCCCGGTCGAGCGCAACACACGTTACCTCCGCGTGGTGGCGAAAAAATCGGACCAAGCCGACCGGATTCTCCTCGGCGAGCTGATGGTGTTGCCTCCGCAACCAGGCGATTCCAAACCGAGCGAGAAAGCGGCCTACCCGCCGCCGCGTCCGATGCACATCAAGTCGGTGCTGGACGATGCCCTGCTCCAGGCCGGAGTGAAGTTTCTTTACAGCACTCGGGTGACCAATCTTCTGGAAGATGCCCAGGGACAACCTTGCGGCGTGGTCATGGTCAACCGTTCCGGCCGCCAGGCGGTGGTCGCGAGGACGATCATCGACGCCACCGCACGCGCGGCGGTCGCCCGTATGAGCGGCGCCGAGTTCGTGCCGTACCCGACCGGCAAGCAAGAGGTCGAGTTCGTCGTCATCGGAGGAGAGCCGAAATCGGTCGAGGAGGGATCCGCCGAGATCAAGGGGACGCCGTACCAGGGTCCCTGGCCGAATCGGACGAAGACCGAATCCGGTGAGTTCCCGATCATCAACTACACGCTCTCGGTCGATCTTCCGGGAGTGAGCTGGGCCGATTGGTCGGAGGTGGAGCAGGCGATCCGAATGAAGACGTTCCACCCACATCAGCAGTTCACCGCCGATGCCCTGTTCCAGGTGCCGCCCGATCCGATGGTCGCCATCGCCCGGGACCAATCTCCCTGGAACGGCGTCGCCGAACTGCCGGTGAAATCGTTCGCCTCGCCCATCGCGCCGAACCTGTTCGTGCTGGGGGGCTGCGCCGATATCCCCCGCGCTTCGGCGGCGAAGCTCTTGCGGCCCCTGAACCTCATCGCCATGGGACGGCGACTCGGAGAGCAGGCGGTCCGGCTGGCGAAAAAACGAAGCCATCAAAAAATTCAGCAACCGCATGTGAAAGTACTTGAGAAGCCGACGGAGAAACCGGCGGCGCAGGGAGACGTCGGAGAGTTGTTGGTCGGGGTCCGCCCGGTCCAAGAGCTGCCGGTGATTCCGGACCCCACGCGGGGCCTTCCCGTCTTGGGCGAGTACGAGGTGGTCGTCGTGGGCGCAGGCACCAGCGGCGCGCCGGCCGGCATCGGAGCCGCACGCTGGGGCGCCGAAACGCTCGTGGTCGAATATCTCCATGAACTCGGCGGCGTCGGCACGACCGGGGCGATCTCGAAATACTATTGGGGATACCGCGACGGTTTCTCCGCCGAAGTGCTTCCCGATCAGCAAAACGATTGGATCATCGAGCACAAGATCCACTGGTGGCGGAGCGAACTGGAGAAGGCGGGCGCCGAACTTTGGTGCGGCGTGCTCGGTGTCGGCGCGTTCGTCGAAAACCGACCGGGCAACGAACCCGACGCCAAAGGAGTGGTCGTGGCGACGCCCAACGGACGCGGCGTGGTGCTGGCCGATGTGGTCATCGATTGCACCGGCAACGCCGATATCGCCGCGGCCGCCGGAGCCGAGACCTACTACACCGACGACGACGAACTCGCCATGCAGGGCACCGGTCTGCCGCCCCGCATGCTCGGCGCGTCCTACACCAATACCGACTTCACCATCGTCGACGAAACCGATCTGGTCGACGTCTGGCACGTGTTCGTCTACGCCAAGGAGAAGTATCCCACGGCGTTCGACCAGGGAAAACTCATCGATACCCGGGAACGCCAGCGGATTGTCGGCGACTTCACCTTCACCCTACTCGATCAGCTCAACGGACGGACCTATCCCGACACGGTCGTCTGGTCGCGAAGTAATTTCGACTCGCACGGCTACACGGTCGATCCGTACATTGAGCTGGAGCATCCCGAGAAGGTGGGACATTTCATCAGCGTCCCCTACCGGAGTATGTTGCCGCGCGGCTTCGACGGCATTCTCGTCGGAGGACTCGGCATGAGCTGCCATCGCGACGCGATCCCGATGGTCCGGATGCAGGCCGACCTGCAGAATCAGGGGTACGCCCTCGGCTGCGCGGCGGCGATCGCCTCGAAGGACGGCGTCGAACCCCGCGAGATCAATCTCGAAAAGCTCCAGAAACACCTGGTCGAGATGGCCTGCATTCCCGAGGAAGCGCTCGGCGCGAAGGACAACTACCGAGACGCGCTCAAGAAACTTCCTGAAGCGGTCGCCTCGCTGCCGGAGGATTTCAAAGGCGCTCAGATCGTGATGTGGCACCCGAAAGAGGCTCACCCTCTCGTCCGCGAAGCGTTTCTCGAAGCGGAGGATCTCGAAGCGAAGGTCGCCTACGCCCAAGTGCTCGCGGTCATGGGCGACCCGATCGGTGTGGACATCCTGATCGACAAGCTCAACAGCTATCCGGAATGGGACAACGGCTGGAACTACCGGGGCATGGGGCAGTTCGGTTCGGCATTGAGTCCGATGGACCGCCTCATCTTGGCGCTCGGACGCGCCGGCGACCGCAAGGCCACGCCCGCCATCCTCGACAAACTCAAGCTCCTCACGTTCGAGCACGACTTCTCGCATCACCGGGCCTGCGCCTTGGCGCTGGAGTATCTGGCCGACCGCCGGGCCGCCCCCGTGTTGGCCGAGCACCTTTCCAAACCGGGGATGACCGGTTACGTGCACGATACCATCGAAAAAGCGAAACGCCGCGATCAGCTCGACCCGAAAAACACCACCGGGGAAATGACTCGGCGAGATTCGCTCATGGAACTCGGAACGGCCAGGGCGCTTTATCACAGTGGCGACTACAACGACATGGGCAGGACGATCCTCCGCAAGTACACCGAGGATCTCCGCGGCCATTTCGCCCGGCATGCCCAGGCGGTGCTCGAGGAAGAGCCGAACATCGAGACCGGCCCGCAAGCACCGCAGCCGCTGCACTAAGGTGAACAGCGGTCGAGAATCCTGACCGTTGGGCCGGAGCCCCCTCCGGCCCTTTTTTTGCGCTGTTTTTTTCGCATCTGCGAAACGCCCCCCGTCATTCCAAAAAAAATTTCCGTCGCTCTTCCACTGATGTTGTTTTGTTTCGCATGGTTTTGTTATAATCATGTTAGTGGAACTTTGGAAATCACGAGAACGACAACTCGATTTTGAACCTCGAAAAGGATTTTGCCTATCCGAACAACGATTGACCGCTGGATAACGACCGGAAGCGTCGCCGAGATGTTACGCCACGAACCAGCTTGATTCACCTCCTCTCCTCCTTCGGCCGACACTTCCTTTGCGATTCGTCGTCCCGGGATGCGCGGAAGATCGGCAATCGGCCGACGCCCGTTTTCCCGAGGCGCTTTCATAGATCCCCAGAACGTTTCAACGAGTGGTTACGTCGAGAACCCCGATGCTGGTTTCCCGACGGGAGATCGGTTCGTCCGCAACACGAGGAATCATCATCATTCCGTATCGCGGATCGCGACCTCCAGTGATTCCCGTTTGGGAAATCCACCCCTGTTTTCTATGAAGGAGGAGGAGAGATGTCGAACATGCTCAAAGCGGTCAACTGCCCCCCGGAGATGGCCCGGAAACTCGCCGACAGCAATGGGGAAGCCGTCCTGGTGGACGGTATTCGCCGGGTGCTGGAAGTGAAGAAGGTGACCGAGCCGAACGGCGATCAGAAGTTCATCGTCACGGCCAAAGCACCGTGCCCCTCGGCCCATTTCGATGTGCCCCTGGAGGTGCAGGATATGGTCGATCGCCTCGAATTCAATCGCTAATCGCCCCGCGAAAAACCGGACCGACCGGCCGAACGGTCCGGTTCGCTTGATTCCCGCAAATACGAAAGGCAGTCCCGCCATGAGCGCGGAACTGCCTTTTCTCGTTTGACGCCGTAGGGAGCGTGTTCTTTTTTCGGCGATCAGTGCGCCCCGGTGTATTCCCGTTCGTCCGCTTCCTGATGAGAGGAAACGTGACTCGTGGGAGCCGGTGCCTGCGCCGCGGTCTGCTGCTTCAACTGGAAGCGACTGACCAATTCGCGGAGACTTGTCGCCTGCTGCTGCAGTTCCTCGGCCGCCGAAGCGGTCTCTTCCGAGTTGGCCGTGTTCTGCTGGGTGACCTCGTCGACCTGGCGGATTCCCTCGGTCGCCTCCGAAACGCCCTTGGCCTGTTCGTTGGCGCCGCTGGAAACATCCTGGGCGAGATCCACCACCTGCGAGGCGTATTCAACGATCTCACGAAGCATGTCGGCCGATTCCTTCGACATATCGTTCCCCGAAGCGATCTTCTCGACCACGTTGACGATCAGATCGGCGGTCTCCTTCGCGGCGGTTGCGCTGCGTCCGGCCAAGTTGCGAACCTCCTCGGCCACGACGGCGAATCCCTTGCCGTGTTGTCCGGCCCGGGCGGCCTCGACGGCGGCGTTCAGGGCCAAAAGATTGGTCTGGAACGCGATTTCGTCGATCGTCTTGATGATGCTGTTGATCTGATCGGCCGCCTCGCTCAGCTCGCCCATTTGCGAAACCAGATGTTGCATCTTGTCGCTGCCGGTCTGGCCCGCGTCGCGGGTATTCGAGGCGATTTTCTCGGTCTGGCCGGCGTTTTCGGCGCTGCGCCGCGTCTGATCGCTCATCTCGGTCATGCTGGCGCTGATCTCTTCGATGGAAGACGCCTGCTCGGTCGCCCCTTGGGAAAGCGATTGCGAAGCCTGGGAAACCTGCTGCGAACCGATCGCGATCTGCTCGATGTTCATCATGATTTCGCTGAACGCATCGTTCAGGCTCTGCACCATATTCTCGAACGCCACGCCGAAGGCGTCGTCGTCGCCCGCCTTCTGCACATCCACTCGGAGGTTCCCCGCGGCGATATGCTGCGCGACCTCGGCGCTCGATTCCAAGTATCGACGCAAACCGTCGGCCGAGGTGACCATGTCGCCGAACTCGTCGCTTCGCTGCTTCAGGGTCTCCACTTCCTGGGTATCGCGGTCCGACATCTCCAGGCGCCCTTTCGAGAAACGCTCGAAGCAGCCGGCCAAGAATCCGGTCGTTTGCGCGAAACCGTGACCGATGTAGTAGGACACTCCCAACCCGATCAAAATGAACAGCACCGAAATCCCGACGGAAGATTGCACGATGGTATTCAATCCCGCCTTGCCTTGGTTTTCGATCTTGTCGCGCACGGCCATCGCCTCGTCTTCATTGATCTCCGAAACGAGCGCCCAGCGCGTCCCGAGAACCTCGAAGGGGCGATAGTTCGAGAGCACCACGCCGCCGGTGTAATCGGTCCCGATCGTCGTATCACTCTGGCCCTGCAAGGCTTTCTCGATCATCTCGCTCTTGGCGAGGTTATCGTGCTTGAACGACGCGGTGACCGAGTAGTTCTGCGGATCGAGGAAAGAATCGCTCCGCATGCGGTAATCCTGGCCCACCAAGTACGACTCGCCGCTCTCGCCCATGCCGCTGCGATTCTGCAAAATGGCGTTGACCTCCTTCAAGGGGAACTGCACCGCCACCATGCCGACGTTCTTGCCGTCGACCTTGAACGGGGCCCCCATGAACGCCGCCGGAGCCCCTCCACTGGGAGCGTACGGCTCGAAATCGACAAACGACATCTTCTGCGACTGCTCCACTTTCTGGTAGAGCTTGCCCAGACCGCTGTCGGAAAGATTCCCCGTGCGGAGATTCGCCCCCAGATCGCTCTCCTTGTACTGGGTATAGAGGATCTGCCCCGTCTTGAGCGAAACGAGGAACACATCGTAATAGGCGTACTTGTCGTCCTCGATGTACGGATGGAACGTTTCCTCATACTTCTTCCAGAGATTCTGGTACTCCTCGGTGGTCACGTCGATCGGCCGATCGTCTTTGATCTCCTTCTCCCGACAATACTCGGCCACGTCCTGGTAGCACTGTGCGACCTTATCGTTGTGCGCCAGCACTTCGATCGTATTGAACGTGTTCCGGAAATAGGCGTTCAGCTCATGTTCTTTCAGCGTGCTGACCGCCTCGAGCATGTCGTTGGCATTCGTTTCCAATGCCCGGCTCGTTTCCGTTCCGATTTCCCCCATGATCCCCTTCACGGTCCAGACAAGAATGCCTGCCAATAAGATCAAAGGAATGAGCATGAGCGCCACGTGCGACGCCATCAGCTTGCTTTTCACCTTCATCATTCAACTCCTTGCGTACGAAAAAAAGAATCGTTTCAAAAATAGAATGTGGAAATCGTTCCACGTACCCAAAAAACGGATGGTCGGAGAGGTCGATCCATAGGAGTTGCCGTATGCGAAACTATTGCTTAACCCGAAAGCGGTAGCGAGAAAAAAAATCGAAAAAAATACAACTTCAATCGGGAAAAAATTCCACGAGAGTAAGGACTTGCGCCGATTGTCCAAAGCTGCAAAAAATCACTTTTTATATCGTTGATGAGATATATATAACGTAATTCGGGGGGTATTTTTTTTCGGTCGGTTTCGTATGTGTTTCGGAATGCATTCCTACCAATAAACCCCCTAATTTCAGGCACTTAAAAAGATGAGTCCGATCCCCCTTCCAAAGAGCGGGGCTCTTTTCTACACAAAGCATTACCTTTCTGAGAAACAATTTTCTTCGTCATATCATCTCAAGGGGTGCCCGGCCGCTCTTGGCAAGAATGCCGAAAGGTTTTCGGCAACCAGAGCCGGGCTAATTGTTCCGTAAACCCCTTTTATCAATTTACTTACGACAAATCGCCATCCTCCGGATCGCCTCCCGAGTCGCGCGAGGCATCCTCGCATTCCGAATGTTCCTCATCATCGAACCGGAAGGAGACCATCGGCCGATCTGTTGGAGTCCATATTTTTTCAAATTTTTCAAAAACATCGAAAGCCTTTCCACATTTCCGACAACCCACTTCCACTGGGAGGAAGTTCCGTCTCGGTGGATCCCGGCCGGTGGGTCCCTTGAAGAGAGGTTGCATCGACGGTATTGTATTCCCCAATGGTTATCAACCTTCCCGCCCCGCCCCCGAAATGAGCGGAGCGAGAATCATCCCATCCCAGGACACGCGAAATGAGGAACAGCATGACGGAGACGAATGAGAATTTCGAGGCACATGTGGGAATCGTCATGGGCAGCGACAGTGATTGGCCGAAGATCAAGGCCGCGGCCGCGGCGCTCGATGAGTTCGGCATCGTCTACGAGATCAGCGTCATGAGCGCCCATCGCACGCCGAATATCGTACAAGATTACGCCTCCACGGCGTTCGATCGCGGCCTGAAGGTTCTTATCGCCGCCGCCGGCGGTGCGGCCCATCTGGCGGGCGTCGTTGCCGCGCACACCACGTTGCCGGTGATCGGCATTCCGGTCCCGACCCAACTCGCCGGGGGACTCGACTCCCTCCTTTCCACGGTCCAAATGCCCGGCGACGTCCCCGTGGCCACCGTCGGCGCCGGCATGGGCGGACCCCGGAACGCCGGACTGCTCGCCGTGCAAATCCTCTCCCTCAGCCAACCGGAACTGCGCGAAAAGCTCGATTCATTCAAGGTCGCGCTCGTCGGCAAGGTGCAGGGCAAGAACGAGAATCTCCAGAAGCAGATCCTCGAGGAAAGAAAATCATGACTTCCGCACCACGCTGCGTCAGGACCGAAGGGGATTTGCAGAAAGTCGAAACGATGGTCTGGGTCGATGCCACCGAGGAGAAACCCTGGACGGGGTTTCTCCGCATGATCGATCAGACCCGGCTGCCCGGCGAGTTGGTCGAGATCGATTGCCCCGATGTGGAAACGATTTGGGAAGCGATCAAAATGCTCCGTGTCCGCGGGGCGCCGGCCATCGGCATCGCCGCCGCCTATGGTGTCTGCGTCGGCATGCAGCCTCTCTATCAAGAGGGATCTTCCCCCTCGGAACCGGAGTGGTTCGCCCGATTGGACGAAGTGGTGAAGTATCTCGCCTCGAGTCGTCCCACGGCGGTGAATCTCTTCTGGGCGCTCGACCGCATGCAGCGTCTGGCGAACACGCTTCGCGGCGCGCGCACTCCGGAGCAAATGTACCAAGAGATGCTCGCCGAAGCGAAGCTTATCCACGAGGAAGACCGCCGGCAATGTCGCGATATCGGACGTTACGGTGCCGAACTGCTCCAGTCGGGACAGGGGGTTCTCACCCATTGCAACGCGGGTGGGTTGGCCACCGCCGACTATGGAACCGCGTTGGCCGTTTTCTTCGCCGCCTCGGAAGCCGGGAAAGAGATCCACGTCTTCGCCGACGAAACCCGTCCGCTTTTGCAGGGTGCCCGGCTGACGGCGTGGGAGCTGAATCAACGCAGCATCCCCGTGACGTTGATCTGCGATTCGATGGCCCCGCTGGTCATGCGACAAGGAAAAGTCCAGGCGGTGGTGGTCGGAGCCGATCGCATCGCCGCCAACGGCGATACCGCCAACAAGATCGGCACCTACGGTGTCGCCTTGGCGGCGCGCAGCCACGGCATTCCCTTCTATGTCGCCGTCCCGTCGAGCACCTTCGACTTGACGCTCGATTCCGGCGACCGGATTCCGATCGAAGAACGCGATCCCCGAGAGATTACCCACGGCTTCGGAACGCAGACCGGCCCGGAAGGCATCGACGTCTACAATCCCGCATTCGATGTCACCCCCGCCGAGATGATCGAGGCCTTCATTACCGAGAAGGGCATCCTCCGACCGGTCGATCGGGAGACGATCGCCCGCCATCTGGAAGCGAAGACGAGCCTCGGCTGAAGCTTCATCAAGAATGTTCCGGCTGCCTGCTTTTCAATGGGTTGCTAGAATGCTTCCACCGAGGATTCCGCGTTCGCCGATTCCCCGTCCCAATCCTCTGCCCGGTTTTCCTCCGAAATGCAAGCACGCAACACTTCCTTCTTCGTTTTGAGAAAATCGAGCACCTGATCCCGCGTGGGCATCTTCATCAGCAAGCGCTCGTCGAAGACCTTTTTCTTCTGGGTATCGTAAGAGATGCGGACTCGGGTCGGAACTTCCGTCAATCGGACGGCGTTGTGACGAAGTCGCTCGGAACCGAACTCGAGAAAACGCTCACAGCGACAGGTCGAAATACGGGGTTCTCCCCATATCGTCATCAAGAGCACACCGCACGCGACCATTTCCCGACACTGCGCGTCGCGGCGTTCCCTTTGAGCTCGAGATTCCGAGGCCTCGGGCGACGGAATTTGCAGTGCGGCTTTCAAAAGCCAACCCACCGGCGAATACCCTTCTTCGCGGGAGTAGCGGAGCAATTCATCTTCGGGCAACGATTTCGGGTCCTCCAGCCATTGCATCAAGGCGGCCAGGGAGCGTCGTTTCTGGGGAGGAGGATCCGGCAGAAAGCCGTACCAACAGCAGGTCGTTCCCCAGGCGATGGAAACGGTCGGAGAAAGCAGGTGCGGAAGCACTTGGAGCGCTTCGCAGAAAAGTCGATGCCCCAGCAGCGTGACGAAGAATTCACGGCCGTTCGGATTTTCCGCCCCCAGCCGCTCCGCCATCGGCGTAGACAACTGCTTCGACAGTAGTGCAGAAACATCAAGAACGGCAAAGGGATCGTGGACCGAACTCTCCGTACCGCGTTCATCATTCTTTCGGAAAACACCCATCGAACATCTCACCCTATCAAGTTCCGCCACTTTGCCGAGCATCTCTCGAAAGTCGATCTCTCCAGATGATCTCATGAACCGAAGACGACGCCGGCAGCTCCTGAAAAAGCAAATCCTCCGACACCCCGGAACGGTTCTCCTTCCACCAGCACGGAGGGAATCGCGGATGGAATCACGTCGTTTTCCGGAGCAGCAGTCCTCGCCCCCAGTCGCGGCGCCGGGGCTTGTCCGACGAACACCGTTTCCGAGAAATGATTGTTTCCGGCGAGCCCGGCCATCGGGCCGTCATGGGGAAAGGAAGGAACACGAGAATCCATACACTACTACCCTAGTCGCAAAACAGTGAACGGTTGGAATCTCCGAGAAGCGAACCCGGCTGTGGAATGCCGGGCGGTGATGGCTTACGATCGATTGCTCCGAGTAACGACTTCCGTCTGATCGAAGCGGACTCGTCTCGAAGGATTTCAAGTCTGACAACAGCGCAAATCATTGCATACCAAGATCATACATCGGCATCCCCTTTCGCGGCGCTGGAGAAAGAGAGACGGAAACCTATGGCTTTTCGGTTTTCCGTAGCGATGACGACGACCTTGCCGGTCGCAACGAAGGGAGCGACGGTCTCTCACGTCGAATTCGCGTTGCGGTCTTTTCGGGCCGCGCCGTCGTACATTCCCCAAGTGATCATTTCCGACGGCATTCCCTGCCTCGCCCGTGTGACCGCCTCGTCGAGCGAAAGAAACGGAAAACACTGTAACCCGCTGGACTTCGTACAGTTGTATATCTCCAGCCCCTCTCTCTCGAAAAAGGGCATCAGCATCTCGAATCGGTCGTTCAGCACGCGGTAGGACCGGTTGTTGCCACGGACCGAGGCGGCGGAGCGGTCTTGAGGGAAAGCGTAATTCACCCCACCCTCGTTCATGACGAAATCGCATCCGAGAAGATAGATCACCCGAACCCCGAGGGCGTGAAGGATCCTCACCGCCGCGAGCATCACCGATCGGCACCCCCGATGGCCCCGCGGATCGGCCACGTCGCGGTGATTGCCCCAGTTGATCGTATCCTCGGACAGCCAGGCTTCGGGCCGGAATTCCTCGTTCCGGCAGTAGAAGAGGACATTGGGCATTTCTCCAGCCGCATGCGGACCGGCAACCAGACGTTCTCGGGCATCGCGCACGAGGATCTTCTTCTGCCGGTGGGCCATCGGCGTGAACTTGAGGATCGCCGGATCCCGCCAGATGCCGTCGCAGAAATGCCCCGGCTCATCGACCGATATCCAGAGATGCGTCCGGAGCAAAGTCGCCGCGTTATTGACCGAACAGGTCAGGATCCCACGTTCCCGGAGCAGCTCCAACCGCTCCCGTCGGAGGGACGGTCCCGAACAAACCAGAAACGCCGAAGCTCCTTCGAAACGTCGCTCGATCGCCGCGGGAAGCCCTCGGGACGTCCAAAACAGATCGCCGGCATCGACGCCTTCCTCTCCCGATCCCGGAAGCGAACGCACTAGAAACTGCCGTTGCAAGTGGTCGTCGAAGTGGAGGCCGCGGCTGCGAATCGCGCACGATCTCCCCGGAGGTTCCTTGGAATCCAGGGGAAAGACGCCCTTCGGATAGATCAGATATCGGGAAGAACCGGTGGACGGCATCAAACGGCTCCGGGGATGGAAAATCATCAATGCTTCGGAGCATGTTCTACCACCTTGGGAGGCGCCGAGCCAGCCGTTTTTTTGGCCGCCCCGCACGGTCGGAATCCCTGGGCCGTTCGACTTCAAGTCAACTGCCAGAGCGCCATGCGGAGGAGATTGCCGATCCTCTTGGAGGACAGCACGGCTGCCGGTTCGAAACCGCAATGGACCAGGCAATCGCGACATCGGGGATCGCCGCCGGGCCCGAGCGAGTCCCAGTCGGTCGCCTCGACCATCTCCCGGTAACGGGAATAATGGCCGTCGGTCACCAGGTAACACGGCGCCTTCCAACCGCGGATATTCCGGGTCGGGTTCGCCCAAGCCGCGCACGGAAGCTCCGTCTTGCCGCAAAGAAAATCGAGATAGATCGGCGAAGCGACCAGCGGGAAACGCCGCAGGAGCGGTCGCGTCTCTTGGAAAAAGGCGTGGATCTGCTCGCGATTCATGAAAATGCTCTCGGCACCGGAGGCGTCTTCGGACATCTCCCGGCGGACCGAGGCGTACCCGTAGGCAGGGGAAAGCATCATGCCGTCGACACCCAATTCCGAGAGGTAATCGAACAGTACGACCAGTTCGTGGGGCTGGGTGTGCCGATAGACGGTCGTATTGGTGTACACATGGAAATTCGCCGCCTTCGCCGCACGGATGCCGGCGATCGCTTTCGAAAACGCTCCCGCCCGCTCGACCATCGCGTCGTGGGTCGCTTCCATGCCGTCGAGATGGACGTTGAGAAAAAGTCGATCCCGAAGCACCTTGGCCGGGATCCCCTCCAGGAGCGGAAGCTTTTCCTCGAGAAGCACGCCGTTGGTACAAAGATACATGTGTCGGTCGGCCGCGATCAATTTCTGGATCAGCTCGGGGAGTTCGGGATAGATCAGCGGCTCACCGCCGCAAATGCTCACGATCGGGGCCCCGCATTCCAGGACCGACGCAAGACAATCCTCGACCGGCAACCGCTCGCCGGCCGTCGAAGCGTATTCCCGAATCCGCCCGCAACCGGAGCAACGCAAATTGCAGGCGTGAAGCGGTTCGAGCATCAGCACGATCGGGTACTTCTTTTTCCCCGCCAAGCGCATACGGAGAAAGTATTGCGTCATCGACCGGGTCAAGGAAAAGGGAAATCGCATGAGATCTTTCGTGAAAATATGGAGAGGAGGTTCGGCTGGACCAGCCGCTCGTCAGCATCACTCACCGCGAAAAAGACGGGGACTCCATCGGGGCGTTTCCGGTCGAAAGAGGTCGGCCGCCTCCTCGACTTCTCGGCTTCGCTCGCCGGGGTCATGAATCCGGATCGGCGTCATCTGCAAGATCTCGGCCGCCTGTTCCCGACGACGCTCGCGGTGTTGAAGTCGGGCGAACCGAGCCAGGGCACGGAGCGTCATCGCTGAAGAAGTCAGCGACGAAGGAGGATCCTCGGCAATCTCCGCCGCCTCCCAACTTCCGTCTTCCGCCTGTCGAGCCATCAAAAACGCGATTCCGTCTTTCACCGCCGAGGTCTCGCATCTCGCCGCGAACAGCAATCCCAGAACGGCCCGGGCCGTCGTTTCCACCGAAGCAGATTCCGTCTTTTCCCGAGAGGCTTCCTCCGACCAGCCTCCCCCCTCCCGCCGGCAGGAGAGGAGCCAGTTCGCCCCGGCGGCGATCGTCGAGTCGTCCGCTTCCAAACCGGCGGAACGCAGCACCGAGAGAACCTGTCCCGTCCGGGAAACGTGGTTCGGCGACGGCCAGCTTCCATCGGCCGCTTGCGATCGTTTCAAAAAACGCACCCCTCGGCGAATCGAAACATCCTCCGGACGCGATCCTGAACAGAGCAGTGCTTCGAGCGCGTCGCACGTCATCGCGATTCGATCGCCAATGCCCGAGGAAGATCCCTTCCGGCACGACGATGACCAACTGCCGTCCCGCTTCTGGCGTGCCATCAGTCGTTTCCGAGAAAGCTCGATCGTGGCCTGCTTTTCAGAAAAATCGCACACCCGGCGATGCGCTGCGTCCCGACTCCCGCAACGCTCCTGATGCAGGAAACGCAAATCGGCGGGCAAATGTCCTTCGTCCTCGGCAGGAAGCTCCGGAGAAAGCAACTTCAAAAGCAGGGCGATCCGCTCGGTCGTCTCCCGCTCCCCGAACCTGGTTCGGCCCCATCTTACCCGAACGGCTCGGCCGCGCACAGTCCCGCGGGTTCCGGTTTCCGAACGACCCCCCGCGGTTTCTTCGATCGATTGGGAAAGGAACCAACGGACCGCCTCGTCCACTTGGGGACAAGCCTTCCGGGATCCGCTTTCCCGAAGCGCGCCGACCACCTCGCTCGTTCGGCGTAGTGGGATCGACGGCTGTGCGAGCCGAATCGGGCGAATCTTCGGTCCGATCGGGAGAATCTCCGCCGGGGACTCCTCGGTCGATTCGACGCATGCCTGCAACTTCTCCCGGAAGGCGGCCATCGCCGGATGATCTTCCTCGAGACCCAGAACCCGGCCCGCCATCATGCCCCAGAGCATTGATTCGATCGAAAGCGAGTTCTCCTGGCTGAAGGCGGTCAGTTCGGCGATCGACCGAGATTTGCAGTGGTTCCGCAACAGCGGAGGCGTGATCGTTCGCAGCAAGCGGATGATGCCGTTTCGCAGCGGGTGCCGGAAACGTCCGACCGAAGACGCCCGACGGCTTTGCGGCGAATCCGTCCCACCGCGGCACCATCGGCTTGGCACTTCGAGGAAAAGTTCCCGAATGCCGCACTCGGGCGGCACCGCCTGAACAGGCCGATTCCAGAAGAAAACGCCCATCGCCAGCCGCAACAGTCGGTCCAAAGCGGTTTTCGGGGTCGATCTTCTCCCGAAGACCGGGAAAACGGCTCCGAGGCATTCATAGGGAATTTGCCCCAATGCAGCGAAAAATAAGCGTGTGATCGCGCCGCTTCGATCGGCGCCGCCGGAGGCGAGAATCCACTTTCGGGCCCGCCGCATCGCCCGATCGCCGCCGTCGCGGCCGGATATTTTCATCGCGAAATAGCCCTTGAGCGTCGCGTCGAGATCGCTTCCCGATGCGTTCGCCTCCACCCAACGGCCGTCGTCCTGTTGCATCGCTTCCAGTCGGGCGGCGCAACTTCGGGCCAACTCGGAATCGCCCCGACCGAGAAAGACCTCGGCCAGAATCGCCTCGCTCTCCCACTCGGCGGACTCCCGAGGCGATTCCCGCCAGCAACCCTCCGTCGTCTGTTCGCGAAGCAGGTGATGCCGCCCTCGGGAAATCGCCGATCGGAGCGACTGCAGGAAGGCGTCCTCTTGAAACTCGGTGTCCGACACGGACGAGGTGGTCAACGAGAATGTCCATCGGCCGGAGGACGGAGCCCCCGCGGAAAACCGGTCGTTCATGGCGAATTCATCCTTGAATTCTCGAGGGAAGCCTACCCGATCGGCAGGCGACGCGAAAAGAGAGCGAGTCTTTCGGCCGCGAAACATCCTTGTTTCACGGTCACCCGGGTGCGGCATCATTCCGGGGGTTTTCGATGGAAGCAGCTCCAACGGCGATCCCTGCCGGGAAGGCGCTTCACCGAGACCGGACCCACCTGGGCGACTCGCCGTGCGATGCCGCGAATTCTACCACACTCCCCGGTTTTTCACAACGTCAACTCTCCCGGCGGCAAGGGCCGATGAAAACGAAAAAGTCGCACTTTCCGGGGGCAATCCTTCTTCAATTCGAATCGTTCGCCAATATTTCCTCTCTCACGGCGAAAGAAAAGTCGGGGCATGGGTTGATTTGCAGGCCGACGGCCCCTAAAAAAGGAGAAGTCTTTTCCAAAGGTACCTCCCAAGGGTATCTCCCCTCTTCTCGAATAAGAATAATCCCCCGGAGTCCGAACGATGGCGATTTACATGCGGTGCCCGCATTGCAACCATCCGATGAAGGTCCGCCCGGAACTCGCTGGAAGGAGCATCCGCTGCCCGGAATGTGGCGGAGAATGCGTGGTCCCACGACCCGATTCCCCCGGCGGTATGCCCGGCGCGACCACCACTTCATC
Source organism: uncultured Planctomycetaceae bacterium (assembly GCA_964632505.1). Lineage (GTDB taxonomy): Bacteria > Planctomycetota > Planctomycetia > Pirellulales > Thermoguttaceae > CAZWCE01. The sequence continues at coordinate 59,312 of CAZWCE010000008.1, read as the reverse complement.
CGATTCTCAAACGACTGAAGGAGAGTCTGCCATGTCGCAAAATATTCCCCCGCAAGACAACTTCAATGCGGAACAACGTTACTCCATCGAGGAGTTCGTCGAGAAAACCCGCCAGAAAGATCGCGGCCAGGGGCTCTTCGAGCTGGAGAGCCCCCGTTTTCTGGAAGTGAATCTCGAAGGTTCGCTCTGGACGAAGACCGGTTCGATGGTCGCCTACTTGGGCGATATCCGTTTCGAGCGGGAGAAGATCCTCGAAAAGGGCGTCGGCAAGTTCCTCAAAAAGGCGTTCACCGGCGAGGGAACGCGATTGACGCGGGCCGAGGGCAAAGGCACGCTCTACTTGGCCGACGAAGGAAAGAAGGTGCAGATTCTGCAACTGAACAACGAGTCGATCTACGTCAACGGCAACGACGTGATGGCGTTCGAGGAATGCATCGACTGGGACATCAAGATGCTCAAGCGTATTTCGGCGATGCTCGCCGGCGGGCTGTTCAACGTCCGGCTGGAAGGCACCGGCATGATCGCCATCACCACGCATTACGAACCCCTGACGCTGATGGTCACTCCCGATCAGCCGGTCATGACCGATCCGAACGCCACGGTCGCCTGGTCCGGAACGCTGCAACCGGAAATCCGCACCGACATCACCCTGAAGACCTTCTTCGGACGGGGCAGCGGCGAATCGTTCCAGATGGTCTTCCGAGGTGAGGGATTCGTCGTCATCCAGCCTTACGAAGAGGTCTATTTCCAACCCAATACCGGTGGATAATTTCCCTCCAATGAGGGAGGTCCGTTTTTTTCGAAATCGGGAGATTTGACGCCCCCGGCCCCACTCGCTATGATAGGCGTTACATCACGCGCCCGAGGGGGACGAGATGGGATTTGGTCACGAACCCCGTTTGCCGAAGTTACTTTCAGATAGAGGAGACCCGGGATTATGAAACGACGAGATTTTCTAGCGGCATCCTGTGCGGCGGGCCTTTCCGCGGCCGCGCTGCGCGGCGTGCGGGGCGGAGAGCTTTCGGAGGCGAAGGACTTCATCGAGTTGCGGACCTACACCTGCGGCACGATGGAGAAGAAACACAAGCTGGTGGAAATTCTCGACACCGCCGGAGTTCCGGCCTGGAATCGCCAGGGGATCAAGCCGGTCGGCGTCTTCTACTGCGATTCGGACATGAATCCCGGAGACAAGGCCGATCCGATCTGGGCAAAGCAGGTCTTTGTCATTCTGCCGCACCAATCGCTGGAATCGATCGCCATGAGCACCACCCGGCTGCTGGCCGACGGAACCTTCATGCAAGAGGCCGGCGCGTTGTTCGAAACGCCGATGAACGACCCCATCTACGACACTTTCGAAAGCGCCCTGTTGCACGGGTTCGAAAACGCTCCCAAGGTCGAGGTTCCCACCACCTCGCCCGATCGCGTCCTGCAGCTCCGCATCTACAACAGCTACAACATCGAGCGGAACGCCAAGAAGATCTTCATGTTCGATCAGGGCGGCGAACTGGAAATCTTCCGCGAAACCGGCTTGGATCCGGTCTTCTTCGGCGAAACGCTCTTCGGCGACCGCATGCCGAATCTGACCTACATGCTCAGCTTCGAAAATATGGACGCCAAGAACGCCAACTGGAAGAAGTTCATCAACCATCCAAAGTGGAAAGAGATCAGCAGCGATCCTCAGTACAAGGACACGGCGAATAAGATCACCAACATCTTGCTCAAGCCGTCGAACGGCTCGCAAATCTAGCCGTCTCCCTTCCACCTTTTCCCGAACACCTTGGACGATGCGCCACGACGATCGGTAACGCCCCTACGGACTGGCGGGGTTCCCCTTTTCGGGAATCCCGCTTTTTTTGCGCTCCGGAACCAACGTGGCCCAAGAGGAGTTTTGCTTCCGCCGTCCCGACCGGATCATTCGACGCGGAAATCCGATTGAGCGAGCTTCACCCTTTTTTCCCGGGCGTCCTCCCGTCGGGAACGCAGTGCCGGCACCGTCGCCCGATAGGCCGTCTCCGCCGGGGCATGGAGCGTTTGCTCGGCGCGAACCGCCGCGAAGAAATTCTCCAGATGCGGCTGATAGACAGACGATTCCAGCACGATCGGCACTCGATAGCAGGTCAACGTGCTCGTCTCGCTGACGACGAAGCCTCCCGACGGATCCCCCGAAGAGGGCTCCTCTCCTCCGACGGCGACCAGATCGCCTTGCCCGAGAATGGTGTTCCACTCGGGGGCATACGGTTCCCGGAAGATCCGGGTCCAATCGGGGTTCTCGGTCATCTGGACCGAACCGTCGAGCCCGAGAAAATGCTCGAAATTGCGGTCGAATCCTCCGCTGGAAGTCAGCACCACTTGGCTGTTGGCCCGCAATATCCCCTCCGACATCGGGTAATCGAGCAGCACCGAAAGATTGTCGGGATTCTCGCGATCGGTGTATACGTCGTTTCCCCCGTCGGTGATCAAGCCCTCGGGGGCCGTCTCGAGGAACCAGTCGGCGACGTCGAGCTGCTGCGCAAGATGAAAGGCACAAGCGCCGGGCGAATACTTCCGGAAGTATCGCCAGTTGCAATACTGGTGCATGTTTTCATAGCCGAGCTTCTGAAGCTGTTTCTCGGACATTTCGTGGCGACGGGGCCAACCGGCGGGCGACTCGAGGGGACGATTCCACCGCGTCTCCAGGTGCGTCAGTCGGCCGAAGAGACGGGCTCCGCGAATGAGTTTCTCCAACACATGACGATACAGCGGACTGCTTCGCCGTTGGTGGCCGATCTGAAGCGGTAATTTCGTCCGACGACTCGCTCGGACCATCGAACGGGCCCCCTCGAGGGTGTCGGCCATGACCGCTTCGCAATAGACGGCCTTTCCCGCTTCGAGACAGGCGACCGTCTGCTCGGCGTGGCAGAAATCGGGGGTGGCGAGGATCACCGCATCGAGCGACTTCTCCTTTTCGAGCATCGTTCGATAGTCGGTATAAGTGGCGGCGGGACGATCGTACATCTGGAGATAATACTCGGCCGCGCGGAGCCGAAAGGGCCATGCGTCGCAAAGGGCGGCGATCCGGATGCCCGAGAGCGGCATGACGGCGTCGAGAAGCGTTCTTCCTTGGGCCCCCAAACCGAGGAAGGCGACCTGGAGACCTTCTACTTCCAGGAAGGGGTTCCCCGCCGATTTTTCTTCCGGAGAGACGTTTTTTTCCTCTTCGGCCCTCGCGCACTCCACGATCGTCCACGCCGAACCGGCCGCGGCCAGTGACGATTTCAAAAAATCTCGACGCTGCATCCGCACTCCTTCATTTCCCGATCATTCGAGATGAAAACGAAACCTTGTCCTTGCCGACTCCGTGACGGAAAACCATTATAAGGCATGCGGAACCGAAAAGCGAATCCTCCATCCCGGGGGGTTCGTGGGAGGACGGCTTTTGTTTTTTTGAAAGCCGGGTGATCAGCATCGCGACGAGCCCGATGAGTTTTTTGTTTGAAAATTGTTTAATTTTCCAAAAATATCGATTCGGTTCTTGAAAAGATGATATGCGTACGATATTATCACCATCATAGGGTTTTAGGGGTTCTTCCCGGCGTTTTATTCGGCAAATCGATTCTCGAAGGGGGGAAGCGAAATCGCCGCGTTTCGCCGGGGGGACGGCCATCGATCGATTGCCCAATCGCGCGATGGGAAGATTTCCGCTTGTTCTTATGAGAAAGGAAACCATACCATGCCACGAGGAGGTAAACGCAAAGGAGCCGGGCGTCCGAAGGGGACCGGCAAATTCGGCACGCCGACCAAGGCGATTCGCGTTCCGGCGAACATGGTCAACAAGATCATGAAGTTCATCGAGACCAAGGGGGGGAAGTATCCGCTGTATGACAGCCGAGTCCAGGCGGGCTTTCCCTCGCCGGCGGAGGACAATCCCGCCGAGATGCTCGATCTGAACGCCCATCTGGTCAGCAATCCCTCATCCACCTTTTTCGTCCGCGTCGCCGGGGAATCGATGACCGGGGCCGGCATTTTTCCCGATGATCTGCTCGTGGTCGACCGAAGCAAGAAAGCGGATCATGGCGATATCGTCATCGCGGTGGTCGACGGGGAATTCACCGTCAAGCGACTCGCCTTCAGTCGAGGAAAGATGGAGCTTCGGCCCGAAAATCGCCGATACCGGAAAATCCGGATCTATGAAGATATCGAATGCGATGTCTGGGGCGTCGTCCGGCATGTGATCCACCAGGTCTAACGCCGCAAGCCACCGACGATTTTTTCCCCCTTCCATGCCTCCATTGTGCGGAAGAGGAGCTTTTCACGATGCGCATCTTCGGACTGCTCGACTGCAACAGTTTCTACGCCTCCTGCGAGCAGGTCTTTCGCCCGCACCTTCAGGGGCGCGCGGTCGTGGTGCTCTCGAACAACGACGGCTGCGTGGTGGCACGAACCGCCGAGGCGAAAAAGTTGGGAATCCCGATGGGGGAACCGTACTTCCGCATCCGGCGACTGGCCGAAGCCGGCGAACTGACCGTCTTCTCCTCCAACTACATGTTCTACGGCGACATGAGCCGCCGCGTCATGCAGGCGCTGAAGCATTGGACGCCGCGGATCGAAATCTACTCGATCGACGAAGCGTTTCTCGAATTCACCGGCATCGCGGACATCGACCGTCTTCCGCCGGACCTTCCCGGCGGAGTGGAAGCGGCGCGGGAAGCGTTTCTGCAGTCGATGGTCCGCACCATCCGGCAGTGGACCGGCATTCCCGTCTCGCTGGGCATCGGTCCGACCAAGACACTCGCCAAGGCCGCCAACCGCGTGGCGAAGTCGAACGGACGCGGCACCTGCAGTTTGATGGATCCGGCCGTTCGCCGGGAGCATCTCCAAAACTTTCCCATCGGCGATGTTTGGGGCGTGGGGCACCGACTCCGACGTCGTTTCGAGCGGCTCGGGCTGCGCACCGCCCTGGATCTGGCCGAAACGGAACCCTGGTGGATGCGCAAGCACTGCTCGATCGTCCAGGAGAAGATGGTGCGGGAACTGCGTGGAGAACCCTGCCTGGAGTGGGAAGAGGCGCCGCCGCCGAGGAAGAACATTCAGGTCTCGCGTTCTTTCGGTGAGCGGACCGACGACCGGGATGCTCTCCGGCAGGCCCTGGCGAGCTTCGCCACGCGGGGCGCCGAGAAACTCCGCGCCCAGGAGGGACTCGCTTCGGCCGTCTATGTTCACATGAACACCAATCGCTTCATGACCGAGCAACCTTCCTACTCCAACGGCATCGCGATGGGATTCGGCATCCCGACCGACAGCACCCGCAAGATCATCTCGCGCGCCCTGGAGGGCTTCGAACGGATCTATCGCAAAGGCTACGCGATCCAGAAGGCGGGCGTCATGCTGTTGGACATCCAGCCCCGGGGAGGCGTCCGACCGCAACAGTATCTGTTCGATCCGGAGGAGGAAGGGCCAAAAGGCGAAATGGAACAGCGACAGCGGACCGAAGATCGCCTGATGCGAACGCTCGATCAGGTCAACGATCTGCTCGGCCCGGGAACTCTCTTCTTCGCCGCCGAGGGCGTCGAGCGCTCCTGGAAACCAAGCGCCGCGTTCCGCTCGCCCTGCTTCACGACCCGGTGGGAGGATCTCCCCGTCGTCCGGGCCGATTGAGCCTTGCCCTGTCCCTCATGGTCAGCTCATCATCTCGACCAGGGAATCCTCGGCCAAGCGCTCTTCGGAGAGCGTGGTATCGCAAACCAGATTCATCACCACCGACCAGTCGCCGTGCTCGTCCGGTTCGATGAACCAGTGCGGCTGCACCGCGACGGACTGATGCACCAGCTCGAAACCGCCCTCCGACTGGCTGACCGACTGGACCGGAAAGGTGTAAAAATGGGTCGGCCGCGAGACCTCTATGCGGACATCGATCCCCAACCACTGGTCGGCCAGCGCCAATCCCGCCTGATCCTGCAGGTCGAGCGCCGACCCGAGATGCCCGAGGCGGTCGCCGCCGAGAGTGCGGAAGAAGCGATCGTCGGCCTCGCCCGGTAGGCCCGCGAAGTTCATCTCGACGGCGAAGTGCAGGCGATAATCGTGGGGGAGATTCTCCAACTTGTAGGCGACCTCCAGCACGTTGCTTCCGGCACTGAGGGTGATCGCCTTTTTCACGCGGACCGGGGCGCCGTAGGCGGTTCCCTCGTAGGACAACAGAACCTGGATGCGGTCTGTTTTGCGGCGGACCACCGCTTCGTAGTCGGCGTGGACGAACGAGCCTTTTTGCGCGGCGGTCCCTCGCCGGACGCTTTCCGCGTCGACATCGCAGTCGTAGAACAAATCGATCAGGCTCTTGCGGGGATAGGCGTCGTACTGGAGTGCTTCGTCGAGTCCCTCCTGTTTGAAGATGACCCGGTCGTGAATGCTGGAGCACGCCTCCTCTCCTTCGCGGCTGCCGGCGCGGACCTTCTCATGGTAGGCCTCGTGCCCGCGGGAGATCGTCGCCAACAGGTTGTGGCAGATCGACTTCACGTCGAGTTCGTAAAGGTGGCCACCTTGCCGCGGGGCCACGAGGGCGTGCAATCGGGCGTTGGAAAGCCGGACTTCGTTGATGCCGTCGAAGTTGAAATCGCCGACCTTCGCCTCCACCCAATGCGGTCCCTTTTCGGCGATGCGATCCAGGAGATTGTCGGCGCGGATCAGGTTCGAGTAGACCGCATTCCGCAAATGCGGCAGATAGATGCCGCCGAAAGCACCGTGCCAGTAGCTGCAGTTGCACTGACCGCGATAGAGTGCGTCCGCTGCTTCCAGCATGCGGGGCCCTTTGTAACCGGCCTCGGTCGCCCGGGCGAGACGCTGGCTGACGGCCATCATCCGGGTGTACATCTCGTCCGACTCGGGGTACCGCACCTTGAAGTTCCGCCAGTAGCCGCCGCGCAGATAGCGCTGCAACTCCGACCACCGGGCATCGTCGGCCATCTCGTTCCGCAGGCGATCGAAATCGACCTGGCGGTCCGAGGGCATCGACCATTCGGTCATCTCCCGGTAACTCGCCTCAGGCAGGTAGATCTTCCCGGTCGGGGGAACTTCGTCGAGCGCCTCGCTCGGAGTGACCATGCGAATCCAGTCGGCGTTGGCCTGGAGGGCTTCGAAAAACCGCTCCAACCACCGTTCTTCATAGACGTAATGATAGGTATCGGGCCAGGTGCCGAACTTTTCGCCGTCGTCGCCGAAGGTGATGACCGGATCGGTGTGCTGCTCGGAAAACGCGGCGAAGTGGTCGATCACTTCCTCCGGCGTGCCGAACGGAATGAGGTAACGCAGCCGCTCGCTGCCCGGAAAGATCGAGAGGATTCGCCCGTGGTCCTCGGTCACGAAATGGCGCGAGAGGTCGTCCTCGGAGAGCCCGGCGTTCTTGAAATGGAAGTCGTCCAAGATGGTGTACTTCATGCCGGCGTGTGCCAAATCGGCCACGTACGACTGTTCCCAGACCCGTTCGGGAATCCACATCCCGGTCACGTCGGTCCCCAACCGACTTTCCAGCCATGTCGTGTAGGCGTTGATCTGGCCGATACGGTCGCGGGAGGGAAGCATTGCGAGGATCGGTTCGTACATGGGGCCGCCGAGAATCTCGATGCGGCCTTCCTTGACCAGATCGGCGAGGCGGTCGACGTAATCGGGATGTTCGGCGTCGAGCCATTCCATCAACGAGCCGCTCGTGTGCAATCCCATGCGGATCGACGGGAAACGCTCGAAGACGTTCAAAAACGGAAGGTAACTCTCCTGGTACGACTGTTCGAAGACATGTTCGAAATTTCCGATGGGCTGATGATTGTGCAGGGCAAAGAGGAAGCGAATCGGACGCGGCATCGTGTTCTCTTTCTTGGGGAGGTGGGAAACAACGATTCCCCAAACGCAGGGGGCAAGCGCGATTGGGTACAAGACGAAAAAACCGAGGGTTCCCGATGAAAGGACGCCGGGAACGTCTTATTCATCGTCCCACATTGCCTTTATTATCCAACCTGCCGGAAAGAAAAACTCATTCCAATACCGCCTATTTTGGCGGCGAGCCGACCTTTTCGATCCAAGTGGACCGATCGGCATAAAACGAAGAAAGAGATTTCGCCACTGAAGCATTGCCATGTCCCAGGGACTCTTTCGCTTCTCCCCGAGAACTCGGGCGCGTCAAAGTTCCTGGAAAAGGGAACGGAGGCGCTCGGCGGTCTTTTCCGGGGAGAAGGGATTGATGTGCAGTCCGCTTCCCCACTCGAAGCCGGCCGCCTTCGCCAAACTCGGCATGACCAGAATCCGCCAGTGATAGTCGTATCGCTCGATCGGTGTGAAGGGAGCGGAGTAGAAGATCATGTTGTACGCCAGCGGCAGACTGCGGTGGGGCACCGCCTTTTCCAGCCGGAGGACCGTCCGTCGGGCCAACCGGGCCAGTTCGGCGAGCTGATCGTCGGGGGTGTATTCAAACCGGGTGTGATGCTGCCGGGGGAGGATCGAGACTTCCATCGGAAAACGGGGAGCGTAAGGGCACATCACCACGTATAGGTCGGTCACTTCGACCACACGGACTTCGTGACGCAATTCCCGCTCGAGATAATCGCACGCCAGGCAGGTTCCATGCTTCTGAAGGTATCGACGTGCGCGTTGCATCTCATTGTGCACCGTCGGCAGCACGAACGGCGTGGCCATGAGCTGGGTGTGGGTATGCGGCAGAGAAGCGCCGGCCGAACGGCCGACATTCTTGAAAAGCAGCGCGTGCTTCCAGCACCCTTTTTCGGAAAGGGCCCGGAGCCGGCGCGTGTACATGCGGAAGACCCGCTCGGCTTCCCCATCATCCAGATCGGAAAGACTCAGCACGTGGCGGGGGGTATCGATGATCACCTCATGCTCGCCGAGGCCGGGAATCGCGGTGTAGGCGAGTTGATGATCGCGGGAATGTTGCCAAGCTTCCTCGGAAATCCATTCCAGATCATCGCAGTCGATCGATGCTTCTTCTTCGATGCGTTCCACCGCCGGGTACTTGTTCGGCACCACGCGAACGCGCCAAGTATCATCGCCCGGGGTGCCTTCGACGGGACGATCGACGTCGATTTCCGGCGGGGTCTCCGCTTCATTGCCCCGGCAGAACGGGCAATCCTCCCGGGGGGCGTCGCTCGTCGGTTTTCGTTCGTCGATTCCGCCGTCGGCTTCATCGAACTGATGGGGACGCGCCGCACGACGCTCCGCAATGATGCACCAGCGACCGCTCAGCGGATCTCTTCGGTACTCGGGCATGAATCGACTTCCTTCCTTCGCGTTGATTTGGACGCTCCATGTCGCCCGAGGCCGCCGGGAGGTTCGGGAATCTCCCTTGCATCCTCTCATGCCCGGTGGAACTTCCAACTCAAGCGGTGACGGTCTGACGTCGAGCCTGATCGTGAACCAGATGCGGCATCCAGAGAGCCTTGTCGACCAGTTCGATCAGGACGTCCGGATCAAACGGCTTGCGGAGATAATAGGAACCACCGGCCGCATGGCTGCGACGAATGATATCCGGAATCTGCGCGCCGGAGAGGAAAATCACCGGCGTTTCCTCTTGGATCTCCATGTCGCGAATCCGGCTGATCAGCGTCAACCCGCTGGCCCCGCCGAGATTGATGTCGGAAATGATCAGATCGAACGTTTCGCGCTCGGCGGCCGCCATCGCCTCCTCGCTCGTCGCACAGCAAACACAATCGTAATGGGATTTCTCGAGCGACGTGGAGACTTCCTCGAGGAGGGCACGCTCATCGTCGATGATCAACACCTTTGTCTGGTTCTGCATCGTCATGGAATATCGCTTTCCCGGCTGAAGTGAAGAAAATGGGGGAAGAAACGGATATTACATGATTCGGCCAACGGCGGCGATCGATTGACAAACTTTCCGCAAGATCCCCCCTTTCTCCAACCGGCAACGATTCGCCGGTAGGCAGGATCGGCAATTCCCGCGCAACCCGAACCTCCAGGTCAACCCCCCAGGGCGGCTTCGGTTCGCTTGAGATACTCAATGCTGTCGCGGACCAGCGACTCCACCCCCGGACTGTAGTCGAACACCTCCACGGAGACCCAGTTGGTGAATTCCACCTCCGCCAGCGCGGTCAAAATGGGAGCGAACTCCAAGTCTCCGAAACCGGGTCCCTGCAAATTCGGGTCGTTCGCGTGGAACGTCGCCAAATCGTCGCGATTCTCGCGGATGAGTTGTTCGATCGGCTTCGATTCGCTCGCCATCGCCTTGCAATCGAGATGGAGCCGGAGGTGGGGAGAACCGATCTTGCGGATCAACGCGACCGCCGATTCGGTCGTCTGGAGAAAATCGGTCTCCGCCGGCGCGAGCGGTTCAAGCGTCAAGAGGACATCGTTCTCCTCCAAGGCGGGCACGACCTTGGTGAACAGATCGGCAGCCAGGTCCATCGCCTGAGCGTGAGAAACCCCCTCGAGCAGATTCCGCTGATGCGGCGAACCGCACACCAAATACTTGCCGCCCAAGTCGGCGCAGAGTCGGGCCAGTTCGATGAAATAATCGGCCGTCTTCCGCCGGACGTCGTCGTCGGGGGTGGTCATGTAGAAACCTTCGGTTTTCGCCAACAACCAGTGAAGCCCGGTCACCTCGAGGCCGGCCGTCTCCACCTGCCGGCGCACCTCGGTCCGTTTCGCCGCGTCGATCTCTCGGGCATCGGGATGGATCGTGAACGGCGCGATCTCCACCCCGCCGTATCCACATTCGGCGGCGAAGGCAAACGCCTTTTCGAAAGGCCAATCCTGGAAGGTTTCGTTGCAAATGGCGTAACGCATTATGGCCGTCTCCTTTTCTCTCGCGAAACAACGATCTCGCACATCAACTCTGTTGCGGCTTCACTTCTTTCGCCGGCAAGCGGTCGTGCCGTCCGAAAAAGCACTTCCTTCCGGACATTCCTCCGCATTATAGGAGCCGGACGGTTTTCTGTCGAGGACCGCCACCGGGCCAAGGTTGAGGGAAACGAACGCCTCGGCCGCGGCGCACAAATAAGGCTTCCGGCATCACTTCACCGAAAGCCATGGAAGAGATGGTCTCAGCGACGGCGAGCGTTACCACCGGCGACGGACCTCATTTTTCATGAAGGTCAGCGTGTCGGTCGCCAGTTGCTTTTCATTTTCGTACATCCGTCGCCAGATCTTGGTCGCGGGAATCAGCTTCTCCAGGGCCAAGCCGAACGCCTCGCAGACCATCGGCCCGTCGTAACCGATCTCGTGGAGGGTATCGAAATTCTCCTCCCAGCGGACATTCCCCTGCCCCGGCGTACTGCGGTCGTTCTCGGAGATATGCACATGCACCAGGCACTCCTTCAGCGAACGGATCGCCTCGGTGATACTCTTCTCCTCGATGTGGGCGTGGAACGTATCGTACATCATTCCGCAAGCGGGGTGGTCGACTTCGCGGACGAACCGGGCCCCGTCGGCGGCGGTGTTCAGAAAGTAGCATTCGAAACGGTTCAGGTATTCCAAACCGAGCTTCACGTTCACATTCCCGGCATGCTCGGCGACCTCGCGCATCGACTCGACGCCCCATTTCCACTCATCTTCGGTCGGCCCCTGACCGGTGAAGACCCCGAGCGCCGAATGGAACGGCCCGGCCATCACCTCGCACCCGGCGGCGGCGCAGCAGTCGAGGATCCGTTTGTTCCACTCGATTCCGGCTTGGCGGATCGCCGAATCGGGACTGATCATATTCTGCTCGGGGCCGCAGATCGCCGTGGCGGTCCGCGAGAGCGACAGCTCATCCATCTGCTTGCCCCACGTCGCCGCCGCCTCGGGAACATCGTCGAAGATCGGCAACTCCACCGTGTCGAATCCGATCTCCTTGAGTTCCTCCAAGAGCGGGAGCATGTCGTCCGAAAGGGTATCGGTCCACATCAACAGATTCATTCCGTATTTCATACCTGGTTCTCCTTCTGTACAGTAATTGATACCATGGCGCGTCGCATCCATCGTGTAGCCGGGCCACCCTCTGGTTCGAGACGAGCTATCCGCGCCGCTCCGCGTTCACGGCGAGAGGACAGGCGGTCTCGGCCTCGGCGGCGGCGCGCATCGCCTCGGCCCGATCGGCCACCAACTCCCGAAGATTCGGAAAGACGTCGCGACACCCTTTCCAAAGCGGGCCGATGCCGACCCGCTGCATCACTTGGCTCATCCGGAAGAAGAGCATCGCGTCGTCGGCGTAGTCCTCGAGAATCCTTCCCCGACGAAACAGGGCGACGAATCTCCCGAGCTCCGGTACTTCGCGGCCGGTCATGGGAGCCACCTCGGCGGCCAAACGCTCCGGGTCGATCCGCTCCAGCTCGCGATAGTAGTCGTCGAGCAAGTCGCGTTCTCGGGCGATCAACGTGTCGTCGAGCAGCACCTCGACCATCAAATGCGCGAAAAAGGATCGGTGTTTCTGCCCGGGATGATTCCTCCGCAACTGCTCCGCCGCCTCGCCGAGCGTCAACAGGAACGCCTCACTCCGGTGGAAGGCGGCATCGTCGATCAAATGTTGCCGGGCGCCCACCGCGACCGCCCGAGTCACCGGATTTTCCGTCTCGCAAAACGGCGGCAAACGTTTCCGGCGGATCCGGGCCCGGCGGTCGATCACGCTCAGCCAATCCGGCAGGGCCGTTCCGGCGAGAAAGTAGGGGAACGCTTCGCCGAAGCGCTCCCGATGCACCCCCACGTGCCGCAGGAATCGCCGGGCATGGGCAAAATAGTTCATGCTGTCACTCTCTGATTCGCCTTGCACCAAACGTCGGCGTTCACAATTCGATCCACGTTCCCTTGGCCGCGCTTTCGAGCACTCCGTCGCAGACCTTTTGCGTACGAAGGGCCGTCTTCATGTCCGGCTGGAACGGCTTGCCGTTCTCCTGGGCATCGAGGAAATCGGCCAGGGCGCAAATGAAGGTGTGCTCGTAGCCGATCATCGTCCCCGGCACCCAGAACTTGTCCATATAGGGATGCTCGAAGTTCGTCACCAGAATGCGCTGCCACCCGGTCAGGTGATCCTCGATCTTGTTGCCGTCGGGATCGGCGTAGCGGAAATACTCGATGTACTCCGGTTCCTCGAGATTGAAATAGAGCGCCCCGTTGGCCCCGTTGATTTCCATCGTGCTGTAATTCTTGCGGCCCCGGGCGTATCGGGTACTCTCGAAGGTGCCGATCGAGCCGTTCTCGAAGATCGCCAGGAACATACAGGCGTCGTCGATGTCGACCTTTTGCATCTGACCGGTTTCGGCATGCTTGCGTTCCTTGATGAACGTCTCGGTATGGGCGACGACTTTCCGGATGGGACCGTTGAGCCATTCGGCGGAGTCGATCGAGTGGGCCAACAAATCGCCGGTCACGCCGCTTCCGGCCACGTTGGAATCGAGTCGCCACAGGGCGCGCCCTCCCTGGGGCACATCGGTCGAGATCGTGAAGTCCTGGTTGTAGGTCGCTCGGTAGTGGAAAGGCTTGCCGACCCGGTCTTCCTCAATCACCTGCTTGAACAGGGCGATCGCCGGAACCCGGCGGTAATTGAACCAGACCATGTTCGCCACGCCCGCCTTTTCCACCGCCGCGACCATCGCCTCACCCTCGGCGGTGTTCATCGCCAGGGGTTTCTCGCAGCAGACAATCTTCCCGGCCTCGGCCGCCGCGATCACCTGATCGTGATGCAGATGGTTCGGCGTGCACACGTCGATCAGGTCGATATCGTCGCGATCGATCAACCGATTCCAATCCGTCTCGATCGACGCATATCCCCAGGTGTCGGCGAAGTCCTGGGCCCGCTTTGCATCGCGACTGTAAACCGCCTGGAGTATCGGCCGGGTCTCGAGCGACGAAAAGAAATGGTTGACCTGATTATAGGCATTCGAATGGGCCCGGCCCATGAAACCACAACCGAGCATCCCGACTCTGAGCGTTTTTGACATCGGCGAACATCCTTTCCTGCTGAAAGCACGATTTTTTCCTTGCCTGAATCCTCCGGGGCACGAAGGAGCGGTCCGCCATCCGCTGGAAGTTCGCGCCGAGCACGCGACTCATCACAGCCGAGGAAAAAACGACCGATCCCAACCCCTTTTCGGCAAGAGCCTTTGAAGGAACTTGCAGATTCAAAACAACATAACAGCATTGCCGACCGGTTGCAAGCGATCGACATCGCGGCGGAAAAGCGTGGTCGAGGGAAAACAAGGCCCAAGAAAGAAAGGCCCGACCGACCCCCACCCCACCGCTCAAATGAGTGGCATTTTAGGAATTTCTGATTGCAAGTCGGGACAGCCTAGTTTAACATAAATAATAGTATGTCTGGAGAAGAGCGATATGATCGCCTCCCCGGCTGCAAGTTTTTTTGTATTTTTATCAACACCAAGAACCGTCAGGTGATCGAGGTCGGATTCATGAGTGACGATCTGATGAGCGTGGATCAACTGTCGCAACGCGCCCAAGAGCTGGAAATCTTGTCGACTCTCCAGTTGCAGCAAACCTGGGCCGAGCTGGGCACACGGAACACCGACCCGGAAACTTTTCTGCAAACACTTATCCGACAGGGGCATCTGACGAACTACCAGGTGGAGCGTTTGATCAACGACGAGACGACCGGCTTCTACTACGGCGACTACAAAGTTCTTTATATGGTGGGAGCCGGCTCCTTCGCCCGCGTCTTCCGCGCTTCGCACAAGGAAACGAAAAAAGTGGTCGCGGTGAAGGTGCTCAGAGCCCGATTCAGCGACAATCTCACCGTCATCAATCACTTCGTGCACGAAGGCGAACTCGGTTGCGATCTGCGCCACCCGAACATCGTCCCGATTTATGAAGTCCAATCGAAGGGAAAACTCCACTACATGGTGATGGATTTCGTCGAGGGACAAACGCTTCGGGAATTCTTGAAGATCCGCAAGGTGATCGATGCGAAGTTCACCACGCGCATCGTCACCGATGTCTGCGCCGCCCTCGATTACGCCGCCAAACGGGGACTGCAACACCGCGATCTGAAGCTGAGCAATGTCCTGCTCTCCAGCTCCGGCAAGGCGCAACTGGTCGACTTCGGCCTGGCCGCCATCAGCGACAAGATCGACTCGAACCATCCCGATTTCCGAAATCAGCGGGCGATCGACTACGCGGCCCTGGAACGGGCGACCCGGGTTCGTCGCGATGATCCCCGCAGCGATCTTTATTTTCTCGGGACCATCTATTACCACATGCTCAGCGGCGTGGCCCCGCTGGTGGAGACCCGCGAGCGGAGCAAGCGACTCGATAAGAATCGATTCACCAAAGTCAAACCGATTCGCAAGGTCGCCCCCGATGTTCCCCATGCGGTCGCGTTTATCGTCAACAAGCTGATGTCGCTCGACCCGGACCGACGCTACCAGAGCCCCGCCGAACTGCTCGACGATCTCCATGCCGCCGCGAAACGGCTCGCCGAGGGAACGGCCGACGACGTCCCGGAGTCGACGTCGGAAATCTCCTCAATCGCCGCGACCACGATGGAACCTGCGAAAAACAAACTCGCCGTCATGGTCGTCGAGTCCGACCCCGATATGCAGAACATCCTCCGGCAAGGGCTCAAGAAAGCGGGGTACCGGGCTCTGATCATCGGCAACCCCGAGCGCGCGGTCGAACGCTTCATCGACGACCAGAACATCGCCGATTGCGCTATTTTCAATGCCCAATCGATCGGCATGGAAGCGGTCGAGTCGTTCAATCTCCTTGAGGACGACAACCGGACCAAAGAGATTCCTTGCATTCTGCTGTTGGAAGACAATCAACTCAAGTGGGCCAAGAAGGCGCAGACCGCCGAACACCGACTCGTGGTCGGCATGCCGCTGACGATGCGAAAGCTCCGCCTGCTTCTGCTGAAGCTGCTGGAACCGGAAGAGTTCGAGAAGATGGTCGCGGAAGCGAAATCATCCGCACCCGAGGGGCCACCGAAGACGACCTCGAAAGAAAAGCCCCCGACGGGCGAGTCCCCCGAAGCGCCCGGGCAAGCGGCCCGCCCCGAAAAGGACACGTCCTCCCATCAGAGCGGCGGCGAGCAACGCGAAGAGGCCTCCACAAAAAAGGAGCCGCCGGTGGCCGATCCCGAAGACGTCGACGACGGCGACGAGGCCGACAAGCTGGCTCTGGAAGCACTGAGTTCCACCGACCTTCCTTCCCCCGAGCCGCCCGCGCCCGCTGACGAGGAAGAAGAATCGAACGGCGAAGACGACGAGGAAGATCGCCCTGAATGATCAGAAACCGCTTCGACGGCCCGCCGTCCGGCCGATGAACCTCTTCTCTTACTTACCGCACAGGGGAGCGGATCTCTGCGTGTTTGCAGGAAAGAAAGCCGCTCGAACGATTCCTCCGCCAAGCAGCGCATCAAGAGGGATCGTCGTAGATCGTCCCCTCTCGGAATCGGGCCCAGTCGGTTTCGAACCAGAGTTCCGGTCGAGGCAGCTCGCGTCGCGGTACCCATCGATGCTCCACCTGAAAACGCTCCTCTTGCTTCTTCAATTGGGTTTCGAGCACCTCCAAGCGGAACGCTTCATTTTCGGGGACCATGCGCCACCGCGCATCGAGCTTCGGGTGCACCGGCTTGCCTTCGGGATCGAGCACCATGGCGGAACCCCGGCTGCCGACGCCGCTTTTCATCCAGTAGCGTATCGCCTCCAGGTAGACCGCGTGGGCGACGACCAGATGCCGGTTCTGGAGCGCCCCGACCGGTCCCTCCTCTTCGTCGAAGCGGCACCCCTCTTCTTCGATGCGCCCGACCTGGCCCCAAGCATCGTCGACCGCCGCGTCGATCGTTTCCGGATCCCGGATGTGCGCGCCCGACTCCGACATCCTCGCCTGGAACTGTTCCCGATGTCGCCGCCAATCGACCTCGGCCGAGCGGCAGCGTTCCAGCCAATCGAGCAGCGATTCCGCCTCCCTTCGGATCACCTTTCGGACCGCTTCTCCATCGAGTGTCGTCCGGCGGCACCGCTGAGCGATGTACTCCGCGGCGCGAAACGCCCCCACCTGACCGCTGTTCAAGGCGGATCCCCCCGGCCGGTAGACGCCGTGGGAACCGTTCACCTCACCGATGGGAAACAGTCGGGCGATCGACTCCGACTGCCACCAGCGGTCGCCCGAGAGCCCTCCGTTGTTGTGCTGCGCGCAAACGGCCACTTCCAGGGGTTCGCTGCTTAAGTCGATGCCGTTTTCGGCGTAAAGCTCGATCGCGCCGGGGTTCATGTGCCGCAATCGCTCGATCGGCGTCGGCTGGTCGGCTTTCGACTTCTCCAGGTATCCGCGTGCCTCGTCGGAGAGATCTTCGGGAAGGAATCCCTGCGGATTCTCCCGAAAATCGAGCATCACCCGTCGGCCCCGCAACACCGTCTCGATGTAGACGAGGATATCGACGATCGACGATCCTCCGATCACCTTTCGGGAATCGAACGGCCACTGGTATCCCTTCAGGAAGACGGCCGAACACATCGCCCCGACCGAATCGAACGATTCGCGGAGAAACTCTCGGGGCGGCTCCTTTCCCTCGGGATCGACACTGATGAACTTCGGGATGACCTGCATGAAGGTACCGGAGACGTTCCATCGGAACCGGGTCGAGGCGAGTCCGTACTGCGATTCGGGGAGATTGCGGCCCGCGGCGCCCGCGCGGAGCGCCAGGCCGATCGCGCCGGTGTGGACTTCCGGGTAGACGCTGGTCCGGTAGAGACCTCCCGGGCCTCCCACGGCGAAGACGACATTTTCGGAAAGGTACGCGACCGGTCGGCCATCCGCCTCCCACGCGATCGCGCCGGCCGCGCGGGGGCGTCCATCTTCCGGGACCGTAATCAGTTCGACGACATGGCGACCGGAATGGACGGGAATGTCGAGGATCTGCAATCGCCGGATCAAGGCCCGACACATCTCCCGCGAAGTGTACGGTCCGATCGAGGTGGCGCGCTGCCGGGGATCGTGATCGGTCTTGTACCCGAGGAACTGGCCGTAAGTATCGCGGGGAAAGGGCACCCCGAGGTTGACCAAGTGCGCGAACGCCCGAGGAGAGACGCTCGCCTCGACCAGGGCGAGATCGCCGTGCATGCCGCCGCCGTCGAAATAGTTTTGGGCCATCAACTCCGGGGCGTCGGCATCGTGGCCGCAAAGAGAAAGCTTGTAGTAGGTCTGCTTGTCGCTTCCGGTGTTGATCGAGGTCCCCATTTCGAGCCCCTCGGTCACGACGACCAAATCGTCGATCCCCTCCTCGACCAGCCGGACGGCGGCGCAAAGGCCCGCGGCGCCGGAACCGACAACGAGCGTGTGGACTTCCACGACGGTCAGTTCGATCGTTTCGCCCGAAGGTTGCCGGACCGTCATCGATGACTCGTGCATGATCTTTCCTCGTGATTCGATTGGAATGGTGTGCCGCGCGATCCCTCGCCAACAAGCGTTGTCGATCTCGAGCGGGAGAAGAGAACTCGTCAGAGGCGGGGGACCATCATCCCGCCGTCGACCATGATGACTTGCCCCGTGCTGTAGGTGAGGTCGCCCCGGGCGAGCATCGCCACCGCGCGCCCGACGTCCTCCGGTTCACCCCAGCGACGTTGAATCAAGAGTCCCTCGGCAATCAGCTTGTCGTATTTTTCGATCGCCGAGGCGGTCATGTCGGAGCGGATCAAACCGGGCTGGATCTCATAGACGGGGATGTCGAACTCGCCCAGCCGGGTCGCCCAGAGCTGCGTCGCCATGCTCAAACCGGCCTTCGACATGCAGTACTCGCCGCGATTGAGCGAGGCGACCCTCGCCGAGATCGACGAAATATTCACGATGCATCCTCGAAAATCGGCCGAGGCCTCCTGCTGCTCGATCATCCAGGCGGCGCACGACTGCGTCAAGAAGAAAGGGCCCTGGAGGTTGATCTGCATGAGCCACTGGTAATTCTCCTCGGTCATCGTCATCACGTCGTCGCGGACCCGGGCGGTCACCCCGGCATTGTTGACCAGCAGATGGAGTCGCCCGAAGTCTTCGCGGATGCCATCGAGCATCGTCTCGCGCATCCGGCGATCGGCAACGTCGCATTGGTAATACACGACCCGATTCCCTCCGGCGGAGAGCTCCTGGACGACCTCGGCGGCGGCTTCCGGGGGGCGACTGCCGCAGATGGCCAGATCGTAGCCCGAGGCGAGCATGCACTTCGAAATCCCCAATCCGATTCCCCGGGCCCCACCGGTAATCAGGGCCACGTTCGCCGCTTCCGCCATCTGATATTCTCCTTCTCCATGGATCCCCACGATCATCAATTCTTCCACGAAACATTCTGGATATTTCTTCCGGCATCAATCGTACTCGGAAGCGAAAAGACTGTCAATCAATCGGACGCGGTCGGGACGGAGAGCGAGCCTTCGTCACCTCGAGAGAACCGGGAAAAAGGGAAGTTTTTTTCGATCCGGCGAAAAACCCTTTCTTTTCCGGCGCAAGCCGTTATGATAGAAAGATAGTCGACATTAGCGGCTCCCTCTTCATTTCCTCGTTCCCGAGGAAGGGAACCCGGTCCCACATCCCTGCATCAGCGTATCCGGCAACCGTGGATGGTACGAAACGATGAAGGTTTCCGAACTACTCGAAATTCGTCGCCGGCAATGGCATGAACTGGAATCGCTCGCCCAGGCGATGGAATCGCGACCCCGCGCCATGATGCCTCAACAGGTGTCCCGGTTCGCGACTCTGTATCGCGCGGCGTGTGCCGATCTGGCACTGGCCGAATCGTACCAATTCCCCCCCGGCGTGGTCAGCTACCTGAACCAGTTGGTCGGCCGCGCCCACCACCTGCTCTACCGGAGCCGGAAGATCACCGCTCGGCGCTGGTTCGCCATGCTCCTTTCCGATGTCCCGCGACAGCTCTTTTCCGACTGGTCCTTCTGGTTGGCGATGGGCATCTTCTGGGGCGTCTTTCTGCTCTGCATGTGGCTGGCCGCCACCGTCGACGACTTCGCCCCGGAAATGCTCGGGCAAAGCCAACTGACCATGATGGAGTCGATGTACGCCGATCCGGTCCACGAGCAGGACAGCCAATCCCGGTTCTTCATGCTCGGCTTCTATCTTTCCCACAATGCCGGGATCGGACTGCGGTGCTTCGCCATGGGATTGCTCTTCGGCATCGGAGGACTCTTCGAGCTTCTGATGAACTCCGCCATTCTGGGAACGGTTTTCGGCTACATGACCACCATTCCCCAGCGAGAGCACTTCTACGAATTCGTCACCGCCCACGGTCCCTTCGAGTTGACCGCGATCGTCATGGCCGGCGCCGCCGGGATGCGTCTGGGGTTTTCCCTCATCAGCACGCGAGGACTCACGCGAATCGATTCCCTCCGTCGCGCGGCCGTCGAGGCGGTCCCCACCATGACGGCGTTCGTCGTCCTGTTCGGCCTGGCCGCCCTGATCGAGGCGTTCATCTCCCCCAGCGCCCTGGAACCTTTCGTCGAGTTGGGGATCGATCGGTACAGCATGAAGCTCGCCATCGCCGTGGTCTCTTCCGTTCTTTTGTTCCTCTATATCGTCGTCCTGGGAGGTACCGCTTATCTGAACCACAAACTCGCCGGCAGGCGGGCGCAAGAGTTGATCGTCGAACTGGAGGGCCGTGCTTCGAACGAACCCGCTCCCTCGGAAGCCAGAATCGTTTCCCGCTCCGACGATGCCGAGCGTATCAAAACGATGCAAACCTCGAGCGATCCGCCGGAGGAGAAAAAGGGGAGCGATCTGCACTTGGTCCCCGTTCACGAGGTCGCGCCCCCTTCGGAACCACGGAAAGGCGGTCGATCGTGAAGCAATCGTTCGATCAACACGCCGTGGTCATTCGGCATCGCCCTCTCGGAGACCTGCTCGAGCTCGCCCTGATGCTCCTGCGGACCGACGGCTTGTACCTCCTGCCCTTATTCGCCGCGGTGGCGGTGCCGTTTCAAATCCTCAATTGGTTCCTGCTCGGCGATTTCGGTCAATGGATCCTGATGCATCTCGACCTGGAGGCCACCGGCATCGCCGCCTACTCGTTCTCCATGCTCCTGCTGGTCGTCCTCGAGGTCGCCTTCGCCGGTTCGCTCATGAAGACCTATCTCGGCGCCCGCGTCTTCACCGGCAGACCCGGACTCAAACCCACCCTCCGGAACTGGCTGCGTTCCCTCGGCCAAATGTTCTTTTTCTGCGTGGTGTTGCGACCGATCACCTTGCTGTACGATTTCGTCCCGGAGATCATCGTGCTGGAACGCACTCCTTTTCGGGCCAATCCCCGAAAGCCGGTCTCCACATGGAAACGCATCCGCAACCTGCATCGCGGCCAGATCTCCTTCCTGCTGGGAGAGGCGTTCCTGCTCGGCTTTCTCGGGCTCATCCTCCTCGTCTCGATCTTCGGCGCCCTGGTCTATCACGACATGCTCCTGACCGGAAATTTCGACATCTCGATCACGATGTACGGCTCGTTGTTTCTCAATCTATTCTCCCCGGAACGCCCCATCATTTTCACCGTCTATTTTCCTTTGTCCCTCTGGACGGTCTTCGCTTATTTCGACATCGTCAATTTCCTCCGATACATGAATCTCCGCATCGAAAAGGAAGGTTGGGACGTGGAACTGCACATGCGGGCGGAACGCTTTCGCCTGGAGAAACAGCAGCAGACGCTTCCCGGGACCCGACCTCTCGGACCGCCGTCTTTGGACCCGCTGGGGAGGAAGAGATGATGTCCCGTTCGTCAAGCTCCCCGATCCGGCGTGCATGCTCCCGGTGGTGGCCGGGATTGCTGATCGTCCTGCTGCCGGGATGCCTTGCGCATTGGAGCGACGAATCGTCGGAGAAAGGCGCCTCCCCGATGACCGACCGCCGGGCGGTCGACACCGCCGAAGCGTTTTTTCAGAAGAACGCGGGCGAGGCACCGACAGCCCGATTCCCCTGGTACGACGCCGAAACCGGTCGGCTCGTGCCGATCCCCATGCCGACGGAAGAACCTCCCCCGCAGCGGAAAGAAAGCGGGTCTTTTCAGTTTCCCCTGTCCTCGCTCTCCTGGTTCGCCTGGGTCATTCTCGGCCTTTTGATCGCCGGCGTTCTCATCCTCTTGTTCGTCTTCCTCAGGGCACTCCTCCGGTACTACCTGAGCGAGGAGGAAGACACCGCCCAGGAAGTCCAGGATCAGCGGCGCCGCATCGAGGCCCTCCCACTGGAAGCCCGAGAAAAGGAAGACGACCTGCTCAGCGCCGCAATGAACGCCCGAAAACGGGGTGACCTCCGCGAGGCGCTGATCTTCTACTTCAGTTACGTGCTCTCCCAACTCGACCGGCATCATCTGGTCCACTTGCACAAAGGCAAAACCAACTACGAGTACCTCGCCGAACTCCAGTCCGTTCCGGCCATGCAGGCACTCTACCTCCGGGTGATGGCCCTGTTCGAGAAAACCTACTTCGGCGAACACACCGTCATACCGACGGAATTCGAGAAGATCTGGCAAGAGCGGGAAACCTTCCAAATAATACTCTCGGAACACGATCCCCATTCCAACCGGCAGAACCCCGGCGCGCCGTTCCCGCACACCACCGTCCGGGGAGTACTGCTGCTCGCCGCGGTGAGCCTCGCCCTCTTGCACTGCCCCGGGTGCGGGAGCGGAGCCTTGCATTGGGGGCCTCTCTTCTACGAGTACCATCCCCCGCCATTCATCGATCGCAGCGTCAACGGCTATCTGGTCTTTCGCGAAATGTGCCGCGCCGCCGACCACACCTGTCGCGACGCCTCCCGGCTGACTCCCGCACTGGATCATTTCGACTGCATCGTGTGGACCTGCCGCTCCGGCCTGCCTCCCTCCGAGGAAAGCCGCCGGTGGATGGAAGACTGGCTCCGCGAAAAACCGAACCGCACCCTCCTTTTCGTTCCGCGCTCCTATCACGCCGACCCCGACTACCTCGACGCGATCGAGGAGAAACTCACCCCGCGCGAGATCGCCGATAGCCGTTTCCCCCAAGAGCGGCACGACAGCCGAAGACGACTGAGGGACGTGGTCGACGCCCCCTGGGCTCGGGACGTCACTAGCATCGAATTCGAGGCGATCGAGGAAATCGAGAATGCGCTCAACGAAGAAGATTGGCAGGATCGGGAGATCGAAGTGGAGATACCCGAGGAAGAAGAAAACGACGCCGCAACGAATGAAGGGCCGATCGACGGCGGGTGGTACGTGCTGGAGAAACGCGACGAACCGCTGTCCGTCGCCGAACTCTCAGGGGAACCGAAATGGGCCGGCAACATCGACCCGCAGAACACCCGGTTGAAACTCTACCAGAAGTTCACGCCCAAGGAAGCGGAAACCCTGCTCGCCGCGCAAGACGACGCGGTGCTGGTGGCGAGAAGGGAGATCGGCGAAAGTCAACTCCTGCTGGTCCCCGGCGGCATGTTTCTGGTGAACATGCAACTGATCCCCGAGAGCCATCGCAAGCTGGCCGGGCGGCTGATCTCCGAGTTCGGCTCCGCCGAGCAGCGAATCCTCTTCCTCAACGCCGGCCACCATCCGCCGCGCGGCGATCAAACCGAAAGCGGATACGACATGCCCCTGGGAATGCACCTGTTGACGATCTGGCCGACGAGCCTGATCCTCTGGCAGTTTCTCGTGCTGGGCATCCTGTTGTGCTTCTGGAAATGGCCCGCCTTCGGCCGGCGCCGCCGACTTCCCGATCCCCCGTTGGCCGACTTCGGCGAACATATCGACGCGATCGCCCAACTCCAGCGGAGCACCAAACGTTCCGGATATCCCCGTGAGCAGTGGATGCGGTACTGGAACCTCGTCCAGCCGCACAGCCGGCCCCCCGATTCAACGTCCGGCGATGAAGCATGATTTTGAAACTCGTAGCGAACCCTTCGAACGCCCAGAGGGAAAAAGAACCATGAACTCCAACGATCCCCATGAACCGAATCAGCCCGACGAATCCGCTTCCCCGGAAGAAATCTACCAGGCCGACCCGGTTATGCCCGAGTCTCCCGATCAAGCCGGATCGGCGCCGGGGCATTCCGGCATGACGCCCCTGAGCGCGACGCCGCCCCGCGATGCCGTCTCGGAAGATTCCCCGCTGCGCCGGATGTACGACCGCATCGTCGACGAGGTGGGCAAGATCTTCATCGGTCAAGACGAATTGGTGACCGGCACGTTGGTCGGTCTATTCTCTTCCGGACACGTGCTCATCGAAAGTGTTCCCGGGTTGGGAAAGACGCTGCTGGTGAGAACCCTCGGCAAAGTGCTGGGCTGCCGGTTCGGGCGGATCCAATTCACCCCCGACCTGATGCCGTCGGACATCACCGGCGCGCCGGTGTTCGACATGAAGGAGCAGGAGTTCAAGTTCCGCCCCGGCCCCGTCTTCACGCAATTGCTTCTGGCCGACGAGATCAACCGCTCGCCCGCCAAAACGCACGCCGCGCTTTTGGAGATCATGCAGGAACTGTGCGTGACGGTCGACCGGACCACCCATCAGCTCGAACCCCCGTTCTTCGTCATGGCGACGCAGAATCCGATCGAGTCGGAAGGCACTTATAATCTTCCGGAAGCCCAAATCGACAGGTTCATGTTCAAGTTGCAACTCGACTATCCGACGGAAGACCAGGAGGCGAACATCCTGGAAATGCACGGCAAGCAGATCGACCCGCACTCGCAATTCGAGCGACTCGAAACGGTCTGCTCCCCCGAGGAGATCGTCCAGCTTTCCGCCTCGATGAACGAGGTGAACATTGCCCCGAAGCTGATCCGGTACATCAATCAAATCGTCCGACGGACGCGCGACTGGCCCCAGTTCACCTTGGGCGCGTCCCCCCGGGCCGGACTGGCGCTGATGCAGGGGGCCCGGACGCTGGCGGCGTTCCGAGGCCGCGATTTCGCCGTTCCCGACGATGTCCTCCAGCTCGCCCTCCCGGCACTGCGTCACCGGGTCATCCTTTCGGCCGAAGCCGAAGTGGAAGGGCAGAGCGTCGATGCCCTGTTGACCCAGTTGGTCCGCTCCATCGAGGTACCTCGACTGTGAACCCCTACCATCTGCTCCTGTTGACACTCGTGGCGATCCTCCTGCCGCCGACGGCGGCCGCGCTCTTCCTCCGCGCGTTCCCCACGCCCCGAGCCCTGCTCGTCACGAGCCTTCCGGCACTGGTCTCCTTCGTGTTGCTTTACGACCAGCAACTCTTCTGGCTTGTTTTGGTCTTCGATCTGGGCTGCGGAGGCATGCTGCTGTTCGATCTCTTCTCCGTCCCTCTTTCCCGCAAGCGATTCGCCGCGACCCGAAGCAGTGCCCGGACCCTCTCGATCGATCGCCCCCATCCGGTGGAACTGCGCATTGAGAACCGCGGCCGGGGAAGCGTCACGTTCGAGGCCCGGGAAGATCTTCTCGAGCACTTCCACTTCGAGCCTTCGGAACTGGAAACCACGACGCTGCCGGGCCAAACGGTCGCCGTCTTCGAGTACAAACTGCGTCCCCGGCATCGCGGCGCATTCCGATTGGAAAAGGTCTATCTCCGCATTCAGAGCCTCTTCGGTCTCTGGACGCGAATGATCACGCTCGACTGCCGAAGCGAGCTGCACGTCTATCCCGACTTGCGGCAGATCAGCCAGTACGCCGCTCTGGCGCGGACCAATCGCCTCAGCCAACTCGGCGTCCGCCGGGTGCGGCGCATCGGCCAGGATCACGACTTCGAACGGCTCCGCGACTATCAGCTCGACGACAACTACAAACACATCGACTGGACCGTCACCGCCAAGCGGCGAAAACTGACCGTCAAGGACTTCCAGTCCAACCGGAGCCAGCGTGTCCTCTTCATGCTCGACTGCGGGAGAATGATGACCAACGAATCGGCCGGGTTGACTCTTTTGGACCACTCGCTCAACGCCATGCTCATGCTCAGCTACGTGGCCCTATGGCAGCGCGACTCGGTCGGGCTGATCTGCTTCTCCAACCGGCTCATGCAGTACGTCCCTCCTCGAAGCGGCCGGGGCCAGATGAATCGCCTGTTGCACGCATCGTACAACTGCTTCGCCCAGCGGGTGGAATCCCGCTACGACGACGCCTTCTTCCACCTCGCTTCTTATTGCCGCAAGCGGTCGCTGGTGATCCTCATCAGCAACGTGACCGACGAAGTCAACTCGCACCAGATCGTCCCCCATCTGGGGAATCTGGTCGGCCGGCACTTGCCGTTGGGCGTGCTGCTGCGCGACCATCGCATGTTCGACGCCGTCCCCCTTTCCGAACCGAGCGGCGTGGATCTCTGGCGAGCGGGCGCCGCCGCGGAGATCCTCGCCTGGCGGCACCAGGTCCTCGCCGATCTCCGTTCCCGAGGCGCCTTGACGCTGGATGTCTTCCCCGAAAACCTGACCGCCCCCTTGATCAACCAGTATCTCGAAATCAAGGCCAGGCACCTGCTCTGATCGGCCTCGGATGGCTCCGGGGCGATCCCATCTCCCCTTTTCAATCCACCGGTTCGGGAGTAAAATTCGACGAAGCGCTTTCCTGTCCTCGTCCCCTCCGGCAAGCGAAGAAAGACCCGAGATGGAACATCCGCAATCATGGCCTTATGTGGAACTCGATCCCCACGAAGTGGCCGACCTCGCCTATCAACGAAAATACGAAAAAGGCTGCATGTATGCCGTCTTCGCGAGTATCGTGGAGCTTCTGGCCAAGAAAATCGGCGAACCCTACACCTCGTTTCCCACCGAGATGACGACTTACGGCCGCGGCGGCTTCGAGGGACGCGGTTCCATTTGCGGTGCCCTGAACGGTGCCGGGGCGATCATCTCCCTCTTGGTCGACGACGACGCGCTGCAGCGGAGCCTCATCAGCGAAGTCGCGCTGTGGCACGACCGGGCACTTTTGCCCGAGTATCTCCCCGAAAAAGGCCCGCTCGCCCGGCAGGCGATCCCCCAGAGCATTGCCGGCTCGGAGATGTGCCGCGCATCGCTCCGTTCCTGGCAGGAAACGACCGGAGAGGAGGAATCGAGCCCCCACCGATTCGAACGCTGCGCCCGACTGACCGCCGACATCGCCGCCTTCACCGCGGTGGTGCTCAACCGCGAGCTGGGTTGACCGTCCACAGGGGCGAACCGCGGTAGAGACGATCATTCCTCGGATCACGCCGAATCGCTCGGTTGAGACCCACATCGCCAGAAAGAACGCTGCACCATGCGTCCCTGGCCGCTCAGCAGCGAGGCGCCGGTTCCGAAATAATCGTGCAACTCCACACGGAATTGCATCGCGTCCTGCACGCAATCGACATTGCGGTTCGGCCGTTGCGTGCCGAGGGCAACCAGCACCGAGTACTCTCCCTCATTCAACGCCACCTCGGGCAAGCGACACCGGAGGCATCCCTTGCCGCGGAAGGTCTCCTGGAAGTGGGGATCATGGTGTGTGGCGACCGAAAGCACCCGTTCCCCCAGGGGGGTGCAGACCGCCAAGAAGGCGTAGTCGAGCGTCCGCTCGCCGGTATCGTAGGCGATTTCAAAGGTGATGTCCTCTCCGGTGGTCACCACGCGGCGGTAGCGCTCTTTCGGAGGCGACGCCGGGGAAGACGCCGGATCGACGATGCCCACCGATTCGAGCAGCACGGGCGCGCCGGGCTTGCGGCCGCGATGCTCCCGGAGATCGGCAAACCCGGATTCGATTTTGGCGGTGCCGGCCAAGTAGGCGTCGATCGTGTCGTTCATCTCGCCCTGAAAGGCGATTCTCCCTCCTTCGAGCCAGATGCCTCGCCGGCAAAGCGATTGGATCGCCGCCATATTATGGCTCACAAACAGCACCGTTCGTCCCCCCCGTGCGACGCTGTCCATCTTGCCGAGGCACTTCCTCTGGAATTCCGCATCGCCGACCGCCAAGACCTCGTCGACCACCAGGATCTCCGGCTCCAGATGCGCCGCCACCGAAAACGCCAGGCGGATCCGCATTCCGCTGGAATAGCGTTTCACGGGCGTGTCGAGAAACGCTTCAATGCCCGAGAAGTCGACGATCTGATCGAAATTGGCCATGATTTCGGCATGGCGCATGCCGAGAATCGAGCCGTTCAGGAAGATGTTCTCCCGGCCGGTCAGTTCGGGATGGAAGCCGGTCCCCACTTCGAGGAGACTGCCGACGCGCCCGCGGAGCAGAGCCCGGCCCTCGGTCGGCTTGGTGATGCGGCTGAGCAGCTTCAGTAGAGTGCTCTTGCCGGCGCCGTTGCGGCCGATGATGCCGACGACCTCACCCTCGGCCACCTCGAAGGAGATCTTTCGCAAGGCCCAGAGAACGTTGCCGGAGTCTTTCGAAGCCGACGGTTTCCGGTGCAGCAGGCGCCAGGGCAATCCCGCGGCCCAGCGCACGCTCTCGCGCAGCGTCCGATACGACTCGGTCTGCCCGAGCCGGTAGCGCTTGCCCAGATCATGCACTTCGATCGCCAACGGACGTCCCATGTCGCCTCCGAAAAACGACGATTCCCCAACGCAAGTTGGAGAAACCGCCTTGAGATGATCACTCTGACCAATTATAGTTCATATGGCGGGGAAGCCTGAGCCATCCCTTGCTTTGGAAGGAATATTTCGATCATTCCGGCCACGCCCTTCGTTCAATATAGAGCAGGTCTTCCATATGTCCAAGGTTTTCATTACCGGCGCAACCGGTTTCATCGGCACGCACTTGGCCAGGCTGTTGGTCAAACGTGGTCACGAAGTCCGGTGCCTGGTGCGCACCAGTTCGAACACGCGATTTCTGGAACCGCTCGGCGTGCAACAGGTCGTCGGCGATTTGACCGACCCGGAAAGCCTTGCCCGGGCCATCGATGGCGTGGAAGCCGTCTACCACCTGGCCGGTCTGACGAGAGCCGCTCGCAACGACGATTTTTTCACGGTCAACGCCGCGGGGGTCCGGCACGTCGCCCAAGTTTGTGCGGCGCGGGAAACGCCCCCGGTGCTGGTGGTCGTCTCCTCGCTGGCGGCGGCGGGCGCGTCGGATCGGGATCATCCCCGCGACGAAACGGCGCCTCCCGAGCCGGTTTCTCCATACGGGAAAAGCAAACTGGCCGGCGAGTACGAGGCGCTCGCTCTGGCCGACCGCGTCCCCATCACCGTGGTCCGTCCGCCGGTCATCTTCGGCGAAGGCGATACGACTTTCGTCCCTTTCTTCCGGCAGATCGAACGCACCGGCTGGTCGTTCGTGCCCGGCTTCCGACAGAAACCGTTTTCGTTCCTGCACGCAGCCGACCTCTCCGAGGTGTTGCTGCGCTGTGCCCGCGGCGGGGAACGTCTCCAAACGGACAGCCTCCCCCCAAAAAATTCGGCCGGCGACTGGAAGGCCGAACCCCCTTCGCCGTCATGGGGACGGGGCATCTATTTCGCCGCCTACCAACAATTCGCCAACCTCTCGGAGTTCAGTCGTCTGATCGGAGAGGGGATGAAGCCACCGAAAAAGGTGCGCGTCCTCCACGTACCTCCCAGGGTGGTCTTGGCCATCGGGCTGGCCGGCGAAGGGTACAAACGCCTCCGCAACAAAATGGTTCCACTCGATTGGGATAAAGCCAAGGAGTCGCTCGGCGGCCCCTGGACATGCGACGGACGCAAGGCGATCGAGCAGTTCGACGGCCTCTTCCCGAAAACGCTCCGCCAGCGCATCGCGCAATCACTCAACTGGTACTTCGATCCGGAAGGATTCCAGCCGGAAATGTTCGAAGAGCCGGTCGATCACGAATCCTCGACGGACCGGACGTCCCCGGCGTCCGAAGATCCTTCGTGCGACTTTCGTCCATAAACGCGCTCGTAGGCCCGACACGCAGGACAAATCTTGCTCTCCACATGCTTCACGCTCTGATAAATCACCCCACGTTGTTTCTTCCGAGCGTGGCGGCAAACGGGGCACGACTTGCACAATCGGGCGAGACGCAGATCGACCTTGGAATGTTGCTTCTCCGACATGATCTTCTCCAAATCTTCAATTCCGGGCGCATTCCCACTTCCGATTCAAGACGAAACGGATCAGGCGAAACCCTCGCTCCATCGGCGGGAATCCGCGAACTCATCATACGCGGGATCGAAGAAAAAAACCAGCCTTTTAAGCGAGATTGCCGATGGCGGGATTTTCCCTCGTCGGCGCGCGACTTGATCGAATCGTCCCGTTGGCCTAGAATCTGGTTTGAATCGTGACCATGCCCGAACTCACTCCACCAGAATCCCTTTCCCTCGGAGAGCTCCCATGAAATCGCGCATCCTGTTGCTTCTGATGTCGGCTTCGATCGGTCTGATGATCTCGTCTCCCCGCGCCCTCACCGCAGAAGAGAAGCCGCTCCCGGAGAAACCGAATCTGTTGGTGATCATCGCCGACGACATGGCCTGGAACGATTGCGGCGCCTACGACCATTCCAAGATACGCACGCCGAACATCGACCAGCTCGCCCGGATGGGAATGCGTTTCGACCGAGCGTTTCTGACATGCAGTTCGTGCAGTCCGAGCCGCTGCAGCATCAACACGGGCCGCTATCCGCACGCCACCGGCGCTCCGGAGCTCCATATGCCGCTGCCGGAAGACCAAGTGCTCTTCGCCAGTGCGCTTCGCGAGGCGGGCTACTACACCGCCGCCTGCGGGAAATGGCATATGGGCAATCCGGCGAAAGAGCAGTACGACCTCGTCCGTGAGGGAGGCCATCCGGCCGGATACGGCCACTGGCTTACCACAATGCGCGAGCGCCCGAAAGAAAAGCCGTTCTTCTTCTGGTTCGCCACGACCGATCCCCATCGGCCGTATCAGAAAAACACGATCAGCCGGCCGCATGACTCCGAGGACGCCATCGTGCCGCCTTATCTGCCCGATGTTCCCGCCACCCGCGAAGATCTGGCGCTGTATTACGACGAGATCGGCCGGCTCGACAAGCACGTCGGTCTGGTGATGGAGGAACTTGAGAAACAGGGGATCGCCGAGAACACGCTGGTGCTGTTCCTCTCCGACAACGGTCGGCCGTTCCCACGCTGCAAGACGACGCTCTACGACAGCGGCGTCCGCACTCCGTTTCTCGTGCATTGGCCGGCGGCCGTTTCGCGGGGGCAGGTGAGTGGGAGCCTGGTCAGTTCGGTCGACATCGCGCCGACGTTCTGCGAATTGGCCGGAGCCGAGGTGCTGCCGAGTTTCCAGGGCGTCAGCTTCGTGCCGGTGCTGAAGGATCCCGAACAGGAAGTTCGGACATTCGTCTTCTCCGAACACAACTGGCACGACTACATGGCGTTTGAACGCAGTGCCCGGAACGACCGGTACCTTTACGTCCGCAACTGGCTGCCCGAGTTGCCGCAAACGCCGCCGGCCGACGCCGTCCGCAGTCCGACCTACATGGAGATGATCCGGATGGAGCGGCAGGGGAATCTCTCCGAGGCCCAGCGAGCCTGTTTCCAGACTCCGGTACCGACGGAGATGCTCTTCGACGTGAAGGCGGACCCTCATAACATGCACAATCTGGCCGGCGACCCAGAGCACCAGGAGACGCTTCGAGAAATGCGCCGCGTGCTCGAAAACTGGCAACAGCGAACCGACGATCAGTTCCCCGGCAGCGACCAACTCACTCCCGACAAATTCCACCGCACCGAGGGAACCCGTTTGCCGTAGAGGGAAAACACCCAGCCTTTTCGCGGCCCCGTCAGCTCTCGAACAGAGCCGCGGCGCTCCGGCGTGAGAGCACGACCAGCGTGAAGACGCCCAGGGCCAATCCCAAAGGCATGTTGATGCAGTCGATCGCCGCCAGGACCATGACCCATTTCCGGCGCCGTCGCTGTTCGAGGAGGTGGGCCGCCAGAAAGGCGAGTCCCGCTTGGATCCAACCAATGATCGAAGCGAAAAGCCCCATGACGATGAAAAGAATGCCGTAGAATGGGAGGATTGCTTCCACGGGCAGTCCGGTTTCGAAGCTCGGAAAGTAGGGCGATCCCAAAATCAAGAAGATTCCCGCCCCCACATGCAGGAGGGGGAGACAGGCGAAAAAAGCGACCAGAACGGCGTAAACGTAATGTAGCGTCGCCAGCGTGTTCAAATGATCACAATCCTTCACGGTCCCCCCCTCGGGATTTTGCGAAACGTGAAAAAGGATCCTCAAGAAGGCTCCGCGAGCATGAACGCGAGAATCAAGGGCGCAGAGCGTCGTTCCCCGATGTATCGGATCTCTTGCGCGGCCGGAACTCCGCGAGCAGCAGCTTCGATTTCTCCGTGACCAAATCGAAATCGGCCCGAAGATCTTCCCATTCGGCGACGACCGGCTCCTTCACGTCGACCATGATCTCCTCTTGCACCGCCAGCATCCCCTTCTGCATCGTTTCCTTGAGCGGCGGGGTGGCTACCTGCAAGTATTCGACCATCTCGTCCGCCTTGAGCCTCGGCTTTTTCGCGATCGTCTCTTGGACCGAGATTTTCGGAACACTTGCCTGCGGGGGCATCGGGCGATGCCGCCAGTAGTAATCGGCCATGAAGAGACAGAGTGTCACGGTCGCGGCGTACATCGCCACGGAAAACGCCATCCCTTTTCGCGGTTTCTTTTTTTCGCCCCCGGTGGAAGCTTTCCGGTGCCAAACCGGATCGCGGTGTTCCGTCCTATCTCTTTCGTGGGATTCCTCCCATTGCAGGTCGACCACATCGGCGGAGAGCCGACTTTCCAAGCGCAGCCCCCGGCGGTAGAAACGCTTCAGCGCGGGATCGTTCTCCACCTGTCGGCGCAACCGCTCCGGAAGCGGGGCGCCGTCGTCCAGGCAACGGCTTATCTGCCACTGTTTCCACCATCGCATCGAGGGAACCATTACTTTTTCTCCGATTCTGAACGAAAACGGACCGGCCATTTGTGAAAACGTCCGATCCTCCATACGCCTGTCTCTCAACAGACTCCTAGAACCTCGGGTCTTCCAGGTAGGGAGCCAATCGCTTTCGGGCCCGGTAAAGCAGGACGCGCACTGAAACCCGCGTCCGGTGCATCACTTTGGCGATCTGACGGATCGAATGGCCTTCGACGTAACGGAGCCAGAGCGCTGCGTGTTGGTCGGCATCGAGCACCCTTCGAGCGATTTTCCAGAGGTTGATCTTCCGCTCCCGACGATCGACAAGTTCCGAGGGATCGGAATGCGGATCGATCCGCTCCAGCGCGCAACGCGAGACGGGGCGTTTCTTCCTGCTCTCGCCGGCCGCCGTTCGAAAGGCGATGGCGTAAAGCCAGCTCGAAAGCTTTTCCTGGGCCCGAAGCTGCCCGATCGCGCGGAATGCACGAATCAACGCCATTTGGACCCATTCCTCGGCTTCTTCCGACGAACCGGTGTATCGCAAGAGAAACACACGCAATTTCCCGCGGTAGCGGCGGTCGATCTCATCGAACGCATCCAGGGAGCCGCTTTGCACCAGCGCGACGAGCCGGCAGTCGTCGGCCTTCTGGAGCGAAAGGTTTTCTTCAGAGGGGTATCTGGGAGGCATGCACCTATTTTACACAATAGGATCCGACGATTTCCATCCCGATCGGGCCCGGGGCGGAATTTTTTTCATTTTTTCCAAATTGGTCTTCCTTTCCGCTCCGCGTCGAGAAGGGAACCGTTTGCGGTGCAAATAATATGGGGTAGAATAAGATGGGACGTCCGAAGGGACCTTTCCCCGCACTTTCCGGATTGATCGTCATAAGCCGACCGCCCCCCCAATCCATTCTGATTGCCAGAAAACGGACCGGGGGCCGACTTTCCCGAAGAACTTGCCCGTCTCGTGCCGACCTCATTCCCTGAGCAGACCGTCGAAAAAAGGCGGATCGGCGAACAAAACATTCACGCCATCAATCGACTGCCGAATTACATGTTTGGGTGGTTCGCGCCCGTGAGCGAACGGGAGGATCCTTCATATGATCGATCGAAACGCTACTCGGCGGGGAAGAAAACCGCCGATGATTCCGGCCATGGTCCTCTTGGCAATGCTGTTCCCGCCGGTCCATGCCCTTCGATCTGCTTCGGCGGGCGATTTGGGCCTGCAATTGGTCGGCGATCAGGTCGATCGAGTGACGTTCGTCGGGGCCTATCGTCGCTGGGATCGGGACGGCAATCCCCGGCGGCAGGTCGATCCGAACGCGAAAATCGATCGGCCGCAAGTCGATGCCGTCGCGAAATCGCAGGGCGGAGGCAAATGGGTCTTCCGCGATCTGCCGGCCGGCCGATACGACCTCGTCGTCCTGCGAGACGACCGGACCCGCATCGAGGGATGGCATTACCCGCCGGTGGTCGATTTCGATCCGTTCTTTCCCCCTGAAGTCACCCTCGAAGATGAAACGGTCGAGGCCTGGATCCGCAACGATATCGAGCAATCGCGTCACTACGAAAACATCCTCAAACCGTTGTACCTCGGCGGCGACGACCAGGTGGTCCGGGCTCTGGTCATGCTCCTCCGCGATCAGCCTACCAGTTACGAAGGCACTATGCCGGGGGCGGCGACCCTCCGCTTCGAAGTCTGGCAGTACGACAACCAATACGGCGGCTGGAGCAAGAACAAGCAGACCCGCGTTTTGCACCGCGTCATCATGCCCCGGAGCGAATTGCGAAAGTGGACCTGGCTCTGGCATCCCGGACTGGGAAACATCGAAGTCGGCCTCGGACCACTGGCACTGGAGGTGCTGCTGGAACCGGAAAACTGGCGCGATTTCAACGATCCTGCTCCCGTCGATGAAATCGTCGATCCCCTCAAGGGACTCCGACCTGATTGATCCTTTGACCGATTCCCTCAATCATAGCGAACGACCGATGCACGCATTCCTTTTGTTATGCCGTCGCTTTCCTCTCCGGCATTTGCCGCTGTTGATCGCCGTCTGCCTTCCGGCGCTGTCGGGAGGAAACCACCTTGCCGCCGAGACTTCCGACGCATCGAAACGCATCTTCGATCGCGCGGTGAAGCTCCAGAAGTCGGGTAATTGGGATTTGGCCGTGGAGAGCTGGGAGTCGTTCCTCCAAGAAGCCCCCGACGATCTCCTGTCTCCTACGGCGCGGCTCTATCTCGGGATCGCCCAGCTTCGAGCGTCGTCGCCCCGCCGTGCCGAAACGACCTTCGACCAACTGCTGGCCGACATCGCCCCTTCTCCATCCTCGGGTTCCGACGAAGCGACTTCCTCACAAACGACCGAACTGGAAACCGAACGGATGCTTTCCCGGTCGGTGCTGCAACGCGAAGCCCTTTTTTTCGCCGCCCAAACCGAACGTCTGCTCGCTGAAGCGGCCGAACGTCCCGAAACGAGAAGGAAGCGGCAAGAACGTGCCGTCGAGCTCCTCACGCGGTTGATCGACGACTTCCCGAAATCGCCCCATCATGCAGCGGCCCTTTACTGGCGGGGTCGGCTCGAATCCCGGCTCGGGCAACCGCTGCTTGCCCGGGAAGACTTGAACCACGCCCTGGTCGCGCTGGAAGATACCCGCCTGGCGCATCCTTCGCTCGAAAAGTCCCCGCCCGGCAAAGTCTCCGACCTGGGAACCTTCTCCGAAGTGCTCCAGCAGGACGCTTATCGCCGACTGGCCTTCTTGGAAATGGAGGGCCGTCTTGAATCGGCGATCGAAACCTGGCGGGAGTACCTCGAACGTTTCCCCGAGGCGGAAGATCGGGGGGAAATCTTTTGGGAACTGGCCCGCTGCTTGAAGGAAACCTCCCGACCGGAAGAGGCACTCACCGCGCTGCGCAAGGCGAAAGACCTCTTGCCGGAGGAGAAAAGCGAGGATCTCTGGTTGATGGAAGGAGAACTTCTGTTCCAACTCGGGCGTTTCTCGGAAGCGGCCGAGGTGCTTCAGTCGGGCCTGGCGGCGTCGGAAGAAAGTCCTCTCCAACGACATGGGAAACGCCTCTTGGCGCAGGCGTATTCGGCCGACGGTCGTCCCGACCAAGCGGAGAATCTGCTGGAGCAACTCCTCGAAAGCGATCAATCGTCCCTGGCGACGGTGCGGCTGTTGGTCGACTGCCTGATCGCCCAAGGAAACCCGGAAGAGGTCTCGGTGCATCTCGATCCGCGAATCGCGCGAAGCGAGGACCCTTTCGAGTTGACCGTCCTCCGATTCGAAAAGGCAAGGGCCCTCGAAGCGTACCCTTCGCGTCGGAAGGAGGCGGTGATGGCGTTCGGCCAATTGGCGACGCAATCGCCCACCCATCCCCTGGCCGACGACGCGCTCTACCAGGCGATCCATGCTGCGATGACCACGGGGCGGTTCCGCGCGGCGCTCGGCTTCGCGCGACGGCTCGAAACCGAATACCCCGAGAGCCCCTTCCGACAAGATGCCCTTTTCCTTGCCGGGGAAAGCTCGCTGCAACTGTTCCTGATGACCGAGGCCCGGCGATATTTTCAACTGCTCCTGGAGACTTACCCCGACAGCCGACTCGTACCGCTCTGGCGGCTGCGCATCGCGCGGACATGGTTCATGCAAAAGCAATGGGAGAAGGTGATCGCCATTCTCCAGTCGCTCCCGGAAGAGCTGGAAGGCCCCGAAGCGCTCGCGATCGAAATCGAGAAAAACTACCTCCTCGGCTGCGTCCAATTGGCGCTCGATCGCCCTGAAAAGGCGGCCGCGTCGCTCGAGAAGGCCTGGAACCTCGCGGATGCCGAAAGCGCGTCGGTTCCGCCGGATCGGCTCCTTTTCCAACTGACCCAAGCGTACCAGCAGATGGAGGCCCTACCGACGGCCCGAAAAACGCTGGATCTACTCCTGGAACGTTTTCCCAAGAGCCCGCTGGTCGATTCGGCACGGATCCAATCGGCCGACCTGCAGCGACTCGCCGGCCGGCAAGCGGATGCCCGAGAAGCGCTCGAAGCCCTGCTGAGCGGCGATCTCCCCCAGAAGGACCGGGTTGCGGCCCTGATGGCTTTGGCGAAGATCGAACTGGTCGTAGACCGACCCGAGAAAGCGATCGAGCACCTCGACCGGGCGATGAAAACCTCCCCGCAATCCGGGCGCAAGGCGACGCTCCATTATCTCCGAAGCGTGGCACGGCTGAAACGACTCGACCGCGAGGCGTCCGAAACACCTTCGCTTGCACCGGCAAAATCCCGCAAACTTCGCGAAGAGGCGCTCGCCGACATCCGAGAGGCGCTGGCGGGTCATCTCGAGCCCGAGGACCAAAGCGACGCCTTGCTGCAACTCGGGGAATGCCTTTGCCGACTGGGAGAGTACCAAGAGGCGATCGCCGCGTTCCGGACCATCCTGGAGAATGATTCCGATTATCCGTACAGCGAAGAGGTGCTTTCGCTCTTGGCGACGTCTCTCCTGGAGGACCGCCGTTTCGATGAAGCCCTCAAGATCGCCGCCGACATCGAAAAACGATTCCCCCAAAGTGGCCGATTAGGACCGCTGTTGCTGGTGTTGGGTGAGACGGCGATGAAGCGGGAGGAACCTGCCTTGGCGGTCGACCTTTTGACGCGGGCGGAGCAGTGTCTCCCGGACGATGCCGAGGCGCGTTCGCAAGCGATTCTCCTGCACGGGGTTGCCTTGTATCGACATGGAAAATACCAAGAGGCCGCCCGTGTTTTTCAGCGATTGGCCGCCCAATCTCCCGACTCCCCGAAACGATGGTCGGCCCTTCGGATGCAGGCCGCATGCGCTTTGCAACGGGAGCATTTCGAACGAGCCCTCGAACTACTCGCCTCGGTGCCGGAAGAGGAACTCGTTCCCACCGAACGGCATCACCTCTGGCGCGACATCGCCCGCGCGGCCGTCGCCCTGAAGGAATGGGACCGCGTCGTCGCCGCAATGGAGCGTCTGCTCGAAGACGATCCCGATCCCCCGCTGGCCCATGCCGCCCGTTTCCAATTGGCCCAGGCCCATCTCGAAAAAGGAGAGACCGACTCCGCCCGGGCACTTTTCGGGCAAGTCTTTCGCCAAGCACTCCCCCCGCTCTCCCTCCGAGCAGGACTGGAAATCGGCTATCTTCTTTTGGCGAAGCAACAATCGGCCGAGGCGGCGGAAGTCTTGCTCCGGGTCGGAGAGGGAGAAGACCACGACGAACTGCGCGCAGAAGCTCTGCTGCTGGCCGGCCGGGCGCTCGATCAAGCGGGGCAAGCGGAAAAGGCACGGGATCTTTACCGGCGACTCGTGAATGAATTCCCCGATTCGCCCGAAAGTGAGGATGCCCGCAAACTCTTGCCAAACGACGATTTATGACGAACATAATCACCAACCCCCTTTCACCGATTGATCCCCAACCCCCTCCGTGGTACAATAATATTGAGCCTGTTCCGATGAAGTTCCGGCGTCGGTCTCGCCCCTTTTCGTGGAGATGATCTTGCTGCCCGAAGGCGGTTTTCGGTAGAGTGTCTCCCGTGTGATCGGTGATGAAGCGACCGAGGGGAATCATTTCCCTCGGTGAACGCATCGAGCTTGGGTCATCGACGAAAGGAACTCCCGAGAAGGTTTCCTCGACAGGTTGCCTTTCGTCCTCTTCAGGAGCCGTTCCGGGAATCGGCCCAGGCGGGAAATGACAAAATCGTAGGGAGACACCGTGTTTCTTTCCAAAAACATCCGCATTCCGGCAATACATGCTCGCGACTCTTTTCTTGCGCTCATCGAATTCTCTCGGCTCCTCCGATCTCGATGTTTGACCGTGGGGATGCTTGTTTCGCTGGCATTCGGGTCGGCGCAACCTATTTCGGCACAAGAAGATACCGCCGCACATTCTCCCCGCGACTCCGTAGAAACCCCGCCGGCGGCCGGCCCAACGGCTCCGAAACTCCCCCACCATGTGGCGGTGGTCTGCCCGGCCGTTTTTCGACCGTCTCTCAAGCCTTGGATCGCCTATCGCCAAAAACAAGGCTACCGCGTGACCTTGGTCCCGGAGACGATCGACGCGAAAACACCGCTCGAACCGGTCGCGGTGAAAGAATCGCTTCGGAAACTGCACGAAAAGGCCCCGCTGGGATATCTGCTTCTGGTCGGCGACGGCGGCCCCTCGCGCGGCGATTCGCGGTCGGAGGCTCCGCGCTACGTTCCTTCGCCGAGGATTCCGGCGAAGGTGATCGCCCAATGGGGCGAGGAAGACCATATCGCCACCGACACGTGGTACGCCGATCTCGACGGCGACGCCTCTCCCGAGCTGGCGGTCGGTCGGTTTCCGGTCGACTCCCCTGAACAGCTCTCGGGAATGATCAACCGAATCATCGATTACGAAACCTCTCCGGCTTCGGGCCTTTGGCAGCGTCGCTTGAATTTCGTGGCCGGGTTGGGAGGATTCGGCGCGATGCTCGATCTGGTCGTCGAATCGACGGCCCGCTATTTTTTGACCGAACTGATCCCGCCGGAATACGAAGTCACGCTGACGCACGCCTCCTGGAAAAGCCCCTTTTGCCCCCGTCCCGATCGGTTCCGAGACGTGACCCTCGAGCGAATGAACGAAGGCTGTCTTTTTTGGATCTACCTCGGTCACGGCTACCATGTGACGCTCGATGCCCTGCGGACTCCGCTGGGCGATTGGCCGATCTTCTCCCGCGACGACCTCGCGGCCATCGATTGCCGGCGCGGCATGCCGATCGTCTTCTTCTGCGCCTGCTATACCGGCGCGATCGATGCGTGGGACGACTGCCTTGCCGAGGAGATGGTCCGTCGCGAGAAAGGGCCCATCGCGGCGATCGCCGCCACTCGCGTCACCATGCCCTATGGGATGGCGCTGTTGAGTACGGGACTGGTCGATCAGTGCTTCCGGGAACACCCCTCCACGCTCGGAGAGGCGATCCATCGGGCCAAACGCGAACTGATGCCCGGAGGACGAAAGAAGGACCGCGACGAAGGCTCGGCCGGGAAAATCCGCGGGATGCTTCATCTGCTGGCCAAGCTCTTCGATCCGTCTTCCGATCAGCTTGCGCGTCAGCGGCTCGAGCATGTGCATCTGTTCCACCTTTTCGGGGATCCGCTTTTGCAGATGCGCTATCCCGACCCCCTTTCGATCGAGGTCGCCGAAGAAGCGACTTCCGGCACGAC
The DNA here is from genome assembly GCA_964632505.1 of uncultured Planctomycetaceae bacterium. Classification (GTDB taxonomy): domain Bacteria; phylum Planctomycetota; class Planctomycetia; order Pirellulales; family Thermoguttaceae; genus CAZWCE01. The sequence goes on along the minus strand of CAZWCE010000008.1, from coordinate 19,435 downwards.
ACTTCGCATTGCCGGCGTCTGTTCGCTTTCCGGTCCCGTCACTCTGGAGCTGGTCACGCCGCGCGATCGGGCGAAGCGAAACAGCGGCAGGACCGATCTAAATCGGCTCGACGCGGCCACTTGTCGGGAATATGAAACGACGTACGCCCATGCGAACCGACGGACGGTCCTCTCGGTCACGACCCCCTGCCGTGAGGGTCGTTTCACCACCACCATGACGCTGCCCGAGACGCTCGAGGGCACCTACTGGATCCGAGGCTCCCTCCAGCAGCCGCCCCGCCATGCCCTCGGCAGCGCGATCGTGGAAATCGCCTCCGAACGCCCGGAAGCGACTGAAACCGTACCAAGGCAGTCATTTCGTGCCCCCCTCTCCTCCGATCCTTCCTCCCTTGAAAGGTAACTTGCGATCATGGATGGAAAAACCTTTTCCTACTACACCGCGGGAATCATGTTCACTGTCTCGGCATCGTCCATGCTTCCTCAACCGGCCATGGCAGCGAAGCTGCTTTTTCGTGTCACGATCGAAGAAGGTCTTCTGGAATCACCTCGATCGGGCCGTCTTTTCATCATGCTCAGCCGCAAGAAATCGCCCGCGCCGCGCATGGGGCCGAACTGGTTTCGTCCCGAGCCTTTCCTGCGAGCCGACGTGACCGATTTCGCCCCGGCCGAAGCGCGCGTGGTCGACGCCGGAGCCGACGCTTTTTTGGTCGATCTTTCCGACGTCCCCGACGGCCCGCTCTACGCGCAGGCGGTCCTGGCCTGCGCCGAGGATCAACCCGGTTTGGGGACCGCCCCCGGCAATCTGTTCGGCCCGGTCAAGCAAATCGATGTGCCCGCGAATTTCGAGGGAACGCTCACCGTCCCGTTGCTTCTCGATCAAGAGGTCCCGCAGCCTACGCTGAAGGCTTCGCCGGTGCGGCATCGGCTCGTCGAATATCCCAGCCCGCTTTTGTCGGAATTCCACCAGCGCCCCGTGCATCACCGTGCCCGGGTGATTTTGCCGGAAGGCTACCACGATCACCCCGAACGCCGATATCCGGTCATCTACATGATCCCCGGGTTCAACGGCAATCACCTGACCCCCTACTGGCGTCGCCTTGTCGCCGACACTCCCTCCCGCCACGAAAGCGATTCGCTCGAACCGGTCCGATTCATTCGGGTGATGCTCGACACCCGTTGCGGCTGGGGACATCACGTGTTCGCCGACAGCGAAACGAACGGTCCTCGCGGTCGGGCCTTGGTCGAGGAGCTGATTCCCTATCTTGAGCGTCATTACCGCACCATCGACGAGCCGACCGCCCGTTTCCTCACGGGACACTCCAGCGGCGGCTGGGCCTCGCTCTGGTTGCAGATCCGGTATCCCGAGGTTTTCGGCGGCACCTGGAGCTGCGCCCCGGATCCGGTCGACTTTCGCGATTTCCAACAAATCGATCTCTACGCCGAGGAAAACATGTTCTTCACGGCGGAAGGAAGACGTCGCCCGCTTGCGCGCAAGGGCCCGATTCCGGTCATCTGGTACGACACGTTCAGTCGCATGGACGACGTGGTCGACCGCGGCGGGCAGCTCCGTTCTTTCGAAGCCGTTTTCAGCCCGCTCGACGAGGACGGTCTGCCGAAAAAACTCTGGGATCGTCAAACCGGCCGGATCGATCACCAGGTCGCCGAAGCGTGGAAAGAGTACGACATCAACCTCGTGCTGCGTAAGAACTGGCGGCAACTCGAACCGAAACTCCGAGGGAAGCTGCACATCGATTGCGGTCTGGCCGACACCTACTATCTCGACGGCGCCGTGGAGCTGTTGGCCGAAACGCTCGATGAGCTCGGGAGCGACGCCGAGGTAAATCTTTTCCCCGGCGAAGATCATTCCTCGATCCTCACCGAGGCGCGAGCTCGACGCATCCGTCGTGAAATGGCAAAAACATTTCTCCGGCATCATGAATGGGGAACCGAGAACGAACCCTTCGATGAGTCGCGCGAGAAGGTGCTCGATCTGCCATGATCGCCCCTGCTGCTCACACCTCTTCCCACGGTTCACGCTCGGTCGATTCCGGCGGCGGGGGCGCGAATTTCTTCTCCAGCCCAGGGAACTGGATTCGCTTGCGATAGTACCGAATCACGAGCTTTTCCAAGGGACGTTTCCCTCGGGCGAACCAGGGTTCCTCATGAGGATTGATCGGAGTGACGAGCATCGTGACAATGCCCAATCGCCGACCGGCCATGACGTCGGAGAAAATCTGATCGCCGACCATGGCGGTCGTGCCTGGATCGAATTCCGAGATTTGGATCGCCTTCTCCAGTCCCCAGGTCAGAGGCTTGCCGGCCGGGGCGATGAACGGCAGGCCCAGGTTTTCGGCGAAAGGACCGATCCGCAACGCCAATCCGTTCGAAACCAGGCACATGCCGATGCCTCCTTCCCGCATCGCCTCGATCCACTGAAGGACCTCGTCGGTCACCCGCTCGGTACGATACCCCTTGAGCGTGCAATCGACGTCGACCAGAAGACTGTTCACGCCCATCTCGTTCAGCCAGGCGAGCGTGATGTCCTCGACGCAATCGATCTTGTAATGAGGAATCAATAGCTTCATTTTGCCGGAACACCTCGGGAGAGCCAGGGGCTTCGTTGCGGAAAAAAAGGGGGACGAGAAGGCGCCTGCCGCGATGTTTCGGAAAAAGGGGCGTCTTCTCGGGGCCTGTTCACTACCGAAAAGTATAATATACTGGTTCACCACGCGATTGGCCATCGGGGCGTTTCCCCAATCGAACGCTGTGCCGGGAAAAACCCCGTCGGTCCTTCGATCGCTTCCATCACGCCGTTCCGCAAACCCCACACCATCCGAACATGTCCGAAACCACGACCACGAAAAAATCCACCTTCGCCGAGGCCCTCGGCCGCGAAATCCTCGTCTTCGACGGCCCGATGGGAACCGAACTCTATCGGCATCATGTGTTCACCAACCGCTGTTTCGACGAGCTTTCGCTGAGCGATCCGAAGTTGATCGCCCGCATCCACGGCGACTATCGCGAAGCCGGCGCCGATGTGCTCACCACGAACACCTTCGGGGCGAATCGCCATCTGCTGCGGAAGTTCGGTCTCGACGACCGTCAGACCGAAATCCTTCGCGCCGGAGCCACATTGGCCCGGGAGTCGGCCGACGCCGCCGATCGCACCATGTACGTCGCCGGTTCGATCGGGCCGCTCCCCGGCGGCCTCCAGTTCGAGGAAGAGATCGAGTCGATGGTGCTCGAAATGGTCGACCCTTTGATGGATTCGGGCGCCGATTTCATTCTCTTCGAGACGCAGCCTTCGCGCGAGGCGATGGAGCTCTGCGCCGCGGCGATGACGCGGCGTCCCGACGTGCCGTTCGTGCTTTCCTGTGCGATCGTCCACGACGGCCGCTCGCTGGTGGGCGAGCCCGTCTCCCGACTGCTGGCGCCGCTGCCGTCCGCTTTCGCCCAACCCATCGCCTGGGGGCTGAACTGCGGAACCGGTCCCGACGGCCTGCTCGAAGCGGTCGAGGAAGCGGTCCGCATGACCGAGCTGCCGCTGATCGTGCAGCCGAACGCCGGCACCCCGCGTGAAGTCGAGGGACGCAGCATCTACTACTGCTCGCCGGAATACTTGACCACCTACGCGCAACGATTCGTCGAGCTGGGCGTCGCCGCCGTCGGCGGTTGTTGCGGGACGATGCCGGAACACATCCACAACATCGCCCGTTCGATCAAGCGGATCACCCGGAGTAAAAAAACGGAGCCGATCCTCAAGCCGGCCGACGAACAAGTCGAGGAGCGGAAACCGATCCCGTTTGCCGACCGCTCGCGATTCGCCTGGAAGCTTTCCCGCGGCAAATGGGTTACCTCGGTGGAGCTGGTCCCGCCACGGGGCTACGATCTCACGAAGGTGATCAAGAAGTGCCGAACGCTCTACCGTCACGGGGTCGACGCGATCAATATTCCCGACGGCCCCCGGGCCAGCTCGCGCATTTCGCCGATGGTCGTGGCCGATCGGATCCAGCGGGAGGCGAAAATCGAATCGATCCTGCACTTCTGCTGCCGCGACCGCAACTTGATCGGCATGCAGGCCGACATGCTGGCCTGCGCCGCCCAGGAAATCCGCAACATCCTGTTCGTCACCGGCGATCCGCCGAAATTGGGGAATTATCCCGAAGCGACCGGCGTGTTCGATACCGACGCGATCGGCATCTGCGCCTTGCAGCGTCGACTGAATCACGGGATCGATCTGGGCGGCCAGGAGATTCGCCCGGCGACCGCGGCGGTCGTCGGCGTGGGGCTCGACCCGACCGCCCTGGATCGAGAAAAGGAACTCGACCGATTCCACCAGAAGGTCGAAGCCGGGGCCGAATTCGCCATCACCCAGCCGGTTTTCGATCCCGAGGCCCTGCTATCCTTTCTCGAAGCGATCGGCGAGCAGAAGATCCCGATCGTCGCCGGCGTGTGGCCGCTGGCCAGCTACCGTAACGCCTTGTTCATGCAGAACGAGGTGCCCGGCGTCGAGATTCCGGAATCGACCATGCAGCGCATGGAGACGGCCGAGTCCAAGGAAGCGCAAATGGCCGTGGGAATCCAGATCGCCCGGGAATCGGTCGAGGCGGTTCGCGACCAGATCGCGGGCATCCAGGTCAGCGCGCCGTTCGGGCGGATCGACATCGCCCTGTCGGTCATCGAAGGCTGGGACGAAAAGTGAACTGCTGATCACTGATCTTCATCGAAAATAAAGGACACCCTCGCTCCGAGGGCATCCTCGGTGATGGTCGTCTGTCATGCATTCCCGGCTGCCGGGACTACTTCTTCGTTTTGTAGGGCCACGGTTTGGCGTTGGCCCGCTTCGCCCAGGCCTCCCAGGCAGCAGCCATCTTTTCGACGCGCTGGGGCATTTCTTCGGCCAGATCGTGCAACTCGCCGCGATCTTTTTCAAGGTTGTAAAGTTCCCACGGTCCCAAGGCCCCTTTGGCGACCAGCTTCCATTCGCCCTGTCGGATCGCCCGGTTGCCTTCATGCTCCCAGAAGAGGGGATTCTCGCGTTCCAGCGACATGCCCCGCAGTGCCGGACGAAGACTGACGCCCTCGGGCGACTTGATCGGTTGGCCTCGGTAGGTTTCGGGATAATCCGCCTCGGCCAGGTCGACGCAGGTCGCCATCAGGTCGATCAGGTGGCTCGGCTCCCGATAGAGTGAGCCATGGCGAGAGGAAGGGATGCCCTCGGGCCAGTGGACGATCAGCGGCGTCGAGATCCCTCCTTCGTGGACCCAATGCTTGTATTCCCGGAACGGCGTATTCGAAACGTTCGCCCAACCGCGGCCGTAGGCGATGTACGTGCCGTCAGGACCCGGGGGGACGCCGGGACCGAGTGCCGTTTGCCGACCGTCGCGGGTTTTCTCGGGAATCATGCTGAACTGAAGTTCGTCATCGGCCATCGGGGGAAGATTCGGCTCCTTTTGATATTCCTTGGCGAATCCCTTGCGGAAATGCCGTCCCAGTCCCTCGGCGCAGCCGCCGTTATCCTGGTAGAAACAGATGAGCGTCTCCTCGTACTTCCCGGTCTCCTGAAGCGCCTCGACGATCCGGCCGATGCCCCGGTCCATGTTGTCGATCATCGCGGCATAGACTTCCATACAGGCCGACTCCCACTCTTGATCCTCCACCTTGTTCCAATCGCCGGCCTGGGGAGAAAGTTCCGCGTCGGGGGCGATCAGGCCGAGACGTTTCATCTTTTCGAAGCGGGCTCGGCGAATCGGCTCGTAACCTTCGTCGTACTTGCCGCGATATTTGGCGATATCCTTTTCCAACGCATGCATCGGCCAGTGGGCGCATGTATAAGACACATACATGAAGAAAGGTCTTTCTCCCGCCTCCTGGTGATGCTCTCGAATGAAACGGCTCGCCTGATCGCTGATCGCATCGGTGTAGTAGTACTGCTCCACGCGGTACTCGGGATCGGCATACGGCGAAATCTGAGTATTGCCTCGAGTCAGCGAATTGGGATCGTAGAAGCTTCCCGCCCCGTGGATGGTCCCGTAGAAGCGGTCGAATCCCCGTTGCAGCGGCCAATTGAACTTCGGGCCCTCCGGCGCGGTATGTTTGGTGACGTGCCACTTCCCGGAAAGGTAGTTGCGGTAGCCCGCTCCGCGGAGCACTTCGGCGATGGTGACGCAGTTGCGGGTCAGATCGCCCTGGTATCCCTCCAGGCCACGGTCGTTCATCATGTGGCCGACGCCCGCCTGGTGCGGATAGAGCCCGGTCAACAAACAGGCCCGCGTCGGACAGCACCGAGCGGTGTTGTAGAACTGGGTGAAGCGGATGCCCTTGTCGGCCAGTCCGTCGAGGACCGGGGTGTCGATTTCGCTGCCGTAACAGCCGATATCGGAATAGCCCATGTCGTCCGACATGATCAAAATAATATTGGGACGCTCGGCCAATGCCGCAGTCGACGGGACCGTCAGACACGCGATGCCGAGAAGCATCGCCGTCAGCATCGAACAGGAGAATCTCTTCCAATGACAGAAACGTGGCATGAAGGGGCTCCTTTGTGGAAAACGAAACGGCGGGACCTCAAGAAGAAATGCCCCGTCGGCCTTGGCGATCCGTCCGTCGAAAACGGCTGCCGAAGGCCCAACGGAACAGGGTGTCGCTGTTCCCGTAGTGTACTCCCTTCGGCACGGCAATTCAACGTGCGCGGCCTCTCCACGAAAGCGGAAAAAAAAACGACTGCGGCGAAGATCGGAGACTCCGCCGAGTGAAATGCAGGCCGATCGCTCGGAGCGTCAGTTCCCGGAAGTCAGCTCCTTGGGGGTGAGAAAACCGTCGCCGTTTTTATCGAGTCTCCCAAATTGGGCGACTGCCGGCGTTGAGAGTGAGGGAGCGAACTCATGCAATTCGACCTGGCCGTCCCCGTTGGTATCCCGCGTGACAAACCACGTGGGCAGACCCCGGAGCTTACCGGGCGGAGTGTAATATTTGCGGGCCGATGCCGGAGCCAGCTCGCCGAGCGCCCTTTCCAGAGCTTCTTCTTCGGCCTTGCGAACCTCCTCCGACTTGTCTTCCCCGTCGCCCTCTTCCGATTCCGACTCTTCCCCTTGCTCTTCGCCGAAGACCTCACCACTCTCGATCTCCTCGGCCGACACGTCGGCGGCGGGCTCCCGGCGTCCTTCTTCTTGTTCGGCATCCGTCTCCTCTTCTTCCAGCGTGCCGGAGGCCGGCTGGAAGAGCTGCATCTGCGTTTGCGGACGGCTCACCCGACGGGCCGATTGAACCGAAACATACGGATGATAGATCGAACGGTGTCTTCCATACAGCGCGATATGCCGCACGATCTCCTGAATGGTGAGCACGAAATCGCCATCGAAATCGATCGTCTGCGGCGAACCCTGCATTTGAGTCCACTCCGATTTCTGGAGCTTCCCGTCGGCGTTTTCATCGTACCGTTCCAGCAGTCGACTTCCATATCGGGCGAGTTTCACGGAAATCACCGGCGCGATCGTCCGCTCTTGGAGCGTGGGAGGCTCCACCTCCACCGGATCGGTTAAATACTCCGGTGCGAAGACACGCCCCCGGTACATCCAGGCCGGCGGTTCCTCTTGATCTCCTTCTTTTTCTCCATCTTCTTCGACAGCCCCTTCCTCTCCATTCCCTCCATCCTCCGATTCCTCGGAATCGCTTTCCTCTTGGTCGTTCGCATCCTCCTCCCCTTCTTCCTGGGGCAACAACATCGCCAGAACCAGCCCCTCGGTGGGGACACTTGCTCGACATACCCCTTCGCCGAGGTGGCATTCATCCGTTTCGGTTCCCATCAAAGAAGGGATCGCCGTCCAACCGCCGATCAGGAGAACGGGAAGCATCTTCTGAAAAATCTTGGAAAAGCGGCTTACCCTGAAGACGTTTTTGAAAGACGGGGGAAGAAAATGGATCATGGCAGGCACCCGTATTTTCGGTGGGAAGGAAGCGGAAGGGAGGCTCAGGCAGGTCGACGACGAGGAATATTTCCTCGGAAACAGGAGATGGCGAAAAATCGGAAAGAACCGACCGATCGACATATTTCTATTGACCCGTGTTAGCTTCTAAGTACAATATATTCAAAAGGGACGACTATTTCAACGATATTCCGACTCTGATTTTTTTCGGTTCCAGTTCTCTCACAATCAGCATCGCATTCACGTCGCAACGGCGGGGTCGTCAAACACCTCCTGCACCTCCCGGTTTCGAGGAGAGATTTCCGAGCGCCGCAGGTTCGGCTCGTTGGCGAGCATATGTTTCGGGCCCGTCCGCGTTCGGCGTCCTTGTGATGATTTGATCCTGCCTATACCCAACAACCCCCCTTCGAGAGAGTTTCTGGAAGTGGTTCCGACGGTACGCTTTCGCCTCGCCCCCGACCGCGAGCGAGGAACCTCGTCAGCGCCGTGGCGATCCTGATCGCGGAACGATTATCCGAAGCCCTTTCCCTTTCATTGCATACGCGGCTCCCCGTGGAACCTTGCGTCGCAGGTGGCGCGACGGGACGCGACTTTCTTGCCTGCCACAGGCAAGATCCCGATCCTCAAGGTCGCTTCGCGGAAGGCGAGCTTCACGCGCCGCCCTTTTTCCGGAGGCTGCATCGGGGGATCCCATTCATAATTTTTTGACCGGACCATTCCGATGATGATTTACGTCGAAGCCCCGGCCGAACCGGAAATGCTCGATGCCCGACAGCTCCAGGTCGCCCGGGAAGCGCTTTCTCACGACGGTCGATTGCAGATCGCCGCCGCCCAACTCGGCGCGCGCAGCGAGGAAGAGGCGTTCCGCTTGTTGGCTTCGACGCTCGGCATGCGACTGCTGGATCTGACGAAGTCGGAGATCGACGATTCGATTCTCCAGGGATTTCCCATCAAGCTGATCCACAAGCACGGCGTCTTTCCGGTCGCTTACGACGAGGATGACTCGCTCATCGTCGCCACGAGCAATCCGTTCGATCTCCATGCCCTCGACGCCATCAGTGCGGCCGTCTCCGTTTCGGTCACGCCGGTGGTCGCCCTGCCGTCGGAATTGGGGAAAGTGATCAAGTCGAATCTCGGCGTGGGGGCGGAAACGATCGAGGGCCTCTTGGCCCAGACCGACGAAGACGAAGAGGGAGTCCAGGTCCTCGAGGAGTTGGAGTGGGATCGCAGCGAAGACGCCGAAATGGCCCAGGAAGCCTCGGTGGTCCGCCTGGTGAACGAAATCCTCTCCGAGGCGGTCGAGGCCCGGGCGAGCGACATCCACATCGAGGCCCAGGAATCCGGCATGCGGGTCCGCTACCGCATCGACGGCGTCTTGCAGACCCAACCGATGCCGCTGGAGATCAACCGATTCCAGTCGGCGATCGTCAGCCGCCTGAAGATCATGGCCCGCTTGAACATCGCCGAGAAGCGCGTCCCGCAGGACGGCCGCATCAAGCTGAAGATCTCCGGCCGGGAAATCGACATTCGTCTCTCGATCATCCCCATGCTTCACGGCGAAGGGATCGTCATGCGTGTCTTGGACAAGGACAGCATGAACTTCACCCTCCAGGGCATCGGCATGGATCCCGACATCTACGCCACCTTCGGCAAGCTGATCACACTGCCGCACGGCATCATCCTGGTCACCGGGCCGACCGGTTCCGGAAAGACAACGACCCTGTACAGCGCACTGAACGAAATCAAGAGCGACGACACCAAGATCATCACCACCGAGGACCCGATCGAGTACCAGCTCGACGGCATCAACCAGATCCAGGTCCACACGAAGGTCGGGCTGACGTTCGCCTCGAGTCTCCGGGCGATTCTCCGGCACGACCCCGATATCTGTCTGGTGGGGGAAATCCGCGACTTCGAGACGGCCGAAAACGCCATCCAGGCATCGCTCACCGGCCACCTCGTGTTCAGCACGCTCCACACGAACGACGCCTCGAGCGCGTTCACGCGAATGATCGACATGGGCGTGGAACCGTTTCTGGTATGCAGCACCGTCGAAGGCGTGATGGCCCAGCGGCTGGTCCGGCGGCTGTGCAAGAATTGCTGCGAACCGCACGAGCCGCACGAAGAAGACGTCCCCGACGATTTCCCCTGGGAAAAGCTCGAAGAGGACGATGCCCGAATCTACAAACCGGTCGGCTGCCGCGAATGCCGCAACACCGGGTACAGCGGCCGAGTGGCACTGTACGAACTATTAGTTGCCAACAACGAGGTCCGGCAACTCGCCGGGCAAAGGGCCCCCTCGAACGTCGTCAAGGACGCGGCCCGACGAGGCGGCATGATGACCCTGCGAGAAAACGGCTGGCGCAAGGTGACCGAAGGGATCACTTCGATCGACGAAGTCGTCCGCTTGGCGAAACAGGATTGACGCCTTCGCGGGAACATGATACAGAGAAGCGAACGAACCTTTCACGAACCCGAGCCGGGTCGGAGACCGACCCGCAGGATCGAACATGCCTGATTTCGTGTACACCGCCCGCAACCCCCAGGGCGAGGACATCACCGGCAAACTGACCGCCGGCTCGAAACGGGAGGCGATCGAGTCGCTTTCGCGACAATCGCTTTTCCCGATCCTCGTCGAGGATGCGCTCAAAGGGCAGATCCAGATCAACCTGTTCCAGCGAAAGGTCCCCACGCGACTGGTCAGCAGCACGCTCAGCCAGTTCGCCGACCTGTTGGAAAACGGCGTGCCGGTCCTCTCGGCTTTGAATGTGCTTTCCCGGCAGACCTCGCATCCGACGCTCCGCGAGGTGATGACCGACATCCAGGATCAGATCGCCGACGGCAAGGCGATCGACGAGGCGTTCGCCGCCCACCCGAAGGTCTTCAGCAACCTGACGATCAGCATCATTCGGGCCGGAGCGGAAGGTTCGTTTCTGGAGGACTCGCTCAAACGCGTGGCCTCGTTTTTGGAGAAACAAGAAGAGATGAAGGGGAAGATTGTCGGCGCGATGATCTACCCCGCGATCCTGACGACCGTCGGCGTGACGGTGGTCTTCGTGCTGTTGACGTTCTTCGTCCCCAAGTTCGAGACGATGTTCGACATGGTCCGCGCCCAGGGTGGAACCTTGCCGATCACCACCATCGGATTGATCAGCGCAAACGAGATGATACAGAAATACTGGTTCTGGTTCGGCGGCGGCATCGTGCTCGCCGTGTTCTGGTTCCGCGGACAAATGAAAACCCGACTCGGGCGGAGGCTGACCGACCGTTGGAAACTGAAACTGCCGATCTTCGGCAAGGTATTCCTTGCCGCATCGGTCTCGCGGTTCTGCCGCGTACTCGGGACGTTGCTGGAAAACGGCGTGCCGATCCTCCGGGCCCTGGAGATCAGCAGCCATTCGACCGGCAACGTCATCCTGGCCGATGCGATCAACCAATCGGCCGCGAACGTCTCCTCCGGCGAACAGCTCTCCCGGCCCTTGGCCGAGTGCGGCATCATCCCGCCGCAGGTCATGGCGATGATCAGCGTCGCGGAGGAGTCGAATACATTGGAAAACGTCCTGATCAAGGTCGCCGACAACATGGAACGCGACATGAGCCGACAGATCGATATGATGCTCCGCATGCTCGAACCGCTTTTGCTGCTCGCGCTGGCCGGTGCCGTGCTGTTCATCATGATCTCCCTGCTGCTGCCGATCTTCCAGATGGGCACCTCGGCCTGATCGCCCCCCGGACCCCCTTCCGCAAAAACAACACAACACCATGGGGGCCGCGCCCCGCGGTCCTATGATGAGCGTCGCATCGACAGTGCACTAATGGCCACTCGTCATGCGATGATGAATCAAACATAACCATCGACTTCCATTAAAGGAGAGAGACCCATGACACGGAAAGCCCTCGTTTACAAGGAAAGGCACGGCTTCACGCTGTTGGAACTGTTGGTCGTGCTGGCGATCATCATCATTATTCTGGCGCTGTTGGTGCCGAACATCCTCAACCAGATGGAAAAGGCGAACATCCGCGCCGCGAAGGCCCGAATCGAGACCTTCGAAAAAGCGCTCATGGAGTATTACACCGACACCCGAACCTACCCGACCACCAATCAGGGACTCCAGGCGCTGATCGAAAAACCCCAGCCCGACCGCAGCATGCAACAGAACATGCAAGGCAACATGCAGGGAAATATGATGAACGGCATGGGAGGCCAAATGGGCGGTGGCATGAACGATATGGGAGGCCAAATGGGCGGTGGCATGAACGGCATGGGCGGCCAAGGCATGAACGGCCAAATGCCGGGGGTGAATGATCCCATGATGCAAAACAACAACGGAAACAACAACGGCATGGGCGGCATGAACGGTGGAATGGGTGGAAACGGCATGGGCGGTCCCATGGGCGGCACCATGCAGCTCTTCAATGCCGGCATGCTCATGCAGAACATGCAGGATGACGGAAGCACCATGGGCGGCGGCATGCAGGATCCCGGCATGGGAGGCATGAACGACGGCATGGGCGGCATGCAGGATCCCGGAATGGGAGGCATGAACGACGGCATGGGCGGCATGCAGGATCCCGGAATGGGAGGCATGCAAGGAAACGGCATGGGTGGCATGCAGAACCAAGGCATGGGTGGCATGCAAGGAAACGGCATGGGGATGATGGGCGGCAACATGGGCGGCAACATGATGGGCAGCGGCTCGATGAGCATGAGTTCCATGCGACAAGGCCAAGCCCGATCGATGGTCGCGGCCCTCGATAAATGGAGCGGCCCCTATCTCGGCACCGAGGAAGTGCCCCTTGACCCCTGGAACGAACCCTATTACTACGAGTATCCGACCAACAAAACCGTCAAGGGAGAACCGGCCATCGCCTCCAGCGGCCCCGATAAGGAACTCGGCACCGAGGACGACGTGACCAACTTCAACCTCGAAGAAACCCAGCAGAAACGCCAGCAACAACAAGCCAAACAATCCCAGCAACAGCAAATGAATATGGGTATGCAAGGACAAGGCATGGGCGGCATGAACGGCGGCATGCAAGGCCAAGGCATGGGCGGCATGGACGGCGGCATGCAAGATCCCGGAATGGGCGGCATGGACGGCGGCATGCAAAATCCCGGAATGGGCGGCATGGACGGCGGCATGCAAGATCCCGGAATGGGCGGCATGGACGGCGGCATGCAAAATCCCGGAATGGGGGGTGGCATGGAAGGCGACATGCCGATGCCCGACGAGACCGGCGGCATGTAAGCCGCCTTCGACAAATCACCGCAAGGCAGACCGACGACGTCTTGCAGCCCCCCGATGATGGTGACGGCTCTGGTGGCGCGGATCCCCACGATTCGCGCCGCGGAGCCCCCATCGGGGATTTTTCCCTCCCACCTCCGGTCGTCACTTCTCCCTCCCTCAGCGATCAGGTGAACCGATGCTTTTGCGATGCCGACACAATCGGACGCTCCGTCGAGACGCCCGGTCCGCGTTCACGATGCTCGAACTGCTGGTCACCCTGGCGATCATCCTGATCATGGTCTCTCTCTCCCTGCCGACGCTGAACCGCTCGCTCATGAAGGCCGAACTCCGCGGCGCCGCCAAGGATATTCGGTCGCAGTTGCACGAAGCCCGACTCCAGGCGATGAAAACCGGATCCCCCTACCTCTTCCGGTACCAGCCGGGTACGAACATCTTCGAGATCCTCCCCAAAGACGAGTTCGAACGCCTGCAGGATTCCACCTCGCAGGCCGGAACGATGGTCGGGCCGAGCGCCTTCGGTGAAACTCCCGACGAAACGGTCGACATGTTCGACACGAGCGTCTCCGGCGACTTCGGGGCGATGCCGCCACTGGGCGAAGCGATGGCGGAGGAAGCTCCCGCAGACAACACTTCCGACCAGACGCAAACCGACCAAGTGCTCCAAACCCGCGCCGGCACCGCTTACCGCAAATCGCTGCCGCACGATATCCGCTTCGCCATGGGCGAGGTCTCCGGCGAAACGCCCGCCGATCCCGGCGAAGATCTCGATGCGGTCGATTATGGAGCGGAGATGGTCTCCCGGCAAACGGTCGCCCGGATGCGTTCCGGTCGGGCAAAAAAATGGTCCGATCCGATCGTTTTCTATCCCAACGGCAGGACCTCCAGCGCCCGATTGGTCCTCGTGGCGCCTCCCCCGTTGGACAGCTACATCGACATCACCCTCCGCGGATTGACCGGAAGCGCCCGTTTGGGCGACATGCGTCCTTTCCCAACGCCCGAAGAAAACGCTTACGCCTCCTACGGGGACGGTTTCGGAAACGGCTACGGAAACGCAACCGGATACAATGCCGGGACCGCTTCCCGATGGAACAACGACGCCCCCGGGGGACCGATGGACGGTTACGGGGGATCGCTCTCCGGCGGAAGCGCTTTCGGCGGCGACTCCGGTTATCTCGGCAATCAGGCGATCGATCCCTACGGCGGTGGAAGCGGATTTCCTTCGATGAATCCCAACGCAACGATGGACGCGGAGACCGCCTTCGGTCAAATTCCCGAGTTCCCGCAAGAACTCACACAAGAAAATTTCGGCCGGTCGCCCTCGGACGATCCCCTTGCGGACCACCCCCCTTTGGGCAATAACGTGTTCGATACCGCCAACGTCGAGCCACCAGCGCAGGCACCTCCGGCCCGACAGAAAGCTCGATCGGGACCGGACGATTCGCCTTCCCGATCGACGGCCCCCAGGGGCCAAGGAGCCGAGACACCGGAAGCACTCCCCCCGGAGGGCATGACCTCGTCGCCGGGCGCGCCCGCGGCGTCCCCATCCCCCGAAACCACTGCCCCCGAGGAGTCCACGCCTTCTCCGCGTGTGAATACCCTCGGAATCCCCAGGGAGCCATGGTGATGAACCCGACGAAGCGACGTCAGGGATTCACCCTGATCGAAATCCTGGTTGCGCTGGTGATACTCGTCACCGGCATCACGATGCTCAGCCACATGGCCGACGTGTCGATGCGCGATGCCGAAAAGTCTCAGGACCGTTCGATCGTCCAGGTCGCCTGCCAGAGCCGCATGAACGAGTTGCTCAGCGGCTCGGAGCCGATCCGGCCCCAAATGGGAGAACGCATCGAAGGGCTGTTGAACTGGACGCTCTGGGTCGAAGTTCGCCCGGTCGGCCGACTCGACCTGGTGGCGATCCGCGTCGTGGCGCGAAAACATGAACTGATCGACGGCGGCACGGTCCTTTCCGCGCCGATCGGCCCGGAGTACGCCCTGGTGCACTGGGTCGATGCCTCGCGCATCGCGTCGCTGTATCCCGAGGGAATGGAACCCGGCGCGACCAGCCTCTTCGGCCAGGGCGGTTCCGAGCGCTACAACGCCACGATGGTCGGGCCCGACGCCGCCGGCAGTCTCTCCGGTTTCGGCGGTCCGATGGGCGGTAGCCTGGACGGCTTCGGCGCGACGTCATCCTTCAGCCAAGCCGGTCCGATGGGAAGCGGAGCGATCGATCCCTTCCCGAACCAGCGCGATGCCTTCAACAGCCCCCAGATGCGCGCGGACAGCGCCCCCGCCGACGATTTCTCGATGATGCCCCCGGAGACAAGTTCCTCCGCGATGATGAACGACACGGCGATGGAGGAAGCGATGTTTGGGCCCAGAAATCCGGAACTCTTGGGATTCGATGACTTCCCGAGCAGCGATTCGACTGGGGAAGAATCGACCGGCATGGGCGACGGTCCGCCTTCCGCGACCGACGATTCCCTCTCCGGCGGCTCCGCCACCCCGCAGCGTTCGCGTTCCGGGAATATCGGCTCGGGAAGCGCCGCCGGCGCGAGTGATCGGTTCTCGCGCGATCCGAGACTGAACACCGCCTTCGGGGAGCGGAGCAACACCCAACCCCGCAACCAGCGCCGCGACGTCGGCCCGATCGAAACGGAATCCTACGACGCCGAGAACGACTTCAACCTCCAGTTGCTCGAACAATCCCGGAATCGCCCATGAACCGAAGCCTTCCCCACATGTTCGCTTTTTCCAGATCGCGCCGCCGTCGGGTGGCCGCGAACGGGAGAAGTCCGCGCCGCGGGTTGACCATCCTGGAAGTGCTCCTGGCGATGTCGCTGTTGGTCGTGCTGCTCTCGATGCTCTGGAGCATGACGCAGGTCTTCAGCGACATCTTCGTGAAGGGGACGCAACGGGCGGGCAAGTCGCAACTGGTCCGCTCCCTTTCGCAACTGATGCACGACGATCTCGGTTCGGCGATCCAGGACCCGATCCATCCCAGCCAGAAGAAGATGCTCGGCACCGCGGCGGTCCGTCGATTCGGTCTGAACGGCAACGACCAGGAGCTCCGCATCGACGTCGTCCAGATCAATCCCTTCAAGGCCCGCCCGCAAGGCAAACGCAGCGCTCCCTCGGGCGACGCGCTCTACGGCGGGACCGGGTCGGGGTACATCGCCCAGGCCCCCGAACTGAAAACGGTTTTCTACCGGTTCGTGCATCCGGCGTCGTATGAGGCCATCTCGGGCGAGGCGCGGTGCGGTCTGCGGCGCAAGGAGCTCGATTTCGAAACTCCCACCGGCGAAGAGTCCGGTGCCGACCTGGAGTCGATCGGAGGGACGATGACCGGCCCCAGCGCCTTCGAGGCGAACGCCTTCCAACCCCAGGGGCTTCCTCCGCTCGACGGCGAAGGGACCTACGACTCGGCAAGCGGTTACACCGTTCCGATCACCGAACAACTCCAGAGGAATCTCGACGACGCGACGATGTGGGCCCCCGAAGTGGTCGAATGCCGGTTCCGGTACTACGACGGCAAGCGGTGGAGCACCTCGTGGAACAGTCTCCAGAGGAAAGGTCTGCCGGTGGCGGTGGAGGTCACGCTCGAACTGATGCCGCTGGAGGACATCAACCTTGTGACCTCCAGCCCTCTCTTGGTCGAGCTGCAACGTCACCTCCAAAGCCAAGAGAGCGGGGACGCTTTCTACGGCGATACCTCGATGGTCGGCAGCGACCAGGCGGGCGCCGGAATCGAGTCCCTCGACGACAACACGTTCGGCGAAGATCCCTTCGGCGAGATGGCCCAACAAACGGCGGGAACAAGCCGACGGTCCATCCGGTCGATGAAAGACCTCTGCCGCAAGCTCGATCTCCCCCCGCCGGTCGAACATCGCTTGGTGATGCACCTTCCGACCACCCCGCTCCTGGAGCACGAGGAGGTGAAACGCCCCCAACCTCCCAGGCCGAAGAAGACCGTCCGCCAACCGCCGAGCCGGCCGAAAAAATCGACCCCTCGGCCGAAAGTGAAACGCCCGAAGCCTCCTCAAACGATGCAGGAGCAGTGGATCCGCGGCGGAGGATAACGTCGTTTTCAGAATTCCGTATTTCCCCCCATTCCCAAATCCCCCTTCCAGAGACATGTTCCGGCACTCCCGCACGACAACCCGACGCCCCGACCCAAGACGCGGCATGGCGCTTTACCTGGTCTCCATCATCGTGGCGATCCTCAGTCTCGGCGCGTACGCGTTCCTCTCGTTCATGTCGTTCGAAAACGAGGCGACGCAACTTCGGGGCGACGAAATCCAGATCGAGCACGTCACCCAATCGGGACTGCAACTGGTCCATCAAATGGTGGATCAACCGGAGTCGGTCCGGCGGCAGATCGGGGGGATCGAGGAGAACCCTTCGTTCTTTCGCGGTATCATCGTGCTGGGACCCGACGCCACCGGGCAGGGTTATCTCGGACCGCCGGGAGTGATCGGTCGATTCACCGTGCTCTCTCCGCGCATCGAACGGGGGCAGGTCACCGGACTGAAGTACGGCTTGAAAAGCGAATCTTCCCGACTGCATCTCGACACGCTGCTGAAGTGGGAAGAGGCCTCGCCCGGCAGCGGTCGCAAGGCCCTGATGCAACTGCCCGGCATGACCACGTCGGCCGCCGACTCCCTGCTCGATTGGATCGACGCCGACAAGTCGGCCCGGCCCTCCGGAGCCGAATTGAGCTACTATCGTCGCCTCGGTTTGCCCTACGGGCCGCGAAACGCCGTTCCCGCCTCGCTCGAGGAGTTGCTCTTGGTCCGCGACGTCACCCGAAAGCAACTCTACGGCACCGACGAAAACCTGAACTACCTCCGCGACGAGGGGGAAGAAAAGCTCGACCTGACCAACGGGGCAAGCGGCTTCGCCGACGAGGGCGACGGCCGGCTTCCCTGGTGCCATTACCTGACCGTCTTCAGCGCCGAGAAAGACGTCGATCCCCAAGGCCGCCCCCGCGTTTACCTGAACGAAAATCAACTCCCCTTCCTGCACCAACAGTTGCGCAAGCGGGTCGATCGCTCTCTGGCCGACTTCATCATCCTCTACCGACAGTTCGGACCGGCCGGCGCCGCCGCTTTGCGCCAAGCACGCCGGCAGAGTCAACAAGACGATTCCGACTCCTCGTCCTCGAGCGGCAAGTCCCGACGTACGTCGAAACAATCCGCTCCCACCGAGGCATCCTGGATACTCCCCGCTTCGAAGGCCTCCTCGCTCTTGGACACTTCCCAAAGGGCCCGCTACCGCCTGGCCTCGCCGCTCGATTTGATCGATGCCCGCGTCGCCGTCAAAGTCCCGGAGGAAACGGAAAACACGATGAACCGAGGCGCCGCCTCCAACGACGACTCCACGCGCCAGCAGAATGCCAAACCGAAGATGAAGACGGTCATCGTCGCCAGTCCCTTACGTCTTCGCGGCAAGGATCTGGTCGAGGGACTGGCCCAACTGCTCGACCACACCTCGACCAGCCGCCAAACCGTCATCCCCGGCCGCATCAACGTCAACGAGGCGCCCCGTTGCGTGCTCGAGGCGATCCCCGGTTTCTCCGAGAGCACGGTCTCGAGAATCCTCGCCATGCGAAGGCGGCTCTCCGACGACAACCCGCTCCGAAGGCATCCGACCTGGCTCTTGGCGAAAAAGTTGGTCGATCTGCCGACGATGAAGCGGCTGATGCCGTATGTGACCACCGGGGGCGACGTCTACCGAGGGCAGATGATCGGCTTCTTCGATACCCAGGGAACGTTCAATCGGGCGGAATTCGTCGTCGACGCGACCGTCTCTCCCCCCCGGCAGGTCTTTTACAAGGATCTGACGATGCTCGGCCGCGGTTATCCCGATGCGGTGCTGCAACCGGGCCCAGAGAGTTACGGGGAGTCGTTCTCCGATCCTCTCGGACCGATGATGGGAGCCGGCGTGGTCGACGAGGACGATCTGTTCGGGGAATCCGTCTTCCAGGACGATCCCTACACCAGCGACGTTCTCTCGGGAATCGGCGAGGAAGAGCCTTGGGAAGAGTTTCCCGATCGAGCGCGACTTCCCGAGGAATTCCCCGAAAGCGACGCTTCTTCCGGGTCGGCGGACCTCCCCGCCCCATTTCCGACCATGACGCCTTCGGAAGGAGAAACGCCGGTGCCGGGTCCGACGCCGAGTGATCGTCCCCGCCGCGCCCGACGGAGCAACCCGCCGTCGACCACCCGAGGAACCACCCCCAACCCCGACGAGCCTCCCGCACCG